>NZ_JABUFE010000009.1 GCF_013315265.1 Parasulfitobacter algicola | reverse complement strand
TTTTGACCATCCCGCGCCAGCGGGGTAGTTTCATCGTGCCGGGAAAATCAAAAACGCTCATGAGAGCGTAGGATTTCACACTCTTCCGCAAATGATGGGGTGGATATCCCCGCCGCATCGGACCGATCAATGGCCTGCGCGCACCAGGGTGCTTACGCACCCCCGTGTGGCCCATGATCCGTCCGATCTGAGCGTCGGAGGTTTTGCACCCATGAGGCCGGACGCAGGTGTCCTGGCCAGACAAAAAGAAGTAAGACCCTGACAAACGACACTAACAAAAACCACCCAACCCACGCCATCTATCAAGTGACAGGCGAAGGTGAAACATCCTATTGGCATCGTGTCGGGGCTGCCTGGGCCAACAACGACGGCAAAGGCCTCACTGAAATTCGACGCCATGCCCCTGCACCGGCGCATCATGATCCGAGAGATAGGCGATGACTTGAAGGACGATCAGTAGAGCCAAGCATCAGAACCATGAGCAGTCTGAAAAGGGCCCGGACCAGGGCCCTTTTCGATAATATGTTTGATCAGACAGCGATTTTACCGCCGCCTTGTTTCGTGACGACCACCACAGATGGGCGTGGTGGCATGCCGTCCTGGAAGTCGGGCCAACGGGTGGCGGGGTCTTCAAAGGTTGAGTCACGCTCGAACCCTTCAAAGTCCTTTGTGCCATCGGTGCCGGGGTGCTGAACCGCCAGGAATAGCGTTTCGGCGTCGTCGGTGAAGTATGGGCCACAGAGTTCACCGCCAACGGGGCAGCGGAAGAACAGTTTCGAGTGCCCGCGCAGGTCGCCTTCGGTTTCCAGGGCATAAAGGCCATCGGATTTGCCTGTGCGGCCCCAGTTGCTGCCCTGATCGGTCGAAATCCACAGACGACCGTCTGCGTCGATCGCACAGTTGTCGGGTGATCCGAACCAACCGCTTTCGCTGGTCTCGGGGTTCCATTCGGCGCCCACATCGGCCACGGTCGGGTCACCACATTTCACCAGAATGTCCCATGTGCCGCGGGTCGCTGCGTGGTTGCCGCCCTCTTCCTTGATCTCGATGATGTGACCAAAGGCGCTCTCAGCGCGCGGGTTGGCCGCATTCACCTGATCGGCCTGACGACGGGTGTTGTTGGTCAGCATGATATAGGCCGTTCCGTCGCCACGTGGCTGAGCGTCCTCGGGGCGGTCCATCGGTGTGGCGCCCAACAGGTCGGCGGCCAGGCGTGTGTCGATCATTACATCACCCTGATCCTTGAAGCCGTTTTCAGCGGTCAGCGGGCCCTCACCATGGCGCAGCGGCAGCCAATCGATGGTGCCGTCTTCGTTGAACCGCGCCACATAAAGCGTGCCGTCCGACAGAAGGCTGCTGCCGAAGACAGCCGTTTCTTCGTTCACCACGTTCCGCGACACCCACTTGTACTGATAGTCAAAGCGGTTGTCGTCGCCGGAATAGATCACCAGACGATCGTCGCTGCTGACGGTGGTTTCCGCGCCTTCGTGGCGGAACCGGCCAAGCGCCGTGTGCTTGATCGGCGTCGCGGTCGGGTCGCGCGGGTCAACCTCGACAATCCAGCCAAACCGGTTCGGCTCGTTCGGTTCTTTGTCGATGTTGAAGCGGTCATAGTACTGACCCCAGGCGTACCAACGACCGGGCACACCATAACGGCGCATCGATACGGCCTCGGGCTGGGCCGACACATCGGGGTCGCCATCGGCATCCACGACATCGGTCCAGAAATATCCGTGGAAGTTTTCTTCGGCCATCAGGTACGTACCCCAGGGCGTCATACCACCGGCGCAGTTGTTGATCGTGCCGATCACCGCCAGGCCGGTTGGGTCGGCGTTGGTTTTCATCCGGTCATGTCCTGCAGCCGGCCCCGAGAATGTCATTTCGGTATCAAAAGGCGAAATACGGCGATTGTACCAGCTGTTGCGGTTCACCGACCATTTGCCGTCGCTACCCTTCTGGATTTCGACGACCGTGCCACCGTGGGCCGCCATTTCGATGTCGACGATCTCTTTCGTCATGCCCTCAAACCCGGCGCGATCCTGACGGCCAAGACCGGGGAACATGACCTCTTCGTTGGTGTATTCGTGGTTCACACATAGGATGCCACGATTTTCGTCCAGCGCGATATAGCCCACATAGTCGTTGTTATAGCCAAACTGCTTCAGTTGCGCCTCAACCGTCTGGTTTTGCGGATCAAACTCGGGCGCATCGGCGGTGATGGGGTCACCCCACCGCAGCAGCACGTCAGCGTTATACCCGTCGGCGATGTGGTGATTGATGTCGTTGCCCCAGGTCAGTTCGTCAAAATTATAGCGGCTGTTCGCAGCTGTCTGGGCAGCTGCCTGCTTGGGCGCGATCAGGGCGGATGTGCCAAACAGCGCCGTTGCAGCCGTCACACCAAGCGCACCCCGTAACATGTCACGGCGACCATACCGGCGGTTGATCATGTCACCAATGGTATTCGACAGATTCGGGTTTGTCGGGATGTCGTCGAATGCCTCGAATGCCTCGGCCTTGTTGCAATGCTCAGGGTTAGTTATGATCGTTTTGCGATCCATGTCGTCCTCCAACTGGGTTTGAATAGTCAAAATCCTAGCGATGGGTTGGACGCTATACTGGGGAATGTTACACTTGCGTGACAGCTTTAATCCATTTTTGCGAATGTTCGTAAAATGTTGAAAAAAAGGTAAAAATATCAAATATGTCATAGAGATACAGGCTGTAAATCGCATACCGCTCAACACTTGCCGTGAAACTTTCCTTCATCTGCTCAGGACAATTGACGTGTGTGATCCGATCCAGCTTGCGGATGGTCCACAATGACCTAAGATGTGTTCAAACCAAGTCATACGCTGGCAACTGTACCAGTGGACCAAGCATTGCAAAAACTGGGCCTTAAGGAATGATGCAAGATTTGTGTGGTAGTACCACACCTCTTGAGAATGGGCTGCTGCGCTCCTGCGTTCTATCTCCCTCAGCCAATGACGACGCCGAGGCATTGAGCCTGTATATCGTAATGCAAGCGTACCTGCGTTTGATCTCTCGTCGGGGAGAGGTCTCTCTCCCCAACACCCCATAGATCAACCCTGCGCGGATTGAATGCCGCCATCTTTTCACAGATGGATCCTGACCAAAGGGCTTATCGCCGCCCCTTGGAACCCGCTCGCAGGATGTGGAGATTTACCTCTCCACCTGCACCAAACCTTGCACAATCATCTGGCCGATTGATCAACGTTTAGGGCTGTCGTCTCCGGCGCAGGCAAAAGAGGGGCTCGCCATGCTCACTTCACATTGTTGCAGCTCCGCGTGGCCCTAGTCCTGTGGTTTCCAAGCCCCTTATCCTTTGCAGCCCCCACTCCTCGATGGAGGCCAGACCGGGTGCTCCGCAACCAGTCAGTTTAAAGGAAATAAAAGCTTTTTGATAAAGCCAATTTATGCCCCCGCAAAGCCGCATCTTACAGTTGCATTTGGCCAGATGCTCTGCCACATATCGGATATTGACGTGACTAAATAGGTTTTGAAACAACGCGGATTTTGATCAGTGAACACGGGAACATATGAAGACCCCTGGAACGAAGGCGAGCACCCTGTGTTGGCTGAGACGGTCGAGACATCGGCGTCTCCTCTGATCATCGAGAGAATTAAGGATATCATGCCGCTGGATGATCAGTTACGGGTCTACCCGCCCAAGACAGTGCCGGATGCTTTGCAAAATTCACTTTTCGGCCAGACTGATCCTGACAGGCCGTTGCATACCTATGCGATCTTGGATGCGGCGAAGGTCACAAACTTGCCCGAGCTGCTTAGTACGTCCAAGCTGGAGCATCGATGTCTCTTCAAGGGCCAGGCTGCAGACGATCTTAAGAATGTAGCCCCTTGGGTCGTCAAGCTGGAAGCGGACAACACATTTACCCGCCATCTGTTTACACATGATCCCGTAGACGATGTGCCGTGGTATTTGTGGGACAAAGAAGCGGGCATCTATATACGATCAACAGCTACTCTCGATCAGCTTCGGGCGCACTTCCGTAAATTTACCAAAGTGCAGGATGATGCGAAAAAATGGTTTTACTTCAGATTTTGGGAACCCTCTGTCCTGATATCCTATTTCAAAGATCGTATGATCGATAGCGACAAGATTGATGCGCTTTTCAAGCCATTTATACATAGGATGATTGCAATTAATCCCTTGGATAAAGAAACTTTTTGCTTTGAAAGAGATCCAGAACAACCCCGCGGTCCACAGAAGAAATTCATAATAGATCTATCAGACAAACGTGCATTTAGACAGCCCAAGGAAGTCCAGCTGAAAAAGGATGTCCACAAGGCGATTGAACAGAAATTTGCTAAGAAATCTGTTACACTCGAAGGTGATCTGGTACAATTGGTAGATTACGTTTTCAATTGTCTGAAACAACGAGATACTGGCGAGATTGTCAGATTTAAAGATTGCTACAAATTAACGATGTTGGTTATTCTATTTGATGAACAGCATCAGACCATTTTGGAGGGGCCTTTGTTGAATAATACTCATATTCCCATCTCAAAACGCGTTGAATTGCTTGAAAAATCCTACGTCGCTGCGATGAAACGCCTGACGAAAGGAAATTCATAATGGCAGGACCAGCTGCTGTACCGGCCGCCGCTGTAGGGGGTGTATATGTTGGGGGTGCTGCACTTTTGGCAGGGGCCGTTTATCTGATGACGCCTGCGGGTCAACGGGCCTCGGCCAGTTTGGGCGAGGCGATTTATGATGGGGGTGCTGCAGCCGTTGATAATATTACCGATCTGCTGTCCTCGGACGATGTCGAAACGCCAGCCGTTCCAACAACAGGTGCAACCACCACAACAGATACCACCACATGCGAACGCGGATGTGATTGGCGCCATTTTTGGCATTTCACACGACCTGAAGTGACCGCAGCAATTCGTTTAAGCAACGTTATGACCCCCGGACTTGGCGGAGGCGTCTATTTCGCCGAAAGCCCATGGGGCCCGATGACGGTGTTTTATTCCCTGTTTATCGGCAATCCGCTGTATCTGGGAAAAGAAAAAAGCTATACCCATGTCGCCGTGGATGGAACGGTTCCGATCGCATTTGCAAAGCATAACTTTCCGTCGAATGAATATCTGCATCCAGGCGCCTTGCGGGCTGTACCGGGGCACGTATTGTTTATTGACTCAGGTCCCAATATTTTTGCTGAACATCCTCAGTTTCTTGTCTATGAGCCATATTATGCCGCTCTTCATACCTAGGAATGTGCCGCAATGACGGATCAAACGCATAAAATCACGTTCGGGACGCAGGACGAATGTATCGAGCTTCTGAAAATCATCTGCGTCCGCAAGTTCAACCCTAATGATACGCTGGCAACCCTCAGCCAGCCCTTGAACAAAATCATAGATGATCTGATGGATCTGACACCCGATCTGACAACGCAACTTGAACCGTTTCGCGATCAGGCAATTCTGACGTTCCAAGAAGACAGCCAAACGTGGGACTGGCTTCAAAAACAATCCGTAGATCAGCAAAAGCACTATGTTTATCAGTACTTCACGCCATTGCAACCTTATAGGCCACTTGGTGATCTGACCTCAAAAGAGACAGTCATAGATGCATATAGACCTTAATTTCATCGAATTTAATATTCTGATGGGTGCTTTTATGCAAGGCCGCTTTAGTCCTGCCTATATGGAGCAGAACCTGGTCGCAGATGACACATTGATTGCATTGACCGAGACACTGCTAAGCACCGCACAGGATGCATATGGCGATCAGGCGCCGCCATTTTATCGAAAAAAAATATCGCAGTCAGAATTCTTTAATTCCATGGTTTATGGAAATATTCTGGAGTTGAATATCGTTGACGATCAAATCCCGGCTTTAATCGCACCCTATATCATTACGGGTGATCTGTAATCAGCCCTTTGGGCACTCTGTTTTAAGCATTCTTTTAAAAAGGTTTCTTTGTGCGGCTGATGTTGTGTGTTTGCTGTGATCCCCAGAAACGCCTTCGTTTTTGGTTAGAGTTTTCCGCTAGATGTTCCTGAGCTGGGAGAGGAGCGGAAACGCATGAAAGCATCGAAGTTCACGGACGCGCAGAAGGCGTTCATCATCAAGCAGGGCGATGAAGGCACGACCGTTTCTGAGATCTGTCAAAAGGCGGGGATCAGCCAACCGATGTATTTTAACTGGAAGAAAAAGTACGCAGGCATGTTGCCGACAGACATGAAGCGACTGCGTGAGTTGGAAGATGAGAATTTCAGGCTGAAGAAGATTGCTGCTGACTTGGCACTGGACAAAGAAATGCTTCAGGATGTTCTAAAGCGGAAGCTCTAAGGTCTGCTCGGAAACGAACGCTGGTTGACGAGACCAGAACTGATTGGCATGTGTCGATCCAGAGGGCGTGTTCGATGATCCGGTTCCCCTTGGGCGTCGCAAATAAAGTTGTCGAACAAGGTCTGTGCCACGCCCAACCCACTCTGGAAACCGGGATCAGTGACGTTCATGGGTTTGTGCGTTCCATCGAAGCCGTAATCAATGCCACGCCGTTTTTTGATATCGAGGAAACCTATGTCAGGGACATGGCTAAAGACGTGGCCAACGTGATAGTCAGGACCTGAGGCGAAACACTCCGCCAGCATGGCATAACCGGGGCCGCGCAGAAGCAATGCGCACCAGCATTTGAACATGAGCGAATGGAGACGGCGCTCGGCTGGTAGATTGCGCCCGTGGCATTGATGTCGCCGCCTGCCAGGGTGAACTCTTCGAGTTTTCCGGTCGCTCGGGTTGGGACCAGCCGTTCGCCTCACATGCTATGTAGCTGAGAAACTGCAACTTGGTTCAATGCACAGACATGCGAAGTTTACCATGGCCACAAAGATCGGCGTCTTCTTTTGTGATCCCCAGTCACCTCGGTAACGCGGTAGCAACGAAAACACCAACCGACTTCTGAGACAGTACTTCCCAAAATGCATTGATATATCGGGGTTTAGTCAAGCCAAACTCGGCGCCGTCGCTCGCCAGCTAAACGAGCGATCTCGAAAAACCTTGTAATACCGAACGCTAGCAGAGAAATTTGAATCCTATATTGCAGCGATTAATTGAAACCACACTGGCTGGCTGGCTGGCATTGCGATCAAACCAGCCTCTACGTTGATGATGGTAGCTGGCTTTACCAGACCAGAGTTTCTTATCGAGGTTGAGGCAATGGCTTCTATCAGTTGATATATTGCAGAGGTCAAACGGAGTTAAATCGCGATTTTGCCATTAACACGTTCTTGGACCATTGCGGACAGGCGTGCCAGCGACGATCTGGTCGGTTTGCCATCCATTCGATCTGATGCAAGCGACTTTACGGCAATCATTAATTCCTGGTCACGTGCGCTTTGGGCGACGCCAGACAGGAACTGTGTCAAATATTCCAGCATTGTATCATCGGGATCATTTGAAATGACATCAGCAACATGGGCCATGTCGTCCTGATAGGCCATCATGTCGGGCGCAATCATGTCATCGGGCAAAACACGTGGGCCGCGTGGGCGTTGATCTGCGGGCAACTGGCTTAGGACGATTTCCTGAAATGCTGCCAGACTTTCCATTGGTTTTGAGATAAAGGCATCTGCGCCTGCGTCCAGTGCTGTCTGCTTTGAATTACTATCGCCGCTGATTGCCAGAATAACATCAACACGCGGTTTCACTTGCGATAGCTCACGGATCAGGTCTGCGCCAGATCCGTCTGGCAGGCCAAGATCGGCAATCAGCACTGATGGACGATAGGCCTGTAGATGACGCCGGGCAGAACGCAGGCAATCTGCACGTCTGATCCGAGCACCAGAACGCAAGCACAAAAGCCGGATGGCTTCGCAAGCAAATCGACTATCTTCCACAACCAGCACAGTTAACCCCAATAGCGGTCGTGCAGACGTCGGCGTGGGTGTCATTGTGAACTTGTCGAAGGTGTCCATTTCATTCTCTCCGGTCCTTTGATGTGACTCGCACTAAATCCGACCTTGGCTAACGGAGTGTTAACGCAGCGTCTTGTCTTGCCCTTATCTGCAGCATAAGTCAGCTTAATCTGATAAAAAGGAGTCTGTTATGATTGGTCGTCTGAACCACGTTGCTATTGCTGTACCTGACTTGCAGGCTGCATCAGACCAGTATCGTACAGCTTTGGGTGCGAATGTTGGAAAGCCACAAGACGAACCGGCACACGGCGTTACGGTGGTTTTTATCGAATTACCAAATACCAAGATCGAACTGCTTTACCCATTGGGTGAAGATAGCCCGATTTCTGGATTTCTGGAAAAGAACCCGTCAGGTGGTATTCATCATGTCTGTTATGAAGTTGATGATATCATCGCAGCACGGGATCATCTTCAATCTGAAGGTGCACGCGTATTGGGTAATGGTGAGCCAAAGATTGGCGCCCATGGAAAACCCGTTTTGTTTCTTCACCCCAAAGATTTCAATGGCTGTCTGGTCGAGCTGGAAGAAGTCTGAACGAAGGCTATTTAAATATTATGTCAATAACATCCGCCATCGTTCTTTTTGCCGTGATTTGGTTTATGGTCCTGTTTATCGTGCTGCCATTGCGCATGAAAACTCAGGGTGATATGGGCGAAATCGTACCCGGCACACATGCCTCGGCCCCTGCAGATCCGCAGTTGGGACGAAAGGCTAAGATAGTGACGGTAGTCAGTGTCGTTCTGTGGGTTTTGATCGCTGGTACGATCCTGTCGGGTGTGATCAGCGTGCGGGATCTGGATTGGTTCGACCGGATGTCGTCGCCTGTATCCGATGATAGAGATGGGTAAAGGTTGCAACGCCTAGGATCGGAACAATTAGGCTGATTAGCGGTATTGTCAGTGGTGCTGTCATTAATATGCCGGCAATCCATATTCGAAGCATATATTTTTTGCGTAATGATATTGCTGCATCGCGGCCAACCCGGCGCATTGCAACCATTTGAAAATATTCACGACCCAACAGATATCCGTTCAAACCCCAGAATATAAAAAGCGCAAAGGGTGCTAGAAAAATATACAGGATCAGCGCAAATAAGTTGGCCACGACAATCACGCCAAGAAAAGCGGCCGAATCCTGAAGTGTTTCCATAAAACCAAATTGGATGGCGGGCGGTAGTGATGGGTAATGCTTATCTTCAACGGCTTGCGCCACACTTTCTAGAAAGAAACCTGTCACGGCGGATGCGACAGGAACCATCAGAAAAACCGACAAGATCAGCATCAGTGGAATGGAAGCCCAAGAAATCGCATCATCAATCCACCGAACTTCGCCAATCCATGGAATGGTCATACTGTCAGGAAATATCCACTGAAGCAGGCCAAGAAATATCAGATAGAATACAAAAAGAATGGCAATGGTGCTTCCGACGCCCAAAAAGAAAACACGCAGGAATTTTGGATCACCCATCTGCCCTAGGGCTTTGAAAAAATCGTTTAAAATCATTTGGTCATCCAAGTTGTTATCGCATCAATATCAGGTCTTGGGCGTTCTGGCGGGATTGATGTTTCTGTCCCAATATGGATCAATCCTGCAATACGTTCATGCGCTGCTAATCCCAAACCCTGTTGTGCAAATTCCCGATCATGTGATGCCCAGCCGGAAAGCCAGTTCGCCCCCCATCCAGCAGCTAAAGCTGCATTCAAAAGTGCAAGACAGACGGCACCCGCAGAATACGTCTGTTCAATAGGGGGGATTTTTTCAGATGGCTTGGGGCTTTCAACCACGCAAACTGCCAAATGGGCTTGTGCGAATTGGCTATGCATCTTGGCAATTTTATCAGGGTCAAGATTTAGCTGACTGCCACGTTTTTCGCATAGACCTGCAAGTCGCAACAGCGGATTGCGTGTCATGACAATAAATCGCCATGGCTCTAACTTGCCGTGATCAGGTGTTCGTGCCGCGGCCTGAATTATGGGGGCCAAGGCCGCGGCGTCAGGTACGGGAAGCCTAAGCGTTTTCGCAGGGCGTGACCTTCGGGTTAGCAGAAACGCCATTGCGTCTGGGTTTGGGTTTGGCATTGTTTGGTCCCGCACTGATTACTTTGCAAATGGGTTCGCGCTATAGACACCTTCGGGAAGGTTTAGCGCAAGTGACAGATCTTTTAGTTGCGACAATGATAATGTGATCTTGGTGACTTTATCTGTTCGGCTGTCATATTGTTCGACTGTAATGCAATCTTCGAATGCGTTGATGATCACGTCTTCTTTCAAAGGTGCTGGACCATCATCAACCAGTGTCACAACTGTGGCGTCAAAATCATGTTCAATCGTAAACATATGTTCAGAGTAAGTGCAGTTTGGTGGAATGCAAGCCACAAGCCGCAGATGAATTCTCCAAAGGGGTGGCTCGATGACAGAATCCTGCTAACTTTGTCATGAACTATTACAAGAGGTCAAAAATGCGTTGGTTAATATTATCTGGTTTGCTACTTGCAGCAGGCTGCGTTGAAACGACAACATCACAGCCCGCCCCAACCAGCACAAAGCCGCCACCGCCGAAAATCAGTGCGTCGCAGGCATCGCAAAACTTTGCAGCCGTTGTGCGTCAGGTTGAACCAATAGCAGAGCGTGAATGCCGCGCTCGTACCAAAGGTGTGAACTGTGATTTTCGCATCGTGGTGGATAATCGTAAAAACCAGCCGCCGAATGCCTTTCAAACACTCGAAAAAAACGGACGGCCCGTCATTGTATTTACGGCATCTTTGATCCGTGACACCCGCAACCGAGATGAACTGGCATTCGTTATGGGTCACGAAGCTGCGCACCATATCCAAGGCCATATTGCGCGTCAGCGTCGTAATGCAGTGGCTGGGGCATTGATCCTTAGCACATTGGCTTCAGCCACTGGTGCCAATGATGCGGGCATTCGAACAGCCCAGGATGTTGGTGCGACTGTCGGCGCACGTACCTATTCAAAGGATTTCGAACTGGAAGCTGATTCGCTTGGGACTGTGATCACGGCGCGGGCTGGCTTCAACCCTGTCAAAGGGGCTGCGTATTTCACCCGTATTCCTGATCCGGGCAACCGTTTCCTTGGAACGCACCCGCCGAACAATCAGCGTATCGAAACGGTTCGCAAAACCGCAGCGCGCCTTTGACCTAGGTCAAAGACCGTATGTAAATAAGCTGCTTTCCTGCAATCAACGTTGCAGGGAAGCATGATATGACAAAACCACTGGGCGATACAGTCACGCATTATTGGCTGGCCAAACGAATGGCTAAAACTGCAGGCGTTGATTTGGTTGCTGCAATTCAAGACGGCAGATTGCATGATCAAGACTGGGCTGAAACTGTAACCCGATGTCGTGGATGCGGTTGGGCTGAGGGATGTCAAAAGTGGTTGCTAAAGCATCAAGATAGTGTGGATAAGGCACCAATAAGCTGCAAAAATGCTGATTTCTTTGAGACCTTAAAGGTGTAATTCAGATCACGTTTCTGGGGTCAGTACAAAGACATCATTGTCTTCTTTTGGCTTGTTTAATCTGACGGCTGTATAACTTGGCCGGTAATCAAGTGATGCAAACAGGTTTTCGCTTGCGTCATTACCTGCCCATACTTCTGCTTGAATATAGCTGTATTCGGTTTTCGATACTTCATTGTGAAATTTATTGACCAAGGTGCGACCGATGCCGTTTCCCCGATGTTCTTCAAAGATTGAGATATCAATGACCCTGTAATACCGCGTTTCATCTTTGGCGCGTTCTATATAACCTTCTTCATAAAGCAGATAGCCAAGGATCTTTTCATCGTCAGATGTGCAGACCAGTATGTTTTCCGCTTCTTTCTTTCTGAAAAGTCCCCAACGTTTTGGAAATTGCGTTTTCAGAACGCGAAACCAAAAAGTCCCTTCCGGTGTTTCAGGAAAGTCTTCCGGGTTGCGTTCGCGATGCTCTTCAAAAGTTTGCGCATTCAGATCAACCAAAGTCGGAATGTCATCAAACTTACCGTATCTAACCTTCAATTCGTCTTCCCCATAAATCGTAGTCTGACGCCTCATCCACCTCGACCATCACAAGATCGCCTGGCTTCAGGGTGTCGAACCCTTCGTCGATAAATAGGTTTCCGTCAATCTCGGGGGCGTCGGATTTTGTTCGACATGTGGCGGCTTCGCCATCAACCTCGTCTACAATCACCTGTATACGTCGGCCAATTTTCGCCTCAAGCTTCGCAGCTGATATCGCTTGGGCCTTTTGCATAAACCGATCCCACCGGTCTTGCTTAACCTCGTCGGGCACATGGTCGGGCAAAGTATTTGACCGCGCGCCAGCGACATTTTCATATTGAAAACAGCCCACTCGATCCAGCTGCGCATCGTCTAGCCAATCTAAAAGTGTCTGGAACTCTTGTTCCGTTTCACCCGGATATCCCACGATGAATGTGCTGCGTAGGGTAATTTCAGGACAAATCTGACGCCAGGCCGCAATTTCATCCACTGTTTTAGCGGCGGCGGCAGGCCTTGCCATACGGCGCAACACATCAGGGTGTGCGTGTTGGAACGGAATATCCAGATAAGGCAGCACAAGACCATCTGCCATCAACGGGATCAAATCACGCACATGGGGATAGGGATAAACATAGTGCAGACGTACCCATGCGCCTAAGTGACCTAAGTCACGCGCCAGATCGGTAATATGGGCGCGGTGGTCGCGATCTTGGGCATGTTTGATATCCACGCCATATGCGCTTGTGTCCTGTGATATTACCAACAGCTCTTTCACGCCGGCCTCAACCAGCTTTTCAGCCTCACGTATCACGGCATGGGCTGGCCGAGAAACCAGTTTGCCGCGCATATCAGGAATGATGCAGAACTTGCATTTGTGATTACAGCCTTCGGATATCTTCAGATAGCTGTAATGGCGCGGGGTCAGGCTGACGCCTGTCGCAGGCAATAAATCAACAAAGGGGTCTGGGTCAGGTGGTACGGCCGCGTGGACGGCATCAAGCACCTGTTCGTATTGATGTGGGCCAGTCACGGCAAGAACCTTGGGGTGTGCACCCGTGATATAATCAGGCTCGGCCCCCAAACATCCTGTTACGATGACGCGCCCATTTTCAGCCAATGCTTCGCCAATGGCATCTAGACTTTCAGCTTTGGCGCTATCAAGAAAACCGCAGGTATTCACAATGACGGCATCTGCACCGGCATAGTCAGGACTGATCGCATATCCTTCGGCGCGAAGCCGTGTCAGAATACGTTCGCTGTCGACCAAAGCCTTGGGGCAGCCAAGCGATACCATACCCAGTGTGGGCTGGCCCGCGCGTATGGCATCACTGATGCGTGCCCTTGGGGCTTGGTCAGGGCGAAGATTAGGTGGGTTGCTGGTCATGCTGGCCCCTATATCGTTAGAAAACGATACAAGAAAGCCCTTCTATAAAGGAATGACTTTCATTTTGCCGTTGCTGACCTATAGTTCAATGTCCAACGTCATTGTATGTATTCACATGGCGACAAGACCTGAATTATGCAGCGGAGCGCACATGTCAGCAGACAGCCCCGTAACGAGTATTGTTGAGACACAGATTATTGACCAGATCTATGATGTGGCCGTTGACCCGGCGCGTCTTGAATTTCTTATGGACAGTTGGGAAAATTTTGTCGGCCCGTTTCGCGATGGCGAAGACGTGCATAATGCGTCATTCGATGACCGCGCAGTTGAAATGCACTTTAAACGCGCCGAAATTTTCTTGGATCGTCTTGATGCCGTTCAACAAAATCCACACGATCTGGTTCTATCGCAGTTTGAAAAATTAGCGGCTTTTACAATCGATCCCACACTTAAAATCGTTGGGCTTAATGACTCTGCTGCGGAAACTCTTGGGCTTGCTCCGGGGTATAGTCTTGAAACTTTGCCATTACATGCGGCCGATATTGATATTCTGTCCGAAGAGTTGCGCAAAACTTTGCGCGCCAAACAATCGCCCACGCGCATGTTTCGATTTCAATCCACGTCCAGAGATCGCTTCATCGTTTTTCAGATCAGGGTCTATGCCTCTGACCCCAAAGCGCCATTTGCAGCGATCATCACGTCTGAGGTCGGTTGGCCCAGTGGATTTTCCGATAGCCTGAAAGCGGCTTTCGGTCTGTCGACTGCAGAGGCCGAGGTTCTGCGCGCGATTGTTGAATGCAAAAGCCTGCGACAGATTGCCGAAGATCGCGGTAGAGCGACAGAAACAATCCGTGCGCAGGTGAAGTCGATTTTATCTAAAACGGAAACTCATTCACAGGCGGAATTAGTTCGCATTGCTTTGACCTTGATGGATGTCGTTGGTGCCTCTGGTGGCTATAGTCCCGTGATGTCTGGTTCTGAGACCGTGAATACCAATCTGGTTCCATTGCCTTTGAAAAGTATTCAGCGCGAAGATGGGCGTGTTGTCCATTATATGACATTTGGCGATCCAAATGGCAGGCCGTGTCTATATCTGCCATCTGATGTGGCGCTGACACGTTGGCCCAGAGTTGCAGAGCAATATGCAGAGCAGAATCGCATCAGGGTTATCGTGCCATTACGCGGCGGATTTGGTCCTTCTGATTCGTATACAGTGAATACGTATGCAATAATTGAGGAGATCAGTAAGGATTTTATCGCCATTTTGACGGAAGAAAGCGTCAAAAAATGTGTAATTCTATCAATGTTGGATGACTCATTTCTCGCTTTTGACCTGACCTCACGTCAACTTGATCAGTTTTCTGCGGTTATTGCGTGTGGTGGAATGTTGCCATTAACCAAGGCCGATCAATACGAACGCATGCATAAATGGCATCGCTTTATCATGGGAAATGCTAAGTATGCACCGCATCTGATGCCCTTTATGGCAAAGGCAATTTTTTATATGGCGCGCCGTATTGGCAAGCGTAGTTTGATGAAAGCGATATACGGAAATGCACCGGCAGACATTGAAACATATGAAAATCCTCAAAATTTCGAGGCTCTTGTTGAAGGGACTAAGTATGCGATTTCAAATGATTTTTCTGCCCATAATGCGTTTGCATCGGAAGCAATTATTAAGGCGTCACATGATTGGGCGCAATCAATTAATATTGTGTCACAGTCGGTTCCTGTTCACTTTATAAATGGCTTACAAAGCCCAATGTTGCCGAAGGAAACGATTGATGAATTCCGTGAGGACTATCCTTGGGCTACATTCACTACCTATTCTGATGCGGGTGATCTGATCTTTTTCAAAAAGTGGAAAGACGTGTTAGGAATTTTGGAAAAATACCTCTAGTACCGTACTATACCCTATATGGGGTATGACACAAAATTGTGCAGTTTATAAATTCACGGAAGATTAACAAAACATCTTCATACTGCTCATTAAAGAAGCAACGAGATGTTTGGTACAAGTAACGAGTTTGGGCAGCATGGGTATGGTATCGCTGTCTAGTACGCCGGGTCGTCTGGCATTTTTGGATGGGCACATCAATCTTGGGTTGGTGTGCCCTCTGCTTTCTTCCAAACTTTATTCATATGACATCGATACAGCGTCTTGCAGGCAATGATCCTTAAGAATTTTAGTGATCAATTTTCTTTCGGTGATAAATTTTAACAGTCAAGCGATCCGTGGCGCAATCAACAGTTTCTAAGCCACCTATATCACCAAGCTTTTTCTGTTCGATTTCTTGCCATAAGACTTCACCAAAATTCCGAATTTTATGGGTCATGTGACCAGCATATTTTTATTATGGCTGTAAATGCCGAATTCTAAGAAAATCGTCCTCTCACAGGGCATCAAGATCTTTCCTAAGGTTTGTCTGTCTCAATTCTATATCCCGCAAAACGGCTCCAGGGTTCATGATCCCCTTTGGATCAATCGCCGCCTTTATCGCACGCATTGTTTGTAATTTGGCGGGATCAGAAAAACGTTCAAGATCGCCCACTTTTAAACGCCCGACACCATGTTCGGCGCTGACCGACCCACCCATCTTATGTGTCAGATCATGAACAGCGCTTTTAATCTGATCGCGCTGGTGTTGGTGATCTGCGCGTGATTTTCCGGGCATTGGAAAAACATTATAATGCAGATTGCCGTCCCCCAAATGCCCAAAACAATTGATCCTAAAATCACCAATGGATCTGATCACGTCACGCCCGCGATCAATAAATTCGGCAATACAGCCTAATGGAACCGATATATCATGTGATGACACCGATCCAATTCGCCGGTTTGCTTCGGGGATATGTTCGCGGATTGACCAGAATTCAGCCCGCTGTTGTTCTGATTGGGCGATAAGGCCATCATGAACAAGTCCCAGCTTCTGCGCATCCTCAAAAAGCTGAAGCAGAGTATCTGCAGGATCGAGGGCCTTGGGTAAACCCACATCGATCAAAACCACCCATTCAGGCGGTTCAGGAAAAGGCAAACGAATATCTGGCAAGGTTTCAGCGATGAAGTCCAACCCTTGCCTATGGATAAGCTCAAATGCTGATATGGCCTCTCCCATGTGATCGCGTGCCATGGCCATTAGGTTTAACGCTGCTGAAGGGCCCTCAACAACGAAAAGCGCCGTGCCAGCGCGGGCAGGCTTAGCAAACAAACGCAAGCTAGCGGCTGTTATGATGCCTAACGTACCTTCTGAGCCGATCATAAGGTGGCGCAGATCATAACCAGTATTATCCTTGCGCAACCGTGATAGCCCATTCCAGATCGTGCCGTTGGGCCATACGACTTCAAGCCCCAAACACAGATCGCGGGCATTGCCATAACGCAACACATTCACGCCGCCTGCATTGGTCGCAAGGCATCCGCCAATACGTGCGGATCCTTCTGAAGCCAGCGAAAGTGGAAACAACCGGTCAACGGCGTCGGCGGACTGATGGATGTTATGCAAAATGGCACCGGCCTGTGCAATAAGCACATTTTCCTGAGGAAAAACCTGTGTAATGGCTGTCATACGTTCCATCGATAGAATGATATGACGCGGTGCATTTTCAGCAATCTGACCACCTACCAACCCGGTTCCACCGCCATAGGGCACAATTCCGATTGCATGTGTGTCAGCCAGCTTGACGACCTGCGCAACCTCGGCCGTTGTCGAGGGCGCAATTAAAAGTGCATCGCCTGCCTTGTATCGCCCACGAGGTTCTTGCAGATATGCATCCTGCAATTCTGGGAAAGTTTTAAGCGGCAGTGCGCGTCGAAACTCAGCCTCTATTTCAGGCGTAATTGGGTTCAGCATTTCACCATTCTTTACACTGCGTGATTGTCATTCATCATCGCGTAAATAGTCTGGCTGTAAAACCATTATCGTTGGCCGGCTTGGCAGGTTTTGCAAAGAAATCTCAATCGCGGCACCGTCTATGCGTTCAATGATAAAGTCATCTTGCATTCCTGCCAGAAACGTTTCCAAATTAGATGGACCAAACCAATGCATTGGAACAACAATAGATGATCGTAACCGCTTTAAAATTCTGACCATGGTGGGATGATCCACAGTCAACCCGCCATCCACTGCAGCCATTACCACATCCAACCGGCCAAGGGCTGCATATTGTGCATTACTTGGTTCGTGGTGCAGATGACCAAGATGACCGATGCATAGGCCCGCAACTTCGAACACAAAGATCGAATTGCCATTGGCTTCCGCCCCATCCCCAAAACGGGATCTAATATCGGTCGGCACATTCCTGACGACCAGACCTTCCAATTCAAGATAGTGATCAATGGCTATACCGTATCGGTCGCTCCATCCGCGCAAAACATTCGGAATTGCAGGATCAGGATTGGCCGTCCAATGGCTGCTGTGGGCACGGTTCATGGTCACGATATCGGGAATAAAGTCTGTGGCACCCAGAAAGCCTGTAAAATCAGTTGCAACAGACACGCCAGCGTCGGTCTGCAAAAGAAAAGTGGCATGCGCGATATACTGTAGTCGCACAGTGTCATCTGCGACAGGATCTTGAAAACTAGCTTGATAAATATAACGTATTCCCGGGGTGTTTTCTGCCAAAAGGATGCAGTTACTGGGATGGCGTTCCTGGGCTGCGGCTGCGGTAGCAAGCCCCATGAATGCAAGTGTAATCAATCTGATCATATGTCACCTCTGATCCCAAACATAGATCAGTTATGCGCGGTGTCATCCCACTTCGGTCTTCCCGCGGCGATCATTGCGCAAATTGGCATAAAGCACATGATTGCGCCAACGTCCGTTTATCTGCAAATAGCTTTGCGCAACGCCTTCATATTTAAAGCCTGATTTTTCAAGCACCCCGCGCGAGGCTACGTTTTCTGGCAAGCAAGCGGCTTCCACACGGCTTAGATCAAGCTGCTGGAATGCATAATGAACCACTGCTTGAATCGCTTCGCGCATATATCCTTTGCGGGCATGGGCGGCACCAATCCAATATCCTAATGTGCCCGCCTGCGACGGACCACGGCGGATATTATCCAGTGTGATTGCGCCAATCAGCGTGCCATCTTCGCGCCGGATCAAAAAAAGTGGCACAGCAGACCCGTTCGAAATGGATCGATTTGCCCAATACACCCGATTGGTGAATGCCTTGCGGGTCAGATGGTCATCTGCCCATGTTGGTTCCCACTGCTTTAGAAAGGTTTCACTTTGGCTGCGCAGGCTGCTCCAATAACGGAAATCGGCATGAGTGGGCGGACGCAACGACATCCGCTCGGTCTCAAGCCTGATCTTCCGCTTGCTCAGCAGCATTATGCGGCAAGCCTTTCGCGAAGAGCCTCCAGTGTTGGCGCGGCCGATACCGGGCCATAAAGCGCCATTGCTGTTCCAGCACCAGTTGCCGTTTGGGCGGCGAAATCTTTCACATCACCTGTTGTCACTGCATCAATCATCGCCACGGTTTCTTCCAGATCAGGGATGCGATCCCAGATGGCCAATAATCGCGCCAGACGTTCAGCCCGGTTCGACGGGCTTTCAAGGCCCATAAGCAAACCGGCTTTCATCTGCGCACGTGCGCGTGCGACTTCTTCGGGCGACATGTCATCAGCGGCGCGTTTCAACTCATCCATAGTGATTGTGGCCAATTCACCGATCTGATCAGCGCTTGTACCAGCATAGATCGTAGTCAATCCAGTATCGGCATAAGCACCAGCCTGAGCAAATATGGAATAGCATAGCCCACGTTTTTCGCGCACTTCCTGAAACAGCCGCGAAGACATGCCACCGCCCATCGCGGTTGAAAATATCTGCGCTGTATAGATCGCCGGATCGCGGTAATTCGGACCCTCAATGGCAAGCGCAAAATGCACTTGTTCAAGCGCCTTAACCTCACGACGTTCCCCACCATGGAAGGTTGCTACCTGTTCCAGATGCCCGTGCACCGGACTCAAATGCCCGAACAATTTTTCGGCTTCGGCCACCAGTTTGTCATGATCAACGGCGCCTGCGGCGGACAGAACCATCTGCGCGGGGCCATAATGTTCACCCACAAAGCCAGCCAAATCATCACGACTAAAGGCGCTGACACGTTCAGTCGCACCAAGGATTGACCGGCCGATGGGTTGATCAGGATACGCGACCTCTTGCAGCCAATCAAAGACAATATCGTCGGGTGTATCCAGCGTCTGGCCGATTTCCTGCAGGATCACGCCACGCTCAATCTCGATCTCGGCGGGATCAAAAACCGGGTTCAGAACGATGTCTGCAATTACGTCCAATGCAAGGGGGACATCATTTTCTAAAACACGCGCATAATAGGCTGTCATCTCGCGGCTGGTGTAGGCGTTGATATAGCCACCAACATCTTCGATCGCCTCGGCAATCTGCAAGGACGACCGGCGCTTGGTGCCCTTGAACGCCATATGTTCCAGAAAATGGGCGATGCCGTTTTGTTCGACTCGTTCGTGACGGCCGCCCGCCAGAACCCAGACCCCAATAGACGCGGATTTCAATCCGTCCATCCGTTCGGTGACAATACGAAACCCATTAGACAGTGTTTGTAATTGAACGCTCACGCTTTTATGCGCTCCTTTATAAGATCCTGAATCGTGCCCAGATCATTCGCAACCTGAGTCATCCGTTCCGCGCGTTCATAGAGATCATGCATGCGTGTGGGAAGCCCTGGTCTTTGCCCAATTGCATCTTCCACTGCGTCAGGGAATTTTGCAGGGTGTGCTGTGCCCAGTGTGATCATCGGCGTCTGGTCCGATATATGGTCTTCCGCAACCTTTACGCCGACGGCCGAATGCGGGCACAGAATTTCACCCGTATGGGCGAAAGCACCCTTGATCGTGGCGCTGGTTTCATCCTCGGACGCACGGCCCGAAGCAAAGATATCCCGCAGCCGTTCCAGCGCGCCCTGACTGATCTTGAAGCCGCCTTGGGTTTTCAACTGATCCATCTGCTGTGCCACGGCAGATCCATCGCGATCATAGACATCAAACAGCGCGCGTTCAAAATTTGAGCTAACCTGAATATCCATCGATGGGCTGATCGAGGGCGTGACGCCTTGGGTAATATACCCGCCCGTTTCCAGCGCGCGGTGCAGGATGTCGTTCTGGTTCGTGGCGACGACCAGTTTTTCAATCGGCAGCCCCATGCGTTTGGCGATATAGCCTGCGAATATATCGCCGAAATTTCCCGTGGGCACGGTGAAGCTGACAGGTCGATGCGGCGCGCCCAGGCTGACGGCTGAGGTGAAATAATAGACCACCTGCGCCAGCACCCGCGCCCAGTTGATCGAATTGACCCCCGCCAGCCGAACGCCGTCACGGAAGTCGAAATCGTTGAACATATCTTTCACAGCAGCTTGGCAGTGGTCGAAATCACCCTCCAAGGCCAGGGCGTGCACGTTATCCTCAATCGGTGTCGTCATCTGGCGGCGCTGCACTTCGCTGACACGACCATGGGGGAAAAGGATAAAGACATCAACGGCATCCAACCCCCGAAATGCCTCAATCGCAGCCGAGCCTGTATCGCCGCTGGTCGCGCCAACGATGGTCACCCGCTGACCGTTCCGCTTCAGCGAAAATTCGAACATCTGGCCGATCAGCTGCATGGCGAAATCCTTGAAGGCCAGCGTGGGGCCATGGAAAAGCTCTAGCAGGAAATGGTTCGGCCCCATCTGCACCAAAGGCGCGCGGGCATCGTGGCCGAACCCGGCATAGGCCTTGGCGATCAGGCCGGCAAATTCCGTATCGGTGAATGTATCCCCGATAAAAGGGCGCATGACGCGAAAGGCGGCCTCTTCATAGGTAACACCAGCCAGCGCCGCGATATCCGCATGGGACATTTGCGGAATAGTCTCAGGCACATAAAGGCCACCATCGCGCGCCAGTCCCGTCAGCATCGCCTGTTCAAATGTCAAAACCGGCGCCTTGCCGCGGGTTGAGATATACTTCATGTCCTAGCCTTTATTCGGTTCCGCGTCTGATACGCCACAGCAGCACCCCTGTCATCCCCACCCAGACCGCTGCCAGCAAAAACCAGGTGACGGCGTATTCAAAGTGATCGTTGGGAATGCCCGCGCTGTCTATGGGCAAAGGCGTCACGGCAGGGGTCGTTGCCGACGTTGTGCGCGCGATGACAAGTACGGGTTCGGTGTTTAGGGCATCTGCCATGGTTGGCACGTCACGTGCGAACCAGATGTTGCCGCTGATGTCAGGTTCGGGCGTATAACTGTCAATCTCATCCGGCCAATGCAGATTGCCTTGTATCTTTATGTTATTGGTCGAGCGCGCGGCGTTTTTTTCAGAGGTTGGAACAAACCCGCGATCCACCATGATCCGTCGCCCATCGGTGGTTTCAAAAGCCGAGATAATACGATAGCCAGCGCCCGCACTTTTGGTCGAAACCAGAACATGCAGTTCTTTGCCTGTGTTGCTACCCGTTACTTCGACGGGCAAATATGTATCTGTTTCTGGGTTTGGTGCCATTGGCAAAGCGACCGGGGTTCCCCCGATCCGGTTGTCAATTTGGGCAAGAATATCCTGTTTCCATTCCATGCGCTGTACCTGCCAGACCCCCAACCATAACAGTACGGCGGTGCCGGCAAGTCCGAACAGTAATGGCAAGATTATTTTGCGCGTCATGATGTTCCTAAGCCTTATCCAATGGCTCTATACTTAGGCTATGTGAAAGATAAAACTTGAATATTTTGTTCTGTTATTGGGTTCGGGACAAGAATTCTGATTGTGCAGTCAAAAATCTTGGATTGTTTTATTTATTCTTAAACCATCCGATACCCTGCAATGGTTTTAAAATACAGGCCCACTTGTGCATAACGGACGCGAGGGTCAGATAAGACGGTGCGATTTTATCGTGTTTGCGAAGAATATCTTGACGTCCGCGGTGTAAAAGAAGTGAGCTATTTTCATCATTTGTCAGTCTCTGCCTTCTCAGCACACGATCACAGGCTGTGATGTGCTTTTCTTCGACTGTTTAGATATAAATATTGTTTGTTTTTGAAAGAAAACAACATACACCAACACCGCACGTGTGGCGTGGCTTTACCTGGCAACGCTTTGGAAATTTAAAACTATCCTAGCCACTTCCGATCAGCACACCTGCCGCCAGAACCAGCGCGCCGCCCAGCACAACCTGAAGGGCGGCACGGAAAAATGGCGTTTCCATATATTTATTTTGAATCCATGCGATGGCCCAAAGTTCGATAAATACGACGATAATCGCGATAACTGTGGCGGTCCAAAAATCGGTTATCAGATAGGGCAGGGCGTGGCCCAACCCACCAATTGTGGTCATGATACCTGATGCAAAACCACGTTTCCAAGGGGACCCACGCCCTGATATGGCACCGTCATCTGATGCGGCTTCGGTGAAGCCCATTGAAATGCCTGCGCCAACCGATGCGGCAAGCCCCACCAAAAACGTTGTCCAGGTATCCTGTGTGGCAAAGGCCACCGCAAAGATCGGGGCCAGCGTCGACACGGATCCATCCATTAACCCGGCCAATCCGGGTTGTACCCATGTCAGTACAAATTCACGATGGGCTGTGCGGGCCTCGGCATCCTTTGCGGTATCATTGAGATGTGTCTGCGCCAAAGCATCAGCCTTTTCTTCATGGCCTGCCTCGGCTGCGGCCAGATCACCCAACAGCTTTCGTGTTGCCGCATCTTTACTGTGCTTTGCGGCTGTTTCATAAAACTGCCGGGCGTCACGCTCCATCTGTTCGGCTTCGTCCCTGATCCGTTCAATCCCTAGGTTTTCAACCAACCAAACAGGACGACGCGCATAAAACCCAGATACATGTTCGCGTCGGATTAGCGGTATAACATCGCCAAAACGCATCTGATGCAATTCGATCAAACGTCGGCGATGGTCATCTTCTTCAATAGCCATTCCATCGAAAATTGACGCCGAGGCAGGATAACCATCCCGCAATTGCTGCGCATATGTTCGATAAATTCGCGCATCATCTTCCTCAGACGAAATCGCCAATGCGATGATGTCTTGTTCGCTTAGATCCGCAAATCGCTTACGATATAAAAACCCCGGTATCATCTGCGCCTCATTTTAGAATGGTTCTAAAATAGTAGAACTTACATTTACTTCAATCAAAAAAAATGAACTATTCGGTTCACTTTTCCATTGCAAACTAAACTAAATAGTTTAGATAGGTAAGTGAACTAAACAGTTCAGATTAAAAGGACGCACAAAATGAGACCTCTATTAGTCGCACTTACAACTGCCGTGACTCTTGTTGCATTGCCAGCTGCAGCTGGTGGGTTTTCCGTATCATTCCCAACTTTGACATATCCTGCGCCGCAGCCTGACGTACTAAAAGGCTGTGTCGATGCAACGACGGTCAAATCGGATATTTGCACGAAAAAGTAATCCCTGTCTGTGATGGACCAACTGGGTGGGCTTAGGCCCGCCCTTTTTCTTGCCCAAACGGAATTCCATGGTCTATAGTCATCCCCTGTATTGAAGGAGTTGTAATGAACGCACCCACGCCTGACATCCGTAAGGGCCGCAAATTCGATCAAGTATTGGAAGGCGCCCGCAAGGTTTTTATGGCGGATGGATTTGAAGGGGCCAGCGTGGATGACATCGCAAAGACAGCCGGTGTGTCTAAGGCGACGCTTTACAGCTATTTTCCAGACAAGCGCCTGTTATTTATGGAGGTCGCAAAGACAGAATGCTGCCGTCAGGCAGATGCTGCATTAAGCGAGCTGGATTTTAGCAATAACCCGCGCGAGGTTTTGTCTTATGCGGCTGAAAAAATCATGTATTTTCTTTTATCAGACTTCGGCCAGCGGATGTACCGTATCACAGTCGCAGAAGGGGAACGGTTTCCCAATCTGGGTACTGAATTCATTGAAAGCGGCCCCAGACGCGCGCGTGCCGCTTTGGTCACCTATTTCAAAGCTGCGCAGAGTCGTGGCGATTTCAAGATCGAAGATTTTGACTTGGCTGCCGAACAGTTCTTAGAGCTTTGCAAGGCCGACTTGTTCCCGCGTCGTTTGTTCGAATTGGAAGCTGATTTTACTGACGCCGAAGTAAAACGTGTTATTGATGGTGCTGTTGACATGTTCATGGCGCGATACGCGACCTGATATATGGCGGCTATACGCCCTAAGACGCAAACACAGCTTCTATATTGCGAAATCCTTTGATTTCGATTGGGTTTCCACTGGGGTCACGGAAAAACATCGTCCATTGTTCGCCTGGCTCGCCCGCAAACCGCACACTAGGCTTTATTATAAAATCGACATTTGCCCTTTCCAGCCGATCGGCTGCATCTTTCCATTGGTCATATTTCAGCACGACACCAAGATGCGGCATGGGTACCATATGATCGCCAACATGGCCCGTGGCTGCGGTCTTGAATGGTTCCCCAAGATGCAATGAAATCTGATGCCCAAAGAACGAATAATCCACCCAGGTTTCGGTTGACCGACCTTCGCTGCATCCAAGAATGTCGCCATAGAAAGCCCGTGTTTCATTCAGATCATTCACATTAAAGGCAAGGTGGAACGGGGTCAGCAAAGGGCCTCCTACGGCGATGTGCAGATTGTATGGGTATCGTTCGAACTTTAGGTAAGTTGATCCATTGATGAAATGACAGAACCCAACAGGCCGTATTCCATAGCTTCGGTGGTATTCAACCAAAAATCACGCGCTGTATCCTGTGCAATCCTTTCAGGAGTTTGACCTGTGGCTTGTGCAAACAGCTTGTCAAACCGTTCCCGCATTTTCAGAATTTGTTCGGCCTGTATCTGCATATCCGTGGCCTTACCGCGGATGCCGCCACTGGGTTGGTGCAGCAAAAAGCGGGTGTTGGGCAGACAATATCGGTTTTCACGGTCCGCCCCGACAAAAATCAAGGCACCGGCGCTGGCGACCCAGCCACTGCCGATTGCGCGAACCTGCGGTTTGATGAACTTGATGATATCATGCACCATATCACCGGATTCAACATGCCCGCCGGGCGAACTGATGAATAGATTAATCGGCGCGTCGCTATCTTCAGCTAAAGCCAGCAGATGTGTCACCGCGCGTTGAGCGACCTTATCGTCGATCTCACCTGCAATGATCACATTTCGACTTTTGAAAAACAGGGTATCAATACGTCCACCGCTTTCTTTGCTATCTTTTTTCTGTGTGTCTTCCAGTAGTTCCATCATGGCTTTATCTTCCTTTAGGGGAACGGTTTGAAATGGGAATTCCTAGTGACCCGACAGTTATCTGACTGATTTTCTTTGTATATTTCGAGCAAAGACACCTACATGACAGGTGCACGTTTTAAAGTTAGTCAAAACACGGCCCATCTGCAAACGCTGCAATATTTTCCATCATTTCTGACAATGAAAAACTGTTTTGACGTTCGATCAGCATGGGCTGTTCTGGATCTGGTTCTGCCTGTCCATCCATTGGCCAGAACCGTGCGGGATTATAGGCCATCCTTGTCTCGATAATCCGGTCACTGGCTTTTGTCAGTATCGCCGGTGGTTCGTTACCGTTGATTTGTTGCATCGTGCCAATCGGCCCGTCATTTGCGGCAAACTGATATAGCCAATGCACATAATACATCCCGCCATTCCAGTATTCGTCGTCATGAAAAGTTTGCGCCATGCGTAAGCTATGGCTGGCCTCTTGAGGTTCAAGTGGAACCTCACGCATGGCACCATCACGATATTTCATCTTTGGCCCGTGATGTTCATATAGATAAATTCCATCCCCCGGTACGCCACCGTTGCAAAGATAATCCTGCACTGTACCAGGCAGATCAGAAACATCTTCGCGTTTGGGAAAGCCGCCCTCTGACCGCAGTACGAGTGCCTTATGCAAAGTCGTTGGCGCATCACTTCTGACATCGAAACGCAGATGGAACTGATAATAATCCGACATCGCGTCAATACACCACGACTGACCGGATAGATTCACCCGCATGCATCAGGTCAAAGCCTTTGTTAATGTCATCCAGGCCCATGGTATGTGTGATCATCGGGTCAATCTCGATCTTACCATCCATGTACCAATCCACGATTTTTGGCACATCTGTCCGCCCGCGGGCGCCACCAAAGGCTGTACCCCGCCAACTGCGACCTGTGACCAGCTGAAAGGGCCGGGTTGCAATTTCTGCCCCTGCAGGTGCAACGCCGATAATAATGCTTTCGCCCCAACCTTTATGACTGGCTTCCAAAGCAGTACGCATGACGTCAACATTACCAGTTGCATCAAATGTGTAATCTGCACCACCTTTCGTCAGATCCACCAGAAAGGGAACCAGATCGTCCTCAACCTCTGTTGGGTTCACAAAATCTGTCATCCCAAACCGTTTGGCCATGTCGACCTTACTTGCGTTGATATCCACGCCGACGATCTGATCTGCACCAGCAAGCCGCAACCCTTGGATCACGTTCAGCCCAATACCACCCAGACCAAACACAATGGCACGGCTGCCGATTTCAACCTTGGCCGTATTGATCACGGCACCGATCCCTGTTGTAACGCCACAACCAATATAGCAGATTTTGTCAAATGGGGCGTCTTTGCGCACTTTGGCCAATGCAATTTCCGGAACCACTGTGTGATTGGCAAAGGTCGAACAGCCCATATAGTGCAAAATTGGATCACCATCCAATGTGCTAAAGCGTGACGTGCCATCCGGCATAAGCCCTTGGCCTTGCGTGTTGCGGATCGACTGACAAAGATTGGTTTTCGGATTCAGGCAATATTCGCACTCCCGACATTCCGGAGTGTAAAGCGGGATGACGTGATCGCCTGGTTTCAGACTGGTGACATCTTTGCCTACCTCCAGCACGACACCCGCACCTTCGTGGCCAAGAATTGCCGGAAACAAACCTTCGGGATCGGCACCCGACAGCGTAAATTCATCTGTATGACAAATACCGGTGGCTTTGATTTCGACCAACACTTCGCCAGCTTTGGGGCCAGCCAGATTAACGTCCATTACTTCAAGTGGTTTTCCAGCAGCAACGGCGACAGCGGCGCGTGTTCGCATCAATAATCCTCCCATGTTTTTCATACCCTGAGCGAAAGTTAGCAGGAACTCAACAACCCAATTGTCTCTGGCTTGCACATAATTGGGAAAGACGTCACAACCGATAACATGAAACGATTATTACTCATTTTGCCCCTTGTGGCGTGCACTCCGATCGCTGAGCCTGACGCCAGCGCAGATCTAAAAAGCTGCAAAGGGGACGAATTTGCTTATCTGGTTGGACAAACCACAGACGAGCTTGAAAAAACGCTTATTTTGCAACCTGTTCGTATGATCCGACCAGGCAGCATCGTCAGCCAGGAATACATGCCGCAGCGCATGAATATTCATGTGAATAACGCTGGTAAAGTGCAACGTCTTAGCTGCGGATAGCGACAAAAAAGGACCCCCGCGAAAAACGGGGGCCAAGGTCACTCTCCTTGCCAGCAACAGAACGGTTGTAGTTGGAACGTGGGATCAAACCAACTGCATCGCTTTATTGTTCGGCCTAATGAAACAATGATTAACCTTAAATGTTGGCATGGCTGCGGTCTGGGTGCGGAAAACCCCGGTCGTTTTCAGGTCTGAAATAAGGCATGTCTTGATTTGCGTCGAATTTAGCGCAAATGTAGACATATGAACGTGCAAGATACGACACCTTTTCAGGATCAAACCCATTTTCACCGGATTGAACTGAATGTCATTCTTTCTGTGTACGGCCGTATGGTTGCCGCAGGTGAATGGCGCGATTACGGGATTTCATCCTTTCGGGATGTTGCAATTTTTTCGGTTTTCCGGCGCACAGCTGAACACCCACTTTACCGGATCGAAAAACGCCCGAAACTGCGTATGAAGCAAGGTATGTATGCGGTCATTGGAATGGACGGGCAAATATTGAAACGAGGGCACGATCTAAAGGGTGTTTTGCGCGTGTTGGAACGCAAATTAATCCGCGCTGTCGAATAGCGTTTGCTTGCCAATCAAGATCCCTTCCTGCAAGTGTTACCCATGATTATACGAGAACATTTGAAAGGCGACGCCGCTTCGGTTGCTGTCTATTCTGATTGCGAAGCTTATCGCTATCTTCTGACACGAAGATGGGATGCGGCAGGCCGTAAGGTATTGTTCATAATGCTAAATCCATCAACCGCGACCGAAGTGCAAAATGACCCCACAGTTGAACGATGCGAACGGCGCGCAAGGGCACTTGGCTTTGGCGCGTTCCGTGTAACAAATATTTTTGCGTGGCGTGACACGATACCGAAAAACATGAAGGCGGCGTGTGATCCGATTGGCCCTGAAAACGATAAATCAATTGCGGATAGTTGCTTTTGGGCTGACCAGATCATCGCGGCGTGGGGTACCCATGGGGATCATCTAAAACGGGGGCAATCTGTTGCGGCGTTATTGCAAAAAACAGGTCGACCAGTTTTCCATTTGGGATTAACCAAAGACGGTCACCCTAAACATCCACTTTACATTTCTTACACACAGCAACCGGAAATCTGGAACAATCCGGCGTGATTGTTCAAAAACGCGTGTTTTAAGTTCCTGCAAGCGCTGTGCTGTTAACCAACTGTACACATATAAGTTGTCTTATTGTTGCCTGTCGTTATCAAACGGCATTGGTATCAGTGAGGCAAACATGTTTGGAATTATCGGGCTTTTCAGCATTTTAGCTGCAGGTACTGCGGCTTCGGTCGTATTAATGTCTGATGATCAAGCTGAAGATGAAGCGCCCAATTCTGATGAAGAAACGCCAGATACCGGTGATGCAACCAGCGAAACCACATCTATAGAAGACTTTATTTTCGAAAAAGAAGTCTCAGACGATGCTGCCGAGATATCTGGCGATGACACAGATAACCTGCTTTATGGAAGCGATGAAGACGATGCCATGACTGGAAATGGTGGCAATGATACACTGTTCGGATATGAAGGCGATGATTTGATTCACGGTGGTGATGGTGATGATTTTGTTTCGGGAAACACCGGTAATGACATGATCTGGGGTGCCGACGGCGCAGATGAGCTTCACGGAGGTTCCGGCAATGACGTTGTTATAGGTGGTTCTGGTAATGATACAATCGCAGGATCTTTGGGCGACGATACTCTAACAGGTAACACGGGCGATGATTTATTGCTTGGTGGTGAAGGTAACGACTCAATTACCGGCGGCAGCGGTTCAGATACGCTGATCGGTGGCCTTGGTGATGACACACTTACTGCCGAAGGCGACGATCAATTGAATGGCGGTCAAGGTGCCGACAGCTTTGTTGTGACCACACACGATGATCAGGAAGATGTCCCGGTCATCGGAGACTTTGATGCATCAGAAGACAGCGTCACTATTGTCTATGATGATCAGGCTATATTGAACCCATCCATCACATTTTCCGAAAGCATCTATGAAGATGACGCAACGGACATCATAATGAATGGTGTCGTTGTTGCGTCCGTTCAAGGTGACATGATTGCAGCTGAAAATATTGTTTTACAGGGCCAATCTGCTGCCTAGAGAATTTTTGTTCGTAATGTAAATTTGTTTCCAAGCAGCATTTCGTCATCAGCCTCTTTCCTTTTCGATCTAATTCTCCTATACGCGCGCATCTGCTGTAAAAGCGGATTCTTCTCCATGGGCTCTGCTGGACGACATCCCGGCTTGCGCCATTCACATCCAATTAAAAGGAGTCCCCGATGTCGATTACTGTTGAAGAAAAAGCACGTGTGATGAAGGAATACGCAACCAAAGACGGCGACACAGGTTCGCCAGAAGTTCAGGTTGCTATTTTATCGTCGCGCATTGCTACGCTGACTGAACATTTCAAAACCCACAAGAAAGATAATCACTCGCGTCGTGGTCTTTTGAAACTTGTCGCGCAACGTCGCAAATTACTGGATTATGTAAAAGGCAAGGATGAGGCCCGTTATCAGGATCTGATCAAGCGCCTCGGTCTTCGCCGCTAAGTTTGAAACCGCGCCCATGTGGCGCGGTTTTCGTTTATCCGATGGTGCAAGGAACCGGACCCATTCCTTTGCACAGGATGAAAAGACGGGTCAGGGGTATCCGACCCCTACGCAACGGCCTTGGATTTAGGGCCACACATAGGAAACGTGATGTTTAACGTAACGAAAAAAACGATTGAGTGGGGCGACGAAACCCTCACACTAGAAACGGGCAAAGTTGCCCGCCAAGCTGATGGAACAGTCATCGCAACGCTTGGTGAAACCAGTGTCATGGCGAACGTGACATTTGCGAAAGAGAAAAAAGCAGGTCAGGATTTCTTTCCGCTGACCGTACACTATCAGGAAAAATATTATGCCGCCGGTAAAGTTCCAGGCGGATTTTTCAAGCGCGAAGCGCGTCCTAGCGAAAAAGAAACGCTGACGGCCCGTTTGATTGATAGACCCATCCGCCCCTTATTTGTGGACGGTTTTAAAAACGAAGTTCTGGTCATGTGTACAGTCTTGTCACATGATCTTGTCAATGACGCGGATATCGTCGCCATGATCGCCGCATCCGCTGCATTGACCATATCTGGCGCGCCATTCATGGGCCCGATTGCAGGTGCACGCGTTGGATTTGTTGATGGCGAATATGTATTGAACCCATCAGTGGATGACATGGATCACCTACGTCACAATCCTGAACAACGTCTTGATCTGATTGTCGCAGGTACAAAAGATGCCGTGATGATGGTGGAATCTGAAGCCTATGAGCTGACAGAAGACGAAATGTTGGGTGCCGTAAATTTTGCACATCAACAAATCCAGCCTGTCATCGATCTAATTATTGATCTGGCCGAAGAAACCGCGAAAGAGCCGTTTAACTTCACGCCTCCTGATTTTTCTGCTTTGGCTGACCGAGTTAAAGAACTGGGCGAAAAGCAAATGCGTGAAGCTTTTGCAATTCAAGACAAGCAAGCCCGCAGTGCTGCAATTGAGTCCGCAATCGACGCGGTCAAAGAACAGCTTTCCGAAGAAGAAATGGCCGACGAAAACCTATGGCCCGCTTTCAAAAAACTCGAAGCCAGTATTTTGCGCGGCGATATTGTGAAAACTGGCAAACGCATCGACGGCCGTGATACTTCAACGGTTCGCCCGATTGTATGTGAAACGGGTCTTTTGCCTCGTACGCATGGATCGGCATTGTTTACGCGTGGAGAAACCCAGGGCCTTGTTGTTACGACTTTGGGTACCGGTGATGATGAACAAATCATTGATGCACTGCACGGCACATCGCGCAGCAATTTTATGTTGCATTATAACTTTCCACCCTATTCGGTTGGTGAAGTTGGTCGCGTAGGCCCCCCCGGGCGCCGTGAAGTTGGCCATGGCAAACTGGCATGGCGCGCCCTTCAGGCTGTCCTGCCTGCGGCTACGGATTTCCCTTATACTATCCGTGTCGTATCCGAGATCACTGAATCAAACGGCTCGTCTTCAATGGCATCTGTTTGTGGTGGCTCTTTGTCGATGATGGATGCGGGTGTTCCATTGAAAGCACCGGTGGCTGGTGTTGCGATGGGCCTGATCCTGGAAGATGATAACTCATACGCCATTCTGACCGACATTCTGGGTGATGAAGATCATCTGGGCGATATGGATTTCAAAGTGGCTGGCACAGAAAACGGTATCACATCGCTCCAGATGGATATCAAAGTGGCCGGAATTACGCCCGAAATCATGGCAAAAGCGTTAGAGCAAGCCAAAGAGGGTCGTTTGCATATTCTGGAAGAGATGAGCAAGTCTTTGACAGAAGCCAGCGATTTTTCGGTTCATGCACCACGCATTGAAACGATGACTGTCCCAACCGATAAAATCCGCGAAGTGATCGGATCTGGTGGTAAAGTCATTCGTGAAATTGTTGAAACAAGCGGCGCAAAAGTCGATATCAACGATGATGGCGTAATCAAGATTGCATCGCCAAATGCTGAGTCGATTCAAAAAGCGTATGACATGATCTATTCGATCGTTGCTGAGCCAGAAGAAGGCCAAGTTTACACCGGTAAAGTCGTTAAGATCGTTGATTTCGGTGCATTCGTGAACTTTTTTGGCAAACGTGATGGTCTTGTTCATGTCAGTCAGATCGAAAATCGTCGCCTGAATCATCCGTCTGATGTTCTGAAAGAAGGTCAGGAAGTTAAGGTGAAATTGCTTGGGTTTGACGATCGTGGCAAAGTGCGTTTGTCGATGAAGGTTGTCGATCAGCAAACAGGTGAAGAGGTCAAACCGGAAGACGCTTCCGAAGATTAATTCATATAATAAATGGCAGAACCGTACGCGGTTCTGCCTTATTTAATGCAGCACCTTACTGCCTTGAATTGCAGTGGTTATATTAAGTACACGATATTTACAGGGCCGCGTATTCATGGATGAAAATAAACAGGAAAACACTGAAAAGGCGATCAATCCTCTTTTGAAGATGGCCCTCGAACTTGGTCCCCCCATTCTGTTTTTTATTCTATATATCCGTATTCAGGATGATGTTTTTACAATTGGTGACATCGAATATACTGGTTTTATCTTTGCCACGATCATCTTTGTTCCAATCCTTCTGGCGTCAATTGCAGCGCTTTGGTTTCTGACAGGCAAACTGTCACGTATGCAAATATTCACAGCAGTGATGGTGATTTTGTTTGGGGCACTTACTGCATGGTTCAATGATCCACGCTTTTTCAAGATGAAAACAACGCTTGTTTATGGCTTTTTCACAGTCATTCTTGGCATCGGACTTTTGCAAAAGAAAAGCTACTTAGCCTATGTTTTATCAGAAGCGATGCCAATGCAGCATGAAGGCTGGATGATCCTGACTAAGCGTCTGACAATACTATTTGCAAGTCTTGCCATTGCGAACGAGATTATTTGGCGCAATATGTCCGAAAGCACTTGGGTCACGATTGAAACCTTTATTTTCCCGGTGGTCATGTTTGTTTTCCTTTGGGTACAGATCATGATGCTGCAAAAATATATGGATTTAGACGAAGACTAGCCCAAAGTCTTGCTTGATCTTGTTGCAAAGGTCTTAATGCTGTTCTGGACGGAGTACAGACATGACATACAAGGCGCTTTACAAAAGTTGGCAGGATAATCCCGACGCATTCTGGATGAAAATTGCAGAAAATGTTGATTGGTTTGAAAAGCCATCCAAGGCTTTGTTTGACGAAAAAGCCCCGCTTTATGAATGGTTTGTGGATGGCAAGACCAACACCTGTTGGAATGCCGTTGATCGTCATGTCAAAGCGGGCAGGGGGGATCAGACAGCTATTATCTATGACAGCCCCATAACGCAGACCAAGCAAAAGATATCTTATGCCGATTTACAGACGCGCGTTGCATCGCTGGCCGGGGCGCTGCGGAATAAGGGTGTGGAAAAAGGCGACCGTGTTTTAATTTATATGCCAATGGTGCCCGAGACCATTGAAGCAATGCTGGCCTGCGCGCGATTGGGCGCAATACATTCGGTTGTTTTTGGCGGGTTCGCATCCAACGAATTGGCGGTGCGGATTGATGACGCACAACCCAAATGTATCATAGCCGCATCTTGCGGGATCGAGCCGGGGCGCGTTGTTCATTACAAACCGCTTCTTGACAATGCATTGGGTTTGGCAGCCCAGCAACCTGAATTCTGTGTGATTTTGCAACGTGAACAAGAAGTTGCGAAACTGGAAGAGGGTCGCGATGAAGATTGGCACGAATTTCAATATGGTGTCGCGCCCGCAGACTGTGTTCCGGTTGAAGGCAATCACCCGGCCTATATTCTATATACCTCCGGAACGACGGGCCAGCCCAAGGGTGTTGTGCGCGCGACGGGTGGCCATTTGGTGGCGCTGAACTGGACGATGAAAAATATCTATGATGTCGATTCGGGGGATATTTTTTGGGCCGCCAGCGATGTGGGCTGGGTCGTTGGTCACAGTTATATTTGCTATGCACCTCTGATCCATGGCAACACCACAGTCGTCTTCGAAGGTAAACCTGTTGGTACACCGGATGCAGGTACTTTTTGGCGTATGATCGAAGAGTATAAAATTAAATGCCTGTTCACTGCCCCCACGGCATTCCGCGCGATCAAGCGGGAAGATCCCAAGGGGGAAGAGGTTGAAAAATACGACCTGTCCAGTCTGAAAAGCCTTTTTCTGGCAGGTGAACGGGCTGATCCGGACACGATTGAATGGGCACAATCACAACTGAACGTACCCGTAATTGACCACTGGTGGCAGACCGAAACAGGCTATGCCATTGCGGCCAATCCGATGGGTATTGAAAAATTACCTGTTAAAATCGGATCGCCTGCCGTGCCAATGCCCGGTTATGATGTGCAAATACTGGATGAAGGGGGGCATCCCTTGCCAGCGGGAAAACTGGGTGCGATTGCAATAAAACTGCCCTTGCCCCCCGGAACGTTACCCACACTTTGGAATGCCGAGGATCGGTTTAAATCCAGTTATCTACAGCAGTTTCCGGGATTTTATGAAACTGGCGACGCAGGTTTGGTTGATGAAGATGGTTATCTTTACATCATGGCGCGTACGGATGATGTGATCAATGTGGCAGGTCACAGACTAAGCACCGGCGCGATGGAGGAGGTCTTGGCGGCCCATCCAGACGTGGCAGAATGCGCCGTAATTGGCGTGACAGATGCGCTGAAAGGTCAGTTGCCGCTTGGGTTTTTGTGCCTAAATTCTGGTGTGCACCGTGATCATGCGGATGTTGTGGCCGAAGTGATCAAACTGGTTCGTGAAAAAATCGGACCTGTAGCTGCGTTCAAACTTGCTGTTGTTGTCAATCGTTTGCCGAAAACGCGATCTGGGAAAATCCTGCGCGGAACTATGGTAAAGATTGCAGATAATAAGGCTTTCAAGGCACCTGCTACAATCGATGACCCAGCCATTTTGGATGAAATAAAAGCCGCATTACAGTCGCTTGGATATGCGAACAATTAGACGAACTGTTCTTGTATCAGACGTTCTTCAAGCCCGTGGCCTGGATCGAATAAAATGCGATGTTCGATTGCGGGTTCACTGCGGATTTTCACTGATATTACGTTTTTAACAGATCGGCTGTCTGCATCTGCCATGACGGGCCGTTTTTCAGCTTCGATCACGTCAAAACGCACCTCGGCTGTTTTTGGTAACAGCGCGCCGCGCCATCTGCGCGGACGAAAGGCTGACATGGCTGTCAGGGCCAAAACATCTGATCCGATCGGTAAGATCGGGCCGTGGGCGGAATAATTATAGGCTGTTGATCCAGCAGGTGTGGACAGCAGAGCGCCGTCGCAGACCAACTCATCCATTCTGACACGGCCATCAACTGTGATGCGCAGTTTTGCCGCTTGTGGGCCCGCGCGCAGTAATGACACTTCATTGATCGCCAAACCTTCGTGCATCTTACCGTCTGCAGTTTCGGCGTGCATTGATAGGGGATTTATGACCTCTTGTTGTGTGTCAGCCAAACGGTCAATCAGATCATTTTCACTGTACTCATTCATCAAAAAGCCAATTGTACCGCGGTTCATACCGTAAACTGGGGCGGGTAAATGCTGCGTGTTGTGCAGTGTTTGTAACATAAAGCCATCACCACCCAATGCGACAATGATATCTGCATTATCAGCCGGAACATCGCCATACCGCCCTGACAACACATGTCTGGCGGTTTCAGCGATTTCAGTTTGGCTGGCTGCAAAATGTATTTTCGGCGGCTGTGACATCGCAAAAGATCCTTATTTCCTAAAGACATCGCCTGTGCCAATCGGAAACACAAGGGGCCTATGTGATCGCAGATTGGTTCACCAAAAGTACAAAGGATGCGATCAGGGCTTTTGCGTAGCTGTTACATAAGCTACATCAGACGCAAATTTCCTTTGCAAGCAGGAGCTGGCCCATGAATGCCCCCCATCGCGATGACGGATTTTTCACTGAAACGCTTGAAACGCGTGATCCTGATATCCATGCCGCCATTCAGTCTGAACTTGGTCGCCAACGTGACGAGATTGAGCTGATCGCCAGCGAAAACATCGTATCCGCCGCTGTCATGGAAGCGCAAGGCGGCGTGATGACGAACAAATACGCCGAGGGCTATCCGGGGCGCCGGTACTATGGCGGCTGCCAGTATGTCGATATCGCGGAAAATCTGGCGATTGAGCGGGCGTGTCAGCTGTTTGACTGCGGCTTTGCGAATGTACAGCCAAATTCCGGCAGCCAGGCGAACCAGGGGGTTTTCACCGCCCTTTTGCAACCCGGCGACACGATCTTGGGGATGAGCCTGGATGCAGGTGGCCACCTGACCCACGGGGCCAAGCCGAACCAGTCCGGCAAGTGGTTCAATGCGATACAATACGGCGTGCGTCACGACGACAACCACGTGGATTACGATCAAATCCAGGCATTGGCCACCGAACATCAGCCCAAGATGATCATTGCTGGCGGGTCTGCCATTCCGCGCCAACTGGACTTCGCGAAGTTCCGCGAAATTGCCGATAGCGTGGGCGCCTATCTGCTGGTAGACATGGCGCATTTCGCGGGTCTTGTGGCGGCGGGTCTGTATCCGTCGCCCTTCCCGCACGCCCATGTCGCGACGACGACGACGCATAAAACCCTGCGCGGTCCCCGAGGTGGGATGATCCTGACTAACGATGAAGCGTTGGCTAAAAAGTTTAACTCGGCCATCTTTCCCGGAATTCAAGGCGGGCCTTTGATGCATGTAATTGCAGCAAAAGCTATTGCGTTCGGCGAAGCGCTGCGCCCTGAATTCAAGACCTATCAGGCGCAGGTGATCAAGAATGCACAAGCCCTGGCTGATCAGCTTATCAAAGGTGGCTTGGACATTGTGACGGGCGGTACAGATAGCCATGTGATGCTGGTCGATTTGCGCCCCAAGGGCGTAAAGGGCAATGCAACCGAAGAGGCCTTGGGCCGCGCTCATATCACATGCAACAAAAACGGTATCCCTTTTGATCCGGAAAAACCGATGGTCACATCCGGTATTCGTCTTGGATCGCCTGCAGGTACAACACGCGGTTTTGGTGAACCTGAATTCCGCCAGATTGCTGATCTTATTGTCGAAGTTGTCGATGGTTTGGCGGCAAATGGGGTGGATGGCAATGCCGACGTTGAAGCTGTGGTAAAGGCTAAGGTTTTGCAACTTTGTGGGCAGTTCCCAATTTATCAAGGGCTTTGACCGCTTGGATTAAAGATAGCCTTGCCAATATAGAAAAACGGCCAAGGCAACGCCGACGAGCAAAATATTCAGTCCTGCTATCGAAAATGCATTCAAAAGCGCCGTTCTTCGGCGCTTTTTTTCATCAATTGTATTCAGATAGCGGGTCAGACCTTTGATAGCTCGATCAACACGGACTTGATCAATCATCGGAATGAGTTTTGGATTTTCAGTCAGCTTTAAAACACTGTCTAAATACTCAGCGTTTTTGATAAGGTATCTGGGCAAAAAACGCTTGGCACGTTTGGCTTTTTGCCCAAGCGTTTTACCTCGCAAACTTAGTTTTTGCTCCATCAACGTGGACACTTTTTGAATATCTTTTTGAATACGCTGCAGATCCATAATATGAGCTAAAGCGCAAACGAAGCTTGGCCTCAAGGGCTTGCGTTCATGCGCAAGGCTGATACAGCGGTTTTTATGCTAAATACGATTATAACTGGCGCACAAACCGAACTTCCCCCTTTGTTAATCGCACATGGGCTGTTTGGCTCGGCGCGCAATTGGGGTGTTATTGCCAAACGCTTGTCTGAGAATCGGCAGGTGATCACCGTAGATATGCGCAATCATGGGTTCAGCCCATGGTACGAAAGCCAGTCGTACAATGACATGGCGGATGATCTGATGGCCGTACTGCGTGGCTTTGATGGGCCTGCAGATGTTTTGGGACACTCAATGGGGGGTAAAACGGCTATGGTCTTAGCCTTGCGATATGCTGATTTGGTCAACAGACTGATCATAGCGGATATCGCGCCTGTGACTTATGATCATGATCAATCGTCCCTTATCAAAGCGATGCGAGACATGTCGTTATCACAAGTTGAAAAAAGATCAGACGCAGATTCTTTGCTGAAAGCAGATATTCCGGATGCTGGCGTCAGGGCGTTTTTGCTGCAAAGCCTTGACGTTCAAAACCGCGAATGGCGATTAAATTTGGATGTTTTAGACAAAGAAATGGATAAAATCCTATCATTTCCTAAGATTTCGTCAGTCTTTACCAAATCAACTCTGTTTTTGTCCGGCGCATTGTCCGACTACGTCAAGACAGATCACCGCGAGATTATCAAACCCTTATTCCCAAAGGCAAAATTTGCGAAAATTCCGAATGTAGGGCATTGGTTACATGCTGAAAAGCCACGCGAGTTCGAAGCCGCAGTTCATGCGTTTTTAGCCTGAAATGTACTTTAGAATTCCTGATTAGCGAAAACTCTGTTCACATCTTCTTATGGTCTCTTGCGATAAGCAAAGTTTGAGATAGCTTTGTATGATGGAAAATGAAGCATTTATCCGTTTAGGCATTTTTGTGGGGCTGTTTGCCCTGATCGCGATGCTAGAGGCGATTTTGCCAAGACGGAAAAGGCGCCAAACCCGCACAAGTCGCTGGTTTACTAACTGGTCTATCGTTATTCTTGACACCCTAACACTGCGCTTGATCGCAGTCATTTTACCATTATTGGCGATAGGTGCGTCTATAGACGCAGAACGATTGGGTTGGGGGCTGTTTAACCAAATATCGTTACCATTCGCGCTTGAGATTGTACTGACAATTCTGATCTTCGATTTTGCAATCTGGGCGCAGCATGTTGTCAGTCACAAAATTCCGATCCTTTGGCGTATTCACCGTGTTCATCATGCTGATCGTGATATGGATGTGACAACGGCTATTCGGTTTCATCCGGTCGAAATCGCCTTTTCTATGCTATTGAAAATTGGCCTTGTCTATCTGCTTGGGCCTGCGGCTTTAGCGATCCTGATTTTTGAAATTTTGTTGAACGGATCGGCTATGTTTAATCATGCGAACTTAAAATTGCCGCTTGGTCTGGATCGTATATTGCGGCTTTTTGTGGTAACACCTGATATGCACCGCATCCATCATTCGGTCACACGGGATGAACATGATAGCAATTATGGCTTTGCCCTTAGCTGGTGGGATAGGCTGTTTCAAACATATTCGCAAAACCCGCGCGACGGACATGAGGATATGGAAATCGGGCTTGAATGGCAGGATGATCGTCCCTCAAAACTGGGGTGGAGCTTGTCGTTGCCGTTTCAACGCAAATGAAGCGGTTGATCCTGATCCGCCATGCCAAGTCTGATTGGGGCACGCCCGGTCTGACTGACCATGATCGGCCATTGAACAATCGCGGAATACGATCTGCCAAAGCGATTGGGGATTGGTTGCGAAAACAGTCCTATAACCCTGACCAAGCCATATCATCGTCTGCGCAGCGTACGCAGGATACCTGGGAATATCTTGCATTCAAAGCGCCGGTCCAATTCACGCGGATGCTTTATCATGCTGATCGCGATCAGATGCTAAAGGCTTTAAGACAGGCGACAGAATACTGTGTTTTGATGCTTGGCCACAATCCTGGCGTTGCTGAATTTGCTGAAAGTCTTGTGTCAGATCCACCGAATGATGACAGGTTTTTCACCTATCCGACATGTGCCACCCTGATCGCTGATTTCGACATTGCCAGCTGGTCGGATGTGTCTTGGGGAAAAGCAATCGCGCAAGACTTCGTCGGCCCGCGCGATTTGCTTTAACCTTTCATCGGTCCTTGCTGCACTCTTCACGATAAGCGCTCGGATAGAGTGCAACGAGTGTCAGTGACCCAGAATTTGGCTTAGGAACAATTTGGTGCGGTCTGACTTTGGATTGTTAAAGAACTCTTCCGGCTCATTTTGTTCAACAATCTGACCTGCATCCATAAAGATCACGCGGTTGGCCACTTTGCGCGCAAACCCCATTTCGTGGGTCACGCAAAGCATTGTCATGCCTTCTTCGGCCAGTTCGATCATCGTGTCCAGCACTTCCGAAATCATCTCGGGGTCCAGCGCGGATGTGGGTTCGTCGAACAGCATGATGCGTGGGCGCATACACAAAGACCGGGCAATGGCGACGCGTTGCTGCTGCCCACCGGACAGTTGTCCTGGATATTTATCCGCCTGCTCGGGAATTTTCACCTTTTCCAGAAAGTGCATGGCCGTTTCTTCAGCCTCTTTTCTGGGGGTTTTGCGCACCCAGATCGGGGCCAATGTGCAGTTTTCCAAAATGGTCAGATGGGGGAACAGATTGAAATGCTGAAACACCATACCGACTTCGGACCGGATCTTATCGATATTTTTCAGATCTGATGACAGTACAGTTCCATCGACAGTAATGCGCCCAGCCTGATGTTCTTCCAGCGCGTTGATGCAGCGGATCAAAGTGGATTTACCAGACCCGGAAGGGCCGCAAATCACGATACGTTCGCCGCGGTAAACCGTCAGGTCAATATCGCGCAGCACATGGAAGGTGCCGTACCACTTGTTCATGGTATCAATTTCGATTGCGACCTCGTTTGAGATGGTCATTTGTGCGGGTTGGTTCATGGGGATCACCCTTTCCTAGCGGTGGCCAGTTTGAAGCTTACGCTCCAGCCATTGTGAGTATTGCGAAATGCCATAGCAGATGACGAAGAACAGTAAGGCGGCAAAGCTGAATAGTTCCCAATAGACGCCGTTCCAATCAGTGGATGCCAAAACAGGTCCACGGATCAGACCGATCAGATCGTACATTGAAATGATCGAAACCAGTGTGGTGTCTTTGAACAATCCAACAGCGACGTTGACGATGCCTGGAATTGAGATTTTCAACGCTTGCGGCAGAATGATCAGACGCATGGATTGGGCATAATCCAGACCAAGACTATCAGCAGCTTCATACTGCCCACGCGGTAATGCTGCCAGACCACCCCTGATGACTTCTGCAATATAGGCCGCTGCGAAAAGTGTGATCATGATGATCACCCTTAAAATCAGGTCGAAGTTAGTGCCAGGTGGCAGAAAATAGGCCAGCACGACATTCGCGACGAACAGCAATGTGATTAGTGGTACGCCGCGGATGAATTCAATGAAAACAACGCAAACCCATTTGATAACGGGCAGGTTGGATTGCCGGCCAAGTGCCAATGCGATGCCAAGAGGTAAGGACAGCGACACACACACCGTGCCAAGGATCATGTTCAACATGAACCCACCAATGTCGCGACTTGCGACGGATTGAAGCTCTATCGGTATAATGCTTGATAGAAATTCGACGACGTGGGCGTTTAGTGGGAAGATGGATGCTGCGCCTTGAAAACGGTCGGCCAGCATCATGCTGTTGTCGCCACGTTCCCAGCCCATGGCTGCTATTAAATCGCGTAGAAAATCAAGTAATCCAAAAACCATGGTAATCGGATTCAGGAATAAAATGATTACCACACCAAGAAATGCCAAAACGCCCATAAAGAAAGACTGTTTCGCAAGGTTGCTGTAAAGCATGTATGCCAAACCCAAGCCGATCAAAAGCGTTATGGGCAACCAGATCGATCCACCCCAAACAAACCAAAATGCGACAAATGGATAAAGCCCGGTGAAGATCATCATTTTGCGTGGCAGATCTTGATACAGGATTGGTGCAATCGCCACAAAAAGCAGGATGAAAGCTAAAACAGGACGCCAATATCCAAAAAAGAACTCTTGGAAGAAGTTGGTATTTTCGCGCACACCGCTCGTAAATCTTAGATCTTCGACGGGTACCCCTGTCATAAAGCTAAGAAAAGTCGCGTCGTGTGGATAAGCTGATCCAAACAAAAGCTGGTGCCAACGGTCTGTCAGAACTGAAAAGCAAGCACCGCGCGCGCCCTCAAGAACTGCGCGACAACCGCTTAGGCTGTCAGCTGTCCAAACGCCACTATAGATCCATGGCACAACAAAGATCAGCAGACGTATTACGAAAAACAATGCGATCAGGGTCAGAATTGAATTGATTGGCCCTGAAAACAGGTTCTCGCGCATCCATCTGCCAACGCCACCCTCATTTTGGGGCGGAAGGGATGGCGGAATTTCACTGGTGCGCACGAAAGCAGCAGTATGTGCATGAGTACCGGACATCTTACCGCTCCTTCAGTTTGACTGAATTGTTATAGATATTCATGAACAGCGAAATACTGAGGCTGATCGTCAGATAAAAGATCATCAGCAGCAAAACGGATTCGATCGCTTTACCCGTTTGGTTCAACGTGATCCCGCCAAGCGTACCGGTGACATCCATATAACCCACCGCAATCGCGAGGGATGAGTTTTTCGTCAGGTTCAGATATTGCGAAATCAGCGGCGGAATGATGACCCGTAAAGCCTGTGGCAGAACAACCAGGTTCATGATGCGGTTGGGGCGCAGCCCCAGTGACCCGGCGGCCTCTGTCTGACCTTGGCTGATCGCCTGAATACCGGCACGCACGTTTTCTGCGATGAAGGCACCGGTATAAACGGCCAGTGCCAACCATAATGCAATCAGAGATCCGCGAATTGTAAGCCCACCCGAAAAATTGAATCCGCGTAACGCTGGATAATCCAGATATGCGCCAAGCCAAAACAGCGTCAAAGCTGTGGGCAGAATGATGACTGCGATGCGCATGTGCCAAGTTGCGGGCAGATCGCCAGTGATCTGTTGTTTGGCAATCGCCCAGTCACGGATCAGCCGTGAAACATAAAGGCTAAGCAAAAAGACGACCAGCATGACAACGAAATTGATGCTGAGCGAAAACCGCAAAGATCTTTCAGATTCAGCCCCATTTGCGCTTAGAAGAATTGCATAAACAATGATCGCAGGCCCTAAGGCCACTGCAAGATACACCGCAAGGCGTACAAATCCGGGTAAAAGAGCAAAAGCGCGGCCATAGTTTTGTTGAATAAAGCCAGCCACTTTTACGGCCATATAGATACCGCACAAAAGCGTAATGATCACCAGCCAGAGCGACATATTGATATTGAACAACCCTAAAAAGCTGATGCTGTATGTGTCAGCAAAAACAGGCGGTACGACCAGAATACTGTCAAAGCCATTTTCAAACTGAACCCATGGGATGTAAACGCCGCGGTTGGTGAAAGCGATTGAGTTAAATAACATGGAAGACGCGGGATCATCGCCGCGGAATGCACTGGGCGAAGGCAGAGCAGCGGTCATGATAAAGAAGATAACCAAAATCCAGATTAATACCGGGACATTGCGAAATGCTTCGACATAAACGGCCATCAGCTTTGCGATCAGCCAATTATTCGACAACCGCAAAACCCCTGCTATCACGCCAAGAAATGTTGCGGTGACGCAGCCCAGAACGGCAACGATCAACGTATTCATCACGCCCACGATTGATGCGCGCAGATGTGTATCTTGGTTATTATAATCAATGGGGCGTTGGTTAATGTCATATCCAGCAGGGCTGCCCAAATAATCAAACGAAAATGGGACACCTTGTTCAGCCAAGTTGGTGACAAGATTCATGCCCAGTGATGACATGAACAAAATCAGCACAATCAATGCAATGAATTGAAACGTATATGATCGGTAACGCGTGTCGTTCAATAGCATCGACAGGCGGAACGACGCCGGTTGGGGGTCGGTCGTAGTTGTCATTATGACATCCCTGAAAGCTTCCTGGCTTTATGGCAGATTTTTCTGCTCTGATTGCCTGGTATTTGTCTTTTGATAGCAAAAGGGCGCAAGGTTTCCCTGCGCCCTTTTCCAGATTAATTTACCGGAAAGGTGGTGAGTAGATCAGACCACCTTCGGTCCATTGTGCGTTCAGACCGCGTGCAAGGCCAATTGGTGTGTTTTCACCAATGTTCTTTTCAAACACTTCGCCATAGTTGCCGCCAGCCATGATCGCTTTCTTGGCCCAGTCAGGTTCAAGACCGATCATCTCACCCAAGTTGCCTTCTGTGCCCAAAAGACGGTTTACTTCAGGGTTTTCTGTACCAGCTGACAGATCAGCCACGTTGGCAGATGTCACGCCCAGTTCTTCTGCAGTGATCAGTGCGTTCAACGTCCAGCGCACAACGTCACCCCATTCTGCATCGCCGTGGCGAACCAGTGGGCCCAGTGGCTCTTTCGAAATGATCTCAGGCAATAGAACATGATCGCCAGGGGCTTCGAATGTGGCACGTGTTGCCGCAAGACCTGATGCATCCGTTGTATAAACGTCACATGCACCTGCAAGATACTGCTGTTGTGCTTCGGCATTGGTTTCGATTGGCACCGGCTCATAGCTGATGTTATTCGCACGGAAGAAATCAGCAAGGTTCAGTTCGGTTGTTGTACCGGTCTGAATACAGACTGTCGCACCGTCCAGTTCTTTTGCAGATGACACGCCCAGTGCTTTGGGAACCATAAAGCCCTGACCATCGTAATAGTTCACGCCTACGAATTCGAACTTTAGGTCAACATCGCGCGAGAATGTCCAAGTCGTGTTACGTGCCAGCATATCAATTTCGCCGGACGCAAGGGCTGTGAAACGGGTCTTACCTGTTGTTGGTACAAAAGTAACCGCAGTTGGGTCGCCAAAAATAGCCGCAGCAACAGCGCGACAAAGACTGACGTCAAAACCTTGCCATTCACCGTTTGTGTCTGGTGCACCAAAACCGGCCAGACCAGTTACAACACCGCAGTTAAGCGTACCACGGGCTTTAACGTCGTCAAGCGTGCCAGCAGTGGCAGCACCAGCAACAAGGCCAGCGGCTGTCAGCGTGCCAAGCAAAATGGATTTTTTCATGTTTACCTCTTCCTGATTTTCGCCCCTGTTCAGAGCGTTTCATGCCAGACTTTAGGTCTGGACGTGATCCTTTGAAGGGGCGAGCCCCCTCGGTGACGTAACTTGGGCAAATTCCATGACTGTCGTCAAGGCCGATGCGAGTATTTGATGCATAACTTTATATCAAATGACTTGAGGTTAAGCTACTTGTGATGTGATATCTCTATTTTAGGCTGTAATTTCAGCTAATCGGTAGAATTCATAGGCGTGAAGAAAGGCCTCACGCTTTATTTCCGTTTCCTTTACGGCTTCGTCATCCAAGCCCCATTGTTCACTTTGCCAATCTTCATCGATTCTTGAACTGGCCCAAAGCATTGCCGCGCTGTGGTCGTTTTGGGTGGCTGCCAACCCGATAATCAGTGACCCCGTAAGACTGACCAGATCGTGCAAGGCCGTCAGTTGAAAAGCATCGCATCTGTGAACTTCTTTGGAAAGCTGCCGCAAGGCTTTTTCATTTTGTGGGGCAAACATGACACCAGTATGCGGCTGCAGCCGTGCGTCAAAGCGATCAACTGCCCAGTTCAGCAGGGGGTTCCATGCATCATTCTGTCGTACAATCAATGCATCTGGACCATCTGCACGATAACACAGCAAATCGGTTTCGCCGTAAGCTGCGATCATGTTTGCAACTTCGGTCTGTTGCGTTTGAACCTTATCAATGGCGGCATTCGCGGACCGTGTGTTGGGCATATGGGCGGGGTTGATAATGTCTTTCTGCGCGTCCCATTCTGCAGCAATAGCTTGGGCCAATGCCTGTGTCGGTACAATTAGGGTCGCTTTTGCGGGTGTCTTGATCTCACGATCGTCCAGCAAAATTGCAAATCCATCGGGGCGTTCGTCATGGCTTGCATCAGTCCAAAACCGCTTTTGTTTCCATTCGCTCACGTTTATTTTTCCCAGATGTGGTCCAGCGCGTCAGGCAATGCATCATACCGGTCGATGATCAGATCTGCACCTGCGTGGCCAAGATTATCGCGTGAATGATAACCCCAGCTGACACCAATCGTGCGTATGCCTGCATTGCGACCCATTTCCATATCAAAGCTGGTATCGCCAACCATAACGGCCTGATCAGGCGCTAAACCAGTTTCTGACAAGGCCGCTTCAATCATGGATGGATGTGGTTTTGAGGGGTGAAAATCGGCCACTTGTTCCGTAACGAAAATACCATTCAGACCATGGCCCGTTAATAATGCGTCCAGACCACGACGCGACTTTCCGGTTGCGATGCCCATTAAAATATTGGCCTTTGCATTCAGTTGATGCAGCATATCGCGCGCACCCGGATAGAATGGCGATGTCACTGCTATGTCATTTTCTGCCCGCTGTTCTGCATAAGCATTTTTGTAGGCAGCAACAATTTCGGCCTGCGTTGCGTCATTCGTTTGAGGCGATAATTGTGCAATCGCAACAGGCAGCGACAAGCCAACGATTGATAAAATCTGACTACGATCTGGTACAGCTATATCAACGCTTTCAAACGCGGCTTTCATCGAAGATACGATATCATTTTGACTGTCGACCAGCGTTCCATCAACATCAAATATGATCAGGCGAAGGTCTGGGCTCACATCATATCCTCAAAAGGGTCTGTGGGCACGTCTGACGGACTCCAACCGAATGTGTCCCACGTATGGACCATGTGGTCTGGTAAAGGAGCAGTAAGCGATAGTTTCGCCTTGGTAAAAGGGTGTTCCAGGCTGATGGATCTGGCATGCAAATGCAGCTTGCGCGATATATCTCCGCCCAATTGTGCGCCCCAGCCATCGCCCATGTTTTCCTGACCCGATCCACCATACTTACCGTCACCTATGATCGGGTGTCCCAGCTCGGCCATATGGGCGCGTAATTGGTGGGTTCGCCCGGTAATCGGAACCAGTGCGACCCATGCCGCCCGTCTGGCAAGGGTGCTTAGAACAGCATAATCGGTGGTTGCCCGTTTGGCATCGGGTGTCTCGTCCACTTTCGCGGGATGAATGCAAAGCATTTTTTCACCTTCACCCTGTTTTCCATGACCTGGCGCTTTGACCAGGCCGTATTTGATCGTGCCCATCTGTGGGCTGGGCACACCGCCGACGATGGCCCAATAAATCTTGCGCGTATCGCGGTGGCGGAATCCTTCGGTCAGGGCACTGGCAGCCTGCCGTGTGCGCGCCAGAACCAGAACGCCAGATGTATCCTTGTCCAATCTGTGCACAAGCCGTGGCTTGTCTTCAAACCCGAATTTCAGGGCCTCAGCCATGCCATCGATATGGCGGGTTTGCTTGCTGCCGCCTTGCGTTGGAAGCCCTGGTGGCTTGTTCAGCGCAATGATATGATCATCGCGATAGATCACGCAGGACTGTATCATCTTTACGTCCGCGTCCGTCAGCGTTGATTTGGGCTGCGACGATACCTGACCCGGTTTTGGCAGCGGTGGCACCCGCACGGATTGGCCTGCCATTACGCGGGTCGAGGATTTAACGCGACCTCCGTCTACCCGCAATTCACCCTTGCGGCACATCTTTTCGATCCGCGCTTGGGCCAGATGGGGAAACTTACGACGCAACCAGCGATCAACACGCTGATCGCTTTCATCATCGGTGACCGTCAATGTCTGTACAGCACTCATGCGAATATTCCTTTGGCCGCAGCCATTCCTGCGAAAAGTGCAGCCAGGGACAGCACAACGGATCCAATGACATAGCCAGCTGCCGCCGTCATTTGCCCGCGTTCAAACAGGGTCACGGCATCCAGTGAAAAGGCAGAAAATGTCGTAAAGCCACCCAAAACGCCCGTCATGATAAAGGGATTCAGGTGAGTCGCGCTGCGTTCAGCGGCATAAATGATGAAAGCACCCATCAGAAAGCTGCCCAATATATTCACCACCATGGTGGTCCATGGAAACCCTGGCCCCAAGATACGAATCATCAGCGCCCCGGTCAGGTATCTGCCAGTCGCCCCGATTGCGCCGCCTGCTGCGACTTGAAGAACAGTTATAAACATGATCGCGTCTGTTTCGTGTCCTGAGACGCTTGTCAACTCTGACGCTTGGCTCGCAGTTTGACAAAATAGTCCAGTCGGCGCTTTAGTTCCCGTTCAAACCCACGTTCAACAGGTTGATAATAAACGGGTCTTTTCATGCCGTCTGGAAAATAGTTTTGACCGGAAAACCCGTCTTCCGCGTCATGATCATAATCATACCCGTTCCCGTATCCCTGATCTTTCATCAATGATGTGGGTGCGTTCAGGATATGTTTAGGAGGCGGGTTTGACCCGGTCTTTTTGGCGGCCTTCATCGCGGCTTTAAAGGCGACATAGCCAGCATTCGACTTGGGCGCAAGTGCGAGATAAGCAACAGCCTGACCCAATGCCAATTCGCCTTCGGGGCTGCCCAACCGCTCATAGGTTTCCCAGGCTTGCAGACAAATAGGCTGTGCCTGGGGATCGGCCAAACCGATGTCTTCGACCGCCATTCGGGTGATCCGACGGGCCAGATAACGGGGGTCTTCGCCGCCATCCAGCATGCGCGCCAGCCAATATAATGCAGCGTCGGGATCTGATCCGCGGACAGATTTATGTAATGCTGATATGAGGTTATAATGCGCGTCACCTGATTTGTCGTACTGCGCAGCACGGCGCATCAGGCGTGTGGTCAGGGCGTCGGTGTCAAGTTTAGCATCCGTTTTCCATCCTATAATTTGTTCGACCAAATTCAGCAATGCGCGGCCATCGCCATCGGCCATGCCAAGCAATGCCTCGCGGGCCTCGCCAGTCAGGGGCAGGGGCTTCTGAAGCTCTTTTTCGGCACGTTGTGCAAGCCTTTCTAGATCAGAAAGTTCCAACCTTTTCAATACCATAACCTGTGCACGACTAAGCACCGCCGCGTTCAGTTCAAAGGATGGGTTTTCGGTTGTGGCGCCGACTAGTAGGATAGTTCCGTCTTCCATATGGGGCAGAAATCCATCTTGTTGCGCTTTGTTAAAGCGATGAATTTCATCAACAAAAAGAAGGGTTTGCCGGTTTTGCGTGCGCCGCAGTTTGGCAGCATCAAAAACTTTGCGTAGGTCTGGCACACCGGTGAAAATCGCGCTGATCTGTATGAAATGCATGTTAGTTTGATCAGCCAAAAGCCGGGCAATTGTGGTTTTCCCAACACCTGGTGGACCCCAAAGGATCAATGAAGACAAGGTGCTAGAGGTCAGCATCGTGCCCAAGGGTCCGTCCGGACCAAGCACATGATCTTGCCCGATCACCTGATCCAAAGATTGCGGGCGCAAGCGATCTGCAAGCGGGCGCGGTGTGGTATCTGGTACCTGCGAAGATGCATCAAAAAGGTCAGCCATCGCCCCACCGTGCGCAGTTTTGTATATTTTGTACATGGGTTTTGTACAAATATTTTGTACAAAAGTCTGGAACTTACAGTGTCGAACTTTGCGAAACTGATCAAAGGCAAATACGACGATGACCCTGAACCAAACTGTGTTTATCCGTAAATTGACAGCACATGATTTCGATGATGCGCTTCAACTTTATGATGAGTTGGTCGGTGCGAAACCCGCAGTACGGGGCGATGATAGGCGGGATCGATTTCAGAGAGTTCTGTCTTTCGAGGGCACGCATATCTTTGGTGCTGAAGTTGATGGCACAGTTATTGGAATGGCGACATTACATGTGTTGCCCAATATGACATATAACGGAAGCCCATATTGCCTGGTCGAAAATGTGGCAACCCTTAAAGCATACCAAAGCCATGGGATTGGTCGCGCTGTGATGCACCATGTGATACAAGCCGCATGGGATGCCGGGACCTATAAAATCATGCTGTTAACCGGACAAAAACGAAATTCTTCTGGATTTTACAGGCGTATTGGTTTCGATCAGGATGAAAAATACGGAATGGTGCTGCGACGTGATTTAACATGAAGTGCTTGGTATTAAATCTAATTTTTTTCAAGCGGCTTCAGTTGCCGAATGGCTGTCTGAATTGCTTGGGGCAATGCGGTGTCTGCTGTGCCCGGTAGGGCGTCTAAAGCGGCCTGAATATCTTTGACTAGAATGCCGATGGTATTATCCGGGGCATAACCGTCTTTGGCAAATTCGATGGTCTCAAAACCCGAAGCTAGCCAGTTTTGACCCGACGACGCATCGACAAGGTCCAGGAATTTCCGTTGATCCAGGCCAGCCTGACCGGCCCAGTCCAGAACCTGACGGGTCATTGCGGTTGAGGCAGCTGCGAGCAAATTATTCAGAACTTTGGCCTGCATTCCAGCACCATATGCGCCCATGTGGTGAAAGGTTTTGCCCATCGCATCAAAAATGGGCTGAAGGGTTTCAAGGTGCTCAATCTCACCGCCCAGCATGAAAGACAGACGGCATTCTTGCGCCGCGATTTCTGCGCCGGACATGGGGGCATCAATCAGGTGGATGTGGCTTGGAACACGGTCGCGCAGATCTGTGACATAGCGCGGGGATAGCGTCGAACTGATGATCAGATATTTTAGATCTACTGCAATTTCGATTATTTTTTGCTGATCGAACAAAAGGTTATCAGTTTCCTGTTGATCCCGGACAACCGTGATCAGATGGGTCAATCCATCTGCAAAACCAAGCGGATCATCCATGACAGGAAGGTCGCCAAAGTCAGAGCGCGGACGAATATCAAAGCCACGTGCTGGAAAGTCAGATGAAAAAAGGGCGCGCAACATTGGCGCACCCATTCTTCCGCAACCCGCAATGCCGATTTGCATCAGCGAACGATGGTTTCGTCTTTAACAAACATGTTGGCCCATGCGCGATCAATGAGGTCGGGGGACATTTGATAGGGTATCCCTTCGAATTCGCAGATCGAAATCATCTGGTCGATCAGAAAGATTGGCTGATAGTTCGCATAGATATTGTTGATGGTCGGGTATTTGACCTTGAGCAGGTGAACTAGCGATTCTTCGTTCAGTGGCATATCCCGTTTCTTTGCAACCATGGCAAAGATTTTCAGGAAATCTTCCTGTTCTGGCCCGTCGATTTTGATCTTAAAGAAGATACGACGCAGCGCCGCTTTATCGAAGATCTCATTCGGATGGAAGTTGGTCGAGAAGATAACGAGTGTGTCAAACGGCACTTCGAATTTTTCACCCGATTGTAGAGAAAGAATATCTTTGTTTTCTTCCAGCGGAACAATCCACCGGTTAACCAGTGCCTGTGGCGGTTCGGCCTGACGACCAAGGTCATCTACGATAAAGACACCGCCGGTGGATTTCAGCTGCAACGGGGCCTGATAGGTTCGCGCCGTTGGGTTATAGACCAGATCCAGCATCGACAGTGAAAGTTCACCACCCGTGATCACGGTTGGGCGTTCGCAACGCACATAACGTGTGTCAAATCGGTTGCCCGTACGCCGCAGTGAATTGGGATCATCAACCTGTGCTTCGGCGGCGGAGTGGACGATGGGGTCATAAACAGTGATGACCTGGCCCGAGTATTCAATGGCGCGTGGGATGTAGATTTTATCGCCAAGCGCGTCGCGAATACCGTTTGAAATCGAAGACTTACCGTTACCGGGTGGGCCATACATCAGGATCGAACGACCTGCACTGACCGCTGGTCCCAAATGGTCAAGAAGCTCATCCGGTAGAATCAGGTGACCCATCGCACCGGTTAATTGATCGCGCGTGATCTGGATATTTCGGATCGATTGACGTTTAACCTGTTCGCGGTAAACGGGCAGGGGAACGGGCATGGCCCCAAAATATTCAGATTGCGACAAAGCATCCAAAGCACGGGCTTTACCAGCATCGGTCAGTTGATAGCCCATTTCATTGCCTGACGTGGCATGCAGCGTGCCTGTCGACTGCAACAGGTTTTGATTACGTGCCAAATCCACCAATTCCTGCGTTACCGGAACGGGCAGACAAATCGACTGAGATAGGACAGTTACATGTTCCTGATTCATACGGAACATCGTTTTCAGCAGAATATCCCGCATCATGACAAGCGGCAGTTGCATTTGTTCAAGAGACCGCGGCGCTGGTGGCGCCATTACGGCAGATGTCTCCATGTTCATGGTGGTCCCTGCTTTCCTTATGTCCAGACTCATAAATTACTGATTAAGTCAGCTTGTGCCAACCTAAACCCATACTGATAGTAACAATAGTGGCGTTTCGTGGCGTATCTTTGACTAAATTATGAATGCAGGAAACAATCTGTTGCTTTTTTGCCTGTAAATCTATCGTCCGAAAACAATCGCAAGCGATAAATAAAACACAAGGCTTGAGGCAAGCGCGAACCCCATCGGAAATTTTGCGCCCGTGTTCCAACTTTTCCAATCTGCAGCCATATTTCGCAAGGGGGGGGTATATTTGACGATGCGATGGGTGGCAAATGTTCCAAGCAGATTTGCGGTCAAGATCGTTAAGATGACAAGGATATCCCCAAACGCAATAAAGGGTGCGGCAGCGGCGATGAATTTGGCATCCCCAGCGCCAATGGCCCGCGCGAGAGATAATATGAACCCAAACAACAGCACGATAACCAAGGCCGCATAGCCCCAAAGGTAATCTGCTAGTGGCAGCGCGATAGGACCAACAACGACGTACACCACCACCAATGCTATGACAGCATAGTTGGGAATTTTCATCGTCCGAAGATCAGAAAATGCTGTGTATAATGCAATAGGGATGACGAAAGGCAGAAACCACAACGCCGAATTTGCGGCTAAGTCCATATGTATTCCTGCCTTCTGTTAGAAATGGCCGATTATCTCGGCCATCTTTATCAGTTTGATACGCCATTTTGGAGTGCGCGTAAACTTATCACAGCAGCTTCAAAGTGCTGTGGGTGGGTGTCGATGGCTTCTTGCAGAAGACCTTTACCCACATTCACATCGCCTTGTTTTATTGCGGTCAATGCAAGTGTATGCAGAAGTTGAGCCCGTTCAATCTGAGTCATTTTGATCAAAGGAAGATCGTATCTGCGCTGTGCACCACGTGCCAAGATCAGATTGTTTTTTGCTGTGAACAGCTTCGGATTATCCTGAATGGCTTGAATAAACAGGCTTTCCGCACCCTTGTGATCGCCGCGTGACATTTTGGAATAACCCCAGTTATTCAACACACCAGATGGTCGCGTGGTCAGACCAAGAGCGGTTTCGTAAAAGCTGTCAGATTTATCCCACTCCTGATTGCTGTCCGCAACCATTGCTTCAAGCCTGTAACGCTTGAAGGTTTCGTGGGTGGGGGGCACGCTGTCCAATACGCTTTCGGCGCGATCCCATTGTCCTGTACGGATCAACGCATCCGCCAGTTCAACACGGTCATTAGGAACTGATTCTTTATGATCAACGACTTTAGCCCAAGCGGTTACAGCTTCGGTTGGGCGTTTTGCGCGTACCAGAGATTGCGCAAGTCCGCGTTGTAGATCAATGCGATCAGGGTCATTTGTTGTGGCCCGGCGAAAATATGACACTGCCTCATTTGGATCAGCGGCGGTTGCCATTACGTTGTTAAGGTTGCTTTCGTCGATGACATTCAAGTCTTTCAACGCACGTTCAACCTCTGCCTCGCCGCCCTTTTTTTCGCAGGCCGCGAGTCCAATTACTGCTGTTAAGCAGATGCTAAAAAGTACCTGTTGGCGCATTTTTCTGCGTCCTTTTACTGCTTCACCTCGTCATGGTGTCGCCAGGATCAGATAGTCTCCTGTGCCCCGACGCACCAATTGTATTTTTTCTTCTTGTTCATCATACGCTGGATTTTCGACTTTTGCGAGTGCCAACCGCAAATTATCGCGAATTTCGTTGCTATTTCCGCTATCTAATGCAAATGCGCGCTTAAAAATACGAGCTGCTTCGCTATAAACGCCTCTTTCGTACATGACGACACCCAAATTGTTCCATGCGGGCACGAAAGTTTCGTCTTCTTCAATAGCGCGACGCAGCAATCGTTCGGCTTGACCAAGACGCCCCAAGCGCAGATTGGCAGATCCAAGTGCACTTAAAACATCCACTGACATACCCTGATCACCAATTGACCTGGTATAGGATTTGAGCGCCAACTCGTATTGGCCGTTGGCCATTAAGCGATGACCAACAGTCAGTCCATCCACAGATTTTCCACGAGCAATACCTTGGGGTGCAAAAGGACTGTCCCTAGATGTATCTTGGCCACCTGGGTTACAGGCGGCCAAAAAATACATGCACATTGTGGCTATGATAGAAGCCCGAATTTTCATTCAGTTCACAGTCATATTCATCATTGTGTTGTAGATACTATAAATCGACGGTCCAATCAAAATAATCAGAAGTGGTGGAACCGTCAGCATCATTGTTGCCAATGTCATTTTTGTTGGCAATTTGTTTGCTTTTTCTTCTGCACGCATCACGCGCTTGTCCCGCATTTCGCTTGCGTATACTCGCAACGCGTCTGCAATGGATGTACCAAATTGAGCCGATTGAATCAAAACCGTCACGAAGCTAGAAACATCCTGTACATCGGCACGTTCTGACATATCTCTGAGGACGTTAGATTTTTCTTTACCGGCCTTCATTTCCTGTGCGACAGTTTCAAACTCCTCGGACAAAGCAGGGTACCCTGCTTTGATTTCTCCGGAAACACGAATGATAGATTGATCAAGCGATTGACCCGCCTCAACACAAACAAGCATCATGTCAAGTGCATCAGGAAAGCCGTTAATAATTTCATCCTGACGCGCCTGTTTTCGACGCGTTACCCAATATTTTGGTAGCATGTATCCAATTAAGCCCGGGATAAATACGGTCAACAACAGCGAAGTTGTTGAAATGCCATCCGTCGTTGCAATTCGAACCAATGCCAAAAGCGCACCAAAAGCCAATAGGCCGATACCAAGTGCAAATGAGGCAAAGTGAAACGTCCGTACGGCGTCTTTCCCACGATATCCGGCTTGCAATAATTTAAGGCGTGTTGCGGAATATTCTTCTTCGTTTTCCGGCTCAAGGAAATTGGAATATTTATTCAGGGTAGCGAACTTACCGCCAAGACGAAGTGACTGTTTTTTCTCTTTTGGAGTGTTGTCTTTATTGGCTTCTTTCAGACGTGCTAATGGATCTTTTTGCTTTTTCAAAAAAATCGGAAGCGTCAGAAGTATCAACAAAAAGCCAAGCACACCGACAGCAAGCAAGGGGCCAAGAGGACCAAATCTATCAGTCAGCATATCGTTAATTTGGGTCAGGAATTCCATTTCAGTTGCTCCTTATACCTTGATGTTGACGAGTGCGCGCATAACGAAGATGTTCGCAATCAAAAAGCCTGCAACAACCAGACACGCTGGAACAAATACCGCTGTTTCACGGACTTCGTCATAATAATCCGGACGTACGAGGTTCATCAATACCATCACGACAACAGGGAAACTGGACAGGAAAACACCTGACCATTTTGCCTCAGCCGTGATTGCTTTGACCCTGCGAAACAAACGAAAGCGAGATCGGATCACCAATGCCAGACCATGCAAAATTTCGGCTAAGTTACCACCGGACGTTTGTTGGATTGTTACGGCAACAGCCAAAAAGCGCATATCTTGGTTATCCATCCGTTCGGCCATTGCCTTGAGGGATTCGCCAACATCGCGACCATAAGCAAATTCATCTGCAATAACGCCCATTTCCGTGCCAAGTGGATCTTTCACCTCTTTTGCAACGATATTAACTGCACTTGAAAACGGGTGGCCAACACGCAGGCTTCGGACCATCAGTTCAACAGCATCAGGCAATTGCTCTTCGATCATTCCCATGCGTTTCTTGGCTTTGCTATTCACCCACATGAAAACACCGACAACACCCATGAAGATCGATACAAATACGCGGACCAGAAGACCAGCGCCCGTACCAAAAGTCATTGCGATAAAGGCAAAGACAGATACTGCGACCATGATCATGACCAATTGGCCAGGAGTAAAAGCAATATTTGCCTTTTGTGCGCGGTCGGCCAGCATGGAATACAACGGAATGGACCGCGATTTCATGTGCTGGCTCATCTCTTTGCGAAGCTGTTCCAGAACTTGTTCGCGCGCCACACCCTTTTCAAGCATTTCGAGGCGACGGTTCACTTTGGAATTCAAGCTGATCGACTTGCCAAACATGACAAGGTAAAGACCTTCGACAAGCAGCAAAACACCAATAAAGATGATACCATAGATTAGAATTGCGGGATCAAAACTCATAATATTTACTCCGCGGCCATAGGTTCAAAGACAGATGCCGGCAAATCGTATCCCCACAGGCGGAAACGTTCCGAAAAGTGGGACCGCACACCTGTTGCAGTGAAGTGGCCGATAATTTTGTTGTCGGGGCTAAGGCCGACACGCTGGAATTTGAAAATTTCCTGCATGGACAGAACATCACCTTCCATCCCGGTTATTTCCGTGATGGATGTCATGCGACGCGAACCATCTTGCAAACGGCTGGCCTGAACGACCAGGTTCACAGCACTACCGATTTGGCTTCGGACCGCTTTGATCGGCATTTCGATGCCGGCCATCGCAATCATGTTTTCCAAACGAGACACAGCATCACGTGCTGAGTTGGCGTGGATGGTTGTCATTGAGCCGTCATGGCCCGTGTTCATCGCCTGAAGCATGTCGATGACTTCTTCGCCACGCGTCTCACCCACGATAATCCGATCAGGTCGCATCCGAAGGGCGTTTTTCAAACAGTCGCGTTGCGAAACGGCCCCCTTTCCTTCAACGTTTGGCGGGCGGCTTTCCATCCGACCCACGTGTGTCTGTTGAAGCTGAAGTTCCGCTGTATCCTCGATCGTCAGAATGCGCTCGGCATCATCAATAAACGATGAAAGCGCGTTCAGAGTGGTCGTTTTACCAGAACCCGTACCACCCGATACGATCACGTTCAGACGTGTCGACACTGCTGCTTGAAGATAGGCGGCCATTTCATCGGTAAAGGCACCGAATTCGACCAGTTTATCGATACTTAGCTTTTCTTTTTTGAACTTACGAATTGATACCAGTGATCCATCCACTGCAATGGGCGGAACCATGGCGTTAAAACGCGACCCATCGGCCAAGCGCGCATCGACATAAGGGTTGGATTCATCAACACGACGTCCAACCGCAGACACGATCTTATCGATAATCCGCAGCAGGTGACGTTCATCTTTAAAGGTAATGTCACTCAACATCAGTTTACCAGCACGCTCTATGAAGATCTGCTGTGGTCCGTTTACCAGAATATCATTGACGTCTTCGTCTTTCAAAAGCGGCTCAAGCGGCCCAAGACCTGTCACTTCGTCATACAGATCCTGGTTCAAAATAGAACGTTCTTCGCGGTTCAAAACCACGTTCATATTATTTAATGCTTCTGTCGCGATTTCGTTGATCTCAGCGCGAAGGTCACTTTCAGACGCATTTTCAAGGGCCGAAAGGTTCAGGTTATCCAGAAGTTCTGTATGAAGCTGAAGTTTGATTTCGCCCAGGCGTTCTTTCCGCTTTTTTTCTTTATCCATAGGCGCGGCCTGTGCTGAAACCTTTTGGGGTTTCATCTTTGAAGGCTTTACGGCAGTGACTTGCTTTGCTGATGCATTTGCATCAACAGGTTTAACAGTTGCGGCTTCTGAACCAGCTTCTGGTTTCGATCCGTTTGGCTTTTTATAGCGTGAAAACATGTGTCAGCACCCTTTTCATAAAATCATAGAGACTCTTGAGCAGCGGCTTCGACATTCAATTCATGAAGCGACGCTGCGAGTTTCTGAATTTCTTTACGAAGGGGATTTTTACCAGCTGTTTCAGCCAGCGGTTCGCCATGATCCCCAGATTCCATGACTTGTTTGCCGCCATCAGGCAGCTGTACTTCGATTTTGATATCAAGTGTTTCGCCCATACGTTTTACGCGCGCCTTGCCCTGCATGTCAGTAAATTTTGGGGCGCGGTTAACGACAAAACGCAATCTGTCGTACGGAAGCTCTTCCGCTTTTAAAGCTTTGATCATTCTGATCGCATTTTGGGCAGAGCGCATATCCATTTCGAACAGAGTAAAGTAAACCTGCGCTTCGTTCAGTACCGTTTCCGTCCAGGCAACCAATGTTGACGGCATGTCAACAATCACATAATCAAAGTTGGCTTTGGCCATTGCCAGAATACGCAAAACATCCTCGGGACCGATGAGATCCAAAGGTAAGATGTCAGTCGGTGCAGTTAGTACATGAACCTTGTCTTTAAACGGCTGCAACGCCTGCAAAAAGCTCTCACGATCCATATTTTCGGTATCAACCAATAATTCGTAAACAGCTTCGCGACGTGCTAGATCAAGATAAGTTGCTGTGTTTCCAAACTGAAGTTCGAAATCCAAAACACACACTGTCGGATTATCTTTCTTATAAACGTTTGCCAATTCCCAAGCTAGATTTACCGCAAATGTTGTTGCGCCTGATCCGCCAGCAAGTCCATGCACGGGTAGAACAACGCCATTTTTGCTGCCGAGGAACTTTTGTGCAACCTGGCCTTCACCACCACCCGTTATCTCGGGCTCGGGTATGCGAATACGTTCGATTGCGGCGTGAAGTTCGCCATCAGGCAGCGGATAGGGCACAAAACTGTCAGCCCCGGTCTGCAGAAGACGGTGCAGGGCCGCAGGGCTAACTTCATCAGCGATCAAAATAACCTTGATGTTGCTGTCCTTGGCACCCTTTACGATCTCTTCGATCAGTGTCAGGTCTTCTTCGTCTTCGGCATCAACGGCGATCGCAACAAATTCCAGCTGCGATGCGTCCGGCTGCTTAAAGAAAGACATGGCATCATTAAACCCCAGGTCGCCCCAGCTTTCGCCTAATGCACCTTCCATGTCATCAATAAGCAAATCAAAATTCTGGATGTCACGACATATCGTACAGGCCGTGATCTGTGCCTCATCTGATTGCACCATAGCGCTACTCATCGCTTTTCATCCTTATACATTCCCCAGTCTGCGGGCCGACTCGTTATCAACAATATACATCTTTATGAGTATAAGCCTGCCCAATACAAAAAGCGCCAGGGTTTTCCTGGCGCTTTTCCCCTAATTTCGAACATGTTGTCAGACTTTGGCAACATTGGGGCCAAAAAACCGCGATTATGCGGTTTCTCGGAACTGTTTGTTTACTGACCAGCCTGCACTTCGGACCCTGCAATGGTCTGAAGTTCGGTCGGATAGCTTGCGCCTGGATCAATATACTCTCTGAAGATAACTTCAGCGTACTTACCATTCAGAAGAGCAGGGTGGTTTTTCACGAAACCTGCAACCTCTGTTACTGTGCGGCGATTGCGGCGCTCACGATCCTGCGTTGATACGACAGGACGTGTTTCTCCAAACGATACCAGTGCTTCCAGTCTGCGACGATCAACACCTTGGCTTACAAGATAATTGACAGCAGCTTCTGCACGACGACGACCAAGTGTCTGGTTATATTGATCTGATCCAACCAGATCGGTGTGGCCATATACACGGAACCGCACCTCTGGGAACTGCTGAATCCATGTCGCTTGCTGGCGCAGCGTTTGACGTGCCGCATCATCAAGAGCCGCACTGTTAAATGCGAAGGTTACAGATGGATCAACCTCACTTGCGAAACGGTTGGTCAGGTTGATTGTTGCCGAGCGTTCCCCATTCTGAACAAGCGTGTTGTTCATCGTGGCGTTGCCAAAGTTACCTTGGTCAACCTGAGCGCCTGTTTCTTGTGCCAGACTTGCGGGGCCAGAGCCGGATTCGCAAGCCGCAAGGGCAAAGAGGCCCATGATAAGAAGTGATTTTTTCATAGCTTTCATGCCCCTTAGTCCATTACGTAGCCGTAGGACCCATTGAAGTCCTGCTTTGCTACTTCTGCTTCTGCACTACCACGAAGACGACCTTGCATACGACCATTGATGAAGAATTCACCTTCAGTTGGCAGTGTGACCCGATCTGTTGGCAATGCAAGTGCTTCGCCGCGTGTTGGTGTGACAAGATGCGGTGTGATGATGATGACCAGTTCAGACTGACCGCGTTCGAAAGATGCACTGCGGAACAATGAACCCAAGATCGGCACATCGCCCAACCAAGGTGTCTGCGTTGCCGTATTAGAAAAATCATCCTCCAACAAACCAGCAATCGCAAAGCTTTCACCATCACGCATTTCGACTGTTGTGGATGTTTCACGTCTGCGGAAGCCAAAGATTTCAATCCCATCGACATCAGCACGAAAACTAACCGAAGGATCAATCGAACTTACCGCAGCTTCCAAACTAAGGTTGATCGTATCACCATCGACCACACGTGGAATAAAGTTTAATTCAACACCAAACGGCTTGAATTCAACAGTGATTGTTTCATCATCTTGGGCAACAGCGACAGGATATTCACCACCTGCCAAGAATGTTGCTTCCTGACCCGATAATGCAACTAGGTTAGGTTCAGCCAGTGTTCTGACAAGACCTTTTTGCTCAAGCGCTTCCAATATCCAAGCGACTTCGTAGTCACCAATACCAAACGTCAAGCCTACGCTACTTGTAGCTTCCTGGATAGCGCCTCCACCTAAAACACCGCGGTTATCTACAGAATCAGGATCCACTCTTGGCACTAAATCGCCAACACCATTAACTCCAAAGCCTTCGAGGCCACCGCCAAAAATGTTTAGTCGCGAACCAAGCGCCTTAGACGCTGTCCGTTGCATTTCAGCAAAACGCACTTTCAACATCACCTGTTGTGTGCCGCCAACCATCATCAGGTTGGAAACGCGGTCAGGTGCATAGCGGTTTGCCAAGTCCAAAGCGCGATCAAGACGTGCGATACTGGATACAGTTCCAGACAGCACGATACCATCATTTGCTGTCCGCACTTCGATGTTCTCACCAGGAAGAATCTGACGAAGACGTTCTTTGAATTCACCGATATCAGGTGCAACGTGGACGTCGATGTTTGAAATCAAACGACCATCGCCACCCAGGAGGGTCAGTGTTGTACGACCTGGCTCTTTACCCAACACATAGATCGTGCGATCTGACAAGGTTGAAATGTCAGCAATCCCAGGATTGGCAATGCTGAGTTCGGCAAATGGTACATCGCTTTCGACGACCACAGCCCGGTTCATCGGCACATTCAATGCGCTCGATGGAGCACCACGCATAATGCGCAGTGTTTCTGCATTCACTCCTGTCGGAATGGTTGCAACAGTTACAGCGAACCCCAAAAGAGCCGCCTTAATAGCGTTTGTGTATTTCATAGTGACCTGCCTCTCCGATCACGCCCAGTTAAGCAGGTCTAGCGCCTGCGATTATGGATAAACTGCGCGATTTCAAGATTCATTGCAAGAATCAATACGTTGCAGGGTGTTGTTTATGTGATTCTTGCGCAACAACGTGACATTTGTTGTGCAAATAAAAAAACGCACCACTATATGAAGTGGTGCGTTTTTTGATTTTGAATTGTTTTTCAGGACAACAAAATTTAGTTAGTGCATGGAATCTGGATGCGTTCCCTTACGCCACCACGTGTAACGGTGTTAAAGCACTCTTTTTCTTCTTCTTCCTGAATGATGATTTCTTGTTGAATTCCCAATACATCACCCAATGTCGTTGGTGTTTGATTGCTGGATGAAGTAATTGGAGATCCAACTTCATCAAGTCCGATCAAAGACAATGTTAACCGCCCAGAGTTTTGAGCTGTTTCCAAACGCGAAACTTGGTTTGGAGTTGCCTCAACAGTAATTGTTCGAGCGATTGCTGTCCCTTCGAAATCCGGATCAGCAGATTGGTCGATTGCAATAATTTCCAAACCAGTTTCGATAAGTTGTGTAATTTGAGTGCCTGAATTACCTGGACTACCTGTCCAAGTCACATCAACGCGATCCCCTGGACGTAACAAGCCTGACACACCACTTGATACATCAACCCTGACAGTGAATGCGCGCATACCTGATGAAATTCTAGACCGGATACCTGCGTCAGCACCAGGCTCGGATACTTTAACATTCATCAGTGCTTCACCTTTTTCCAAAGCACGCAAAACAAATCTGTTCTGATCGGCATCGTTTGGAAACAGCGATTCTTCGGTTTGAAAAGAACCTTCTGGTACGCCCTCAACTGGCCAGCGAACAAGCGTCACATCTTCTTTGGTGAGACGTTCACCATACCTGATTGCACGTGCTGTTATATACACATCAGTCGTGGGTACAATTTGTGCCCTCGCCTCGCGCTCTTTGGCCAATTGGGCTTCTTGTTGCGCAAAATAATCTTGCACCATAAACACAGCAAATCCTGCAAGGCCAACGCCTAACAACAGAACCAAACCGAAAACCAAACGCATCATATTCCCCTTAGTGAGTGTGGCCGTCTTAATTATAGACAAAACATATCAGATGGGAAGGACCGTAAAGCCATAACGTTACGCCATAGCATTCATTAAATGCGATCTCTTAAGAAAACTGGTGGGCGTTGCAAGATTCTTACATAAGGCCGTTCATGTAAGTTGCGATAGAGTTTGCAACTCCGCCAACGGCATCGCCAATTGTACCTAAAACAAGCGTTAAAACAAAGAAAACAACTGTTGCTGTCAAAACAACCCAGTCAACCGTAATGGCACCATCTTCCGATTTACGGAATTCTTTGAATAATTTGCGCATGTCAGACACTCCTATTGAAATTACTTTTGAAGTCTTTGTAAGTCATTTTTTTGATTGAAAAGTGGCAAAATATTGCCGATTAATACTTTGTTTTATAAAATAAAAAAAGCCACGCAAAGCGTGGCTTTTAAACATTTCAAAAGTATAAAAATTATACTTATTCAACGTTAACTTTGCCGATTGCAGTTGCAATGTTTTGGGCAAGTGTTCCAGTCGCTGTACGAATGGCCGCCAGTACAACAGAACCCAGAAGTACGATGGCAGCAGCCAGTACAACCCAGTCAACAGTTACAGCACCAGATTCGTCATCGCGGAAGTTTTTCAGAAGGTTAAGGAAGTTCATATCATTTCTCCGTTACATATCGCTCAGTTATCCCCCGGCGTGGCCATGTAGGTCAGCCTCTTAAAGACCAAGCCCGCGTCGGATAGCCAGATATAGCCAGCCGAATGGGGCAAGAGTTGGGCAATCGTGGCGCAATATATAAGAAAATGTAAAATTATAAAAAAAACATCATAAGTATTTGTTTTGTATGTATAAAATATAGAAAATTTCCGAATTTCAATGTGTTTGGCGATGTGTTTATGGCACAACCAACATATTTAAATTTCTCGATTCAGAAATAAAGCTCGTTATATAGGCTGTATTTTACGTAATTAGGAAACAAGAATAATAAAGGCAGGATCCGCAAAATGCGGCTATTAGCAGGATTAGCGACTGGGGCGATTCTTTTGTCGTCCATAGTCTTTGCAGATGAACCCCAACCCTTTCCGGAGTTCACATTTAAACGTGTGACAGTTCCGACGGCAGACACAAAACAACGCATAACGGTTCAGGTTGAACCCAAGGCCGATCCACCACCGACTGAAACAGTAGCACAAACCCCAAAAGCAGAGGCTGGTTCGGGTGTGATGGGATGGTACTGGGGCGCGATATCCCCAGACATTAAGGATATGGGCCCAGACCGTTTGGAAGCTGCAGTTAACCATCTGCGCGAAGCACCTTCGGGGCAAAATGTCCCTACGCCACGGTTGAGCGGACTGCAATCAATTGCAGACGCGCATGGACAAGACATTTTAAAGCATACAATTGGAACAAAAGTGTCACCTGCACTGGTTTTGGCGGTGATCAGTGTCGAATCGGCTGGACGGGAAGATGCGGTCAGTACTGCCGGGGCCGAAGGGTTGATGCAACTTATGCCTGCAACCGCTGAGAGATTTGGCGTATTAGATAGTATGAAGGCAGATCAGAACATAAAGGGTGGTGTTGCTTATCTGGATTTTCTAATCAAAAAATTCGATTCGGATCCGATATTAGCGTTGGCGGGCTATAATGCCGGGGAAAACGCAGTTACCCGAAATGAAGGTGTACCACCATTCAGTGAAACCCGCGCCTATGTACCAAAGGTACTTGCCGCATGGACAGTTGCACGCGGTTTGTGCGTGACGCCACCGCAATTGATCACAGACGGATGTGTTTTAAATCGTCGCAAAGGCAGCTAGGCGGGTGTTAGACGTCAGATAACTTTGAGCTTCACGTCATACACTGAGCCAAAATCAGAATAATCGGCCAAGCGGCCCTTCGCACAGATCGCGGCGAATTCTCTGAAAGAGCCCAACCTGCTAGTTCGACAGAGTGCAGCGAACGTCCGGTTCACGTTTCTGCATAGCGCCTTAGCCGCTCTTCCAGAGTGCCGCTGTGCAGCTCGAACATATGGTTGTCGTAATCATAGAAGTAGATCGAATGACCTTCGCCCTCTACGCGCGAGCGACCCTCTCGTACCTCCAGACCGAGCGCCTTTATTCGCTGAAGTCTGTCGTCGTAGTCGTCCTGTCCCATTTTGAAGGCGACATGGTTGTAGGTCTTTTCCGGAAGGGGTTCGCCCTCCATCGTCGCTACCCAGATGCCCGCAATATCGAAGAAGCGTTCTTTGGATAGCGAGAAGGTCTTGTCGCCACTGTCATAGATTTTCTTGGCATCCAAGACTGTCGTAAGCATCTCTTCCATCTTGTCGAGATCGCTCACAATGAAAGTCATATGACTTAGTCCCTGAACCATTGCGTTGTCTCCGAAGTATCTGTTCTCCGCACCTTAGCAGACATTAGGGCAATGTCAGCAAAGTCCCGCACAGCAGACTTTGGCCTAAGTCGTGGTGAAGGTCCGGTCTGGGTCAGAAATGCTTGATATTTGGGTCAATATTGTGTGACGCGTCCCCTTGATCGGATTCGGAAAATCGGCCGCATTGAGGCAAAGGTTCGTGACGTTCCACAGCGGGGCGTGCAGTAGTACGTTCCGCAAATGGAAACACAACGAACCCAAGAGCGATTGCAAACCAAAGCGTAACCAGCCGGATGATCAAAGTCGCGGCAACTGCGCTGTCGATTGGGGTTCCTTGTAAAGTCAATAGGGCAACGATTGCCACTTCAGCCCCGCCAACGCCACCGGGCGCGCCGGTTAAGCCACCTGCCAGTGTGGAAAATACAAAGATCGCCATGGCAGTCCAAAAGGTGACGTCACTTTCAAGCCAGATCAGAAGCACATAAAAAGCGTAACCTTCAGCCATCCAGCCAAGGATACCAAGACCTGAACTAATACTGAACGTGACTGGATGTGAAAAAAAGCCAAGCGACTTGGACGCACGACGCACTTTGCCCATAAGGCGTGGAAACAACCCGGTGCTGCGATACCCTATGGTGACGATCTTTGCCAAAAGGGCAGGTCTTGTAAATACAATGGCACTGAGCAGTGCAAAGCTTGCCACGGGGACAGCGCCGGCAATGCCTGCTGTCGAAAAATATAATGCAATACCAAGGATGATTGCCATTGCGGCCAGATCTGCCGCGCGATCCACCAAAACCAAAGGCGCGATTTTATCAAAGCTCCAACCGGTTTCACGTTTGATCCAACGCATTCTGATTAACTCGCCAACACGCCCTGGCGTGGCGCTCATTGCGAAGCCGCCAATGTAATGACGAATGCTTTGCAAGAAATAGGTTGGCATCTTCATTTGCCGCGTGAAAAAATGCCAACGTATTGCCCGGGCCAGATAGTTTACCATGGACAATGCCAGTAATATGCAAATCTGCATACCTGTCAGATGTATTAAATGTGCTTTTGTTTCCGCCCAGCCTGTTGCCAGTGCCAAACCCGCCAAGCCTAAAATCATCAAAGCAAATATACCCGCCATAATCACGATATCGCGCCATTTATGCGATGGAGGAGATGATGGGCTGACAGCCGATTCACTGGTCATTCGGATATGCTCATGCATTTACTTGATAAGTCAAATAACATGCGCAGGATGGCTACGGTAAAATTTTTCAGCAAATAACGCATCTGTGCAAAAAGCGTCACATCAGAGACTTCAAACAAATATCTGATAGGAATGCTCTAGTGCACTCGATGAATAAGGCCTAGATAATCGTAGCTTCGGTTGATGAAACCATCACGTCATGTGTGACATCAGGGGCAAGTTCGACAATTTTCAAACCGCCATCAACAACATCAAGTACGCCAAGATTGGTCACGATACGATCGACCACACCCTTGCCTGTCAGGGGCAAAGTGCATTCTTTCAACAGCTTTGACTCACCAGCTTTGTTGGTGTGATCCATCACAACGACGACACGTCCGACACCCGCCACAAGATCCATTGCGCCACCCATGCCTTTGACCAGTTTGCCGGGGATCATCCAATTTGCCAGATCACCATTTTCGGCCACTTCCATGGCACCAAGAATGGCCATGGCGATCTTGCCGCCGCGGATCATTCCGAAACTTTGTGCGCTGTCAAAATAGGCCGTTTGGGGTAATTCGGTGATCGTTTGCTTACCTGCGTTGATAAGGTCTGGGTCGATTTCATCTTCAGTTGGAAAAGGACCCATGCCCAACATGCCATTTTCTGATTGCAGCGTTACTTCGACGCCATCAGGAATATAGTTCGCAACCAGCGTTGGAATGCCAATGCCAAGGTTGACATACATACCATCTTCCAGCTCTTGCGCCGCCCGCGCAGCCATTTGATTGCGATCCCACATTGTCTGGCTCTCCTTCAGAGGTGATTTCGCACTTTGCGATGCCTCTTTTCGTGAAAATAGCGACAACTGCTTATACAGATCGCCATTCATTATGATGGTTTTGATCAGATTTCCTGACTTTCCAGGATCTCGGCAATTCGGTCTTGGGTTACGGCCCCGATCTCGGCTGACTCCAGATGGATCATTGCAGTGGCTAGGGCCAAAACGACTTTGACGTGCTCGGGGCCAGACTCAGTTCCAAAATTTTCCATTATCATGCGTTTCGAGCGATGAATATATTCCAAGGCGCGTTGTTCAACGCGGGCCGCCCGGTTTTTATCACTTAAATGATCCATTGCAGTATCCTTATGCTGCGCGTGTCGTGCGTTGTTCAATACGTTTTTCGTGCGCGCCTTGAATCAGACGGTTCACGTAAATGCCGGGTAAATGAATATGATCGGGATCCAGGCTGCCCGTCGGAACGATCTCTTCCACTTCGGCCACGCAAATTTTGCCACACATGGCTGCGGGCGGGTTGAAGTTGCGTGCGGTCTTACGAAAAACCAGATTTCCAGTTTCATCGGCTTTCCAGGCTTTCACAATGGAAAGGTCAGCAAACAGGCCGGTTTCCAGAATAAAGGTTTCGCCGTTGAAGTCTTTGTGTTCTTTGCCATCCGCAATGACCGTGCCCACGCCGGTCTTTGTATAAAACCCGGGAATACCACAGCCGCCAGCACGCATGCGTTCCGCCAATGTGCCTTGGGGGTTGAATTCCAACTCAAGCTCACCCGAAAGATATTGCCGCATGAATTCCGCGTTTTCCCCGACATATGAGCTGATCATCTTTTTGACCTGTCGGGTTTGAAGTAAAATGCCAATGCCAAAATCATCCACGCCCGCGTTGTTGGATGCGAAGGTTAAATTCTTGGTGCCAGCGTCCTTGATCGCCTGCAAAAGCAATTCGGGAATACCGCACAGACCAAACCCGCCGGCGGCAATAAACATGCCGTCATGCAAAAGCCCATCTAATGCAGCCTCGGCCGTGTCATAGATTTTCTTCATTCCTATTCCCTTGGCAGTTTTTAGACATAGTTGGCGGTCGCATTGATCACTGTCAATAAAGATTGGACGCTTTTACTGTGTCATATAGGCTGTTTGAAAACGGTCAAGCCCTGCTTGCATATAAGGTCCAAACCGCGTTTCCAGAAAATTTGCAAGAAGCGGTCGCGTCAGCTGATGCGTTGGTTCCATATAATACGTCCAGCTCATAAGCGTTTGATCCCCCTGTGCTTCAAACGTGAACTGACCCACGGATTGCGATACCAACAGCTTTGCAAAATTGGTATAGTTCCAGACCTGATATTGGAATGCTGTGGCGCTGGTGTTTAACACCCGCTCAACCACATAATGCCCACCTTCGATTTCAACGCGCCGTGTTGCACCTTGATCGGGAAAATCACCATCGATTGCGGTAAAACCGGTCACTGCAGGAATGCCGTTTCCTGCCTGTAAAAATACCAGAATAGTTTTGTCTTGCATAAAAGCGCGGGCATCTTGCGGTGTGCCGGGTAGCAGGGTCGATGCTGTGAATGTCTCCATCGTGGTCAGTTCAGGCAAAGCGGGCGGCATATCCGCAACCGGTGGAACCTTTGGCGGTTGCGTAGTCCAAGCCAGAATACCGATCGCAAGTCCGATCAGGATCAGGCCGCCCAGAAGAAATTTACGCATTCATCGCCCTTCAAAAACTTTGATCATGCCCTAGCTTTTCTTCTTTGCGGCAGGTTTCTTTTTCGGGGCTGCTTTTTTGCGCGCTGGCTTCTTGCCAGTTTTTGCAGCTCGTTCCGCGATCAATTGAACAGCCAGTTCCATTGTAACATCGGCGGGTTCAGTTCCTTTGGGCAGTGTCGCGTTGATCTTGTCCCATTTTACGTATGGCCCATATCGCCCGTTCATCACATTCACCGGACCACCGCTTTCTGGATGTTCGCCCAGCTCTTTCAGCGGAGTGGTGGGCGCAGCCTTGCCGCGCGTCGGTTTTGACGCCAAAACTTCGACCGCACGATTCATGCCGATGGTAAAAACTTCATCCACTTCGGGAATATTGGCGTACTTTTTGCCATGCTTCACGAACGGGCCGTAGCGCCCGATGCCTGCCTCGATCATCTCGCCATCTTCGGGGTGTGGCCCGATCTCGCGTGGCAGGCTTAACAGCATCAGCGCTTTTTCAAGATCAATCTCATCTGGCGCCCATCCTTTTGGCAGTGATGCCCGTGGAGGTTTTGGCTCTTCTTCGGTCGCATCACCGCGCTGAACATAGGGACCAAAGCGCCCTTTGCGCAGCGTGATCTTATCGCCATTATCATCGCCCAGATATTTACCATCCGGACCAATTTCATCACCTTCGGCACCGGGGGGACCAAAGGGGCGCGTAAACCGGCATTCGGGATAATTCGAACATCCGATAAAAGCCCCGCCTGATCGTGCCGTGCGCATCGACAAACGCCCCGCACCACAGTTTGGGCATAGACGCGGATCAGTGCCTTCTTCATTGGCGGGAAACAGATGCGGTTCCAGAACCTCGTTGATTTTTTCCAGAACATCCGTGATCCGCAGTTCGGATGTTTCGGCAATCGCCGCTGAAAAATCGCGCCAGAATTTGTCCAGAACGTCTTTGTATTCGCGTTCGCCTGCACTGACGTCATCTAATTGTGCCTCAAGATCGGCGGTGAAATCATAGCCCACGTATTTATGAAAATAATTCGACAGAAAGACTGTAACCAGCCGCCCTTTGTCTTCTGGGATCAGCCGGTTTTTTTCTTTGCGAACATAGTCGCGATCCTGAATTGTCGTCACGATAGACGCATAGGTCGAAGGGCGTCCGATGCCCAGTTCTTCCATGCGTTTGACCAGCGTTGCTTCGGTATAGCGAGGTGGGGGCTGGGTGAAATGTTGCTCGGGCGTGATGGATCGTTTATCCAGAGGTTCTCCCTGCGCGATTTGAGGAAGGCGTTTGTCATCGTCATCAACCACCGCATCATCGCGGCCTTCCTCATAGATCTTGATAAAGCCATCAAACAGCACGACCTGACCCGTCGCACGTAATTCAACCTGACCATCGGCCGACGCGATATCAACAGTCGTACGCTCCATCCTGGCTGCCGCCATTTGGCTGGCAATGGTACGTTTATAGATCAGGTCATACAGTTTGCGTTGATCGGGTTCCGAGATTTTCAATTTATCCGCAGATTTCATCATGTCCGTCGGGCGGATACATTCATGTGCTTCCTGCGCGTTTTTCGCCTTGTTCTTATACATACGCGGCGATTTTGGCAGGTACTCTTCGCCGTATTTTTCCTTGATTGCGTCGCGGGCGGCCATCACAGCTTCGGGCGCCATATCAATGCCATCGGTCCGCATATAGGTGATCAGCCCGGCCTCATAGAGCCTTTGTGCCGTGCTCATTGTCTGGCGCGCGCCAAAGCCAAATTTGCGACTGGCCTCCTGTTGAAGGGTCGAGGTCATAAAGGGCGCGGATGGGTTCCGATTGGCCGGTTTCGCCTCAACTGACTTTACCATCAGATCGCGTGAATTGACCGCCTGAACCGCCAGTTCTGCCGCTGTGTCATTGGCAATGTCGAATTTATCCAGCTTTTTGCCGCCCAGAACCGTCAGGCGTGCCTCAAGATCCTGACCGCGCGGTGTGCCCAGCATGGCTTTTACTGACCAGTACTCCTGTGCGCGAAATACTTCGATCTCCATCTCGCGCTCAACGATCAGACGCAGGCAAACAGATTGAACACGGCCTGCGGACTTCGCGCCGGGCAGCTTGCGCCACAAAACGGGCGACAGATTGAAACCCACCAGATAATCCAAGGCACGTCGAGCCAGATAAGCCTCGACCAACTCCATATCCACGGCACGGGGGTTTTTCATTGCCTCGGTCACAGCAGATTTTGTGATGGCGTTGAACACCACCCGGCTGACGGGGGTATCCTTTTTGATTGATTTGCGTTTGGTTAACGCCTCTTGCAGGTGCCAACTGATCGCCTCCCCTTCGCGATCGGGGTCTGTGGCCAAGATCAGTTCGCCGTCTTCTGCCAGTGCATCCGCAATCGCTTTGACATGCTTTTTGCTGTCGTTTGCGATTTCCCACTTCATGTCGAACCCATGTTCGGTGTCGACCGACCCATCCTTGGGCGGCAGGTCTCGCACATGGCCATAGGACGCCAAAACGATGTAATCTTTACCAAGATATTTGTTTATTGTCTTGGCCTTAGCAGGCGATTCCACCACAACTACTGGCATCTAAATCCTCGCGACTCAAAAAGGGGCGTTTAGCGGCGCAAGATGTGGGGGCGGGGTCGTGATTGTCAATCCACACATTTATAAGAGTGTCATTTGGACTAGGCGGTATGCTGCTTGCGATGATCAGCAGGCCAATGATAACAACCCGCCTGGATGCCGCATCACATGGCCGCTGAGTTCCATATCAAGCAGGATTGGTGCGATGGTTTGAGGCTTTTGGTTGATGTCGCGTAACAGTTGATCTTCGGCGATGGGTGACGGGCTAAGCCGGGACAAAATGATGCTGTGTAATTCTGATGCGTCAGATAAAACTGGGGCCGCTTGTTCTAGCAAAGGTTCGGCCAGATCGAATTCAGGTTCTTGAGACTTAAGATTTTCCAGTACATCCTGTGCATTACGGATCAAGACAGCGCCGTCGCGGATAAGCATGTTACACCCCGCTGCGCGGGCATCAAAGGGATGACCTGGAACAGCAAAGACGTCGCGCCCTTGGTCCAAAGCATTGCGTGCCGTGATAAGGCTGCCGGATTTAGCGGCAGCTTCAACCACGACAACGGCTTGCGAAAGTCCGGATATGATACGGTTTCTGCTTGGAAAATGACGCGCAGTTGGCTGCAGCCCGATCGGCTGTTCAGACAATCGCAGACCCTTTTTCGCAATTTGCGCGGCCAGTTCCGTGTTTTCCGCCGGATACATCACATCGACACCGCCGGCTTGAACGGCAACAGTACCGCCGTCCAATGCAGCGTGATGGGCCGCTGTATCAATGCCGCGTGCCAGACCCGATACAACGACAATATCATTGTCGGTCAGTTCTTTGGCCAACGCACTGGCCATTCTGGTGCCCAGGGATGACGCGTTGCGCGCGCCGACCATTGCGACCATGGGGCGTTTCAAAAGGCTGGTGTCTCCAATTGCCCAGACAAAAGGGGGCGCATCATGGATATCACACAGGCTTTTGGGATAGGCGGCATCGCCGCGAAACAGCAGTTGCGCGCCAAGGGCACGACCGGCCTTTAGCTCTGCGTGAATAACGCCTTCGGGACAAATCTGGTATTTCTCGACACCCGCCGCTTTGGCAACATCTGGCAATGCATCAAGTGCAGCCTGTGCAGTGCCATGTTCAGAAAGAAGCCGGTAAAACGTCGCGATCCCCACACGACGAGAGCGCAAAAGACGGAGCCATGAAAAACGGTGTTCTTCCGTGGTGGGTGGGAGTGGGGGGTGAGTGGAAGAGTGTGCGTCTTCTGTCATCCATGCCTCCGTCTGTTTGCAGAATCACTTTTAGTTTGGTGTGGTTAATCATCCGTAAACAAGCGAAGATGCTTAGACGAGTTCGCCATATGATTGTTGACTAGGTGGCTGACCCCCCGACCGTAAGTCCGCCGATCAACAGCGTCGGTTGTCCGACACCGACCGGAACCCATTGCCCCTGTTTTCCACAATTTCCCATGCCGGGGTCCAGCTTCATGTCGTTACCGATTGCACGGATTTGTTGCATGGCGGTGGCCCCGTCGCCGATCAGGGTGGCACCTTTAACCGGTGAGCCGATCTTACCGTTTTCAACCTGATATGCTTCGGTACAGCTGAACACGAACTTGCCGTTTGTGATATCAACCTGACCCCCGCCAAACCCGACGGCATAAATACCGTTTTTCACATCGGCCACGATTTCAGTAGGGTCGGTGTCGCCTCCCAGCATATAGGTATTGGTCATACGCGGCATCGGGATATGCGCATAGCTTTCACGCCGCCCATTACCTGTGGCATCCACACCCATTAGCCGTGCATTCTGACGATCCTGCATAAAGCCCACCAAAATACCGTCGTCAATTAGTACATTTTTACCCGATGGCGTGCCTTCGTCGTCAATGGTCAATGATCCACGGCGATCCGGTATTGTTCCATCATCCAACACAGTCACACCCTTCGACGCAACGCGCTGGCCCATAAGCCCTGCAAAAGCGGACGTGCCCTTGCGATTAAAATCGCCTTCCAGCCCATGGCCCACAGCTTCGTGCAGCAAAATACCGGGCCAGCCGGCGCCCAATGCAACATCCATGACGCCTGCGGGGGCAGGGACAGCATCAAGGTTCACCAGCGCTATCCTCAAAGCTTCACGTGCGGTTTGTTCCCAGTGATTCCGCGCGATCAAACCGTCCAAGCCATATCGCCCACCTCCACCAGCTGATCCAGTTTCACGGCGCCCATTCTGTTCAACGATGATTGATACATTTAGTCGTGCCATCGGTCGAACATCGCGCACAATTACACCTTCTGGTCGCAGGATTTCAACTTCTTGATAAGATGCGGCAAGTGTCGCTGAAACCTGAATCACACGGCTGTCCAGATCGCGGGCAAACGCATCGATTTCCCGCAAGGTATCGATTTTGACCGAAAAAACTGCGGCCTCCATTGGGTCGGTATCGGTATAAAGTTTCTGATTGGTCAGTGCGGGCGCATCAGCCAATGTGCCGCCGCCATCACCAACAGCAAGCCGCGCCGTTTCAACAGCGCGTTTTATCGCGGTTTCGCTGATTTCGGTTGAGTGGGCATAACCGGCGACTTCGCCTTTTACGGCGCGCAGGCCGAAGCCTTCGGATGCATCATAACTGGCTGTTTTCACGCGCCCGTCGTCAAAGGACAAAACCTCGGATCTGCGGCGTTCCAGAAATAATTCGCCGTCATCTGCGCCGCCGACGGCCGTGCGCAAAAGATGCAGCGCCTGATCCTGATCAAGCGCATTTTCGAAGGGCCGAAAAGGGAGGGAAGACATGGCGAAAGCTCCTTCTTAGGTGATCTGGATCAAAAAAGCGTCTGTTTGCCGCAACGCTGTGGCTTGAGATGCATTGCAGGATATGGTTTTAACCGCCAATAAGACAACGGGATTCTGCGAAAGCAGCAAAACCATGCATGAGGTAACATAATGTTGCCCACTATCGAACGGGAACCGGTACATGCGACTTTGGACGTTTTTTGCAAGCCTTACGGCTTTTTTCACAGCAACCACTGCATTTGCGCAAGAGGTCAATCAGGATCTTGAAGTTGTGGGCGCGCCAACAGACGCGGGCATGGGGTTTCAAACCGCCGCAACTGAACTGGCATCAGACCTGCAATGGCTGGACGGTATGCTGATGGTGATTTTAACGGCGATTGTGATTGGCGTGGTCGGACTTTTGGCTGCGGTTGTGATATTTTATAATCGTCACCGTAATCCAACGCCTGCAACGTTTACACATAATTCCCCGCTTGAGATTGCATGGACGATCGTTCCTATCTTAATTCTTGTCTTCATTGGCGCCTTTTCACTGCCCATTTTGTTTAAGCAACAGGAAATTCCCGAAGCTGACATCACGATCAAGGTGACAGGCTATCAATGGTTTTGGGGTTATGAGTATGTGGATCACGGCTTTTACTTTGACAGCTATATGATTGGTCACCCCGCGACATTGACTGCGGAAGATGGGGATGACGTGCAACCATATGTCTTAAGTGCTGGCATGGAAGAAAAGCTGGTTCGTGCCGGATACAGCCGTGATGAATGGCTTTTGGCGACAGATACCGCCGTTGTCGTTCCGGTTGGCAAAACTGTTGTGATGCAGGTAACGGGTGGGGACGTGATCCATTCCTGGACAATACCTGCGTTTGGCGTCAAGCAGGACGGCATTCCGGGCCGTTTGGCCGAGCTGTGGTTTTCAGCTGATCGTGAAGGCATTTACTTTGGCCAATGTTCAGAACTATGCGGCGTTTCTCACGCCTATATGCCAATCACTGTGAAAGTGGTCAGTGAAGAAGCCTATGCTGAATGGCTGGAAAACGCTAAAGAAAACCCAGATTGGCAGCTTTAACCGGCTTATCGGCCGAACGACTGGACATATGAATGAGCGACGCAAGCTTTGATCAAGACAGTATCGCGGGCAATGGTGACGCCAGCTTTGGTGATTATTTTGCACTGTTGAAGCCACGTGTGATGTCACTGGTCGTTTTCACAGCTTTGGTTGGTTTGATCGTTGCCCCGGTTCCGGTTCATCCTTTCGTTGCTTTCTGTTCGATCCTGTTCATCGCGATTGGTGCGGGCGCATCGGGTGCGTTGAACATGTGGTGGGATGCAGACATCGACCAGATTATGCGTCGCACTCAGAAAAGACCTGTGCCAGCTGGAAAGGTACACCGTAACGAAGCGCTTGCTGTCGGCCTTGCATTGTCAGGCTTTTCTGTCGTGTTTTTGGCCTTGGCTGCGAACTTTGCCGCGGCTTTTCTGCTTGCGTTTACAATCTTTTTCTATGCCGTTATCTATTCCATGTGGCTAAAACGCTCGACCCCGCAGAACATCGTTATCGGCGGTGCGGCGGGCGCGTTTCCACCAATGATTGGCTGGGTGGTCGCAACAGGCAGTATTTCGGTTGAAAGCGTGTTGATGTTTGCGTTGATCTTTATGTGGACGCCGCCACATTTCTGGGCTTTGGCCTTGTTCATGAAGTCGGATTATAAAGATGCAGGCGTGCCGATGCTAACGGTTACCCATGGCCGCAAATCAACACGTCGCCATATCATCGCATATACGCTTCTGCTGGCCCCTGTTGCTGTGGGCGCCGCTTTCACATCTATTGGTGGGCCCATCTATCTTGTCGCGGCTGTCTTGATGAACGCATGGTTTATCAAGGGGGCTTTCGATATCTGGCGGCGTGATGAAACAACAGCCGAAGCAGATGGTTATAAAGTCGAAAAGTCCGTTTTCAAATTCTCGATATTGTATTTATTTCTGCACTTCGGGGCTTTGCTTTTGGAAGCAGTTCTGCGCCCATACGGTTTGGGGGGATGGTCATGAGCTATTTTCGCAAAGATCATGAACTGCATGAACGTCGCCTTGGCCGAAACTGGGCCTTGTTTAGCGTGCTGGTTTGTCTAATCGTAATTGTTTTCGGACTTACCATTGTCAAAGTGACGTCTGGTGGCAGCCTGCAAGCCTATGATCACGCCCCACGTCCTGAACTGGTTGAGATTAATTGATGAAGCTTGACGGTATTCATAAGACGCTGATGCAAACTGTTGCAGTCGTTGTTTTTATGGGCGCTTTGGCTTGGGCGTCTGTTCCGCTTTACGATTGGTTTTGCCGTGTGACAGGATATGGCGGCACAACGAATGTGGCCGACGGTGAAAGTGATTTGATACTGGATCGTACGGTCAAGGTGCGTTTCGATGCATCACTTGACCGTAATATGCCATGGAGTTTTAAACCCGTTGAACGTCAGATGGAAATCCGTATCGGCCAAACCGGCCTGGCATTTTATGAGGCGTATAATCCGACAGATCGCCCTATCGCTGGAACGGCAAGTTATAATGTGACGCCCTATGCAGCCGGCGCTTATTTTTCAAAGATCCAGTGTTTTTGCTTTGAAGAACAGATTTTACAGCCAGGTGAACGTGTGCAGATGCCCGTTACATTCTATGTCGACCCCGACATTGTTAATGACCGCGAAGGCAAGTTTGTGCATACCATCACGCTTAGCTATACCTTCTATCAGATTGATCTGCCCGAAACGCAGGCCGCTTTGAAAACTGAAACAACAAGTGTGAACTAAAAAACTGAGGGATAAGACATGGCACACGCCAAAAACCACGACTATCATATTTTGCCGCCCTCAATCTGGCCTCTCTTGGCATCGGTCAGTGCTTTTGCAATGCTGTTTGGTGCCGTATTCTGGATGCATAATAACGGCCCTTGGCTGTTTCTGATCGGCCTTTCGGGTGTGCTTTATGTCATGTTTGCATGGTGGTCCGATGTGATCGCTGAAAGCCAGGCAGGGGATCATACGCCCGTTGTTCGTATCGGTCTGCGTTATGGTTTCATCATGTTCATCATGTCCGAGATCATGTTCTTTGCCGCATGGTTCTGGAGCTTTTTCAAGCATGCCATGTACCCCATGGATACCTATGTCGGCTCAGAATACATTACACCCGATATGTATTCGGTGGATCCATTCCACTTGCCTTTGATTAACACACTGGTTTTGCTTTGCTCTGGCGCGGCAGTGACATGGGCACACCATGCATTGGTACATAACGAAAGCCGTAAAGATGTTGAACACGGGCTTCTGCTTGGTGTCGTTCTGGGCATCGCATTCACAGGTTTGCAGGGTTATGAATACTGGTATCTTCTGGTCCAACAAGATTGGGTTTTCGGCGGCGATAAGTTCTTTTCGAACTTCTTTATGGCCACTGGCTTTCACGGTGCCCACGTCATAATCGGTACGATTTTCCTATTTATCTGCTATTTGCGTGTTCGTGCAGGCCACTTTACGGCAGAAAAGCACATCGGTTTTGAAGCAGCAGCATGGTATTGGCATTTCGTAGATGTCGTATGGCTGTTTCTTTTTGCGGCCGTCTACATCTGGGGCAGCTAACTTTTTAAAACCAGAAAAATTGATGACAGCGGGGTTATTTGCCCTGCTGTTTTTGTTTCAGTAGCTTTTATCAGTCATCTGCAACATGGTATGAGTGTCAGGTGAAAGTCTCGCAGGATCTGCATGTCCGCTTTAAAACATACCAAACAGACCTTTAATATCATGATTGTAGGCCAGTCGGGCCGATTGATGTATGAAGCGGTTCTTTTTGCAGCGTCTCTTCGTCAGATGGCGCCTGATTTTGCGGGGCGCCTGATCATCGCTGAACCGCAGCCAGGCAAACTGTGGAATGATGATCCGCGGATAAAATCAAAAGATGTCTTGCAAACGCTAAACACATTGGGCGCAGAGATTGTCCCGTTTGAGAATAATCATTTCGGGCAGTCTTATCCTTATGGAAATAAGATTGAAGGATTAAAGGCCCTGCCCAAAGGCGAACCGTTTGTTTTCTTTGATACAGATACGCTGATAACGGGCGATATTTGTCAGGTTCCATTTGATTTCAATAAACCATCTGCGTCATCCCGGGTCGAAGGAACATGGCCAAAGATCGATCTTTATGGCCCGGGATATGCTGAGATCTGGAAATCGCTTTATGATAAATTCGGTTTGGATTTTGAGGCATCGCTGAACCTTGAACACGCTGCAGATTACTGGCGGCGCTATTTGTATTTCAATGCAGGTTGGTTTTTTTACCGATGCCCGCACGAGTTTGGGCAACGGTTTTTGGAATACACGCTAAGCATTCGCGACGCGCCGCCCCCGGAAGTTGCATGCCAGTCAGTTGATCCGTGGTTGGATCAAATCGCACTGCCGCTTGTGATCCAGTCATTGAATGGGGGGCGGGATACATTGCCACCTAATCTACTGGATGGTGATGTCAGCTGTCATTACCGCTTTTTCCCATTGCTGTACGCACGCGAGTCTGACCGCACCATCGAAGTATTGGAAAATGTTGCGGCGCCAAACAAGATCAAGAAGGTTCTTAAAGGTCATGATCCGATAAAACGCATGGTTTTCCAAAGTAGGGGGCAGAAGGTCCGTGCTTTGTTTGATCAAAACCATCTTCCTAAACGTGAACAACTGATACGCAATAAAATCAAACGCGAAGGTTTCTGGATGCGCTGAACCCTGTTTTTTCTGATATAGACTGAAAACATTGCGGCTTTGGTATGTATCTGGTGTCGGGTTTCATTATGGGGATATTCGATACGTGACAAGCGCAAGCCAGTAAGTTAGCCATCTAAAAAGGCAGGGGAGCGACATGGAAATTCTATCTGAAAACAAATGTTTCGGTGGTGTACAGGGCGTGTACAGCCATATGTCAAAGATATCTGCCTGCGATATGACCTTTGGCCTGTTCTTGCCTGCCGAAGCGGACGATGGCCCGGTTCCGGTTCTGTGGTATTTATCCGGCCTGACCTGCACACATGCCAATGCAATGGATAAATCCGCAGCACAGGGCTGGGCGGCAGAGCAGGGGATTGCAATCATATTCCCTGATACGTCCCCCCGCGGTGAAGGTGTGGCTGATGACGAAGCTTACGATCTGGGGCAAGGGGCGGGCTTTTACGTCAACGCCACCCAATCACCTTGGGCCTCACATTTTCAAATGTGGAATTATATCATAGATGAATTGCCGGGTTTGGTGACTAAGGAATTCGCGATAGATCCTGACCGACAGTCCATTACTGGCCATTCAATGGGTGGGCATGGCGCACTGACGATTGCAATGACACTGCAAGATCGGTTTAAATCCGTATCTGCGTTCGCCCCGATTGCTCACCCCACCATGTCAGAATGGGGCCGAAAGCAGCTTGGCGCATATTTGGGAAGTGATGAAAGTAAATGGGTTGGCCATGATGCAACATTGCTTATGCGGGATAAAGGCTTTGACGGCCCGATGCTAATTGATCAGGGCGGCAGCGATCAGTTTCTGGATTTACTTATGCCCGAAGCTTTGGCACATGCCATCGCAGAGCGACGCCAAGAGGCAGTGTTCAGACTGCACAAAGGCTATGATCACAGCTATTTCTTCATCTCAAGCTTCATGGAGGATCACATCGCCTTTCATGCCGATGCGCTGTACGGATGATCTATGTCGACGCAGACGCCTGCCCGGTCAAGTCCGAGGCAGAACGGGTCGCAACACGCCACAAACTAATGCTATATATCGTCAGCAACGGCGGTTTGCGGCCGTCACAGAACCCTTTTGTTGAAACTGTTATCGTACCCGACGGACCCGATATTGCGGATATGTGGATTGCGGATCGGGCAGGGCGTGGGGATGTGGTGATTACGGGCGATATTCCTTTGGCGGCAAAGTGTATCGCTGCGGGTGCGCGAGTGGTGCGTCATAATGGTGAAATCTTTACGCCGTCAAATATCGGACAGCAGCTTGCTACGCGGGATTTGATGACTGATTTGCGCGCGGCGGATCCGTTCAGGCAAGGTGGCGGTAAGGCATTTAGCAAGGCGGATCGGTCCAGATTTCTGGATGCATTGGAACGCGAAGTGCAAGGCGCAAAAAGGGATATAGCATGACAATTCAAGCAGTTATTTTTGATATTGGAAATGTGCTGATCGAATGGCAGCCTGAGCGATTTTATGATGCCAAAATTGGTATTGAACGTCGCCGCGCGATGTTTGAAGCGGTTGATTTACATGCCATGAATGATCGCGTGGATCAGGGCGAACACTTTACCGATACAATTTATACTACGGCCGAAGATTATCCTGAATGGCGCGATGAAATTCGGATGTGGCATGACCATTGGATCGAAATGGCATCACCCATGATTGATCATTCTGTACGCCTTATGCGTGCGCTGCGCAGCAAGGGTATGCCTGTGTTTGCATTGACAAATTTCGGGGCTGAAAGTTTTGAATATGCCGCAACGAAATACCCGTTTCTTGGGGAATTTGATCGCCGCTATATCTCGGGTCATATGAAGGTAACCAAGCCTGATCCGCAGATTTATCAGATGGTAGAAGAAGATTGTGGGATCGCGCCGGGGCGCCTTTTGTTCACCGATGATAGGCTTGAAAATATCAATGCCGCGAACGCGCGTGGATGGCAGACGCATTGGTTTGATGGTGCGACAGGTTGGGGTAAGGCTTTGAAACTGCATGGTTTATTATCTGCAAGTGAGGTCGAATGACGATTGAGATTGTTCCGATTGCCGCGGGGGACTTGCTGGATTGGCATGATCTGACGGATGCTATTGCCGCAGGCCATGATTTGCCAAAGGCCGAGGTTGGGGACACATTTTTGTATCGCGATCCAGATACGCTTTTGTCGCGGTCGGCATGGATTGATGGGATGGGGTTGGCTGTAAAAACAGCCACGATTTTTCCTGGAAATACGCAGCTTGGCAAGCGGATGGTCAACGGTGTTGTCAGCTTATTTTCCAATAAAATCGGTGAGTTAGAGGCACTGATCGACTTTCATCTTGTCACGAAATGGAAAACGGCTGGTGACAGTTTACTGGCAGCCAAACGATTGGCGCGGCCGGATGCAAAGACAATTTTGATCATTGGCGCGGGCACAGTTGGGCGCAGTCTGCGCGAGGCTTATGGAGCTGCCTTTCCGGATGCGAATTTTACAATCTGGAATCGAACGCCAGAAGGGGCAAAAGCATTGGTAAGGTCCTATGACAAGGTCAGTTATATACCTGATCTTGAGACGGCGGTGATGGATGCTGACATCATAACCTCAGCCACTATGTCGACAGAGCCATTGATCAAGGGTGCGTGGCTGAAACCTGGCCAACACATTGATTTAATTGGCGCTTACCGCGCTGACATGCGCGAGGCAGATGATGAGGCCTTGCAAAAATCGCGCGTTTTCGTAGATAGCTTTGCTACAACAATCGACCACATCGGAGAGCTGAAAACACCACTGCAAAGCGGGGCAATTGCGCGGGCAGATGTGGTAGCAGATTACTATGACCTTAGCAATTTTCAACGCCAGTCCAATGATGAAATTACGCTGTTTAAAAATGGCGGAGGGGCGCATTTGGATTTGATGGTTAGCCGTTATATTCTGGATGTCTGGCGCAATCGATAAACTGATCTGCGTACGGTGGGTAGGTACGTACCCACTTTGCGTTGCACAAACTGGCCGATGCACCCACAGTCGCGCAGTTTTGTATAATTTGTACACGGGTTTTGTACGTAAATTTTTGTACAAACTTGACCTGTCACGTTTTTGTGCTGTCCCGAGTGTTCGTTTAAGCCACCTTCCGTTCGAATGCGACGGGGCTTTTCCAGTCCAGTGCTGAGTGTCGTCGGCGCGGATTGTAGAAGCCGTTGATGTATTCGAAGATCGCTATCTCGGCTTGCCTGAGTGTTTCCCAAGACCTGCGCCAGATCAGTTCGGTCTTGATAGTTTTTGATGAACGTTTCGATAGCGGCGTTGCCGTAGCAGTTTCCCTTTCCACTCATCGATACCTTGAACCCGTGCTGGCCCAGGATCTTTTGATAGTCGTGAGAACAATATTGGCTACCACGGTCTGTATGATGCATACAGCCCTTCGGTACTGCCCGGAAGGTAATGGCCATATTCAGCGCTTTGATGGCCGGGTCGCGTTTCATCCGGTTGCTCACCGCTCAGCCGATGACACGCCTGGAATGCAGATCGAGGATGGCGACAAGATAGAGCCAGCCTTTACAGGTCCAAACATAACTGATGTTACCAGCGCGTTTTTGGTTGGGCTTACTGGAATACGTTCAAGCCGTGGAGATCGGTATCAGGTGGTTGTCCCACTGCACATTCATTTGACGCTGTAGGGTTGGGCCACCAGTATTGAGCGGTCCAATCTCTCCAGTACCAGCACTTACGAAGATGCTTTGTCCAAGGACTGCGGCTCCACATACATCGGGTATTGCTGAGGATTTGGAGAGAGCGCCAACGCCAACACTATACTCTTGCACGAAGCCGCCTCGAGGAGAAGTTACTGCAATCGTGTGGCCATCTGATGACAAAACGATACTGCCAACGTACCCTTGCATGGCACGTAAATCATTTGCATTGGCAGTCATAAGCCGCACTGGTTGTCCCATCTGATGGATGCCGACCAGTGTGGCGACGGGACCATCGCCTTGCCACTGCATCCCGAATGCGACTTGCCCCTCAGGACCAACGGCCAAATGTCGGATAGAGTTCTTATGCATGTCTGCAGGAAGTGAAGCGATCTCGGCCACCGTCCCATCTTCGATATAGGCAAGGTTTGGTGCCATCGTAGGGATGTTCAGCTTCGTGCGACCCGTTTCTGGGTGAGTATAAATGCCGCCGTTGGCAACGACGAGCATGTCAGTTCCTGGAAGCCGTTTGATGTCATGTGGGCCGACACCACCGCTGTCCCACTCATCGATGCGTGCAAAGCCATTCTGAGCGTCCCAGACGCCAATCAGACCACGACCAGCCTCATAGTCGTTCTCTGTTGTGAAGAGCAGGCTTCCGTCTGACGAGAACGTTCCGTGTCCGTAAAAATGACGACCCATGGGAGAATCGATTCTCGCTTTCTCAACACCAGTTATGCAGTCGATGATGATGGCAAATGTGCCTGGGCGACGAGCAAAGGCCACAGCTTCAGGCTGTGATGGATGGGCCGCTGCTGCATGGCCTCGTGTCGGCAGCGGTATCTGAAACCGCACATCTAACGCTGCATCAATGCCGCACAGAACGTATGATCCATCTGGGGTTGCAGCAGCAGATAAAAAGACGGGTGAACCTACATCGGCCCAAGTTGGTTTCGGGATCAGCCCCGCTGCTAATAAGCCACCGAGGAATTGGCGTCGTCCAGTACGTGCCATATCAATCACCGTCCAAAGAGTTGAATCCAGCCGCAACACCAAGGGTCGGCCCTAACTCATCACGAACGAGTGCGCGGATGCTGTCGATGGATTGTCGAAGAACTTCAACTTTGAGGCGGCTCTGAGGTGCAGCCACACCAGTAAAGATTGGGTCGTTCAATTCAGCAAGAAGCGCAATGGAGCGTTCAAAGCTGGTCTCGATGCGCTCTGATATGTCGAGATCGTCGTTGGATAGACGGAGTGCTAAATCATTTAGTGCTGCAAGGCTCAGACCGACGTGACGTGCCGAGCGACCAGATCGCCATCCTTCCGCCCTTGTGGGATGAGGGCGGTCGAACGTGCCAAGCGGGCGGCCCAGACGTGTTTCAGAAGTAAACTGTAGGCCCGTTGCAAGGGTCTTGAACAATTCTTGCAGTACTTCTTCTTCGGATCGATAGGTGCCACTCGCATCTGGGCTTGATAGCCGTGCCGCGTAGTCCGTCTTCCAGTCGTCCAATATGGCCGCACTGGTTGTGGCGATATCTGTGGTGACGGTCTGGATTAACGTACAGTGGTCGTCCGCGTCGCCTATGTTGCTCAACGCTTCATCATAAAGCAAAAACTCCATAGCGTAGAAGCCACGGGCCGCGATGGAGACTTGGGCGTAGTCTTCGGCGGATGCGATAACAGGGTCTTGGTCCGTGAGCAGTTTGGCGAGTGTGCGCGGTGTTGCGCCACGACTATCGGGCCAAAACGCCAATGCGAATGCACGGTCGTCCACCTCGGTCGGACCAAAGCGCAGATGGCTGGCACTGACCCATGCATCGAAGGCGTCGCTATATGCCGCCTGCAATGTTTGCGATGTGATCGAACAGTCGTTCCGTGCGGTTGTTGCCAGATGCGCAGAGGTTTCCGCCAGTGTTTGAAATCTTGGCAGGATGTGCGCGTTTACGATGTCATCGATGGTTGCCGTTTGGGCGTTTGCAGTGATGGGTGTCGCTGCCAGCACGGCGGTCAGAAGAAATCTCTTCATAGGCTCTCCAAGAATCTTATCAATGCATCGCGGTCTGTTGTCGTCATTTCTGTTACAGCATCGCGTTGCGTTTGCGCCTCGCCGCCATGCCACAGCACGGCCTCCAATAGCGAACGAGCGCGCCCGTCGTGCAGGAAATAGGTGTGGCCGCTTACCTGTTCGGTCAGACCAATGCCCCAAAGCGGTGGGGTACGCCATTCTTGACCTGTTGCCCGTGCTTCGGGGCGGTTGTCGGCCAGTGCGGGTCCCATGTCGTGCAGCAGCATGTCGGTATAGGGCCAGATGAGCTGGAAGCTTTGCTCAGGTTGATCTTCAAGCCGGTGGGTGACGAAGCTGGGCGTGTGACACGATGTGCAGCCGGTGTTGTAGAAAACTTCTTTGCCGCGCAGCACTTCCGGATCATCCGCACCTCGCCTTGCAGGAACGGCCAAGTTACGGCTGTAGAATGTCACAAGCTCCATGCCTTCGGCGTCGATTTCTGTACCACGATCATCGCCATCCCCGTGAATGGCGTCTTGGCACTGAGTCTGGGCCGCTGTGCACTCACCCGAACCTGCTGGGAAGAGCGGGCTGGAAATTCCGATGTCGCCCGCAAAGGCTGCTGCTGATTGTTCCATGATGGTCGGGCTGCCCGCCTTCAGGCCAAAACGTCCTAGCATCGGTTGGTCATACTCAACGGACCAAACCACATTCGGACGACCAGAAATGCCATCATCGTTCAGGTCATCTGGGTCGGCATTCGCCAGAATATCAGCGGCAGGGATCGCCTCAAGCAGGCCAAGCCCGATCATTTGTGGGGCAACCCGAGGGGAGAGCATAGCATCTGGGTGCAGCGGACCATAGCCAAGGTCAGCCGCGTTGTAGGTGGGGTGGCGAAGCGAAACCTGCGTGCCATCGACAAGCGTCACGATCTCTTCGTCATATGTGATATCGAGGCGGTATTCAGATGCGTGGCCCTGCACGGCGAATTCCTGCATCTGTGCTCCGTAATTTGGGTCGGGAAGCGTGGCAATATAGTCTTTGATCTCAGCAATGGCTGCGTCGGCTGGTCCGGGGATCGATACGCGAAGGAACATAGAAGTAGCATTATCATCAGAATTCTCAGGCGGATGGCCCCGCCCATCTTTGATGTGGCATCGTTGGCAGGATCGCGCATTGAACAGCGGCCCAAGCCCGTCTGACGCTAAAGTCGACGCAGGCGATGACACCCAGAGTTTTCGGAACAGCCCGTTGCCAACCCTGAAGTCTAACTGGTCTTCGAACGTGATATTGCCCGAGGGTTGGGAAAACGCATTGGCATTCGTCATGGCCCGTACGGTTGCTGCACCGCCAGGTTTATCTTCAAACTGATGAGGTGCACTGAAATCGCTCGTAATGGCGGTAACCGCTGCAATCCGTGTGGTTTCCTCAACAGTGCGGGGAACTTTATTTAAATGTGGATCGCCGAGCTGCCAAAAAGGCCCCTCGGCGGGTGTTTCAGCCGTTGCTATCGTGCTGGTGGCCAACACTACAAGCAGCAGATTACTCGGCTTCATCCATTTTCGATGCATTGAGCTGCGCATATTTTTCTTCACCGAGTTTGGCCACAAGGTCGAGTTGTGTCTCAAGAAAATCGATATGACCTTCTTCATCGGTCAACAATTCCTCAAAGATATTCTTGGTGACAAAATCACCCACGGCCTCACAGTGCTTGCGGGCGTCCATATATAAGTCCCGGGCACCATGCTCTGCGGCCAGATCGCATTCCAAGGTTTCCTTGGGGGTCTGGCCGATCCGCAGCGGGTCCAGTTTTTGCAAGTTCGGATGCCCGCCCAAAAACAGGATGCGGGCGATGATCTTGTCAGCATGGTTCATCTCTTCGATGCTTTCTTCACGGGATTTCTTGGCCATATGACCAAGACCCCAGTCTTCCTGCATACGGTAGTGCAGCCAGTATTGGCTCACCGCTGTCAACTCGCTACGCAGGGCATCGTTCAGGTATTCAATTACTTTCTTGTCGCCGTTCATGTGGTTCTTCCTGTGTGGTTGCGGTTTTCAAATTCCGCAATTGCATGGGGACTTTATGGTTGTCGTTGGTGCGCATGGTGGACAGGAACAGTGGCATACAGCCGCCGCATTCCGCTGCTTTACCAAGTGCGCGGTACACCTTTCCAGGTGTGATGATGGTCTTGTCATCCGACGCACGCATCCAGTCGACGGCTGCGTTGATGTCGTGGTCGCTAATATTCTGACAATGACAAATGATCATGATGGCAAGACCTGTTTGGGCTTATTGGAACACAGCATCTGGATCGTCGAGGCTGTCCGACCCTTCGATCCCAACCCCGTCCACGCCCAAGGCCGCGATCACCCGCTCAATGGATCGTGTTTGATCGATCAACCCGTTCACGCCGCCCATGATCAGGGCCTCGCCTGCGTCATTGCCGCGTTCCAGCATCTGGTCGTAGGCAAAACCAGCTTCGGCGGTTGTCTTGATGCGACCCAAGGCCATCACGGCATCGCTTAGCTTGCCTTGCATTTCAGCATCCAAGGTCGCGTCGGTTTCGGTCACTAAGTCGGACAATGACGGCCCCTTCACCAGTGATCCATCCACGCGGATGTATTCGCCCAGGTAAACGTTCTGGATACCAATGCCATTGTAGTAGTGATCGTTGTGAGTGTTGTCCGCAAAACAGGAATGCTCTTCTTCGGGGTCGTTTAACATGACGCCAAGGCGCATCCGTTCCCCCGCCGTTTCACCATAAGACAATGATCCCATGCCGGTGAGCATGGCGGCCAGGCCCGCATCGGCGTTCGACATTACTTCGGCACGTGCAGCACCATCGTCAGCCCACTGTGCCATCATCCATTCCAGATCAGAAACGAGCAGGTTGGTTGCAGCGGTCAGGTATTCGCCACGACGGTCGCAGTTGCCGTTGGTGCAGTCGTCACCTGCTGCATAATCGGTCCAAGGCCGCTGGCCTGCACCTGTCTCGTGACCGTTCAGATCTTGACCCCAGAGCAGAAACTCGATCGCATGATAGCCCGTGGCGACGTTGGCTTCGACACCATCGGCCTCTTGCAGCGTGTTTTCCAACAGGTCAGGCGTGATTTCCATCGCATCGATCTCTGTCCCAGACAGGGGGAACGTTGCATTGGCGATAACGTTCAATGCTGCAAATTCATTCTCGTCAGATGGTCCACCATAGGACGCATCGACGTAGTCGATCAGACCCTCATCCAACGGCCAGGCGTTCACTTTGCCTTCCCAATCATCGACAATGGCATTGCCGAAGCGGAACACTTCGGTCTGTTGGTAAGGCACACGCGCCGCCAACCAGGCATCTTTTGCATTTTGCAGTGCTTCTGCCGATGGATCGGCGACCAACGCATTTACAGCCGTTTGAAGCGTTTGCGCAGTCGTCAGGCTATCCTCATACTTGGCGGCTGCGATATCAGCATAAGTGTCCAGCACCTCTGTCTTATCAACTGCAAGGACGGGCGTGGCGAAGGCTACGATCAGTGCCGTGGAGGAAAGAAAAGCGTGTTTCATTAATGGTCCTGTCAGTGAAGAATTGTTGGTTGAGAGTGGAGTGATGGTTCTTCGCCCACCATGTGTTTAGGGGCACGAAGATTCATACGTTTCAGCGCAAGACCGAAATCAGTGGCGAGGGATGTCAGTAGCGGGGCAATATCGGGGCGGACCAACAGCGTTGCGATTAGCATGGCGTCGTCCCGATCACCCGTGACTGCTGTCGCAATGAAATTTGCAAAGCAAGATTCGTCAGATCCCAGGCATTTGCAGTTCACCGAATGACGCATCAAAGGTCTGCGCCCGTACTGGGAACAAAGATTGCACATGTGCTCAAATGATTTCAGCACCTTACGTCCCTGAGTTGCACCAAAACTGGACGCGAAGTCGTTCCAAACGCTCGCCTGCGCATCAGGGCCATCACACCAGAGCCGAAGATAGATGACCGAAGCGGCCTCAATCCCGTCAAGTTCTGTGATAAAGCCAACGGGTGCACCGCCGCGTTTTTCCTGTGCACTGGTCATTTGGTCAGGATCAACTTGCCAGTCCGCGTGATCCGCAGAGTGTAGGTTTGATCGCCAAGAACGATCTGAGCTTGATTTGCACCCTTCGTCAGATCCACTGCAGCATAGGTCGGCAAGTCGTTTGGTGCGGGCTTTAGCGTCTCTCGGGCGGAATGATATGACATCAGATGCGTCCCCTGTTTCCGGTGCCGCCGCGACTATAGCGGTCAAAGGCCCATTCCATACTGAACCCTTCAAGCAATCCTGATTGTAGCCAAATACTGGCCACTTCGGATTGGTCAGGGTGCGGCGCGCAACGGTCACGATTTTGGTCTTTCAAATGATCTACTGAGTCTCTCAACTTGGAAGTCCTTTCATCTGACGATTGTCGGGCTTCCCCAGTATTGTAAGGGGTGGCTAGATATTATTTCAAATCTGAGTAATTCAATCAGATATGTCAATCTGACTTTTTTAATCAGGTATAAATTGTTTTGTTGACTTTTTTAGTAAGATACCGGGTGCTAATCGCGAAATCCAGGCTCACCCAGCAATTTACGTAGTTGAAATGTCTTCGAAGGATGATCTAGTCATATAAATACCCTGTTTAAAAACAACTATTTGTGCCGTTTTGGCGTTTGGAGTTTAGCACCGACTATCTTTGCCGATCTCAAGATCCTGACGGATATTGCGGGCCGCCAAACCTTGATACCAGACGTCCCGCCCCGATCCTTATAGTCAAGGATGGATGATATACACGGTTGCGCTACTCATATAGATCGCTTTGCGTCTTTCTTCCGAGAGGTCCTGCCTAGGTGAAGGAGGTTCGGATGGCGATAGTTTGTAAACTTCGAGAAAGCGTGCCCCCTGAATCGAGCCGCTTTTCGTGTTTGGATAATCTGGCGGTCAAGCGCGAGCGGTATTCCGTCATAAAAGCTCTTGACGATTTCGTTTTTTCTATTCACGGTTTTGTGAGTATCTTGAAGTTGTATCGTGTGAGTTTCGCTTCCTAAAGGATTCTGACAAGTCAGATATCTTAGTATATTCAGTGCTGTCTCTACTTTCTTTGGAAGACGTTTCAAATATCAAATTCTTAGATAGGCGAATCCATGAAAGCTTTGATCCGTAAATTTTCCCTCCTTTCAGTATTGCTCTCTTGCGCGCTGTTACAACCCGCAACTGTTGGAGCACAAACATCTGAACAGGAAGTATTCTATACTTATAAAGAGGTCTGGATTCTCCAAGCGCCGCTTTCACCAAGCAGAGCATATAGCGATCCAGTAAATAATATTTGCAAGCAGATCAGCGTAGATCTTGGTGGGTTTGACGGCTCGGGCAATGTCACCGTCGGCACGTATAATGGTGATAAGGATACGATCACATGCACCGATGAAAAAGGCGTTACGATTGTCGTTTCTCACGTATGTGAAATTACAAAATCTAACTGGTCAGGCATTTGGGGTTGGGATGAGGTTCCTTGTATTAAGCCAACCGGTGTCTGTGAAATAGAAATAGAAGACTCCATATCACTTCCGAGTGGTCGAAAAACTGAAGATGCGATTGATTGGCTCTCAAGCAGAGATAGTCGTTTCTCCGTTGCAAGATCTTACAGTTCGAAAGACACATCCAATAACGTCATCCGCGGCACCAAGATGGATGCATTTTTAAGTCATGGTGCGACTTGGCGTGGAAACTTTGATGAGATCGTGCAGTCTGGACCCTATCAATATCGCACCTACGACGGTCAAGTTATTGAGTTTGGTGGTATAAATTCAACAACACCAGCACTGGGTGGGCACAAACACACTATTCGAAACGTCTATCATTCTTCTGGTTACCGCTTGCGTGTCGCAGATGGAAGCGGAAAACTTATGTATTTTGCTGGCGCGGGCAATAGAACTTTGCGCGAAATTACCTGGCCGGACGGCTATCAGATCGTCATAGACAGGGACGCGGCAGATAGCCGAATTTTGACTGTCTCTGACAATAAGGGCCAACGTGCTGAATACACTTGGTCGGCGACCGCTGTTCCGAATGCGACAGCCCCACTTGTGACGCGCATCGAAATTGACTCAGATTACAACGGGTCCACATTCTCTCCGCAGACAGCCATCGCGTATCTTTATGAGGAGAACACCAGTTCTCCAGAGGCGCCCAAGCTTGTGGAAACATCGATCGTCGACCTGAACACTTCTGTGTCTGAAATTCAGTCGCAGTATTCATATCTGGAAGATGATCTCTATTATCCACCGGCTTTATCTAGCATCAGTGACGGTCGCCAAGCTGCATCGGGCGGCACTCTGACACCCTATGCTGAGTTCACCTACGGCGCAGGAACAGGTGACGCGCTGAGCACCAGCCGCGCGGGCGGTGTTGGAAGCACTAGTGTTGGGCGCAATCCCGATCTGACCGGTCCACAAGAATACAATGAGGACATCTACGTCGAGAACGCACTGGGGCATCAGACAATCTATCGCTACACACATGTTCAAGGCATGCTTCGCGTATCCGAGGTGGAAGGTGTTGCAACGGCCAATTGTCTCGGCACAGCAAAATCGTTTGGCTACACTCCAAATGCTGGCGCACCGCTTGGGTTTGTCTATGAGCGGGTTGAGCGTAACGGCTCGCGCACGACGTTTGAGCGCGATGCTCTAGGACGGGTTCTGACCAAAACGGAAGATGCAGATGGTGTTTCGCCGCGGATTACGGCCTATACCTGGTTCGGCGATTATCACCTCCCGGCTACGCGCACGACCTCGCAGATGACAGAGAGCTTCAGCTACACGGCCGAGGGTTTGTTGACGCAGTACAGCCAGACAGATGTGCTTGTTGGCAGCCCGACCAATGGCCAGACGCGGACGTGGGATTATACCTACACCACGTTGGCCTCGGGGATCAAAGTGCTGATCTCCACCGACGGGCCGGGCCTGCTGGCCGATGGCGTGAATGATGTCACCACCTACACTTATGATGTCAACGGCGCGCTAACCGGTGTCACCGATCCCAACGGGCTGACGATGCAGATCCTGTCGCTGAACGCGCAGGGCCAGCCGACGTTGGTGCGCCAACCCGACGGCATCGAATGGGCGCTGGACTATGATGTCGATGGCCGGGTTCTCTCAGTCACGCTCAACCCCGGAACCGCCACGGCCGCCACAGCGACCTACACTTATGATCCGGTTGGTCTGCTCACGGGTATGACTACCCTCTTGGGCCAGAGCACAAGCTTCGAATACGACGATGCAAGACGCTTGATCAAAGCAACCAACGCCGTAGGTGAGGAAGCGCGTTTCCAATACGACGCGATGGACAACATCACACGCACCGAATACGCCAACGGCGCGGCTGCGGCCAGCTTTTGGCAGGAGACCGAGTTTGACGAGCTGGGCCGCCTTCTGCGCAGCCTCGGGGCCGAGGGGCAGATCTGGCAATTCTCGCATGATCGTGAGGACAACCTGGCCAGCATCACCGACCCGCTCAGCTACGCCTCGACCAACAGCTATGACGCGCTGAACCGCGTGTCCCAAGTTGTCGATCGTGAGAATTACACCACCACGCTGGACCACAATGACAGCGACCTGATGACCGACTACACCGACCCGCGCGGGATCGAGACCGACTTCGTCTATAACGGCTTCGGCGAGGTCCTGCAGGAGGTCAGCGCCGATCGCGGCACGATCACCTACACCTACAATTCCCGCGGACTCCCCACCTCGATGACTGATGCCCGTGGCATCACCTCGACCTATGAATACGACAATGGCGGCCGCCTGCTGGCCCGCCGCTTCGCCTCGGACCCAAGCGAGGACCAAACCTTCGCCTATGACCACGACGCCGGCGGCACGGCGCCGCAGGGTGTTGGCAAGCTGTGGGAGACGACGGATGAAAGCGGCACGACCCGGCGCAGCTATGATGCCGTGACCGGCAATCTGGCCTCGGAAGAGCGGGTCATCGGCGGCGCCACCTACACGATCGGCTACGACACCGATGTCGAAGGCAATCTGACCGCGCTGACCTATCCCTCGGGCAAGGTGCTCAGCCTCACCCGCGATGCCGAGAACCGGATCACGTCCCTGGCGCTCGACTTGGGCACAGGCGGCCCCCCGGTCGATATCGTAACCGGCGTGGCCTACCGCCCCATGGGGCCGGTTGCGGGCTTCAGCTATGGTGATGGTGGGCTTTACACCGCGACCTATGACAGCTCCTACCGCCTGACCAAACAACTTGACACCCGCAGCGGCACGACCCGGCGCGAGATCGACTATGGCTGGAGCACGCGCGACAACCTAATCAGCATTACCGATGCCCGCGCGCCCAGCCGCAACGAGACCTACGGCTACACCCCGCGCGAGATGCTGTCTTCGGCCGACGGACGTTATGGCGAGCAGGATTATACCTATGACGGCGTCGGCAATCGCGTCAGCTTCGCCGCGACCGTCGGCGGCGTGACCGAAACGGATACCTACAGCTACCCCCTCACCGACAACCGCCTGGCCGCGATCTCAGGCGCCACCAGCCGCAGCTTCACCTATGATGCAGCGGGCAACGTGACCTATGACAACCGCACGGGCCAGGCCTACAGCTATGGCTATAACGACGCAAACCGCATGGCGGCCTTCGCCATCAATGGCGTGGTGCAGGCCGAGTACACCTACAACGCCCTTGGCCAGCAGGTGATCCGGCACCTGACGCAGGAGAACCGGGTGCTGCATTCGGTGCACGATGTCGATGGCAACCGGATCGCCGAATATGAGTGGGATGCGGTCACCCAGACCTCAACGCTGCTCCGCGAATACGTCTGGATGGACGGCATGGCCGTTGCGGTGGTTGAGGGCGGGGCGGTCTACTTCGTCCGCACCGACCATATTGGCCGGCCGGTCTTCGCGACAAATGCCAACGGCGGCAAGGTTTGGGAGGTGCTCTACCTGCCCTTCGGCGGCGTACAGGAGAAAGCCGGCACCCCAATCAACCTCCGCTTCCCCGGCCAATGGTACCAAAGCGAATCCGGCCTCCAACAAAACTGGATGCGAGACTACGACCCAACGACCGGGCGCTACATCCAGGCCGATCCGCTGGGGCTGGTGGATGGGGCGAGTGTGTATGGGTATGCGTTGCAGAGTCCAGGAAGGTATGTGGATCCGAGGGGTGAGCGAAGCACAAGCCCGGCTCCCCCTCCGGTTGTACCAGTAATTCCCACTAGACCACCTGTCACAAGTGGACAGCGGAAGCCACCAGTTGGCTTCCCTAGCACTCATCCCATGGCCAGCTGGCCACAGATGGCGCCATGGCCTGAGCCTGCGCCGTCAGATACTCAATGTACAACCCGAGACTGCTTGGATATCTATGCAAAGATCTGGAACGCGGTGCGGGAGATGAATCGACGATTTACAAATCAAGCAGCTAATAAGAATGACCTTACATTTATCGGTCACACTGAAGCTATTTTGAGTTATCAGCGTTACATGCGGAAACTTATAGACGAAGCAAAGAGGCGAGGATGCCTCCATTTCGACAAGCGCGCGCATTATTATGCTTGGGCTCGGCCACCTGCGCCCGGATGGATAATGCCCCCACATCTAAGGAACTCTATCCGAGAAATTTTGAAGTAGCTGTATGATTATGGATAAGAGCAATATAGAAAGGTTTTCCAAAGATTGGATTGCACATATACGATCTGCCCCGGGAACAGATATGTGGCTAAATTCTGAATGGGTCGTTGGAGCTTCCATAGAGTGGGCTGCGAAGCGGCCAGATATACTTCGACATGCAATTATCGAGATTGCCAAGCAAGATCTGACAGAATCTGAATTTGAAAAGTTGGGCTGTGGCCCGCTTGAAAATTTGATGGTTCACGATTACGAAGAAAGCTCAGAGGCTATCTGGAAGCATGCAAAAATTTCTGGGAATCTAAGAGCCGCACTTTGCTTTGTGTCGCCCGCTCCGCAACATAGAGCCGATTTTGAGCTTAGATTAAGGCGTTTAGGTTTTCACTAGAACTGCACTGAATGACCGAGATCATTTCGCCTACAGCTATGAATATAGCGCTATGAACCGGGTGGCAGCCTTTACAATCAACTGCGTGGCTCAGTCAAAGACACTCTACACGCGTACATCTGGATGGACGGCATGGCCATGGTCGAGGGTGGAGCCGTGTACTTTGTGCGCACCAACCATATCGGCCGGCCGGTCTTTGCCACCGACACAAGCGGAGCGAAGGTCTGGGAGGCCTCCCACCTCCCCTTCGGCGGCGTCGAGACCACCACCGGCACCCCCATAAACCTCCGCTTCCCCGGCCAATAGCACCAATCCGAACGCGGCCCCCACCAGAACTGGATGCGGGACTACGACCCCACCACAGGTCGGTACATCCAGGCCGATCATCGCGATCTCAAACAGCGCCATCACTGAATTGAATACTTTCAACACCATGACGACCATCGCCGATCAGCTGATCCAGCAGAGTAACCTGGTCGCCGTTTGTCAAAGATATAACCAGGTCATTCGCGTCACTTTGCAAACGTTGAACAGTCACGTCAGTTGATGCAACATCGGTAAAGATGAACTCATCATTACCACCGTAATAGTAAAAGTCGGTGATGGTATAAGAGCCGTCACCTGTGGTGTGGACATAAGTCTTGTCGAGATCTGTGCCTGACTGGCAGCGTGATCCCAAGTGGTGCCATCGGCGAATTCGATGGTCTCGATGGCCCAAGGAGTGTCCCCATTGAGATGATTGACGATGGTGATCACCTCGCCATTGGCAAGGCTCAGTAGCAGGTTCTGGCCATCGCGCCCCACCGTTACATCTGCAGGGGTCAGATCGCTGAAGACAAGGCGGTCATTACCACGCTCATATGCATAATCGCTAATGATATCATTACCATCATTTAGCCTATAGATATATGTGCCATCCCCAGTTCCACCACCTAAAACATCATCTCCTGAACCACCATAGAAAACATTGTTCTGATCATTACCTGTTATACTATCATTTCCATCACCTGCGAAAACAAACGTTAGATCACCTTCAGTAATTATTACATCATCAGCTTCTGTGCCCTCTAACATCTGCTCGTTATTGAAATTTGAGAAAACTACATATAGTTCTGGTGCTTCTTCTACGCCATTATCTAGTAGTGCCTGTTGAACTTGATATTTATATGCATCAGCAGGGTTCATATCGGGTTGAATTATTGAAAGTGCTAGCACTGCATTGGGTACACTAATCTGATCCCCGTTTATCATGTACAAAAAATTGTATCCCGTCACGGCCTTTGAGACAGAGCAGCAGTTTTGCTTAGCAAGAGTTTTCGGTTCATAGTAATCCTTGAAAGGATACAAGATGAGAACGAAGACAGGGCCGAATGGATCGGGCACCATCAACTATGAAGCTTTCTAGTATGGTTCTTACAGATGGTTCCATAGATGGCTTTGACTACGCTAGTGGCAGCATTATGATTCGCGTTCGCGATTATGCCGACGCTCCATTCATGATTGAGATCGAGGGCGTCACTGCAATCAATGTGGCAGGATCGATTATCGGTTACCGTATCGAAAAATACGCCCTCAATAGAAATGGTGACATCAATGTTCTTGAATTCCTAGACGAAGACGAATGCCGCCTGAATGTAAGTTTTTCACGGAATGGCCTTATTAAGGTAACGCCAATTTCAAGCTAAATTATCCTCGATATTCTAATATCGCGCAGCACGCAAAGCGTCCGCTGGGACCTAAGGTCTGAGCTTCAGCAATGGTCTGTGCTGCTGCCGTCCAAGATCAGGGTGCCGGGTCTCTAGCGTCCATTAGATGACCAGTACGAGAGTATGTCTGCAACGGGCCGGCTTGACCGATACTGCTAGGTGAACGAACGTCGACTTTTCTTTCGTTGGCACCTTCCTAGATGCGCCCTAGACATATAGTTTCCATATACTTGCCGTTTGGGTCAGAACTGCTGCAGTCTGCAAAAGTTTCGAGGAGCCGCCATATGGAACAAACTGTTTCGCCATTGTCTGTGAAAGATTCTGAGCGACTAGAAGTACAAAGGTCAGTCGTGATAAATTTTGTGTCTGAAGGCAGTCTGGAGCAGTATCGAACCGCTGCGGGAAAGCTTGGTACATTGCGCGCCTTACTGGAAGCGGGCGTTTTTGAAGCTGATCAAACCTATGAATTACAGTGCATGGGTATCGTTCTCGGCGATGCTCTTGTTCAGCAGCATGGCTTTGAATGGGTTGCTGTCGAGGATGATTTTGGACGTGATCCAGCCCTAAGAGTTGAGCGAACTAGCGTTTTGTTGTTTCCGTTGACGATGATCTCTAAGCGTGTAGAGCGAGGCGAGATTGTTGATGTATTCGACTTATTTAATGGAACGGCTGAAATCGCACTTAAAAGAGCCACCGACGAATTGGGAAACTAGCGTAAATTCGTATGGCCAAGTTCAAATTTGCGTTTGAAGCTACGAGTGGAAAGCTGACCTTGGCACAGCCGCAGCGAATGCTTACTTAGTCTCGCGTCTTGCTTGTTTGTGGACGACGCAGCGAACGGCGGCTAAACCTCATGTTCCGCTATTGTTCTTCAAGACGCCCAAATATGCACATTCGGTCCAGTTGGGCCTGACGGCACGAAAGTCTGCTCTTTCGAAACGGAAAGGCGCACGGTAGGTAGGGTCGAGAAGCAAACCATTCCATCAGGTGTTATCATGATACGTGTCTTAACTCTCTTATTCGCAATCGCTTTATCTAACCCGATTTCGGCGCAGGTTGATATGGATCCAGACTTCAGCGAAGGAGCGGAAGTATATATTTGCAATGACGAGTCGTCTTTCACGAACATGCGGAACAAGCCAACAGCGCAGGGGTCAAGCATTGTTGGACAATTACCAAACAGTTTGCCTGTTACGGTTCAATCGGTAAAAACAAACGATGCAGGATACCACTACTACTACGTCAAACTCCGAGACACTGGTGACGGTAATTCAGCAAGCGGATACGTTTACCACGAAGCTGTTTGGGCAGATTGTGGACTGCCACAGTATGTCACGCCAAAAATTGCAGATTTAGCGTACCGCATGACGCGCCAGAACCAAGGGATGAGTCCTCTTGCTATTTCAGATCTGAATGCAAATTACGATGGAACAACACTGTATTTGGTTCGGATGCCAATTCTATGGAATTTGGAAGAATTGGCGGGGGAAATCGATCTCCAATACCTCGATCTTTCTTTTAGTAACGTTAGTGATTTATCGCCACTATCTGGTCTGACATCTTTGGAAACGCTCAGCTTCTACGAAGGGTCTGTCTCCGACTTAACACCGCTGGCAGATCTCACGAACCTACGTATTCTTAATTTGTTCCGCACGAAAGTTACGTCACTTGATGCACTTGCAGAACTTGATAATCTTAAAGAGCTGTATCTTAGTTTTAGTCCTGTAAACGACATATCAGGGTTGGGCGGTTTGTCATCTCTTGAGTACTTATCGCTCGCTCACGCAGAAACCTACGATTACACGCCACTTTCTGGTTTGACGAACCTGCGATACCTCAAGCTCGATTATACCGATTTTTGGGATACTAAGCTGTTATCAGGTATGTCCAATTTACAGTATTTGGATTTGGGTCATACTGAAATCAAGTCCCTTGAAGGCTTAGAGGGTCTTAGAAATCTGGAACAACTCTATTTACTAGATACTGAAATTTCCGCCATCCAACCGCTTGCAGGGCTTGCGGCATTGGAAAATGTGAACCTTCGAAACACAAAGGTTAGCGATTTGCTTCCGTTGAGTCGATCCACGGAATTAAGAACGTTAACGATCAAAGGCACACCAATCACTGATCTAGCACCACTGCAAAACCTGACCAACCTCGAAACGATATACGGCGCACATCCTTTAGAAACGGATAAAGCGCCCTTAGCAGATCTTATCGCGAATGGTCTGACATTTAAGTAGTATACAGTTTCACCCCGACGTTTGAATTGCACTTATTGTTGCAACAGTCTGCACCTAAGATACCGATGCAGGCAGATCAAAGACTTGTTGATTTTGCTTTCCCGAAAGTTGGCCTTGTCGGCACCCTAGGACGTCCGCTTTCGGGAAGCCGCGTTGCAGGAGCCCCCCACAGAGGACCTTGGGCACGCGTAGGCCTATCCTGGTGCCGGATCGGGCCAATCAGCGTTGGTCTTTGGACTTCGTGTCTGATGCCTTTGAAGATGGTCAGCGGTTCCGGGTGTTGTGCATCGTGGATGATTGCACGCGTGAAGCTCTGGCGACGGTCGTGAATCGTTCCCTGTCTGGTGCGCGGATGACCCGCGAGTTGGATGATCTGATCCGGCGACGTGGCCAACCAGATATGATTGTCTCCGACAATGGAACGGAAATGACTTCGCACGCTGTGCTACGATGGTGCCAGGACACTGGCGTCGGCTGGCATTATATCGCACCAGGAAAGCCAATGCAGAATGCCTTCGTGGAAAGCTTCAATGGCCGACTGCGAGATGAATGCTTGAACGAACACATCTTCGGCAATCTCGCCGAAGCCAGGAAGATCATCGAAAACTGGAGGATCGACTACAACACACAAAGGCCACACACATCGCTTGGCGGGCTGGCCCCGGTCGTCTATGCCAATCTCAACCGCGCCACCCGGCCTGCCTCGCTTGAGCTCCGCAAAGGCTCCGCTCAGCAGATCTTGACCGCAACCAAATCAACGGAAAAAAACAGGAACGGATTCCACACCTGAACGGCCCGGATCAGCGATGATCTTAGCGGTCCAAAGATCAACCTTCACATACGGTTTGACATAACCGGCAGGCATGAGCTTCACATCATGCCCGAGCTTACGCAGCTGACGACCCCAATGATGGGATGAACCGCACGCTTCCATGCCGACCGTGCATAGTGGCAGAGTCTCAAAATACGCCAACAGCTTCGCGCGTTTGATCGCCTTGTTGAAGATAACGCAGCCGTTCTCTGAAATGCCGTGTGCTTGAAAAACATCCTTGGCCAAATCCAGGCCTACGGTCTTTACTGTCATTGGTTAGCTCCTTTCCTAGCATTCGTTTATAACGGCACTTTGGCACATTCGATGCCGGTGGAGCAGGAGCCACTCACCTCATCCCTTACCCGAAACAAACGCATCCAAGTCAAAGACTTTTTCAACAAAATCAGCCCAAAAGTAACTGATGCTGCATGCTGTAAGAATGACTGCTTTGTTAACGGGTGGTTTTATTGACAACCCCAGAGCTGCGCGATGTCAGCTTGAATACTTACAGGCCTCATCTCGGTGCATTGCAAGGTTCAGTGACCAGCCATCTTGGCGCTTGCTAATTTCTCCGATGACGCGATGCTCTCTGTGATCCGATGGGTCCATCAGACAAAGTTCCAAGAAAACGCCAGCGTTCGACGCGGATTGTCTGAGGGTTTGTGTCTCAATTAGTTGCAGCATATTCGGGTGCCTTGCTCGCCATTCATCAAACTCGGCCAACGAAAAGTGTGGTGCGCCAACCTCTCCAATAACCACACAGGACATACCGCCCAAAGGAAGCGACATTGTGACTTCAGTTGCGTCGTTACGCCAAAATACGCCAGGCATTGCCGCAATCAGCTCTTTTGTGAGAACTCGTGAAGTGCCTTCAACCTGCGGGCCCATCCCAAGATCAAGTGGCGAGACACCTCGTATTAGGGCGGCGGGACAGACGTTGACAAAGGCCTGTGTGACGGCTGACACGTCAGCATTGGCGGGCGCAGGCAATAGAGCTAACGTCAAAAACGTAGACAATGACTTATGAAGCGTTCTCAAAATAGACCGTCCCTCTCGGTGGTATGTTTGTGTCGCGAACATAGCAGCTCAGTAACAGCGCGTCGTCCTATAAGTCCCCGGCCTACTTACTGGAGTTTTGTTGAGTGGTCCGAATCCTATGCGAAGTATGGGAAAGCGGTCATTGGATTTACTGCGAGCAATATGGGGTCGACTCCGGGTGAGTGCAGAATAGGGCGTTAAGGGGTCGTGTAGGGCTGAGTACAGCAAACCCCTTTAAGGGTCCTGTCGGGGTAAGGAGCAGAAGCGTATTATCAGAGATCGCTCTTATGGGACAGCGCACTGACCGGCATCCGCCGTTGTGAAATGATGCATCCATCGGAGCCCATAGCAGGCTTTTTCATCACAGTCGCTTGCACCTGCGCTGCGCGGATAGATTGCAAGTCTGGCGGACAGGAACGGTAGCGATTCCGCGCCATCAATCGCAGTATCAGAGCGTCTTGCCCTCGTCAGGGGAACGCATCCTAGCTCAAGGTCAATCCACGGTGCCGTTTGTGAAATCAAATTGCCGTTATAGCCTTCGTCATCGATAAAATATATATCCGGGCGCTCATGCTGCACCCGCAGCAGCGCATATGGGGCGATCATGCCGCGAGATGTCCGCCGCCAATCATCATAGGCCTGAAAAATGCCAGTGTTGCCGAAGGTGTCACCTTCTGCTTGTGCTTCGAACGCCCAGTCACCCTCAAGCAACCGGTATCCGGCTGGCGAGATGCAGGCGGTCACATTGCCACTTAAAGCAGTGTCGAGACTGCGCAAATCGATTTGCGCAAAGTCACTGCGCGGGCACTCGACAGAAATTTCCTGCTCTTCGACACCTCTTCGGATTGTTGTGTAGCACTGACCTTCGACCGCGCTATCCGCCACAATTTCGCCGCCTGCGACGCGGACGAAAGCACCGTTAGTCGCATCATCCACTCGAAAGCCAAAGTCTGCGGCGTTGATTGTCACCTGGGCAACAATCTCGTCTGGGCCGGTGCATTGCGGATGGTTGGTTAGAAAGGTTACCGGGGCTTGATAGGCGTTACCCGCCCGGCCTTCAGGGACGGTGTCTGCTTGGGCTGTGGTGAGACTGATCGGTAGAATGACGGCGAAAAGCGCCGCAACGCGCTGATGGATCTTATGTGAATGCACGGTAATATCCTTGGGGCTGACTGCTCTGGCTGGGAAAATATTGAACCTGCTGATGGGCGGTTTGGTGTTTGAACTTCGCTCTCATGTCTCATCCTTCTCAAGATATCGCCTGCTTGCAACCGATCTGGAACAGGCACGTGCACGACGTCAAGCTGGTGTCGATGCTGGCGTCACCCTGATCGAGGCCCAATCCCCCTTGGCAAGCGCCCAAACCGAAATCGACACAGCGCGCGCCTCAGCGTTTCGCGCAGCTTTGCGTTGGCATGATAAAACAGGAATGACAATCAACTGCACAATTGAACATTTAAATCGTAACTAATCGTCCGTTGCGAGATCAATTTAGAGATTTGCCTTGTGTCGGTTTTCACAAGGAAGTTCAGTGAACAGTCACAAGGCGTTCAGCGACCTGCAAAACCGGAAGGCGTCGTTCAGGATGAGCGCGGCGAAAGCTGACTGAGAGCCCACGGGGGTCATTGTGATTTCTTGCTGCGAGCGCACTCAGTGTAAAAACAGCCGAATGAGCGAGATACCCTATGGCACAATGCAGCCGAAGCTGCGGGTGTTCATATACAGCGGGGCGAAGAAATCGGTGCCAAGGGTTAAGCTGGTCGTTTATTGCTAAGTAGTCAATGACCACTCAATATGACGTTAACCAGCAAGGGATCTGCTGAGCGAGCCGTACCACGCTTCAAATTCTGGACCTGTCAGGTTCGTCAAAAATAATGCCGCCGTCTGTCCTTCCCTATTGGGTGAGACGACGCGACAGCGCTGCCAGTCTAGGGATGTGCCATCATTCACTAATAAGGCAAATCTTAATGCGACGAACAACAAAGGCTGCGGCTTGTACAACAGCAGCCCTTTCACTTTTGGCTTGCGCCGGCACGACTGCAGACATCGCCACCAGGCTGCAGTTGCAACAAAGCGTTTGGATCAGCGATGGCTATGGCTACGTTATTGACCTTAGACCGGGTCAGCAAAGACTTTATCATGTGGCTGGCAAAAGCTGTGTGCTGGATCAGGCAGCCAGTGCAGAACTGGATTCAATCCTGACTTCTGACAGTGTTCAGGTCGGAGTAAGTGGCAGTTCATTTACCTATGGGATAAAGTATGAGCCGCACCGCACAACTTACATCAGCCAAGACGCTTTGCCAGCTGCTTGTGCAGCGCCTTTGCAGAACACGGTTGAAGGCAATTTTCAGGCTTTTGCAGACATCTTCGCCGCGAATTATGCGTTCTTCGATCTCTATGGTGTCAACTGGGATGCACGTGTGCGTAAGGCGCGGCAACGCCTTTCAGCTGACATGACAGAAGAAGCGTTGTTTGCGCTGTTTGCGCGAATGATTGCCCCCCTGCAGGACGGTCATCTGGAACTGAACGCCGAGATTGATGGTGCCGAATACAGCGCGGCCCCGAAAACAACGCCTCTTGGCCGCGGTGTCAGCAAATTGGCAGAGACGCTTGGCGTGGACGAAGATGAGGTATTCGTCGCGCAGCTTGAAAACTATTGGGTCGATGGTATCGCCAAACAGATTTTGCAAGATCAAGGTACTACGGCCGCTGGCGGCAAAATCCAGTATGGTGTGATCGACGGCAACATTGGCTATCTTGCCGTATTGATGCTGACCGGATTGACCGAAGATGAACTGCTGTCCACATCAGATAACTTCGATGCTGATCGCGAATATGCCGCGATAAATCAAATCATGGATGACGTAATGACTGCCTTTGCTGATGCAAATGTGCAGGCAGTTATCGTCGATGCGAGTATTAATTTTGGCGGCAACGATTTTCTGGGCCGCGAAATCGCTGCCCGCTTTGCCGATGAACGCCGCCTTGTCCTGACGAAGCGTGCAGCCGACGCACAAGGCGCGCAAGCAACGCCCGTCTATGTTCAGCCATCGGACCAACCATCTTTTTACGGCCCGGTCTATCTGATGACGACGCAATCGACCGTCAGCGCGGGCGAAATCATGACACTTGCGTTCCGCGCGCAACCCAATGTCACACATGTCGGCCAGCCGACCCAAGGCGCGCTTTCGGATGTTCTGTACAAGACGCTGCCTAACGGATGGGAAATCGGGATGTCGAATGAAGTCTATCGCGACCAGAACGGCATCCTGTGGGAAGGCCGTGGTATTCCGCCTGAACTGCCCATCAATATCTTCTCGGAAACCAATCTGGTGAGTCGTCATCCTGCTGCTGTTCGGGGACTCGTCGCACATATCCAGCGCACACAATCAAACTGAAAGACACTGCAATGAAAAATATCTATGCGATCATACTGCTTTGCGCGGCCACTCCATCCTATGCGGAAGGCAATTTTACCGTTGGTGGATTTGTCGGTATCGAAGATGGCGGTTACGTCAGCGATGACAATACCACAGCATCCATTGTGCCCTATTTTGCCTATGATACCGAACATTTTCATATCGGGATCGACGGTCTTGGCTATCACGTTTTGAACGGGGACAACGCCAGTTTATCACTAACCGCTGCGTCAAATCTGGGTCTTGTCTTTGATGAAGATAACGACTTTTTCGACGGAATGGAGCGTGAGGCAGATCTGACCATCGGATTAGAAGGCACTTACGCGTTTGATGGCGGCCTGTTTATCGCGGCAACTGCTGATAAGGATATCTCTGACGCGCATGGCGGTATGACTGCCAGCGCAGCGATCGGGTATGAAACTGACCTTTCCTTTGTCGGTATAACTGTGTCTGGCGGTGCAAAATACACGTCTGAACAACACAACCAATACTATTATGGGGTTTCACCGACCGAGGCGCGCAGCGGCAGGCAAGCCTTTGAAACGAAGGATGCGGTGTTGCCATTTGCAAGCATCGAAATGGTGTTCCCGGTATCGGACAACGGCGCGATCGTGGGGCTTCTGGACTACACCGACCTTAGCGATATCGGAGATAGCCCATTGCTTGAAGCCGATTATGAGGCCTCTGCCCATATCGGTTTCATTTACAGCTTCTGATCAACGCGGTCGCCGCCTTGCACGTAGGTGGCGGCCCCGATAAGGCGCATAAAGATGGACGACGCGCACCTGATCATGCTGATGGCAACGCTGCGCACAGGCATATGCCTGTTTTGCGCCAGTGTTCTTTTGACACGCCGTAGCGACAAGATACTTTTTCGGCCGCTTGGATTGCTGTTCCTTTGTCAGGGACTGACCGAGGTTCCAGGGCTGGCTATTCCGGCTCCGACCACAGATAATCAATTTGCTGTGGTCCACTACTTCGAAGTGGCGCTGATGATGCCGGACTTAATCAGCCCGTTCCTTTTGTGGTGGTACGTTTGGGAACTGACCAGGGAAGATGGGCATCAGGCGATACCCCGGAAATGGCAGCACTTTACGCCGCTGACAATTGCGCTTTGCCTGATCGCGTTGATCCTGTTCATTCCACCAAGCCTGCTACAATCTGACGTGGAGTTTCCCGGTACGCTCGCGCCTCAGGTTATAGCCGGTATTCTTGCATTACTTGGCCTGAATCTATTGATGACCGGACTGGTCATTACATATCTGATATTGGTCATCCGGCGTCTGGCGCGGCACCAAAAGCGCCTAAAGGACATCTTCGCCAGTACCGAAAACCGAGAGTTGCGATGGATCTGGCTAATCATTCTTTGGTCGGTTTTCTACGTCCTTTTCGATGTGACGGGCTTTGTTTCCACATTTTTTGACGACGCGATACCGGCGGGGCGGGCATTCTGGCTTGACCTGTTGGAAGAGGTAACTCTGATCGGATTGATCTGGGTCATCGGCATTTGGGGGCTCAGGCAGCGGCCAGCATTCGCGCTGGTCCAGGCACCCAATCAGGACCGGCAACCAGAGGTGCGGCAACCCAAATACGAAAACTCTGCTTTGGACGACGCACAATCCAGCCGGATTGCCAAAAAAATCCAATGGGCCATGCAGAATGACCTGCTTTACCGTAACCCCAATCTGTCGCTCTTTGATCTTTCAAAACATATCGGTGCATCATCGCATTACGTATCTCAAACGCTTAACACCAAGCTGCACGCGACTTTCTTTGACTATGTGAACAGTTGGCGGATCAAGGACGCATTAAAGCAACTGACGACAACCGATGAGACTGTATTGATGATCGCATATGATGTCGGCTTCAACTCTCGCTCATCATTTTACAAAGCATTCAAACGCGAGACCGGGAAAACACCGATGCAGGTCAAAACGTAGTTGTAGTGATTTGCAAACATAATCGGTTCGGCTTGCAAACGTACCATTTCCAGACCACAGGGCGTTGGCAGGCGCGGGAACGCAACCATTGCAGATTTTTGTCTTGAAATCGCATCCGACAATCTACGTTCAGCGCCTCAACAACTTGATGGGAATGCAAACACTTGAAAACTTGCCGAAAATCCGGTTCGCATGTAATGCGATCCGACGCGGATGATTGCAATCCCGTCGCACATAATCTGATCACGTTTGCAGATAATGTGAGTTTAGTACCCCGGATAGTGTCAAATAATTCGAGCGAGAATCCGGGATGTTTGCAATCCGAGCCACGGATAAGTGCAATCCGTTACAGATATGATCCACCACGGATGAATACACTTGTCCTGGTGGCAAACCCCTCAAGAAGTACTGGCGCAAGATGCGCACCCCACGCACTGGCGTAAGCAAAGATGGCATCAAACGGTATTACGCCAGCAAAACGCATTGCTCCACCTGCGCCCTTAAAGAGCAGTGTACGCCCAACAAAGATGCTCGCATTGTCTCACGGCATGTCCACGAAGCAGCACGTGACAAAGCGCGACAGATTGCCAGAACAGACGCCTATGCAGAGGCCAGTCGAAGGCGAAAGAAGGTCGAAATGCTCTTCGCGCACCTCAAGAAAATCATGCGGCTCGACCGCTTGCGCCTTCGTGGACCAAAGGGTGCAAAAGATGAATTCCTCCTCGCAGCAACAGCCCAAAACCTCGCCAAACTGCGCCCCGCAGGCCCCGCAGGCGCCGCGATGGCGTAAAACCAACGCTGGCCACAATAAATCCGCAGACAACAACAACTCTCAAGTCGGGTTTTTCAACAACATCAGCCCAGAGTCTCCAATGCTGTGCGATGCAAGGATGTCCGCTTTCGCTTGGTTTGGCTCTGAAAGAAAATTGCTCTGTTGCAACAAAGAGTATTTGACGGCAGCCTATCGATTGGGTCCAAGAAAGTGGGATAACCATGAAGCGAATACCTATTGCACTTTTGGTGATGTTTGTCGGGAATGCCGCAACAGCGCAGGCCTGCGGGCCATACGCGGGTGATGCAACAGACTATGTCGCGTTGCATTCGCAAACTTATCCTGCTGCCGAAGTGGTCTCGGAGCGTATTGCGGCGATACAAGATCCATTTGCAGCCCTTGTGCCGCTAAAGGCATACGGTGACTTCACGCAAATGGGGGTCGTCGATTTGCTATTGCCCATGGTCGCGCTGAGTTGCAGCCACGAGATGTACGATGCCAACGGCTGCGCTGGAACATTCCTTTCGCCAAACAATATCGAAAGCGCGTCTTTGGTGGGGGGAACGTTTGCGTTTTGCCACCAAAGACCCCGAAACCGATGCAGTCACGCATGTCGTGCATGAAAACTGGTCATTTGATCGCTCGGTTGTGACGATGACTGGCGTGGTGAGCACATGGAACCGTTCTGCTAACGGCACCGAAACATTCCTGAGTGTTGCTGAAAACGGAAATGAGACGCACTATACCGAGTACGCCGATTGCTCTGGTCTGGGACACGTCATTCGTCATAACGAAGTGGGTTTGCTAACGACGAACCATTTTTCGTGGTCGTCCGCAACAGAGGGCAAGATGACATTCCGATATAAATTATGCCGCCATCAGGAGCCCGACCCGGGCTGTCACGAAGGCGAGATTTGATCTAGCCAAATACCGTGCACGTTATGTCGGGAAGCTCTTTGGCCAGAAAATCCATAAACCTATCCGGTTGTGACAACACCACCGCGCAAGGGTCGTCCCAGCCTACATCAACATAAGCCAGCGTCAGGTCAAAGCGCGCAAGATACATTGCGTATAACGCGAACTGGTCATGCACCGAAGCGTCGTACATCGCTTCATCTGCATAAAGACCGTCTTCGGCCGGAAGCGCGAGAAAATACTGTGAGGCTTCAAGCACTTCCGATGCCGACGCCCGATCATCGCGATCAAGCGTCAGTATCGGGGTGTGCTCATTCGACTGTGACCCTATGTCGGCGAATGCTTGAAGCATAGTCGCACCGTCCAGTATTTCGGCTGCTTTTGCCATCGCAATGACAGGTTCGGTAATTGACCCAAGACTGCGGGCGGGCACAAAAGGCGAAACGAAGTCGGCGAATGTCTTAACTACTTCGATACGGTGCTTTTGCTCCACGAATTTCTGCTTTGCCAGTTCTCTTTTTGCTGCTGCATCAGGATCTTGATTGAGGACCTGCCGGATGGTGTTTGACACTGGGTCGTCGCCCTCTTTCTGCAAAGGCTTCAGTTGGTCGGCAATGCCTGCCTCTGACATGCCCAATGCTCGGCAGGATCGGACATAATACGGAACGGCAAATCCACGTTCTCTATCAAAAATATCCTCATCTGTGATTAATCTGTACAGCAGATCAGTCGCAATTGGGCGTTCCGCGTCAGACCTTCCAAGCATATCGCGAACACTGCGCAACAGTGACCAGCCATTGGAATCGGAACTTTCCGCAAAGGCCAACATTGGTCCTATTGCCCAAACAAAAATTTTGCTCATGAACTCCGCAGAAAATGTTCGATGATCCAAGAACTTCGCGACAATATTATAAAGCACCCGGTCCGTATCAGAAACCAGACCACGATCATTTTGTAGAACTGAATCATACGCATCCTGACAGAGAAACAAGATTTTCTGATCGTAGGCCACACCGGTGGCTTGCATGATGCTAAGGACTTGTCCGATGTGTGCCGCATGCTCTGGTGACGCAGTGGCCAGGACGTCATCAAAAAAGGCAATCTGCTCCGGTGATTGTGCCAGATTGGCCATCCCATGCCAAACCATACTCTTCTCAACCGGCGGCAAACCTTCTTCGTTTTCCAAAAAGGTCTGTGCAAGCGTCAGCAGCGACAGGTCCTGCGAGCCTTTGTTTTTTGCCAACAAAACATCAAGCGCGCGGCGGCGAACAGATTGGTCCTTGTCGTTGCAAAGCACGCCGTCCAGAAATGTTCGGGTATCCACGCCGTAGTCCGCGTCAACTGAAAGCGCAGCATAACGTTCATCGGCTTTTTTGCATTTCTGCAAACGTTCAGTACGGATCAAATACCAATCAAGGCGTGGCCCGCCCGTAAGGTCGAGGTCCCTAACTTGGTTGTAAACGATGCCGCTTGTTTCAATAGCAAGCTGCTTGGCGACTTCTGTAACAACGCTTTCCTCAGCTGTATATCCGACGATGAGTCGGCGGTATGCCGCTATCTTTTCTGGTGCTGGCCCCATTTTGATCTTCTGCAACAAATTTTTGTAGGTCTCTTCCACCGCGGCTGTCCATCTGACTGATCTTTGTTAGCGCTAACATTACAGAATATAGGAAAGAGGCAATACTTTGCTTTCGCAAAAGATTTCACGCGCAGTCAGGCGGAAGTCGATCATCTGACCGTTTGCATCGGCAGCTCTCCAAAGATAGCGCCACTTGCCGCCGACACGGATGTTGGTCTCATCGACATGCCAGTCGACTCTCGCCCGGCGCAAATGCTTCTCGGTGCGCGTGGTCAGTTCTGGGACGAACTTCTGAACCCAGCGATACACGGTCGATCATTATGCCGGGCTCTGCCAGAAGATCGACCACATCCTGATAAAACAGCGAGGATAGCAGATACCAGCGCACGGCACACAGGATGATCTCACGTGGAAAACGATGGTGCTTGAACGGTGATTTGCGCGGCATGCTCAACCTCAAAAACCGCAATTTCCCTAAGAACGGCGATTAATGCAGAAGTCCCAGTGGAAGTTGTGTTCTTACCCACAAAAGTTGCATCTCTAGCCGGACAAGTTGCGATTCATGCCGGACGGCACACACAAAAAGATACTTGGCTGGGGTGGTAGGATTCGAACCTACGATCTCCTGTACCAAAAACAGTTGCCCTACCGCTAGGCCACACCCCAATCGTGTTGCGCTAGTTACGCAAGACCGGGCTAAGGATCAAGCCTGATCATGCAAAAAAGCGGCAGTTTTTCGATATTTGCGCAGGGTCATCCTGAAAATCCAATGATGCACGCTGCTCAACATATGTTTTCTATGTTGAATCAACCCAAACTTTGCGACTCGGACAGGAGAATAAAATCATGTTTCGCCCTTAGTATGCGGCGCTGAGACCAATTTCAGAAAAGTTCTGTCTTCGCGTAAAATGAATTTTTCTTTTTGAGCGAATTCGTAATTTTGACGCCCTAACACATCTGTGGCCAGACGGGTGCGATAGACCTCATATTCGGACAGGCTGGCGATGTTATAGATACCATAGGCCAATGTGCTGGACCCTTCATGTGGTGCGAAATAACCGATCAGATCAGCGCCACACCGGGGTATGGATTGGCCCCAGTTGCGGGCATATTCGGCGAAGGCTTTTTTTTTCGTGGGGTCTATGTGATATTTAATGACGCAGGTCAGCATTGTCGTTCCTTTCTGATGTGCCGTCATTATATGACTTGCTGATGCTTCACGCTTCGATTATGATCGAACTATGAAAGAAGGTCCGAATATCGCCCGAATTGCCGCCCTTATCGGGGATCCTGCGCGCGCCAATATGCTGACTGCCTTGATGACAGGCAAAGCCTTGACTGCAAGTGAATTGGCGGCCGAGGCGGGCGTGACGTTGCAAACGGCCAGTTCACATCTGACCAAGCTGGATCAGGGCGGTTTGTTGCGGCAACGCAAACAGGGGCGGCACAAATATTTCGCACTAGCCCATGATGATGTGGCAAGCGTTCTTGAGGCGTTAATGGGCTTGGCGGCGGGTCAGGGTCATTTGCGCACCCGGATAGGGCCAAAAGACCCCGAACTGCGCCGGGCACGCGTCTGTTACAATCATCTGGCCGGTGATCTGGGTATTCAGATGTATGACAGCATGACCAGTCGGGGCTTTTTAAAGCACGACGACAAGGTGCTGACGCTCACGGATCAGGGTCGCAACTTTATCACGAAATTCGGTATTGATCTGACCGGGCTGGATCAACAAAAAGCACCTATGTGTCTGGAGTGTTTGGATTGGAGCGAACGCAGATCACATCTGGCAGGCAGTCTGGGTCGTGCGTTACTGTCGCATATGGAGGCGCTGGGTTGGGTCAAGCGCACGCAAGGCAGCCGCGTTGTGTCAGTGACATCCAAAGGCCAGACGGCATTCGCCAAGGCGTTTCCTGCGCAATAATTTATTCTTCTTTGCCCTCTTTCGACAAAAGATCGTTGTCGGCTTGTTCGACACGTTCTTCTTCGATAATGCGATCTAGCGATGCATCATGTTCGCGCGTCACATCATCAACTTCGGTGTCTGCAGGTGTCTGAGCGGCGGTTGACGCTGGTTCAGTTTGATCCATGATCGACATAAGACGATATGTCGGTTCGGGCATGCTGATGTTGGCCGCATCAAATGCCGACATCACCAGCCGAATGGCTTCCCCGCGGGCTTGGGCGAAACTACTTTCATACTGATTGATCCACGCGGTTGATCGAATGCTGATAGTGCTGTCGCCAATGGCTTCAATCCAGACGCTGACCGGGGGGTCTTGCAAAACAAATGGCAGACCGTTCAGCGTGTGCTGGGCGATCGTTTTGGCTTGTGTCAAATCCGTATTCGGCGCCACGCCCAGATCAAACTGAAAGCGCCGTTCCGCGTTGCGGGTAAAATTCACGATCCGGCTTTTGAAAACTGTCGAATTCGGGATGCGAATGTGATTACCGTCAAACGAAAGCAGAATCGTCGCACGGCTGGTCAAGCGGATGACTTTGCCGATGTCGCCCTCAATCTCGATCACGTCGTTGGGGCGAAACGGCTGGCGGATCGATAGCATGATCGACGCAATAAAGTTTTCCACCGTGTCCCGCACAGCAAAACCAATGGCCAGACCGATGATACCAGCGGCACCCAGGATCGTGCCCAGCAAAGCAGTTGCGCCGAGGATATCCAGCGCAATGACAATAGCCGCGATCAGAAAGGCCAGGCGTAAAACCTGACGGTAGATATCGGCGATAAAGGCATTGGGCGCCAGACGATCCCAGGGTTGGCGCAAACGCGCGATGAAAATGCCCAGAAACACGATCAGCAGAAATGCCCCCAACGCAACCAGGGCCAGGGGCAGGAACAGCAGGAACTGATCCCAACGGTCACGGAACCGATCAATGGTGGGGTCCAACCGTTCGACCAGATCCGAGGTCGTGACAACCTGGTTTCGAATCGCGACCACGCCCTCAACCCGGCTGACAAGGGCGCCAAGCTGTTCAATATCCGTTAGTTGCGCTGTTTGGCCGCGCAGCGTGACGATGCCCGCATTTACGGTAACCGTAACATCTTCGTACCCGCCAATTTCGGCCAGGATATCACGGATGCGTACAGCAATGGCTGCGTCGGTGACGTTATCATCTTCGATCGCGATGGGGCCGGACGGCTGACCATTCGTATCCTGTGCCCAAAGCGGGCCGGTCAGGAAAATGGTCAGGGTCAGGAAAAATGCGGCCAGAAATCTCATCTTATCTATCTTCTGCGTTGGAAACTCTGCGCCACCATAGGGGCAGCGCAGACGCAGGGAAAGTCAGATTGTCTGGTCGTAGTCGCCCACGGAAGGTTCCGTCCGGATCACCGCATCAATATCCTTGAAAATCGCCCGCATTTCAGCGTCACTTTCGGGGCTTTCGCAGACGACGACAAGGTTGGGAGTATTGGATGATGCCCGGACCAGACCCCAACCGCCATTATCCAGGATCACGCGCGCGCCGTTGACCGTCACAACATCCTTGATCGCGCGGCCCGCGACGGTTTCGCCGGCCTTATGCTTGGCGACCAGTTTGTCGACCAGCCGGGCCAGCACGTCGTATTTTTCCGTATCGGCGCAGTGGGGCGACATGGTGGGGGTCGAATAGGTCTTTGGCAGCGCCTTGCGCAGGTCTGACATTTTCATATCAGGGTTGCGGTCCATCAGCTTGCAGATCTCAACGGCCACGCGCATCCCGCAGTCATATCCGCGTCCGATGGGTTCGGCCAGAAAGTAGTGACCGGATTTCTCAAATCCCGCCAGCGCGCCGATTTCCTTGACGCGGCGCTTCATGTGGCTGTGGCCGGTTTTCCAGTAGTCGGCCTTGATATCATGCTTTTGCAGCTCAGGATCGCTGGCGAAAAGGCCGGTTGATTTCACATCGGCCACAAAGGTTGAGCCGGGGTAAAGTTTGGCCAGATCGCGCGCCATGATGACGCCGACCTTATCGGCGAAGATCTCTTCACCCTCATCATCGACAACACCGCAGCGGTCGCCATCGCCATCAAACCCCAGTGCGAAATCCGCGCCCGAGGCTTTGACGCTGGCGGCCATGTCGTGCAGCATCTCCATCGCTTCGGGGTTCGGGTTGTAGTTGGGGAAGGTGTAGTCGAGTTCGTTGTGCGACGGGATAACCTCAACCCCGATACGTTCGAAAAGTTCAGGCGCAAAGGCGCTGGCGGTGCCGTTGCCGGTGGCGCAGACGACCTTCAGCGGGCGGGACATTTTGAAGTCGCCCACCAGATCGTCCAGGTAAGCCTTTTGTACGCCATCAACGAATTCGTATTTGCCGCCGTCGCGGGCCTGCCCCTGCCCTTGCAGAACGATATCGCGGAGCTCGCCCATTTCATCGGGCCCGTGGGTCAGCGGGCGGTCAAAGCCCATCTTCACGCCGGTCCAGCCGTTCGGATTATGGCTGGCGGTGACCATCGCAACGGCGGGGACATCCAGATGGAACTGGCTGAAATAGGCCATGGGGCTAAGGGCGGGGCCGATATCTTTGACATGGATGCCCGCCTGCATCAGCCCGACGATCAGCGCGTTTTTGATCGACAGGGAATAGTCGCGGTAGTCGTTTCCCACTGCGATCACGGGCGGAATGCCGCGTTTGTGCATCTGCGTGCCCAGACCCAGCCCAAGGGCTGTGATGCCGGGTAGGTTAATCTCATCTGGGTATTTCCACCGCGCGTCATATTCGCGAAAGCCGGTGGGGGCGATCATGGGGTCACGCAGAAAGGCCCAGGTGTTCTGGGAAACGGTCGAGGCTGGTGTGTTCACTGTCAAATCTCGCTTTTGTTCAAAGTCTGATTGGGTCGTCCTTGGCCAAACGGTCAAACGCCATCAGCGTAGTGACCAAATGTGACATCTGATCTAACGCAACCATGTTCGGTCCGTCAGAGGGCGCGGTGTCCGGCGTCTGATGTGTTTCGATAAAAACACCCGCGATGCCTAAAGAAACGGCAGCGCGGGCCAGAACTGGCGCAAATTCACGCTGTCCGCCACTGGCACCGCCCAGGCCACCGGGCTGCGCGACGGCGTGTGTGGCATCCATGATAACGGGGTATCCGGTCTTGGCCATTTCGGGCAGCGACCGCATGTCGGCGACTAAGGTGTTGTAACCGAACGATACACCCCGTTCGGTCAGCATGATCTTGTCATTGCCGGTGCTGGCAACCTTGTCGGCGATGTGGGTCATATCCCAGGGGGCCAGAAACTGACCCTTTTTGATGTTCACCACGGCACCTGTTTCACCTGCGGCCAGCGTCAGGTCGGTCTGACGGCACAGAAACGCGGGAATTTGCAGGATATCGGCGACCTGGGCCACAGGGGCACATTGATCAGGGGCGTGAACATCGGTCAGAACCGGGCAGCCGATCTGATCTTTGACGGTTTGCAGAATTTTCAGCCCCTCATCCATGCCCAAGCCGCGCTTGCCGCTGATCGAACTGCGGTTGGCCTTATCATAACTGGCCTTGAACACATACTGCGCGCCGGCTTTTGCGCAAACCTCGGCCATATGCGTCGCAATCATCAACGCGTGATCTGCCGTTTCCAGCTGGCATGGGCCTGCGATCACAGTCAGCGGCGCATCGTTGCTGACGTTCAAAGAACCGACGGTGATTGTTTTCATGTCTATGACGATACCTGTTCGCGAAGAATGGACGCTGTAAGCGAGATCATCAGATAGATACCTGTAAAGATCAGAAATGCCAGTATCGTATTTTCGAATGCGCGGGGATATGTCGGTTCGTCTGGCGGAATAGGGCTGACGCTGACCGAAAGATAGCGCACCTGGCGTTCCGCCTCGATCCGGGCAAGCTCTAATTGTTGCAATGATTGCTGAAGCAAAGCCGTGCGTGTCTGGTAATCTTCTTCGGCTGCGCGCAGTTCGGCATTTTTCCGCGCCTGATTACCGCCCGTACCAGATGTCGATGTCATAAGCGCGCGCACTTCCGTAATTTTTTCCTCAATTCGGCGAATCTCGCCCTGGGTGGCATCCACGCGTGCTTGATTGGGGCGACGATTATCCAGCAGGCTGGCCAGTTCTAGTTCCTTTTCCAGCAACAGCGTTTCCAGCGATGTCACGCGCGCCTGCAATTCGCCGCTGGCTGCGGTCGGATCCAGTACGCCCAGCTCTTCCTGTAACTGAGTGACACGTACCAATGCCTCTTCACGTTTGCGTTCTGCATCTTCATAACTTTCGCGCGCCCCCTTCATCGTGTCTTCGCGAATGCGCTGGGTGATCTGATCCACGCGTTCTTCGGCAAACCCGATCAGTTCGCGGGCATAGCGGGCACTGGTTTCCGGATCGGCGGCAGACACTTCCATCTTGACGATGCCTTCGGTCGGATCATAACCGATCTTCACATAGCGCATATAAAGCTTATAGGCTTTTTCATTCGTCGAACCCTCAGGCAGCCGCTGCAGCATATCCAGCGATGGGTCGGAAAAATGCGTTTTGAAACCTTGGGTTTCGTTTAGCCGTAACATCGCCTCGCGTGATTGCAGATAGCCCTGAACCGACACTGAATCCTGTACCGTTGCCATCGGTGTTGATCCCAAAAGGCTGGCACTTCCCGGGTTGACGGGGCTGTCAGCTTTTTCGATTCTGAATTCCGACTTTGTGCCATACATTGGCGTTGCCACGGCGAAATAATAATACCCGGCCAAGACAGTCGGCAGCATCACAAACGAAAACAGCCTTAGACACAGCATCGCCATCTTACGACGGCGGCGGCTGGCGATGTCTCTTTGAATTTGCTGAATTTCCCGTGCGCGTTCTGCGGCAGGGGCAAGCGCGGGGCTGTTACGCGGCGCCGCAGGGACTGTTTGCGGTAATTGGAAATCGCCGGATGGATCAATTTCATCGCCCTTGGGTCGGGCGCCTGAATTCTGTGATTTGACCAATTCCAGCGCACGGGATCGTTTGAACGGATCAATGCCCTGTTCGCGCAGCATCACCACGGCCTCAAGATCCGATGTCGGATACAGACCGTTTTTCTGTGCCACACGCCGGGCCATGCGCAATTGGCGTGCGGTCAGACCTTCCTGGCGAATGGCGTCAATCCGAGCGTCCGCTTCGACCTCATCGGTCGAGCTGACATCGCCAAAGACCTGATCGGTCGTCGGCAACGCGCTTTCCTCCGCAGAACTGCGGCGGATCCTATATTTCTTCGCCTTGGGTTTCATAGTCATACAGCAATTTCGCTTCTTCCAAGGTGTCAAACAAACGCAATTGCCCGTTCATCAGGACACCGGCTGAACGGGCAAACTTTTCAAGGGTCTTCGGTTGGTGCGACACAATGATGATTGTCGTCGTCTCAATCCGTTCTTTCAGAATTTCACCCGCTTTGCGATTGAATTCGACATCTGTTGACGACGGCATCCCTTCGTCAATCAGGTACATATCAAAATCCAGCGACAACAGAAGGGCAAATGTGAACCGTGCTTTCATCCCGGTACTATAGGTGGCAACGGGCATATCGAAATATTCTTCCAACCCGCACAGCCAGCGACAAAATGCTTCAACATAATCGGGATCCAGCCCGTACAGCCGCGCAATATAGCGTGCATTTTCCATCGCGGACAGTTTGGGAAGCACACCCCCCATAAAGCCAAGCGGGAATGAAATGCGGCAAGATCTGCGAATTTCGCCTTCGTCTGGTTTTTCCAAACCGGCCATCATGTTGATCAGCGTCGTTTTGCCTGTACCGTTGGGGGCCAGAATGCCAAGTGAATTGCCAATCTCGACACGAAACGATGCGCGATCAAGTATTACCTTGCGCTGTATGCCTGTCCAAAAGGACTTGCTGACGTTTTCGAATTCAAGCATCTGGTCTGCCCTGACAGTGTGGCCACATCTTTACAATGGGTGTCTTAACAGCACCCTTACAGAAGCAATTGTAAATATTATGTCCATTTTGTGGGCATTTGACCAGACTTGGCGTCAAAGCTCTTGTTTTTCGACCTTCAGCATTTTGCCTACGATGATTGAAACGATCGCTGCCCCAAAACTAAGTAACGCCCCCATTTTGGCAGCATCCTGAACAGGACCTGGATCAAAGGCGACCGACGCGACAAAGAGCGACACCGTAAACCCGATGGCCGCAACAAAGCCGATCACAATCAGATCGCTTAGCTTCATGCCTTGTGGAATACCAAGCCCAAGCGGACGTGCAGCAAACCAGCCGAAAAGAAAGATTCCGATCGGTTTGCCGATTAACAGACCCGCCAACACCAGCCATGTCGCTTCGCTGATCGCGCTGAATTCGACACCTGCGTTCACAAGACCGAAAAAGAACAGGATGATTTCGACCGGATGTTTCAGCGCATGTTCGATCTGGTTCAGAAGGTCAGACAAATATTGTTCGGCTTCGCTGAATATTCCAAATGCACGGTCAGCATGGGGGATCGTGGGCACAATCGGCAACAACCCAAGGGCAGGGTGCAAACCGCTTTCCTGAAATCCATACCAACTGGCGCAACCAGCTAGAAAATAAGGAACAAACCCAAGTTTTTGCCGCACCCAGGTGGATTTGGGGCGCAACTGGTTGCCTCGATCCAGATAACGCGGCAACCAGTTGAACGCAAAGAAAACCAAGATGGCTGAAAACAGCGACAACAAAAGCCACGCCGGGATAACCGCATTTTCAGGATAAAAAATCGCCAAAATGATCAGGCCCGCCGCGTCATCGGCAATGGCCAACAGCAACAGGAACCGCACAGCTGGATGGCCTGCGCCAAAGACCAGACGCCCGATAAGATAGGAAAACGCGATATCGGTGGCAGTTGGGATCGCCCAGCCATTCGCAACGGCCGTGAATTTTTCAGGCCCAAGCAGAAAAGCGATGCCAAGGTAAACACCGATGGGGCCAACCATGCCGCCAGCGGTTGCGAACAGTGGCGTCGCGGCTTTTTTCCCGCGCAGGGATCCGTTTTTCAGAATAACGGCTTCCCACACCTCTTTTGCGGCGATGGCAAAAAAGAAAGCCATCAGCACATCATTGACCAGATAATGCAGCGTCAACGTGCGATGCCCATCATGCAAATGTCCGATGGGGGCGTGATCCCAGATCACGAATTCCACGAAATGATGATACCCGTTTGGATCTGTATTGGCCCAAAGCAAAGCGATAATCGCGCCGGCTATCAGAAGAAGAGAGTAATTTGCGACGAAATTCCAGACGCGATACATTCGATTTTGTCCCCACTGTTTTTCAATTGATTACGGTATCATGTCGGTCGGGGCAACTTTGATATCATCAAATTGAAACGCCCGCGGTGTTATTACTGTTGTCTCGTGTCCTTAAGACACTCGGGATGGGGGCAGTCGTTGCACAATGGTGCTCACACAGGCATGGGCAAGAATCACCTGCCTTTTGTTTGATTTCAGCCCGAAAAAAATGTGATAAATTTTGTGTAAAACGGTCGCACCTTGGCGAAATGCTAATGTTTCCTATGTTCTTGAACAGGGATTGGATTGCAAAGGGTAGTTGCGAGGTCACAAAGGCTCTGTTACATCCCCCCTGATTTTAATGCCTCTGATCAATGGGGTTTCAGCACGCCTGATGTCTTGATGCAGCCGCAAAAAGACCCGGGCCAAAGACATCGGAAGGGTGGACGTGTCCGAACCAGCTTCGATTTCAACTGGCATAGCAAGTCGCTATGCCACAGCCGTTTTTGAACTGGCGAAAGCCGATAAGGGTCTGAAAGCTTTGGAAGCTGATACAGATGCCTTGACGACAGCATTGTCTGACAGTGATGATTTTCGCAATCTGATCCATTCGCCGATCTATTCGCGCGAAGATCAGGCAACCGCTGTTGCCGCAATCGCCAAGAAAATGTCTTTGCCTGGTATCATGACGAACACGCTGGGCCTGATGGCGTCTAAGCGGCGTCTGTTCGTTCTGCCGCATCTTCTGGATCAGATCCGCGATCTGATTGCCGAAGACAAAGGTGAAGTGACCGCCGAAGTCACATCCGCCAAGGCTCTGACAAAAACACAGTCTGACAAACTGGCCAAGGTTCTAAAGGCCAATGTCGGTAAAAATATCAATATCAAAGCGGCGGTCGATGAAAGTCTGATCGGCGGCCTGATTGTTAAAGTGGGCTCGAAAATGATTGATACGTCAATCAAATCGAAGCTCAGCGCACTCCAGAACACTATGAAAGAGGTCGGATAAATGGGTATCCAAGCTGCCGAAATCTCTGCGATCCTGAAGGACCAGATTAAAAACTTCGGACAAGAAGCCGAAGTGGCCGAAGTTGGCCGCGTGCTAAGCGTGGGCGACGGGATTGCCCGTGTGCACGGCCTTGATAATGTGCAGGCCGGTGAGATGGTCGAATTCCCCGGTAAGATTATGGGGATGGCCTTGAACTTGGAAAGCGACAATGTGGGCGTCGTTATCTTTGGCTCTGACCGCGACATCAAAGAAGGTGACGTCGTCAAGCGCACCAAATCCATCGTGGACGTTCCAATTGGTCCAGAACTGCTGGGTCGTGTTGTCGACGCGCTAGGCAATCCACTGGACGGCAAAGGCCCGATCAAAACGAAAAAGCGCAGCGTGGCTGACGTAAAAGCCCCCGGTATCATCCCGCGCAAATCGGTGCATGAACCTATGGCAACGGGTCTTAAGTCTGTTGACGCGATGATCCCGATTGGCCGCGGTCAGCGCGAATTGATCATTGGCGACCGTCAGACCGGCAAAACCGCTGTGGCGCTTGATACGATTCTGAACCAGAAATCCTATAACGATGCTGCCGGTGATGACGAAAGCAAGAAGCTGTATTGCGTATATGTTGCCGTCGGTCAAAAGCGGTCGACTGTGGCCCAGCTGGTGAAAAAGCTGGAAGAAACCGGCGCGATTGAGTATTCGATCATCGTGGCCGCAACCGCCTCTGAACCGGCCCCGATGCAGTTTTTGGCGCCTTACGCCGCGACTGCGATGGCTGAATATTTCCGCGACAATGGCAAGCACGCGCTGATCGTTTATGATGATCTGTCAAAACAAGCCGTGTCCTATCGCCAGATGTCCCTGCTGCTGCGCCGTCCGCCTGGACGTGAAGCATATCCGGGCGACGTTTTTTATCTTCATTCCCGCCTGCTGGAACGTTCGGCGAAGATGAACGAAGACCATGGTGCGGGATCGCTGACAGCGTTGCCGATCATCGAAACCCAGGGCGGTGACGTGTCGGCCTTTATTCCGACCAACGTGATTTCGATCACCGATGGTCAGATATTCCTTGAAACAGAACTGTTCTATCAAGGTGTCCGTCCGGCGGTGAACACCGGTCTGTCGGTATCCCGTGTGGGATCTGCCGCGCAAACCAACGCGATGAAATCCGTCGCAGGTCCGGTCAAGCTGGAACTGGCACAATATCGCGAAATGGCAGCCTTTGCCCAGTTCGGGTCTGATCTGGATGCGGCGACTCAGCGTTTGCTGAACCGCGGTGCCCGCCTGACCGAACTGATGAAGCAACCCCAGTATTCTCCTCTCACTAACGCCGAGATTGTTTGCGTTATTTACGCGGGTACAAATGGCTATCTTGATAAGATCGACGTCAAAGACGTGGGTCGCTTTGAATCCGGTCTGCTGTCGCATTTGCGTGGCAAGCATCAGGATTTGCTGGACTGGATCACAAACGAAGATCCCAAGGTCAAAGGTGATGCCGCCGACAAGATCAAATCAGCCATCGATGAATTCGCCGCTGATTTCGCATAAGGGGTCGGGACCATGCCAAGTCTTAAGGACCTGAAAAACAGGATCGAAAGCGTCAAAAGCACGCGCAAGATCACCAAGGCTATGCAAATGGTTGCGGCTGCAAAACTGCGCCGCGCCCAAGATGCAGCCGAACAATCACGCCCTTACACAGAACGGTTCAATGCCGTTTTGTCAGGGCTTGCTCAATCTGTGGGTGGGTCGGACACAGCGCCGAAACTTCTTAGCGGAACAGGCAGTGATGATGTGCATCTGCTGGTCGTTATGACTGCAGAACGCGGTCTGTGCGGTGGCTTCAATTCGACCATCGCGCGTCTGGCACGTTTGCAGGCCCAAAAGCTGCTGGCTGCTGGAAAAACTGTTAAAATTCTGACAGTTGGTAAAAAAGGCCGCGAAGCGTTAAAGCGTGATCTGTCCAGCCATTTCATCGGCCACGTTGATCTATCTGACGTCAAACGCATCGGATATGCAGATGCACAGGGCATTGCCAAAGATGTGCTGGCCCGTTTTGATGCCGAAGAATTTGATGTCGCGACAATCATCTTCAACCGCTTTCAATCGGTGATCAGTCAGGTGCCCACGGCACAGCAGATCATCCCGGCCGTCTTTGACGAAGATGCCGAAGGCGTCAGCCAGCTGTATGATTACGAACCCAGCGAAGAAGCCATTCTGGCCGATCTGCTGCCGCGCGGTGTTGCCACGCAAATCTTTGCAGCTTTGCTGGAAAACGCCGCCTCGGAACAGGGCGCGCGGATGTCTGCAATGGACAACGCGACACGGAACGCGGGCGAGATGATCGACAAACTGACAATCCAGTACAACCGTTCACGTCAGGCTGTGATCACCAACGAACTGATCGAAATCATCTCAGGGGCCGAGGCGCTTTAGATGAAAAAGATCCTGTTCATAGCTTTCTTGGGTGTATGCGCCTATGCGGCTTTGCCGTATTGGAACGTCTATACGATGTCCCAAGGTATTGAAGCAGGTGATCCCAAGGTCTTGGAGAACAAGGTTGATTGGGATCGTGTGCGCGGCGCGATGGGCGATGATATCAAAGCATCTATGATGGCCCAAGCCGGGTCTGATCCATTGGCGGGTGCGATGGCCAATACCCTCGGTGGCGCAATGGTTGATGGTATGGTTGACAGCTTTGTAACCCCTGCCAACGCCGCCGATATCATTCGTCAATCTGATGTACAGGACCCGTGGGCCCATATCAGTTGGGCGTTTTTCACTGCGGTGAATGAATTCAAGGTCACTCTGTCTGAAACCGAAACGGGTGGCGATACCGCCGCCGATCTTTATTTTGAACGACAAGGGCTGCAATGGCAGCTTGTCCGTATAAAACTGCCCGACGACGTGTTGTCGGGCCTAAACAGCTAGAACCGGAGAAACGACATGGCAAACGCAAAAGGCAAAATCACCCAGGTGATTGGCGCCGTTGTGGACGTGCAGTTCGAGGATCACCTGCCAGAGATTCTGAACGCGCTGACCACTGACAACAATGGCAAAACACTGGTTCTGGAAGTGGCGCAGCATTTGGGCGAAAGCACCGTGCGCACCATCGCCATGGATGCCACCGAAGGTCTGGTGCGCGGCCAGGACGTGACGGATATGGATGGCCCGATCAGCGTGCCCGTGGGCGACGCAACATTGGGTCGCATCATGAATGTTGTGGGCGAGCCCATCGACGAAAAAGGCCCGATAGGCGCCACCGAAACCCGCGCCATCCACGCCGAAGCTCCTGACTTTGCATCACAAGCAACATCATCCGACATCCTTGTGACGGGCATCAAGGTCATTGACCTTCTGGCACCATATTCCAAGGGCGGTAAAATCGGCCTGTTTGGCGGTGCTGGTGTTGGCAAAACCGTTCTTATTCAGGAACTGATCAACAACATCGCCAAAGTGCACTCGGGCTATTCGGTTTTCGCTGGTGTGGGCGAACGAACCCGTGAAGGCAACGACCTTTACTATGAATTCATCGAATCCGGTGTGATCAATGCCGATGACCTGACCAAGTCCAAAGTGGCGCTGGTCTATGGCCAGATGAACGAACCCCCCGGTGCGCGGATGCGGGTTGCTTTGTCTGGTCTGACAATGGCCGAACAGTTCCGTGACCAGTCCGGCACAGACGTTTTGTTCTTTGTTGACAACATCTTCCGCTTTACCCAAGCGGGTTCCGAGGTGTCAGCGCTGTTGGGCCGTATCCCATCGGCGGTGGGCTATCAGCCGACGCTGGCAACTGACATGGGCCAAATGCAGGAACGGATCACATCGACGAAAAATGGATCGATCACATCGGTTCAGGCGATTTATGTGCCTGCGGATGACTTGACCGACCCGGCGCCTGCAACATCGTTCGCGCACCTTGATGCGACCACCGTTCTTAGCCGTGCAATCTCCGAATTGGGTATCTATCCGGCCGTGGATCCGCTGGATTCAACCAGCCGGATCCTTGACCCCGGCGTGGTTGGCGAAGAACACTATCAGGTGGCTCGTGACGTTCAGGGGATTTTGCAGCGCTATAAATCACTGCAGGATATCATCGCGATCCTTGGCATGGACGAACTAAGCGAAGAAGACAAACTGACCGTGGCCCGCGCTCGGAAAATTCAGCGTTTCCTATCGCAACCGTTCGACGTTGCCGAAGTTTTCACAGGTTCGCCCGGTGTTCAGGTGCCAATCGAAGACACGATCAGCTCGTTCAAGGCGGTTGTGGCCGGTGAATACGATCACCTGCCAGAAGGCGCGTTTTACATGGTCGGCGGCATCGAAGATGTGAAAGCCAAAGCCGAAAAAATGGCAGCAGAGGCGGCCTAAGTCATGGCAGATACAATGCAATTTGATCTGGTCAGCCCGGAACGAAGCCTTGCTTCGCTTCGGGTGTCCGAGGTTCAGATCCCCGCGGCAGACGGCGATATGACCGCCATGCCGGATCACGCGCCCACAATCACATCCCTGCGTCCGGGCCTTTTGAAAATCAGCGGCCCCGACGGTACATCAGAGTATGTCGTCACTGGCGGTTTTGCTGAAATTTCGACCGAAGGCACATCCGTGCTGGCCGAACGCGCCATCCCCCGTGATGACGTGACACAAGATGACATGAACAACCTGATTTCCGAGGCCCGCAAAGCCCAGGAAAACGCCAACCCCGATACTGTTGACGCGGCAACAAAACTGCTGGCCGACATGGTTGCAATTGGCGACGAAATCGGGATTTCGACGACATAACACAAATGAAGTGGAACGGGTTTGATTTACCTGCTCTAATCAGATGAATTCCACTTCTTCCGTTTGGTCCACGCTTACATGTCTGAAAAAATCCCCGCGCCTGCGACAGGCACTGTACCAAACATCAGATTTGCAATCAGCATCGCTGTCATCGTGTTAATGCTTCTTGCGGCTTATTTTTATGTTTCAATAAGTGGCCGTGAACCGGGCGGCATGATGGTTGGGCGCGATTTTATAAACTTGTATACTGCGGGCGAATTGCTAGCTGAAAACAAGCAGCATATGCTTTTCTCACAGCAAGCTTATATGGAAGTTCTATGGGCTAAATATGGCTCGGACTATACTATTCACGGCTGGTCATATCCGCCGACTCTGTTCTGGTTAGCCGAAGTATTTACCATATTTCCTTGTTTTTGTGGCATGCACTTGGCATTTCACTGATCGCGTTGGCCATAAGATCATTAAAGCTAAGCTGGGTATGGGTTTTTCTGGTCGCCATGTCCCCTGCGGGTATGCTGAACATTTTGGCAGGACAAAACGCCTTTGTGACAGCAGCTTTCATAAGTTTCGCCGTCACCTTTGCGGTCCGAAAACCAGCCTTGTCGGGTATAAGCTGGGCTGTACTGACGATGAAACCACACTTGGGTCTGATTGCGATTCCAATGGTTCTAGTTAGAAAACAGTGGAATGTCATTCTTTATGGTGCCATTGCTTTTGGCATTTTGATCGCCGCAACGATTACCGTCTGGGGCTTGGACCCATGGAAGGGTTTTTTCACATTCACTACATATCAGCAGCGATTTGTATTAGAAGACTGGCGGGGTCTGATGCTGATGTTGGTGCCAACCGCTTTTATGCAGGGCCGCGTTCTGAACTTGGGCACGCAGGGTGCTTACATGCTGCATGCCGTTGTTGCGCTGATCGCGACTTATCTGGCGATTCGCGCCTGGCCCGGAAAAGACTGGGACGTACGCGACTATCTGACCTGGTTTGTGCTCAGCACTTTTCTGATCCTGCCGTACAGCTTTCTATATGATCTGGTGATTTTCCAGATTGTTCTGGCTTTATGGTACAGGCAGGCTGAACAGTTGTTTTTGATCCGGAAACCTTATGCAGATGCAATCTGGATGTTTTGCTGGATATTACCGCTTCTTTCACCGGTGCTTCTGGCCTACACATTCATCCAGATCACGCCTATCCTGTTGGCATTTATGTTATGGCAACGTGGCACGGCAAAGCGGCAAGGCCTTGCACAGCAGCCAGCTTAGGGCTTACCCGTAAAATCCTTCATAAATCGGCATCAATGTTTCGGTTTCAAACAACGAACTGACCGATGTACCGTTCCAGATATTCAGGATCGCCTGCGCGAACATCGGGGCAGTGGGCAGGATGCGGATATTGGGCGCGGCTTTGACAGGATCGGTGGCTTGGATCGAATCTGTGATCACCAAACTTTTCATCACAGAATTTGTGATCCGCTCAACCGCCGGGCCGGACAAAACGCCATGTGTGATATAGCTGTGAACCTCGGTCGCACCCGCCTCTGACAGCACTTCGGCGGCTTTGCAAAGTGTGCCAGCTGTGTCGCAGATGTCATCCACGATAATGCAGGTCTGCCCTTCGACATCCCCGATCACAGTCATTTCAGCAATCTCGCCGGGTTTGTTGCGCCGCTTGTCCACAATCGCCAAACCGCAGCCGATACGCTGCGCCAACTCGCGGGCCCGCGCCACGCCGCCCACATCTGGTGATACGACCGTGACCTTACTCAGGTCCGAAAATTGCGCCTGGATATCCAGTGCAAAGATTGGTGATGCATAAAGGTTGTCCACGGGAATATCGAAAAAACCCTGAATTTGCGCGGCATGCAGATCCATCGTCAGAATTCGTTCAATCCCTGCCTCGATCAGCATATTTGCCACCAGTTTTGCTGAAATCGGTGTGCGTGCTTTGGTGCGACGATCCTGCCGCGCATACCCGAAATAAGGGATAACGGCCGTAATCCGTGATGCTGAAGACCGCCGCAGGGCATCGGAAATAATTAGCAATTCCATAAGGTTATCATTGGCGGGGTTCGACGTGGGCTGGATGATAAACATATCCTCGCCGCGCACATTCTCGAACACCTCAACGAAAATCTCGCCATCGTTAAATCGTTCGACCCGCGCTTCGACCAATCCGACATTGACCCCCCGGTGCATTGACATGCGCCGTGCGACAGCTTTGGCAAGTGGCAGATTGGCGTTGCCAGAAATCAATTTCGGCTCAAAAACAGTTGGCATGTAAGGGTCCCCAGGGTTTTCCGATTGCAGCGGATTCGCGACGTTGACATCGCTTAGCATGCGTCTAGGGTCACGCAAAGAATTAGCCATCCCGGGGGAACACAAATGGCCCATATCGACTACTTTTTTGCAACTATATCACCCTTCACCTACATGACCGGCACCAGATTAGAGGAGATTGCCGCCAAACATGGGGCGACGGTGACATATAAGCCGGTTGATATCATGGGGCTTTTTTCCCGCACAGGGGGAACCCCACCCAAAGACCGGCACCCCAACCGTCAGGAATATCGACTGCAGGATATGGCCCGTCGCGCCAAGCTGGCCGGTCTGCCGATCAATCTGAAACCTGCGTTTTGGCCCACAAATCCTGCGCCGTCGTCCTATGCCATCATTGCGGCGCAAAACGCGGGCGGTGGTGATATGGGCAAACTGATCCATGGCCTGACTGCTGCGTGTTGGGCCGGTGAAAAGGATATCGCCCAAGACGATGTGATCCGCGATTGCCTGTCTGCTGCGGGCTTTGATCCGTCACTGGCTGACAGCGGCTTGTTGCAAGGGGCCGATACCTATGCTTCAAACCTAGAAGAGGCGGTCAATCGCGGTGCATTCGGCGCGCCGTTTTATATCACTGACACCGATCAGCGCTTTTGGGGGCAGGACCGTCTGGATGATCTGGATGCCTATCTGTCGGGCCGCCTGTAAGTGCCCAAAGACACACGCGCGGGCCATCAGACCTATTGGACACAACATGGCCAAGGACCGATCAACGCGGTCCTGATTCATTGTGCGCTGGCCCATCAGGGCGTCTGGGCAGGTGTTGCCAAGAGCCTGTCCAAAACGCACACGATCACAGCCTTTGACATGCCGGGTCATGGCCGATCTGCCGATTGGGACGGGCAGGGCGATTACCAGCAACTGACGACCCGGATCGCGGAAACCTTTTGCGACGATGGTCCGGTCCACCTGATCGGCCATTCCTTTGGTGGCACGGTCGCCCTGCGTCTGGCTTGTGAACGCCCCAATCTGGTCAACCGCCTTAGCTTGATTGAGCCAGTTTTTTTCGCCGCCGCCCGTGCTGCTGGTGATCCGGCCTATGCCCGGAACGAACGTGATTTCGCGCCCTTTGCCGCAGCTATGCAAGCAGGTGATCGCGCAACAGCGGCACGGCTGTTCATGTCCATGTGGGGCGGTGGCACCCCCTGGGCTGCCCTGCCAGACGCGCAACGCACATATATCACTGACCGCATCCACCTGATCCCGGCTCAGGGCAAGGCTATCCGTGATGACAATGCAAACCTGCTGACCAGCGGCCTGATCGAGGCTTTGACAATGCCCATTGATCTCATTGACGGCGCCCTGTCCGGCCCCATCATGCCCGCCATCCTGAACGCCCTGTCCGCCCGCATGCAAAACCCGACCCGAACGACGATCGACGGTGCAGGCCACATGGTTCCGATCACACATCCAACCCAAATTGCTGAAATTCTTGCGACGTGAATGCCGTCCAAGACCAGCCCCGGGGCGATCCTATACAAAGATTTTCTTTGCCAATGAGCCGATTATAAACTCCAACATTGATAGATTTCTGAATAATGCTTTCCTTCAACCGTTTAACGCCAATGTCTATTTTTTTGAATGTCCCACACAGCCAAGTCTTTGTCCGCGCGTAATGTCGTGCTAGGCAGGCAGATATTTAGGAGTGCGCGCATCTAGGCCCAATAAGCCTTGCCGCACCGAACGCATAAAGGGTTTTATATGAGATTATTAGCACTTTTGGGATTAGTTGCGTTGTCAGGTTGTCAGGACAACAAAATGGTTAACCTTGAGGAGTTAAAGCAGCGCACCCGCTCAAACCTGGTCTATATCGCAGGCGGTACGTTTCGCCCCGGAAATTACGATGTCAAACTGCGTCTTCAAAATGGTGAAATTGAAATACGCGAGATGGGGGTCATTGGACGTAAGTCTTTGCCAGAGGTAACACTCGACAGTTTCTATATTCAGAGCCATCTGCCAACTTTTGCTGAATATGTAACATTTCGTCATGAAACCGGGCTGCCACCGCTTCTCGACGAAACACCGCCGGAAGTTGTAGCTTCTATGCCTTTTCATGAAGCCGAAGATTATTGTAAGTGGCTTGGCGACTTGACGGGTCTTACGATGCGCCTGCCGCTGGAAAGTGAGTGGGAATATGCGGCACGGTCGCGCGTGCTCAAGCCTCCATACGGTACTGATAATGGCCATTGGGAACCACCAAGAAATATCTGGAAGAGAGACGAGGGTGTGTCTAGTTTTGTCCGCCCCATTCCAGGTACGCGCCCTCCAAATCCGATTGGGCTATATGATCTACACGGCGTACTGAACCAATGGGTAAGCGATCGGGGCGAAAGTGATCCTTCAAATACTCAAATAACCAAAGGTTCACCTTTCTCTGAGACTGGTTTCTTTGTCGCGATTCCAGGTAGGTTTATCAAAGAACCCACGTTGCGACGTGCTATCGAGTTTTTCCCGACGATAGCGCCTTTGTTTGAGGAAGGGCAGGATTTCATTTTCGACGGATCTGCTACCGCGCGCTGTGTCGCTGATGCGGTTGAACCGCCCGGCGTATCGGGTTTTGGTCGCGAAGTTCTTGTCGCGCCAGATGCGGTGCCTGAAATCTTTGATGTGTACGTCCCGCAGGGTTATCGCTTGGATTGAAAAGAGTTTCACCCCAACGCGTATCACGCTGGCAGCGGAATTCTATTTAACAGGGTTACCAGACATAGCTGCACGATCGGTTTGTGGTCACAGATCGTTGCATTGCAGATCATCATAAATGGACGAAGCGGGCATTTCTTCATCCCTTAAATATCCCGGATCGACTGGGGTCAATCTCTCAAAAGGGCGCATTTCGGGCAAACCTTAACAGATCGGAAAATCCTACCGAACCCTTTCGCCAGCGGCCTTATTGACAGCGCTGAAAACCGACGTGAGGTGCCAGAATCGCAGTTTTGTACAAAACTTTTGGTACAAAACCCTTGTACAAAATATACAAAACTGCGTGACGGTGGTGCGCGCGCGGATGATCCTGCGCAACGTTCATCGGGTTAACCTTTGACCAGATCAATAAATCTATCGATATTTTCATCTGTCGCGGACCAGTCACAGACCAGTCTTGCCATCAATGGCTCGTCCGGGTCATCGCCTTCCAACGCGCCTGAATAGATATAATATTGCGCGCCTGCATCATGCAGTCTTTGGTGTCCCGCGCGCGGCCATTCAGCAAAGATCATATTCGCGCCGGGTTCAAAAAGTATTTTAGTATCAGGGGTTTGCTTTAACCCGCGGGTCAATCTGGCGCAGGCTGTATTGGCTTTTGTGGCCAGCTCAAGCCACAGATCATCTGTCAGATAGGCCTGCATTTGCGCCGATAAAAAGCGGTGCTTGGAAAACAGATGCGCCGCCCGTTTGCGCCGTAGCTCAAACTCCCATGCCTGATCTGGATCAAACAGAACAACCGCCTCAACCCCCATCAATCCGTTTTTCGTCCCCCCAAAACTAACCGCATCAATCCCCACCCCCCAAGTCATCTCAGCCGCCGAACAGCCAAGCGAGACCAGTGCATTGGTGAATCTGGCACCATCCATATGGGTTTTCTGACCATAGGATTTTGCAATATTAATTAGCGTTTTCAGTTCACTAAGCGAATAGACTGTGCCCTTTTCTGTGGCTTGTGTAATCGACACAGGGCCACGTTGAGGGCCGTGGACACCGCGTGTTTCTTCGCCTTCAATTGCTACTTTCAAGGCATCTGGGTCCATTTTTCCATCAGGCGCATCAACCAAGGTCAATTTGGCACCGCCCGTGAAAAACTCAGGACATCCGCATTCATCTTCATGAATATGCGCAATGCGCGAACAGAAGATCGTTTCCCAGGGATTGGCCTGTGTTGCCAGTATGATAGAGTTCGCAGCAGTTCCGGTTGCCACCAGATAAACGGCCGCTTCCGGTGCCTCAAATACCTCGCGTACTTGTTCGCGAACGGTTCCCATAATTGGATCGCTGCCATAGGGCATCGCATAATCTGCATTCGCTTTTACCAATGATTCCATGACCTTGGGATGCACTGGGCCTGCGTTGTCAGAGGCGAAAAACATCAGGTTGGCTCCTCGATAATAAACTCTTCCCATTCGTCTTCAGGGAATTCGAATTCAGATACGGTCCTGTCCTGTACCGACACACCTGCATCGTGGACACTTTGTGGCGTGCCGGAAATCAGAGGGTGCCAATCGTATAAGGGCTTGTTTTCATATACTAATCGATAGGCGCAGGTCTGTGGTATCCAATACATATGGTCGGCCAGCGTATCAGGCGTCAGCACGATACATTCTGGCACAAACTGTTTGCGGATGTCATATTGTGCGCAGCGGCAGGTGCTGTCATCCAGCAACCGGCATGCCACGCAGGTCAGCGCAATAGCGCCCGTATCTTCATCTTCTAGCTTGTTCAGACAGCATTTTCCACAGCCATCGCACAAGGCTTCCCATTCCTTTGGCGTCATTTTTTTCAGTGGAACGGTTTTCCAAAACTGATGGCGCAGCCCACTGCGATCAATGGGATCATCAGACATTTTGCAAAATTTCCCGGGCTTTTGCGCAATCGGCATCCATTTGCGTGATCAGCGCATCAATTGTGTCAAACTTCAGCTCGGGTCGCAGAAATTCCACTAACCCGACCGATATTTGCGCACCGTAAAGATCGCCTTTGAAATCAAACAGATAGGTTTCGCAATTTGCTGTATTTTGGCCGAACATCGGACGCACCCCGATGGAAGCAGCCCCATGATAGCTGCCCGCGTTCGCACCCGCCAGCACATCAATCTTGACGGCATAAACACCAAATTTGGGGGGGTGCAAGCCACTGATCGACATATTGGCGGTGGGGTATCCCAACTCGCGGCCGCGTTGTTCGCCGCGGATCACTTGGCCTTCAATTCGGTGCCAGTGGCCCAACATCGCAGCTGCATCCCCGGGGCGCCCTTGCGATAATGCCGCGCGGATATTGGTTGACGATACTTCACCCATATCCATCTGAACCATCTCAGCTATGGTCACACCGAAACCCATCTGATCGCCAAAATTCCGCAAATCATCCGCAGTGCCCTTGCGTCCTTTACCAAAGCAAAAATCCTGCCCGATGACGACATGCCTCAGCGCTAGGCTGTCCATGATAATCTGTTGTGCGAACTGGTCAGCTTCAAGCGATGAAAGTATTGAATTGAAAGGCAATTCATATAATTTTTCTACGCCTATTTTTTCAAGTCGGTGCGCTTTTGCGTCTGCATTCATCAAGCGAAAGGGTTGTGTTTCGGGGGCGAAAAATTCGCGTGGATGTGGTTCGAATGTCATGACACCAAGGGGTGCATTCAATTGTTCTGCGCGCGCGCGCGCAATATCGATAACGGCCTGATGGCCCAGATGGACACCATCGAAATTACCAATGGCCGCACTGGCACCTTGGTCGCTTGGATCGATGAATTGAGTGTCTCGGACGATCTTCATATATCGCAGTTAACGTGGCTGCGATATGGGTGCAAGGCTCAGTCGAACTTGCGCGATGGGGCTAGTACAACCGCTTCGCCTTTCAACACTTTTTTCCCGTCAACTTCACAATAGGTATCCATAGTGACACGGCGCTTAGAATGATCAATATCGATTACTTCAACCTCAGCCATGACCATATCGCCAGGGCGAACAGGCGCAAGAAACTTCAGAGATTGTCCAAGATAAACAGTGCCATGGCCGGGTAATTGTTCCCCTATCACAGCGGAAATTAATCCTGCGGTCAGCATCCCGTGGGCGATCCGCCCTTCGAAAATTGTGTCTTGCGCATAAGCATCATCCAGATGCACAGGATTATGATCGGTGGACACTTCAGCGAACATTTCGATATCGCGGTCTGTCACCACCTTGCGCAGATGGCGTTTCATTCCAATTTCGATATCTTCGATACAGATCGTACCACGGGGCATGTTATCCAACATCTCGCACATCCTTTGGGTAATATTTAACCACTAAAGATCATAATTTAGTAATTAAATTACTTTGCAAGTGCAGAAAATGCAAGTCCTGAATCGGTTATCTCAATTGACCCATCGCAAATGTTGGTGTGACCATTTCTGTTTCTAAAAACGCATCAAGCGCCTTTTGGTCCGGATGATCTTGCGTTTTTGTTTCAATAGCTGCCAAGCCGCCGGTGATGAATACAGAATCGATCTGTTCTCCCGAAGCACCAAGAATATCGGTTTTGATACCATCACCAATCGCTAGAATTCGGTTGTCGGGAATATCATGCCACAGATTGATCAACCGCCGCCGTGCCAAATCATAAATCGGTGGATGTGGTTTACCAAAATAGAGGCTTTCGCCGCCCATTTCCGTATATAATTGTGCCAAAGCCCCCGCGCACCATTCCCGCGTTTTCCCGCGATCCACAACAATATCGGGGTTCGCGCATAACAGTTTCAGGCCCTTTTGCTTGGCATATAGAAATTCAGGCCGCATCACGGATGGATCAGCGTGCGCGTCGAAAGGGCCACAACAAACGATCCCTTCGGCGTCTTCTAACTTTACTTGCTGGATATCAACAGGGTCTTCCACGATGTCCATTGGGGTGAAAAAGCTTTGGTCATGATCTTCACCGATAAAGAACACTTTTTCGCCGACCGCACCACGGAACATGGCTGCGCGCGCACTGTCACCTGATGTGGCGATCGTATCCCAACAATCGTTGGGCAATCCCATGCGGCTAAGTTGTTTTTCAACACTTGGAAAGGGCCTTGGCGCGTTTGTCAGCAAAACGACGATACCGTCTTGCGCTTTGAATGCAGTTAGAGCTGCCACAGCTTCGGAAAACGGCGCAATGCCGTTGTGCACGCACCCCCAAAGATCACAAAAAAGCGCATCATAGTCTTGCGATATCTCGTCCAATGTCTTGATAATTCTGGTCATACGCGCCTCATGGTTTTCAGTGTTCCACACATATTTTCGCCAAGGGCGTATTCTGTCATCAGATTTTTAGGTTTGGAATAATCTGTTTTTTGCGGCTCATGATACCGGGCAGAACCACCGTATCGCCAGACACAGTCACGTCGAACGATTTTTCTGCAACCGTTTTGCTAAGGTTATTTGGTATCAGCATTGTGGCTTCCTCGTACAGGATATCGACCACGAACAGCAGTACCTGATCCACGTCATCCTCTTGCGCAACCTGCGGCATTGCTTCAATCAAACTGGCTTTGCGATCCAAAACCATTTTCGGGGCTGTGGTTTCTAAAACAGAGACACGGAATTTTGTGCCATCTACGGTATATTCCTTGGAATCCATTCGCAGCAATTCGGCATCAGAAAAAGCCGAGACATCGGATTTTGCAGCAAACAGATCGGCGGCATACTCAGGAATGGAAATGCCCAATTCTCGGCCCAGCTTTTCAGCCACTTCCTTGTCATGGGGTGTTGTGGTGGGGCTGCGAAACTCCAGAGTGTCTGACAGAATACATGATAACATAGTGCCCTTGATCTGGTCAGGCATTCTGGCGGCATCTTCCCCCATCATGTCATACATAACAGTCGCCGTGCAGGCCAAGGGGCGGATTGTGATGTCGATTGGACCTTTTGTTTCAAGCCCGCCAGTTAGCTTGTGATGGTCGATAATCTGAATTACGTCAGCGCTGTTGATGGATGGGGGCAGTTCGGCAGGGTTATTTGTGTCAACGACAATGCAGGTATCGTTTTCGCTGACATCTGAAATGATCTCGGGCTTGTCCAAATTCCAACGCTTCAGAACAAAGGCCGCTTCTGTATTTGGTTCGCCCAGCAATTTAGGTTCTGCAACAGTTTTCTGTACCTTATTCAGGTACCAGGCCCAAATGATGGGGGAGCCGGTGGAATCAGTGTCGGGGGCCTTGTGGCCAAATACTTTGATCATTGCGCTGTCTCATCTGTTTGATCCGGTCGCGCGGGTTTTAGCCGGGCTTGATCTGATTGTCACCTGTCACCTGGGAAGTGTCAGAAATCCTGCCTTGTCAGACGATAACCTTCGGCATTCAGCAGGTTCAAAACACCTTCGTCACCGCCCAAGTGGGCGGCGCCGGCGGCCACCATAATCGTTTCGTGTTCTGCAGCGGCCTCTAAAATCACTGGGACCCAAGCTTGGTTGCGTCGGTTCAAAAGCAACTCTTCAATCTCGTCAAACATTTCAGCAGTCTGATCAGTATCCTGACCTGAAACTTGAAGAGCATGAAGGCGCGAGTATTGCCATATTTCAACATGAGCTTCGCGGAAATATGCCTCAACCAAGGTCGCAAACATTGCGTTAGCATCTTGGTTCACAGCAATACCTGCCTCTAACATCTCAACCTGTTTTTCGATAGGGTCATTTGAGAACATCTTAAACAATGTCAGCGTGTCTTCCAGTGATTGTGACGGAATGTCTGCTTGCTTGGCATATTCCATGATCAGGTGGTCCAGACCACGTTTGCCAGATGTAATATCGGACATGGCGCAAGGGGGGATGCCAAGCATCATCGACAAATACCAAGGCTGAAATTTTGCTGCCATGAATGCTGGAATTTGCCGTGCGCGCGCTTCATCTGCCAGTTTTTTCCAGCTGTCTTCCGACATCAGATCGGGCAGGGTGGGGCCTTTTGTGATAAACAGCAACTCTGGCTCGCGTGACAGGCGTTGTTGCAACGCGTATTCGTCGTCGGTGGTCACTTCGACCAACAGCATGCCTGCATCTTTTATCGCAGGTTTAAGACGATCCAAATTTACCTCAAGCCGCGGATCATAGACATGGATTGTTCCGACAATGTGGATTGTACTGCCGGGTTTTTCTGCCTTCCAATGATTTCCGTATGGAAAAGGTGTCTGCGCAATCGTCTGATCTAGCTCTTGGCGCTGTTCACTTTGCAAGTCAGCCAGCCTGTCAATCCCGTTGCACGCAGCGAAAATTGGGGTACATAAGCAAAAGAAAAACAGACTTGTTATAATGCGCATACAACCCATTCCTTTGTTTGAGTTTACATACAAACTAAGCATGCGCGGCATCAAGCTCAACCGTGTTGATTTTTTCAGTCAGACTCCTGTTGACACACAGAGATACGATACTTAATTACGCTTCATTGGCACTCGTCACTAACGAGTGCTAATAGGCGTCGTTCGACGTCATTGGGAGAAACTTTGAGCCAAGGAGCCTCAGAGATGGCATTTACACCACTTCATGACCGCGTGCTTGTACGCCGTGTAGAAAGTGAAGAAAAAACAGCTGGCGGATTGATCATTCCGGATAGCGCAAAAGAAAAACCAGCAGAGGGCGAAGTTGTGTCCGTCGGTGCAGGCGCACGCGACGAAGACGGTGATCGCATCGCGATGGACGTCAAAGCCGGTGATAAAATTCTGTTCGGCAAATGGTCCGGTACAGAAGTGACCGTTGACGGCGAAGAACTGCTGATCATGAAGGAAAGCGATATTTTGGGCCTGATGGCCTAAACCGTATTTTCCGCACAACACGAAAATTCAAATATAATCAGGAGCAAGCAAAATGGCTGCTAAGGACGTCAAGTTCAATACAGATGCCCGCGACCGTATGCTGCGCGGCGTCAACATTCTGGCTGATGCTGTAAAAGTAACACTGGGCCCAAAAGGCCGTAACGTGGTTCTGGACAAATCTTTTGGCGCGCCGCGCATCACTAAAGATGGTGTATCGGTTGCCAAGGAAATCGAACTGGAAGACAAGTTCGAAAACATGGGCGCGCAAATGGTGAAAGAAGTCGCCAGCCGCACCAATGACGAAGCTGGTGATGGTACAACAACTGCGACTGTACTGGCGCAAGCGATTGTCAAAGAAGGCATGAAATCTGTTGCTGCTGGCATGAACCCAATGGATCTGAAGCGCGGTATTGATTTGGCAACAACCAAAGTTGTCGAAGCGATCAAAGCTGCGGCACGTGAAGTGACAGACAGCGACGAAGTTGCACAGGTTGGTACAATCTCGGCCAACGGCGAAGCTGAAATCGGTCGTCAGATTGCAGATGCGATGCAAAAAGTCGGCAACGAAGGTGTCATCACCGTCGAAGAAAACAAAGGTCTGGAAACAGAAACGGACGTCGTCGAAGGTATGCAATTCGACCGTGGTTACCTGTCGCCTTACTTTGTGACAAATCCCGACAAGATGACTGCAGATCTCGAAGACTGCATGATCTTGCTGCATGAAAAGAAACTGGCATCACTGCAGCCAATGGTTCCATTGCTGGAAACAGTTATCCAGTCTGGCAAGCCACTTTTGATCATCGCAGAAGACGTCGAAGGCGAAGCTTTGGCAACGTTAGTGGTCAACAAGCTGCGCGGTGGCCTGAAAATTGCGGCTGTTAAAGCACCTGGTTTCGGTGATCGCCGTAAAGCCATGCTGCAGGATATCGCGATTCTGACCGGTGGTCAGGTGATAAGCGAAGATCTGGGTATGAAGCTTGAGTCCGTCACAATGGACATGCTGGGCACAGCCAAGCGTATTTCGATCACAAAAGACGAAACAACAATCGTTGATGGTAACGGCGAAAAAGCTGAAATCGAAGCACGTGTTAGCCAGATCCGTGGTCAGATCGAAGAAACATCTTCGGACTATGATCGTGAAAAACTGCAAGAACGTGTGGCCAAGCTGGCTGGCGGTGTTGCCGTGATCCGCGTTGGCGGTATGACCGAAGTCGAAGTGAAAGAGCGTAAAGACCGCGTTGATGACGCGCTGAACGCAACTCGTGCGGCTGTGCAAGAAGGTGTTGTCGTCGGCGGTGGTGTTGCACTGGTTCAGGCCGGTAAGGCACTGGAAGGTCTGAAAGGCGCAAACTCTGACCAGGAAGCCGGCATTGCAATCGTGCGTAAGGCGATTGAATCGCCCCTGCGTCAGATCGCTGAAAATGCGGGCGTTGACGGCGCTGTTGTTGCAGGCAAGATCCGCGAAAGCGACGACGTTACTTTTGGCTTTAACGCACAAACTGAAGAGTATGGCGATCTGTTCAAATTCGGCGTGATCGACCCGGCTAAGGTTGTTCGTACTGCGCTGGAAGATGCAGCATCAATCGCTGGTCTGTTGATCACAACAGAAGCGATGGTTGCTGATAAGCCAGAAAAGCCAGGCGCCGGCGGTGGTGGCGGCATGCCTGACATGGGCGGCATGGGCGGCATGATGTAAGCCAACCTGCTTATGTAGTTTTGAAAGGGGTCCGAGTTTTCGGGCCCCTTTTTCTTTGACACATAATCCATAGACAAAAAAACCTTGACAGATTTTTCCCCGCCTTTATGAATGGCGTTCATGAACTATGTTCATATTTTTGAACTATGGAGTTTTATATGTCACATTTTTCACAACCGGGTCATTTCGCTCGCGATCTTTGTCATGCAGGGCTCAACTAGGGTGCCGTCCATTTTTCAATCCTAATTCAAAACCTCGCTTTAGCGGCACCCAAATTATGCGCTTCAAATAATATTCATACATAACTCAGGAGTAAAATTTATGCTGTTTCGCAAAGCTCTTTTTTCAATCCCTTTCGTTTTCCTTATTGCCTGTGCAGGGTACGATGGCGATCCAAATAACGTTGTAGTCGTTCAACCAAAAGTACAGAGCGCCAACGGCCTTGATATTTATGCCGCGACACGCAACCAAGGCCAGCCAAGATACTATGGTGATAGATTGATTTTGATCCGTGCTGCTGATTTGGTAAATTTTCGAAAAGGACCACAATGCACCCTATCGAACCAATTATTTCAGGCGTCTTTTACAGCACCAGCGTATGTTAAGGTGCCTGATTACCGCCGTCAGTCACCATCGGCAACAATCAGATGTAGTTATGAAGGTAAGATTGGCGTGGATACCCTTGAAGCCATCAACATTTCTGAGAAAAGACGAGCTGCAAACAGTATGATGGGAGCAGGTGGCGGTATATCGATCATAATTCCAATTGGTCCGCGCGAGCGTGCAGATGATATCTGGGGATATCCCGAGGTATTCAACGTTGTAATGGAATAACACCAATACCTAACAATCATGTGCATATCTTTGCTTATTTATAGCAAGCTGTCCAATTTCAGCCTGTTTTCTTGTCAATTTCGTAACAAATCAAATGTCGCTCTTGCATCGCTGTCTTAGGCAGGGCTAGATCAAAGCAAGCCCTCGAAAACAGGAGATTTGATTGGCTCTCAGCACGACGACCTCACCAGTTGCCTCGGATGACATACAAGAAACACTTCTGGAATTTCCAGACAATCGCATTTTGATTGATCTTTGCGGTGAATTTGACCGCAACCTTGCACAAATCGAACATTCCCTGGGATTGCAGATTTTAAGGCGTGGCAATCAACTGGCCATTATCGGTAATGGTGATGAACGCGGGCGTGCCGCTGCTATTTTGCAAACGCTTTATCAACGTCTTGAGGCGGGTCGCAGCATTGACGCGGGCGACATTGATGGCGAATTGCGAATGAACAGTGCGGCAAAAAATACCGGCGCCCGGGATGGTGACCAGATGGAGCTGTTCAAGGGCGGACGTGTTGAAATCAAAACGCGCAAAAAGCTGGTTGAGCCCCGGACAGAGGCGCAAAAAACGTACGTTAAATCGCTTTTTGAAAATGAACTTGCCTTTGGAATTGGTCCGGCCGGAACGGGGAAAACCTATCTGGCTGTTGCGGTGGGGGTGTCGATGTTTATTGGCGGACATGTTGATAAGATCATCCTGTCCCGCCCCGCAGTTGAAGCAGGCGAGCGCTTGGGCTTTTTACCTGGCGATATGAAAGACAAGGTCGATCCTTATATGCAGCCGCTTTATGATGCGCTGAATGACTTTTTGCCAGGCAAACAGGTGGCAAAACTGATCGAAGATAAGCGGATCGAAATTGCGCCCTTGGCCTTTATGCGTGGTCGCACACTGTCGAATGCCTTCGTCGTTCTGGACGAGGCACAAAATGCCACCACCATGCAGATGAAAATGTTTTTGACACGCCTTGGTGAAGGGTCCCGCATGGTTATCACAGGTGATCGCAGCCAAGTGGATCTGCCACGTGGTGTTCAATCAGGATTACGGGATGCTGAACGGTTATTGGGGAATATCTCTAAGATTTCGTTCAACTATTTTACATCGAAAGATGTGGTCCGCCATCCGCTTGTTGCGGCTATTATCGAAGCTTATGAAGCTGACGAAGCAACTTAACCATAATGCTGGTTGAAATCCTTGTCGAAGATGATCGTTGGCAAAATGTCAGACTTGCTGCGTTGGCAGAAACAGCTGCATCTGCCACATTGTCCCGACTTGGCATTGAACCCGGAATGTTTGAAGTCAGCCTGATGGGGTGCGATGATGCCCGCATTTCAGAATTAAACGCTGAATTTCGTGCAAAGCAAAAACCGACAAATGTGCTTAGTTGGCCTGCACAGGCTTTATCGACGGGGCGACCTGGTGAAACCCCTGTTTCGCCCGAGATTGGGCCGATGGGACCGACAGAATTGGGCGATATCGCATTGGCATATGAAACTTGCAGACAAGAAGCGGACACCGCGGATAAGTCACTAGACGATCATGTGACGCATCTGATTGTTCATGCTATGCTGCATCTGTTGGGTTATGATCACATAAATGATCAAGATGCCGCCTTGATGGAGGAATTAGAGGTCGACATACTTGCAACTTTAGGTCTGCCTGACCCATATATGCAATCTAACGCATAATCAGCGTTTTCATTTTGGTTAGGAACAATGGGCGATACCTCAGACGGGTCTTCTAACGCAGCGCAAAGCGCGCAGGACTCAAACACTTCGGACGGTTTGTTAAACCGTATCTTTGGGGCGTTCGGTTCGAAAAATACCGATGTCGAAAAAGTGGATACATCAGATACGCCGCCTTCGGGACGGTTGGATGGCTTGTCTAATCTGTACAACATGCGGCTCGAGGATGTGGCCGTTCCGAAGGCCGATATTGTCGCTGTTGCAGATGATATCAGCAAAGAGGATCTTGTGCAGACGTTTCGCGAAAGCGGGCTAACACGCTTGCCTGTTTACGAAGGTACCTTGGACACGCCCATCGGGTTGATCCATATGAAAGATCTAGCGCTCAGGCACGGGTTTAACGGCAATGGTACATTTAGTCTGCGCAAGATGTTGCGGCCCTTGCTTTACGCGCCGCCGTCTATGCCGATCGGCGTTTTGTTGCAAAAGATGCAAACAGATCGCACACACATGGCGCTGGTGATTGATGAATATGGCGGCGTGGACGGTGTTGTCACGATTGAAGATCTGATCGAACAGGTTATCGGCGAAATCGAAGATGAACATGATATCGCCGAAGGTCTTTTCTGGACAGAAGAAAAACCCGGCTGTTATCTGGCGCAGGCCAAAACGCCGCTGGACGAATTTGAAGAAGAGATCGGCCAGTCGTTGACCGATCACGATGATATCGACGAAGAAGAAATCGACACGCTTGGCGGGTTGGTTTTTATGCTGACTGGGCGCGTACCAGCGCGTGGCGAAGTTGTCCCCCACCCGTCAGGTCCCGAATTTGAGATTGTCGATGCAGATCCGCGCCGCATTAAACGACTTCGCGTTCGGGTGCCGTGAGCGATACTGCCCAGCATCAAAAGCCAAGGGACTGGGCCGTATGGTTTCAGTCCTGTTCGCGTTGGAAAAAAATGGGGATTGCGTCGCTTTTTGGCGGGATCGCATCCTTGGGGCATCCGCCGTTTGATCTGACAATTTTGACATTTCTGGGACTGATCGCAGCATTTGCGATGTACGGCTTGACCACAACGGCTCGTGATGCGGCTTTAGTGGGCTGGGCCTTTGGCGCGGGCTTTTTCGTAACAACCCTGCATTGGATTATTGAACCCTTTATGGTTGATATTGCTCGCCACGGTTGGCTGGCACCATTTGCCATGTTCTTTTTATGCGGCGGCCTTGCAATTATGTATGCCATTGCGTTTGGCGTCGCCCGCTGGCTGTCGCCCAATCGGTTGGTTTTGGTGATGACGCTGACAGTAACTGAAGTGCTGCGCGCGTATCTGTTCACTGGGTTTCCATGGGCAATGCAATCTTATGCCTGGGTCGACAGTATTCTTGGGCAATCTGCGGCCTGGATTGGGCCGCATGGTTTGAATACCCTGATTTTCATGATGGCTGCACTGCTATCGTTTCGTCAATCAAAGTTCAGCATACCATTTTGGGGGTCAACTGCCGGATTGGTAGCTGTTTGCGCAATCACATTATGGCCCGCGCCAAAAGGGCCAATGGCCGATGCCTCAGCGCCAGTGGTTCGTCTGATCCAACCAAATGCGGAACAGCACCTGAAATGGGATCCAGCAATGATGCCGGTGTTTTACAACCGTCAACTGGACTTTACATCTGCCGATAATCCTGTCGATCTTGTTGTTTGGCCTGAAATCGCAGTGCCCTTTTGGCTGCACGAGGCCGGACGCCCTTTGGAACAGATTAGTCAGGCAGCACGGGGCGCGACCGTCGTTCTGGGCATCCAACGCACCGAAAACCAACGCTTCTACAATACACTGATCGCGGCCAATTCTGACGGACATATCATGGGGCAATATGACAAAGGTCATCTGGTCCCATTCGGAGAATTCATGCCCGCCGCATCCTTTCTGGCGCAATTTGGCATTTACGGCCTTGCAGCTAATCAAGACGGTGGTTTTGCCCATGGATCTGGTCCCGGCTTGGTTGATCTTGGACCTCTTGGTCTTGCCATGCCACTAATTTGTTACGAAGGTATTTTTCCCCATCTGGTCAACGGTGCGCCCAATCGCGCGGATTTTCTGTTGATGATCACCAACGACGCTTGGTTCGGTAAATTTTCTGGCCCATATCAGCATCTGGCGCAGGCGCGAATGCGGGCGATTGAACAGGGCCTGCCTATGGTGCGGGTCGCGAACACGGGCGTCTCAGCCATGATTGATGCGCGCGGCCACATCATTGATCATATTCCTTTAGGGCAGGCAGGGTACCTTGACGTGGCACTGCCCCCCAAATTGACGCGAACACTTTATAATAGAACAGGCGATTTGCCACTGTTCCTTGTGCTTTGTCTGGCACTAGCAGCACTTGCCGCAACGAAATGGCGAAAATCTGATTGACCGGCGCGGGTCATACGCGTAGGCCAATCCGGCACCTGTCACAACGGCTTCCTGGCGTGACGGATTAACCCTAATGGAGCACTTTCATGTCCCGTAAGAACTATATTTTCACCTCGGAATCCGTTTCCGAAGGTCATCCAGATAAAGTATGTGACCGTATTTCTGACGCCGTTCTGGATGCGTTTTTGTCTGAAGAACCCGAAGCGCGCGTTGCTGCTGAAACTTTTGCAACCACGAACCGTGTTGTCATCGGGGGCGAAGTCGGGTTGTCCGATCAGTCCAAATTGGCCGAATATATGGGGCAAATCGAAGATATTGCGCGTGCCTGTATCAAGGATATTGGCTATGAACAGGACGAATTTCACCACGCAACATGTGAAATAACAAATCTTTTGCATCAGCAATCTGCCCATATCGCGCAAGGCGTGGATGCATCTGATAATAAAGACGAAGGTGCAGGCGATCAGGGCATCATGTTCGGCTATGCGACGACGGAAACCGACGCATTGATGCCAGCACCGATCCAGTATTCCCATGCAGTTCTGCGTCGTTTGGCAGAGGTGCGGAAATCGGGTCAAGAACCGACGCTGCGCCCGGATGCAAAGTCGCAAATCAGCTTACGGTATGAAGACGGTAAACCGGTCGAGGTGACATCAATTGTGCTGTCCACACAGCACGCCGATGAAAGCCAGACCAGCGATGACATCCGCGCAATCGTTGAACCCTATATTCGCGAAGTCATGCCATCGGGCTGGATCACTGACGCGACAAAATGGTGGGTCAATCCAACAGGTACTTTCGTAATCGGCGGCCCCGATGGTGACGCAGGTCTGACCGGTCGTAAGATCATCGTTGACACATATGGCGGTGCGGCCCCTCATGGTGGCGGTGCGTTTTCCGGTAAAGATCCGACTAAGGTTGATCGTTCGGCGGCTTATGCTGCGCGCTATCTGGCAAAAAACGTTGTGGCGGCAGGTATGGCAGATCGTTGTTTGATTCAGCTAAGCTATGCGATTGGTGTGGCCAAGCCCTTGTCAATCTATGCTGATACATATGGAACAGGCGAAGTGCATCCATCCGAGATCGAAAAAGCGATCGAACAGGTTATGGATCTGACCCCAAGGGGCATCCGGCAGCATCTTGAGTTGAACAAACCAATTTATGAACGCACTGCGGCTTATGGTCATTTCGGTCGTACACCCGATGACGACGGCGGATTTAGCTGGGAAAAGACAGATTTGGTTGAGGCTTTAAAAAAGGCAGTCTAACCTGAGCATGTTTACCTAATGAAAGGTTATTAACTATGGTGCGTTCGAAAGCCCAGTATAGCATGACATTTGCTTTCTATTATACAGTCGCGATTGTTGTACTTTCCGCTGCTCTTTTCGCTTTACAGGAATTCGCCCCCGATCTTGCGGCATCACCGATGTTTCTGGGGGCGTTGATGGGCGGCAGTATCGCAGTACTTGTTATTCCTGTTGCCACGGTGGCAAAGTCGTTTGTCACTCATGAAAAGCGCAAGACGACATTTGGCGAAGGATGGTCTCTGTCGATCATGTTCACAATCATCGCATTTGTCATAACCATCGTTTTTAGTGTAGTTGCCAATATCGCAATTTATGGAAACGCATCAGGTGCCGCAGACACAAACGATTTGATGGCAGATCCCGCAGGATTGGCAATTTTTGGTGGTGTGGTTTTTGTGGTCATCCTGCTTCTGTATCGCATGTTTTTATGGGCAGCTATCAAGGGCGAGATGAAGAAAATTCATTTAGGCTGAAGATTGCAAAGTCCCGGGTTATGTCCGGGGCTTTATCTTATAAATGCGATGCGAACTGCGCCAGGACCTGACGGTAAATTTCACGCTTGAACGGCACGATACGATCAATCAGTTGATCATGCGGCATCCATTGCCATTCCGAAAACTCCTGGTGATCCGTTTCGATATTGATATCCTGATCCGTACCTTGAAACCGCATCAGAAACCATTTCTGGGTCTGGCCAACATATTTACCTTTCCACAGTTTTTGGGCCAGATCTTCGGGCAAATCATAGTTTAGCCAATCACTGTGTTCAGCCTCAATCGTGATCAGATCGGAAACTACACCGGTTTCTTCCCACAATTCGCGCAGCGCGGCTTGTTTGGGTTTTTCACCATCATCAATCCCGCCTTGGGGCATCTGCCAAGCCTCAGAAGAGTAATCCATACGCTGGCCTGTAAAGACTTGTCCGGCAGTATTGGCCAGCATGATGCCGACACAAGGGCGATATCTCTTTTCCATGATGTGCCCCTAAATGCCGCCCATACAAATGTATTTGATTTCAGTAAAGTCATCAGCACCATATTTTGAACCCTCACGTCCCAGACCTGATTGCTTAATGCCGCCAAAAGGCGCCACCTCGGTTGAGATAATGCCTGTGTTGACACCGACAATGCCAGTTTCCATCGCTTCAGCCACGCGCCAGACACGACCCAGGTCACGGGTATAGAAATACCCTGCCAGCCCGAATTCGCTGTCATTGGCCATATCAATAACGTCTTCTTCGGTGTCAAATTTGATTAAGCCAGCAACGGGCCCAAAAGTTTCTTCACGGGCGATCAGTGCCTTGTGTGGAACATCGACAATGACGGTCGGTTCAAAGAATGTACCTTCCAATCGATTGCCGCCCAGTTTGACCGTCGCACCGTGGTCCAACGCATCTGTGATATGATTTTGTACTTTTTCCACGGCGGCATCATTGATCAGCGGCCCAATTGTAACACCGTCTTCAAAGCCATTTCCGGTCTTCAGTTCTGCCACTTTTTCAGCCAGCTTTTCGGCGAATTCGTCATACACGCTGGCTTGTACATAGATCCGGTTTGCGCAAACACAGGTTTGCCCGGCATTGCGATATTTTGCAGCAACAGCCCCTTCCACGGCGGCATCCAGATCGGCATCATCGAAAACCAGAAAGGGGGCATTGCCACCCAGTTCAAGGCTGACCTTTTTGATGTCTTCGGCGCATTGTTTCATTAGTAATCGGCCCACGCGTGTCGATCCGGTAAAGGTGATTTTGCGTATTTTTGAGTTTGCACACAGCTCTTCACCTGCGGCGGCGGCATCGGTGCTGGGTACGATGTTCAAGACACCTTTTGGAACGCCAGCCCGTTCGGCCAACACTGCCATTGCAAGTGCCGATAGTGGGGTCAGTTCTGCTGGTCGCGCCACAACAGAGCATCCAACTGCCAGCGCAGGTCCCACCTTGCGTGCGATCATTGCGTTGGGGAAATTCCACGGTGTGATCGACCCAACGACGCCAATAGGCTGTTGGATCACCACAATCCGCTTATCTGCCTGATGTTGCGGAATAATATCTCCATATGTCCGCTTGGCCTCTTCTGCGAACCATTCGATAAAGGACGCACCATACATGATTTCGCCTTTTGCCTCGGCCAAAGGTTTGCCCATTTCGGCAGTCAGAATTTGCGCCAGATCATCAGCATGTTCGACCATCAAATCGAACCATTTGCGCAAGATATTTGCACGTTCTTTCCCGGTTTTTTTAGCCCAGTCTTTTTGCGCGGCATGGGCAAGATCAATTGCCTTTGACAATTGATCCGTTGAACAATCAGCGACTTGTGTGATTGTTTCACCTGTCGCCGGGTTGATCACCTCAAAGGTCTTGTCCGCTTCGTGCCATTCACCCCCGATAAAAGCGCGGGTTTCCAAAAGCGATTTGTCCTTAAGATCCATTGTGGCAGGTCCTTTTGTTGTGATCATTAAGTCGATGATGCGTGTTGTAATCGTTGTAATAGTATCTTGGCTATATCTTCATCTGGGGGTGTGCTTGTTTTCAGTAACGCAAGGCGCGTGAATAAAGTTGCCTCATCCGGATTGGACAAGATCGTTTCAATCGCAGAACGATGCGCTGATATGCACTGTTGTCTGGCTTGCGCGACACTGGGCATGCTAAGCAATCTGTCTTCATGGGCTTTTGCGGCATCGCGGTGCCGTTGGATTGTCAGGTCTTCGACAATGTTGAAATTGCGCTCCGCCCAATACGCTGCATCTATTTTCTTGTTGCGTCTGTTGGGCAAACCACGTTCGCGTTTGACCATAAAATCCTCGGTCGATCTAAGAGAATAGTGGTTCAGTTGCACCCATGCGCAAGGTGCATTTCCCATTGTTGCGATAATGCGGTTTTCGGCTTTTGAAAATTCGGTGGTTAAAGGGCGGCCTGATCCGTCATGCCATCTTGCAATACGCTTTGATTTCGGGCGGTGAACGCCGGGCTTGCGAAAAGGGCCATCTTTGACCCGATAAAGCGTTTTGAAAAACCGTGTCATCAACGGGAATGGGCATCGTTCGGGTGCGGCCATGGTGAACTGTTCCGTCGTTGGCGCATCTGCGAATTGCAATGCGTTGCTGTTGCCAAACAAGCGCCACTGCAAAACAAAAGCGTCTGCCTCGGTCGCTGTAATCATATCCTGCAAATGGTGGAATGGCGCTCGCAGATTCACGAATTCATCACAATCAATGCCCATAGCCCAATCGGCTTGCGTCATCAGTGGGTGCTTTGCTGCGGCCTTTAGCGCCAGCCATTGGGGAGATTTACCTTTGGCATGCTGCGGCACATGGGTAACTTCGCCCGCATTGTGAAGGGTATTCAGCAACGTATCGGTACCGTCGGTGCAATCATTGGAATAGATCAGAAAATCCGTGACGCCCAACGCCTTGTGATGGGCGATCCATTCCAGCAGAAACGGGCCTTCGTTACATACAGTCGTAAAGATCAAGATACGTGGTGATAACATAAGATCAAACGATATAAGACAGTTGTGCTGAACAACAGTCCCCTTGCCCTTTTGTTTTGATGCCGTCATTCAAGCGAAATGCGATATTGCTTACCATATGCCAGATTAGGGCAGACAATCGGTCTGTTGGGCGGATCTTTTGACCCACCCCATCAAGGGCATGTGCATATTACGACAGAGGCGCTAAAGCGTTTCAATCTTGATCGTATCTGGTGGCTGGTATCGCCTGGTAACCCGCTAAAATCGCGCGGACCTGCTAAACTGTCCGACCGCATGCAGGCCGCACGCGCGTTGATGACGCACCCAAAGGTGACCATTACGGATATCGAGGCGCAAATCGGGACGCGTTATACCGCAGCCACGCTTCTTAATCTGCAGTTCCTTTATCCAGGTGTAAGGTTCGTGTGGTTGATGGGCGCTGATAACCTGGCGCAATTTCACCATTGGGATCGGTGGCAATGGATTATGGAACATATCCCAATCGGTGTGATTGCCCGACCTGGCGACCGAATTTCGGCGCGTACATCCAAGGCTGCGACGGTTTACCGTCATGCCCGTATTAACGCACGCGCGTCACATCTTTTGCCGCGGTCACATGCACCTGCATGGTGTTTTGCGAATGTGCCTTTAACGCATGTTTCATCGACATCTATTCGTGCTCGGGGTGAGTGGATCGTTGATAAGGCGGGTTGAAAGCAAAAATAACACCAAAACATCGGAAATTTGATCGTAAAGCGTATTGTAAGAAAAAGACCTGTGCGCTTTAGTTTCAATATGACTTCAGATATTTCAAGACGCATTTTTTTAACCGGGCTTTTGTCCGGTACTGCTACCGGCGCTTTCGCGGCACCGCCCCAAATTTCGTTGATACCTGTTGCACGCCCGACCAACCTGATCCCGGCTGCAATTGGATCTCTGGATCAGATTATTGCCAGTGCCAACTTATCAGGCGACGTCGGTTTTGCAGTGGCCGATGCCAAAACGGGACAAATGCTTGAAAGCCGTGGCGCCAGAAAAGCTTTGCCGCCCGCCAGTGTGACCAAGGCCATCACCGCCCCCTATGCGCTTGATGTTTTGGGGGCAGGGCATCGTTTTAGAACGCAGATACTGGCCAATGGCCCCATTCAAAATGGAACGTTGAAAGGGGATCTGTATCTGGTCGGCGGGGGCGATCCTGTTTTAAGCACCGATGATCTGGCCGATATGGCAGCCAGTGTGAAAGCCAAGGGCATCAATCGCATCAATGGCAAATTCATTGTGATCGGGACTGCCTTGCCGTTTGTCTATTCGATTGATCAGGGGCAACCGGACCATCATGGTTATAACGCGACGATTTCAGGGCTGAATGTCAATTTTAACCGTGTGCATTTCGAATGGAAGCGGGATGGAAAAGAATACGTTACGATCATGGGCGCACCAGCACAACGGTTTAAACCTGTTGTGAATGTGGCGCAGATGCAGATCGTGGATCGTAAATTGCCTGTGTATACATACCGTCGTGGAAACCGGATTGAACGATGGACTGTTGCACGCAGCGCATTGGGTAAAGGCGGTGCGCGGTGGTTGCCAGTACGAAATCCTGAACTTTATGCAGGCGATGTATTTCGCGCTGTTGCAATTGAACAAGGGATCAGTCTGCCTGCTGCGACTGTTTCTGACAAATCTGCAAAGGGTACTCTGATTGCTGAAAATCGCAGCCCATCCCTTGGGTCCTTGTGCCGTGGTATGTTGAAATACTCGACAAATCTGACGGCCGAGGCTTTGGGCATGACATCCAGCCAAATGCGAAACGGAACTGTCGATGGGTTAAGCGTCTCGGCAAGTGAAATGACGAAATGGGCCAAGGCGAAGCTTGGGGTCAATGCTAAGTTTGTCGACCATTCCGGTCTTGGTGACGCATCACGCATGGCCCCGCAGGATATGGTAAAAGCCCTTGCCAGACTGCAATCAGGTGCCTTACCCAGTTTGCTGAAACCCATTCCAATGCGCGATAATGATTATAAAGTCATGAAAAACCATCCTGTAACGGTCAGGGCAAAAACTGGAACTTTGAATTTCGTAAGCAGCCTTGCCGGCTATTTAACGGCAAAAGATGGGACTGAACTGGTCTTTGCAATCTTCACGGCAGACCTTAGTAAACGGCAAAAAGGCCGATCATCTGGTGATGATCGACCTCGGGGTGCACGGGGGTGGAATCGGCGTTCCAGGCTTATGCAGCAGCAGTTATTACAGCGTTGGGGCCATATTTACGGAAGCTGATTGTGTTATTTTGGTCCTGCAAGAAACCAGATGATCAACCCAACAATTGGCAGTACTAAGATCAGTACAATCCAAAGAACTTTTGCTCCGGTTGATGCTCCACTGCCTATGATTTTAATAATCGCATAGATGTTTGCGATCAAAATCAGCAGGCCAATAATTCCATATTCCATTTCGCTCTCCTGTGGCGTTATAAGGATTTAATGCCGGGCATGCCTAAAAGTTCCCATTTGAAAAATTATTGGAACCATTTCGATAAACGTTGAGTTGTTTCATCAGCAAACAATGGAGTTTATTATGAACAAAGCAGTAGCAATCACAGGTGTCATCGCGGTTGTCGCAGTTGCGGCTGTAGCATTCTATATGGTCGACATTGATCAAACTGAAGAAGCACGTCTGCCTGATGTTTCGATTGACATCGAAGGTGGTCAAATTCCTGAATACGAAGCCGAAGTTGGTTCGATTAGTGTGGGTGAAACGACGGTAGAAGTGGAAGTGCCAGAAGTACAGGTAACCACAAATACTGAAGAAGTTACCATACCGACACTTAACGTGTCGCCGCCATCAAATGATTAATTCTTATAGAAAAGAGCGGCGCACAGCCGCTCTTTTTATATGGGCATGTGACGTGCACGCGATCCACGTTCAATCGCGGCCGCATGAAGTCGATCAATATTTAATTCGTACCGCATTTCCTCTAACAGCCGCAGTTCTGGGTCGGCGATTTTGCCGTCTGCTGCAGCCACGTCGCATGCAAGCGCATAAGCCGTTTCAAATAATCGTTCCGGCAGACTTTCACGCACAAGACCAAACAGCGCATCCAGCCCATCTTCTTGCTCAAACAAATCAAACACCGTTTGCGAAATCGTCTTCAAGCGATCCGCATCATAGCCTGCAAAAACCGGCAGGTTATTTACCGCATTTGAAATCTTGATCAATTCCGATGTTCGTATGTTTTCGTCAGATGCTGAAACGGCGATCATCATGGCAGCTAGACAATCCTGCGGCGTTAGGGATGTGGCATTGGTCACGTGAATATCCTTTTCTATACACTTTGCAATTTATTGACGCCGCCGCGCCGCGGCAATAGGAGAAGGGATGTTTCTGGTGTGGTGCCGGGACGCATGTGGAGAATAAGATGTCTGATCTGCGCGATACTGCGATGAGTTCGAAAGCCTGGCCCTTTGAAGAGGCACGCCGCTTGCTTAAACGCTATGAGAAAAACGCGCCAGAAAAAGGTTTTGTTTTGTTCCAGACTGGGTACGGTCCTAGTGGTTTGCCGCATATCGGTACGTTTGGCGAAGTTGCTCGTACTACAATGGTACGTCGCGCATTTGAGATCATCAGCGATATACCCACAAAGCTGATCTGTTTTTCCGATGATATGGACGGGTTTCGCAAGGTCCCGACCAATGTGCCGATGCAGGATGAATTGGCGCAGGATCTACATTTGCCATTGACCAAAGTACGTGACCCTTTTGGATGTCATGAAAGTTTTGCACACCATAATAATGCCAAATTGAACGAATTTTTGGACAGTTATGGGTTCGAATATGAATTTGCGTCATCGACCGAGTATTATACGAGCGGCAAGTTTGACGAAGCGCTGCAGACCGCACTGGAACGTTTCGATAAAATTCAGGAGATCATGTTACCAACCCTTGGCCCAGATCGCCGCGCGACGTATTCCTGTTTCCTGCCTGTCAGCCCGAAGACAGGCCATGTTCTGCAAGTTCCGACATTAGAAAGAAATGTGGCCAAAGGCACGATTGTGTACGAAGAACCCGATGGCGAACGGGTCGAAATTCCTGTGACCGGCGGTAACGTCAAAATGCAATGGAAGCCTGACTGGGCCATGCGATGGGCGGCCTTGGGTGTTGATTACGAAATGTCGGGTAAAGATCTGATCGATAGCGTAACGCAGTCGTCGAAAATTTGTCGCGCCTTGGGCCAGCGCCCGCCGGAAAGTTTGTCCTATGAGCTGTTTAATGACGAGCAGGGCCAAAAGATTTCCAAATCCAAAGGCAATGGATTGTCGATGGAAGAATGGCTGACCTATGCAGCACCAGAAAGCCTGCAGTATTTCATGTATCAAAAGCCGAAAACAGCAAAGCGGCTGTATTTTGACGTGATCCCAAAGGCAGTTGATGAATATCATCAACAACTGCGCGCATATCCGGGGCAGGATAATGCGCAAAAGCTGGCGAACCCGGTATTTCACTTGCACGGTCATAATGTGCCGGCTTCGGATATGGTCGTGCCATTTTCGATGCTGCTGAATCTGGCCAGTGCATCAAGTGCTGAAGACAAGGACACTCTGTGGGGCTTTATTGGCAAATATGCGCCCGATGCCTCGCCTTCGACACATCCTTCGATGGATGCAGCGGCGGGTTTTGCTGTACGCTATTTCAATGATTTCGTGAAGCCAACCAAGGTTTTCCGTGCGCCCACAGACCAGGAACATGCAGCACTGCAGGATCTGGCAAATGCGCTGAAAGATGAGCAGATTGCGTTGGATGCGATTGCGCAGAAAAATGCGGCAATGGGTAATGACGACCCGCTACCTGCGGTCGATTATACGGACGAGGAATTCTTGCAATCAGTCGTTTTTGCCATCGGTAAAAATCACGGGTTTGAGCCGTTGCGCGATTGGTTCAAGGCCATCTATGAGGTGCTTTTAGGCGCCAGCCAGGGCCCACGTTTTGGCGGCTTCATCGCCCTTTATGGGGTTGATGAAACCGTTGTGCTTATTGAAAAAGGTTTGGCAGGTCGGTTGGGTTAATTTGCTAAACGAATGGTGGTGAACGTATGCCCATATTGGCTGCGTTTGCCTGACACCAGAATATTTTGGCCGGGTTCAATGCGATACCAAATGCTGCCCACGCGGCATATTTGATAATGCCGATCCGGATCTTTGGGGTACGCAATCGATATGGCCTCTGGGCAACGCCGCATTTCAGCTTTTCCAGTGATTTGATAGATCTGCTCTTCTACGGGTACAGACGTTTCAAATTGATGGTAAATCATAGGAAATGTTCTTTCAACATTCGGGATAAGTGTCGCTGCCAGGAATGATGTGGTAAAGATAACGTACCCAATCCGATGTCCAACGTGAGTTGCATCATACCCTTGTTCGTTCACCAGCCTTTGAAAATTAGCGAATAGACAAGACACAAGAGTTAGCAGGACCAGACTAAGGGGCAGAAGCTTTCGGTTTGCTTCAATATGTTCAAGCGATGGAATAGTTTTTGAAAATAAGAAGCTGTAAATCGCAGCCGCAGCAAAAACTAAAACGATATAAAGATAGGCATTCGAAATACGGCTGACGTTTTTCAAACGCTGCTTGGGTCTGATTTCAGTTGGACGGGCAGCTCGAAAGGATAAGCCTGGTATGATGTAGAAAATCAAATAAAATATCGCTAGAATTCCGGCAGCCGCTCCGGTGTATTTGGGGTTCAATGATATATACTGTTTGATCAAAAATGAATTTGGTATCGCGACTGCGTATATTATCATAAATAACAACATCACTAGGCTTAGAACGATAAACAAAGGGCGGGCCAAAGCACTATAAAAGATGCGCAAAACGGATATATGTGTATTGGGCAAAAGAAACAGCAGTCCAAAGATTATGAATGCCGACCCGATAACAAGTTGCATAGTCGATGCTTCGGTAAGGCCCTCGCTTTCAAAACGAATGTAAATAATTGCTAATGAGTGGCTGCCAAGAAGAAGGTTTGAAATGCCTGTGGTGCGGGCCACAAGGCTAGCTATGGGACCAAGACGTGATGGGGTCATATCGTTCCAGTTCAATTTATACCGGTGTATCGTGCTAAAAATTATTTTTAACAATGTAAATTTGAACTGCAGATATTGATCTTAGCAATAAAACATTACAGCCCGTTAGCAACACTTCGCTGCGATATTGTATGTTGGAAAACCCGCACCATATGTTCTGAAAGGATTTGAAAAGGAGCACCACGATGCAATGTCCAATTGACGGAACTGAGCTTGTAATGGCCGACAGAAGCGGCGTCGAGATTGACTATTGCCCCCAGTGTCGAGGTGTTTGGTTGGATCGTGGTGAATTGGATAAGATCATCGAACGTTCCGTTCCTGCAGCGGCCCCACCGCCCCCGCCACAAGCGGGTCGGGGGTATGATGATGACTATGATGATTACGACGACCGCCGCCCGCGCCGCAAAAAACGGAAAGAGTCTTTCCTAAGCGATATTTTCGATTTTTAAATCGCACACTCAAATTAGTCTACAAACGGTATGATCCGTTTGTAGACATTGATTGGTGGGCGTGGACGTCCAGATACAGTCGTACGATATTGTGTTGGGTCTTTATTATTAAGCAGGCAAAAGTAGTCAGCAATCAATTCGGTTTTTTTAATGCCCAAGTCCTAAAAAATTTATTTCTTTTAAGATTTTGTACTAAAATAATTTACAATTTGAACTGCGGAATAAGCTGGGAAGTTTAATATGCCAGTAAGTTGATTTTCAGCTTCATAAGCAAGAATATCTGCCTGCTGATATTCGGAGCCTTTTTCAGCTTGGTGTGAATGCAAAGAATACATGAGTTCACTAAGAAAAGCACCGGTTTTATCACCGTAAAGGTTGTGTGTTTCAGCCATAAAATCCACTATCTGATCTTTGGCCATGTACAAAGATGAATAGACATAATTTGTAGCAACTTGCACACTATCTCTCAACTCATCAAATTTATAAATAATAGCCTTATCATCAGCACGTTCATTTTTTCTGTCTATCATGATTGAATAAGGTAACAGAAATGAAAACTTTGTTTTAGGCCCACCTATTTGTTTCGAAGAACTAAGTTGCATTAAGTCATTTATACCAACCTGATAAGCCTTTTTAATTTTAGTAATATCTGCAAGAAATTTTGAGCGTTTCATTGTGGAATCCTATCTAATTTCATCTCTTCTTCCTTCGCTTCACACCGCCCCTTTGCCCGGGTTTGCCAGCGGTGCTGCGACCGGCGGCTTTCTGGGCGTCGCCCACCGCTTGGTCGACAGCGCTTTGACGGGCCAAGGGATCATCGGACACCACCAAATCTACAGTTTCCAGGCGCTTCACTTCGTCGCGCAAGCGGGCGGCTTCTTCGAATTCAAGATTCTCGGCGGCTTTGCGCATTTGCTGGCGCAGGCCGTCCAGATGGGCCTCAAGATTGGCGCCATGCATTGGTTTTTCGATCTGGGCGGTGACGCGGTTCATGTCAACATCGCCTTTGTACAGACCAGCCAGAATATCTTCGACGTTCTTTTTCACCGTCGCAGGCGTGATGTTGTGTTCAATGTTATAGGCAATCTGCTTTTCACGGCGGCGGTTGGTTTCGCGCAACGCACGTTCCATGCTGCCCGTCATGCGATCTGCATACATGATGACGCGGCCGTCGACATTTCGCGCGGCGCGGCCTATGGTTTGGACCAACGACGTTTCTGATCGCAGAAAACCTTCTTTATCCGCATCCAAAATTGCGACCAATCCGCATTCAGGAATATCAAGACCTTCGCGCAGCAGGTTGATGCCGATCAGAACATCAAAGGCACCAAGGCGCAGGTCGCGCAGAATTTCAATCCGTTCGATCGTGTCGATGTCGCTGTGCATATAACGGACCTTGATACCCTGTTCGTGCATGTATTCGGTCAGATCTTCGGCCATGCGTTTGGTTAAGGTCGTAACAAGGGTGCGCATACCGTCAGCAGCTACTTTGCGAACCTCATCCAGCAGATCGTCGACCTGCATTTCGACTGGCCTGATCTCAACCTCGGGGTCCAAAAGGCCCGTGGGGCGGATGACCTGTTCGGTGAATACACCACCCGCCTGCTCCAACTCCCACGCGGCGGGGGTGGCGCTAACGAATACTGATTGCGGGCGCATGGCATCCCATTCTTCGAATTTCAGCGGGCGGTTGTCCATGCAGCTTGGCAAGCGAAAGCCATGTTCAGCCAAAGTGAATTTACGACGATAGTCACCTTTATACATGCCACCGATCTGCGGCACGGATACATGGGATTCATCTGCAAAAACAATGGCATGATCGGGAATAAATTCAAATAGGGTGGGGGGGGGTTCACCAGGCGCACGCCCCGTCAGATAGCGAGAGTAATTTTCAATACCATTGCAGACGCCAGTGGCTTCCAGCATTTCCAGATCGAAATTCGTGCGCTGTTCAAGGCGTTGCGCTTCCAGCAATTTACCATCGGCCACCAGCTGGTCCAGCCGCATACGCAGCTCTTTCTTGATGCCGATAATGGCCTGCTGCATGGTTGGGCGCGGCGTGACGTAGTGTGAATTGGCGTAGATGCGGGTCTTTTCGAACGTGTCCGTTTTCTGTCCGGTTAAAGGATCGAATTCAGTGATCGCCTCCAGCTCTTCACCAAAAAACGACAGCCTCCAGGCGCGATCATCAAGGTGGGCGGGCCAGATTTCAAGGCTATCGCCGCGCACGCGAAAACTGCCGCGTTGAAACGCTTGATCATTGCGGCGGTATTGCTGGGCTACCAGATCAGCCATGACTTTGCGTTGGTCATATTGATTGCCTGCGATCAGATCCTGGGTCATGGCGGAATAGGTTTCGACCGAACCGATACCATAAATGCAACTGACAGAAGCCACGATGATCACATCATCGCGTTCTAACAGCGCGCGGGTGGCCGAATGGCGCATCCGATCGATCTGTTCGTTGATCTGGCTTTCTTTTTCGATATAGGTATCGCTGCGCGCGACGTAAGCTTCGGGCTGGTAATAGTCGTAATAGCTGACAAAATATTCGACGGCGTTTTCAGGAAAGAACCCCTTGAATTCACCATAAAGCTGTGCAGCCAGTGTTTTGTTTGGGGCAAGAATAATAGCAGGGCGCTGCGTTTCTTCGATAATCTTAGCCATCGTAAAGGTTTTGCCCGTACCTGTGGCGCCCAACAGCACCTGGTCCCGATCACCATTTTTAAGCCCGCCACTTAATTCGGCAATTGCAGTGGGTTGATCGCCTGCAGGTTCAAAATCTGTTTTTAATTTAAATGAGATACCGCCTTCAAGTTTATCTCGAGGGCGCGTTTCAGATACTGGGGCAGGCTGGGACATATGATGATTCCTTCCATCCACAGATTTGATCTGTTTTTGTTCTTCTTCAAGGGGATGTATCAATATCATACCAAAGTCGCAATGTCACTTTGTCGCACCCCTGTGGAATTTTATATTATCGTTTATAATCAGTATATTAAAGTGTTTTCTGTGAATTCGGAGATAAAATGTTGACTTAACGTCAATAATTGTATTGCTCGCATAGCGTGTAGTGCATACACTTTTAAGTACACGTCGCAAGAAGCTTGTCAGTCAGATTACATTCCACCCCCAATCCCTCGCTCCCGGTGATCTGACTGACAACGCGTGTATTTCCATAAAATTGTTCGGATATGTCCGCCATATGTTGCATTGATATTATGTATCAACGATAACGCATGTTGTTTGATGGAGGATCTATCTGTGCGCGCCCGTATTTATCAGCCAGCCAGGACAGCAATGTCGTCTGGCACAGCAAAGACAAAACACTGGATTTTGGAATATGCACCAGACTCCGCGCGTGAGGTTGAACCATTGATGGGCTGGACGTCATCTTCGGATACCCAAAGTCAGGTCAAACTGCAGTTTGATACGAAAGATGCCGCTGTTGCCTATGCTCGCGAAAATCAGATTGAAGCTGTTGTTCAGGAACCCAAAAAGCGCCGAGCGAACATCCGGGAGCGTGGGTACGGGGAAAACTTTGCGACAGACCGCCGCGGGACATGGACGCATTAACAGACGTTGGTTAAAGACGCTGTTTTGGATGCATCAGGAACAAAATGACTTCTTCTTTTCGCTTTTCATTGCATGCCACCGATGGAAAGGCGCGCACAGGGTTAATTTCGACGCCGCGCGGTGACGTGCGCACACCTGCTTTTATGCCGGTTGGGACGGCGGCGACAGTCAAAGCGATGATGCCTGAATCGGTGCGCGACACCGGTGCCGACATTTTGTTGGGCAATACCTATCATCTGATGCTGCGCCCGACGGCTGAACGCGTCAACCGATTGGGTGGATTACATAAATTTATGAATTGGGACCGCCCTATTTTGACAGACAGCGGTGGATTTCAGGTGATGAGCTTGAATGATCTGCGAAAGCTGAAAGAGGAAGGCGTCACATTCAAAAGCCATATCGATGGATCAAAGCACCATCTGACACCGGAGCGTTCAATGGAGATCCAACGGCTTTTGGGCAGTGATATTGTGATGTGCTTTGATGAATGCACGCCTTATCCGGTTGAAGAAAAAGCAAGCTTGGCGTCTATGCAATTGTCGATGCGATGGGCGCAACGGTCGCGTGATGCGTTCGGGGATCGCCCGGGGTATGCGCTTTTTGGTATTCAGCAAGGAAGTGTTTTTCGTGACCAACGTGCTGAAAGTGCTCAGAAATTACGGGACGTTGGGTTTGAAGGGTATGCCATTGGCGGTCTTGCGGTGGGCGAAGGGCAAGGGGCGATGTTTGACGTTCTGAACTATGCGCCGGACATGCTGCCGGAAGATAAGCCGCGATATCTGATGGGTGTTGGAAAGCCGGATGATATTGTTGGCGCGGTGAAGCGCGGGGTTGATATGATGGACTGTGTTTTGCCGTCGCGATCAGGCCGCACGGGGCAGGTTTTTACGCGCCGCGGGGTAATAAATATCAAGAATGCCAGACACTTAGATGATCCGCGCCCTTTGGATGAAGATTGCACGTGTCCGACTTGCCGCAAGTATTCGCGGGCCTACTTGCATCACGTGTTTCGGTCACAAGAGATCATTAGCTCAATGTTATTGACGTGGCATAATCTGCATTATTATCAAGAACTTATGGCGGCAATGCGGGGCGCGATATCGGCTGGCACTTTTGCGCAATTCGAAGCAGACTTCCTAACGATGCGTGCGCAGGGTGATATTGAGCCGATTTAAGCTGAAATCGCCCGGTTTTGTATATTTTGTACACGGGTTTTGTACCTGAAATTTTGTACAAAACTGCGATTTTGACATCCCAGAGACAGTTTTCAAACCTGTCAGCAAGCCCGTTGCTGTAAGGTTTCGATAAGAATGTCTATTTTGTTAATATTTGTTCGAAGTGTGATATTCTATGTCTTAAAAATTGGGAGGCATGGAAATTTTGAGAGATAACTGAATGGCGGCTGTGAGCCCAAACTCCCGAATACTGCGGTGCGAATGAATGTCGGCTCCTAAGATGAATACACTTGAAGTCGCCCTATAACTTATTGAACAAACCCTGTTTCAAAGGCCTGCCATTTTGTCCGCAACTTCCATCGTCAAAAACCGAAATTTCGTCGGCCTCCTCTTGGCCAATACAATCCTCGGTGCGGCGTTTCCTGTTCAGTTGATATTGGGGGGGCTCGCTGGGCTGATGTTGGCACCGAACCCGGCGCTTACCACACTTCCGTCATCGCTCCAAACCATGGCGGGGATGGTTGCAGCTGCACCCTTTTCCCTCCTTATGGGGCGAATGGGTAGGCGGGCAGGCTTCGCTTTTGGAGCTGTACTTACGCTTCTCGGAGCGATCCTCGCAACCCAAGCATTGGTCTCTCAGAGTTTTACCCTGCTATGTGCTGCGCATTTCATGATGGGAGCAGGTTGGGCGTCGTTTCAGTATTTCCGTTTCGCTGCCGGAGAGGTCGTCCAACCAAACTGGCGACCTGTTGCAATCTCCTTGATGCTAAGTTCTTTGTTAGTTGCAGCGATTGCTGGGCCACAGGTGTTCATCATGGCACAGGACGCGCTCGCACCCATCCCATTCGCAGGCGCTTATGCGGCGACGGGTCTAATTGCCGTTCTCGGCCTTATTCCTCTTGCGGCGGTTCGGATTCCGCGACCCGAAACCGACGCATCGACAGAGCCGACGAGCAGGTTCGCCGCTCTTGCCGCGCTCCGCCGCCCCGCTATCAGACAGGCGGTGGGTATCGCCGCGATCTCACAGGGTGTCATGGTGTTCCTGATGATCCCGACGCCAATCGCAATGGTCGGATGCGGGTTCAGCGAGGCGACCGCCAGCGATGTCGTGCGCTGGCACATTGTAGCGATGTTTGCGCCAAGCTTCTTTACCGGCTTTCTGATTAAACGGTTTGGCGCGCAGCGCATCGCCGTAACGGGGCTTGTCATCATTATCGTAGCGGCGGTCGCGGCTGCACTCGGCCTATCGGCGATGCACTTCTATGGATCACTTATTATTCTTGGTATTGGGTGGAATTTTGGGTTCATCGGAGGCACTACGATGCTAGATGCGGCTTTATCAGAGAAGGAAAAGGCGGCTGTTCAAGGTGCAAATGATACAATCATTGCACTGGTGTCCACTATCTGCGCCTTTGCTGCTGGTTTTGTGATTTCCAGCCTTGGATGGGTAGTCCTTGCAATGATTTCCGGCGGAGTGGTCCTTTTGGCAATCGTCGCATTGGCATTAGACCAAATCAGATTGGCGCGAAGTTAAAAGGCTCGCAGTCGACCTATGCGTTAAGTCAAGCGTGGCTTTCGGAAACCAGACATTGACCCTCAACCTGTAGAGGACTGCTTTGTCCTGTGTGGATGGCACCTGCAAAGCAAGACTTTTTTTCGAAGCAATTGGCAATTTGTCAGATACGGTCTTGTGTTCGGCCTGTTCGCGCGGAACTAAAGCCCGCTGGC
>NZ_JABUFE010000008.1 GCF_013315265.1 Parasulfitobacter algicola | reverse complement strand
GTGCATATCGCGAACAAATCACCTGCGTTCAGCACAGATTGTGAAGATGCGGGTCGCGTTCACATCGCCAATAAATCGCCTGCGTTCGACATTGCTGCGTAATTACCGCAATGCATGACGGTCAAAAGACCACTGACACCAGCGTGCTGCCTGACAGCGCGCTGGCGACGTTTTACAGGATGGTGCCAAGCGCCAGCCAGCCTGTACCAGCCGATCAGGCGGCCGGTGGCACGTTGCCACTGCGTGCCTATCGTTACTGCGAACCGATCCGGGTTGCGTCTGGTTTGGGATGGTATGTTTTTCCACCTATTGATTTTTCCCTGACCTGGGACGGAACACAAATTTTCTGGACCTATGATGGCGCATCAGACTGGATGCCCTTGGATGCTGCTCAGTTCCCAAAGTTTGCGGCCGAGTTTGACGCCAATTGTCCCGAAGATATTCGCGGGTATTCCCCACCCTTTCTGGCATCCGTTCTACAACCGGGGGTATTGCAGATTTGGTCCGGTCTGATCGCGCGTACAGCACCAGATTGGTGCCTTTTGATCCGCGAACCTGCCAACCTTCCAAAGAATCAGCACTTCCAGGGATTCGAAGGCGTGGTTGAGACAGATCGCTGGTTTGGCCCTCTTTTCACAAACATACGGCTGACAAAAACCGATACCCGCGTTGACTTTAAGCGCGATCACCCACTTTTTACGATTCAACCCTTGCATCGCAGCCATCTTAATCCGAAAATCAACCAAAGCGTGAATAAGGTTGGCGCAATGAGTGAACTTTCAGAGGAAGACTGGAATGATTATCGCGCGACCATAGTTGAGCGCGTGGGTGATAAACGCGTGCCGGGTGATTATGCCAAGACCGCGCGCAAAAGACGAAAGAGCGATCCAAGTGCGCCTTAATGGTATTCCAGCTTACGGCATCATGCTGGCCAGCATTGCCTATGTGATCGAAATCACCACCTTTCCGATGATTTTGAATGGTATGGCCGCGTCCATTGGTGTTGATGAAAATACAGCGCCTTGGTTGGTCAGCGTTTACAGTGTTGCCCTTGTCATATCTGTTGTCATCGGCGGATGGCTTGGCGATAAACTGTCACGCGAAGTTGTCTTTGCGATCGGGACGTCATTGTTTTGCGGTTCTGCAATTGCCGTGCTGTTTGCCCAGACAATGGACCAGGCATTGATATTCAGGATCATGCAAGGCGTGGGTGCAGGACTGTTTTCACCTATGGTGCCTGCCCTTTTGGCCGCACGAAAGCCGAATGATCCAATTGCCGCCTTAGGGTTTTGGGGCATGCTAACGGGTGCGGCAGCAGCCTGCTATCCCTTTATCGCGTCGCTTTTAACGGAAGAGTTCAGCTGGCACGTTGGCTGGATGATGGTTCCGGCTGCGGCTGCATTGGCCTTGTTTGGGCTGCCATCACCACGCGATGTGACAGATTATAGTTTGGTCAAAGACACTGTGGCCGAGACAAAAGAAAAGCCGCGTAAGATGGGCCCAAAGGTATGGGCCATTATGGTTTATGTCTTTTTGAATTACGGAATGACAACGTGGTTTATCGTGGCGCTGTCTTTAACGTTTGATGGCGAAAGCGGCAGTTTCACCACGCTTGGATTCATCCTGTTTCTTTTGTGGGCTGTCTTTAGCTTTGGAAATTATATCATCTCACGTATCGGGCGTCGCACGAATATCGCGGCGTTTCTGAATATTGGCGTGATTTCCAATCTGATCGGCATTGTTATCTTTTGCGGATTTGATGCATCTGTCATGACCGACGCATTGGCTGCGATTTTCATCGGTGCGGGCATGGCATTGAACAATGCACCCACAACAGACTTTGCATTTCGTCTAAGCCACAAGGCCCAGCACGGTCGCATCGCAAGCATGGACATTATTGCAGCCCGTCTTGGCGGTGCCTTGTTTATTCTTGTTATTCCAGCGTCCGGACTAACCGGATTTTACGCGGCAATTGTCGCAACAGTGCTGTCACTTTTATTGACAGCCTACTGCGTTAGGCCTCGCAAGAAATCATCCATAGTAACACTGCAGACAGATCAGGCGTACGCGGGCAGATAATCCGACGCAGCAATCGTTTGATAATCTGCTGCGGGGAACGGATCTTTCTTCTTTTTCAGGATTGGAAAGCGCGCTTGGATTTCTCGTCGTGCGTCTTCATCGACGTGCGATAGAGCTTCGACTGTTGGATGGAACGTTTCCACCGGCAGGCCGTTGGCAAAAATGATCTCGTGACAATCAAACACCAGATTATAGAACTCAATCTTTGTTTTGCTATTGTCGTAAAACGCGTCCTTGCTGCATCCTGCCAGACCGCTTGCCGCAAGCAAAGATCCCTGATCGGTTACAGAACTGGCCACCAGATAAGATGGTACCAAAACCTTGTGATCCGGCGCCAACACAAGACTACGAGATGGCATCATAGGACCAATGGCACGGGTGTTCAGGCAAACCGGCACACGTGGTTTTTCAGTTGGATGCTGGACATCTTCCAGACAATAGCTCCAGACCATTCGAACAGGTTGCAATCCACGATCACGGGTGATGATCAAATCGCCCGGCCGTATGAATTCGATCCGGCGTGGACCACAAGGTGTCCGCACCTGTGCATCCGATGACAGCCCCGGAAGTAGTCTGTTTGATGTCAACTCAATTTTAGACATATGCATTATGTCATGCCCCCACTTATCCCCAGTGGAATCAACGTTACCATAGATTAAGGCAAAATCAGGGAGAAGGCTTGGCAATTGCTTACTTATTTTGATCCGATCATCCGATATCGACACGAATTGTTGCGTTTTTGGGGTCATATGGGCTGTCTTCTGCCACTTCTGCGTCCCAAAGCTGGTCAAACATCTTAACCTTCATCCTGGTGCCAGGTACGGCCAGATCCGGTGTGACATAGCCCATCCCGATGGATTTACCGAAATGCACCGAATACCCTCCCGAGGTCAGGCGCCCGACGCGCGTGTCGCCATGATAAAGCGCCTCACGCCCCCAGGGGTCCGCATCCGATCGGCCATCAATCAGGAACGTCGCGCATTTGAACCGTACCCCGATGTCCAGCATCGCCTGCTTGCCGTGGTAGTCCTTGTCCAGATCCACAAAGCGGTCCAAGCCAGCCTCAAGCGGCGTCGCGTCGCGGCCCAGTTCTGTACCAAAAGCGCGATAGCTTTTTTCCTGCCGCAACCAGTTTTGCGCCCGCGCGCCCACCAGCTTCAGCCCATGGGGTTCGCCTGCGGCCATCAGCTGATCCCAAAGATAGTTCTGCATCTCGATCGGGTGATGCAGTTCCCACCCCAACTCGCCCGTATAGGCCACACGAACCGCACGCACCGGGCACATACCCAGTTCGATGTTGCGCATAGACAGCCATGGGAAGCGCTTGTTGCTTAACACAGTTTCGGGGTCAGCATCCCTGACCAGGCTTTGCAGCACATCCCGCGACTTTGGCCCTGCAATTGCGAAGACGCCCCATTGGGTCGTCACGTCCTCTTCGTTGATGCGGCCGAACTCGGGTTCCTTATCCATGATCGCGTTATAGAGATAATCCTGATCATAGGCATGCCATGCGCCTGCGGAAATCAGGTAATAATCATCCTCCGCAACCCGCACGATGGTATATTCAGTGCGGGTCGTGCCATGACTGGTCAGCGCATAGGTCAGGTTGATCCGCCCGACCTTGGGCAGACGGTTGCAGGTGAACCAATCCAGAAACGCCGTCGCGCCCGGGCCGCTGATGCGATGTTTGGCAAAGGCCGTGGCATCGATCAGACCAACACCGCTGCGGATCGCTTTCGCCTCGTCCACAGCATATTGCCACCACCCGCCGCGGCGGAAGCTGCGGCTGTCGTGGTCATTGAACCCGTCAGGTGCATAATAATTCGGCCGTTCCCATCCGTTGACCTGCCCGAACTGAGCCCCCGCCGCTTTTTGCCGGTCATAGGCCGGGCTGGTGCGCAGGGGGCGACAGGCCGGGCGTTCTTCGTCCGGATGGTGCAGGATATAGACGTGCTCATACGCCTCTTCATTCTTGCGGGCGGCGTATTCGGTGGTCATCCAGGGCCCATAGCGTTTGGGATCAAGGCTGGCCATGTCAATCTCGGCCTCGCCCTCGACCATCAGTTGCGCAAGGTAATGCCCTGCCCCACCCGCGGCAGTGATGCCAAAACTGAACCCCTCGGCCAGCCACATGTTCTGCAGCCCCGGCGCAGGCCCCAGCAAGGGATTGCCGTCGGGCGTATAGCAGATCGGACCGTTATAGTCGTCCTTCAGCCCCACGGTTTCCGAGGATGGAATACGGTGGATCATGCTTAGGTATTCTTCCTCGATCCGCTCAAGGTCCAGCGGGAACAGATCGGCGCGGAAGCTATCGGGCACAGCATATTCAAACCGCGCAGGGGCATTGCGTTCATAAGGGCCCAGGATCCAGCCGCCGCGTTCTTCACGTACGTACCACTTGGCGTCGGCGTCCCGCAGCACAGGGTGTTCAGGGTTGGATTTGCGCCACTCAACCAGCGCCGGATCGGGTTCGGTGACGATATATTGATGCTCAACCGGAATGGCCGGGATTTTCAAACCCAAAAGCTGCGCCGTCCGCTGCGCATGGTTACCCGTGGCCGTGACCACATGTTCGGCGGTGATAACCGTCTGCTCGTCCGAGGGCACAAGGTTGCCGCCCTTTTCCACCATCTTCGTGACCGTCACCCGCCACTCAGACCCGGTCCAGTCATAGCCATCCACCTGCCATTTGCGTTCAATCACCGCGCCGTGCTGCCGCACGCCCTTGGCCATGGCCATGGTCACATCGGCGGGATTGATATAGCCGTCGGTCGGATGATAGATCGCGCCTTTCAAGTCCTCGGTCCGGACCAGCGGATAGCGATCCTTGATCTGCGCAGGTGACAGCCATTCATATGGCACACCGCATGTTTCAGCCGTGGACGCATAAAGCATATATTCATCCATCCGCGCGTCGGTTTGGGCCATCCGCAGGTTGCCCACGACATAGAAACCGGCGTTCAGACCGGTCTCAGACTCAAGCCCTTTATAAAACTTGATCGAATAATCGTGGATGTGGGTCGTCGCATAAGACATATTGAAATACGGCAAAAGCCCCGCCGCATGCCAGGTCGACCCGCTGGTCAGCTCATCCCGTTCCAGCAGCATCGTGTCCCAACCTGCGCGGGCCAGATGATAGGCAATCGAGGTCCCCACAGCGCCCCCACCGACAACCAGGGCTTTGACATGTGTTTTCATGGGACGACTCCGCTTTATGTTTTTCACAGTTTGGCGCAATTCCAGAGGGTAAGACCAGTCTATCCGACATAAAACGATATGAAACCGACCAGGCCATCGAACAAAAATGAAAAATCAATGAAGAACCCATGAACCATACTGATATTCGACCTCACAAACCATAGATCATAATCGGGTATTTCGCCCCTCTTAACTGGAAAGGACTATTGATGAAAATATCGCTTCATTTCCTTGTGTTCGGATTGTTTGTTTCCACTGTTCCCGCCATTGCCACATCTTGGAGCTATGAAGGCGACACTGGCCCGGACAAATGGGGACATATTCATGAGGATTTCAACGTTTGTGCAGACGGTCGGCAACAGTCGCCTATTGATCTGCACAGCGCCGTATCGACCGATCTGGGTGAGATCACGCTGAACTGGACGCCCGCTGATTGGATCGTTAAGGACAAGGGCTATACTCTACAGCTTGAAACGGACAACGCAGGCGGCATTCAAATCGCAGGCGTAGACTATAGTCTGGTACAATTTCATTTCCATACGCCATCCGAACACGCCATCGAAGGGGAACGTTTCCCGATGGAGGTGCATTTTGTCCATCAGGCTGAAAACGGAAACTTGGCTGTGATCGGTGTGATGATGACAGGTGGTGGCGAAGCTGGGGTGTTCGACACAATCTTGCAGCGGTCGCTTGAAAAAGACAGCCCGATTCAAATGGACGCAACAGATGCATCCAGCCTGTTGCCGGCCGATACATCCCACTGGCGTTATCAAGGGTCGCTGACGACGCCACCCTGTTCAGAAATCGTTCTGTGGTCTGTTATGGAAAAGCCAGTCGCCGTCTCGGATGCGGCACTTGCGGCATATCAGGATCGTTTCCCGGAAACAGCACGCCCTTTGCAGGATCACAATCGTAGGTTCATCCTGACGCAATGATGTCTGCACCCGGCGGGTTGCTTGCCGCCCGCCGGAATGCCCGCTAAACCATGGCGGCACAGAATAAGACAAGGACAGCAGATGCAGATCTGCCGAACGATTTCAGATATCCGTCAAGCTATCACGGATTTCCGTACAAATGGCGAAAGCGTTGGGCTGGTCCCCACTATGGGATTTTTGCACGCAGGTCACATGTCGCTTGTGAACCGGGCCACGCAAAACGCAGACCGCGTCATTGTAACTATCTTTGTGAACCCCACCCAATTTGGTCAAGCCGCCGATCTGGATGCTTATCCCCGCGATGAAGCACGCGACCTGGATATGCTGCGCGCGGCCGGTGTGGATGCGGTGCTGATCCCCGAGGTCGCCGATGTCTACCCCGAGGGCGATGAAACAATTGTCGAAACCACCCGCATGGCCAATATGCTGCACGGGCAGGTCCGCCCCGGCCATTTTCGCGGGGTGACAACCGTTGTCGCGCGGCTGTTTAACATGGTGCAGCCCGATATCGCTGTGTTCGGCGAAAAGGACTATCAGCAACTGCAGATCATCAAACGAATGGTCCGCGACCTGCATTTTCCGATCCGGATCATCGGCGTGCCAACGATGCGCGAAGCGGGTGGCTTGGCGATGTCATCGCGCAACGTGCGCCTGTCAGACCCGGACCGCGCTGCGGCGACCGTCTTGTCGTGCGCTTTGGATGCGGCCGAAAACACCGATACTATAGAAGCAGCCGAAAAAACGATCCGCGACACCATCTCCGCTGAACCACGCGCCACACTCAAAGGTCTTGATATCGTCCACGCCGAAACGCTGGCCCCTCTGTCAGGTCCGCTGTCACATCCCACCGCCATCATGCTGTCGGCCGAATTCGGCGGCATTCTGTTAATCGATCAAAGGGTCATCACACCATGAGCGTCCAGAACAAAATCCGCCGCAACACCGTTCCCCAGATTGCCGCGCGCAAGGGGGGTGATCCAATTGTCTCGCTCACGTCCTATCACGCCCACACCGCGGCAATTGTCGATAAATATGCCGATTTCATCCTTGTGGGTGACAGTCTGGGTATGGTGATGCACGGGATGGAAACCACCGTGGGCGTGCCGCTTGATCTGATGATCATGCATGGCAAGGCCGTGGTGCGCGGCACGCAGAAAGCGCTGATCGTCGTGGACATGCCCTTTGGCACCTATGAGGAAAGCCCGAACATCGCCTTCCGCAACGCGGCCCGCATCATGAAGGAAACCGGCTGCGGTGCGGTCAAGCTGGAAGGCGGCGAACGGATGGCTGAAACGATCCACTTCCTGACCGAACGCGGCATTCCGGTGATGGCGCACACCGGCCTGACGCCGCAATCCAGTCACGTGATGGGCGGCTTCAAGACCCAAGGTCGTCAGGAAGACACCTGGCCCGCCCATGAAGCCGACGCCAAAGCCGTGGCCGAAGCGGGTGCCTTTGCCGTTGTGCTGGAAGGTATGGTTGAACCCCTGGCCGCGAAAATCACCAAACAGATCGATATCCCCACCATCGGCATCGGCGCCAGTGCCGACTGCGACGGCCAGATCCTGGTGCTGGAGGATATGCTGGGCATGAACCCCTGGACCCCGAAGTTCGTCAAGGTCTACGGCACCCTGGGCCCGATGATCGAAAAAGCCGTCAGCGACTACGCCGATGAGGTCAAATCGCGCAGCTTCCCCGGCGAAGATCAGGTCTATCGCTGATCTGTTATCAACACTAAGACTGCAGTTAAACCATACGCAAACCTCCTTGAAATACAGGTGGTTTGCGACTCGTCACGTAATCACGTGACAGGATAGGTAAGGCATTCCATACTATTTACACGGACCTCAAAGCGCTTTGAATTTAATAATGTTGCGTGGAGCTGCATTAACGAATTATTAAAGTTTCGTGACAGTATGTTTGACGCGGCGTAACCTTTACCTAGACGTCAACAAAGGTTGCCAGAATGGGTCGTGATCCGCATTTCACGATCATTACCGAAACAATGTGAAGAGTGAATGTTATGACCGAAGCAACCATGAATATTCGCGAAATGTGTGATGCGTTTCAAGTGACACCTCGTACCCTGCGCTTCTATGAAGCCAAAGAATTGCTGTTCCCGATCCGTGAAGGCCAGAAGCGTCTGTTCACACGTCGTGATCGCGCCCGTCTGAAATTGATCCTGCGCGGCAAGCGCTTTGGATTTAGCCTGGAAGAAATCCGTCAACTGTTGGATCTGTATGATATAGACGACCAGCAGCAGACCCAACTGACCAAGACCCAAGAGATCGCTCAGAAGCATCTTGTGGACATGGAACGTCAGAAAAGCGAGTTAGAGCTGGCGATTTGTGACCTAAGGGAACAACTTGTTTGGGTTGATCAGATGGTTGATTCCCTGCAAAAACCTTCGGCAGCTTAGGTGACAATACTTTAGGGAGAGAGAAATGCCCCATTACACTGCCCCGACCAAAGACATGCAGTTCGTACTTCATGATGTACTGAAAGTGTCTGAACAGAAAACCCCCGGCTATGATGAGTTGGACCGCGACTTTACAAACGCGATCCTCGAAGAAGCTGGCAAGGTCTCGGTCGAGGTACTGGCACCGCTCAATCCCGTGGGCGATGAAGAAGGCTGTCATCTGGAAAATGGCGTTGTGCGTACGCCCAAAGGGTTCAAAGCCGCCTATGACCAGATGCGCGAAGGTGGCTGGATGGGACTGGACGCCGATCCCGAATACGGTGGTCAGGGGATGCCGTTCGTGATGGGATCGGCCGTAAGTGAAATGTTTTCGGCCGCTAATATGGCCTTTAACATGTACCCCGGCCTAACCCATGGTGCCTACTCCGCGATCCATGAACATGGGTCAGAGGACCAAAAAGCAATGTATCTGCCCAATATGATCGAAGGATCATGGACCGGTACGATGAACCTGACCGAACCGCACTGCGGCACTGATCTGGGTTTGATCCGCACCAAGGCGGAACCACAGGATGATGGCACCTATAAGATTTCAGGTCAAAAGATCTGGATATCGGCGGGCGAACATGACATGTCTGACAACATTATCCACCTGGTTCTGGCAAAAATTCCGGGCGGCCCTGATGGTGTCAAAGGTATATCGCTGTTTATCGTGCCAAAATTCATGGTGAACGAGGACGGCAGTCTGGGGGATCGCAATGCATTGTCTTGCGGTGGCCTTGAGAAGAAAATGGGCATCCACGGCAACGCCACTTGCGTGATGAACTATGACGGCGCGACCGGCTTTTTGATCGGTGAAATGCACAAAGGCATGCGTGCGATGTTCACAATGATGAACGAAGCCCGTATCGGTGTTGGTATTCAGGGGTATTCTCAGGGTGTCGTCGCCTATCAAAACGCGCTTGCATTTGCGCAAGACCGCCTGCAAGGGCGTGCTGTCACGGGCACTGTTGCCGAAGACAAACCCGCCGATCCGATCATCGTGCACCCCGATGTACGCCGCAATCTGATGGATCAAAAATCCTTTATCGAAGGGGCACGCGCTTTTGCATTCTGGTCGGCCAATCTAATTGACAAAGCCCGACGCGATGAAGACAAAGCATCCGATGATTTGGTGTCTTTGTTGACACCGATTGTAAAAGGTTTCCTGACCGACAAGGGTTTTGAAACCACCGTGCTGGCCCAACAAACTCTGGGCGGCAGTGGCTTTACCCAGGAATGGGGCCTGGAACAGTTTGTGCGCGACAGCCGGATCACCATGATCTACGAAGGGACAAACGGCATTCAATCGCTTGACCTTGTGGGTCGCAAACTGGCGATGAATGGCGGCCAGACCTTCATGGGCTTTTTTGAGATGATCAAGACGTTCATCAAGGAAAGCGAAGGGAACGACACACTGAAAGCTGATTTCCTTGAGCCGCTGAAAAAAGCATCGAAAGATCTGCAGGCAGCTGGCATGTATTTCATGCAAAACGGTATGGCGAACCCCAATAACGCGCTGTCTGGCAGCTATGATTTTATGCATCTGTTTGGTCAGACCTGCATGGGCTATATCTGGGCACGTATGGCCAAGGCATCTTATGAAGCACTGGACGCAGGAGCGTCGGACAAAGAGTTTTATGAGACGAAGATCGCGACGGGGAAATACTATATGGCTCGCCAACTGCCCGCGACGGCCCTGCACTTAAGCCGCATCGAAAGCGGCGGTGATCCGGTGATGCAACTGGATGCCGCGAACTTTTAATCAGTATGGTTTAATTGAGTTTCAGGCGCCCGCAAAACCGGGCGCCTTTTTATATGGTTTTAAGTGCGCGTTTATGACGATTATTGATCATAAGACCACATAATGCACCTTATTCTTCTGATTTCGATTTATTGTAAAGATTGACCAGCCAATCAGGTGACTCGGCCTTGAGAGACTTCCGATCTGCATCAGAGCATTTGTATTCTGCTGGATCAAAACCAGATAAATGCCCATTCAACCTAGTGCTACTTACGCCATAGAACGTGTTTCCGGCAAAACGCCGACCCACATCATCATCCGGTGCAAATTCGTGAGAGTGACGGAAAGTGATAACACAACTCACCCCCATGAAATTCTCTGTTTCATAATAGATGCTACAGCGTACATCCCGGTTTACGGTGAGAAATGCGAGAGTTGCTGGAGGCACGTCAAGGCCTGCTATCCTTGCTCGAACCAACCCTTTTTCAGGATCTTCATTTGGTAATCTTTCAGGGGTGCCTTCTGGCCGGATCAACATGGTGCCATCGGCAGTGACATACATCACACGACCTTCAAGTTGCGGATAAGGTGACGGGATTGCTTTAGCCATCGACTGGTTAGCTACGCAAAATAAAGCTGTAAGTGCCAAAAATGCACTAAGACCACTATTCATTTGCTTGCACTCCTCACGTTTCTTCTGAATACACCTGCAGGTTCTGCAACATGCTTTATAAACACTGGCTGCCGAAACGATACATTTTTATCATGTGCCTCGAATCTAACAGCACGCCTGATATCATTATTCTCAGATCAATGATTTTGAGTGGTGGGTGATGAGAGACTCGAACTCCCGACATCTTCGGTGTAAACGAAGCGCTCTACCAACTGAGCTAATCACCCGACTGGCGTGCTTCTAATAGAAATCAGTGGGAAGATGCAAGAGCTAATCCAAGATATCGTGATGTCCGTTTTGGACGTGGTAAACGATCCCCTGCCCACCTGGCAAATCGGCCATATCCTGAACATCGCGCCCCATTGCAATGCACCGCAAAAAGCGTGACGTGATGCCGTGGGTGACAAGAACGGCGGGTGTTTCCAACGCATCCAGAAACGATCTGCATCGCGCCTCAAGTCCGGCGAAGCCTTCCCCACCGGGGGCTTTGTCATACCAATCAAAGGGTCGGGTGTCGTCAAACAGATCAGGGTGTGAAATCTTTATTTTGTCACGCAGTTCCCCGTTGAAGTTCCCCACATCAATTTCGCAAAGCCGCGCGTCGGTCTCTATGGTTTGAAAAAGCGCCTCAAGCGCGAGTGCGGCGGTATGAAGCGCACGCACTTGCGGACTTGCGATCGCGTTAAATCCATTCAAATCCTGTCTTTGCAAAATCATGCCTTGCGCGATGGCTTGGGCTTTGCCCACTGCGGTCAAGGGCGAATTCAAACGGCCCTGCATCCGATCAGCTGCATTCCATTCAGTCTGACCATGACGCAAAATGTAAAGGGGTGGATACACGCCCCTAGGACGCTGAACCGTCGATCACACGGCGCCGGCGTAGCTTACAAATATAGATATCAGCGTTATCAAGGTGTTTTTCGCGGTTGATTTTCAGCTTGCCAAAGGGCGGAAGGTTCAATTCATCCCCGCGGGCAATCGCATCACCCAGCAAGGCCAACATCGTTTCAACGACAGGCTTGGCATCTTTCTTTTTAATGCCTGATTGTTCGACAACTTCATTCAGAAAATCGCGTTTACGCAGTACTGTCGCAATTTTTTCGGGGGTGCTGATCTCTTTTTCTTCAGGGGTAGCAGTCTTTTTCATCGAAACCACTTTAGGCTTTGCTGTGGTCTTTTTCGGGGGGGTGGTTGTATTTTTGGCCATTGTTACCTTACCTTTTGTCAAGTTGCTGGCATTCTAATCGTGAATGGTATGACTGACCAGCACCATAAGCCCTTGCCCCCGGCATTCATTCAGGCAATCTGACAGGCATGCAAAGCCTTAGCCAATCGCCATCCGATCCTGACTTCGTTCAAAATCCTTACGATTTCTATAATCGTGCCCGTCAGACGGGGCCGATCTTTTTCTGGCAAGAGTATGATATACCTTGCATTTTATCCTATGCAATGGTGTCTGCCGTCCTGCGCGACAAACGCTTTGGCCGCGAAACCCCTGATGATAAACGTGTGCGACACCCCGGTCATCAGGCGGCATTTTGGGCGGTCGAGGATCATTCCATGCTGGAACTTGAACCACCCCGGCATACGCGGTTGCGCACATTAGTTCTGCGCGCTTTTACAAGCCGCCGCGTCACCGCCTTGCGTCCTGATATTGAAGCCCTGGCCAACAACCTGATTGATCGGATTGAAACCAGCACCTTTGATCTTATCCACGCGTTTGCACAACCCCTGCCCGTCATTATCATTGCCCGCCTTCTGGGGCTGCCGGATGAAGACGCCGATCAGCTTTTAGGATGGTCCAACGCGATGGTCGGTATGTATCAGGCCAACCGTACCCACAAGACCGAGGTCACAGCCGCCCAAGCGGCACAGGCGTTCAGCGATTATCTGCAGCAGCATATCAAGTACCGCCAGAAACACCCCGGGGATGATTTGATAACACATCTGATCAATGCCCAGGATCAAGATGACCAGCTAACCTTGGCCGAGATCACATCAACCTGCATCCTGCTTTTGAACGCCGGGCACGAAGCCACCGTTCATACCACTGGCAACGGGGTAAAGGCACTGCTGGATCATAACCTTCAGATCATCCCTGACAACACTCAAGCCACCGTCGAAGAAATCCTGCGGTATGATCCGCCTTTGCATATGTTTACCCGTTGGGCATACGAAAACGTTGAATTAGGCCGTCATACGATTGCCAAAGGCACCAAAGTTGGTCTGCTTTTGGGCGCCGCCAACCGTGACCCTGACCGGTGGGATGCGTCTGACAGGTTCGATCCCGATCGACCTCAGGCTGTCAATACCAGCTTTGGCGCCGGGCTGCATTTCTGCCTTGGCGCACCGCTCGCCCGGTTGGAACTTCAGACCGCCCTGCCCATTCTGTTTGATCGCTTTCCAAATCTGCAGTTTGAAAAACAGCCTGAATATGCGAATATTTACCATTTTCACGGACTGAAAAACCTTTGGCTCACGCGCTGACATATTCATTATTCTCGAAAACACTCTCGCCAAAGGCCTCGCGGTTATCTACCGAAAACCTCGATCTGCGGTAATCCACCCAAAGGCGCTTCCAGCACACGCATCGCGGCTAACGACAACAGACTGCCAGCCGTTTTGGGTCCATCCATGGGACGCAGTTCAACAACAGCGGATTTGCCAGTCACATCATATAACACGCGACCCGCACGCGCTTTATCCACCAAAGGCGTTTCAAGCCAGAAGCCCGGATCAGATGGATCGCCAAGAGATGCAATGGTGACACCCAGGCTTTGTTCTGCTGTCTGCTGATTTGCGGCAGCCACAACCTTGGCCCGGTCTTGGGCTGTTGTGGTATCAAACTGATCCACCGTGCGTGCATTGGATGACGGTACAGGTGCTGCGGGTACATTCAAATCAACAGGGCGGGTTTGCGGCCGCTTTTCAGAACCCTGCTTCATTGCGCCGGGAAATATATCAGCACAGGCTGACAGGCTTAGAAACAAAATGCAGACTGTAACAGCTTTGATCACGCCGGTTTTCCCTTCTTGCAATCACTATTCAACATATGGCTTACTAAGCAAGCGATGCAATGCGTTAGACACCGGTGCTGTATTTCAGCACACCAGCAATTCACGACTTGCTGCGCGCTGCACAAACACTTACCTTCCTAATTATGAAAACGCCCCTGATTGATCCGTTCCAACGCGCCATCAGCTATCTGCGTGTGTCTGTCACAGACCGCTGCGATTTCCGCTGTGTCTATTGCATGTCTGAAAACATGACCTTTCTGCCCAAGAAAGAGCTGCTGACGCTGGAAGAACTGGACCGGCTTTGTACGAATTTTATCCGCCTTGGGGTGGAAAAGCTGCGGATCACGGGGGGTGAACCCCTGGTGCGACGCGGGATCATGACGTTCTTTAACGCCATGACGCGCCATCTGGACAGCGGCGATCTAAAGGAGCTGACGCTGACAACCAACGGCAGCCAGCTGGAAAAATACGCGGGCGATCTTTACGCGGCGGGCGTGCGGCGGATCAATATTTCAATCGATACGCTGGATGAAGGTAAATTCGCCGAAATCACCCGCTGGGGGCGGTTGCCTCAGGTCCTGCGCGGTCTGGATGCGGCACAAAACGCCGGACTGCGGGTCAAGATCAACACCGTCGCGCTGAAGGATTTCAACGAGGATGAGCTGTTCACCCTGACCCAATTCTGCGCCGACCGCGGCATGGACCTGACGTTTATCGAGGTCATGCCGATGGGCGATATCGGCAACGAAAACCGTCTGGGGCAATACTGGTCACTGAAAGACTTGCGCACGCGGTTGGCCGAGGAATACACCGTCACCGATCTGGCCGAGCGCACCGGCGGCCCCGCGCGCTATGTGCGGCTGGAAGAAACCGGGCAGAAGATCGGGTTTATCACGCCGCTGACCCATAATTTCTGCGAAAGCTGCAACCGGGTGCGGATCACCTGCACCGGTGAAATCTATACCTGTCTGGGGCAAGAGGGCAAATCCGACCTGCGCGCCCCCCTGCGTGCCCATACCGATGACGATGCCCCGCTGGAAGACGCCATCCGCGCCGCGATTGCCCTGAAACCCAAGGGCCACGATTTCGATTATTCGCGTCAGGAGTTGGGCGGCCAGATGTCCCGCCATATGAGCCATACGGGTGGGTGAGTTATTTAGGGTAATGTCCTAAAAACTCTGCAGTATATTCATGAGTGCTAAGGGCAGCGCCGACCCGAGGGTGGCGCAAACGCGCCGCCGTCGTGCTGTAAGCACGCCTTTGGCGTGACGGGGGCGGGTCGGGCGCTGCCCGGTGGTGCCCACCGGGCGGTATAGATGGATGCAGTGTTACAGATTATTATGACGTCGCCTGGCTTTACGGCATACGCTCAAAGCTTGGTATGCCCTCATCGATATGATGATAGGGCTGGCGGTCTATTGTAAAGATCGCGATTTTGGGGCCGCGAAAGCGCGCGGGATCATCCAAAGTCCCGATTTTCAGAACGACATCCGTCATATCAGAGCGGCGTGTCAGAATATGCGTGCCGCAGGTTTTGCAGAACTCGCGAACGACCGCGTTTTCCAGATCATCCCGTTGAAAGAACGCCGGCTGGCCGACCGTATAGTGAAATCCATCCGCAGGCATCAACATGAATAGATTGGGCGCACCACCCGAGGTATACTGGCATTCGCGACAGTGACACTGCCCTTTGACCCGGGGTTTCCCGGCAGCCTTATACCTGAGCGCCCCGCAATAGCATCCACCTTCAAAAACCAGGGCATCTGTCATCATCTGTTCCTCTTTGACAAGAAATCTGAAACATCTTGCCGCGCCTGATTATGCGGACAGCGAATATTCTACCTATAAACAATACGTCCAGCGAGGCACACACAAAACCATTGCAACATAGTGCTCTTCAATCTGATGGTGTTGCAAGGGTATGCATTAAAAGCACCAGAACAAGAATAGACAGAAACAGCCAGGGCAGCACAAATATCCATCCTGAGTTTGTCACAAAGCCATCAAATGGCACCTGTGACGCGAAATCTCCCAATAAACCGGGGCAGATTTCTGAGCCGAGAAAGACGCTGATTAAGCTAAGGCTTTTCCACAGACCAAACAGCCCCCAAATGACACGACGCAGAAGTTTGGACTGGTCACGCAACAATATCCAGATGACGACAAAACTTCCGACAAGTGTGACGGCCCAATCTTCCAGTTCAGCCCAGCTTCTATGCTGTGTGCCAAACCCCAAACGGCTGATTTCACGGCAGGTATCGTCCCATTCAAGCGGCCTAAATCCAAAGACGACTGGCAGGATCATTACGAATAAAACCGTAGACACCGCCAGTAAAACATTTGAAACCAGAGCGTTTACAGATTTCATAGCTATTTCGCGTGTCGTTTGGATAAAAAGGCCGACACTTCCGTTTTGGCTTCATCACTATCCCACCGCTGCACCAGCGCCCGGATCGTATCATCAATCACCCCGTAATCCACCACCGGCCCCAATCGCGCGATCAGTGCTTTGGTGTCGGCCACGGCGCCCGGCAGAGCGTGCAGATGCGCCACGACCTCGGCCTCGACCGCTGCATCCAGATCATCTGACACGCGGGCCAGCAGGCCCATTGCGACGGCCTCATCCGCCTCAAAAAGCCGCCCTGACAGCATGACGCGCCGGGCGTGCGCGGCCCCCATGCGTGCCACGACATAGGGTCCGATGGTGGCAGGGATCAGACCCAGACGCACCTCGGTCAGGCCCATCTTCAGCCCCGACACCCCAATCGCGATATCGCAAACCGCGGCCAGCCCGACCCCGCCCCCAAAGGCATTGCCCTGCAGCCGCCCGATCAGCGGTTTCGGCATGTCGTTCAGCGCTTTCAACATCAGCGCCAGTTTGCGCGCCTCGGTAAACCGCGTGTCGGCATCCGCGGCCATCTGCGCCTGCATCCAGGCCAGATCACCGCCCGCACAAAAGCTTTTGCCCTGCCCCGTCAGCACCACCACGCGCACCGCCGGATCAGCGCCCAGATCCCCCGCCGCCTGCGTCAGGTCCGCAATCATCTGCGCCGACATCGCGTTGTGCTTGTCGGGGCGCGCCAGCGTCAGTGTCGCGACACCCCTCGCATCGGTCTGTACCTTGATCGTCTGAAAACTCATGTCGTCCCTATCCCCGGAATCGGTTGGCCCTGCCGCACCCAGCCGTCATGGAGCCACACCATTCGATCACAAAACCACGCCTTGGGCAGGATCGCCAGAGCCGTGCCGAACAGCGCGGCCTCCCACCATAAAACCACCAGGCCCCAGATCATCAGGATCGCGCCGGGGATGCTGAGCAGACTGAGCAGTTTTCCGGCGGTGACATGGTGCGCGGCAATATCGGCGCGGTGTTCCAGAAAGATACGCTCGCCCAGGACCGCGCGGCTCATCCAATGGTCAAGGCGCTCGGGTTCGGGAAACAGGCGCGGGTTCAGCCAGATCCAGATCGCCGCCAGGCCGATGGGGATCAGCGCCCACCAGCCCAGCCACACACGGCTCCAGATCGCCAGAACCAACAGCGGCAGAACCGTGCCAAATCGCGTGATCCCCGACCACGGGTTGGCGTGACGTCGCCAGGTACAGTCGTCCATGGCCAACAGCCGCTCGGCGCCTTTGAAGATATCCACCCTAGTCCCCCCGCATCGCAAGCGCCATTTGCGCGGCGTGGGCCAATACACTTGCATCCAGACCAGTATCATAACCCAGTTGGACCAGCCGCGCATGCACCGCCTCGGTCGCGACATTGCCCGCGGCACCGGGCGCATAGGGGCAACCGCCCAGGCCACCCACAGCCGCATCAAAGACCCGCAGACCGTGATCCAGCGACACCTCGATATTTTCCAAGGCACGCCCGCCTGTGTCGTGATAATGCCCCGCCAATCGATCCGGCACCGCCACGTCCAGCACGGCCTTCAACATGGCCTTGATCCCGTCGGGCGTGGCGCGACCAATCGTGTCGCCCAACGATACCTCATAACATCCCATATCGAACAAGGCCTTCACCACCCGCGCCACATCACCGGGCGCGACCGCGCCGTCATAGGGGCATTCGACCACACAAGACACATAGCCGCGTACGGGCAAGTCCACCGCGCGCGCGGCGTTCATCACGGGGCCGAAACGGTCCAGACTTTCGGCGACCGAACAGTTGATATTGGCCTGTGAAAACACTTCTGACGCGCTGGCAAAAACCGCAATCTCATCAGCCTCCGCCGCTACAGCGCCTTCAAACCCACGCATATTCGGTACAAGCGCGGCATAGCGCACACCGGGTGCGCGGGTGATCCCGGCCAAAACCTGGGCCCCGTCGGCCATCTGGGGCACCCACTTGGGGCTGACAAAACTGGCCACCTCAATCCGGTCAAAGCCCGCCTGACTGAGACAATCGACCAAGGCAATCTTCTCGGCCGCCGGAATGATCCGCGCCTCATTCTGAAGCCCATCCCTTGGTCCGACCTCGAATATTCTGACCCGCTCGCCCATCTTTATTGTTCCCTAAATACTCACGATCCCGCTGGCTGATCCCAGGCGGGATAAAACGGCTTCTCGTAAAGTCCCACCGCATCCTCAGGTGGCAAGGACGCTTTGAAAGCAAGGCGTTCCGTGATGCGCTGATACCACGCGCTGACCTGCTCAAACGGCTCAATCTGCGCAAAATGCCGCGCCATATAGATGGCCTGCCCCACACTGATGTCAGCCGCCGAAAACCCGCTGGTCAGGATGTAATCGCGCGCCTCAACAGGCGGGCTAAGACGGGCCTCTAACGCCGCATAGCATTTTTCAAGCCGCTTCGCTTCCAGCTTCATGACAATGGGGCTGCGCATGTGGTCCGCATAAAGCGCGACATGTTGCTGCGTCAGCGCGGCAGAGTGCTGGCTGATGGTTTCGGCAAAATGGACCCAGACCAGCCAGTCCATGCGGTCCATGTCGCCCGGCATCCGGCCCAAACCGCGTTCGGGGAAGCGTTCACACAGGTATTCGGTGATCGCACCGGTTTCGAACATGACCTCGCCATCGATTTCCAGCGCGGGCACGCGGCCGGCGGGGTTCAGCGTCAGATAGGCGTCGCTGCGCAGCGTCTTGTCAAAGGGATAGACGGCCAGTTCGAATTCGATTTCCAGCTCATTCAGCAGCCAGAGCGTGCGCATGGACCGGGTCTGGTGACAGTGATGCAAGCGGATCATGCGTCTTCCTCTAGCCGGATCAGCGCCTGCCCGGCCTCGACCTGGGTGCCCTCGGTCACTAGAACCTCGGCCACTTTACCTGACCTTGGGGCGGTCATGCTGTGTTCCATTTTCATCGCCTCCAGAATGGCCAGTCGGTCGCCCTCAGACACGTCGGCCCCTACGGTGACGCCGACCATTTTCACGAGGCCCGGCATGGGGGCTTCGATCACGTTACCGCCTGCCCCAGCCGCCGTGTCGCGGGCCAAGGGGTCGATCAGGTCGAAGGTATAGCCGTTACCCCAGAAGACACTGACGTGACTGTCGTGGGTTATGACGTCGGCGCGAACCGACTGACCGTCAATGCGCCAGCCTTCGGCGGTCTGCTCAATATGGTGGGTTATCTCACCGATAGTGACATCAAATACCCCGCCCGGTGTGAAACACCGGACAGCGCCCGACCCGCCCCCCAAGGCGGGCGCTTCTCGCCCACCCTCGGGCCGGGCGCTGCCCTTTGTCTTTATTATAGCAACTATTTGCCTGTCCTGATGGCCAAACTCCACCGTCTGCGCCACCGGTCCCCACAGCGAAAAGCCTGCAAACTCAGGCACGCCCTGATGCAACCCCATCGCACCCAAAGCGGCCAGCGACTGCGCGCGGCTGCAGGGTTCGGGCTGCACCGACAGCGCCTCAAGATCACGATCAATCAGCCCCGTGTCGACATCCCCCGCCTTGAAACCCTGATGCCGCGTCAGCGCACGCAAGAAGGCCAGATTGGTCACCGTGCCGCCTACCTGCGTCTGCGACAACGCGCGGTCCAGCTTTGCCAGTGCCACGTCGCGCGTGTCACCCCAGACGATCAGCTTGGCGATCATCGGGTCGTAATAGGGCGAGATCACATCGCCCGCCCGCACCCCGGTATCGGCGCGCGTGCCCGACGGAAACTGCAGATGTTCCAGCGTACCCGTGGCGGGCAGAAAACCCTTGGGCACGTCCTCGGCATAAAGGCGGGCCTCAAACGCATGACCGGTCAACGTCAGATCGTCCTGAGCGACCGGCAGCGGCTCCCCCGCCGCCACGCGCAATTGCCAGGCCACCAGATCGATGCCCGTGACATATTCTGTCACGGGGTGTTCGACCTGCAATCGCGTGTTCATCTCCATAAAGTAAAACCGGTCGGGGCGCAGACCCTGGCTGCCATCGACGATGAACTCAACCGTGCCTGCACCGGAATAGCCAATCGCCTCGGCGGCGCGGACGGCGGCCTGACCCATGGCCGCGCGCATGTCGTCGGTCATGCCGGGTGCCGGCGCTTCCTCGATCACCTTCTGATGGCGGCGTTGCAGCGAACAGTCGCGTTCGAACAGATGCACCGCACGGGTGCCATCACCAAAGACCTGAACCTCGATATGCCGGGGCTGGCTGACGAATTTTTCGATCAGAACGGCGTCATTGCCGAAAGCACCCTTGGCCTCGGCCCGTGCGCTGGCAAGGGCGGCCTGAAAATCGGCCGGGCGGTCCACTTTGCGCATCCCCTTGCCACCACCGCCCGCGACGGCCTTGATCAGCACCGGATAGCCAATCGTGTCAGCCGCGCCGGACAGATGTTCAGGATCCTGATTGTCACCGTGATAACCCGGCACGACGGGCACGCCCGCCTGCTCCATCAGCGCTTTGGCAGCATCTTTCAGACCCATCGCGCGGATCGCATCGGCGGATGGCCCGATAAAGACCAGGCCTGCGTCCTGTACCGCCTGCACGAAATCGGGGTTTTCCGACAGAAACCCATAGCCCGGATGGATCGCCTGCGCACCGGTGTCGAGTGCTGCCTGAATGATCCGATCACCGCGCAGATAACTGTCGGCCGGGGCCGCACCGCCAATATGCACGGCCTGATCAGCCACCTGCACATGCAAGGCGTCGGCATCGGCATCGGAATAAATCGCCACCGTGCGCACACCCATGTCCGCCGCCGTCCGCGCCACCCGCACCGCAATTTCCCCGCGGTTCGCAATCAGGATTTTGTCAAACATTTTCGCCCCTTGCGCCCTGAACCCAACCGTTGTCCGGATCATAGGTAAACGGCGCAAAGTCCCGCACCTTAATCTGTTCATCCGTTAAATGCAGATAATCAAATCCATACCCAGACATTATGATTTGAAGTCGATTATGCGTTTTCTGTATATTGAACCCATGGCAAAGGCTGGAAAACTGAACCGTCAATTTACCATTATTATAGACCTTGAAATCTGCCTGCCCCGCGCCTTGGCAATTTGTACCAGTAGGCCAGTTTCGAAACCCAGTCTGCACCAAAACGACAGAAGCGGAATCGCAATCTGCTAATATGTAAGGTTGTTCAAAATCTTCGATATCCGTTCGTAATGGCGTGCCGCCACGTCCCCCGGGGAAATCGGGGCGCAAACGATGCGATGATACACCAACTGTCGCAGAACAATCTTCCAGCACTGGGTCGCATTGCGTTATGATCATACGATCCCGATCTTGCGGAAAGATGATGTCCGCATGAATCGCGACAAAGGGCAACATCGCAAAAATCGAAGCCACAAAAAATATAAGATATCTGAAATTTGTCATTCATCACCCTTTTTGAAACTGCGATAGCGGTGGCGGTAGATCAGGTTGGGACGGTCGCCGTCGAGGATGTAGAAGATGATTAGAATATGAATGGCGGCCAGAAAAACAGTCACAATATCAGCACTCATCATTAGTAACAAAATCTGAAGACCCCCGGAAACTGTAACCAGCCAAACGCTGACAGGGGCGCGCAAAACAAGCGCCACAGCCGTCAAAAGATAAAGAAAAAACAGTGCCAGAAAAAGAAATGAAAAGCCAAGCGTAAACAGAAAACCCAACTGCCCCATCGCGCCAAGCGCAAACCACGCGGCAATCAGATAGATCAACAGCCCCGGTTTACCCAAAGGATGTGCGCGCGCCATCTCGGGCGTTACGTTGACCCATTGCGCACCGGTTTCCTTGTCGTACTGTCCACGCTCTGCGCCCTCTGGCAGGTCGTCGTCATCCATTTTTCAAATCCTCGATCAGTTTGAACCGTTCGCAGACCAGCTCCATATCTGGTGCAAAACCTCCGTTCCGTTCAAAATAGGTCTGATGATCGCGCCGCCAGCCGTCAAGGCTGTCATTTTCGCCCTCTGCCAGTGCAAAGTCTGCAGTAACGTCGCAAAAGCGGGTGATTGTGACGTCGACGGTTTCGATGACCAGGGCCGGTGCGCCATCCCATTCCAGCGCGATGTCCTGCCGACCGACTACGGGCATCGCGTCACCCCCTGGCCCAAAATCCCGCAACGCGCCGCAGGTGGCGGTTTTCTGACCGGCACGGACCAGCGCCAGCAGGTCATCACAAAGCGCTTTTCTATCACCGAAGGTGAAGCTTTCGGCGCCGGGGTATTGAGAAAGGCAGTCGTCAAGGGTCATTGGTTATTCTGCACTACAGCGGTGAGGGCAGCGACCGGCCCGAGGGTGGGCGAGAAGCGCCCGCCCTGGGGGGCGGGTCGGGCGCTGCCCGGTGGTGCCCACCGGGCGGGATGTACTGATCGAAACGACGGAAAAATCTGTTGAGTTCTCTTCATGACCGTTGCTGCCCTACATCCTGAACACGCCAAAGCGTGTTTCTTCGATGGGTGCGTTCAGTGCGGCAGAAAGCGACAGCTCCAGCACGTCGCGGGTTTTGCGGGGGTCGATGATACCATCGTCCCACAGGCGCGCGCTGGCGTAAAGCGGGTGGGATTGGCGGTCGAACATCTCGATCGTGGGGCGTTTGAAGTCGGCCTCGTCCTGGTCGGACCAGCTTTCGCCCGCCTTTTCCATCGCCGCCCGCTTGACCGTGGCCAGCACGCCCGCGGCCTGTTCGCCGCCCATAACACTGATGCGGGAATTGGGCCAGCTGAACATGAAGCGCGGCTGATAGGCGCGACCTGACATCCCGTAGTTGCCCGCGCCGAAAGACCCGCCGATGACCATGGTGATCTTGGGCACGCTGGTTGTGGCGACCGCTGTCACCATCTTGGCCCCATGCCGCGCGATACCTTCGTTTTCGTACTTTCGCCCGACCATAAAGCCGGTGATATTCTGCAGGAAAACCAAAGGTATACGGCGCTGAGAACACAGTTCCACAAAATGCGCGCCCTTGATCGCGCTTTCGGAAAACAGCACGCCGTTGTTGCCGATGATCCCGATGGGGCAACCGTTAACATGGGCGAAACCGGTGACCAGCGTTTCGCCAAACCGGGGCTTGAATTCGTCAAAGCGCGACCCGTCGACCACCCGCGCGATCACCTCACGAATGTCATAGGGCGTGCGCAGGTCGGCGGGGACGACGCCCAGCAATTCCTCGGGGTCATAGGCGGGGGCCTGCGGCGTTTCCCACTGCACGGTCGGGGGCTTCGCGCGATTGAATGACCCAACCGCCCGCCGCGCCAAAGCCAGCGCATGGGCGTCATCTTCGGCTAGGTAATCAGCCACACCGGACAGGCGCGTGTGAACATCGCCGCCGCCTAGGTCTTCGGCCGTCACGACCTCGCCCGTTGCGGCCTTGACCAGGGGCGGACCGGCCAGAAAGATCGTGCCCTGTTCCTTGACGATGATCGTGACATCCGACATCGCGGGCACATAGGCGCCGCCCGCGGTACACGACCCCATGACAACGGCGATCTGCGGGATGCCCTTGGCCGACATCCGCGCCTGATTATAGAAGATGCGGCCAAAGTGATCCCGGTCGGGAAAGACCTCGTCCTGATTGGGCAGGTTCGCACCACCGCTATCGACCAGATAAATGCAGGGCAGATGGCATTCCTCGGCGATTTCCTGGGCGCGCAGGTGCTTTTTGACGGTCATCGGATAATAGGTGCCGCCCTTGACCGTGGCGTCGTTGCAGATGACCATGACGTCCTGCCCTTGAACCTGCCCCACGCCTGCGATGACGCCTGCGCAGGGGGCGGCCCCGTCATACATCCCATGCGCGGCCGTCGCGCCGACCTCAAGGAATGGGGACCCCGGATCCAGCACATTCGCCACCCGGTCCCGCGGCAACATCTTGCCCCGGCTTAGGTGCCTGTCCCGCGCCCGCTGACCACCCCCCGCCGCGGCCTGAGTGGCAACCTCTTGAACAGCGGCCAACGCTGCCAAATGCGCCTCGCGGTTCTGGCGGGCCTGATCGGAATTGGCGATAAAGGCAGAGTTTAGTTTCATGGATGACCTGCTATAGGGCTATATTTCATTGGGCTGTCATTTCTGAACTGATAATTTTATCGCGGAAATCTTCGGCACTGGACCAGAAAAATATCGCCGTAATTGCTTGACAATGCAGGTTATCGGGAATGGCCAAAGCTTTTTCTACAGCTGAATATAATGACGAGCAAAATGTTGGATCATAGAAGTCATCATTGAATGAGTCATTTAATAACTCGTGTTCTTGGAAGAGATTATTCTTGGTTAAATTTCCCAAACCCATTGCCGCCGCGCTGACACGGTCGGCATCAATATCTACAGCGATACCCTCGCGAAGATCCAAAAGTGTTTGGGTGAAATTGCCAAGACACCCCTCAATATCACTGCTTACAATGCATCTTTCCATCTGATCTTGCCCACAACTCAACCGAATAAACGAATAAAGAAATGAAGGATCACCGATAATTTTTTCAGTATTGCAGCTTTCACTTTCGCCACACATTAAAAATCCATGATACCGCGCGCGTCCTTCCAATTCCGTGCCGATACAGGCATGAAATTCATCAAATTCCTGCGCATAGGCAGCGTTTACAAAGAACAAACTAGCGATGAAAAAGATGTGCCTCATCATAGGTTTACCTTTCGAAGGTAGTGTTTTAAAAACATAAAAATCACGTAAAACCTTGCCTGATTATAAAGTCCGTATTGCATGATCTTTAAGGCATCTTTCGCAATGCAATCACACGCTCAACAGTGGTTTCAAGAAGGCAATAGACCTCAGATGGCCCCTCACCCGACCCGCCGAACATAGATTTCATAACCGCGTGACATTGCGCATCACGATAGGCTTCCCAAGCGGTTTGCGAATTCAATACGGCCTGTGTAAAACTGTACTCCAGCGGCGTTTCCTTTTCCATTTCAGTGCCATAGCCGGCCACCTTAATGACGTCCTGCGCCATGACGCCGTTCCAATATTCCAACTCACGCGAGGCGCATATAACGAACGGTTCTTCGGCCTCACATTCGCGCGTCGACAACAGGAAACAGTCGCGCAGTTTTGTGGGATTCGCATCCAGCCCAGAGTGTTGCTGAACGCAGCTTTGAGTGGCTAGCGGGAATGGCGGGGGTAGGTCGGCTTGTGCAGAGTGCCCAATAAGAATTCCAACGCTCAAAAAGATGCTAAAGAATCTCATGTTTTAATTCTTTATTCCGAGACTGATTGCAACCCGACGTAGATAAATCAGTTCTTTTGCTAACTTATGATCATTACAGTTTGCGTAATGCGTCCCGTGGAGTTCACACACTATTTTTGTTTGAGACATCGTGAATCGAGCTTCAAAGCGATCAAATGTATCACGACGAAAGTCCGTCGTTCTGTTTTGCCATTTAACTTTTTCGCGCAGTACAGAAACTTCGTTATGCATATAATCGAACACATCGTGCTTGCAGCGATTGACCATAACCAACTCTGTCACGCCATCAGTATCTTCACAAACTTGCGAAGCCCCTTCTATACATTGAAGCTGAAGAAGATGAACCAAATCTGGGTGATTATTAGGTACGGAGTGGTCAAAACATTCTTTAAGCCAAGGAACGACATTTGCGCTACCTTGCATAAAAACTTCAGTACGACCGGTCGTCGCCACACAGGTCACAAGGACGAAGTATAACGCGAATACAGCTCTCACACCATCGCCCCCATCAGCTCGCGGCCAATCAACATACGGCGGATCTCAGACGTGCCGGCGCCGATTTCCATCAGTTTGGCGTCTCTGAAAAGGCGGCTGACGGGGGTATCGTTCATGAAACCGGCGCCGCCCATGGCCTGAACGGCCTGATGGGCCTGTTTCATCGCCTCTTCACTGGAATAAAGCACACAAGCTGCTGCGTCCTGGCGGGTGACCTGCCCACGGTCGCAGGCTTTGGCGACCTCATACACATAAGCGCGGGCGGTGTTCATTGCGGTGTACATATCGGCGATCTTGCCCTGCATAAGTTGGAAGCTGCCGATGGGTTTGCCGAACTGTTTGCGTTCAGCCATATAGGGCATAATCTCGTCCAGACAGGCGGCCATGATGCCGGTGCCGATGCCCGCCAGCACGACGCGTTCATAATCCAGCCCCGACATCAGCACCTGAACGCCGCGGCCTTCCTCGCCCAACACATTTTCAAAGGGAACCTCAACGTCTTCAAACACCAGTTCAGCCGTGTTTGACCCGCGCATGCCCAGTTTGTCGAAATGGGGGCTGGTGCTGAAGCCCTTCATGGTTTTTTCGACAATAAAGGCGGTGATGCCTTTGGACCCCGCATCGGGGTCAGTCTTGGCGTAGACGACAAGCGTGTCGGCGTCGGGGCCATTGGTGATCCAATATTTCGTGCCGTTCAGGCGATAGTGATCGTTGCGCTTTTCGGCACGCATTTTCATGCTGACGACATCGCTGCCAGCGCCAGCTTCGCTCATCGCTAATGCACCCACGTGGTCACCGCTGATCAGACCGGGCAGATATTTTTGCTTTTGTGCATCACTGCCGTTCAGTTTGATTTGGTTCACACACAGATTGGAATGCGCCCCATACGATAGCGAAACCGAGGCGGAGGCCCGCGCGATTTCTTCAACGGCGATCGTATGGGCCAGATATCCCATACCCGCGCCGCCGTGTTCTTCGTCGACGGTGATGCCAAGCAGGCCCAGATCACCCATTTCGCGCCACAGCTCGGGCGGAAAGCTGTTGGTTTTGTCGATATCAGAGGCAATGGGTTTCACACGGTCTTGCGCCCAACGGTGGACCATATCGCGCAGAGCATTGACGTCCTCGCCCAAATCAAATTGCATGGATGAATTGAACATTGGCCCTTCGCCCCTTTATTGAACACTTGTTCAATATTTAGCGAAAGCAATGACAGCTGTCGAGTCTGATATAGCAGTAATCGCTTTCAGAAAGAAAAGCTAAGCCCGACCAAACCGCTGAAAATCTGATCGTCTTCGACGATTGGGCTGTCGGTGATTTCATCGCCCAGAAATTCCGCTTTGACCGACGCAATCACACGTGACGTGTCGGACAATGGAAACCCCGAAGATACACTGAAATATGGAGTTAATGTGCTGTCCAGATCATATTCGGGCCGATCAGATCTGGCCTCGCCCGATGTGACGCCAAACATATAGCTACTTAGTTCTTCACTTTTCCAGCTAAGACCTGTACCAAAAATCAACGGCACTGGCCCAAAATTGGTGCGATTGGACAATTCCAGCAGAAACTCCTGACCGTCATGTTCGCCCGTAATCTCTTGTAAAAGCGTGGCGGACAGATTTGACCGATCTGTCAACGAATAGCTCAGCTTGCCGCCTGCGTCCAAAGTGACTTCACGATCGATACCATCCAACTCATCCGCATCCGGATCCCGCAATGCGGTAAAACGGGGACGTGCCAGAAGCTCAAACCGCAATGCATCAAGGGAATAAGCCGTCACCGTCGCACCATCTGCGCCAAGCGAAAACCCATCGCCTTTATAGCGAATTAGAGGAACGGCAGAAAAAGAAGTATCTTCGCCCTCATAAGGATTTGTCGAAAACCCTGCCCCAAGACCAAGCGAAAACCCTGTTTGTTCATCCTGAGCATATCCCATCGATGCGATGGAAACAGCTGCGCACCCAATTGCAAAAAAGATCGCAGATTTCATACGACTATACGCCCTTACCAACTACGCCAGATATTTTACGACTTCGATCAGCAACAACAAAAGCTGCCAAATACAAAATCAAAAAATGTCTGAAGTTCCCCAATATATGGATCACTAAAGCGGAACTTCTACAGTTTGGATAGAATTAAAATTAACCTCGATCGGATAACGCCTTGCAACGGCGTAAAACGCGCAATTTTCCGCTTAAGGTTGTGCGTTCATGCAACAGTTAAAAAGCTGCAAAAGCTATTCTTGCACAGTTTCAGGGCTATGGATCAAGAATCAGGCGGTCAAAGCATCCACAGTTGCGCCGTACCCGCCCTCTTGGATAAAGGCCATTTCTGGCGCAGTGCTTGTGCGATCCAAAGCTTCATTACGAAATGGAAACCGTCCAAAGCGACGAATGACTTCTCGGTGGGCTTTGGCATGCAACAGATTGCTTGCGCCCGTCTCTGGCATCCGTGTCAGAATCAAGCGCACGGCGCGTTCCTGATCGCACAGATTTTCCGAATGCATCATCGGAAGATAGAAAAACTGCCGGGCTGGTTCGTCGATCTTCATATCCCAACCGCGGTCCACAGCAACCTTTGCCGCGGCCAGCGCGGGTTTATCACTGGAAAACGCCTTGGCCGTATCACGAAACATGTTGCGAGGGAATTGATCTGTCAGAATGATATAAGCCAGCATACCAGTTGGATAGGTCAGCCAAAGGCCGAAATTACCCTCCATCGCCTCATGCCACATCGGTTCAAAGCGGTTGCGAATATCTGTATCAAGATCATCACTGGATGTGTACCAGGCCGACGGATCAACCTCGTCCAACCAATAGGACAATACATCTTCTGGTCTAGCCATAAATTGGCCTCCTTAACTCAGCTTACCCCAGTGCACATAGGAAGCGTTACAGAAGACGAAAAGGCACGCAACTGGTTTGCGTTAACACGTTTGCAATATTCATGCCTGTGTTTCATTTTCGCTTATTTCATCCTCAAGCGATGTTTCGATGAACACTTCTTGGGCAACTTCAACAGCCACGGGCGACGCCCCCGGTGTGATTTGCGCATAGGATGTCGTTTCTTCGATCGTGATGCTGCTGGCCCGCTGTGTCATGCGGTAAATGGCATAACCCGCCATGCCGATCATCAAAAGCGCGACATACGCAAAGAAGCCTTCGGGACCGATCACTTGCATCATCCACCCAGTAATCAACGGCCCCGCAATAGCCCCCAGACCATTGATGAAAATCAACCCCCCCGACGCCGCCGCCATATCCTCATATTCCAGGAAATCATTCGTATAAGCTATCAGCAATGCATACAGTGGCGTCGACGTCCCGCCGATCAGAAATGCCGATGTTAAAAGCAGTGGGTAATACCCGCCAAACATGAACCCAACACACCCCCCGAAACCACCAATCGCGGATATAACAAAGATCAGTTTTCGCCGATCCACTCGGTCTGAAATCCACCCGATGGGGTACTGTAAAACCAAAGCGCCGATATAAAACGTCGACACCAGAATTGAGATCTGTGTCAGCGATAATCCCGACAACGTGCCGTAAACGGCAGACATCCCGAACTGTGCCGCAAACACCCCGCCCAACAGGAACATACCCATACAACCAAGCGGTGATGTTTTAATAAGTTTCCTTATTGTCATGGGCTTAGAAGTATCAAACGCAGGTGTCGGGCTGATCGACAGCAAAATCGGCGCAAATGAAATTGAGACTAAAACTGACGGGATCACAAACAGCAAATAGCCGGAATTGTCTGGTAAAATCAGCAGCCCTTGCGCTGCGACGACGCCTGCCATTTGCACGATCATATAAAGCGATAACGCCTTGCCGCGGTTTTCATTGGTGACCGCATTGTTCAGCCAGCTTTCCGCTGTGACATAGACCCCCGAAAAGCAGAACCCGATGATCACCCGGCCAAGGCTCCAACTGGCCAGATAAGGCAAGGTGGGATATAGGATCAGAACGGCCGAAATGAACGATCCAAGGGCTGCAAAAACACGCACGTGTCCCACACGGCGGATCATTTCGGGGGCCAGTTTGGAGCCCCCCAAAAAGCCTAGAAAATAGGATGACATGATGATCGACATTTCAAATGTCGAAAGACCTGCCGCAGGCCCACGGATACCTAACAGCGAACTTTGCAGCCCGTTGCCCACCATCAAAAGCATAACGCCAAGCAGCAATGCCCACGAGCTTCTTAAAACCTGAATCATCGCAGCCTCCTACTGTATGTTTTGGATACAGGACAGGAAGTCAGCATTTTTTACAACGCCCAAGGGCGACGCAATCAGGTCGTTATCGACCTTTCGGTATCAGCAACGAAGAATCTCCGTACGAAAAAAAACGGTAACATTTGTGAACAGCATGGGCGTAAATCTGCCGGATTTCATCCACCCCCATCAGGGCCGAGACCAGCATCATCAGGGTGGATTTGGGCAAATGGAAGTTTGTCATCAATGCATCGGTCACACGAAATCGGTATCCGGGTGTGATGAAAATATCGGTATTCCCCTGCCACGTCTGCATCGTCCCATCTTCGCAGGCGGCACTTTCGATCAGGCGCAGCGCAGTTGTACCCACAGGAATGATACGACCACCTGCAGCTTTGGTGTCGTTAATTTCATCTGCGGCCCGCTGTGATACCTCACCCCATTCGGCGTGCATCTTATGATCACGGATATCATCGACCTTAACGGGCAAAAACGTCCCCGCACCAACATGCAGCGTGACATGTGTAAATTGCACACCTTTTGCAGCAATCTGATCCAGCAAATCCCGATCGAAATGCAGGGATGCCGTGGGCGCCGCAACAGCCCCGCTTCGTTCTGCAAAGACGGTCTGATAATCGTGACGGTCCTGGTCATCAGCCTTGCGCATCGCCTCAATATAAGGCGGTAAAGGCATGGCGCCGGCATCGGCCAGAGCTGCGTCAAAATCATCCCCCGTCAGATTGAACCGCAACATGGCCTGCCCATCTTGACGACTTTCGACAGTGGCACTTAAACCAGCGGCGCACACAATGGTTTCGCCATCCTGCACCTTACGCAAAGGCTTAATCAACGCAGCCCAAGTCCCATCAGTTTGAGGGGTCAGCAATGTGATTTCAATCTTGGCCGTGACATTCCCCTGTCCGATCTTACGAGTCCGCACCCCGGTCAGCCGTGCTGGTATCACGCGCGTGTTGTTCAGAACCAAACGATCCCCAGGGCGCAGAATATCGGGTAGATCATAGACATAACGATCTTCGGTCCGATCCCCCTGCGCCAATAATAAGCGTGCCGACGTCCGCGGCTGCGCAGGTCGTGTTGCAATTAAATCATCTGGCAGATGGAAATCAAAATCACTTAGCTTCACTGTGGCACACTTGGTGGAGGGCGTCGGAAAATTTCACGGAACATGCCAGGGGTCAAGGCAGACAACGGATTGACGACCACACTTGGATCAGACGCCGTGCCGCGCATATTAAAGTTGAAGCCGATCAAACCTTCGCCCCGTCGCGTCAGAATGGATCCAATCGAATTGACCATATAGATTGGTGATAAAACACCCTGCATATCCATTCGACCAGTATTCAGATTGTAGATGCCATCCATTGAAATCCCCATCGAAGGGCCCACGGCACTGCTTTGCGTCAGAATGACCTGATTTGGTGTCAGAACGAAATTCGCTTCGACCTCGGAAAACAATATGCCGGAATTGGCCATCTGGTCCAACAGACCCACGATACTGACCGCGCTTAAAATACCTGCAAGGGCAGGTGCATTCTGAATACGTGTGTCTGTCACCAAAAGGCGCCCGTTATAACGGCCGTCCTGACGTGCCGGACGCAGTGTCAGGTCCAGATTTCCCCGCCGCGCCTGTTTTAGCAATCCGGCCGAGCGTAGAACGCCCCCAGCATCATCAGAAGTGACACGAATGGCCGTTCCTGCTTCACTTGGTGCCAATATACCGTTAATCGGTGCCCCACCGTTCACTTTTGCGGAAAAGCGTCCGTTAAATGCGCCTTGGGCACTGAAGTTTCCACGCAGATCGGTCAGGCTTATGCTGTCACTGACAACCAGTTCATCCAACGCCAATCGCATTGGGCCGCCTTCGCCAGTACCGCCCTGATCGCCGAATGTTGTTTTGCGCAAATCAATGCGCCCGCTGCTGATGACGATTTCAGGAACCTGCCTTACCCCACGTCCATTCAGCGTCACAGGTGCATCCAGCCAGTCTTCGACGCGGACCCGCGAAAAACGCGCGGCTGACATGGTGCCATTTTCATTCAACGCAACCGATCCACTGGCAAAAAAGCCATCGCTTTCAATCTCGATCTGATCAATTCGTGCAGGGTTTCCCAAAACACCTGCGACAGCCAGACGGCCGGAGCGATTTTGCGGTTTGCTCCAACCCAGATCACGCAATTGCAGGCCCAGTCCCTGAAGATCCGATGTGACCTGAAACTCAACCGGCCTGCCTTTTGGAATATTCAGACTGAAACGGCCCAGCCCTGCGCCATTCAGACTGCCGGCCGGCAAGGCGATACCGAATTCATCGCTGAATCTTTCTGACAATTCGACTGTACCATCCACACGGCTGCCGGCGGCGCGATTGTCGGGACCAAGCGGCAAGGCCCACGTCGCATCAACGGGTACTTGCCCCAACCGCGCACGTCCGAATACCTTTAGACTGTTGGGCGTGACTGACACTGACAGGTTTTGCGAGGCCAGAATACGGTCCTTAATCAGGTGATCCGAACGAACAGACGTCAGTGTGCCGCCTGCGCTATAGATTACATCATCAATAGTCAGCCCTTGCTTTAACCTTAGCGCAATATCGATTGCCAATTTGGCCCGCCCATCGGCAAGATCAACAGGTTGATTTGCTTTGGTCAGAAATTCGAACGGCTTTTCATCTAAAACAGCAAGGGCTGCAGTGATGGTGCTGTTCGTGCGTATCATAATATTTGCTGGGGGCTGTTTGATCCTGACATCGGGGATTTCAAAGACTGTTCCCGCCGCCGAGATCCGCCCGCCCTGGGGTGCAATCACCTGGCCCTGATCGGCAATAATGACCAGCCTGTAATCTTTCAGCGTCATGTGGCCTTTGGCATTTTGCACGACAGGCAATGTTTTCATGTATCGCAGTGATGCCTGATCATAATCACCGCTGAACGTGAAAACGCGGGCTTCGTTCGGTTTAACTCGCAAGGCCGCATGACCATCTGACAATCGCCCCGCCAGAACATTATTTTCGAACCAATTGCGTGTCTTGGGTTTAAACGATGTTGGCCAATAGCCCAGAATTTCGTCAGGTGTCAGTTGTGTCACATTGGCATCCAGCGACACCTGCCAGCCATCTTGTGCAGCCTTTGCCTGGCCATTGGCCTGAACTGTTGTGTCGCCCTTGTTCAGAACGATTTGACCGAAGTCCAAAGTAAAGGGATCAAGCTTCAGACGAAAATCCATGGCAGCGCTATCAATACCGACCATATCGTCAAATACCCCGTCCGGGTTCACACCCAGATCCGAAAAGGCAAACTGCCCCAACATGCTTTGCGGCAATCCGTTTTCAAAATCCCGCAAATAGGCTTTGCCTTCTGCCAGCGCGGAAACCGTGCTGCTTTTTACGACAACTTCATCAAAGCTGATCAGCTCTTTCGTGGGATCATAGGTGAAATAAGTCTGGGCCGTTTGAAATTTGATAGGACGCGTTTCAAGCGTGGGTTGCAATGCACCCTGCCCGATTTCTAATCGGCCAAACAACGGCCCAAGTGTCGCGTCATCATTTATATCAAACCGCATTGATCCGGAAATAGGGGCCTCAAGCGCGGATAACCATGCCAATGCTGGTGCCTGTAACGCGATATCTTGGGCGGGTGCATTTTCCAGCTGAACCCCGATCTGAGCGCCGATTGACCCCTTGCGACTTTCATAGGTCATTTCCAGACTGGTAACACTGGATCCGCCACCAAGAACCGCAAAATCTGTGCGAAGTCGCAGGTTTCGATCATTTTGCGTCAACAAAATGCGCCCGCCATCCGCAATCCAGACGCGTCCCGACCGGAAATCATCGTATCGAAGCGTCAGACCGTTTACCGCGATATGCCGGATTGAGGCATGCTGTGGCTTTTGAAACAGCGTATCTATGCGTGTCAGAAGTTCGGCCATTGTGGCCGCCTGATCAACGGCCATAGCACCGTCAGCAAAAGCCACATCAAAAGACCCATCCTGATTACGGCGCAGTTTGACCAGCAGCCCCGTGATATCAACCCGATTTATCTGCAATTGGCCTTGCATCAACGCATTACGGGACATCTGGCCCTGAATATCCTCAAGTTGTGCGATGCGTGATCCGTTCGCATCCAGCAATGTCAGATCGCTTAACCGCACGATGGGCGCAAATGCTTCTGTTATTTCAACTTCAACCCGGCCCAGGCGCAATGACCCATCTGGCAGCATGGCTGATACGCGTGCCTCAACCTCGGTCCGCACCCAATCCGGCGCTTGTACAGGTTTACCAAGCATCAAAGTCACTGTGATCACCAGTACGCCACATATGATGACCACAAGACTGGCAACATAGATACAAAACCGCCTGAAGCGGCGCTTTTTTATGGGTTTGGGTTGTGGATCAGGTGCCGGTGCGTCAGCCATTTGTATCCGTTAAGTATGGTTCGATCTTTATCTTCCTATTATCGGCACTAAAACGAAAGTCACAACAGTTTGCAGCAAGGATACAGATAAAATGACTGACATCGGCCAAGACGCTCCGGATTTCACTTTGCCACGTGATGGCGACGGCATGGTAAGCCTGTCTGATCTAAAAGGCAAAAAAGTGGTTTTGTTTTTCTATCCCAAAGATGACACCTCGGGGTGCACCAAAGAAGCCATTGCGTTTACCGACCATCTTGCCGCGTTTGAAGCTCAAGGCGCTGTCGTTCTGGGTGTCTCAAAGGATAGCGTGAAAAAACATAATAAATTCCGCGACAAGCATAATTTAAAGGTCATTTTACTGTCCGATGAAGAAAATGATGTTTGTGAACGCTATGGCACCTGGGTTGAAAAGCAGATGTATGGCAAAAAGTATATGGGCATTGAACGGTCGACATTTCTGATCGGTGCCGATGGCAAAATCGCGCAGATCTGGCGCAAGGTCAAAGTGCCCGGTCATGCCGAAGCGGTGCTGGACGCGGTCAAAAGCGCGTGACGTTATCACTGGCCCAGATGGCCTGTGCGGTGCTGGAAACGGCAGATGCACATGCCAAAACGAAACTATCGCGTAAATATGCCGCACAGTGGTTTGCAGATCGCGCCGCAGATCAAATGATCGAAATCGGCACGGCAAACCCACCTTTGCAGCCTGCACGACCAAACAAGCCAGACCTGTTATCACCGCGCGAGGTTCCAAAGCGCAAACCTGGCACACCCCAAGGCCGCATTGCCATTCTGCACGCCGTCGCACATATCGAGCTGAATGCCGTTGATCTGCATTGGGACCTGATTGCACGGTTCAGCGATGTGCCAATGCCCATTGGATTTTTCGACGACTGGGTCAAGGCGGCGGATGAAGAATCCAAGCATTTTGGCCTGATTTCTGACTGCCTGATACAGATGGACAGTCATTATGGCGCTATGCCCGCACATGCTGGAATGTGGCGTGCGGCCGAAGATACGACGCAGGATTTTATGGGCCGTCTAGCCGTTGTCCCCATGGTGCTTGAGGCGCGCGGCTTGGATGTGACGCCCGGTATGATCGACATCTTTCGCAAGGCCAAGGATGATCAGGCAGTATCAGCGATGGAAGTCATCTATAGCGAAGAAGTTCACCATGTTGCCTATGGTTCAAAATGGTTTCACTTCTTGTGTGGCCGCCATGACAAGGATCCAAAGGTTGTTTTCCATGAATTGGTCCGGCGCTACTTTCATGGGGGGCTAAAACCGCCTTTTAATGAAGAAAAACGCGCTGAAGCTGGGATTCCACCCGATTTTTACTGGCCTTTGGCAGACGAATTGACTTATAGTAAATAAGCAGGTTTCCGCCCGGCTGCAGGCGGAAATGCAACGTTACGGGAAGTAAGCAATGCTAAAATGTTGCGATATTTCCAAAGGACGGCTAAGGATCGCTATCGCTGCGTTGGGGGACGTACGACAACATGTACCGGTCTTGGTCGGTCAGTAAACAATAAGGCAGTAGACGTGAAGCCACCACTTCGAAACAGATTGAACCACGCTCTTGAGCGTATCTTTCCCGAACGGCGTCTTTTTCTAAGATCCGACTCGGATACTCGTTTTATCTTGCTTAAACCTACATCTCAGCTGCTTATTTGGGTTGGCGGATCCGCATTGATCGCATGGTCAATCATTTCCACTGCGATCCTGCTGATGGACAACATTGGCGCTGGTAATTTCCGCGAACAAGCCAAGCGCGACATGCACGTATATCAAGCCCGTCTGAATGCTTTGGCCTCTGAGCGTGATTTGCGCGCGGCGGAAGCACTTGCAGCTCAGGAACGCTTTAACGCTGCTCTTGATCAGGTCTCGCAGATGCAGACCCAGCTTTTAGTGTTGGAAGACCGACGCAAGGAACTTGAAACCGGAATGGAAGCCGTTCATGCCACACTGCGACGTGCGATGCAGGAACGTGATGAAGCCCGGTACGAAGTCAGCACGCTTACGACAGAACTTCAGGACGCTGAAGTCGGTGCAAATGGCAATGCAGGATCGCGTGAAATGGATGGCGCTGTCGGATTCCTAAGCTCGGCGCTTGAGCAGACCGCGAAAGAACGTGACACCGTTATCGCAGACGCGGCACATGCATTGAACACCGCTGATGACCTAAAACACCGCATCCAGCAAATGGAAGATCAAAACGATGCGATTTTCCGCCAGCTTGAAGAAGCCATGACCGTTTCCGTTGAACCGCTTGAGAAAATGTTCTCGGCCGCAGGTATGGATACTGACAGCCTGTTGCGTCAGGTGCGCCGGGGCTATTCTGGTCAGGGCGGCCCACTGACGCCCTTGTCATTTTCGACACGCGGTGAAGAGCACAGCGCAAATACGATCCGTGCAAACCAGATCCTGAACAAGATGGATCAGTTGAACCTGTACCGGATTGCCGCAGAAAAAGCGCCTTTTGCACAACCTGTGAAATCTGCATTTCGCTTTACAAGCCCGTTCGGCTTTCGCCGCGATCCAAAGACAGGCGGGCGGCGCATGCACAATGGTGTCGATTTTGCCGCAGGCACAGGTACGCCGCTTTATGCAACGGCTGACGGAGTTGTGACCCATGCAGGCTGGCAGTCGGGTTATGGCCGATTGGTCAAAATCAAACATGAATTCGGAATTGAGACGCGCTATGCACATTTATCCGCTCTTAACGTGAAGGTTGGCCAAAGGGTCTCGCGTGGCGACAAGATCGGTGGTATGGGAGCGTCTGGACGTGTAACGGGCGTGCACCTGCACTATGAAGTGCGCGTCGGAGGTAAACCCGTAAATCCCATGACTTATATCAAGGCAGCAAGAGATGTTTTCTAAAAGCAAAATGAACGAACCTGCACAGAAACCGGCCGATGCGCCGAAACCGACCGAAGACAAGGCTGCAAAGCCTGCGTCATCATCAGCGCCAGCGCCGGACTTTAAGCCATCAGCGCCAAAGCCAAAAGCACCAGCATCGCTGGTTTCGGCCGATCTGCATGTGAAGGGTAACATCAAGACCCCTGGCGACATTCAGATTGAAGGCCGGGTTGACGGCGACATTCGCGCGCATCTTCTGACAATCGGCGAAAGCGCAATGATCAAAGGTGAATGTATGGCGGACGACGTTGTAGTTCATGGTCATGTTGTGGGCCGCGTACGCGGCTTGAAAGTGCGCCTGACATCAACGGCCCGCGTCGAAGGTGATATCATCCACAAGACAATCGCCATTGAAAGCGGTGCGCATTTCGAAGGGTCCGTCCAACGTCAGGACGAACCACTCAGCACATCCGGGGCACCAACATCGAAAGCAGCCCCAGCAAAAGCAACGACATCTGTCGCTGATAAAAAAGCCTAAAGGTCTATTGTTTTGAATGATTCACAGGCGCCGGGGCAACCTTCGGCGCCTGTTTTCTATGAAGGGCTCTGTGATCCAAAGGCACGGCGTTTTCTGCTGATCTCGGCCATTCTTGCATCGTCGATGGGGTTCATTGACGGTACTGTCGTTGCGATTGCCCTGCCCGCGATACGCAACGGGCTTGATGCCACACTTCCACAGGCGCAATGGATTTCAAACGCTTATATGCTGACATTGTCAGCCCTGTTATTGGCGGGTGGCGCGTTCGGGGATCGCTTTGGTTTGGCGCGTGTCTTTGCAGCAGGCATTGTTATTTTTGTGCTGTCTTCCATTCTATGTGCCATCGCCATAACGCCAGAAAGCCTGATCGCCGCACGCGCGGTCCAAGGGATTGGCGCAGCTTTGATGGTGCCTGGTTCACTAGCGCTGATATCACGTGCTTATCCGCGTGAGGAACGCGGGCGGGCGATTGGCATATGGGCGGCTGCATCCGCACTGACCACAGCACTTGGCCCGATCATCGGCGGTTTGGCTCTGACCTATGGCGGGGATGCGATGTGGCGACTGATATTCGCGCTGAACCTGCCGTTGGGCATTGTGGCTTTGTGGCTTTTGTACAAAAATGTTCAGTCAGACCCATCATCCCTTAATAAAGGTATCGATATTTCTGGTGCGCTTCTTGCAACGGTTGGTCTGGGGCTTTTGGCCTATGCGCTGACACAGGCCGAAAGCAGAGGCTTGGTAAGTGTCGCGCCTTACATCGCTGCCGGGTTTGTGTGTGTCGGTCTGTTTATCTGGGTTGAAACCAGGTCCCCGCACCCGATGATGCCCCTTGACCTTTTTCGCCTGCCAGGTTTTTCCGCCGCAAACATATCATCGTTCTTTCTATATTTTGCGATGACTGCCATTTTATTTTTTCTGCCCATGACTGTGATTTCCGGTTGGGGCAAAAGTGAAATTGTCGCCAGCGCTGCCTTTGCACCGATCCCTATTTTCATGGTGATGCTTTCGACTTATGTCGGAAAACTGGCTGACCGTATCGGCGCGCTATACCCCATTGCCACGGGATCATTACTGACCGCAATCGGCTACGCCATAATAGCAGCCACCTTTCATGAACAGAACTTCTGGCTTCGTGTCTTGCCAGCCATGGCGCTAGTGGGTATCGGCATGTCTTTGGTTGTGGCGCCCTTGTCAGCGGCGATCATGGGTGTGGTCGATAATGATCAGGCCGGGGCTGCATCGGGCGTCAACAACGCAATATCCCGTATTGCAGGCCTTATGTCAGTTGCCGCAATGGGCAGCGTGTCAGCCTATGCTTACGGCACCTATGGTGGCGGCCTGAGTTTCGGTATCGAAGCAGACACACCAGGACATGTCGAAGCTATGAACCGCGCATTTGCCGTTGTCGCATGGATTTGTGCCGGGTTGGCCGGATTGTCATGTCTAACAGCCCTAGTTGGGCTGCCTCGTCATATGATCAAAGAACGGTAAAGATGCCACGTCGCGTGACCAAAGAGCGGCAAGACGATAAAAAGCCCCAAAAACGCAGGCACCAGCGCAATCAAAGTTATTACGGCGATAAAGACGGCCCACAACAACATTGGAACCGGGTTTTGGCTTACGACGTTGAAGCTCGTGATCATTGCGGTGACGAAATCGACCTCTCGGTCCAGCAACAAAGGCAATGCCACAACGGTGATTGCATAAAGCAGCAACGCGATCAGCCCGCCGACAACCGTGCCGAATCCAAGCATCATCAGACCGTTCGGGGTCAGGTAAATCTCAATCGAGCTTGAGACATTCGTCATGGTCGACAGCCCCATGAACAACGCGAAAATCAAATGGGCCAGAAAGAACCAGAACAGGAAAACGATGACGATGATTGCGCAAAGCCATGGCAGTTGGCGGTTGCGCTGCCGTATCACCACACCCAATATACCGCCCCATTCCAAAGGTGTGCCATTTTCCAACCGACGGCTGACTTCATACAGACCAACGGCCGCAAACGGACCAACCAGCGGAAACCCAATTGCCGCGAATACAAGCCAATAGGTTTGGCCCGTGATTTGCGTGATCCAGAACATGAAAAGTCCAATGGCGATGTAAACACCGGCAAAAAACAGACCAAACAGCGGGGCTTTTTTGAAATCAGACCAGCCCCGCGCAAGCGCGTTTCGAAGAACGCCAACCTGAACATCTCGAAGATCGGGTGCCCCCAGAATTGGCGTGTCTGACATTGTTTTCACTCCATATTTTTCAGTTACATATCACATGGAAACGCATTCGACATTAGCCCTTTAATAGCATCCTCCGGTAACTCTGTGCATAAAAATGCATGTAAATTTTCTTGATTTCGATCACAGTCATTGAGATTGCGCGCTTGCAGTGTTATTTTAAGACTATGCCCAGCGCCGGGGCTCTGACGGCGTCTTATCTGGAGGACAATGAACTGTCTTTTACCCCGCAAGCGACCGGTGTCGCTGAAACGGTCAGCCTAGTGGCTGGCAAGATGGATCTGACAAGCGAAGAATTGCTGTCAGCAATCCTTAAATCTCTTGATGATGATAAAGCTGAAGATGTGGTACAGATCAATCTGCGCGGCAAGTCTGAAATGGGTGACTATATGGTCATTGCATCCGGACGATCTTCGCGACAGGTTGCTTCCATGTCTGAAAAGCTTGTGGATCGTCTGAAACAGGACTTTGGACGTTTGTGCAAAGTTGAAGGCAAAGATACGGGTGACTGGGTCTTGATCGATAGTGGCGATGTCATCGTGCATATTTTCCGGCCCGAGGTGCGCGAATTCTATCAGCTTGAAAAAATGTGGCTTAGCCCCGCTGAGCAGACCAAGCAAGGATAGATGAAGGTTCAGATTTGTGCGGTGGGCCGGTTGCGGACCGGCCCCGAGAAAGATTTGCTAGATGACTATCTGACACGATTTGAACGCAGTGGCCGCGCCTTAAGCCTTGGACCATGCCAAATGCTTGAAGTCGAAGATAAAAAGGGCGGTGGAATGTCTGCCGAGGCAGAGCTTCTTGGCAGTATCATCCCAGATGGTGCGCATATTTGTGCCTTGGATGAACGTGGTAAACTGATGTCTTCCCCCGATTTTGCACAGTTTATATCGACACTACGCGATGACGGGTGTCGCGATCTGGCGTTCGTGATCGGTGGTGCTGACGGATTGACACCAAACCTGCGTAACCGCGCAAACAGTCGTCTGTCATTTGGTAAAATGGTCTGGCCCCACATGCTGGCCCGCGTGATGTTAAGCGAACAGCTTTATCGCGCAGCCTCAATTTTGGCCGGATCGCCTTATCACCGTGTGTAAGACCACTGATGGGGTTCAATCGGCTGCCATTGCAGGTTAGATAGCGCTAAAAGAATATAGGAACAGTCTTATGTCCACTCCGAAGCCTGTCGTTTTATGCATCTTGGATGGTTGGGGGTTGCGCGATACATCTGACGCGAATGCCCCTGCCTTGGCCCATACCCCTAATTTTGATCGTCTGATGGCAAATTGCCCAAATGCAAAACTGATCACGCACGGCCCGGATGTGGGTCTGCCAAGCAATCAGATGGGTAATTCCGAGGTTGGCCATACAAATATCGGCGCAGGTCGCGTGGTGGCGATGGATCTTGGTCAGATTGATCTGGCGATTGAGGATGGATCGTTCTTTGAAAACGACCAGCTAAAGCAGTTTATCACAACGCTAAAAGACAACAGGGGCCGCGCACATCTGATGGGGTTGGTGTCTGACGGCGGCGTACATGGGCACACCAGTCACATGATTGCAGCCTCAAAGACATTAACTGATGCCGGGGTGGAAGTTGTCATCCACGCGATCACAGATGGGCGCGATGTGGCGCCGAAATCTGCCGATAAGTTTATGGCTCAACTGAACGACAACCTGCCCGATGGCGTTATAATCGGCACCGTCATCGGCCGCTATTACGCCATGGATCGCGATAACAGATGGCCGCGCGTAAAAACCGCTTTTGATGCGATTGTGCACGGCCAAGGTGCAACGGCAGATACAGCGGATAAGGTTATTAAAGGTGCTTATGCCGATGGTGTCACAGATGAATTCATCAAGGCGACTGTTCTTGGCGATTATTCCGGAATTGCAGCTGGCGACGGCTTCTTTTGCCTGAATTTCCGTGCAGACCGCGCCCGTGAACTGATGCGCGCCATGGGTGAGCCAGGGTTCAAAGAATTCGACATCGGGGACATGCCTAAGCTGGCCGCACTGATGGGCATGGTACAATATTCGCAAGATCACAGCACCTATATGACAACGGTTTTTCCCAAGCGCGATATCGTCAATACGCTTGGTGAATGGGTCGCCAAACAGGGGCTGACACAGTTCCGGCTGGCGGAAACCGAGAAATACCCTCACGTCACGTTCTTTTTGAATGGCGGTAAGGAAACGCCCGAAGATGGCGAAGATCGGTTTATGCCGAAATCGCCCGATGTTGCGACCTATGATCTGCAACCCGAAATGTCTGCGCCAGAAGTCACGAAGGCTTTTGTTGGAGCGATTGAAAAGGGCTATGATCTGATCGTCACCAATTACGCCAACCCCGATATGGTCGGTCACACCGGCGATCTGGATGCTGCGATAAAAGCATGCGAAGCCGTGGATCAGGGTTTGGGTGATGTTATGGAAGCCCTGAAAGTCGCTGGTGGCGCGATGATTGTCACAGCGGATCATGGCAATTGCGAAACCATGGTTGATCCCGAAACGGGCGGGCCGCATACGGCCCATACGCTGAACCCAGTTCCTGTGATCTTGTTTGGCGGACCAGATGACGCACAACTGCGGGATGGTCGGCTGTCAGATTTGGCACCCACACTTCTTGACCTGATGGGACTAGACCAGCCGGACGAGATGACGGGGCAAAGCCTGATCTCATGATTTTACGCACGCTCTTAATCGCCACATGCCTTTTTCTGGCGGCCCCAGTTCAAGCCGATCCTGCACTTGAAGCTGAATTGGCGGCCCTTCAATTGGCCGAAGCTGCCACAGCGTTGCAAGATGCCGAAAATGCTCAGGACCGGGTAACGGCTTTGACCCGGACCGTTCAGGCTTATGAACATGGGCTTGCAGCCGTTCGGGCCAACCTCCGCGACGTTGGTCTGCGTGAACAATCCGCACAAGATAAATTTGACACTGCGCAACAAGACTTGGCCATCATATTGGGAACAATGCAACAAATGGGTCAGACGCAAAAGCCCGTCGGCTTAAGCCATGTCAATGATCCTGTGGCAACGGCCAGGGCGGGTATGTTGCTTGTTAGGCTGACACCAGGTTTACAGTCGCAGGCGGATATGCTGCGCAGTGATCTTGAACAGATATCGATCCTTCGGCAATTACAGGCCAGCGCGTTGCAAAAGCTGGAAACCGGTTTGATCGAAGTACAACAGGCGCGCACCCAGTTGGCGTTGGCCATTTCAAACCGCAACGATTTGCCAAGCCGGTTTACAGAAGATCCGGTTCGCACAGCCATCCTGCTTGATGCCAGTGAAACGCTTGATGCTTTTGCCAGCGGATTGATTGATGACGCCACTGCATCCTCGGGTTTACCCGATTTTAACGTGCGACGCGGCACCCTGCCCTTGCCTGCCACTGGGGAAATCCTGCGCGGCTTTAATGAACCTGATGCCGCAGGCGTCGTACGGCCGGGAATATTGATACAAACCGATCCGCGCGCGCTGGTCACAACGCCAACTGCAGCTACCTTGCGATATAATGGTCCATTGCTGGACTTTGGTAATGTGGTCATTCTGGAACCGGCTGCGGACACACTTTTGATTCTGGTGGGCCTGCATCAGGTCTATGGTCGCGTCGGTGATGTGCTTCCTGCAGGGGCGCCCGTTGGCTTTATGGGGGGAAATGACATATCTGGTCGCGAGAATTTGAGCCGAAATGACAAACCAAGTAGCGTCAGACGCAAAGAAACGCTTTATATAGAGTTGAGACAGGACCAAACTCCGGTTGATCCCGGTCAGTGGTTTCAAGTGGTAAAGGAATAAAAGAATGAAGAAATTTTTCATGGCAGCGGCAGTTGGTACGATTGCAGGCGCAATTTGGACCACGCAGGTTGCAGGCCCGCTTTTGGCGCAAGAAACCCAAGATAGCGTGAATGTGTATGAACAGCTTGACCTGTTCGGCGATATTTTCGAACGCATTCGCGCACAATACGTTGAAGAGGTTGACGAAGCTGAACTAATCGAAGCAGCCATTAACGGCATGCTGACATCGCTTGATCCGCATTCCAGCTATTTGTCGCCAGAAGATGCCGCAGCGATGCGCGTACAGACCCGCGGCGAATTCGGCGGTTTGGGCATCGAGGTGACGCAGGAAGAGGGCTTTGTCAAAGTCGTCTCACCCATCAGCGACACCCCCGCCGAAGCCGCAGGTATCGAATCTGGTGACTATATCACGCATGTAGATGGCGAAAGTGTTCTGGGTCTGACACTGGACGACGCAGTTAAATTGATGCGCGGCCCTGTCGGATCTGAAATTGCAATCACAGTGGTGCGCGAAGGCGAAGCGGAACCATTCGATGTCATGATCGTCCGCGATACAATCAAACTGACCGCTGTTCGTACACGAACAGAAGGTGAAACCGTTATTTTGCGGGTGAATACATTCAATGATCAAACCTATCCAAATCTTGCAGAAGGTCTGAAAGAACAGATCGAAACTGCAGGCGGCATAGATAACGTCAATGGTGTTGTTCTGGACCTGCGCAATAATCCTGGTGGTCTTTTGACCCAAGCGATCCGTGTGTCTGATGCGTTTCTTGAAAAAGGCGAAATCGTTTCGACACGCGGCCGCAATTCGGGTGACGGCGACCGTATCAACGCGACACCTGGCGATCTGATCGAAGGAAAGCCAATCGTTGTTTTGATCAACGGCGGATCTGCTTCAGCATCGGAAATTGTTGCAGGCGCGTTGCAGGATCATAAACGTGCTATCGTGATCGGTACAAAAAGCTTTGGTAAGGGATCGGTTCAAACCGTTATGCCCTTGCGTGGTGACGGGGCGATGCGTTTGACGACATCACGTTATTACACGCCATCTGGCCGGTCGATCCAAGCGCTTGGTATTTCACCAGACATCATCGTGAACCAGCCCCGCGCCGTACCTGTCACAGAAGAAGATGAAGAAGAAAATGCGCGCCCCAGCCGGTCTGAGGCTGACCTGCGCGGACGTCTGGACAATGACAGCCTGACAGAAGAGCAGCGCCGTCAGATCGAAGCAGAACGCGCCCGCGCCGAAGAGGCCGCCAAACTGCGGGACGAAGACTATCAACTGGCCTATGCCATTGATATCCTGAAAGGTCTGTCCGCACTGTCGCCTGCAGCTATGACGCAAGTTCAATAAATTCGTCATTATGACATTTAAGGGCCAGCCGAAACGCTGGCCCTTTTTGATATGAACCGCTTGTTTGGCATTGGATTACGTTTTTTCTACATTGGTACGAAGGACTTGAATGGACCATCTTCAACAATTTCATGCGCGACATGTTTTGCCTTTGCCCTTGGCGAAAGACCACGGATGGCAATTAAAAAGATACGCAATCCTTGCCAATGGACGAGATTTCGACGACCACATCGCATCCGCGGCTGTGGCAGAAGCATTCAACAGATTACCAACCCCCGGCAGTTTAAAAGATGCGACTGGCAACCATGGCGTTGGGTTTCAAATCGTTCATTTTGCAGAAATTGCCGTGGTATCGCCAGTGTTCTATTGGCAATGGGGCAGCGTTCTGTCCAACATTAGGCAAATTCGGGCAAAATGGGAAACACCGACGATATTTGAGAATGGCATAGAAGAAATCGTCGGCTGTATCTGGGAAATGGACGTTGTGAGTTTTGAAATTAATGCTTGGAAGAATACACTGTTAACCGGTGCAGGAACCCCAAAAGAAAGACTTTCGGCCTATATTGAACGCCGCTTGATCTGATATACTTTTCTTCGTCAGTTCCAAACTGGTCTCTGGTAAAGCAAACATATTTATTTGACCGATGACCATCCGTGGCTATCTGATGACTGACAACATAGGAGAGCCTGAATGACCCGGATCATTTTGACGATTGCGCTTTGTTTATCATTGATAACGACAAGTTTTGCACAAGAAACACGTGAGCCTGGCATTGAGCAGATTATCTCAAACCAACTAGAAGCGTTCAAACAAGATGATTTTGAAACGGCTTTCACCTTCGCTAGCCCCAACATTCGCAATCTTTTCCAGACGCCTCAAAACTTTGGCAGTATGGTACGCCAGGGCTATCCGATGGTGTGGCGGCCGTCTGATGTGACCTATCTTGAACGGCGCACAATCAGTGGCGCGATTTGGCAAAAAGTACAGATCAAAGATGCTGCAGGTGCGACCCATCTGTTAGATTATCAAATGGTCATGACAGAAAGCGGATGGCGCATTAACGGTGTGCAATTGTTACAAAAACCTGATGTTGGCGTCTGAATTCACACATCCGCATGATCAGCTGTTTCAATTTTAAAATATACATGACAGGCATATGATAAGCCGTCATTTCCTATAGCTAACCCGTCTGACTATACAAGAAATGTACCTGAATGACGGAGAGCCCCACATGTCCCTACTTAAGATAACCGTGGCAACATCAGCTTTATTTGCTATTTTTCTAACTGGTTTTGCAATTGCACAAGACGCCCCTGACGCCATGCCCGAGACAGCCATGGAAAAACTTGACGAGGTGATGCAGCCATCAGAAACACCACCTAGTCTAGAAGATATCGCGGCGTCCGATCCGGCATTGGCGATGCGTAAAGGGGAAGACGGCGAAGCCGATGCAATGGTCATGTTGTCAGATGTGCTGTTTGGGTTTGGAGACGCGCAACTGGAACCTGCGGCCCTGCAAACTTTGCAAACCGTGGCAGATAAACTGTCAGGCGTGGAAAAACTGGAAATCAAAGGTCATACTGACGCCATTGGCAGCGATGCCTATAATCTGGACCTTGGTCAGCAACGCGCAGATGTTGTTCGGAACTGGTTAATCGAGAATAGTGATCTGACAATTGATTCAGTTTCAGCCACGGGTGTGGGTGAAGCCGAACCAATTGCAACAAACACTAACGCCGATGGCAGCGACAATCCCACAGGCCGCGCGCAGAACCGACGGGTCGAATTTATCTTGCCTAAGTAGAGCGCGCACAAATTAATAAACCCAAGGCGGATCAGCAAAATACACTGATCTGCCTTTTTTGTAAGCATCCGGCACACAGGTCACATAGCCGCAACAATATGCGACACTTTGCAGGGCTGTAACGTGATAGTTTCGTGACACCGCCGGTTTAAGTCTCTAAACAACGCACATCACTTCAACTGGATTCGGAGCTGCCCACCTTGTCCAAGACCTTGCCCCTCGCGCATCCATTTGACGACGACAAGTTGAAAGAAGAGTGCGGCATATTTGGCGTCATTGGTGCCAGTGATGCAGCTAACTTCGTAGCCCTTGGTTTGCACGCCTTGCAGCATCGAGGTCAAGAAGCGGGGGGGATCGTATCCCACGACGCGGATCAAGGTTTCAATTCAGTGCGACGCTTCGGCTATGTCCGTGATAATTTCACCGATCAAAACGTGATGAAAACCCTGCCCGGCCTGTTGGCGATCGGGCATGTGCGCTATTCTACGACAGGGTCCAAGGGGCAGACTGCAATCCGGGACGTGCAGCCGTTTTTTGGTGAGTTTTCCATGGGCGGTGCTGCGATTGCACATAACGGTAACATCACCAATGCCGATGCGCTGCGGCGTGAACTGATTGAGCGCGGATCGATCTTTCAGTCGTCTTCCGACAGTGAGTGCATCATTCATTTGATGGCCAGATCTCTGCAGCGCAACATCCCCGAACGGATGGAGGATGCCCTGCGCCGTGTCGAAGGCGCTTTTTCCATCGTTGCCATGACCCGTACCAAACTGATCGGCGTACGTGATCCTCTTGGGGTGCGACCGCTTGTTCTGGGCAAAGTGGGTGATGGCTGGGCGCTAAGTTCGGAAACCTGCGCACTGGATATTATCGGCGCCAGCTTTGTTCGCGAGATTAAGCCAGGCGAAATGGTGGTAATCACCGAAAAAGGTGTTGAAAGCATCTTTCCATTCCGCCCCGCAAAATCACGCTTTTGCATATTCGAACACGTTTATTTTTCGCGCCCAGACAGTATTTTGGGTGGGAGATCTGTTTATGAGACACGCCGTGAGATCGGGGTGGAACTGGCGCGCGAAACGCCTGTGGATGCTGATATCGTGTGCCCAGTACCCGACAGCGGAACGCCTGCCGCAATTGGTTATAGCCAAGAAAGCGGCATACCTTACGCGATGGGGATCATCCGCAATCAATACATGGGTCGCACATTTATCGAACCGACCGAGCAGATCCGGAATATGGGCGTTCGGCTAAAACTGAATGTGAACCGTGCATTGATCAAGGGAAAGCGAATTATCCTTGTGGATGACAGCGTTGTACGGGGCACTACCAGCCGTAAGATCAAGGAAATGGTGCTGGATGCAGGTGCCGCCGAGGTACATTTCCGCATCGCGTCCCCACCGACCGCGTGGCCTTGTTTTTATGGCGTTGACACGCCGCAGCGCGAAAAGCTTTTAGCGGCCACCATGAGCGAAGAAGAAATGCGCCAACATTTGGGTGTCGACAGTCTGCGTTTCATATCACTGGATGGCCTTTATCGTGCGGTCGGCGAAGCAAATGGCCGTGATCCTGATGCACCTGCTTATTGTGATGCATGTTTTTCCGGTGAATATCCTGTTGAGCCTGCGGATATGATCAGCAAAGGGTTTGAGTTAAAGCCCGCCGCAGAGTGATCCGTTTAGGATGGGACCATCATATGAAAGATGAAAACCCCCACCTGCGCTTTCGACCACACCATTTTCTGTGTTCGCTTGGCTTTCAAGGCAAAGGTTATTCCAATGACTTTACCGCCAATATGACGGCGATTGTTATGGGAAAGTTGCGATCAGTCGGTGGTGATGATGTCATGATCAAAGTCACAGGCCAGGCTGACGATATATGCGCGCCCTGCCCCAAAAGACGTGACACGTTTTGTACGTCACAAGATAGAATCGATGCGCTTGATGCACGTCACTCTGCAGCGTTGAATTTACGAAACGGTGATCAGTTGACCTGGGCCGACGCAAAGTCACGGATCAGGGAAAATGTAAGACCTGACGATCTTGATCAGATTTGCGCAGGCTGTGAATGGCTGGGGCTTGGTGTGTGCAAAGCAGCCGTTAAGCGCCTGCATGAAAAAGAAAAAGCCGCCCGGTCATAAAGGGGCGGCTTTGATTTTTTTAAGCTGAGCGCTTAGCGTTTGATTGACCGAATGGCGGCCCATCCGCCTGTAACAATCATCGCCGCAATCACGGATTTGACCACATCACCAATCAGGAAAGGTGCGATAAACCCAGCCCAGATACCGCTGGCTGACAGACCAACCCATCCAGCTTCAATGCCCATAGCGCCGGCGATGAACATCGGCCAGATCGCACCGGGAATGTAAAGCAGCGCAGATATCACAACTGCTGCCAATACGGTTGTAATCGGCCCTTTGGCCCAACCTTTTTCAACGACAAGGCCAGCCAACCAAGCCATTGCGACAAAGCCAATCAAAAATCCGGCGGTGGGTCCGAAAAAGGCTGCACCATTCATTCCGAATGTAAATACTGGAAGACCCATCGCGCCTTGGGCCAGATATGTCACCAATGTCGCGGCCCCAAGCCGGGATCCAAGTGTCAAACCCACCATCAAAACGGCCAAAGTCTGTAATGTCATCGGAACGGGGATCATCGGCACGCTGATCTGCGATGCAAGTGCTATGAAAAGCGATCCCCCCAGGACCAGCCCGGCTTGCTTCAAAAGCGTGTCTTGACCAACGATGGCATGTGACAACGTATTTTCCTGGGCCATTTTGGCCTCCCTTCCGGTTAAACTTATTGTTTGTTTTCCCGTTCACCCGGGGGAAAGTCAAGTCGGTGGTCTTGTCAAAGATACGTTTGCCTGCCTAAAGGGATATATGACTGATGCATCCTTACGTCCCATTGCCCTGATCACCGGCGCATCGCGCGGGTTGGGTGCCGCTTTGGCTGAAGAACTGGCCCCGACTCACCATATTGTTGCCGTTGCCCGCACGGTTGGTGCCCTTGAAGAACTGGATGATCGTATGCGCGCTTTAGGGGGCGAAGCGACATTGGCCCCTATGGATATCACTGTGGACGCCGCGATGATGCAGCTGTGCCGCAGCATCTTTGACCGTTGGGGCAAGGTTGATCTGTGGTGTCACACAGCCATTCATGCAGGGCCATTGTCACCATCAGCATCGCTGGTTGAAAAGGATCTGGACAAAAGCATCGCGATCAATGCGCGCGCCACTGGCCGGTTGATCCCCTTTGTCGCACCGCTTTTGCAGGCCGCTGAAAACGGACAGGCCGTGTTTTTCGATGATCCACGCGCAGGTGAAAAGTTTTTCGGATATTACGGCGCAACAAAAGCCGCACAGATCGCTCTGGCCCGCAGTTGGCAGGCCGAAACGGTCAAGACAGGCCCAAAGGTGCATATCGTGACGCCTGATCCGATGCCAACAGCAACGCGCGGGCGTTTCTTTCCCGGTGAAGATCGCAGTGTGTTGGCCGCGCCCAAACATCAGGCAAAGCGGCTGCTGAGCGGTATTATCTAAGCGGTGCCGCTTGCCGCCCCCCGCGCCCTGCAATAGGAAGGGAAAAAAGGGGACATCATGCGTATTCTGATCACCAACGATGACGGCATCAATGCACCGGGTTTGACGGTGTTAAAGGCGATTGCCGATGATATCGCTGGCGCAGATGGCGAAGTCTGGACCGTGGCGCCCGCCTTTGAACAATCAGGCGTGGCGCATAAGATTTCCTATACCCATCCGATGATGATTGCCGAATTAGGACCACGCCGTTTCGCCACCGAAGGATCACCTGCCGATTGCGTGTTGGCAGGCCTTTATGATGTGCTGGATGGTCAGCGCCCCGATCTGGTGTTGTCTGGCGTGAACCGCGGCAATAATTCGGCTGAAAATGCGCTGTACTCCGGCACGCTTGGCGGCGCGATGGAGGCCGCGTTGCAAGGCCTGCCCTCCATCGCGCTGTCGCAATATTACGGCCCTGCCAATCTGGACGCTGATAACCCGTTTGAGGCGGCGGCGGTTCATGGTGCGGATCTGGTGCGCAAACTGCTGGATCATGGGTTTAACGACAGCGACGATTACCGCTTGTTTTACAACGTGAATTTTCCGCCTGTGATGGCCGCCGATGTCAAGGGTACGCAAGTCACCGCACAAGGATATCGCAAAGATACCAACTTCGCCATTGAACCGCACCAGTCACCGTCAGGTCGACGATTTCTGTGGATCAAAGGCGGGCCGCAGCATACGCCAAGCGCGCCCGGTACAGATGCAGCGGCCAATCTGGACGGATATATCTCGGTCACGCCCATGCGCGCGGATCTGACGGCCCATGATGCGCTGGATGGTCTAAGGTCAGCATTCGAATGACAGACGCCGAACGCAAAATGCAATTCCTGTTCGCGCTGCGATCACGCGGTGTCACCGACGGGCGTGTGCTGACGGCGATGGAAAAGATTGATCGTGGGCCTTTTGTGAAAGGCATCTTTGCGGACCGCGCTTATGAGGATATGCCCCTGCCGATTGCATGCGGGCAGACGATCAGCCAGCCATCAGTGGTGGGCCTGATGACCCAGGCGTTGAACGTGCAGCCCCGCGACAAGGTGCTGGAAGTTGGGACCGGGTCAGGCTATCAGGCCGCGATCCTTAGCCAGCTTGCGCGGCGCGTCTATACTGTTGATCGCCATCAGCGTCTTGTTCAGGAAGCACGCGCCGTGTTTCAGGCGCTTGATCTGACCAATATCACAGCCTTTACTGCGGATGGCAGCCACGGTTTGGCTGATCAAGCACCCTTTGATCGGATTATTGTAACGGCCGCTGCCGAAGACCCCCCAGGTCCGCTCTTGGCGCAGCTGAAGATCGGGGGTATTATGGTTGTACCGGTCGGGCAGTCGGACGCTGTCCAAAGCCTGATTCAGGTCAAAAGAACGGATAAGGGGTACGATTATAACGAACTGCGCCCTGTCCGTTTCGTTCCACTTCTGGAAGGGGTGGGGAAAGAGTAATGGAGCCCGGCAAACGGGCCCGCGACGTTGAGGAATGAGCTATGGCCTATATGTGCCGAACCAGTTTCCGTGCAGTTTTGCTGGGAGGTGCCCTGTTGGCATTGACAGCCTGCGACGAACCATTTGATTTTGATTTACGCGATTTGGCGAACAGTGATGCAGATACATCCGAGGCTGCGCGCCAGTCTTCTGCAAGCCGTCCACCAGCTGATGATCGAGGTATTATTTCCTATCCGAACTATCAGGTCGCTGTGGCAGAACGCGGGGATACTGTGGCAGATGTTGCCGACAGGATTGGCGTATCCGCAGTCGAATTAGCCAATTTTAATGGCATGCAGGCGAATGATCGCCTACGCCCCGAAGAAGTTTTGGTCTTGCCGCGACGTGTCACCGAACCATCACCAGCGACCGGGTCAGTTATCACAGGACCAATCACACCGGAATCCGTTGATGTCACCACCTTGGCAGGAAACGCAATCGATAGTGCGCAATCCCGTGGCGGGCCGATCATCACGCCAGCCTCGGAACTTCCCGAAACAGGGATTGAGCCGATCCGCCATCAGGTTGAACGCGGTGAAACGGCTTTTTCTATTTCGCGGCTTTATAATGTTTCTGTGAATTCTTTGGCAGAATGGAATGGGTTGGGATCTGATCTTGGCATTCGGGAAGGACAATATTTGCTGATCCCGGTTGCGGCCCCCGTTGGCATCGCACGCGGAACGGCGCGCCCCGGTGTCGGATCGCAAACACCCACGCCCCCAAGTGCGGCCCAGCCTTTGCCGGCCCAGAACACACAAGCGGCTTCTGCCAAGCCGAACACGCCGCCTTCGCCAAATTTGGGCCAGCAGCGCACAGCAGCATCTGACAGCAATGCGCGCATGGTCTATCCGGTCACGGGTAACATTATCCGCGCGTATCGCAAGGGCAGCAACGATGGGATAGATATCGCCGCACGCGCAGGAACCCCCGTCAAGGCTGCCGCCGCAGGCACAGTGGCGGCGATCACGCGCGACACTAATCAGGTGCCGATCATCGTGATCCGTCATTCTGGTGACATTCTGACGGTGTATGCGCGCGTTGATAATCTTAAGGTCAGCAAAGGCGACCGCGTCCAACGCGGGCAAACCATAGCCGAAGTACGCAATTCAGACCCAAGCTTTCTGCATTTTGAAGTGCGCGAAGGTTTGGACAGCGTCGATCCGACACGCTATTTGCAATAACAATGAAAATACCGGGCAAGCAATACAGTTTGCCCGATATTTTGATCAATCAGAACTTGGCATTTTCAAGATGTCCAATGGTTTGATCCAGGTCTTCCAACGCTTTTTGCATAACCTCTTTCAATTCAACAACCGCTTCAAGTTGTAGCTTGCGATCCCGAAAAACAGATGGTCGGTTTGGCTGTGGCGTTGGATCACCTGCCACGCGGATAAGTTCGGCCGTGATCCGCGGTGATATGGTTTGTCTGCCCAAACGATCTTCGTATGAAACAGGACCAATAGGATCGGGCCAGGGAAATGGCCATGGTCTGGGATATGGGCCTTCTGGGTTGGGGTAAAACCCGCCAACACCCAATGCCGCATCCATATGCATCAATTCCCAAGCAAGCTTGGCCTTTCGGCGTGCCTCAGCACTTACGGTTGGAAATCCTTCTTCCAATGCTTCATCAAACAAACGCAAAGCAGACTGCTGTAATATCGCAGAAATCATATTAATTTTCCTTATAAAATAAATAAATAAAGTTTATTAAAACATAACAATAATATCATAAATACATGATTGTTGCAAAAAATCTTTTATATCTAATTTCAGATTAACCCCGTCAGCGTATTAGTTTAGATACAATTGGTGCGCCGATGATAACGATCAGGATCCGCACGACGTGATGTGCCACGATCACTGCAACCTCAGCACCTGAAGCCAAAGCAAGGATCGCCATTTCAGCTTGTCCACCAGGGGCAAAGGCCAAAATAGCCTCGACTGGGGGTAAAAGGCCAAGTTTCAAAACGGCGTTCACGAACACAAACGAAACCAACCCCAAGACCACGCAATATCCGACCGAAGCCGCAACAACGCGGCGCAATTCGCCAAAAGTCAGACCTACATATTTCACGCCAACGGCCATTCCCACGAAAAACTGTGCCAACAGGATCGCTTCGTTTGGGGGACGATGGGTTACGATCCCGCCAAGGGATAAGGCCGCTGCAAAAACCATTGGTCCAAGGATCGATGCACCGAATACACCCAGCATCAGAAAGATCCGCCAGCCCAGCAGGCCAGCCGCAAACATCAACCCCAGTTCCCAAAGAGGAAGGGTTATGATCGGCGCGCCAAGGGGTTGATCCAGCGTTTGCTCCATACCCAATGTCAGGATAATCGGCAAAAAACTAACGATGATCATAACACGCGTGGCTTGCATCAGCGACATGGCCCGGACGTCGCCCCCTGCCTCTTCGCCAAAGACAAGCATGTCCTGCAAGCCCCCGGGCATCGCGCCATAGTATGATGTCGGGCGATCAAAACCCAACCACCGGAAATAGGGAACCCCCACTAAAGCAATGACGATGATGAATAACGGTACCAAAGCAATAGACCCCGCCAATGCAGGCAATTGCGAAAACAGGGCGGGCGTGATGGAAAACCCGATAGCAAGCCCCAAAATTGTACGCATAGTGTCGCCCAAAGGCTTCCACACGGTCAGTTTCACACCTGCCAATGCTGCAATCAAACAGCCAAAAAGCGGCCCCAACAACCACGGTAAGGGAAGGCTAAGCAAATAAAAGACACCGACCCCACCAGCAGCAACCGCATATGTAACTGCAAGTGCATATTTGTCGGGTGTCTTCAATCAAATGATCCTAAAACATGGTGTCGAGAAAGACTAAATACAGAATAATCAGTCACATGCATGCCCCGATGACTTTGGCGGCTTTGCCTGATGTTGTTAGAAACCGGATCGTTCCAAAGCGCAATATCTGTCGCCGACAAATGATGTGCGCCGTGCTAAGCATCCAACACCCGACAGGCCGCAGCAGGCCGGACCACTGGATGTGTTGTCGTGCCTAGAAATCCGCCATCTTAGTGCTATCGTCATAGGCTGACTGCATATATGTGCTATCGTTGACTTTTGGTCCTTCGGTATGACGCCATGATCGTATCATATAGAAAGATATAAAATAGTTTTGGACACCCCACGCTGTAATCAGAAAGAATGATGTCAGAATTGATTGTTTTCACAGATTTAGACGGCACGCTTCTGGATCATGACAGCTATTCCTTTGCAGCCGCCCTGCCTGCGCTTGATCGACTGCGCGCAGCCAATATCCCTGTGATATTGGCCAGCTCAAAAACTGCGGCTGAAATTACACCGTTGAGAGAGGAGTTGGGCCTTGCTGCGTGTCCGGCGATTGTTGAAAACGGCGCAGGGCTTATGGCCGCCTATTCATCAAATGTCGAAGGCAGCGATTATTCAAATCTGCGCAGAAAACTGGATGAGCTGCCCGCAAATTTACGGCGTTTATTTGTAGGGTTTGGGGATATGAGCACAGAGCAAATTGCACAAGATACCGGACTGCCTGACAAAAGTGCCCAAGACGCAGCTAATCGTCAGTTTTCGGAACCCGGTATTTGGCATGGAAGCAGCGCCGAACTGGATACATTTACAAACCAACTGGCCGCGCGTGGGATCAGCGCACGACGTGGTGGGCGATATCTGACATTATCATTCGGCAAAACAAAAGCGGATCAGATGCAAAGTATCCTTGGACAGTTCAGTACCCCAACATCGATCGCGCTTGGGGATGCCCCAAATGATATTGAGATGATAATGACAGCCGATATCGGTGTGATTGTCCATAACCCGCACCACGATGCCCTGCCCGATATCGATGGCGAACGCGATGGGCGCATTATCCGGACCAAATTATCTGGCCCTGCCGGTTGGAATGCCGCGCTGCAGCAGATACTGTCAGATCATGGCATCGACTAAAGGAACCTGATCTTGGCTGATTTTCACCAGAACGGAAACATCGCAACCCTGCATAATCTTCGTACGACAAACCTTGATGCGATGACCCATGAGCTGACGACATTTGCGCAAAGCCGTAAGATCAGTCTGATCCTGCCGTCCCTGTTTTCCGAATTGGAGGGCGATGCATTACCCAAGATATTAGATGAACTGGCGCAGGTGCCATATCTGAACCGAATTATCATCGGGCTGGACCGTGCCGATGCAGATCAGTATCGCCATGCCCGTCAGTTCTTTTCACGACTTCCGCAGGATCATGTCGTTATCTGGAACGATAGCCCGCGCCAAAAGGCTATCGGGGACCGGTTGAAAACACTTGGTCTTTATACCGAAGAAGCGGGCAAAGGCAAAAATGTTTGGGGATGTCTGGGCTATCTTATGGCCTGTCAGGACAGTGCCGTTGTCGCCATTCATGATTGCGATATTGTCACGTATCATCGTGAAATGCTGGCACGGCTGGTTTATCCCGTGGCAAACCCTGCGTTCCCCTATCAGGTGGCCAAGGGGTATTATCCGCGGATTGGTGAAAACAAAATCAACGGCCGTGTCACGCGTCTGTTGGTCAGCCCGTTGTTGATCGCCCTGAAGCGCGTCATCGGGGATCGCGACTATCTGGATTATCTGCGCAGCTTTCGTTACCCGCTATCAGGCGAATTTGCGATGCGCACTGCGATATTGCCTGACCTTCGCATACCGTCTGACTGGGGGCTTGAGATTGGCGTGTTATCCGAAGCCTGGCGCAATTTGGCCCCTAAATCCGTTTGTCAGGTCGAAATATCTGACGCGTATGACCACAAACATCAGGACTTATCTGCCGAAGATGCCTCGACCGGGCTAAGCCGTATGTCCACCGATATCTGCAAGGCGATTTTTCGAAAACTTGCAGCGGATGGTACGGTGTTCACGACCCATGTTTTCCGCACTTTGAAAGCAACCTATTATCGCACTGCACTTGATCTGCTGGACAGCTATTACAATGATGCGAAAATGAACGGTCTGTCGATTGATCGCCACCAAGAAGAACGCTCAATCGAATTGTTTGCCGAAAACATCATGCGCGCCGGTGCCATCTTTCTGGACAATCCGTCAGAGACACCGTTTATCCCCACCTGGAACCGTGTCCATTCGGCCGACCCCGACCTTATGCGCGAAATGCTCAAGGCCGTTGCCGACGATTGCAAGGAATATCAGTGATCTCTTTATCAGTCATCAGTATTCATAAACACCTTTGCGAAACTTCACCTCGGGCGTATTTGCGAACCGGCTTTGCCAAGATTTTCGCGTCACGCGGCAATCCATTACTATGTCCTCGGCGCTGTCATTTTCACTGACTTTGTTGAAAAACATAAGGTTATTGGTCAAAACTGTCCGACCTGAAAAGACGCGCGCATCTCGCAAAAGTTGACGATCAACACCACCCGGAACTTTGCCGCGATTCATATATGCACCGCACACCAAAGCTTTGCCCCGATGTTCAATAACTTTGTAAAAAAGGATCGTATCGCCGCCGCGTTTCCATCCTGCGCCAGTCACTTCGTAATCGTCACCCAATGGCGTCTGGACCGTAACGACAGGCGTCACTGACGTATCTGGAACAGTATCAATTAAATCAAATTTAGGCGTTGCGGATGCGATACCCAGCATAAAAATCGCACTTAAAAATGTGCTTAGAACGAATTTCATATTTCACCTTTATCTTTTGTATCTGAGCAAAGCGAATAAACCTAAGATCGTATTTTGTACAAAAAAATATATCTATTTCGTTAGAAAATTAATTAACATTTGAGTTGATCCATCCTTGTTCTTGCTGCTTTGTTCTCCGGACAAAATTGGACCAAGTGCTGTTGCCAGCTCTTTACCTAACTCAACACCCCATTGGTCATAGGAATTGATGCCCAAAATTGCACCTTCGACAAACACGCGGTGTTCATACAAGGCGATGATCTGCCCCAAAACAAAAGGGGTCAGTTGTACATAGGCCAAAGTTGTCGATGGACGATTGCCCGCAAAAACGCGGTGCTGTGCCTGACGCTCTAGCTCGGGCCCTTGCAAGCCCTTGGCAACCATCAGGGCGCGTGCTTCGTCCAAACTGCGGCCCCTCAAAAGTGCCTCGGATTGGGCCAGACAATTTGCGACAAGCAATTGATGCTGATGCGCCAGATCAGGTTCATGCCCCTTTGCAGCAACAAGAAATTCGCAGGGCACAATACGTGTACCTTGGTGGATCAATTGATAAAAGGCGTGTTGGCCGTTTGTGCCGGGTTCGCCCCAGACAATAGGACCGGTATGGGTTTCAGCAGCGCTGCCATCCATTGCAACAGACTTGCCGTTCGATTCCATTTCAAGCTGCTGAAGATAGGCAGGCAGACGGCTAAGGCGTTGATCATAAGGCAAAACAGCCCGTGTCGCATAGCCGCAAACTTGATTATGCCACAGGCCAATCAAAGCCAGAAGAACCGGCATATTTTCCGCAAGATCAGCGGTTTGGAAGTGTTGATCCATCGCCTGTGCGCCACTAAGGAAATCGCGAAACCGGTCTGGCCCAATCGCGATCATCAGACTAAGACCAATTGGGCCCCACACTGAATATCGACCACCGACCCAATCTTCAAAGCCAAAAACACGCGACGGATCGATACCGAATTCAGCCGTTTTTTCCGTGGCCGACGACAGCGCTGCGAATTGCGCGCCCGGGTCACCCACCTGCCCTGCCATCCATCCCCGCGCAGTTTGAGCATTTGTCATTGTCTCGATTGTTGTAAATGTTTTTGATGCCACGATCACCAATGTCGTTTTGGGATCAAGGTCTTTCAAGGTATCCGCGATATGCGCCCCATCGACGTTGCTGACAAAATGGCATCGCGGACCATCGTGAAAGGGCGCAAGGGCCAAAACAGCCATGGCAGGCCCCAGATCAGAGCCCCCGATACCGATATTAACCACATCTGTGATCTTACCGCCCTGCCCTTTAAAACCGCCATTGCGAACCAGTGTCGCGAAATCTTCCATCCGGGATAGCGTCTGCAAGACATCGGGCATGACATCTTGGCCATCCACAACTATGGGGTGTGCATCCAGATTTCGCAAAGCAGTATGTAAAACAGCCCGCCCTTCGGTTTCGTTGATTTTTTCGCCTGCAAACATAGCTGTACGACAATCTTTCAGACTTGCGTCTTGCGCCAGCTTGATCAACATATCGCGTGTTTGCGTATCAATATTTGTCTTGGAATAATCAAACAGCAAGCCACCAATATTTACCGAAAAGTCCGCTGCCCGATCATCATCGAACAAGTCCAGAATGGACCTATCCGCTATCTTTGACTGATGCGCCTTAAAACTTTCCCACATCGGGATACCTCATGTTGAAAATACATGCCTGCACTGTGGCTGTTACATTTACCCAAGTAATCTGATCACACTACTCCGCCCAATGCACCTTTGCATTTTGTAATACGGCGGCAACTGGCGCAGAGCCTGGATCCATCCTTTGCGCACGTTCAAGTGCGGCCCGTTTTTCAGCGCCCGTGATCACAATATGAGTGCTCATCGCGTCTTTCAGCACCCTTGCAGTCAATGTGATACGCAGCTCAGGTGCGCCGGGCGCGCGCATGGGCATTAGGATCGGCGCATCATCTGCCATTGCGTCAGCCAAACGGTCAGCGCCGGGAAACAGCGATGCAGTGTGCATGTCAGCGCCCATTCCCAACAGCAATACCGATAGCGGTAATTCGGGCGACAGCATTGCTTCAAGTTCCGGCAGCACGTCTTCGGGCTGATCAGACTTGGCATAAAGTGGCAGATACTTTGCAGCAGCAGCCCGTTCGACCAACAACCGTTCGCGTAACAGCCGCGTGTTGGATCGTTCGTGATCTTCGGGCACCCAACGTTCATCTGTCAGCATCACATGGACACGGTCCCATTCCAGATCCGCCGCACAAAGCACATCAAAAATCGGGCCTGGCGTCGTGCCGCCCGGAACAGCAAAGGATGCCCAATCATGGTTTAAAAGACAATTTTTCAGCTCACCCGCCAACTGATTGCCAAGATCCATCATCATCATTTCGACGTCGGGATATTCGATCAGTTCCATCGGTTCAGCCTTTCCTAAGTCTTGATTTCGCGCCAGCGGCGGTCATCGCGATGCATCAGCATCATGGCATCTTCCGGACCCGCACTGCCCGGCTCGTATGGTTTTGGCACATCATTTCGTGCCTCCCATTCGGCGATAACAGGATCAGTCCAGGCCCAGGCCGCCTCGACCTCGTCTCCGCGCATAAACAGGGTTTGGTTGCCCCGGATCACATCCATGATCAAACGCTCATACGCATCGGGTACATCTTCTGCATCCGGGCCAAGGGCGTCAGCAAAGCTCATGTCCAGGGGAACATCCAACAGGCGCATTCCGCCTGGGCCAGGTTCCTTAATCGTTACATCCAATGTCATGCCTTCGTTTGGTTGCAAACGGATGGACAACATATTGCGATGCCGTCCCTCTTCGGCCCCGAAAATCGAATGCGGCGCATCTTTGAACACAACGGTGATTTCTGAACTGCGCGCTTTCAGCCGTTTGCCAGTGCGTAAATAAAACGGGGTTCCTGCCCATCGCCAATTGCTGATATTCAGACGCATGGCGATAAAGCTTTCGGTAAAGCTGCGTAGGTTTTCCGCATCATCGCGATAGCTGTGACCATCAGGACCGTCAGCATACTGACCTCGCACGATATGATGATGATCAACTGGATCCAGTGCGCGTATCACTTTCAGCTTTTCATCCCGTACAGCATCAGGTTCGAATTTGCTGGGGGGTTCCATTGCGATCAGACACAATAGCTGCATCAGATGATTTTGAACCATATCACGCATCGCACCAGATTTATCGTAATACCCGCCACGTCCAGCCACGCCCACGGTTTCAGCAACCGTAATCTGAATATGATCAACATATTGGCTGTTCCACAACGGTTCAAACAGCATGTTTCCAAAGCGCACGGCCATCAGATTCTGGACAGTTTCTTTACCAAGATAATGATCAATCCGGTATACTTGGCTTTCGTCAAAATGTTCGGCCAAGGCTTGGTTTAAAGCCTTGGCAGATGCCAAATCACGGCCAAAGGGTTTTTCGACAACTATACGCACCGTATCATCTGCAAGACCGTGCTTTGTCAGACGTGCGGCAAGATCACCAAACAGTCCCGGCCCAACCGAGAAGTAATAGGCGCGCACAACATCTTTTCGTACCAGTTTGGCCAGATCAGCCCAGCCCCCATCACCGCGCGCGTCAATAGGAACATAATGAAGACGCTGCAGAAATTCTTCCAGCACATTCGCTTCACTGGCCGTTTTACCGCCAAATTCCGTCACAGCCACGCGAACAAAATCACGATAAGCGTCATTGTCCATCTCAGATCGTGCAGCGCCGATGATCCGTGCTTTTTCTGGCATCTGACCTGCACAAAATCGACGATACAATCCCGGCAGTATTTTTCGACGTGCCAGATCACCGGTTCCCCCGAAAATAATCAGGTCAAAGTTTTCGACGGGGATAACGCGTGAAACCATTCTGATCGGCCTCCGATGACTGTTAGCGATAACAAAACTGGCATACCCGGATCGTCACAGTTAGTCTAGCACCGGTTTTTGTCAGAACAACCACACATGTAAGAAATGCTTTGCGCAGACCTGCAAGCACTCCGCAATCTAAGGTAAAATCAACAATTCACAGAGGTACAAAGAAAAATACCGCGCAACAGGTGCGCGGTATTTCAAAGTGTTAGCGTCCCAGCGACCACCATCCCCGACGTTTGGGTTTGGAGGGATCTTCCGCTTTCGGCTGTTCCGCCGATGCCTCTGCAGGTTCTGGTGTCGCAGCCGCAACAACTTCGGCAATCGCAGCTTCGACATTTTCTGGCTCTTTACCAGGTTGCGATGCCAATTCAGTCGGAGTTTTCTTCCGGCCACGTGCCGGTTTCGCAGGCGCGGCGTCTTCCGGCGTCAGCTCCAGTGGCTCTGCTTTTTTAACAGTTTTTGCTGGTTTGTCTTCAGCATCAACTGGCTTTTCTGCAGTCTTGCGACGACGCGTTGCCGTTTTTCTAACCGGCTTCGCCTCTTCTTCGGAGGCAGCTTCCGTTGACGGATCTGCTGACACCTCAGCCTTCACCTCAGGTTCCGGCTTTTTACGGGGGCGGCCACGGGCACGCGGTTTTTTAGGCTTTTCTTCTTCAACCGCAACTAGTGCGTCTGGCTCAGTAACAGCGACGTCTTTCACATCAGACGCATCACTGACTTCAACAGGTTCAGCCGCAGGCTTTTGCGCCTCTTGATCCGCTTGAACAGCGTCAGTATTGCCCTGTTCCGTATCAGAAGATTGACTTTCACCATTGTTCCCGCGGCGGCGCCGGCGACGACGGCGGCGCTTTTTGGGTTGGGGCGCATCTTCTTCGGCTGTTTGTTCTGCAACCGCGACGACGGCGTCATCCTCTCCTTCTTCGACCGCATCATCAATATCTGCCATCAAAGACGCATCAACTGACACCACATTCGTTGCGGCAACGGCGACACTGCGGGTGGCCGTTTTGAATTTCTCAATCTCGAAATCAGGGCTGATCAGATGTGGATCACCTTCCACCCGAACCGAAAGCCCATAGCGACCTTCAATCTGGGCAATGTGTTCACGTTTCTGGTTCATCAGGAAGTTCGCAATCAGGACCGGGCATTTAACCAGCACTTCTTTCGAACGACCACGAACGCCCTCTTCTTCCAACTGACGCAAGATAGACAGACCAAGACTGTCAGCCGACCTGATCAATCCCGTTCCATGACACGACGGACACGGTTGCGTCGTCGCTTCGATCATGCCAGGGCGCAGACGCTGACGGCTCATCTCCATCAGGCCAAACCCGGAAATGCGACCCACCTGAATGCGCGCACGATCTGTTTTCAGCTTATCTTTCATCCGTTTTTCGACAGACGCATTGTTTTTACGTTCGTCCATGTCGATGAAGTCAATGACGATCAGACCGGCCAGATCGCGCAGACGCAATTGGCGCGCAACCTCTTCGGCGGCTTCCAAATTGGTTTTAAGTGCGGTTTCTTCGATCGAACCTTCCTTTGTCGCCCGGCCAGAGTTGACATCAATCGCCACAAGCGCCTCGGTCACGCCGATCACAATGTAACCGCCTGACTTGAGCTGAACGGTAGGATTGAACATCGCCGCCAGATAGCTTTCAACCTGAAAGCGCGCAAAAAGCGGCAGCGCTTCTGCGTATGGCTTTACGTTCTTGGCGTGCGACGGCATGATCATCTTCATAAAGTCCTTGGCCGTGCGATAACCAAGATCGCCCTCCACCAGAACTTCGTCAATCTCGCGATTATAAAGATCGCGGATCGAGCGTTTGATCAGATTACCTTCTTCATAGATTTTCGCAGGTGCGGTCGACTTTAAAGTCAATTCACGGATCTGTTCCCAAAGGCGCTGCAGGTATTCATAGTCGCGCTTAATTTCGGACTTGGTCCGTTTGGCCCCGGCCGTACGAACGATCAAACCGGCACCATCAGGCACATCAATTTCGTTCGCAATCTCTTTTAGCTTCTTGCGATCAACGGCATTGGTAATTTTGCGGGAAATTCCGCCGCCACGCGCCGTATTGGGCATCAGAACACAATAACGTCCTGCCAGACTAAGATATGTCGTCAGGGCCGCACCTTTATTGCCGCGCTCTTCTTTGACAACTTGAACCAACAGAACTTGGCGAACTTTTACGACTTCTTGAATTTTATACCGTCTTGGACGTGGCTTGCGCACGGGACGCATATCTTCAACATCATCGTCATCAGCAACGGATTCTATGCTGTCATCCTTTTCAGATGCATCTTTGACATCAGGCTGATCATCTTCATCATTCTGATCGTCTTGCACCTGTTCAGATGTCGTATCACCGCTTTGCACGTCTTCTGCATCATCTTCACTGCTTAAAGGCGTTTCAACGGGCGTTTCTGATACCAGCTCCATAGGAGAGCTGCCTTCGACGTCATCACCAAGATCGATTGTTTCCATACCAGAAATACGATCATTCTCGCCAGAAACATCTTTCGTTTCAATGGCATCGTCGCTTTTTACATCTTCGGCCTTGGTTTTAGAACGTGATCTGCGCCGACGTTTTGGTGCCGGCTTCTCATCCTCATCATCCTGCGCTTTCAGACTTTCAGCATAGGCCTTTTCTTCAGCCATCAAGGCTTCGCGATCAGCGACTGGAATTTGATAATAATCCGGATGAATTTCTGAAAACGCCAAAAATCCATGACGATTTCCACCGTAATCCACAAAAGTCGCCTGAAGCGACGGTTCAACCCGCGTGACTTTGGCTAGATATATATTACCAGCTAGCTGGCGTTTATTTTCAGATTCAAAATCGAACTCTTCAACTTTGTTTCCGTCCACCACCACAACGCGCGTTTCCTCGGCGTGGGTGGCATCGATAAGCATTTTCTTTGGCATGTTTTCCGTTCGCACCGCACAGCACATCTGTTCCCAGGGGGTGACAAAGCTTGTGGGTGACTATTTATGGCGATGCGCGTCGATCTACATACAGGAATGGGGAGGCCCGATAAGGCCTTCGTCCACTCATCCCGTCTTGTCGCGCGTGTCATCGCGTTTCTTCTCCGACGCCAGCAAAAGCTGCGGCGCCCATTTCTGGCCTGGACCTATTAGACTGTCGCAAGCACATTCTTTGGACCATAGGTCCGCTATCAATCTGTTCAGAGTGTCGTGATCATTTTGATCGGACGAAGTGTTGAACAGTGAAACTCAGTGTCGGTCACGTGTTTCGTCACCGATACGCTACACTAAAGCGAGTGCTGTCCGAATTACAATCACTATCTGTAAGCTATAGCACCGAAACGCCCAATTCGTGCCAACCTACGGAACAACAATTATATCGTAAGGCCATTGTACTTGATTTGTATATTAAGAATTTTGTTCAAAACTATTTTTAACCAAGACATTTGAAATGACCCTAAAGTTGTTAATTTACAATTTCTTGCTACCTAGGGGATTTTAAGGTAAGCTATCTTAAAGTTTTTAGTGGAGGCTTTTGCAATGCCAACAACGGTAAACGATCAGTCTTTTGGTGGTAATTTTGATCCGGGCTTTCCGCCAACATTTCCCGCAAATGTAACTGTTATTTCAATAACGATACTGGATTCAAATGATGATGGCCTTGTTACTTCAGGTAGCGGTGACCAAGTGAACGGCAGCGATGTCATCGCCGTTTACAATGGTGATACAGTTACAATTGGTGGCATTATAATCACCGGCGCAACAATCTATACTGCTGATGGTGGTCGTTACTTCACCCCAACAGATGGCACTATTCTAACTGATAGCACCGTAACAGACACTGGTTTTGTTACTGATAATACACAACTAACGTTACCAGAACTCCAGCCCCCATGCTTTACCGAAGATACTTTGATTACAGTTACGAATGGTTTCAAAAAGCTGGTGCAAGACCTAAAGGTCGGAGATCTGGTCAAAACAAAGGACCATGGGCTTCAACCAATAAAATGGATCGGCCGCAAAACAGTAAAAGGCACCGGCACCTTTGCGCCCGTGGTTTTTGAAAAAGGAGCGGTTGGAAATTCAAGACGGCTTGCCGTTTCGCCGCAGCATCGCATGCTTATATCTAGCTGGCAGTGTGAATTGCATTTTGGTGAATGTGAAATGTTATGCGCAGCGATCCATCTTTGCGATGATTTTATGGTTTGGCGTCAAGAATGCGAAGAAATCACATATTTTCATGTGCTTTTCGACAAACATGAAATTATCTATGCAGAAGACGCTGAGGCTGAAAGCTTTTATCCCGGTGAATATATTTGCAAGGCAGACCGCGAAACGCATATTGAGTTATACAACTTATTCCCTGAAATACCCTTTTGCTTACAAGACCATTATACAATATCCCGGCCTATTTTAACCGGACATGAAGCATCGCTAATAAATAGAAATACAATGCACTAGTATTGCGATACTTTTGGGATGATCACGATATAGAGAAGTGCTAATTCAGCTCTCTTGCACAATCCCGCTGCTCTGGGGTCTGACGGTGTTTTCCACAAAACGCATCTATCGTTTCCCGCCTCAGATCATAATAATCCAGTCTTTCAGGATACATTGTGTTTTCAGGGAATAGCGGCGGAAGAACCGCTTTACGTTGCATTCGGTATGTAAGGTAATCCGGCTTTAACTGATTCAATATGAGTTTTTGATCCGTTAAAGGCGCAGCCATCACATTAAGGATAAGCTTATCTTTCATCCCAAGTATAGTCGGAAACACCGGTAAATTTGGTTCAATTGACGACGTCTTAGTCAGATAATACGGTTGGCGCGCCAAAATCACGTAATCAAAAACCGGGCGCGCAGGAAGTTGATTTTTTTCTATAATATTAAGCGAATGACCATTCTCAACATGCCGCCATTGCACCAAATCTATAGTCGCTAAATCAATTGGTTCGCTAAAATCCAGCTCTACGACAACATCAGGTGGCATAACCCAAACCGCTGATCTGTTTTTCAAAGCGCTAATCGCATCGCAAATATCGCTCCAACAGCGATCCGATGTCGTAATGTAAAGGATTTGCTTTTCTCTCAGATCGGGCAGATCCTTTTTGATTTCAGCGCGTTCGACCTGGGGCGTCTGCCATGACATCAGTGTGACATCGATCAGTGGATACAGGATTGTAAGTACAAAAACCAAACCACCCCAAATCGAAAATGCGCGCCACATTCCTTTGATGGCAAAAACCAGTAATGCGACTGCCGTCACCAGATACAAAATCAGCATCGCCAAAGCCATCATAATGAAATCGCCAAGACCGCTATAACCGCCTGTCGCCTCAGCCAAGACTGCAACAACAGAAAGGAAAAGAAGGAAAACAGCTAGAAAATAACTGAAAAAATGCTTCATCGTTAAATAACTCCAGACATGTTAATAAAGAGATTAACGCACCAAGTTTGGTATATTAAAAGCAAAATGTCGTAAAATCGTTTGGTATAAGCGACAAAGTTGCGTGGATTTCAGCGAATAACGACTTCATCCGTACGGATCAAACCAAGCACGTTACGCGCCTGTTCATCCAATAAATCAAGATCCAGAAAATCATCTGACAATCGGCGTGTTTTATTTTCTAAAACCGCCAGTTCCGACTGCAAAATATCCAATTGTCCTTGCAATATTGCAGCATCCGCATCAATTTCGGCCCTTTGAAACAGCCCATAATCGCCCTGAACAGCGGCAAAGGTGAAATACAACCCAAGCGAAAACGCAACGGTGAAATATATAAATACGCCCAAAGCCGGGCGGCTGCGGTGGGTCATCTTTTCTGCCTCATCCCGCCTCTTGCGGACGGATAAATAACGTTATGCCACAGCCGATTCCGCATGTGAATCCCCTAAATTTAATAAGCAAAAGCGCGCTGTTGTAAAAATACCGTCAGGAGTAATGAGCATTGGGCGCTTTGAGCGATGCCATCACAGTCTGCAAATCACCGTACCCTGTCACGCGATGTTCAAAGGTAAGATCAAGCCGATCTGCACAGTCGCGCGCCTTTTCGACCAATTTCGGATCATTCGTCTGCGCCTGATACACCAGTTTTTCATAATTCCCGAAATACGTATCACGCAACTCGGGATGTCGGTCCAACCCCAAAGGCTTCCAGACAAACGCATCAAACTGACGCACCAGAAAGTCGGTCAGATAAAAGGCCGTAAATTCCGTTTCTGTACGTTCCGCAAACTGCGCATTCCCTTCGAAAAAGGAATAGCAATGTGGTCCGGGCACCATTTCGACGCCCAACGCATCGCAGGTCGCGGCCAACTGCCCCCCTGTGCCGCAATCGGCATAGACGACAAAAATCTGATCATATTGCGACCTGTGACGCAGAACAGCATCAGACACAGCATCCGGAATGCGATCGGGATGATTGTGCAGAATGGCGGGCAAACAGGTCAGATCAAGGTGATCCCAGGCGTTGATGCGTTTCAGGGTCAGAATTTCATGGGCCAATGCACCGCAGGCAATCAGCAAAACCTGCCCTGCGGACGGATCAAGCGCCAGCCCGTCGGTTGTCAGTTGCTGATCATCAAGGGTCATTTTAGCCGGACTGCGGTGCCATAGCACATCACCTCGGATGCGCCTTGCTGAATGGTGGATGTTTCCATGCGCACCGCCAGAACAGCGTTTGCACCGAACAACGCGGCCTGATCAATCATGCGATCATAGGCTTGTTCGCGCGCGCCCGCCAAAAGGGCTGCATATTCTTTGACCTCACCGCCCACAAGGCTGCGCAGGCTGGCGACTATGTCTGATCCAAAATGTTTCGCGCGCACAGTGGATCCGCGTACAAGACCAAACACTGCCTCAACCTCGCGTCCAGGAACGCTGTCGGTTGTGACGACTAAAATATCATTTTTCGATACTGTCATAATGATCTTCCTCAGCATTTCCGACCCGGTCCGCAACAACACGCCAGATAACATATCCAACAAGAATAGCAGGGATCAGGACGACAGGCCCAATAAACGGAATTTGGAACATCGCGATCAGCAACGTACCAAGCCAAATAGTTACAGCTGCACCACCAATGACGCAGCCGAGAATAAGAACAAATTTATCCAAAGGCATCTCAGTCTCCTTACCCAAAACATATGGGGGCAGATCTGCCCGGTTTGAAGATGTATTGCCCCGGATTACCCTGCAGATAGCTGGTTGTGCTTGCGGGCCATAAAGCTTTTCGCCGTTTCCACAGCCACAGCCGCATCACGACAATAGGCATCCGCCCCAATCGCCTTGCCAAACTCTTCGTTCAGTGGCGCGCCACCCACAAGCACCGTATAGTCGTCGCGGATACCTTTTTCGACCAGCGTATCAATAACGACCTTCATGTAAGGCATGGTTGTGGTCAACAGGGCGGACATGCCCAAAATATCGGGTTGTTCTTTTTCCAGCGCCTCAAGATAGGATTCAACGGCGTTGTTGATGCCCAGATCGACGACTTCAAAACCAGCACCTTCCATCATCATCGACACAAGGTTTTTACCGATGTCATGAATATCACCTTTGACAGTTCCAATCACCATCTTACCAACACGCGGCGCACCGGTTTCAGCCAGCAATGGCTTGAGAATTGCCATGCCGCCCTTCATCGCACCAGCCGCCAGCAGCACCTCAGGGACAAACAGAATACCATCGCGGAAATCATTACCCACGATTGTCATGCCGCCCACCAAAGCTTCGGTCAGAATACGGTATGGTTCCCACCCGCGTTCAAGCAGGATATTGACGCTTTCCTCAATCTCTTCCTTCAGACCATCGTAAAGGTCGTCAAACATCTGCTGAACAAGGTCTTCATCATTCAGTTCAGACAGGATGATTTCATCATCTTCTTCAGACATGGTCTAATCTCCAAGCGGGTCTCTTACTGTAAGATTTGGTCGCAAAAGGTATATATAACCTTTCCAATTGCGACATCAGTCGCGTCATCACCGACGAAAGGTGATGATGATTATGGTAAATGTTCTCTTTATGTTCTATATTTGCTGTATGAGCCAGTTTGACCCTTATCGCCTGCCGAACCTGCGCCGCCGCGGACGCGCATCTTTGACCAACAAGCCCGGTCGCTTCGAAGAACACAGTCGCGAAGCGGTGGATGACGGCTGGGACAATCCCGATGATCTGCCCCCCCTTCGAACCGAAGTGCGCATTGAAACGCCGCGCACCGTGATCAGCCGTAATACATCGCCCGACATACCGTTTGATCGGTCGATTAATCCTTACAGAGGGTGCGAACATGGGTGCATCTATTGTTTTGCGCGACCCACGCATGCCTATCTGAACATGTCGCCGGGGTTGGATTTTGAAACCAAGCTGATTGCCCGGCCCGAAGCGCCAGAGCTTTTGGAAAAAGAACTGTCGTCCAAACGATATAAGCCCCAGACGATTGCGATTGGTACGAATACCGACCCCTATCAACCGATTGAAAAACAGCACGAAATTATGCGGCGCATTCTTGAAGTGCTGAATGATTTCAATCACCCCGTTGGCATTGTGACCAAAGGCATGCTGATCGAGCGCGATGCCGATATTCTGGGCGAAATGGGGCGCAAGGGATTGGCTAAGGTTGGCATTTCCGTCACGACGCTGGACCCGAAACTGGCCCGCCTGATGGAGCCGCGCGTGCCTTCCCCCGCCCGCCGTCTGACGACAATCCGCAAATTGACCGACGCAGGCTGTCCGGTGCGCGTGATGGTGGCGCCAATCATTCCGGCGCTGACAGATCATGAATTGGAAGCCATTCTTGATGCAGCCGTCGCAGCCGGGGCCGAGGCTGCAAGCTGGGTTATGCTGCGCCTTCCCCGCGAAGTCAGCGGACTGTTTCGCGATTGGCTGTCCGAACATTTTCCAGATCGTGCTTTGCGCATCATGGGCCACGTTCGCGCGATGCACGGCGGACAGGATTACAGCGCTGAATGGGGCAAACGGATGCGCGGCGAAGGGGCCTATGCCAACATCATCGCCCGACGTTTTCGCGTGGCGTCCAAACGATTGGGATTGGACCGCGAAGTTTCGCCATTGCGCACGGATCTGTTCGCCATTCCGCCGCGTTCGGGTGATCAGCTTTCGCTGTTCTAACATTTTACCCGCGCGCCCGACTGCGGCGTGTGGTACGCGCCGGTGGCGCCTTGCCATCGGTCCCGTCCGAGGCCGATGAAAATCCACCAAGAGCTTCGGTAATTTGATCAAGCGTTGGACGTGGGCCTTTTGGCCGCGTCTCTAATGCCGCGCGCATCTTTTGCAGATGATCCGGCATTGTTCCACAACACCCGCCAATGATCGTTGCCCCGCAATCGCGTGCCAGACAAGCGTAATCAGCCATGAGATCAGGTGTGCCGTCATAATGAATATGACCGTCCACGTATTTCGGGATACCTGCGTTGCCCTTTGCGATCACGGGCACTTCTGGTCCGCGCGCGCTGAAGCCCAAAATAGTACGCAACAAATCAGATGCCCCAACCCCGCAATTGGCGCCGAACGCAAGTGGTGCATTCGGGATTTTACCGACCAGATCCACCAAACCTGAAGATGTAAGTCCCATCATCGTGCGTCCGGCGGTGTCGAAACTCATTGTTCCGCACCACGGCATGTCGGCCAGTGCAAAGGCTTCGGCGGCAGCTTTATATTCTTCGGGCGCTGAAATCGTTTCGACCCAAAGCACATCTGCGCCGCCCTCTTTCAGACCTTCGGCCTGTTCATGAAAAATCTCAACTGCGGTTGCATGGGTCAGACTGCCCATTGGTTCCATGATCTCGCCCGTAGGGCCAACAGACCCCGCAACAATCACTGGATGATCTGCTGCGTCGGCCACATCACGACCAATTTCCGCTGATATGCGGCTTAATTCACGCGCCCGTTTTTCCGCACCATGCAATTTCAGTCGCGATGCATTCCCGCCAAAAGAGTTCGTCAGAAACAGATCACTGCCTGCATCAACAGCCCCCTTGTAAAGCGCCTTGATCCTGTCAGGGTGTTCTTCGTTCCACATCTCGGGCGCATCGCCGGATGACAGGCCCATGTTGAACAGGTTCGTCCCCGTTGCGCCATCAGCCAAAAGCCAGTCGCGAGTTTCAAGAAGGCGGGTCAGGGCATTGGTCATCGGTGGCTCTTTCACATATTAATAAGCGGGATACAGTCGCCCATATCCCGATTGGGCGCTTGTGTCATGACGACAAACAGCAAGCAAATGCAATGTCGTCATAATGATAATGAATTATAGTCAAATTGAGGCACGTTTCAGTGCCTTTTTATGGTATGTTCGCCTGAACTGTGTAAGGTAAATCCCAAACGGCAGCGATCAGCTGACTTCATCCATGATCTGACCCTTGGCGACGGCCATCAGTTCAATCATCTTTGTGCGAATGGTGGCTTCATTAGCTTTGTCGCCAAGATCGCCGGACACTTTGCGATACACATCTTCATCGCCAATCTCTTCCATATCCGACTTCACAACTTCCTGCGCGTATGCAGCAGCCTCATCACCCGATTTCCCCATTAGTTCTGCTGCCCAAAGGCCCAACAATTTATTGCGCCGTGCATCGGCTTTAAACTGCATATCTGCATCATGTGCGAATTTGTTTTCAAATGCGCTTTCGCGATCGTCAAAGGTGGTCATGCCATCATTCCCTTAAAGGTTCTCGTTCTTTTTGTGATATGCCCTTCCCAAAGCTGTCTCGCAACCCCTTGGCTGTATCTTGCGAGACCAACGCGCTTGCCGTATGACAACATCAGCCGCATTGGGACTCGCCCCGGCACGGCAAGATCGGAGTAATGATGGCACGGCGTAAGAAGATTTATGAAGGCAAAGCTAAAATTCTGTATGAAGGCCCGGAACCGGGGACTTTTGTGCAGTATTTTAAGGATGATGCCACCGCCTATAACGCGGAAAAACGTGACGTGATCGAAGGCAAGGGCGTGTTGAACAACCGTCTTAGCGAATTTTTCATGACCGGTTTGAACCACATTGGTGTGCCCACGCATTTTCTGAAACGCATCAATATGCGTGAACAGCTGATCCGGTCGGTTGAAATTATTCCGCTGGAAGTCATCGTGCGCAATTTTGCCGCCGGAACAATCTCCAAGCGTTTGGGGCTTGAGGAAGGCACCGCCCTGCCCCGCCCCATTGTGGAATTCTGTTATAAAGACGATGCCCTTGGCGATCCATTGGTTAGTGAAGAACACATCATCGCCTTTGGCTGGGCCAGCCAGCAGGACATGGACGACATGGTAGCGCTTGCGTTGCGGGTAAACGACTATATGTCCGGCCTGATGTACGGCGTCGGCATCAAACTGGTGGATTTCAAGATTGAGATCGGTCGCGTTTGGGAAGGCGACTATCAGCGTCTGATCATCGCCGATGAAATCAGCCCCGACAGCTGCCGTTTGTGGGATATTGAAACAGGTCAAAAACTGGACAAAGATGTCTTTCGCCGCGATTTGGGCAATCTGACCGATGCCTATACCGAGGTCGCGCGGCGTCTGGGCGTTATGCCCGCGAATGCGACCCATATGCCAAAACCAACATTGATTAACTGAAAGCCAAGGATCCTGGAATGAAAGCACGTGTCCATGTCATGCTGAAAAACGGCGTTCTTGATCCGCAGGGTGAAGCGGTACGTCACGCCTTGGGATCGCTTGGGTTTGACGGCGTCAACGGCGTGCGTCAGGGCAAAGTGGTTGAGCTTGATCTGACCGAAAGCGATGCGGCCAAGGCCGAAGCACAAGTCAATGACATGTGCGAAAAGTTGTTGGCGAATACTGTCATCGAAAGCTACCGGGTCGAGATGATTTGATGCGCGCAGCCGTCCTGCGCGCATATAACGAAGATTTGTCGCTGGAAACTGTGGCCGATCCTGTCTGCCCCAAAGACGGGGTTGTGTTAAAAGTCGAAGCCTGCGGCGTGTGCCGATCAGACTGGCATGGCTGGACTGGTGAACACCCGCGTGTAAAGCCTGGGCAAATTCAGGGTCACGAATATTGCGGAACCGTGGTCGAAGCGGGACCATCCGCGCGTTACAAAATTGGCGACCGGCTGATTGCTCCTTTCATTCTGGCTTGCGGCAGTTGTCCGTCGTGCCAATCAGGCCATCAACCGACCTGCCCCAATCAGCGACTGCCGGGCTTTGTTGAACCGGGGGCTTTTGCTGAATATATCCCCGTACCTCTGGATCATAATCTGGCACTTTTGCCCGATAGCATATCCCCAAAAATCGCTGCAGGCCTTGGGTGCCGTGTGACCACAAGCTGGCATGCGTTGACTGGGCGCGCCGCTTTGCAGGCCGGCGAATGGCTGGCCGTGCATGGCACAGGCGGCGTTGGACTGTCGGCAATGCTTCTTGGCCGTACCCTCGGCGCGCATGTCATCGTCGTGGATATCGTGCAGGAAAAGCTGGATCATGCGATGTCACTGGGGGCCACGGCTGCTGTGAATGCAACCGATGGCAATGTGGCGCAAGCGATCAAGGACATCACAGGCGGCGGCGCGCATGTGTCTGTCGAAGCTTTGGGAATTGCGCAAACAGCCAACGCATCCATTGAATGTCTGCGCCCCATGGGACGGCATGTGCAAGTGGGTATGCCCGTCGGCCACACCGCCCGGATGGAGATCAACATGAGTGCTGTTTATCAGGGCAATCTGGCCCTTTACGGCACACGTGGCATGCCCCCATGGCGCTATCCCAGTCTGCTTGGGCTGATCGAACGCGGCGACGTGGATATGGCCCCGCTTGTTGCACGCGAAATCCCTCTGTCAGGTGCCAGCGATGAACTGCGCGCCTTTAACGGCCCCATGCCGCCCGGCGTTGCCGTCATTACCGATTTTCAGAATTAGGAGTATCCCATGAAAGCTGCCGTCGTCGTTTTTCCCGGATCAAACTGTGACCGCGACATGGCCGTGGCACTCAAGGCCGCAGGTGCTGATGTCACTATGGTCTGGCACAAAGATGCAGACCTACCTGACGGTACAGACTTTGTCGCTATCCCTGGCGGATTTTCCTTTGGCGATTATCTGCGCTGCGGTGCGATTGCCGCAAAATCACCGATCTGCAAAGCAGTGATCAACCATGCAAACCGTGGCGGATATCTTTTGGGGGTTTGCAATGGCTTTCAGATTTTGACCGAAACCGGCCTGTTGCCCGGTGTTCTGATGCGCAACGCAGGCCTGAAATATATCTGCAAATACATCGGGCTTGAGGTTGTGACTTCAAACAGTGACTTCACCCATGGCTATAATGCAGGCGATATTCTAAGCATTCCGATTGCCCATCATGACGGCAATTATGTCGCCGATGATACAATAGTGGCGCAGCTGAAAGATCAGGATCGCGTGGCCTTTAGCTATACGGACAATCCGAATGGATCAGTCAGCGATATCGCAGGCATTTTATCAGAAAACCGCCGTGTGCTTGGCATGATGCCCCACCCGGAACGCGCCGCAGATGATGGCCACGGCGGCACCGACGGCAAAGCAATGTTTCGCGCAATTGTTGATGCGGTTGTCACGGCCTGACTTGGCATCGCGCGCACAGCAATCTAAGCTTGATGCATGGTGATACAGGTCGATCAGGATCAAGGCGACGGCGACAGAACATTTTCCTGGCGGATCAGAATCGCGCTTGGCGTTCTTGTCACGCTGGCTGTCATCACAGTCTGGATGACAAATGTTCTGCTGACGGAACGGTTCACAGAAAATACGCGCAACCGGGCCGATGTGCGTCTTGCCCTTTACACCGGCAACCTGATTGCCGAGCTGGAAAAGAATGCGATCATGCCAGGGTTTCTTTCGACAGATCCATCATTGATCAGCGCACTGAATTCGAAAAATTACCGGCACACATCACAGCGTCTGCTTGAACGTGTCGAAAATACAGGCGCTGCATCTGCGATGTTGCTGGATTTGGATGGACGTGTTGTTGCATCGACAGATCGCGGCCAACTTGGATCGTCCTTTCGGACAGAGCCTTTTTTTCTGGATGCCCTGCGTGCCAATGACACCATTTTTAAAGCTGAAAGTCGCGAAATCGGCGGCTTTCGGTTCACGCATTCATTGCGGATCGAACAGCGTGGCGCGGTCATTGGTGTGATCGTTGTCGAAGCTGATTTACAAAAATTCGAACGCAGTTGGGCAGGCATCACAGATGCCGTGATGGTGACGAACAGCTCAGGTCAGATTGTTCTTTCAACAGAACCCCGATGGCGTGGCCTGCAAGTGGATGAAGCGCTTGATCGCCAAACACCGCCCTCGGCCATTGCGCGCGCCATTCAGGCCACGACAGACTGGCCATCAGCCGATACCTTTATCGCAGGAGAGCCAGTGATGCGCATGCAATCGCGTGTCCCGTTTCAGGGATGGCAGATCACAACATTCACCAGTTATAATTCGGTGCGTGAACGGGTTAACGGCGTTCTGGCGCTGGAAATCATGGGCTTTGCGATTCTGTTGGCGCTGACGTTTTATGCCGTTAGCCGAAAATCTGCGACTCTGGCGCGGGTTTTCCAAATGGAAACAGCACAACTTCGTCGGCTGAATGACCGCTTGCAGCGGGAAGTTGCCGAACGTGAACGAGTTGAAAAAAGCTTGGATGCAGCCGAACAAACCCTTGCCCAAAGCTCTAAGCTTGCCGCCCTTGGCGAGATGTCAGCAGCGGTCAGTCACGAGTTGAACCAACCTCTGGCGGCGATGAAAACATATCTGGCCGGTGCCAGCCTTTTGCTGCAACGCAAACGCCCCGATGAAGCCCTGTCATCATTCCAGCGGATCGACGATCTGATCGAACGAATGGGGGCGATCACAAAGCAGCTGAAAAGCTATGCGCGCAAGGGCGGTGATGCGTTTGAGCCTGTAGATACAAGGTTTGCGGTGTCTTCTGCACTGTCCATGATGGAACCGCAGCTGAAGACCCGTAGTGTGAAAATCACCAAAGCAATGCCATCTGATCCCGTCATGGTCATGGCCGACCGGCTGCGTCTGGAACAGGTGATCATCAACCTGTTGCGCAACGCATTGGACGCCACAAAAGGCGAAGATGATCCGACTATCGACATCCTGCTTAGCGCCGGTGATACAGTCGTTCTGAGTGTGCGTGACAACGGCAGTGGGATCGAAGATCTAGAGTCCCTGTTTGAGCCATTTTACACCACAAAGCAGCCAGGCGACGGTGTGGGCTTGGGTCTTGCCATATCCTCTGGCATCATAAATGACTTAGGTGGGCGGTTGACTGCAAAGAATGCCGCCACAAAGGGGGCAGTTTTTGAAATACAGCTGCCTATTTTAACTGAAGACATCGCAGCAGCGGAATGAGGCCCCATATGGTCCGACCTATGAAAATCGCAATCGTGGACGACGAACAGGATATGCGCCAATCCATCAGCCAGTGGCTGGCGCTTTCAGGATACGAAACCGAAACCTTCAAAAGCGCAGAAGACGCGCTGAAAGGCTTGGGAAATGATTACCCAGGTGTCGTCGTTAGTGACATCAAAATGCCCGGCATGGACGGCATGCAATTTTTGAAACGACTGATGAGCGTCGATAGCGCATTGCCCGTCATTATGATCACTGGTCACGGCGATGTGCCCATGGCCGTGGAAGCCATGCGTGTGGGGGCTTATGATTTTCTTGAAAAACCATTTAACCCCGATCGCATGTCCGAACTGGCCAAAAAGGCCACGCAAGCCCGTCGTCTGACATTGGATAACCGCGCTTTGCGGCGTGAACTCTCAGATGGATCTGCGCTGATCAAAAAGCTGATCGGTGCATCCCCAATTATGGAGCGTCTGAAAGAAGACATTCTGGATTTGGGTCAGGCTGATGGGCATGTTTTGATCGAAGGAGAAACCGGCACAGGTAAAACGCTTGTGGCCCACGCCCTGCATGCGGTTGGCGCGCGGGCGACAAAGAAATTCGTGCTGGTCAGCTGTGCTGCCTATTCCCAAGATGAACTGACCAAAAAGCTTTTCGGTCCGATGGAAGATGGCGACAGCCTGCCTGCCATTGAAGAGGCCCGCGGCGGCACATTGGTGCTTGAGGATATCGAGGCACTGAGCGAACCACTACAAGCCCGCTTGCTGAACATTATCAATGACCAGGGCACGCCTGCCGAAACCCGCATAATCGCGATTTGTAATTTGCAGGAACAGGGGCGCACGTGTGAAGATACTCTGCGTCCCGATCTGTTTTACCGCCTTGCCGCTTTGCGGATTACGGTGCCACCCCTGCGGCAGCGCGGCGAAGACATCCTGTCGCTGTTCACACGGCTTAGCGACCAGTTTGCAGATGAATATGGCTGTGATGCCCCACAGGTCAGTGCCCAGGAAGCTGCACAGTTGTTGCAAGCCCCCTGGCCCGGAAATGTGCGCCAACTGATCAATATCGCCGAACGCGCCGTTCTGCAAAACCGGCGCGGATCGGGATCGATCACTTCGCTGCTGATGGCCGATAATGAAGAAGCCCAACCCGTCATGACGACCGAAGGCAAACCGCTGAAGGAATATGTTGAGGCATTCGAACGCATGCTGATCGACAACACCATGCGCCGTCACAAGGGCAGCATCGTCAGCGTCATGGAAGAACTGTGCCTTCCGCGCCGGACCTTGAACGAAAAGATGGCAAAATACGGCCTGCAACGGCCTGATTATCTTGGTTGAAATCATTGCTGGCATCTTAGGGTGCCAGCATTCCTGCTGACAAAATCACTGCACGACAATCAGTAATCTGGTATGCCAAAATGGCTATATCAAAGGGGTCGTGATGATACAGACTTTGACAAGACGCCACATTATAAAGCTAAGCGGCGCAAGTGCGATTGGCACAATGGCCGCGCACGTTTTGACCGCAGAAACATCTCAAAACTCTTTGAACATCGGCAAACGCATTGATCTGGCCTATCAGTCAGGTGTTTTACAGGATTTGCATGCGGTACTGGTCTTGAGCGGGAATGAAACGGTAACGGAACGGTATTTTAGCGGCACAGATGAAAACTGGGGCCGTCCTTTGGGCAAAGTGACCTTTGGCCCCACGACTTTGCATGATCTGCGGTCTGTCAGCAAAAGTATCACCAGTCTGCTATACGGCATCGCGCTGGATCAGGGCAAAGTCCCCGCGCCCGATACACCCTTGTTGACTGCGTTTTCTCAATATTCGGACCTTACCAATGACCCAAAACGCGCAAGCTGGACCGTCAGCCACGCCTTGAACATGATGCTTGGAACCGATTGGAACGAAACCATTCCCTATGATAATCCGGCCAATAGTGAAATTGCGATGGAACGTGCGCCTGACCGGTATCGCTTTATTCTTAGCCGCCCGATAATAGCTGACCCGGGCACACGCTGGAATTATAACGGCGGTTGTACAGCCCTTATTGCATATCTGATTGAACAGGGTACTGGACAGTCATTGGACGAATTTACCAAACAGCATTTATTCAGCCCGCTTGGTATCACACAGTTTGAATGGAACCGCGGGGATGATGGCGTTATTTCGGCGGCATCCGGTCTACGCATGACGGCCCCTGATCTTGCGCGGATCGGTCAGATGATCCTGGCGAACGGACGTTGGAACGACCGTCAAGTCGTACCAGAGCAATGGATCAAAGCGTGCCAGACACCGCAAGCCACTTTGCCATCAGGGATGCGCTATGCGAACCAATGGTACCTGTCCCGACAACCTGCAGTCGCGCCCGATACAGCCCGCCACAGCATGATGTCAGCGCATGGAAACGGTGGGCAAAGATTAATGATTTTTCCTGATCTTGATCTGGTCAGTGTCATGTATTCCGGCAGATATAATCAGGGGGATGACTGGATAAATCCAACGCTGATCCTTTGGCGGATTATACTTGAAGATGTAAACCAACAACGCTAACGCGCTAAAACCAGATCCGCCTTTAGACCGCCCAGTGTTTCACTTTCGCCAAGTCGAAGTGCGCCGCCGTGTACACGTGCAATATCATTGGCGATCGACAGACCAAGGCCCACGCCAGATCCCTTGTTCTGATTGCGCCCCGGTTCAAGCCGCGTAAAGGGCTTGACCGCATCCTTACGATTGGCGCTTGGGATACCGGGGCCGTCATCTTCGACAGTGATACGCAGCGCATTATCCATCAATGCGACCGATACATCGGCACGGGTTCCATATCGCACGGCATTACCAATCAGATTGTCAATGGCCCGCCGCACAGCCGTCGGGCGCATCATCACATGACCTTGACCACTGACTGATATCAACTGGACTGCATTGCCCGATCTTTTCGCATCTTCAACAATTTGCCGGGTCAAGGCGATTGGATCGGTTTTCTCAGGCGCATCACTGGCATCATCACGGGCAAAATTCAGGAATTCATCCAACATCCGTTGCATATCACTGATATCACGCTGCATTGCCTCCACCTCTGGGTCGTCAATCATCGACAGCCCCAGCTTTAATCGCGTCAATGGGGTACGCAAATCATGGCTAACCCCAGACAGCATTAACGTGCGCTGTTCGATTTGCCGTTCAATCCTGTTGCGCATGTCCAGAAATGCATTTCCCGCAACACGAACCTCTGCTGCACCCGACGGCTTATAGGTCTGCACTTGCCCTTTCCCGAATGCCGTTGCCGCATCCGCCAGCCGTTTGATCGGGCGCAGCTGGTTGCGCAAGAAAATAAAGGCAATCACCGTCATCAGGATTCCGGTAAACACCATCCAAACCAATAACTGGTGCGGGTTAGACGCAGACACGCGCCGCCTGTCAAAATTAACCAGCAGTGTGCCGTGTCGCGTTTCAAGCTCAACCAGCACACGGCGGTTTTGACTGGCCAGATCAATTGTACCAACCTCAGGTCGGTTATTGCGCAGAGTGGAAATCACCGTTAGCCCTGTGAAATCATACCAAAGCCGCGCAGGCGAAAGTGCAGGCGCATCAAACTGAACCCGCAACGCCAATGGATCCGCAAGCCGTGCGGCTGCAATCATTGCAGCTTCTTTGTTTGGCGCCTGCTGAACTTCCTGTAAAAGATAATCAACTTCAAGCCCAATATTTCGGGTCATCTGGTTGGTCACATCTGCAAAGTGACGTTGAATAAACCCAATCGAAAAGGCAATCTGCAACACAAGTATAGGCAGCACCAAAATCAAGGCGGCTCGGCCATACAGGCTGCGCGGTAAATAATTTTTAAGCCAACCAAACATGGATCGCACCCTAGCGGCGGCCTTTGAAAGAGGAAAGCGCGATGATGATGCAGCTACAAGATGGCCTTCGGGCAATTCGCGCACCCAATCCATCACCGATGACGTTTAGCGGCACGATGACCTATGTGCTGGGTCAGACCGATTTAACTGTGATTGATCCGGGGCCCGATCTGCCGCAGCATCTTGATGCAATTTTAGACGCGCTTGGCCCTGAGCAACGCATCACTCATATCTTGGTTACACACAGCCACGTCGACCATTCTTCCCTTGCGCCCGCCCTGGCTGCGAAAACCCGTGCGCCAATTATTGCCTTCGGTGACAGTCGCGCTGGCCGCAGCGATATCATGTCTAAGCTGCACAATATTGGGGGTGGCGAAGGAATTCATGATGGTTTTCAGCCCGATATAACAGTGAAGGACGGTGAAATCATTCAAACTGCTGCAGGTGCTATCCAGGCCATCTGGACGCCAGGACACCTTGGCAATCACCTGTGTTTCAAATGGCAAGATGCTATCTTTACAGGCGATCATGTCATGGGTTGGGCCACATCTCTTGTGTCGCCGCCAGACGGCAACCTGACCGATTTCATGACATCTTGCCGAAAACTGCAAACGATACCCACGCAAGTCTTTTATCCTGGTCACGGAGATCCGATTGAAAATCCAATGGCAAGGCTGACTGACTTGATCGCCCACAGACAAGGACGAGAAGACCAAATTAAATCAGCCCTTGGTCATGCCGACGCGACGGCACGTGAACTGGCCCGATCCATCTATACCGAGGTCGCGCCAGCCTTGTTGCCCGCCGCAGAACGCAATGTTCTGGCGCACCTGATTGATCTTTATGAAAGAAATATCGTCACTTGCCAATTACCACTGACCCAAACAAGTAAATTCAAATTGATCAATTAAGTCATAAAAAAATTGTTTTTACAGAATATCCTCTGGACGGCCAAATAGTTGATCGTTATATCCACGTCAGATTCCGGCGTAGCTCAGCGGTAGAGCAGTTGACTGTTAATCAATTGGTCGTAGGTTCGATCCCTACCGCCGGAGCCAAAATTTATCAGCAAAATCAGTGCATTGCGTCATTTCACCAAATGACTGCGGCGCTGATTTTCTGTACCTAGGTACTTATCTCCACCTTCTCAGCCTTTCTTGAATTGTGATCGAATATTAATGGGCACTTTTCACAAATCAACTTTCCACCCCACTTTGAAGGAAGTTCCACCAGAAGGCGGGGATTGGTACATTCTCTTGGAGCCCAACGAAGAGTGTGGAATTGCGTCTGTTGATAGGGGTGACCGACAAGTCGGAATCATGTTGCCCAAGGGCGCAAGTGAAGAGGAAGCGCGGGCCTTACGGAATGCCTTGAGTGTCAAAGGTTTGCGACTTCCTCTGATAGAGTAGCTCAGGCGTCCGACAGCTCATCCATCCGCAGCTCTCGTCCTGTGGAATCCACGAATCGATCAAGGCTCATGTCCCCAGATAGGAAGATGTCAGCCTTGCGCTTGCCCATCACCTCTTCGACGAAACCACGTGGTTGGCGGCGCATGCCCGAACAAAAGCACAACGATACGGTTGGCGATGAACCCATTGCGATAGAACAAAAAAGAACCGCGCCTCAATGAGACGCGGCCCCGGCGCGGTCCATGTCGCGCCTAAGCATTGAGGGTTCGGTGTGGGTCAGAAATGCTTGACATTTGGGGTGATATTTCGTGACGCGGCCTCTTGATAGGATTCAGAAAATCCGTTGCATCGAGTCAAGGGGACGCGACGTTCCACAAAATTTTACGCAAAATTACTCAAATGCAAAGCACCGACATGGTGCTTTGAGAGTTCCCTATTATCGCCGAAACTGATCCCACTGGCGACGCGACATCAGTCAGCGCCGCGCACCTGGATTGTTGCGTCGGGGGCGGGTTTCAGGACCTTTTGCACAAAAAACAGCACAACAGCCGCTCCAAACCCAATCAAGTCAGACACCAGCCCGCCTTCGATCATGAACAGCGCTGCAACGATTAGCCCCACGCGGATGAACCACGCTGAACGGGCGCCCACGAACCAGCCCTGCACGCCCGAGCTAAGCAGGAACACCCCAAAGATCGCCGTGACCGCTGCGCGCAGAATTTCGAATGTGGTGCCATCCATCAGAATAGCCGAATTGTAAAAAAACATGAACGGCACGATGAACGCGGCGATCCCGATCTTGAACGATGCTACAGATGTTTCCATCGGGTTGGCCCCCGATATGCCCGCGGCCGCATAACTGGCCAAGGCCACAGGCGGCGTGATGGCGGACACAACAGCGAAATAGAACACAAAGAAATGCGCGGTCAGCGGCGGGATGCCCAAGTTAACCAATCCCGGTGCCACAACTGATGCGGCCACCGCATAGGCGGCTGTGGTGGGCATGCCCATCCCCAGCAAGATCGCGATGCACATCGCAAATATAAGCGCCAATAGCTGGCTGACCCCGGCCAGGCCCAGCAATAGGCTAGAAAACCGTGCGCCAACCCCGGTCAGGCTGATGACACCCACGATAATGCCCGCACAAGCACATACAGCGATGATCTGGATCGACATCACGCCCGCAATCTCAAACGCTTTGACACTGGATTTAATGCCCATTCGGTAAGGCGTCAGCCAACTAACAACCGCAGCCGAAACCGTGGCCAGTGTACCAGCCCGGATCACCGAATACCCCATGAACAGCGCTGCAATCAGAATGATGATCGGTAAAAACAAAAAGACCCGGCGCGCCATATCGCGGAACTTGGGCAATTCATCTTCGCGCATACCGCGCATACCCAGTTTAGCGGCCTCAAAATCGACCATGAAATAAATCGAAACAAAGTAAAGTATGGCCGGGATGATCGCCGCGATCGCGATTTCCTGATATGGGATACCCGTGATTTCAGCCATGATAAAAGCCCCGGCCCCCATGATCGGCGGCATGATCTGACCACCGGTCGATGCTGCGGCCTCAATAGCGCCTGATGTTTTCTTATGATATCCGACCTTCTTCATCAGTGGAATGGTCAGTGATCCGGTCGCTACCACGTTACCCGCTGACGTACCATTGATCATACCCATCAACCCAGATGCGAAAATCGCCACTTTTGCTGGCCCACCACGCGCACGGCCTGCCATCGCAAAAGCGAAATTGACGAAATAATCGCCCACTTTCGATGCCTGAAGAAACGCTGCAAAGATGATGAACAGAATGATATAGGTCGACGACACTGCCGTTGTTGGCCCCAATATACCCGCATCAGAATAGACATGCCCAAAGAACCGTTGCCATGAATAAGGCCGATCAACGGCCAGAATACCAGGCAAAAGATGCGCGGTGAACGTATAAAGCAGAAATATGCCCGTAATCACCACCAGCGCCAGACCTGCCACACGGCGTGTCAATTCAAGGATTAGAGCAGCCCCCGCTGTCGCCGCAAAAGCCACACCAATCGGCACAAAGGGCGTGCCAACCGAATTGCGCACAGCCGTCGAATAAATCGGGATCAGATACATTGCGACCGCAATGGCGCAAACTGCCAGAATAACATCGCTGACCGCAAATTTATGGCGCTGGCGATGTTCGAACCAGCCCAAGACAATTGCGCCCAAGGTCGCCACCAACAGCGGCAAACCGTACCAGTAAATCTCGTAATTATATAGTGCTGCCCCTTTAAAGGCAGGCCATGTGGTCAGGCCACTCATCACAGGCAATTCGCCGCTATTGATCAGGGTGATGAAATAGATCGTCGTGCCCGCCGCACAAAGGGCCGGGAAAATCAGCAAAGATCCCAGCATCGACAGCATCTTGGTTTCAGCCCGGTCGTCATCGGTGAAACTGCTGGCTGAAAACAGCATGAACCCCAGTGCCAAAGCCCCTGCGATGTGGATGATCCGGAAGTTCCATGTTTCAAGCGGGAATTGCGGCAACAAAGGGATGCGGATGCCAGTCCAAGATTCAATCGACACACCATTCAGTGCGATCATATGAAACCCAGCATAGATCGCCGCAAACGCCGCAATAAAGATATAGGATTTGCCTTCAAAAAGTCGGCGATTGCTTTCAACGGCTTCTTCATCAACCCCTTCGGCAATTACGGGACCTTCATCAGTCAGCTGGCTGGTCATTCATTATACCCTGTCGGTGCGCCGCACGAATGGCGGTCGTCTTATATATTTTTGGCAGTTTGGCCGCGCGCTCCTTTTGAAGCGCGCGGCCAATTTTCAGCAGATCAAGCAAAGCTTACATATCGCCGTGGATCATATCCGCTGCGATTGTGGCACCTGCATTTTCAGTGAACCACTTGGCCGCACCAGGGTGCCATTTCATAACAGTGTTCTTATCCCAGTTTTCAGGCAGGGTTGAACGCGCCGCACGATGGATATTTACCATACGTTCATTGTCCGACATCACCACGTCCACAACCGCTTCGACAAAGCTGGCGGGCAGATCGCAGTTGGCAATCGCGAAGTTCCACATGGACACAGACCGCGCATCCGCTTCAAGCGTTGTGTATGTGTCAGCCGCGATGTTGAACTGGGATACCGGAAAGGCTTCCATGATCTGCATCTGCTCTTCTTCGGTAAACTCGATAATGTTCACATCAGTCTGCACTTCCAGCTGGCTAACGGCTGGTACCGGAACACCGGCGGCAAACGCGATCACGTCCAGAAGACCATCCTGCAACTGACCACCAAGGTCAGACCAACCGCCGTTGCGGCGTTCAAAATCGACGCCCAGTTCTTCCATCATGCGCGGAAAATATGTGTCAGATGTCGACCCAGCAGGGCCAAATCCAATACGCGCGCCCGCAGGAATATCTGCAATCGATGTGATACCGGATGATGACAGGACCGTCACTGAAAACGGTGTCTGATACATCGGGAACATCGCACAGGCGTTGGTCATTTGCAGGCCAGGTGCGATCGGGTTGGTGCCGTTTAGCGATTCCGCCGCAGGGCCCATTGTGGTCATGCCGAATGCCGCGTCGCCTGTGTGAACCAGCGCCATGTTTTGCATTGGCCCGCCCGTGACTTCGCCACCGCCTGAAATCTCAAGCTCTTCTGCTACCAGGTTTGCCCAGCCAGACCCATAGGCGAAATATGTGCCGCCCTGTGATGCTGTGCCGACCGTAAAGCTGGATGGCCAGTCGCTTTTGTCAGCATGCGCGTCCGCGAAAGCTACAGTCGTCGTTAATGCAACCGCAGCCATTACGCCTGCGCATTTTTGCATGGATACCATGAAATTTCTCCCTATTCTGCTTTTCAGCAGATCTGTTTATATCTTATCCTGGGCATTCCCCCAAGTGTCGGAACATATAGAGAGTAAATTGAAATAAGTTCAAGAGCCAAGCAACGATAAATCGCTTCATTTCTTGTTCAAAACATCGAATTTCAAAAATAAAAACTACGTTAACACTAACGTTTTTGAAATAACTGATACTTCCTACCCAAGGGTTGCCATTCAAATAGGGTTGCCATTCAAATACGGTGCATCATCCTTAAAAATATGCTATGCTAGTGAATATTATTTAATACAATTTATGAGGATATTATGCGATTTTTTATATTTGCTCTTTTAGCTATTGGAATTTGGGTTTTTATTAATCAGAACAGTCAGATCAGCACCGAAAATACAATCACACCGGTTGATATATCTGGTCAGACACCAATGGATACATATACTGATATCATTTTTTACGGAACTTACGCCCCTGCTATTTCAGCCGGGTGTACAGCACAGGAAGTTAATGCATACCGCCCTTTGATGAAGTTAACGGTTCAAATGATGGCCACGCTGGATTTGTCTTTGCAAAAGCAACTTATGGAAGAAGCGCTCGCGCTACAGTCGAAAGTCTCACAGCAGTGTCTGAAAACAGCCGAAGCGGTTGGGGCTCAGCTTTCAAGTATCGATCACAACCGCGTCACGTGCTATAATAGTGTATGCTGTTCAGCCTATAGGTGCACCCAATAAAATTGCAGACATTGATCCAAACCAATGCACTCAGAAACATCACTCAGGTAACCGTCTGCGAACCTTCAGGTATATTCCGTCGCGCGACCGCACGGTCAGATGCGCGACAGGCACGGGATCACGCGCCTTTACACGTTCAAATCGGAAATGCTTGACCAGCAGCGCCAGCAACAACACACCTTCGATCATCGCAAACCCCGCCCCCGTACAGACCCGCGGCCCGGCGGAAAACGGGATAAAGGCGCTACGCTGGCACGTCTTGCCGTTCTCGGTCTGCCACCGTGCCGGGTCAAAATCATCGGGCCGGTCCCATAACCGTTCGTGCCGGTGCAGATGCCAGGGCGACAGCACGATCTGTGCACCGGGTGCAACTGTGCGGTCGCGCATCACTTCTGGGCATGTATTTTCCCGCACCATCATCGGCACGGGCGGATACAGTCGCAGCACCTCGCGGAAGACATCGCGCGTCACCGTCAGTTTTGACACGGTCGCGAAATCATTCGTCAGCCCTGCGGCCTCTGTCGCAATACGATCCTGCCAGTCAGGATACAGCGCCATCAGATACAGCGCCCAGGCCAGCGCCGACGCACTGGTTTCATGACCTGCCAAAAAGAAGATCGCCACCTGATCGACCATCTCATCGACCGTGAATGTCTGCCCGGTTTCAGGATCAGCCGTTGTCATGATCTTGGTCGCCAGATCATCAGGTGCCGTGCCCGCCGCAATGGCTGCGCGGCGATCATCGGTCAACTGCCGGATCAATCCACGAATGGCCCGCGCCGTCTGCACCGTCTTGCGCCGAAACAGACGCGGCATCCAGCGTGGTCCCGGCACAAAGGCCGCCAAGTTCAAAATCGGTTGGCTGCGTTGATACTCACGAAACTGCTCAAAAACCTGCGTGGCCAGATGATGTTCAATCGGAATGGAAAACAACGTTCTGAATATCACATCCGCCGCCAGATGGCTGGTTTCCTGTTCCACCTCGACCGGATCGTCCGTCGCCAAGACGCCCATCCGCGCCACGGCTGCCTGCCCCGCATCCCACATCGACGGGAACGTATCGCGCAGACGTCCACCTTCGAACGCAGGGTCAATAATACGGCGCTGACGTTCCCAAACCGCACCGTTGGTAACGAAAACACTGTTGCCCAACAACGGGCGCAACCCGGCGCCGATCCGATCAGATTTCGGAAAATCACCAGGCCGCTCTTGCAACACACGTTTGATCAGGTCGGGCTGGTTCACCAGATAACTACGGAAAAATGGCGTGCGAAATTCGGCCATCCAGGCGCGATACAACCGCGCTGGCTGCGCCGACAGAATATCGTGCCGAAACAACCGAACATAGCGCCACAGGCTGACGTGATCCGCGCGCGCTTGGGGTTTGGGCGGCCGCGTCACGGGGCCACCGATGTGTATTTCGACGCCACGCGTGTGATCTTTGATCGCGACGGCGTGCGCCCCTTGAACCGCTGCGCCAACGTCATCGGCCCAGCTGTGATCTGAAAATAATCATAGGCCCCGGGCCGATCAAAGGCACATAGATACTGAAAATGCAGTGCAAAGAATTTCCACCGCAGTGCCGCCCATGTGTCTGGCTGCAAGGTTTTGGTGAATGCAGCTGACATGATCAGCGGCCATTTCTGCGCATCAGTCGCCGCGCCAGATACCGCCACCGGATCGCACAGCGCAAAGGCGCAGCCATCGCCCGGTGCGGTCACATCGACCCATGTCAGCGCGTCCGATACGCTTAGCTGTTGCAGATCGCGGCGCAATTCACCCGCATCGGGCAGAAACGAAATCATCGGCACCACCTGTCCCAATGTCAGCAACCCCAATGCAGGCCCTGCCCCGCTTTGCCGCCGAATAAGATCGGCTAAAATCGACACCGCCAAATGTGCGCCAGATGAATGACCGACCACCAGAACCTCGTCCACATCGTCGTGCATTGCCTGCGCAATTCGGTCGCGAAACTGATCCATTCGCGCCTGTAATTCAGGCGGCACAGCCCCGCGTGATTGCGCCGAATAGGCATAATCATGCATCAGATAATACGCATAAAGCCGGTTGTCCCATGACCGAAACACCATCAGAACCAGTGGCACAACGATAACTGCCACCCACCCGGCCAATGGATGGAGCATCGCCAAAAGCCGCCCCGCGCCATAGGCCAGAAAAACTGCCATGATCAGCTGTGCCAACAGCATGCCAATCGGATAAAGCGCTGCAATCACCGGACCCTTGCGCAACCATGTCAGCCGCCGCAATGCTCCAGACCCGATATAAATCCAGGCCGTGCGCACCAACTGGACATAGGTCGCCCAAATGCTTTGCGTCATGGACGACCTGACCAAATCGGTCCAGACCAGCACCTGAATATCCGATGTCACGGCCGCCCCGTCGATCACACTGTCCACATGCCAGCCGTAAGGTTTGCCCGCAGCCCCCGCGGTCTGGCTGATCTGATATCCAGAAATCGCCGCCTGTTTGCCGCTTTCCTCGCGGTACAGCTCGCGATAGCGGCGCGGCGGAAACGGATCATAGCCGGGAATATAAAACACCCGCCGCCGTTTGACCGCCTGACCTGATACCTGATGCATTCGCTAACCCTTTGTCGGGTAAGCATAACGCAGATAAATCCTAATATTAAGTGCAGCTTTAGCCGAAGGTCTGTAAAATCGGAAAACGTTCATTCAGCCACAGACTAAAATCAGTGAATTTGCCGGTTACCATCATCAGCCCCACGATTAACAACAGCGCACCCATGGACCGCTCGATCCACTTCATATGCCGCTTGGTCCAGTTCATGACACCTGTCAGGCTTGGCAAAAATGCTGCCACCAATAGAAACGGAATGCCAAGCCCAATGGCATAAACGGCCAGCAATGTGGTGCCGCGGGCCACGTCGGCCTCGGATGCGGCAAGCCCCAGAATGGCACCCAGTTGCGGCCCTATACACGGTGTCCAGCCAAAGGCAAACGCCAACCCCAAAACATAGGCGCCAAAAGCAGATCCGCCCCGGTCGCCCGCATCAATCCGCATGTCCTGATCTAGAAACGGAATGCGATAAACACCGATAAAATGCCCGCCAAAGATCATAATCACCACACCTGCCGCCATGGTCAGCTGTGTCTGATAGGTCAGATAAAGTGTGCCCAAAAGCGATGCCGTGAAGCCCAGCAACAGGAATATCGTCGACAGACCCATCACGAAAAACAATGCTGAAAACAATGCCTTGCGTCGCGCGACGGTGGTTTCGTTCATCTCAGACAACGACGTCCCGCTCATATACGCCAGATAGGGCGGCACGATCGGCAAAACGCAAGGGCTGAGAAACGAAAAAAAGCCTGCGATCAGGGCGATCAGCAGGGCGGTGGCAAAAGAAGCATCGATCAGGGATATCTCAAACATAACAACCCACATAGCGAAGCTTTGCGCGCCCGTCACCCATCTGTGTGCTCACATATGCGTGGACAAACTGTAACAGGACACCTAACTCACGCCTATGACCTATGATGATGACCTTGATGCGTTGGGCCTTCTGTGCCCCCTGCCCGTTCTGAAAATCCGCAAACGCCTGCAATCCATGGCTGCTGATGCCATCCTTCGCGTTCAGGCCGATGACCCCGCCGCCCTGATCGACATCCCGCATTTCTGCATGGAAACCGGGCATCAGTTAATCGAACAAACCGATCACATCTACTTCATCCGCAAAAAATCCGCATAATCCAAATACCAGCCATGCAATAAAGTCGCGGGACATTTCGCAAAACATCCCCTATCTATTTGACAACGAAAGGGCAAAACCATGCGCGATCTCAAAATTCCTGAACAGCGGCACCCCGAAAAGGCCCGTCGCCCGGACAATGCCCAGCCCAAAAAGCCCAACTGGATTCGCGTCAAGGCCCCCACCAGCGACGGCTATAAACAGACCCACGCGATCATGCGCGAACATAAGCTGGTCACCGTGTGTGAAGAAGCGGGCTGCCCGAACGTCGGCGAATGCTGGTCCCAGGGCCACGCCACGATGATGATCATGGGCGAGGTCTGCACCCGCGCCTGCACCTTCTGCAACATCGCCACCGGCAAGCCGCCCGAGGATCTGGACGTTTTTGAGCCCGGCCGCGTCGCCGATGCCGTGAAAAAGCTGGGGCTGAACCATGTCGTGGTCACCTCGGTCGACCGTGACGATATCCAAGACGGCGGGGCCGAACACTTTGCGCAGACCATCCGCGCCATCCGCCGCCAGTCGCCCGGCACGACGATCGAAATCCTGACGCCTGATTTCATCAAATGCGACCCTGCGGTGCTTGATGTGGTCGTGGCCGCCAAACCCGATGTCTTTAACCATAACCTTGAAACCGTACCTGGCCTCTACCCCGAGGTCCGCCCGGGTGCACGGTATTTCCATTCGCTGCGCCTGCTGCAGCGGGTCAAGGAACTGGACCCATCCATGTTCACCAAATCCGGTATCATGGTGGGGCTGGGCGAAGATCGTCAGGCCGTATTGCAAGTCATGGACGACATGCGCGCCGCCAACATCGATTTTCTGACCATCGGCCAATATCTGCAGCCCACCCCCAAACACCACGCCGTCGACCGCTTTGTCACGCCCGACGAATTCGCGGCCTATGAAAAAGCGGCCTATGGCAAGGGCTTCCTGATGGTATCCGCCACCCCCCTGACCAGATCCAGCTATCACGCCGGCGACGACTTCGCACGGCTGCGAGAGGCACGGCTGAAAAAACTGGCACAGGGGTAAATATTTCCGTCGTTGTAAATTTGACAACAAGCCACCATTTGCCAACCTAAAGACAAAGACCAAATATTTTATTGTTACAATTTCAAAGTTTTACTGAACTGACCAAGTTATTCAGAAGGATAAACCATGTTTTTGAACGGCAAACCGTATATTGTGAAAAGAGGCGATACACTTTGGTCCATCGCAAAAAATCATTTCGGATCTGGTTACCAATGGCGAAACATATTTGTTTTCAATAATGGCCCAATAGCACAAAGTCATGGCGCAGTTTGCATCAACGACCCTGACATTTTACGACCCGGCGATTGCATTATGTTGCCACCTAGATCACCACTGACAACAATCACTTCGAATAGTACTGGACAAGACGATTGCGAACCAAAATCACTAAAGCAATACCATCTAGAAAACCCCAATCCGAAGAAAGATGACAAACTTGTCTCGTATTCATTTAATGTAGCTGATTTACCGGTTCAGACTTTCTATGCTCCAGGATTAACAATTACATTTAAGTTAACGGGGACAATTGTTTTAAGCCTTTTCTCAAAAGGCGAACTTTCCTATGCGCACAAAGATGGTTACAGCTATAAACATAAGAAAGATATTTCTGCAGCATTAATGGAACTGACAGGTGTAGCAAGTGTCAATTATGACCCCAAGACCGAACAGGTTACTTTTAAAATAGGCATAGCAAAATATCTGCCTGATGGCATCTTCTTTCGGTCTCTTTATTCTGGTCTAAAAGTCACCAAAGAAGCGATAAGCGCTGAACTAGTTGCAGAGTTTCCGGACTATAACGGCAAGATCAGAGATATCTTTTTTGCAACCGCCGGATTAAAAGCCACGCTCGAAGCCAAGGTTGATCCTAATTATAAGCCAATAGTTGATCCCTATCTTGATCCCCCCAAACCACCTTATGAATTCACACCTTGGCGGCACAATGTACGCGCAACACCATATGACGGCGACGAAAGCCCGGTCATGCAGCAGCGGCGGCGGCGCATCGCAGCAGAACAAGGTGTGATATTTGCTGGCATAACAGTCACTGCTATTGCAATAGCATCTACAGGACCTGTCATCATTGCTGCAGGTGAAGGATCTGCAGTCACATTTAGTCAATGGCTTGCACGATCCGCTGGTGCTGGCGGTGCCAGTTTCAGACCTGCAACCGGAGCTGCAATTCCAATAATGCTATCGCCCGACTAGGGATGTTTTGCAAAATTGGGTGAGCCAGTAATGATATTGAATTCCAAAGTCAGGTATTCCAGCCATCGTTTAGCTGACTTTTAGAGCAGGTTTGTACATAATATTTGGTACAAAACCCGTGTACAAAATATACAAAACTGTGTGCGCATGGGGTCCGGGGCCCCACCTCGCGCAACGGTCGGCGCGTAAAGCTCTTGTGCTGCAGAACACACCACGCGTAAGTTTAAACACTCAACAAATAATTCACCTTATTCAAAATGGGATGTTGGTTGCGTTTGCAGTCGTCCTGCGACGGAAAGTGTTCCCAACGGCGGGCTCACAAGCAGCCTGTGATCCGTGACGAACTCTTGAAACGTAATTCTGTGATCTTCCACCCAGTCACATCTATTACGGGTTTTCTGAAAGCTTGCCTGATCCGGCTCTGTAATTGCAATCATCCACCTCAGATCTTCGGCCTCAAGAACATCCGTAATGTCGCGCAGAATATCTGTCCGAAGGTGATGCATTTTGTCGAAAGAAACTTTGACGATTGCATTCGTTTGCTTAAACGTCTGGATCCAGTCACGTCTTCTGTCATCATTCACAGCCAACCATCGGGCATGAGTTTCAACCCAAACCGTTTCACAAACATCCGCCGAAACACGTATCAGATCAGCCAATAAAGGATGCCGTGATGGCTCTCCTCCACGAAGTGACAGGCTTCGTGGCGTGGGATTAAGATTAGATAGCGCCTTAGCTAACGCGGCGGGCTGCATGAACATATCAGGATGTTGCGCCAACGTGATTTCAGGCTTTTCCGTTGTGCGAAGCGTCGGCGAATAGCATCCCGGGCAGTTCAAATCGCAAACACTTGTAATTTCAACAATCAATTCAGGATCAAAACAAAAAACTTCAGTCTTCCGTATATCATTTTTGGCTTTATCCAGCATGAGGCCCCCGCGGTTTGAATTTAGCGTTACAGATCTGCCCAACTTGTCATCTTAATATCACTCGAATATCACTTAATGTACTTGATAAATTTTGTTTTAGAAAAGACATGGGCGCACAATCCACGACTAGCCAGAGCGGTACGAATGTCAAATAAAAACACCTAATTACGGAGAAAAGATGCCCACGCCGACCGAAAAGATCAAGCTTGTGAACTATCGGCATATTATTCCAGCAATAGGTGTTTCAGTTCTGTCTTGGGCTGCGGCCTTTCCTGGCATCCGATTTGCCCTGAACGAATTAGAGCCGATCCCGCTTGCCAACATTCGTTTTTTAATCGCGGGTCTTGTTGCGACCGCATGGCTTGTTTGGACACGTCCAAACATACCGCGTCTGACCGATGCTGGCATTTTTCTTATCTGTGGCGCGTTGGGAATTGCTGCATATAATATTTTTCTTAACCTCGGACAAGTCACGGTCAGTCCAGGCGCTGCAAGCTTTATCGTCAATATGTTGCCTATAATCGCATCAATCATTGGGTTTTTCGCATTGGGCGAACGGCTTCCGCTTCGGTCATGGATCGGCAGCCTGATTTCATTTTTTGGTATGGCCCTTATTGCGCAGGCGCAACCGGGTGGTTTGGCATTCGGCTCTGGGGCGATGCTTGTTTTTATAGCTGCCTGCTGTGCAGCAATACTATTCGTTCTACAACGTCCGCTTGTCGCACGTTACGGGGCTGTGACATGTACAGCCTATACAGTCTTGGCTGGACTTATATTTTTGCTGCCATGGTCCGGCGAAGGCATCCAGCAAATCGGTAATGCCTCATTCAAGACAACAGTCATCGTCGTTTTCCTTGGTATATTTCCATCCGCACTGGCGTATGCATCCTGGGCTTATTCCATCGGACAAATTGGACCTGGGCGTACCGTCAACAGCCTATATCTTGTCCCACCGATATCGCTTACTCTAAGTTTCATTCTATTGCGTGATATTCCATCTTTTCAGACGATTATCGGTGGTTCAATCGCAATTTTCGGTGTCTATATTTTCCATAGCACAAACAAAATCATGCGTCGTGCGAAGACTGAAGAATAAGCATGCCAAGACAATTCGCTTTATGTTACCCAATCACTTTCTTTCGGCTTCAGCGACGAAGTGCATGTAAGCTCAAAACTAAAATCAACACATCCTAAATCTTCGTTGACAGTCCCACACCTCTTACCAAGGTCTGCCCCTATCGCACGGATTGACAGATCAAAATCCATCTATTTTTCTATGGAAATCAAAGTTTTGTACAAAACTTTATGTACAAAACCCGTGTACAAATTATACAAAACTTACCGCGCTTGGGGCCCCGGGGCCCCACCTTGCGCAACGCGCGCAGTGTTAAGATCTTGCGGCATGACTTTCGGCGCGGGCAGAAAAGCCCTTGTACCATTGAAAAACCTTCGCTATATGGCAGCTTCAATTCACAGGTGGGGTTGGGTTTATTTGGGGAAAAATCCCTTTTAAATCCGCCGGTTGGATGAAAATCCTGATGCCCCGCCGAGGCACAAACCGGAAAGGATACGGACATGGCCGTCGATTTTACCATGCGTCAGCTTCTTGAAGCAGGCGTTCACTTCGGGCACCAGACCCAACGCTGGAATCCCCGCATGCAAGAGTTCATCTACGGCTCACGCAATGGCATCCACATTATGGATTTGACACAGACCGTTCCAATGCTGGACGCGGCTTTGCATGTCATTCAGGAAACCGTCGCCAAGAATGGCCGCATTCTGTTTGTTGGCACCAAGCGTCAGGCGCAGCGCCCGATTGCGGAAGCCGCTGAAAAATGCGCGCAGTATTACATGAACCACCGCTGGCTGGGCGGTACGCTGACGAACTGGAAAACGGTTTCTCAGTCAATCAATCGTTTGCGCGAAATTGACGAAAAAATGGAAACCGGTGCAGAAGGTCTGACCAAGAAAGAACGTCTTGGTATGGAACGTGAGCAGGCTAAATTGCAGGCGTCCCTTGGTGGGATCCGCGAAATGGGCGGTGTTCCTGATCTGTTATTCGTTGTTGATGTGAACAAAGAAGATCTGGCCATTGCCGAAGCGAAAAAGCTTGGCATTCCCGTGGTTGCGATTGTTGACACGAACTGTTCGCCTGATGGTGTGGATTACATTATCCCCGGCAATGACGACGCAGCCCGTGCGATCAGCCTGTATTGTGACTTGGCCGCACGCGCCGCCCTTGAAGGGATGAGCACACAGTTAGGTGCCGCAGGTATCGATCTGGGTGAAATGGTTGATGCCCCTGTTGAAGAAGCTGTTGCAGAAGACGCGGCGGCCGAAGAGGCACCCGCTGCGGAAGCACCTGCTGAAAGCTGAAGCTTTACAAAATTGACATTGGTTGCGGGTTAATCCCGCAACTTATCTTCATGATAAACCAAGGAGATCCCAAAATGGCGATCACAGCTGCATTGGTGAAAGAACTGCGTGATTCAACTGGCGCAGGTATGATGGATGCGAAAAAGGCGTTAACCGAAAGCAATGGCGATATGGAAGCCGCTGTAGACTGGCTGCGCACAAAAGGGTTGGCCAAAGCTGCCAAGAAATCAGGCCGTACAGCGGCCGAAGGTCTGGTTGCGGTCAAAGTTGATGGCGGCAAAGGCGTTGCGGTTGAGGTAAACTCTGAAACCGATTTTGTTGCGAAGAACGCTGATTTTCAGGGCATGGTTTCCGACATCGCAGATGCGGCAATGACTGTATCAGATATCGATGCGTTGAAAGCTGCTGAAATTGGCGGAAAAACCGTAGAGGCAACGATCACAGACAAGATCGCTACAATCGGTGAAAACATGTCTGTGCGTCGTATGTCGACTTTGGAAGGCGGTAGCGTTGTGTCTTATGTACACAACCCTGCTGTTGCCGGTATGGGCAAGATTGGCGTTCTGGTTGCGATGAATGGCGATAACGAAGCGTTTGGCCGCCAAGTCGCGATGCATATTGCTGCGATCAATCCAGCATCGTTAAGTGCTGAAGATCTGGATCCGGCACTTGTTGATCGTGAAAAACAGGTTTTGACTGAACAAGCTCGCGAAAGCGGCAAGCCAGAACAGGTTATTGAGAAAATGATCGAAGGCCGGATGAAAAAATTCCTGTCCGAAGTGACTTTGCTGGGGCAGGATTTCGTGGTGAACCCTGATTTGACTGTAGCTGCAGCTGCAAAAGAGGCAGGAGTGGAACTGACAGGCTATGTGCGTCTGGAAGTCGGCGAAGGCATCGAGAAAGTCGAAGAGGATTTTGCAGCAGAAGTTGCGAAAGTCGGAAAAGCATAAAAAGACAGCTGATTCTTTTTAGTAAGACAAAAATAAACCCCAGAGTTTCCTCTGGGGTTTTTCGTTTTAAAAAGGCTTTGATTTGAAAGTCTTGGGGTCTTTCAAAGTCCTCTTTTAAAACGATGTCGTCGGGCGCTGACGACACCGTAACCTTTGCGCCCATCTTGGGGATGAGAACAGACGCAACGGGTTGCTGACATACGGATAAAATATACCGCCGCAGTCAGCCACCGGTTTAACCGGGTGGGCCGCATTGCCCTGAAATCTCAGGGGGTACGGCCCCGTTCCTAAGGCTTAGCCTCCACTCACGGAACATATGTAGAATGCAAATTTACGTCGCGTTAAGGAAGTGCGGAATTCCTTACCTTTTGACGAAAAAAAGGGGAATTTTACGGTTTTTTTACCCTTTTTTACAGGCTATTTACCCATATTTACTTTTATTTTCAATACTTTACCCAAAAATTCGCGCTGCAAACATGGCATTTAAAAAAAATTATACGATTATAAAAAAAGCTTTAGCGCACTTCAGGCTTCCAAAATGAAAATCTGATTTTGCATGTTGGCTTTCAAAACGGCCTGCGCTGTCGTTTCAACATCCAGCGCTTCACGCGCAAGGCGCAAGTGTTTTTCAATCGTCGCCGCAGTCAATCCCATGATTTCAGCGATATCCTGAGTGGTCTTTCCATCGCCCACCCATTCCAATGCTTCGCGCTGGCGCTTTGTCAAAGTGCGTCGCACACCGAAGTATGGCATGTTGATAATTTTCAAATGTGCCACATTATTCATGATGACAATATCACGGCCATGTTTGCTCCAGACAGCATCAATATCGTCTTGTGTCATACCTTGTTTTGCAGTCAGCGCGATGGCCCCCTTGGACCGGATAGACACCGACTGAAAACTGACTGAATACCCGACTGTGACTCCCATTTCCTGATTGAACTCAAATACCCGCTTTTCACTTGGTGTCAGCACATTTGACTGAAACATCTGGCCGATCAAACTCCAGCTGCAAGCCCCTTCGTTTTCACGCGCCCACCGCATCATGGGGGCATGGAAATAATGCCCTTCGTTGACGAACCGGTCCACGTATTCTGATTTATGGTTGGTCAGAACAAGCAGATCTTCCGGATCCCCCAAGGAACTAGGCGTCAAAAAACGGGTGTAACCATACATAATACGATCAAACCCGTATTCCGCCATTTTTTCAGTGTGCAAAGCCCAGATTTCTTCGATTGCCGAGGCTTCAGTCACAGCTTCCAAATAGTCGCGGTCCATCATGTATTTTGCTCCAGGTATGATAACAGTGCATCTATGGCCAAGGAATATCCATATGCGCCAAATCCACAGATCTGACCAATAGCAACCGGTGCAATATAAGATGTTTTTCTGAATTCTTCGCGGGCATGAATATTGGATAAATGCAGTTCAATCACTGGTACATTGACAGATGCGATGGCATCCATCAGGGCAATCGATGTATGCGTATAAGCCCCTGCATTCAGAATAATACCTGCATGCGACGCAGACGCCTTGTGGATTCGATCAATCAGCGCGCCTTCGTCATTACTTTGCAAAAACTCAAGCCCGATCTTAAGATCATGCGCCTTGGTTTCACATTGCGCCTTAATATTATCTAACGTGACGGTGCCGTAGACATCAGGTTGGCGTAAGCCAAGCAGATTCAGGTTTGGACCGTTCAGGACCAAGATCGATTTCATCTGATTTTTCCCCATTTCTATTAGGGGTTTAAAATAGGACGTAGGACGTGTCTATCTTTTGATACCGATATTCGACGACATAACGCAGATAAGTGCTTAAGAATGATAAAATACGACGTTTTGATTATTGGCGGGGCGATCACGGGCAGTTCTGTCGCCTATTGGCTGTCGCGTCTTGATCCCAATTTACGTATTTTGGTGGTTGAAAAAGATCTTCAGTATCGGTTCGCATCGACCGCATTGTCGGTGGCCTCAATTCGTCAACAATTCACAACAAGGGTGAATGTTCAGATTTCCCAATTCGGAGTTGCATTCCTGAAAGATATTCAGACTTATCTTGGCTGTGATCCTATTCCAGTTACGGAAAACGGATATCTGTTTCTTACTTCAACCCGGTCTGGTGCCAGCACACTTAGACAGGTGGCGGATATACAGAATGATCTGGGTGCCGAAACAGCGCTTTTGTCACCCAGAGATCTGTCCGCGCGTTTTCCTTGGATGACCTTTGATGACATCACACTTGGGTCATTAGGTCTGCGGGATGAAGGTTGGTTTGATAACATGAGCCTTCTTGGCGCGTTCAAAATGGCGGCCAAGCATCAAGGGGTGGTAACTGTTCAAGATACCGTCTGCGGGTTGTACCATAAACAGGGGCGCATCACCGAAGTGACCCTGCAGCATGCAGGCGTCGTACAAGCCGGGGCGTTCGTGAATGCAGCAGGCACGAGTGCCGCCAGTATTTTACAGATGCTGGGTGACACACTGCCCGTTGAACCACGCAAGCGCACTGTTTTCCTGATTGATGCCCCCAAGGCACGTTATCCGAACGCCCCGTTGATGATTGATCCCCAAGGATACTATCTTCGGCCTGAACATGATCGCTGGCTATGTGCGGTCATTCCAAAGGATGATCAGGCAACGCATCCAGATGATTTTGAACCAGAGCATCAGCAGTTTGAAGGCGATATTTGGCCCGCCCTTTACGCCCGATCATCCGCGTTTGAGCAGGCAAAAGTGGTTGGGCTTTGGGCGGGGCACTATGCCTATAACACACTGGATCAGAACGCGATTGTTGGCCAGCACCCCCATTGGTTAAACCTGTATCTGGCCAATGGCTTCAGCGGGCACGGCCTGCAACAAGCCCCCGCAATTGGGCGCGGTCTGGCAGAACTGATCTGCCATGGCACATTTCGCAGTCTTGATCTGTCAGACCTTGATGTTGAAAGGGTGTTGTCAGAAACGCCATTTCCGGAAATTGCGATTGTCTAGACCGGCACTGTAAAAGCCAAACCATAGATCGCGTGTGCAATCAAACCCAACGCCAACAGAACCAAAACCAGCATTGTCAGCATCGTCCCGACTGTACGCTGCCACCCCGGTGCATCTTGTTTTACAAAATGCATCCCGTGCAAGATGCGGCCAACTGTCAATGCCACGCCTAAAACGTGAATGGCCCATGCAGGCGCCCCAAGTGCAGCCATCGCAAGCATTCCCAATAATGCAAGCGGGACCAGTTCAACAAAGTTTGCCTGCCCTCGCATGGCGCGGATCAGATGCGGGTTGCCACCGTCACCAATAGATATTTTTTGTTGCCCACGCACCTTGCCGACATTCATCGCAAGCCAAAGCAGGATCAGAATGCTCAGTCCAAGATAGATTGAAAAAGCGTAATATTGTTCCAACATCATAAAGTCAGCCCCATGAGTTATTATGCCGCTGTGGAACGCTATGATGATTATCAGGCGATAACAATGCCGATCAAACGGTTTGCGCCGCCCCCGATAGGACGGCGCATTATTCTGTGGATGTCTTATTAACCGATCATCGGGCCGTAAGGACCATACCGTTCTTCGTAATGACGTTTGAGCCGCTGAAGCGCGATCCGCAGGACGATCTTGCCAGAACGGGCTGACCACCCCATGCGTTTTTCGGCAGTTTCCATACCCTCCAAAAAGCAGCAGCAGCGCAGAACAACATCGCCCAAACCCGGCCCCAAATCGCTAAGCGCTTCGGCGACACGATCACGGGCATCAGCAGGGCCATTGCCAAAACCACTGTCAGGATTAAAGCCGCCGCGATCACCACCGGTCAGAAATTTATCCCAGTTCTGCGCAACCCGTGGCCCCATTTGCGCCAGTTCAAAATCTTCGCGCAAACGTTCGCCTGCGGCAACTAGATCCTCGGATAAGAAAGGTTCGCCATTTTTGTCTTTACGACGCGCCAATCCCGCCAGTGGCGATTCTGCAAGATTGTAACGCACCCGCTCTGACTGGCCGGAAACAGACTTTTCGCCCCATTCACGGTGCTGGTTGGCATATTGGCTGTCGGCATCGTCATCATCTGCCGGAGCAGTTTCCAGCAGACGTTTCAGGGCAGCCCGACCAACGCTGGTAATTTCATATCGTGAAATACGGCCTGATTTATTGCAACTGATCCATTCTTTAAGTGCCATCGCTTGTGCAATTGAACGGTCCACGACGGCTGTTCGTGTACTGGATCCATCTGCGGCTGTGCGCATTACGACAGCTTTTTCCATATCGGCAGCAACGGCCAGAACGGCACCCGTTTCACACAGACGGCGCAGAATACGGCGGCCTTCGCGACTAATGGTTTCATCGTCAGTTTTAAGGTCAGAAGGGCTAAATTGAGCAGTCATCGTTACTTGATCCTTATCATCCCGAGGCGTTTTACCCCTGAAATGCGCTGCGCCAAGATTGCGCAGAGCTTCATCGATAAGCGGATCGTCACGACGGTTTTCGAACCGACGTACTTGTCTGAGAACAGTCGAGGCATGACACCCCGCGCCGCGCGCCAAAGCACGAATAGAGCGACCGGTCTCAGTATGGATCAGGTAATGCTGCGCCGCCTCAGGAACCCAATTGGGCAAAGCATTTTGACCGCATGGGCCAACCAATTGAAGCATTTTATCCTCCGAGGAACTTTTCATAAGGCTTATTTTTCAGCCCTAAAAAATTTTCCACAACCTAAGAGTGCGTTTCTTACCAGATCGTTAAAATCCGCTACGAGGCGATAATGGTTCGTAAATAATAACCAAAGTTAACAGGTGCGTACGGTGACTCTGGCTTTGCGCAACACACGAAAAAGTTGTGCAATTTTCCCCGCTGCAATTAACACAAATTCAGGAATAGACCTATGACAGACTTACTGACACTGCTTGAAACACTGCGCCGCCCCAGCTTGCTAATTACAGCAGCCCAACACGGCGTAAGTTATTATATTCGTGAAAAAACCTTGGGGCGTCTGTTGAAATCGGACACCCGCATATCACATGGCGCGGCCATCGCAAAACTTATGGCGATTGAGGCTGATATGAACGCGCGTCGCAAAGACAAGAATGCAGCCTATAGCTGCGTATGCCACGTTGAAGTGCTGATCGCGATGCTTGCCGAAGCCAATTTTTTGCGCGCAAACTGTCGTTAATCAGCCAATCGCATCTGGTTGCGACGCTTTCTTCTTCGTCACATATTCTTCCAACGCTTGCGTGATTGCAGGATCAAGCATCGGTTGTTGATAGTCGTTCAGTAACTTAGCGACACGGTTTGCGGCAAGGGCGACAGTATCCTGTGCGCCCTCTTCCTCCCATGTTTCAAATGGCTTGTAATCAAGAAGTTCAGTGCGCCAAAACGCGTCTTTGAAATTGGCCTGCGTATGCGCGCAACCCAGATAATGCCCCCCGGGACCCACCTCGCGAATGGCATCCATCGCTTGGGCGTTTTCATCAGCACGTACCCCTGCGGCCATTTTATGCAACGTGCCAAGCTGATCCGCGTCCATCACGAATTTCTCAGGGCTGGCGACCAGACCGCCTTCCAACCAGCCACAACTGTGCAGCATGAAATTCACGCCCCCCATCAGTGCCGCATTCAGCGTATTTGCACTTTCATAAGCGGCTTGCGCGTCGGGCAGTTTTGACCCGCAAAGCCCGCCACCGGATCGAAACGGCAGCCCCATCCTACGCGCCAATTGACCAGCGCCATATAAAATCTGGCTTGCCTCAGGCGTACCAAAGGTCGGGGCACCTGAATTCATATCAATCGATGTCACGAAGGTGCCAAAAATCACAGGCGCACCGGGGCGGATCAGCTGGCTGTACGCAATACCTGCCATGACCTCGGCCAACACTTGCGTCAAAGTTCCGATCACACTGACGGGGGCCATAGCACCACCAACAATAAAGGGCGATACGATGCAGGCCTGACCAGCTTTTGCATAGACTTCAAGCGCACCCATCATTGTGGCATCAAATGTCAACGGAGAGTTGATGTTGATCAGCGATGTCATGACCGTGTTATTTTGCACAAAATCTGCGCCAAACAGAATTTCACACATCTCAACGCTGTCTTGTGCGCGGGTGGGGTCGGTCACAGACCCCATAAACGGTTTATCACTTAACGTCATATGCGCAAACAGCATATCCAGATGGCGCTTGTTTACGGCCACATCTGTGGGTTCGCACACTGTTCCACCGGAATGATGCAGCCATTTGGACATATATCCCAGCTTCACGAATTTGCGGAAATCATCCATCGTGGCATAGCGGCGGCCACCGTTCACATCGCGCACAAACGGCGGGCCATAAACAGGGGCCGTGACTAAATTTTTACCGCCAATCACAACACCACGGTCCGGATTTCGCGCATGCTGCTTATATTGCGATGGGGCTGTTTCACATAACTTGCGCGCCAAACCTTTGGGCAGACGGACACGTTCACCGCTCATATCTGCGCCTGCCTCTTTCCACACATTCAAAGCATCAGGATTGTCAGTAAAAGCAACTCCGATTTCTTCTAGAATAATTTCGGCATTCGCCTCGATAATTTGCAGGGCTTCTTCGTCCAGAAGTTCAGTCAGAGGGATGTTGCGTTCAATATACTTCGCAACCTCGAAACTCACACTAGTGCGCTCTGCACGCCTTGCAGCACCGCCGCCGCCACGTGTTCGTCTGCGTGCGCTTGTGTCCGACATAGTGATCCCTCCGAAAGTCTTTGGCATACATTAACGGCGGAATTAGGTTTCACATAAGCAAATTGCGCCCTTTCCGACTGGAAAGCGACATTCATTTCAGTAACCTTACCTCTTGCACAAAAACGGCGAAGCCCATACGAGGCTGATATGACCGAGATATCCCATGACCGCCTTCTGATTATCGACTTTGGCAGCCAGGTGACGCAGTTGATTGCACGCCGATTGCGCGAGTTGAATGTCTATTGTGAAATCCATCCCTATCAGAATGTAACGGATGATTTTCTAAGCGAATTCGCCCCCAAAGCAGTGATTTTTTCGGGAGGCCCGGCCAGTGTGTTCGACGATGGCGCACCGCAGCCGCCTGCCCATGTTTTCGATCTGAGTGTGCCGATCCTGGGCATTTGTTATGGTCAGCAGGTGATGATGCATATGTTGGGCGGCAAAGTCGAACGCGGCCACGGCACAGCTGAATTTGGACGGGCCTATGTAACCCCCGGCGACGACCGTATCGATTTGCTGAACGGTTGGTTTCTGGAAGATCGCGAACAGGTCTGGATGTCACATGGAGATCATGTCAGCCAGATCGCACCCGGCTTTCAGGTCTACGGGACATCACCTAATGCGCCCTTTGCCATCACCGCCGATCTGTCACGCAATTTCTTTGCTGTACAATTCCACCCCGAGGTTCACCATACCCCGAACGGCAAAACACTGTATGAAAATTTTGTGCGATTGGCTGGATTTACCGGTGATTGGACGATGGGGGCATACAGAGAAGAAGCCATTCGGAAAATCCGCGAACAAGTCGGCGATAAAAAGGTCATCTGTGCATTGTCAGGTGGCGTCGACAGTTCTGTCGCGGCTGTTTTGCTTCACGAAGCCATTGGTGATCAGCTAACTTGCGTTTTCGTCGATCACGGTTTCTTACGTATGAACGAGGCGGCCGAGGTCGTCACCATGTTTCGCGAACATTACAATCTGCCACTGATCCACGCCGATGAAAGCGATCTGTTTCTGGGCCAACTTGAAGGCGTGTCAGACCCCGAAACCAAACGTAAAATCATCGGCAAGCTTTTCATCGACGTCTTTCAGAAATATGCCAACGACATAGAAGGTGCTGAATTTCTGGCTCAAGGGACCCTTTACCCGGACGTCATTGAATCGGTTAGCTTTTCCGGCGGACCTTCGGTAACCATCAAGTCGCACCACAATGTTGGCGGCTTGCCCGAAAAAATGGGTCTGAAACTGGTGGAACCGCTGCGCGAGCTGTTTAAGGATGAAGTGCGCGCTTTGGGGCATGAACTTGGTCTGCCTGCCAGTTTCATTGGTCGGCATCCTTTTCCGGGTCCAGGTTTGGCCATTCGCTGTCCTGGTGAAATTACGAGTGAAAAACTAGATATCCTGCGCAAGGCAGATGCGGTTTATATCGATCAGATCCGCAAACACGGGCTTTATGACGAAATCTGGCAAGCCTTTGTCGCCATTCTTCCAGTACGGACCGTCGGTGTCATGGGCGATTACCGCACTTATGATTATGCCTGTGCTTTGCGAGCTGTCACATCGGTTGATGGTATGACTGCAGATTATTATCCGTTCACCCACGAATTTTTGGGTGAAACTGCCACACGGATCATAAACGAAGTCGGTGGCATCAACCGCGTGACGTATGATATCACCTCAAAACCCCCCGGCACGATTGAGTGGGAATGATCCGACGTATTAAACGCTTGATCCTTTGGTGCGCGATTATCTTCACTAGCACCTGCATTTTCATTTGGATTTTTGCGCATTTACAAGCTGCTTTTGAACCTGATCCTTTTGCAACAGCAGATGTTATCGTCGTTCTTGGCGCAGGGATGAGTGCGGACGGAACGTTGCACAGCTCGACCAAGGGGCGAATTGAAAAGGCTGTTCAGCTTTATCAGACAGGTGTGGCCCCGAAGATGCATATGACAGGTGGCCGTGCTGTTCCCGATGGCCCCAGTGCTGGGGATCAGATGGCAGATTACGCAATTCAGTTAGGGGTACCCAGATATGCGATTACGGCAGAAGACGCATCGCTTTCAACATTGCAAAACGCTTTATTCTCAGCCCCCTATCTGATGTCAGCTGATCGCTTGATCCTTGTGACCGAAGGGTTTCACTTACCGCGCGCCTATCTGTCTTTTGCATGGGCCACTGATGCCGATATCGCACTGGCCCATTCATCAAAATTCAGAACAGGATCGTCTGTTAAACTGATCATCCGGGAAGCCGCTGCGTGGTGGTTTAACTTGGGTCGGTTGGGTTTGTGGTACATCGCTGGCGTAACAACGCCAGAAAACCGGGACACTATTTTACAGTAAGAATTTGTGATCGTCGTCTTTCGACGCAATTTTAGTGATCAATTTACATTAAAAACCAGGCTAATATTCGTATTAATGTTCAGCATGTGCGCAATTTTTGTGCAAATAATGCCCTGTGATCGAAATATTAATCCCAAATACAATCCAAAATGGTTAACATAAATCCACGCAGAGCACAGAACGGCCGTGATGCGCAATGTACTGGCGGTCTGTGCCATCTGAATGCTTTCGGGTGTTCTGACAGGGAAGAAAGGAAAACGAATGACCACAACGTTGGTAATTGGCCTTGATGGCCAAGGGTCGGGGGACCGTGCACTTGCTTTCGCAAAAGACTTGGCAATCAGGATCGGGGATTGTGAACTTTTAGTTGTCTATGTAATCGAATGGTCGCCATTTTCATTTCAGACCGCTGAAGAAAATGCACTACGTCACAAAAGACGAGAGGCCGAGATCACGACAGCGCATGAACGTGTCGTTGATCCAGCTGTTGAAACCTTGACCAGCGCCGGCCTAACCGCCCGCGGCAAGGTTAGGCATGGTGATGTTGCAGATACATTGAACCGGATTTGCGAAGAAGAAAAAGGGCAGCAAATCATCGTATGCCGTGCGTCCGAAGGTGGATTTGCAAAACGTATCTTTGGAAGTTCAACTGCGAACCTAGTCATGAGTGCAACCGTGCCTGTCACGGTCATCGCCTAAGGAGTGAACCCATGAAATTAATAAGCAAACTTATCTTCACAGTTGCACTGCTGATCACCGCAATGCCTGCGGTGGCACAAGAAGAAGCCATGTCGTTGGATGAAACGGTCAATGCTATATTTGCCAAAGTCACTGGGCCATTCGTAAACCTGATTTTTGCCCCCCTGCCCGGCACAAGTTTTCCTTGGATTGTTTTGTGGCTGGTTGTGGCGGCTTCTATCTTTACCATTTACTTTGCCTTTGTTCAGCTACGCTTTTTTGGCCATGCTATTTCATTGGTTAAAGGCGACTATTCAGACCCAAATGACGCGGGCGAAGTCAGCCACTTCCAGGCGCTTGCAACCGCACTGTCAGGCACAGTTGGCCTTGGGAACATTGCAGGTGTCGCGGTGGCTGTGGGAATTGGCGGTCCGGGTGCGACATTCTGGATGATTTTGGCAGGTCTATTGGGTATGGCTTCAAAATTCACAGAATGTACATTGGGTGTAAAATATCGAAACGAATACCAAGATGGATCCGTTTCGGGTGGCCCGATGTATTACATGTCAAAGGGTTTTGAAGAACGCGGGTTGCCTGGTGGTAAGGTATTGGCCATCTTATTTTCAGTTTTCTGTATCTTAGGTGCACTGGGTGGCGGGAATATGTTTCAGGCCAATCAGGCCCATGCACAAATTGCAGGGATTACAGGCGATTACCCCGGGTGGATTACCGGTTTAGTCTTTGCGGCCGTCGTCTTTGCTGTGATCATTGGTGGCATTAAATCAATCGCAAATGTCACTGAAAAGATCGTGCCTTTCATGGGTATTCTTTATGTTGGTGCTGCCTTGATCATCATCCTTGTGAACTATGACAAGATTGGTTGGGCTTTTGGTCAAATCTTTATGGGGGCCTTTACAGGTTTGGGCGTTGCTGGCGGTTTCGTCGGCGCTTTGATCCAAGGCTTTAAACGGGCTGCCTTTTCAAACGAAGCAGGCGTTGGGTCAGCGGCCATCGCACACTCGGCCGTCAGAACAAAAGAGCCAATCACCGAAGGTTTCGTGTCATTGCTAGAGCCTTTGATTGATACAGTTGTCATTTGCACCATGACAGCATTGGTGATTACGATCTCAGGGCAATTGCTGATTGATGAAAGCACTGGGCTTTACATGCTTGATGGGTCATCAATTGCGACTGTCGACGGCAACAGCGGTGTTTCACTGACATCCGCCGCCTTTGGATCTGCGATCAGTTGGTTTCCCTATGTTTTGGCTGTTGCAGTGGTGATGTTTGCCTTTTCCACAATGATTTCATGGTCCTACTATGGGCTGAAAGCATGGACATACCTGTTCGGTGAAGGCGAAAAATCAGAACTGACGTTCAAGATAATCTTTTGCATTTTCATCGTGATTGGTGCTGCTGCAAGTCTTGGCCCAGTGATTGATTTTTCAGATGCTGCGATCTTTGCTATGGCTGTCGTCAACATCACTGCACTTTATTTTCTGATGTCGATCGTCAAGCAAGAGCTGAAATCATACAGTGCGCGTCTTGCGTCAGGTGAAATCAAAAAATTTAACCATTAGAAGCATTTGGAAAGGCGGCAATGTCGCCTTTCCCACCCACTCCGCTTCGACGCCCTTTCGTAATTATCTTGCTAAATAATATGTCTCGGCAGATAATTATTTCTAATATTGTGCAGGGGAGGGCCCAATATGTGTCAGATATTTGCGGGACAAAATCCAAAAAATTATGAACCGGAAACGCGCAGACTTCGGTTAAACGGACAAAGTACCAGTATTCGGCTTGAACGATCTTTCTGGGAAATCATCGATAATATTGCGCAGGGTGAAGGACTGACAACGCCTGCTTTTGTTTCAAAACTTCATTCTGAGGTCCTTGAACTAAGGGGCGAGGCTGCAAATTTTACATCGTTGCTCCGGTGTGCCTGCCTAATCTGTAAAGAACAGCAAAGCACCGCAATCGCCGCCGAGTGACGGATGTGTAGTATTCGATTACTACCATCACCCTGAACTGGACCGCTAACCTGACCAAAGACGATGGATCGCAATTGGGAGGTATGCGATGGCCAAAGCCATTCACATGATGATCCGTGTTCTTGAGGAAGAACGCTCGGTCGCGTTTTACAAAGACGCGTTTGGATTAACCAATGTTGAACGTTTGGATTTTGACGATTTCACCCTTGTTTACCTAAGCAATGAGGACGCCGATTTTGAAATCGAACTAACAATCAACAAAGACCGCAGTGATCCCTATGATCTGGGGGATGGATACGGCCATATCGCGTTTTGCGTCGATGATCTGGATGCCGAACATAAACGGTTTCAGGATGCGGGCTTTGCCCCCCGCAAGGTCGTGGAATTCAACCGCGACGGCGCACTTTTGGCGCGGTTTTTCTTTGTTGCCGACCCTGACGGCTATCAGATCGAAGTCTTGCAAAAACACGGGCGTTACCGCTGACGCCATACTGAAAAGAGGCGTTGCAAAAACGCCCAATGACGAAATGGGAGGAACCATAATGTTAAAACAGAAAGCCACCTTGACCAGACGGCAGCTTCTGTCAGGAAGCGCCAGTATCGGTACTGCGTTCGTAATCGGCATTGGCTATGTCGCGGGAAGTTCGGCCGCATGGGCGATGGAAGTCACGCATCTGAAGCCGCAGACGATGGCCACATTGATCCAGATGGCGCGCGATATTTATCCCCACGATCATGTCGCCGATGAATTCTATGCCGCCGCCGTCAAAGGATATGACACCGAAGAACAGGCTGACATGATCGAAACCGGTATCGCCGGTCTGGACGCAGCAGCGCAGGGCAAAGGGTTTGCAAACTATGCTGAAACCGGGTGGGAACGTCACCGCGTAGACATTCTGCGCAATATGGAAAATTCGCCGTTCTTTCAGACCATTCGCAGCGGCCTTGTGACCGGGCTTTATAACCAGAAAGCCGTCTGGCCGCTGTTCGGATACGAAGGCGAAAGCTATTCGCAGGGCGGTTACATCGACCGCGGGTTTGACGATATCAACTGGATCTGAGGGAGGACGGAACAATGGCTGCACCATTTGAACTAAGCGACGACAGCGTTGTCGTCATCATCGGAACCGGCGCTGGTGGCGGGGTTTTGGCGAATGAACTCGCCCAAAAGGGCGTCAGCGTTGTAGCGCTGGAAGCAGGCGGGCGATATCTGCCCGAAGATTACATCAACGATGAATGGGAAAGTTTCGGTCAACTGGCCTGGCTTGATGCGCGCACAACATCTGGCGATTGGCGTGTGGCAAACGATTTTTCCAGCTTGCCAACCTGGATCGTCAAGGCCGTCGGTGGCACGACAACACACTGGGCGGGGGCTTCCTTGCGCTTTCAGGATCATGAATGGAAAGCTAAAACGAACTACGGCGATGTGCAGGGTGCGAATCTTTTGGACTGGCCCATAGATCCGCGCGAAATGGATGATTACTATACCAAAGCCGAAGACAAGCTTGGGGTCACCCGCACAGGCGGACGCGAAGGTTTACCCGGCTGTAATAACTATAAGGTGTTTGAGGCTGGCGCCAAAGCTATTGGTTACAAAAATGTTAGCACAGGTCGTATGGCGATCAACTCTGCCGAAGGCGACGGTCGTCCAGCCTGCCAACAAACCGGGTTTTGCTTTCAGGGCTGTAAATGGGGGGCCAAATGGTCATCGGCCTATACCGACATTCCACGCGGCGAAGCGACCGGCAATCTCGAGGTCCGATCGCAAGCCCATGTACTGCGGATCGAACATGATGACAGTGGCAAAGTCACTGGTGTCGTTTATGCAGACGCAGATGGCAATCAGCAGCTGCAAAAAGCACGGATCGTTTGCGTTGCAGGCAATTCTATCGAAAGCCCACGCCTTTTGCTGAATTCGGCGTCGTCCATGTATCCGGACGGGCTGGCGAACAGTTCCGGCCAAGTCGGGCGGAATTATATGCGGCATATGACTGGATCGGTTTATGCCGTCTTCGATAAGCCCGTCAAGATGTGGCGCGGTACGACTATGGCTGGCATCATTCAGGATGAAAGCCGTCACGATCCGTCGCGCGGTTTTGTCGGTGGATACGAATTGGAAACCCTGGCGCTTGGCCTGCCCTTCATGGCTGCGTTTCTTGATCCCGGCGGATGGGGCCGCGAATTCACGACGGCGCTAGATAGCTATGAAAACATGGCGGGCATGTGGATTGTGGGCGAAGATATGCCCCAGGAAACCAACCGCATCACGTTGAACCACGATGTGAAAGACCAGTACGGGCTGCCTGCTCCGAACGTGCATTTCGATGATCATCCCAATGATATCGCCATGCGCAATCACGCTTATAAACAAGGCATGGCAGTATACGAGGCCGTGGGTGCCACGCGCGTTTTCCCCACACCGCCCTATCCGTCAACGCACAATCTGGGCACCAACCGCATGTCGGAAAACCCACGCGATGGCGTGGTAAACGGGTACGGACAAACCCATGATATTGCGAACCTTTTCGTGTCAGACGGATCGCAGTTCACGACGGGTGGCGCAGAAAACCCAACGCTTACGATTGTCGCATTAGCCATCCGACAAGCCGATCACATCGCAGCCGAGATGAACCGCGGAAACCTGTAGTTTCTGGCAGGAATTAAATCAGCGGGCGCAAACAGCCCGCTGATTTCATAACAGCAGCACCCGCAGTCTATTCACTTGAACAGCTGCGTACGTTCAGGGTTAAGTGCATCCATGTACTTAGGAATTGATCTGGGCACGTCTGGCCTAAAAGCGCTGTTGATTGACAGCAACCAAAGAGTAGTTGGCCTGGCAACTGCACCCCTTAGCGTGAACCACCCGCACTCTGGGTGGTCTGAACAATATCCGGCCATCTGGGTGCAGGCAACATCCGATGCACTTGATGGGTTGATGGAATCCCATCCCAAAGACTTGGCCGCCGTCAAGGGTATCGGCCTGTCAGGCCAAATGCATGGCGCAACATTGCTGGACAGATCGGCCAAAGTTCTGCGGCCCTGCATGCTTTGGAACGATACCCGCAGCCATGCAGAAGCCGCCAAGATGGATTTAGATCCAGCATTTCGTGATATCACGGGCAATATCGTCTTTCCCGGCTTCACAGCGCCCAAGATCAAATGGCTGCAAAGAAATGAACCCAATATATTCCAACAGATTGATAAGGTCTTACTGCCCAAGGATTATCTGCGCTTTTGGCTGACGGGTGAATATGTATCAGATATGTCCGATGCTTCGGGCACATCGTGGCTGGATGTCAAAAACCGGCGCTGGTCAGACGGTCTTTTGGCCAAAAGCGATTTGTCATCTGCACACATGCCATCTTTGGTCGAAGGCACCGAAATTTCAGGCTATGTACAGGCGCCGCTTGCCGAGCGGTGGGGCATGTCAAAGGATGTTGCTGTTGCCGGTGGTGCGGGCGACAATGCAGCGTCGGCCATAGGGCTTGGCATCGTCAATGCGGGCGCGGGCTTTGTATCACTTGGGACCTCTGGCGTGGTGTTTGCGGCGACCGATACGTATTTACCAAGCCCAGACACTGCGGTTCATACATTTTGCCATGCCTTACCAAATACATGGCATCAGATGGGCGTCATTCTGGCGGCGACTGATGCTTTGAATTGGTGGGCCCGCATTTGCAAAACCGGTGCTGCTGAACTGACGGCAGAAATCGACACGGTGATCACAGGCCCTGAAAGCACAGTGTTTCTGCCATATCTATCCGGCGAACGAACGCCTCATAATGATGCCGACGTTCGCGGGTCTTTTCATAATCTATCAATGGCAGACAGCCGGGCTTCGATAACGAAATCAATTTTAGAAGGTGTGGCCTTTACCCTTCGCGATGCGCTGGATGCCTTAAGATCGACAGGGACAAAGCTGCAAAGCGTTCTTGCTGTTGGCGGTGGTACACAATCGACAGCATGGTTAGATATTCTGGCCAATATACTGGATATTCCTATCGAGATCCCAAAGGGCGGTGATATTGGTGCAGCCTTCGGGGCGGCACGTTTAGGGCTGATCGCATCCGAAAATATCAGCTTTAAAGACTGTTGCCAAAAACCAGACATTGCGCGGGTGTTTGAGCCGCATCCCGACACGGCGCACGCTTATGCAGAGAAGCACCGAGTATTCAAAGCGCTTTATCAAAAGTCGCTTTGACGCTGTTTCATCCGACCGCAAACCACTAGAGTTTGCAAAACAGTTCATTCGGAGCGTCCCCCATGACACAAACCCCAAACATCAACCGCCGCATCGTTCTGGCCCAACGCCCGAATGGGTTGCCAGACAAAAATACCCTTCGACTGGAAACGACCGACATTCCTAAAGTCAGCAGTGGACAGATGCTGTTACGCACAGTTTATCTGTCGCTTGATCCATATATGCGTGGTCGGATGAATGATGCGAAATCTTATGCCGAACCGGTCAAGATTGGCGACGTGATGACCGGCCAGGTCGTGGCCCAGGTTGTTTCGTCTGATCTGGATGGCTTTGTGCCAGGTGATTATGTGCTGTCAGGCAGCGGTTGGCAGGATTATGCAATCTCGGACGGGACCGAAGTGATCAACCTTGGTCAGCCCCCCCAAAACCCATCGTGGTCATTGGGAATATTGGGCATGCCTGGATATACGGCCTATGCCGGTTTGTTGAAAATCGGTGATCCTAAGCCCGGCGATACCGTTGTTGTTGCTGCGGCATCCGGCCCTGTGGGGGCCACTGTTGGGCAAATCGCCAAGATCAAGGGATGTCGTGTGGTTGGCATTGCGGGTGGCGCCGATAAATGCGCGCATGTGACAGATAGGCTTGGGTTTGATGCCTGTATTGATCATACAAGCGATAATTTTGCCGAACACCTTAACGCTGCCTGCCCCGATGGGATAGATGTTTATTTCGAAAATGTTGGTGGCAAAGTGCTTTATGCAGTCTTGCCGCTTTTGAACGAATTTGCCCGTATGCCTGTGTGTGGCGTCGTGTCGTGGTATAATCTAGCGGGCTTGCCAGACGGCCCCGATTATGGACCAGCGATCATGGGCACGATCCTGCGGATGAAGGTTAAGGTACAGGGCTTCATCATCTTCGACAGCTTTCCCCAAAGCACTTACAAAGATTTCGTGCGCGATATGACCGGATGGCTTGCCGACGGAAACGTTCAATATAAAGAGCAAATCATCCAAGGACTTGAGGCCGCACCAGCCGCGCTAAACGATCTGCTTGTTGGGAAAAACTTCGGGAAAATGGTTGTCAAAGTGGGCTGATTGAACAGCGGCTTTGGATTGCTGTTCGACGTCTCATTCCAGCTGCCCGAATAGGATCATAAAACCGACTTGCGTTTCAATGACTGACCTGTTCAAAGTGCTTTTACCACAGGGGTGCCGCATCATGCTGCGGCTGAGATGCGGGTGACAAACCTGCGGACCCTCAAAGCTGATCTGGATAATGCCAGCGTAGCAAGGAGGAATACGATGTTTGCAGGCGCGCAAGTCTCACTTTATCCAATGACCACTGGGTTCGTGGATGTCATTATGTCATCCCTGACCGCGCTTGATCCATGGCGCGACCGGTTGCGGATTGAAACGGATGATATCTCAACCCTGATTGTTGGACCGCCGGAAATTCTGTTTCCCGCCCTGCGCGATCTTTATGTTGCAGCATCAAAAACCGGTGACCATTGTGTGCTTAGAACAACGCTATCGCGCGGCTGCCCGGGCGAACCGGATGATCCGATTTGCCAAACCAGTGCCTTGGCCAACCCCGCAGAACCGATTGCGTCCCGTCAGGCAACGGCACTTGCGCAACTGGGTTTGGCAGATGACACGGGCCAGATCGCACGCGCGCAATTTTCGCTTTATGTCATGGGCGCGCCTAATCACATGGATGAGATTATGGGCTGCATTGCTTTTCTAAAAGAAAGCGGCACGTTTGATCGATCTAAAAATTTCTGTACCCGTTTGATCGGCGATGCCGGGCCTGTCTTTGCGACCCTGCAGCACGCTTTTTGTCAATTCGGTCCCCCAAATGGCCACGTAACAATCGATCTGACCGTTTCGGCAAACAGCCCTTCGACGCGCTAAGACATGCGCGAAAATCTGTCGAAATGGTCAGGCGGGCGTTTCACCCGGACCCTGCCCGCTGTTCTTAGTATCCTGGCTGCATTTTCTGCGTGGGAAATCTTTGTCCATATGTCGGACATATCCCCGCTTGTCCTGCCAGCGCCGTCGCGGATTATGGATCAGATGGTCCTGAACCGGGCGCATTTATGGACGAATACATTACCAACGCTGCAGGCGACACTACTGGGATTTACCTGTTCGCTTTGGGTTGCTTTCAGCTTTTCGATCTGCATCGACTTTCTTCCTCGTCTTAGACGGGCACTGTTTCCGATCTTCGTGATCAGTCAGACGCTGCCATTAGTGGCCATTGCGCCCTTGGTGGTGTTGTGGTTCGGCTTTGATTTGACGCCCAAGATCCTGTTGGTGGCGCTGGTGACCTTTTTCCCGATGCTTGTGGCCCTGGTCGATGGTTATGACGCGACAGAGCCTGAGATCGAAGCGCTTTTGACGTCCATGGGCGCATCCCGGTGGACGGTTTTTCGCCGCGCGCGTTTGCCATCTGCCATGCCTTATTTCTTTGCGGGTTTGCGCATTTCGATCACCTATGCGGTGGTTGCTGCGATCTTTTCAGAATACGTCGGCGCACGCGCGGGATTGGGCATTGTTATATTAAATGCCAAAAACAGTTTTCGCCCCGATCTGATGTTGGCAGCTGTAGTGATCAGTTCGCTTCTGACACTAATGCTTTTTGCAGTCACTGCCATCCTGCAACGAATCTGTTTGCGCTGGCGATATGCGGGTCATGCGCCATGAACGCACTTGATCTGCAAGATATCCATCTGACGCTTGGGGGAACATCCATTTTAAATGGTGTTTCTTTGCACGTCGCGCCCAAGGAATTCGTATCGATACTGGGGCCATCGGGGGCCGGAAAATCAACGCTGTTTCGAATGCTGACTGGGGCCGTCAAACCAGATCGCGGTAATATCTTGATCAAAGGTCAGCCTGTTGCCAAGCATACACGCACCTTTGCGTTTATGCCGCAACGCGACGCGCTTCTGCCATGGCGGCGCATTATCGACAACATAACACTTGGACTTGAAATTCAGGGTGTGTCGCGCAAAGCGGCGCGTCAGAAAGCTCTGCTCTTATTGTCAACATTTGGGCTTAAGGGCTGTGAAGCATATTACCCTGCACAGCTGTCTGGCGGCATGCGTCAGCGCGCGGCGTTGTTGCGTACTTTGATTCAGGAGCGACCCATTCAGTTACTGGACGAACCTTTCGGCGCATTAGATGCATTAACCCGCGTAACAATGCAGCGCTGGTTGAAAAACCGCTGGCATCAGGCCCGTTGGACAACGCTATTGATCACACATGACGTGCGCGAGGCTGTCGCTCTGTCAGACCGAATTTATGTGCTGTCGCGCAGACCCGCCCGGGTCATTTCTGAACTCACCGTCAACACTGATGACACCCGCCAACAAGAAGCCCGCCTTCTGGACATATTGCTTACCCAAACAGGAGATCCCTGATGAAAACATTTTTAACCGCCGCGCTAATCTACGCCGCCTTGCCCGTCATGGCCCAAGACCGCTTGAGTGTCGCGTTAGACTGGACACCCAACACAAATCACGTCGGTCTTTATGTAGCACAATCGAAAGGTTGGTACGAACAGGCAGGTCTAAGCGTCGACATCCTGCCATATACCGATACCTCATCCGGGACATTGGTGGCCAGTGGAGTGGCAGAGTTTGGCATTCTAAGTGCCGTTGGCTTTCACAGTCAGCGTGCCGCTGGTGCGGATATGACGGCAGTCATGGCGATTGTGCAGCATGAAACCGGGCGTTTGGTTTTTAACGGAACACGTGATGATATCCAGCGACCCGCTGATTTGGATGGCATGATCTATGCAGGTTTCGGCAGCGATTGGGAAACCGCGTTGATATCCCACATCATCCAAACCGATGGCGGCAAAGGCATATTTGAAACGATCACGCTTGGCACGTCAGCCTATGAAGCCCTTGCCAACGGCAGCGTTGATTTCACACTTGAAGTCAGCACATGGGAGGGCGTCAATTCTGTCCTGCTTGACCGGCCACAACGTGCATTTCGTTATGCGGATTACGGTGTACCGGATCAGCATACTACATTTCTGGGCGGCAATAATAGCTGGATCGCGGCAAATCCCGATGTCACCCGGGCCTTTGTGCAAGCCACGCAACGGGGATATGCCTTTGCTGCCGATAATCCCAAAGCGGCCGCTGATATTCTGATTAGTGAGACAGGTGGAATGTTGTCAAATCCCGCGTTGGTCCATGCGTCTATGCAGGCGCTTGTCGATGGCGGGTATCTGCAAGATCAAAACGAAGCTGTTGGTATGATTGACGAAAAAATGTTCAATGATATTGTCGCCTTCCTGTTCACCTCAGGAATACTGCGCGGCGAAGACGGGCGGCCTTTGTCGCAATCCCCCGATGCAGCCACATGGTTTACGAACGAATTTCTTGAACCTTAAAGATTGTTGGAATGGAAAAATATCAACTTTATGGTTACTCTTAAACTTCATGTAATCGGTAAATAGCATCGTTAATACAATCCCGGCGCAGGATTGCAATCGCGCCGGGTTATCAAAGATAATCTATGGATTTTCAATCGACGCTACGCGACTTCGTTATGTTGGCGTGACTGTCCAACGCGCCCCCAGATCGACAATACCTGCCTTGATCAACTGTTCCAACACGTCAAGATCAACATCAGCTAACTTGTTGATATAAAGACAGGCCTTGCCGCGCTTGTGCTTTCCCAGATGCATCATCAAATCTGGAAAGTCAGTATACCCAGGCATGATATAAATCGACAAATTTGCGTTCCGCGGGCTAAATCCGGTGGCCAGAAAATCACCCTGTCTTCCGCTTTCATACTGATAGCGATATTGTCCGTATCCCAGAATACTGCCTTGCCAAATTTTGGGCTGCCAGCCGGTTATTTTGCGAAACAATGCATCCAGAGTATACCCATCCGCCTGTCGTGTGGGATGTTCGACTGACGCCAAAACATCAGCAACATTGGCTTCATCTGATGGTTCCATCACCGCTCCTTTGTTCATCTTGCTTGTCAAAGTCTTAAAGACAAGGGCGGGGGTTTGTATATTTTGTACACGTGTTTTGTACTTAAACATTTGTACATAACTGCGCTTGTAGTCTACAAAAACGTACCGTTTAAAAAGCCCAAGGCGTTAAGCGGCTCAACCGCTGACGGAATTCGCGGCGGGTTCATCGGCAATATCGGTTTTATCAGCACCACCCAGAAAATTCCCGATCGTTTCGAGACCTTCGAAATTTTCACAGATCACCTTGAATACCAGCAGAAACGGAACTGCGACAAGGGCGCCGGCTATGCCCCACAGCCAGCCCCAAAGAACAACTGTTAGGAAAACGGCAACCATGTTCAGCTCCATCCTTTTTCCGATCAGATAGGGGGTCACGAACTGGGCCTCGACCGAAGTTAGCGCCTGATAAGCAATGGGCGCAATCAGCGCGTATGACAGACTGTCAAATGTGATGATGGAATAGGCCGCAACCAAGGCTGTGCCAATAATGCCGCCAAGTATCGGAAGATAGTTCAGCAAAAAGGCCGCAATTCCCCAGATATAGGCATATTCCAGACCCAGCATCCAGAGCGCAAGCGCTACGGTAACCCCAAGACATGCGTTAATAGCGGTAATTGTCAGCAAATATCCCGAAACGCGTCGTTCAATATCATAGACCGCGCCAAGGGCGCGTTTCTTACCGCTAAGGCTTTTAAAGGTCTGCACTAATTTAACATAGAAAAGATCCCCTGATGCCAAAAGAAATAGCGCCAAGATCAGGGCCACAACAATAGATGTTGCCGTGCTGGCCGCAGCCGTTACAGCAGAATTCAGAAGTCCGGGTTGCTGTACAACGACTTCTTGTGGCCCTGATGAAGCACTTGACGTCATCTGCTCTACTTCGTCGGATGCGTCTTGGACGGCTTCAATCGCATCATTTACACCGCTTAATTTGTTTTTCAGCTGACGGCCAATATTTGGGGCATCCTCGCTCCAGGCGGCGACGGTTCCGCCCGCAAAATAGACGACAGATACGATCCCCACAGATGTCGCTATAATCAGGAACGTTGCTGTAATTGCAGCTGGCAAACCAAGGCGCTGCAATGTGCGGTTTAATGGGCTAAGGGTCAGCGCCAACAAAAAACCCAACAAGATCGGTAAAATCAGATCCCTTGCAAAATAGGCGATAACGAAAATCGCAAGCGTTGCCAACAAAACAGCGGCCCGCCTTAGCGCTTTCAGATCATCTGCAATCTCATCCGTTGTTGTGTCACTTGTCATTTCAAAGCCCTTGTCCCTTAGACAGAATGCAAGAACAGCCTGATTTGTTCCCTGTACATCTATTACGTCAGATTAATTCAGTTTGACCCAAAGATGAACGGCCGTTTGGCTTGGCTGCAAATACATTTTGTATTTTGCATCTGAACGAGACCCTACACAGGGGCAGCCATGGAAGATTGATAATATAAAACAGGCGTTAGACCGCCTTTAAGATCAAGGGTGTATGATGCCCGAAAAAGACCCTATATAAAACAACTGAAATATAGACGGTAAATGAATGCAAATCGCATATCACATTGGTGTACATTGTACTGACGAAGACAAACTTCTTAGAAGTGTCTTTAAAAACAAGGGCTTCCTGATACCGCAAGGTATTATTGCGCCACGCGTCAAGCTGTACAGGCGTCAGTTGCGCGAGGCGATTGAGGCGTTAAAGGGTGCACGGGTTGGGCCGGATGTGCGTCGGATGCTATTGCAGAAAATCCTTGGCGATCAACCCGAACCCAAGCGGCTGATACTGTCGAACCCGAATTTCATAGCTGGTATCCCGGGCGTTTTCCAAAACGGTAAACTGTATCCCCGACTAGAGCATCAGGTGCAGTCCTTTATTAATATCTTTGCCCATGATGAACTTGAGATTTTCATAGGTATTCGAAATCCGGCCACTTTCATACCTGCCGTTATGAAACATATGCCCGATAAGGACATTCAAACAGTGCTTTCGGGGTTTAATCCACAGTCACTGCGATGGTCCAATCTGTGCGCACGCATTACTGAAATCGCCCCGCAAGCGGATCTGACGGTGTGGTGTAACGAAGATACGCCGCTTATCTGGTCCCGTATTATTCGCGCCTACGCCGATATGGAACCGGATGCCACTGTCGAAGGGGCTTTTGATCTGTTACCCGAAATCATGTCGCATGAAGGTCTGGATGCGTTCTACGCGCAACTTGAGCAAGAAAAACCTGCCAATGACGCCGATCTGCTGGATCTGAAAATCAAGTATCTTGAACGCCACGCAATGGATGGCGCGATGGAGGAAGAATTGGACGTGCCAGGCTGGTCAGCGGCTTACGTCGAAAAGCTTACCCAGCTTTATGATATGGATGTCGCACGGATCGCAGGCATGCCCGGCATCCGCTTTATCCAGCCTTAAAGATCGTCGTCATCTTTTTCAGCGTCGGCGCGGCTTTTGCCTGACACATTCATCGCAAGTGTGGCAGCCATGAACTGATCCAGATCACCGTCCAGAACACCTGATGTGTCCGACGTTTCAACACGGGTCCGCAAATCCTTGACCATCTGATAGGGCTGCAGGACATAGGATCGGATCTGATTGCCCCAGCCTGCATCACCCTTGTTTTCGTGGGCTTCGGTAATTGCAGCGTTCCGCTTGTCCAGCTCCATCTGATACAGGCGCGACTTGAGGGCTTTCATCGCAATTTCACGGTTCTGATGCTGCGATTTTTCCGAACTTGTCACGACAATTCCCGTGGGTGCGTGTGTGATCCGCACGGCTGAGTCGGTTGTATTGACGTGCTGCCCCCCTGCCCCGGATGACCGATATGTGTCCAAACGGATATCTGCAGGGTTCACTTCAATCTCAATATTATCGTCGACCACGGGGTAGACCCAGACCGAACTGAACGATGTATGCCGCTTTGCGTTGCTGTCAAAGGGCGAAATGCGCACAAGGCGGTGCACGCCGCTTTCGGACTTTAGCCAGCCATACGCGTTCAAACCGCTGATCTTATAGGCGGCAGATTTGATGCCCGCCTCTTCGCCCGCACTTTCGGATTGCAGTTCGACCTTATAGCCCTTTTTCTCGGCCCAACGCACGTACATGCGCGCCAGCATATTGGCCCAGTCACAACTTTCGGTGCCACCTGCCCCGGCGTTAATCTCAAGAAATGTATCGTTTGCGTCAGCTTCACCGTTCAGAAGGGCTTCCAGTTCTTTTTCGGCAGCTTTAGTTTTCAATTGACGCAGCGCGTCTTCGGCCTCGCGGACAACATCGTCATCCTGTTCCATTTCGCCCATTTCTATCAGTTCAACATTATCTGACAGGTCTCGGGCAATGGATTTATAAGTATCGACGGCATCAATCAGAACCTGCCGTTCGCGCATGAGTTTTTGCGCTTTGGCCGGATCGTTCCACAAATCGGGATCTTCGGTCAGCGCGTTGAATTCTTCCAGGCGGTGTTCAGCCGTTTCATAGCCCACGCGTTGACGCAGCAGTTCCAGCGACTTTTCGATATCGTTTACAATATTCTGAATTTCGGCCCGCATCCCACGCCCTCACTGCTGTTAGGACGTGGTGATAGCGCAGCGTACGCAAGCCGACAAGGGCTAGTACAGACCACCGCCGCGCAAAGTTCCATCCGTCGCCTTGGGCGCAATAACTGCGGTGTTTCCAGTCGCTGTTGTGACTTGACGGCGTGTGCCTGCCTCTTCGAACATTGGCAAATCAGACCCCATGGCAAAACCACCGTCGAACATCACGCCGAATGTCGGTTCTTCACCTTCGCGGAAATATTCGGCAACAACATTTGCGCCATAAGCACTGTTCGGAAGCGGCGCACCCGTATAGCGATCAATTTTGATAAATCGCCCGCCTTCGGGAACCTTGAATTCAGTTCCACCATATTTTTCAACAGCATGCTGCATAAATGAATTAAACACCGGGCCACACATTCCGCCACCGGATGCACCCCGCCCCATGCTGCGCGGGCGATCATACCCGATATAACAACCCGCCACGATGTTGGATGTGAAGCCCACAAACCAAACATCTTTTGAATCGTTGGTTGTCCCGGTTTTACCAGCCACGGGAACACTTAGGTTCACAGAACTGCGGGCTGTTCCACGATCAACAACGCCTTCTAGCATGGATGTTAGCTGATAGGCGGTGATCGCATTAATAACACGTTCACGGTTCGATACGATCTGTGGGGCGAACCCTGGATCAAGAGACGCCAGCTGGCAGTCATCACATTGGCGCTGATCATGACGATAAATCGTGCGACCATACCGGTCCTGAACACGGTCGACCAATGTTGGACGCACACGTTCGCCGCCATTTGCGAACATTGCATAGGCGGCCACAACGCGAAACAGTGTGGTTTCATCGGCGCCAAGCGAATTGGACAGGAACCGGTCCATATTGTCATACACGCCAAAGCGTTCTGCGTAATAAGACACTGTGTCCATCGTGACTTCTTGTGCAAGACGGATGGTCATCAGGTTACGCGATTGTTCAATCCCGGTGCGCAGTGGTGTAGGGCCGTAAAAGCGGTTCGACGAATTTTTAGGGCGCCACAGACCTTGGGGCGTATCAATTTCAATCGGCGCGTCAACGACAATCGTGGCGGGGGTATAGCCGCTGTCCAACGCCGCCGCATATACAAAGGGTTTGAACGCCGATCCGGGCTGACGCAGCGCTTGTGTGGCGCGATTGAAAACCGAATGCTGGTATGAAAAGCCACCCTGCATCGCGATCACGCGGCCTGTATTCACGTCCATGGCCATAAAGCCGCCCTGTACTTCGGGCACTTGACGCAGGGTCCAACGGATAAAACTGCCATCATCATCACGGGTCATCTGGCGCACAAGCACGACATCGCCAACCTGCACCAGATCACCGGCAACACGCGCTTTGCGGCCCAGCTTGCCATCTTCCAATTGTTTGCGGGCCCAGGTCACATCTTTCGCGGGGATCCAGTGACCATCTTCGTCATCTGGCACCCCTTCGATGCCGATACGGGCATCATTGTCACCAACCTGCAAAACCACGGCGGGCAACCACGGATGTTCCAATTCAACGTCACGGGCAAGTTTCAGATCGGCTAGCGCCTCGCGCCAGGCCATTTCGTCGTCCAGAATTTCCTGTGGCAGTGTCTGGCCTGTACCGCGCCAAACACCCTGACTACGGTCAAAGTTTTCCAACGCACGTCGCAGGGCCTTTGCCGCTTCGACCTGCATTTCAGGATCAACAGTTGCGCGCACACTTAGACCACCTGAGAAAAATTCCTGTTCGCCAAAATCTTCGCTTAGCTGGCGGCGGATTTCATCAGAAAAATAATCGCGGGGTGGAAGATTGCTTTTGAAGCCTTCGAAATCGCCAGCCTGCACACTTTTCAATGGGGCCGCACGCGCCGTTTCATAGGCCGCTGTGTCCAGATGTCCGTTTTCACGCATTTCGCGCAGCACAAAATTACGACGCGCCAAGGCACGTTCTTTTTGACGCACCGGATGATAACTGGACGGCGCTTTGGGCAGTGATGCTAAATAGGCCGCTTCTTGTGGTTCAAGCTCACGCAGAGATTTGTTGAAATACGTCTGTGCAGCCGCAGCCACACCATAGGAATTCTGACCCAGGAAAATTTCGTTCAGGTAAAGTTCAAGGATCTGTTCTTTGTCCAATGTGCGTTCAATACGTGTGGCCAGGATCAGTTCCTTGATCTTGCGTTCAGCGGATCGGTCGCCGGACAACAGAAAGTTTTTCATCACCTGTTGTGTGATCGTCGATGCCCCGCGCAGATTTTCACCACGTGATTGCACTGCATCCACAAACGCAGAGGCCATACCGCGCAAGTCATATCCAGCGTGGTCATAAAAATTCTTATCCTCGGCGGAAATGAAAGCCTGTTTGACAAGATCAGGAATTTCCTGCGACGACGCAAACAGTCGGCGTTCTTGGGCAAATTCATCAATAATCCGCCCTTCGCCCGAATAAATCCGGCTGATGGTGGGCGGAGTATATTGTGCCAGACTTTCGTGACTGGGCAGATCGCGTCCGTACATCCAGAACACAGCACCAATGCCAAGGGCAATAAAAACGGCCCCCATTGTTACCAATGTGAAGATCGCGCCGAAAAACGATACGATAAATCTGGTCACGTCAAAAACTCCGATAGTTCAAATATCATATACGCTTTATGTGTCATTTGGTCAAAAGCCATAAAGGTGGACAAGGCGCTGATTTACGCCGAAATCTGTTTTTTCTGACAAAGGCGCAACAGTTTCTTGCATGTACCCGTTCACTTTCGAGTTAACCGCGCGCGGGTCGCATCGGCATGGGTCCAGACCACAATTGCATCGACAATACCGCTTGCAGCCTTGGCCCGCCATTCTGGGTTAGTAATATTTTCAAGGTCTTGCGCGTTGGACATGAACCCAAGTTCGATCAGAACTGATGGAATATCCGCAGCTTTCAACACACTGAAATCGGCCTGTCTGTGGGGGCGGCTGTTGATGGGCCCGGCATACGTGGACAGCCCATCAACCAACGCTGCGGCAAGTTGATGCGACCGCGGATCAGTTTCCAGCCGTGCAATATCCATCAGCACTTTGGCAATCTGATCGTCATGAATGCTTAGATCAACGTCAGCGATCAGGTCGGCCCGGTCATGGCGTTCGGCTAGTTTCGCAGACGCGGTATCTGAGGCCGCCTCTGCAAGCGTATAGACCGTTGATCCCATTACATTACTTTCAGCCACGCTATCCGCATGAAGCGATATAAACACATCCGCATTGGCGTTATGTGCTGCGGATATACGCGCTGCCAAGGGCACAAAAACATCATCTTCGCGGGTTAGAACAACGTTGAAATCCCCTGCGTTTTCCAATGCTTGGCGTAACTCATGCGCAAATTGCAGTATGATGTCAGCCTCAACCACCTGCCCCATTTGCGCGCCGGGGTCGATGCCACCGTGACCCGGATCCAGCACAATTGTTATATCGTCGTTATCAACGGTGCGCTGCAACAACTGGCCCAGTTGCAGTGCGGTGGTGTCCTTTGGCAGATTTGCGACAAAGGTATCTTTGTCCGTTGGCGTGGCATGCAATTGAAACTGCGCAAAGCCCTGATTTTGCGGCATCTGAATGCCCGCTGTTTCGATCTGCATCGGCGCAGCCAGATCAATGATCATCCGCGACCAGCCATCTTTCAGCCATCCAAAATGAACGTTCGTCACCTGATCAGAATTCAAAAGCGTCGTACTGTTGACCCCCAGCCAATTCACACGCTGAAAGTCGATTATGATGCGATATGGATCTGATTGCGTGAAAACCCGATGAACGGTTCCATGTGTCAGATACAAATCAACATGAATGCCGCCATTTGCGTCACGTATTCCGCTTTTGGCCACATTAAGATAAACCTGATCTGACTGCACATCGGCTTGCGCGGGCACAAAACCCAAAAGAATAAGGGTGATGACCTGTAAAATGTGTTTCATTCGCTCTGCTCTTTTTGCGCAAGACTTAGCGAGAAACCGGGCGAAACACAATCAGCCCCTCGCTTATCAAATCCTATGCGGGTTTTCGTCGCGAAAACGGCCCGCAAGGGACTGATGAGCGCGGGTTATCTCGCCTGCATAAAGGCTTTCAAGCGGGCTAACCCCTGGCGAATATCCTCGGTTCGGCCTGCATAGGAAAACCGCATCATCTGCGTACCGCGTACGGGATCAAAATCAAGACCTGGCGTGACAGCCACGCCTGCCTGATCCAGGATTTCTGCCGCAAAGGCAAGGCTGTCATCTGTGAATTCGCTGACATCGGCATAGACATAGAATGCCCCATCCGGAGGGGCGATCCGCGTGAAGCCTGCAGCCCATCCAGCATCAGTTGTCTGTTTTCTTTATAAACTGCCAGATTTTCCTGTAATTCTCCATCACATTCCATCGCGGCCAGTGCAGTCACCTGTGCGGCATGCGGCGCGCAAATGAACATATTTTGCGCCAAGCGTTCCACCTGACGCACTTGATCATCAGGTACCACCATCCAACCAACACGCCAGCCTGTCATGCTGAAATACTTCGAAAACGAATTGATCACGCAAACATCGTCGCTGATCTGCAGGGCACTGATGGCTTTCGCCTCATATTCAATTCCGTGATAGATTTCATCGCTGATAAAAGTCGCGTCCATATCGTGACAGGTCTGTATCAAGCCCTGCAATGCAGAATGCGACAACATCGTACCCGACGGATTAGCAGGCGATGCGACCATCAGCCCCGCCAAATCCAGACCTGTTAGCTGTGCTGGCACCGGTTGAAAGCGATTTTTCGCCAAGGTTTGGATGCCCACTGTTGCCAGATCAAGGGCTTTCAGGATTTGGCGATAGGATGGATAGCATGGCTCGCCTATTCCGATCCGGTCGCCAGTGTCAAACAGGGCCGTATAGGCCAGAATGAACGCCCCGGATGCACCGGGGGTGATAATAATGCGCGCAGGATCAACCGTCAGGCCGTACCAATCCTTGTAAAGTTGGGAAATGCGGTCGCGCAGCGCAGGCAGACCAAGGGCCATTGTATATCCAAGCGATCCCGTTTCCATCGCATGGGTCAACGCTTGCCGCGCGCCCACTGGGGCGGCAGTTCCAGGCTGGCCGACTTCCATATGAATGATGTGCCTGCCCTGGGCTTCAGCCCTGGCCGCGGCCGCCATGACATCCATCACAATAAAGGGATCAACCGCCCCACGACTTGAGTTCCGCATTCCCTGCCCCTTAAAATCAGTCTATACCGCTTGAAACAGCAGGATATCATAACGTCAATGCGCAGATTTATTACTATTGTTTTTCTGGCCATGAGCCTTTTGATCACGGCCCCGATGGCCAAGGCTGTCACGTTTCTGCGTGATGCCGAAGTTGAACGCGGCTTAAGTGAGTTGGCCCGGCCCATTCTTTTGGCAGCCGGTTTGAACCCAAGTTCAGTTCGAATTATTCTAATTGATGATGAAAATTTGAACGCCTTTGTCATCGACGGACGGGCGATTTTTATCCACAGCGGTCTCGTAATGAAGCTGCAGCGTCCCGAAGAATTACAAGCCGTTATCGCGCACGAGGCGGCACATATCGCCAACGGGCACATGACCCGGCGGATGACGAACTTTCAGAACGCGCGTCTTGCATCTGCTATCTCGCTTGGTGTTGCCATTGCGGCAGGTGCTGCAGGGGCTGATCCGGATGTGGCTGGCGGCATTGCAATGGGTGGTAATGCCAGCGCAAGGGGCGTTTTTCTGGGTCATACCCGCAGTGAAGAAGCATCCGCAGATGAATCTGGCGTCCGATATATGGTTCGCGCAGGTGTTGACCCCAATGGAGCCGTGACATTGCTTGAGATTTTCAAGGATCAGGAATATGTGACGTCGGGCCGCCAGAACCCCTATGCCCGCACACACCCGCTGTCCAGCGACCGCTATCGCCGGATGCAGGGGTTTGCGGCAAGCTATAAGGGACGTATTAAGCCCAATCCGCAAGCTGAAGCCTGGTTTGCGATTGTTCAAGGCAAATTATCTGCCTTCAAAAGATCGCCCCGCTGGACGCTGCGCCGGGTTGGTAATAAAAGTGACCAGGTATCCGTCATGCGCCGTGCGGTCGCCTATCACCGGCAACCTAACACGAAACGCGCCATATCCGAGATCAACCGACTGGTCGCCGTCGCCCCCAGCAGCCCCTATGTACATGAACTGAAAGGCCAGATCTTGCTGGAAAGCCGTCAGTTTCAGGCAGCGGTCAATTCCTATGGCAAGGCGGTCAATCTGGCACCCAACCAACCCTTGATCCTAAGCGGATATGGCAAAGCATTATTGGCGCTGGACACACGCGATAGTGTTCGCAAGGCACTGCCGATTTTGGAAAAAGCACGATCGCGCGATCCCTATAATCCGCGTGTTTTGCGTGATCTGGGCGTGGCTTATGCGAAAACCGGTCAACGGGGGATGGCATCGCTTGTCACCGCCGAAAGCTACGCCCTGCGCGGGCGTCTTGCGGATGCGGGAATACATGCAAAGCGCGCCGCAGATTTATTGCCCAACGGGTCAGCATCGGCCCGTCGCGCACAGGATATATTACGCGCCTCTGAAGGTGCTAAACGACAAAGGAATGGCGGATGAAATCCCTTTTTGCATACATACTGGCCCTATCGGTTGCGGCATCGCCGCTTGCTGCAGTTGATCTGGACGATATGACCGATGAACAGCGTGAGATTTTTCGGTCCGAAGTGAGATCCTATCTTTTAGAACATCCAGAGGTTTTGAACGAAGCCATTGAAGCATTGCAGAGCAGACAGCGCGTTGCGCAGGCTGAGCAAGACAAAACAAATATTCAAGACAATGCTGATGCGATTTTCAATGATGGGTATTCCTGGGTTGGTGGCAACCCTGATGGCGATATCACACTGGTGGAATTCACAGATTACCGCTGTGGTTTTTGCAGACGCGCGCACAGCGAAGTGAATGAATTGATCGAAAGCGATGGCAATATTCGCTTTATTGTCAAAGAATTTCCAATCCTTGGTGAACAGTCCGAACTGTCGTCACGGTTTGCGATTGCTGCTTTGCAACTGGGTGGGCCGAATACCTATAAGGCCGCGCATGACGCGCTGATTACGATGCGTGGCGATCTGAATGCAGTGGCAATCCAGCGGCTTGCGGCAACGCTTGGGCTTGACGCGGCCGAGGTGACAGACCGTATGGCCAGCGATGAGGTTAGCGCGGTCATCAACGAAAACCGCGCCCTGGCCCAAAGCATGGGGATCAGCGGTACACCGACGTTCATTCTCAAAAACGAAATGCTGCGCGGTTATGTGCCGTTGAATGACATGCGGCTGATTGTCGAAGACGTTCGCACGAATTAAGGTCTAGCGGTCTTTAGAGTTGGCAAGCGGTGGCCCCGCTGGTACGCGCCGTATCCTTTATCTCGTGTCCTGCGGACACTCGGTGATACCTTCGGCGAGAATATTTAAGCCAAGAAGAAGGCTTTAAACCAGCTTATTGTCCTGCGATATCTTCGGCTTCGATCTGGGCTGCGCGCTTTTCAACCTGTTCGACAATGTGATCAATCATCTGATCATTGGACAGCTTGTGACTTTGTTTGCCTGCCAGATAGACCATGCCGGAGCCCGCCCCACCGCCAGTAAAGCCGATGTCAGTCATCAAGGCTTCGCCTGGGCCATTGACCACGCAACCGATGATCGACAGGCTCATCGGGGTTTTGATATGTTCCAGCCGTTTTTCCAGCGCTGATACTGTCTTGATCACATCGAAGCCTTGACGCGCACAACTGGGGCAGCTGATAATATTGACACCGCGGTGGCGTAATCCGAGGGATTTCAGAATTTCATAACCGACTTTAACTTCTTCGACCGGGTCCGCAGACAGGCTGACGCGGATCGTGTCGCCAATACCCATCCATAACAGATTACCAAGGCCGATCGCCGATTTGATGGTGCCGCTGACCAGGCCGCCCGCCTCGGTTATGCCAAGGTGAATGGGGGCGTCGGTGGCATCTGCGATACCTTGATAAGCGGCAGCTGCCAGAAATACATCTGACGCTTTCACACTGATCTTGAATTCGTGAAAATCGTTATCTTCCAGTATTTTGATATGTTCCAGCCCGCTTTCGACCATCGCTTCGGGACAGGGTTCACCGTATTTTTCCAGCAGGTGCTTTTCCAAGCTGCCCGCATTAACACCGATTCGAATGGAGCAGCCGTGATCCTTGGCGGCCTTTATCACTTCGCGCACACGAGAGGCATCGCCGATATTTCCGGGGTTAATGCGCAGACAGGCAGCACCGGCTTCGGCGGCCTCAATCGCGCGTTTATAGTGGAAATGAATGTCTGCCACGATGGGAACCGGGCTTTCGGCTACGATTTCCTTTAGCGCATGGGTGCTGGCCTGATCTGGGGTTGAAATACGCACGATATCAACGCCCGCCTCGGCTGCGGCATTCACCTGTGACAGTGTTGCGGCCACATCGGTGGTGTCAGTATTTGTCATGGTTTGAACGGAAATCGGTGCGTCACCGCCAACTGGGACAGAGCCCACGTGAATCTGCCGTGACTTGCGACGATAGATATTACGCCAGGGTCGAATGGGATTGTGCAGTGTCATGGGACCACTTTCCGCAAATAGCTGTTCATCATAAGATAAACCGCCAGACCCCAAGCTGCAACGGCACTGCGACGCAATGACAAATCTTATTGGGTTGTACGGTCCGCTTCGGCGATGTTGATAAGATCAAACAAAAGTTTGTCTTTTTCCGGATCTGCCAGTGTGTACCCTTGGGTCAATGCATCTGGCGACAAGGTCACGTTTTTGATTGTCGATGAGCCCGCGCCCGCTGGTCCCAAAGGTTCGCCATTGACCTTGAAATAAAGCGACCCCGAATTCCCAGCACGCAGGACAGGTGGTGTTTCCATTGAAGGAACGACATATTCTTCGCCCGCATCCAGTATCTTTTCAAACAAAATGCTTTGATCTGCGGCCTGTACGCGTACCCAGGTTGGCTGGATTGCGAATAACACCACTTCGGGGGCTTCGGCATTCAACACCTGAACTGGCAAAGGCTGCGGCAAAGCGTCCAGCAATGGTGGAATGACGGCTTCGCTGCGGCTTGTCTGAATTGGAAAGGCGCCAACGGATGACGGATCGATTGTCGAAATGGGTGCGTCGCGCGCGACAAGCACCGGCACATCCAGTGCTTGCGGGCGATAAAGACGGTCAAGCGCGTCTGTTTGTGGTGATACCATATCAACGGGGCCAAATGCCGTAGGGTCATCGCTGGCAAGCGGATCGATATTAGCAACAATATCGGGGGCCTGTTCGATCGGCGTAAACTGGACCTTTTGGACCTGTTGCAAAACGCTCCAACCACCGTAACCAATAGCTGCAATCAGTGCGAGCAGAACAAGACTTGACCCGATGGCCCCCACTTCGATGCGCGACATGAAGCCTTCGCCCAAGGGTACAAATGGCGCATTCGGATCTTCGAAAGGATCGCGATTCAGGTTGTTGACCTGCGCGTTGGTTTTGGCAATTTTGGGCGATGACGCTGCAGCCGACATACCATGGGCCGTTGCAAAACCGGTTTCTTTACAGAATGTATCATAGGCCCATTCCGGATCAAGACGCAGATATCTGGCGTATGATCTGACATAGCCGGCGATAAATCCAGGGCTTTCAAAAGCAGATGTGTCAGCATTTTCAATCGCGGCAATATAGCTTGCCTTGATTTTCAGCTCTCGTTGAACGTCTAAAAGCGATTTTCCGAATGTTGCGCGTTCGCCGCGCATCACATCCCCAAGTCGCACTTCGTAGTCATCAAACCCCTTGGGTCTGATGTCTTCTACTTCAACAAGGGGCGGTGTTTTGCGCCCGATCATATAAACTGCCCCATTCTTTTAAGACGTTCCGTATTGATTCGGAACGTAATTCCCCACAACCCTGTGGATAGCATACAGCAAAATGCCGCACATCCAAAGAGCGTTATTAAGCCGTTAATTCAGCACGATTTAGCGCACAGTGCGACCACAGTGCATCAAGAGCGGAAATCAGCGCATCCATTTCACGTGGTCCATGCACCGGTGACGGCGTGAAACGCAGCCGTTCTGTACCACGCGGTACTGTTGGAAAATTGATTGGTTGGGCGTAAATTCCATGATCTTCCAACAATCTGTCTGACAGAATTTTGCATTTAACCGGATCACCAACATGCACCGGAACGATATGGCTTCCGTGATCAATGATCGGTAAACCCAGCCCTTTCAGGCGGGTTTTCAGGATCGCTGCCTGGGTTTGATGGGCCTGACGCAATTCAGGGGACCGTTTTAAAATACGGACTGACGCCGCCGCCCCTGCTGCAATGGCAGGTGGTAACGACGTAGTGAAAATAAACCCCGGCGCATAGGATCGTATTGCATCAGCCATCTTGGTACTGGTGGTGATATAGCCGCCCATGACGCCGTATGCCTTGGCCATCGTCCCGTTGATGATATCAATTCTGTGCATCAAGCGATCCCGTTCCGCCAGACCCGCCCCGCGGGGGCCATACATGCCGACAGCGTGCACTTCGTCGATATAGGTCAGCGCACCAAATTCATCGGCCAGATCGCAGATGGCTTCGATTGGGCCAAAATCACCATCCATCGAATAGATCGACTCAAAGGCAATCAGCTTTGGCTGATCCACAGGCAGGCTTTGCAATTGCTGACGCAGATCATCCATGTCGTTGTGTTTGAAAATACGTTTCGATCCACCGTTGCGACGAATGCCTTCGATCATGCTGGCATGATTTAACGCGTCACTCAGAATGACCAGGCCCGGAAAAAGCTTAGACAAGGTGGACAGAGTGGCGTCATTGGCAACATAGGCGGATGTAAACAACAGTGCTGCATCCTTACCATGCAGATCGGCCAATTCGGCCTCAAGCTGTTTGTGATAGACCGTCGTACCACTGATGTTTCGTGTGCCCCCAGAACCAGCCCCTGTTGCATCCAGCGCCTGATGCATCGCCGCCAGTACGTCAGGATGCTGGCCCATTCCCAGATAATCATTTCCGCACCACACCGTGATTGGCTGTTCACTGCCATCGGGTTTACGCCAGATCGCATGGGGAAACTGCCCCTGTTTGCGTTCGATATCAATGAACGTGCGGTAACGCCCTTCGTCGTGCAGACGCGTCAGGGCGGTGTCCAGATGTGCAGTATAATTCAACGAAAATCTCCGGTCTATTTTCACCGCATATAATGCGGAGACGCGCAAAAAGCGTGTTACAAATTGCCGCTTTTACTCAGACAGGACAACCACGCAGTCGGATGTCTTTGCCTTGTCATCACAGGTTTCTTTGGCCAAGATCTGTGCATTATCCCCTTTGATCACAGACCATTGCCCCGTCGATGGCGAAACCGCCAACGCCTTCGTGCCACGCGCCCGCAAATAGCTTTTGCGAAAATCTTCCGTTGCGTTCCCGCTAAGTTGCAGATCACGTGCATCCCAGCCTTTGGGCCGAATATGAGCCACAATCACACAAGGCTTGCGCCCGTCGCGCGCAGCGTTACAGGCCGCAAGGGCTGCTGTATCGGCGGCCGACACGTCATGATAATTCGCCGCAGCCAAGGTGGCATTCGACAAAACCCCGTCATCAGGCGACACGGCGACGGATGTATAATAAGGCTGCTGCAAAGCCACCTGTTGCAACATCTGTATGTCTTGATCAGACAGAAAATCATGCCGGAACATAACAACTTCGGTACGCTTTGGATGAAACAGCAGGTCGCGTGCGGTTTTGCCATCAATGGTGTCGGCCTGCGCGGCCCCTGCAAAAACCAATATAGCAGTCAATAAAAAGCGCACAATGCGACCCCCTGAAATAAGAAAAGTTCTTTCAAGACTATCGCGATGCTCTAGACACCTCAACCCGGGGTGCTAGGGTCCGCACAACAAAATTCAGGAGCCATGAATGCTTGATCCAGTTCTTGCCAAAATCGATGATGATCTGCCCAACGCGATGGAACGTTTGTTAGAATTTTTGCGCATCCCATCCATTTCGACTGATCCGGCCTATAAGATGCATTGTGATACGGCGGCAGACTGGTTGGTGGAGGACCTGAAAAGTATCGGTGTTGATGCCGGCAAACGTACCACACCCGGCCATCCGATGGTTGTGGGTCATGCAGAGGGTACTGGAACACATGCTGTTTTCTATGGTCACTACGACGTGCAACCTGTTGATCCGCTTGATCTTTGGGACAGTCCACCTTTTGAACCTGCGATTGAAGATACGGCCAAGGGTAAGGTGATCCGGGGGCGTGGATCATCTGATGACAAGGGGCAATTGATGACATTCATCGAAGCCTGCCGTGCGTGGAAGGCGGTGCATGGCGCCCTGCCCGCGCGCATCAGCTTTTTCTTTGAAGGCGAAGAGGAATCCGGTTCGCCGTCGCTTGTGCCATTCATGCAAGACAACGCTGATGAGTTGCGCGCAGATATCGCATTGATCTGTGATACCGGACTTTTTGGCGACAGCACACCTGCCATCGTGACCCGACTGCGTGGATTGCTGGGCGAAGAAATCACGATCATTGGCCCCGACAAGGATCTGCATTCGGGTATGTACGGCGGCGTTTCAATGAACCCGATCCGGGTTTTGACCAAAGTGTTGGCCGCACTGCATGATGATCAGGGCCGCATTACTGTACCAGACTTTTACAATGGTGTGCCCGAACTGCCCAAGGACATCGAAGCCCAATGGAATGATCTGGGTTTTGACCACACCGCTTTTCTTGGCGAGGTCGGACTGTCAAAGGCCGCCGGTGAAACAGACCGCAGCGCCCTTGAGATGATCTGGTCGCGGCCCACTTGCGAAATCAACGGCATCTGGGGCGGTTATACTGGTGACGGGTTCAAAACCGTGCTGCCCGCGAAAGCATCAGCCAAGGTCAGCTTTCGTCTGGTCGGCACCCAGGATCCGCATGCCATTCGTGAAAATTTCCGCAAGATGATCACGGATATGCTGCCGCCCGATTGTTCGGTCGAATTCATAGCCCATGGCGCATCCAGCGCATCGGAAATGGCCACAAATCACCCCGCGTTTGAGGCCGCACGCTGCGCCCTGTCAGACGAATGGCCCAACGGTGCGGCCTTTGTCGGCTGTGGCGGATCAATCCCGATTGCGGGACATTTCAAGAAAATTCTGAACACCGACGCGATGCTGATCGGATTTGCTAAAGACGACGACGCCATTCATTCCCCGAATGAAAAATATGATGTGGAAAGTTTTCACAAGGGCATCCGAAGCTGGGCACGCATTCTGGCCAAATTAGCCTGAGGAAAAGGGCGACCTGGTACTGCCTTTTTACCTATAAAAAGTATTTCGGAATACCTGATAGCCCCCGTCAAGAAGACCTTTGGCGCGGACCATGGTCTTGCTGGCAAACAGCGCCTGTTTGGCTGCATCCAATTCTGACTTTATTTTTGATACCATACAAAAACGCGTGATCGCGGTTTTCAAAACCAGTTTGATCCGATCTTTTTGCGGACGGTACTGTGAAAATCTTTACTTAATTAGATGTATGTTTGTTAAGTGGCGCGGTTGACGGGGCTCGAACCCGCGACCCCCGGCGTGACAGGCCGGTACTCTAACCAGCTGAGCTACAACCGCGCGTGAAGGGCGGAATAGGATACCGATGCACGCGGGTCAATGCTCTTTTACAAAAGGATCGAAAAAACGTTATTTCGGTTCATTTGCACGCCACCTTTCAGGCCAGATATGTTTGGAACCATTCAAGCGTGCGATCTCAGGCCAGTTCTGCAGCTTCAGCATCATAGCGCGCCATCAGAAATTCGATAGCTGCAAAGAAATCATTCATCAATTTGGCCCGGTTGACCTGTGATTGCAGTTCGCAGCCTTCGACATGATTGCCAGGATAGCCCCCGACTGACGATAATCCATCCGGTGCAATCGCAGCGAAACCGGCTTTTGCAACACGGCGCGCAACATCTTCGATATAAGGATTAAGCCCACTGTTTTCATGCACCACGACAAAGCCGCCGACAGGGGCAGTGGCCGTAGCCGGTCGCACCATATACCCGCGCACGTTCCCGTGACCATTTGGCGATGCATAGGTGATATATTCAGGAACGATATCAGGATCGGTAAATTTTACTTGCTGTGCCAATGCATAATTCGGGTTAAGCATGTTCAGCAATGCCAATGCGGTGACGCCACCCACGGCAAATTTCCCGGCCCGGTCCAGAAAATCACGTTTGGAAATCTTGTCATGCGTATAATAGTCATAAAATTCAAGCAGTTCCCGATCAAAGTCTTTGGCGGTCATCAGGTTCATTGGCGTCTTCCTCAGCTTTTGGTGGGCGGCAAGGCAATCGATACCCACATATCAAAATAACATAGCTTGCATTTACGAAAGATCAGTAGAGTTGCCCAAACGTGGCTTTGTAAAACTGGGAATTTGCAAAAGCCCAATAAAAAAGGGACCCGAAAGGTCCCTGTTTTTTGCAGTGATGGCGCGGTTGACGGGGCTCGAACCCGCGACCCCCGGCGTGACAGGCCGGTACTCTAACCAACTGAGCTACAACCGCCCACTGCACATCCAGATCACTCTGATTGTAGAGCGTGGTTTATGCTGCGACTTTGCGCCCGTCAAGCGCTTCGCGTGCGAAAAATAAAAATCCTCGGGTCATTTTAGATCAGTGATCCGGCAATGGTATAAATTCCGCATCATCACCAGGTGGAAGCTGAAACCGACCGTGTTCCCAATCGCCCGCGCGCCAAGCATCTTTTGCTTCTTCGATCCGTTCCTTGCTTGAGGCCACAAAATTCCACCATATATATCGTGGCCCTTCCAGGGTTTCGCCCCCCAAAAGAATCACGCGCGCCCCTTGCGGGCCCGCCTTCAGACTGACCCGATCACCGGGGCGAAAGACCATCATGCGGCCTTTATCAAAATTTTGACCCGCGATTTCGACACTGCCGTCTAAGACAAAAACACCGCGATCTTCATGATTGTCAGGCAATGGAATCGCAGCGCCTGCTTGCAAAATTGCATCGGCATAAAACATTTCAGACGGTGTCGACACTGGGGCCGTTGCACCATAGGCATCGCCAAGGATCAATCGGACTTTTTTGCCTTCCCCATCCAGCATTGGCAACGCATCTTTGGCCACATGTTCAAACGCGGCAGGATTATCTTCGTATCCCTTGGGTAGTGCGACCCAAGTTTGAATACCGAACAGCTTATGTGGATTTTGAAGAATTTCACCGTCAGCGCGTTCCGAATGCGTGATCCCACGCCCGGCCACCATCCAGTTCACCGCACCTGGTTCGATCCACTGATCGGTGCCAAGACTGTCACGATGATGAATTTTACCCTCAAGCAAATAGGTAACCGTCGCCAAGCCAATATGAGGATGCGGACGCACGTCAATACCAGTACCGGTGATAAATTCGGCAGGGCCCATTTGATCGAAAAAGATAAACGGGCCCACCATTTGGCGTTTTGTCGCAGGTAACGCGCGCCGAACCTCAAACCCACCCAGATCACGTGCCCGGGGAACAATTACAGTCTCAATAGCATCTAGGTTACTTTCGTCGATGCAATGGCTTTCAAGTGCCGGGCTCCAACTCATCGTGACGTCCTTTCGTGTTGCGATGCTCAACACTTAGGATACATGATCACTCGTTAAAACGCACAGCAGGTTAGACCCGCTGTGCGCGCACTCACAACACTCAGTTACTCACTACAGTCAGTTTGCCGTACACAACATCCCCAGCACGAAGTGTATCGGCTTTCCTTTGCAAGTCAGCTGCATAAATAATTAACGATGCTACCTCTGACGCGCCGATACGATCGGCTATATCAAATGCAGCTGACTCTAGTAACGCTGCAGCAGTGTCATACACATTTGCAGCTTTTAACGGGTCACCTGACCCATCAAGAGATGCAAGAATGGCCTCTGCCGCAGCTTCCACTGCGCCCCTGTCTCTCCAAGCACTCATACCCGGAACTCCTAGTTTAAATTTTGGATCAACACCCAGTCAGCGATGAATATGTTTTAGCATCCAAAGCGCTTTGGGTATATAACGTGATTACGTGACAGACCCTACGTCACTTCCCAAAAACTATGTCATGGATTAAATTGTAGCAGTCCTGAGCCGATGCCTTTTATCGCAGCGGTGGTGCGATCTGCGACATTCAGTTTGTCAAAAACCCGCCGGACAAGCGTATCAACGGTATGGGGGGATACGCCCAGAATATCTGCAATTACACGGTTACTTTTACCGCGTGCGATCCATTGCAAAATCTCAAATTCGCGCGGCGAAAGATCACGCTTTTTGCGTGCATCTTCGGCTGTGACTTCGCAATACCGTAGATGGGCGATCTGTGACGCACATTGTAATTCAACAATCTGTGTTGCATTCATTTCAACTTTAACATCACCAAATCCCAAGCCAACATATCCATTGCGATAAGCCGGACCATAAACAGCGATGGCAAGACCATCACCGATATTGGCACCGTGAAATTCTTTCATGTAATCTTTTTGATCAGTCAGCAGGCCTTTGACCTTATCGATATCTGACCAAAAGAACGGTTTTGTACTTTGCATCGACAGTTCAGGAATAGGATCAACGCGAAACAGTTCGTTCGAGATATAGTGATCGACCCAATCCTGAGGAAACCCAAATGCATTGATGGCCAGACCCGATAGCTCCATCTCGTCGCGCTCATGGGTTCCATAATGATGATAGCTTACCATTTTAACACCCCGTCCGGTGTAAAACTGCAAAGCCAGGTCCCACAAATCCTGCGCATTTGTACAGCGCGATGTAGCGTCAGTAAAATCTTGTAGCGATATCTCGGTCATCAAGAATCTCCGACAATTTTATTTTAAGATGTAATCTTAAAAACTATGCGTCAAGAATTCTTAATGCCGCATATTTCAGAAGGCCCCTATAAACAAGCGCTTACCCCGACATTAGAATGTTCCTTAAGACATAATAAGATGATTTGGGTGTTCGCTTAAGCGTGTCAAAATCGACGTGCACCAAGCCAAATCTTTTGTCATACCCCAGCGCCCATTCGTAATTGTCCAGCAAAGACCACACAAAATATCCCTTGATATCGACACCATCTGCGACTGCCTCACGAACAGCCTTCAGATGGCGCGACAGATAGTCTGTTCGGGCAGAATCGTGCACCTGACCGGCCTGTACCACGTCATCAGACGCCATACCGTTTTCCGTCACAAAAATCGGAATATCGCCATAGCGGTCCTTTATCCGGACCAGGAATTTATACAGACCATCTGGGTAAATCTCCCACTCCATTTCGGTTTTGGGCAATGGGCCTGTAATTTCCTTCAAGGCAGGGAAAGGGCCGGGTTCCGGCGCAATCAGTTTGCGCGTATAGTAATTTAAACCAATCCAATCCACGGGTTCGGCGATAACGTCGAAATCATCCTGCCAGTTTTGCGGTAGATGCACCTGCAAGCCTTGTAGCGCAGCTTCAGGATATTTGCGTTTGAAAATCGCATCCAGGAACCAAAGGTTGTAAATCGCGTCATATCGCTCAGCTGCAGCGATAGCGTCTACACTGTCATCCGCAGGCTGGGCATATTCCATGTTCGCCACAACACCCAAATTGTTCAACCCTATGGCCCGCATCGCTTGTATCGCCCGCCCATGGGCCAGCAGTACATGATGCATCGCACGGCTTGCCGCCCGAATATCGCGCAAACCTGGCGCGTGATGACCCAGAAAATGACTAAGCCACGCAACACACCATGGCTCATTAATCGGTGCGATGCTGGCCGCACGGTCCCCGATCCGGCCCACAATCACTTGGGCAAAATCTGCAAACCAACTGGCAATATCGCGGTTACACCACCCGCCTTTATCCGCCAAAACAGAAGGTAGTTCCCAATGATACAGCGTCACATGCGGCTGAATATCACGTTCAAGCAACCCATCAACAAGACGATCATAAAAATCCAGACCTTCGCTATTTGGCTGGCCTGTCCCTTCAGGCAAAATCCGCGCCCAGGATGTGGAAAACCGATACGCTTTGACCCCAAGATCACGGATCAAATCAAGATCTACCGACCACCGATTATAGTGATCACAGGCAATCTGGCCATTCTCTGCATTTACAACATTACCTGGTGTCGCGGCAAAGCTGTCCCAGTGCGTTGGTCCCGCACCACCCTGCCCGTGCCCCTCAATCTGATAGCTTGAGGTTGCGACGCCAAAAATGAAATCATCGGCAAAATCCGCCCGTCTAAAACCAAGAGTATCACGCTGTGCCATAGGTCCTCCGATTGTGTTGATCTGAACGCTAAAGACTACGCCAATAGATAGCAAAGACAGTTCAGTGGATGGGCTGAAATTAACCGGAAGATATCGCGTTAGAATCATCTTGACCCAACGGTAAGCTGGATCAGAAAGTGCAATTGACGCGGTCAAAGCATAATGGCTTTCACCAAACATAAATACTATCTATAATTCTCTTTTACTGATTAAAATCAATATGTTAATAGATTAAAAACTCACCTTTCCATCAAGATTATTGACGGAATAGACTAACATGTGTACGTTTTAGATATATTTTTTGAATTTATATTTTAGGTGATTATTATGACGACTGCATCCACTCCGATGCCTATCTCAAGCTGTATTTGGGTTGGAACTCTCATCCTTGTCGTTGTGATCGAAATTATTTTGATGTTCGGTCTCAACACCCAAGGTTACCCTTCAAATATATTACGTGGATGGGCCGTTGTCGGCCTTGCAGCACCCTTTGGTTGGGGCACGTTGGCGGGCCATTTTTTCCACCCTGTTGATGTAGAAAATTGGCGAGGTATTCTTGCAGGTTTGTTTGATGCAAACAGCATCGCACCGACGGCAATCGCTGCAGGACTGATCGTTATCCTTGCCATTATCGATCTGATCGTGGCGCTGGCATTCGACCATCACATATACCCTGATTTTGTATCCCCTATAATGTTGGGGCTTGGGTTTATTTGGGGTGCCCTTTGCTGGCCTGCCTGATTTTTTGAACAAACTTATTTAAAAGCGATTTTTACAATGCAATTTATTATCACAGCCGAAGTCATACTTGTTATTTCCATCGTTCTTTTTATTATCATTTCTGATGTCGTTTTTCTGGTTCGCGCGGATGGTCCCCTTCCATCGGGGTTGAATAGCGACACCTACAGCGCGGTTACGCGTTTCTGGTCTAAACTCACACCTGTCATGCCCTGGATTTGGGGGCTTTTGGCGGGGCGGTTTTTTCACTGGGGGCAAAGCTCGATTATTGAAGATCCATCATGGCTGGCCTTCTTGCTACTTCTGGCAATTACAGCTGTTTTTCTTGTGGTGTTTATCTTGCTCAGAAAGAAAATCTGGCAACCCATTGCCAGTAGTGTCGGGATGCCCATTGCCTTTGTTCTGGCCTATATCATCGGTGCTTTATTTTGGCCCGTGAACGTAGACGGCATCTTCTTTATTTAACAGAAGGTGACAGCGTATTTCCACGCTGACCTTAAGAATACGATTTTGAATTTTTAGATTAACTTTACAGCGTAAGCTATTTTATAAAATACTTTTTTTGGATTATTGTGATGAAGCATTCTGCTCAAGATGCGTTCAAGACGCTTTCCATACAGTTGACCGAATGGGTTGCAGACAACACCCCGGCGACGCTGAACGAAGGCCTGATCGCGCCCACAGAAAAAACTGCCATACAGATCTGCCTACTGCCCGTTGGTTGGCAACCTGCAATGGCCGAAGGACGCGGTGCGAAAGAGCGCCGGATCCTTGCGGATTACATCGTGACCGCATCTGCGAAAACCCCCGCTCAGGCCGCAGGGATGCTGGGTGATCTTTTGATCAATCCGTCTTCTGCAATCAATACACTGATACCGCTTTCGTCTGACAACCCAATTTGGCGACTTTTGAACATCGCGCCACAACCCGCATTGCTAGCATCTTGCCCCGTACTGCTAAGCGCGCCGGAAAAACTAGCCAAACCAGTTACGGATGTCATCGCAACCATTGCGCCGTCTGGCCCTTTGTCAGGTCATATCAAAGACGCAGGCAAAGCCGTTAACAATGCTTCCGTTTCCATCGCTGGCAGCGACCGTGCCGCAACAACCGATGCCCAAGGTTTTTTCACATTGGGCGGTTGGTGTGGCCAAGCCATTCAGGTCACCCACCGCGGCGCGGTTCAGACATTTACCCCAGATCCCGGGTCCAACGACCTGGTCCTTTCCATAACCAAGGAGAATTAGACCATGACAAATTATGATGCCCCCGGCGTTTATGTCGAAAACGTGCCTGCCGCCAGTCCGCCCATTCAGGGCGTGGGCACATCAACTGCGCTGTTCATTGCACCCTGCCCTGGCGCATCGGCGCCAATGCATGTGCCAAAATCCATTACGAATTACACAGAATTCTTGACCCATTTCGGATCGGATAAGTCAGGCGCACGCCATCTGGCAAATGCGACCAAGGGCTTTTTCGAAAACGGCGGCCAAAAGGTTTACATCATTGCCGTCGAAGACGATGCGTCCGTCGCTGGTGATGCCAAAAAGAAAACAGGCCTGTGGGCCGCGCGCGGTTTGGATGAACCGGCCATCGTTGCCTGCCCTGGCGTGACCGATATTGCCGCCCAAAAGGCAGTCATGACCTATTGCGAAGAAATGCGTGACCGGTTCTGCATCCTTGATGCGCCCGAAAAAGTCACCGATCTGGATCAGTTGACCAAGATGGCATCCATCAAAGCCAGCAGTGGCGAAGGCGAAGCAGCCAGTCGCGCACAACGCGGCGGTGGGTTAAAGCCTGGAATTTCAGATCAGGGTTTTGGGTCGTTCAACTATCCTTGGATCTCCGTTATCGATCAGCAAACCCGCAAGGTTGTTTATGCTCCACCCTCAGGTCATTTGGCTGGTGTCTATGCACGTACCGATGCCCTGCGCGGTGTTCACAAAGCGCCCGCCAATGAAAGTGTCCGCGGTGCACTTGGTCTGAAAGATAATGTTTCAAAGGCCGAATTGGGCATGCTGAACCGTAATGGTGTCAATGTCATCCGTGAATTTCCATCGCGCGGCATTCGTATTTTTGGGGCCCGCACACTGGCCGATCAAAGTTCTGAATGGCGCTATGTGAACGTTAAACGCTTTCTAATTTTCGTCGAAGAGTCGCTTCAGCTTGGCTTGATGAGCGCGGTTTTCCAACCAAACGACCGCTTTACACAGGCCAGCCTGAAAATGCGGATCAGCTCGTTTCTACTGACACAGTGGCGAGATGGTGCATTGGTTGGTGCCACCCCGGAAGAGGCATTCTTTGTTAAATGCGATGCTGAAAACAACCCGCCCGATGTAGTCGAAAAAGGCCAAATTCGCGTCGATGTGGGTCTTGCCGTATCGCGCCCCGCCGAATTCGTCATCGTTCGTCTTAGTCAGTGGAACGGCGCAGATGCGTCTGCTGAATAACAAATATATTAGATTAAGGAGTATCTCTTATGCCTTTGGAAATGCCTGGAAATTCCTATAACTTTCGTCTTGATATCGGCGGCGAAGTGGTTGGCGTGTTTACCGACGTCACCCCGCCCTCAGCACGGGTCGAAAGCATCGAATACCGCGAAGGTGGCGGTGCGCCTGCTGTGCGTGTTTTGCCCGGTCGTGTCATCTATGACCCAGTAGTTCTGCGGTGGGGCTTTGGTCTGTCGCCTGTTCTTTGGACCTGGATGACCGCGTCAATGGCGGGGCGGGCCGAATATAAAGATATCGCATTGATCATGATCGGCAATGACGGCGAAATGCAGACAGGCCGGTATAACATGTTCCGCTGTCTGCCAACCGCTTGCAGTATGTCTGAACTGTCCGCGCTTAGTCAAAGTGTATCCATCGAAAGCCTTGAAATCCGTTACGAAAATCTGGAGCGGATCCTTGCCTGATACACCAATCATATGGGCAGGCGCGGTTTGGCGCCTGCTGCGTGGGGGCTTGGATGCGTCATTCCGCTGGATCGCCAATGTTTGCGACCGTTTGGCCACACGCCTTACCCCACCCTTGCAACATCGCTTTTCAGATGCGCCGATCCATTGGCAACGCGATGTTGCCGCACGCCATCCAGAGATTTCAAAGGGGGATGATAACTGGAAAATCATGGATTTGACCAATATTGATCGCCTGTCAATTTCACCACAGCCAGCCAAGTTAAAACGCCTGCCTGATGCAAAGGAATCGGTCGCCTCGCGAGCTGAATTTAAGATGAAAAATGTGACGAAACCAGATATCGTTGACCTGTCCGAAAAGACTGCGCCCCCCCCTATAGCTGACTTTGCACACCACAAAGCAAAGCAAGTCAGACAAAATATGCCACCCTTGCCCGGACAACAGCCAAAGCCCAAGGCCCGCCGGATCAAGCCCAGCTTTAGCTTTCCAAGTGAGCGGAACCACCAAACCCAAACGATTGCTTTCCCCGACCGTTCGCAACCCAAGATAGCGCAGACCGAAGATTACACTGACACGATCACCCAAAAAGTACAGCTGGAAAAGGATTATCAAGACACGGCTAATGTCAAAACTGCCGCACGGGTTCCCCCGCGAGACGCGCCCATGCCAGTGCCACATAAAGATTTTCCACCAAGTACATGTCAGCAAGTTGGTCAGCATGGCGTCAAACCCGTAATGCCCGGTCGAATGGGCCTATTTGGGCCTGCGTTTCCGGATCACAACGAAACCTCGAGCAGTTTGACCACACCACACAGACTTGCGTCTGCCACGCCACTGCCAACGCCCCCCACGGTCTGCGCCACGCCAAATTCATGGCCCGCTTTACCAGATCAAAAACCGGGCCAAAACGCCGTCCGATCAGGACAGGGCTTGAAAGACGATTTTATCAACCGCAGCAACCTTGAAGCAGGAAAAGGTCCATGGAACGCATAGTTTTCTATAATGAAGACACAGGCGACATTATCGAATGCCTGCTGAACCCTGAAAGCATGACTTGGCGCAGAGCAGCGGGCGTTCGTAACCGAACGCTGGATGACCTGCCCATTGTGTCCAGTGCGCAAACGGATGACGACCTGATCTATACCGGCGGCGGCTGTACTGAAGCAGCACTTGAATTGATGTTCGACACGCGTGCATCGCAAGCGTCAAGCTTTGGATCACAAAGCGACCCGGACAATACACAGCAAGATGTTCGGGAGCTAACGATCAAACTTTGGGATCTTGCTGAAAGCCGACCCGAAGACACCACGTCCAGTTGGCCGCCCTCCGTCCGCATGATCTGGGGCAGCTGGAGCGCACCGATCGTTGTGACCGCGGTTGCCGAACGGTTAGAAGATTTCACCGTTGATGGGGCACCACGCCGATCATGGATCACATTGGGCCTGCGCCGGGTGAATGAACGCGCCGAGTTGACGCAGCAAACGCCAGTAACTCCATTACAAGGCGATGAAGTCGAAGCCGCTGTTGCACGTCTGACGTCACAAGACGTTTCAATCGCCGATGTTCCCTATACCGCCTCTGCTTTTTCAGGGGATTTATTACGCATCGACCTGCTTGCAAATGCAGCCTTTGGGAATCCGCGTGAATGGCGGTTCCTGGCGGCACTAAACCGTTTGGAGAACCCATTTCGCCCGGATCCTGACCAATCCTTTGTCACCGTTGTTACACCCGAAAGAGGTGCCAGATGACGCAGATCACAGTGCCCTCTGTTCGTATTTGGCTTGATGATACGGCCCTTGATGCAAACATCATGAAACAGATTGTATCCTTGCGTGTGCGCCGTGCATTTTCAGCCCCCACAGTGGCGGACATCGAAATGGATGGCGGCAACATCACGGCCCCCGCCATTGGTGCCAGCATGCGTATCGAAGTGGGTGGCAGACCCGATCCGCTTTTTCAGGGAACCCTGTCCGCGATGGAACGCACCCGCAGACTGGACGGAAAAGTCACGTTTCGCCTTCGTGCGTTTGATAAGCTGCAAGCCTTGCGCCATTCCGGACGTGCTGCGCATTACAGCCAAGTTACGCCCGCGCAATTGGTCGAAGATGTTGCTAGTCGGTTTGATATGTCAGTTCAGGCCGATCAGACAGGTCCAAACCTGGATCACCTTGTGCGTACAGATCGCAGCGATTTTGACTTTATCCTGAATGAAACCCGCCGGTTTGGGCTGTGGTTTCATCTGCGCAATAATATGATGCATCTGCACGGTCTTGAGGGTATCGGATCAAACCGCCAGATCACATTGGCAGATACCGCCTTTGAGGCGCGGGTCGAGGTCAATGCAAACGACAGCACTGGCGCAATTTCCTTTACCGCTTTCGCCCCAGATGTGATTGAACCCTTTTCCGGCTTCGCCTTCGGCTTGGATAATGCCGACGCTTATGGGCAAAGCAGTACAGACGCCGATGCGGAACTGCCGATTTTCAACCTGGCAACCTGCAACGAAGATGAAGCTTTATGCCTAGCGACGGCTGAAATGACGCACCGTGATGCATCTCGCGTTGTGTTGCGCGCGATTTTCGACGGCAGCCACATTTTTCAATTAGGCGAACGGCTGGATGTCACTGATCTGGGCTTTGATACCGCAGGACCCATGGTCATCAGTCAGATCGAAGAACGCATTGATGCTGTCAGTGGGCATATTGTTGAAATTTCAACCTGCCCACCGCCACTTTGCGCAGATCGGCAGCAACCGAAATTTGCCTGGGCCACTGTGCTGGACAACGATGATCCCGCCAACACGGGCCGCGTCCGCTGCAGCCTTCCGACACATGGCGATGCGGAAACCGCCTGGTTACAGGTTTTGCGACCGATGGCCGGGGCTGGTCGTGGTTTTGCTTATGTACCCGCGATTGGGGATCAAGTCATGATCCTTAGCAATACCAATCGATTGGAACATGGCTTTGTAATCGGTGCAATGAACGCGCAGGATACATTGGCTGTCCAGAATGGTGCGGGCGATGCAAAACGGTTTGGGTTTTATTCCGTCGCAGGGCACGCGCTTAGCTTCGACGACGATAGCAAAGAAGCCAAGCTGAAAGCCCCCGATGGATCCAGTTGCACCCTTGGACCAGACGGTATTGCCCTGTCCGCCAAAGGCGATCTGACACTCGAAGCGCCAGGTGGCACCGTGACCATCCGCGGTGCGGCCATTGATCTGGAAAGGGGGTAAACCATGCGTCTGGTTACGAAAAAAGCCAATATTCGTTGTGGGCATCAGTTGGGCAAGGTGGAACTGAAAGCATCCCAGAACTTTGTACGGATTGACGATACCCCAATATTGGTACGCCAAGATACCCAAGGCTGCAAAATCGATGGATGCCCGCCTATTCCGCCGCTGAAACCCTGTCTTGTGACCCTGTCCGAAATCACCGGGCATTCCGACTTTATCCGAATTTCCGGCCGCCCTGTCACGCTAGACCTGTTGAAAGGGCTGACCAGCGGCGATCCCCCCGCGACCGTCCCCTATACAGTGCATCACCCCGGACAGACATTTGTGAGGCAAAAATGAACACGACCCCAAATATCCTGAAGCAACCAATACGAAGCCTGCGCATTTTCACAAGCGACGATCCAAATACGCTTTTACCAAAGCTGTCGGTTGGTGCGAATGGCACATTACAAATGACCGAAGGATTTGACGTAATCCGCCAGTCGCTGATGACGCTTTTGTCGACACGTCCCGGTGAACGGGTCATGCGCCCGACCTATGGCTGCGATCTTGAGGCATTGGCCTTTGCCGGACACGGGTCAACTACGGAAATGCTGGCCAGCCTTATGATCCGGCGCGCAATTGAACGGTTTGAGCCACGGGTTGAGGTCATTCAGGTGGAAGCCCAAAGCGACGCTGATACTGCATCCCAGCTATTGATCCGGATTGATTACAAAGTACGGCACCAACAGCAACAGGATCATCTGGCGTTTGTCGTTCCAATCCTTCCCGAGGAGGAAACCCAATGACCCTTCAATCCCCAAATCTGGACGACCGCACCTATGACGATCTGGTGCAATCAGCCCATGATCAGATCAAAGCACTTTGCCCCGAATGGACCGATTTCGGGCCAAGTGATCCGGGGCGTACCTTGGTCGAAACCTTTGCCTTTTTGACCGAAGTTTTGATCTGGCGCGTCAACAGGCTGCCTGAAAAAGCGTATGTCGAATTTCTGAATAGTATGGGTGTTGTGATGGGACCACCTGCCGCCGCCTCCACCATTTTAACGTTTACACGAACTGATACTGCAAAGCCGATGATCTTGCCCACAGGCACAGTTATTGGCGCATCAAAGGCTGGTGGGCGGGGCGAAGCGATCACCTTTAATACGCTTGGGCCCGCACGTTTTGAAGCAGGTGTCGAAAGCGTTCAGGTCCGCGCAGCAAACGCCACTTTGGTCGAAGGCGAATTATTAGGCAAAAGTGACGGACAACCTGGTCAGACTTTTCATGTCTCAAAAGGCCCAATTCTAGCGCCTTTGGGGGTTCCTATGGATTTGACAATAGGTGTTGAAACTCCACGCGATCAGGTGCCAACCGGCGCCGAAGCGATTGAATACGAAGACGCCGTTTATGTTTTGTGGTCAGAAACAAAGGCATTTTCTGAAAGCGATAAAGGTAAACTTGTTTTCACGGCCGACCGGATAAGAGGCCAGATACGATTTGCCCCAGCGGCGCGCCTTGCCAAAACGCCAGATGACACAGGATTGTCGCAGGCTGCATCTTTATTGGCGGCAGTGCCACCAAACGGGCGTCGTATTCGCGCTTGGTATCGTACGGGCGGCGGTGAACGGGGCAATGTTGTTGCGAACACTCTGACAAAAATCGACGCGATGCCCGGTATGGCAGTTACAAATCCGGACACTGCAACCGGTGGCCGCGATGCAGAAACACTGGCGAATGCCTTGACCCGCGGCCCACGTGATGTGGCATCCCGCGGACGGGCGGTAACCGCACAGGATTACGAGGCGTTGGCCGAAAGGCAATCGCACGTCTCACGCGCACGCGCACATGCACGGGCTGACATCTGGAAACACGCCGACAAAGGATCGGTCGAGGTCGTTCTGGCCCCCCATTTACCAGTATCAAAGCAACAAGAGTTGTTAACCCGCGATATTCTGGAAAGCGCCTGTACAGATCTTGGATTGAAAGATGCGAACGAAGCGCTTCAGGCCCAGCGCCCGCTTGGTGCGCGCTGTGATGCCAGATGGGTGCAGTTCAAACCTGTCCGCATTCGCGTACGCGCAGCACTTAGACCTTATGAAAACGCAACCGAAGTTTCGGCCCGTTTGCAAAAAGCACTGAACGAAATGATATCCCCCTTTCCAGATGCAAAAACGGGTCGTGGGGCCTGGACCTTTGGTGAACCTCTGCGCAGCTGGCACATCAATGATGTTGCGCGTCGCGAACCGGCGATTGAATACCTCGAAGACCCCATCATCGAAACACCCGAAGCCCCTGATGATGTGTGCAGTGCCATTACTGCAGATCACAGCCAAAAAGGCGTTTGGTATGCAGGAAGCGAAGACAAGATATATCGATCTCTGAATGACGGCGACGGGTGGGAACTGGCCGCGCATTTTCCTGACGAAACCGTGCGCCGCGTTGCCACCCCGGCTGCCTGGCACGGCGTGCCTGAAATGCTGGGACTGGTTGCTGTCATCACGCGTACTAAAAAGGGGAATAACTTCTATATCTCGCGCGATTGTGGGGATTCATGGCAATTGGTTCTGAGGTTTGAAGAAGGCATCAGCGTCGATGATCTTGATTTCCTGATGCGCGACGATGGTCCGACCGTTTTGTTTGCTGCCGAAGATGGCCTGCGTGAATTCACGCTTGATCGCGACAAGAACTGGCGTCGCATCACCATTGATTCCAAGATGCAAGATCGGCGGGTCTGGGCGCTGACCGTTGCGCGAAACCCTGTCGGATCAGCAAGCCGGTACACCGTTTTCGCAGCTGGCGACGGGCGCGGGCTGTTTTATTCAGCAACCGACGGCATGCCCGGCAGCTTTATCCCAATCGGTCCTGCCGGGATGGAAGATCAGTTGTTTCGCGCTTTGGAGACCCATGAATTCGGCGGGCAGGCCCGTGTCTGGGCTGGTGTCCGGGTCGCGCAGGGCGTGAAGGGAAAGGGATGTTTTGAATACCGCGTGACCGGTCGAACAGATGACGCGCCACGTGTACGCCCCTATCCCAAAGGCTGGAATGGTGAAAGTTGTCGTGGCATCGCCTTTATGGAAGATAAGGTGCTTGTTGCGACACACCGCGGCGGCGTTCAGATGATTTCGCTAACGGATCCTGATCCCGAATGGCGCCGATCAGACGTGAACTGTGGTCTGCCACAACGGCGCCTGGACCTGTTGCAACCCATCAATGTGATTGCCGCCACAGATACCAAAGCGATGATTTGCCCGGGACAAGAAGAGGATGGTCAGGGTGGCGGTGTTTACCGCACCGATGATGGTGCCAGCTTTGCCCGATGCAGCAATCGCGAACATGTGGGCTTTGTCACCTTACCGCCGAACTGGTTGTTCTGTTGTGCCGGCGAACATGTCATTGATGAGGTGCGTCATGAACGCTGAACAGATTGCAAATCTGCTGCCCGAATTCTGGCAGGAAGACGCGACAGACGGATCGCCACAACAGGCATTGTTTCATGTGATGTCAGACATGCTGACGCCTGCCGAAGATCAGATTGATGCTATTGATATTACTCTTAACCCGCTCAAATGCCCGGCCCATATGCTGCCGTTCCTGACACGCATGCTGGGGCTTGATCCGCTGTTGCCCTTTGTCATGGCGCGCGAGAACCAGATCGATCAAGCCGCCTTACGATTGTTGTTGCAAGACACACCACACCTGCTTGATCAGCGCGGAACACAAGGCGCGGTGATACGGGCACTGACCATCGCGCTTGGACCGGGCTTTGAGATCGACGAAATAGCCGCTTTGGCCGGCGGATTTCACGTGATCGTCAAATGCCCGAAGCACACCCAAAACAGCGCAGCCCTTATTGATGCGATCATATGGCTTTTAAAGCCTGCGCACGTCACACACGACATCGAATGGAAAGGCACAGACGCCCAATCAAACGACCCTTAGACGACAAAATTTATTTGAAGACCATTTTATTTAAGGAGACCTAATTATGCCAGAAATTGTAAATATCACTCAATCCGAAACCAAAATCTCAGTTGGTTCCGAACAACCTGAAATCATCAGTTTTGACGTTGTAAACGTATCAGAACGCAATCTGGACGTCGCACTTCAACCTGTGCCTGCGCCAGGAACCAATGGTACTTTGCCAGACTGGATCCGCGTTTTGGGTGATCAGCAGATCAGTCTTGCCCCCAGCGAAACGCGCAAAGTCGAGATTGAAATCGCGCCTGAGGCGGGCATCGAACCATCAGACATTCTGTTTTGTCTGAAAGCGTTCGAACCCGCATTGCCAGAAGAAAACAATGATTTAAGCAGTGTTATCACTGCCACTGTATCTGGTGGCGCCGTTATTCCGCCCAAAAAGACCCCTTGGGGTCTGATCGCAGGTATCGCAGCCGCTGTCATCTTACTGATCGGCGGCGGGATAACCGCATTCTTCCTGCTCAGCGGGCCCGGCGAAATGCCCAATCTGACGGGTAAGAAAATCGCCGAGGTTCAGGATATTATCGATGATTTGGAATACGGTAGCTTTGAGCAAAAGAATGTTCCTTTATCGACCGAATTTCCAGAAAGCGGTATGATCATTGCGCAAAGTCCTGAGGCGGAAACAGAACTAGGCGAAGATGTTGATATCGTTTTGACGGTTGCAGGACGCATCATTCCAAATGTCAAAGGAAAATCGGCCAGAGAAGCGATGCAAAGCTTGATTGATGCAGGTATCAACCGCGGGAACATAACGGTCAATACACCTTTGGTTGTTGGTGCAGATGGCCGCGTCACGCAACAGGCCCCTGCCGCAAACTCAGAATTTCTGCCAAATGCAATTGTTGTTCTGACTGTACCAAAAGCAGCCATTAAGGTTCCACTGGTGACGAACTTAAGCGTTGAGGCCGCGCGTGAAAAACTACGACGTGCTGGATTTAACGACAGAATGATCCGTGTCTCGGCACCTCGTCGAAATGGTGCAAATGGCAGGGTGACCGAACAAACCCCTGCTGCGAACGAAGTGGTTGATCGCAATACTCGCATCAGTCTGGTTGCGCCGCAAAAATTACGAGTTACCCGTTCGGTACCTATCCCAATTCCCGCACAGACCTGTGCGCGTAGCCCATTTGCCGGGACATGGAAGAACGTAGACAGCAACACACGCAGCGTAACGCGCGTTGTGGTGACGCCGATTTGTACAAATCCGTCGCAAGTGGCCAAAAGATACACCATACGGATGTTTGGATCCTGTTCACCCCGCGATTGCGATTGGGGCAACACGACGGCGACTCTGTCAGGCAACCAGCTGAAAGCAATCTATGATCAGGGCTTTGTAAAACGCCAGGTGTTTCTGACCAAGTCAGGCAGCACCATGAAATCACGAATTACATCGAACTATACCGACAGTCGGCCAACACGCACGTCATCCGAAGCTTTCCGAAAATAATGCCCCCCGGCCCCGCTGAACGGGGCCGGGTTCAACCCTTTGTCAGGTGCATCGCAATGATCAAACTTATTCTGATACTAGCCTTTATTATCTGTCTGTCCTGGCTTGCCTTGGGCATTGGGGCGTCGCGCAAGGATGGTTCTGTCGATGGCGCGTTCGGGAATGTGGATTCTATCTTGGGAGATGCACTTCGGGCAAACCTGCGTGCCTCTGATGTAAGATCTACGCAGACGCAATGTAAAATAAGCGGTGCCGTTATAACCGTTCCTGATCGGACGACATGTACGTTTAAGATCGCAAAAGGTGGCTTTCGGGTCAGAACATCCGCGATTGAGATGCAACGCGGTACCGGCAATATGCAATTCGTACCAGGTAAAAGCGATAAGCCGCGACCCGAACCCACACAACCCGTTCGTCTGACCCAATCCAAAAGCAAAGATATTTCAGTCTATGGCGAAGGCGGAGATCTGGTTTTGCGATGCCAATCCACAGACAATGAACCCCATTGCCAATTTCGCTTAAAACGTGCCAACTCATGAAGATCGGTGAACGCAAATGACACGCAAAGTACTCGTTTGGATCGCCTTTGTACTGACCCTGCTTCTGGTTGGGGTCGAAATTGGTGCACGCTTTTTGCCGATGCCCCAAGTATCAGCCCCAACGCAATTCATTCAAGACTTACCCGAAGAAGACCGGGCTGAAGCGCGGCGTCAACATATTGCCAAGGCAGGCGCGGACAAACCACCGGGGCTTGCCGCACCAAGTCTTGCGCTGATTGATGGCATCTTTCTATGGACCACCTTCATGATGGCGCTGTCCACCCTTGGCTTTCGCGGATGGCATAACAAATTCAGGGCCATTGCGACGCCAATCCTGATGCTGATCTTATTGATTGTTTCGATCATCATGCTGATTTTTGCGATTATAAAGCTGATCCTGATGCTATCACTGTTAATGGCTGTACCCTTTGGCACCATTGTTTATCTGGCGATCTTTGGCAGTTTCAACACTGGCGGCGTCACTATCATGCTTGGTATTGCAACATTCCTGCGAGCGGCCGCGTTTGTGCTGCTTTTGATATCCAGCTGGCGATATCTGAAAAACAAAACATTGGTTTTCAACGTGATTGCCGCGTTTCTGTGCGGGATCATCCTTGGGTTTATTTTCGCGCTATTGCCTGGCTTGCTTCACAGCATTGGCGACGCCATTGGTGCGATCATAATTCTGATCATTGCCCTGATCTGGGCACTGATCTTGTTCATAAGATCCATACCCGGGATCTTATCAATTGTACGAGTGTAGTTTTTGTATGTGTTACTGAGTATTTTGTTTACTTTTCAATCACCTATGGTGAAATATCAATATTTTAAATATTACATTAAAGGAGAATTTAGTTATGACTTCATCAGTAAATGCGCCCGAAAGCGGATTAACAAAAGCCCTTAAATTCATCGGCGAACTACTGGGTGTTATCGCCTATTTTGCAGGTGCAATTGGAGCGATTGTTTATGGCGCTATGAATGACAATACCGTTTTGATCACGATGGGCGCTGCGTTCGTTATTGTTGGTGTTATCGGAATAATTGATGGTGCCAAGTGGAAGCTCAAAGGCAAAGTCTCAGGCGGAAGTAACAGCAAGCCCAAATGGGAAGTTGTGGGCTTTCTCACGATCAGCTCGACATGGGCGATTATTGCCAGCGTTGCAGTTCTGCTTTTGGGTGCTGGACTGTCGGCATTACTGGTATTTGTACTTTAATAGTAGAATCTAAAAATATTGCACCCGGTAAACGCCGGGTGCAATTCATCGATCAGCCAAACTTCATTGCTTCTAGCCGACCTTGTGCCTTGATGATCACATCTGTCCCTTGTGGAATGAAAAATTATCCCCTCATATAGACCAGCGTATAACCAGCAGGGTGGCAAGACTGTTATGACAATGAAACTATATTGCTTTGGCGAAAGTGGCCATTCTTACAAAGCGGCCCTGGGTCTTGCTTTGACAAAATTGGACTGGGAAGCGGTTTTTGTCGACTTCTTTAACGGCGAAGGTCGATCACCCGAATTTCAGCAGATCAATAATATGGGTGAGGCGCCTGTGCTGATTGATGGGGATCTGAAATTGACCCAATCCGGCGTGATTTTGGATTATATTTCTGAAAAAAGCGGCATGCTAGGGATGCATAATCCAGATCTCCGCCGCGATGTCATGCGGTGGGTTCTGTGGGATAATCATAAACTGTCGTCTAATGCGGGTATGGTTCGGTTTTTGATGAACTTTCTGCCAAAAGACAAACGCCCGGCCGAGGTGATCGGATTCACCCAGGCCCGTCTGAAATCAGCCTATAAGGTTCTGGATCAAGCATTGGCGGGTCGCGATTGGCTTGTGGGCGATCAGATCACCGCGGCTGATATCAGTTGCTGCAGCTATCTGTATTATCCGGAACCTTTCGGCTTTGACCGTGCGGATTGGCCAAATATAGACAAGTGGCTTACCCGCATCTCGGATTTGCCAGGTTGGAAGCATCCTTATGACATGATGCAGCGGGCGATGGTCCAATGATCACCCTTGCTGTCATGACTGTTTCCCTAAATCCTGTGAAAATCTGCGATTGAAGTCTTTAGAGTGACATAATATCGGTCCGTGTCAGCCCAAATCCTTGCTTAAGTATGTGATCAATCTTGTCCTCAGCCATACCCCTGACCTTACCAGAAAACGCAGGCTTACTGTCATTATGGGCGTGAATAGTCCGGATATAGGCCACGTCATCGCAACTGCTGTAAATATTGTAGAATTGCCCCAGAAGACGGTGGTTGCGACGATAAATATTATCGACATAGTCAATCGGTGCGATCATCGCAGTACCAACTGACAGCGGTGTTCGTTCAATCGCATCAAAAATTTCGGGCGGGCTGGTCGTATAATCCACATAAAGTCCCTTGTTGAAACTAAGTACGGTCGGAACATCTTTCGCCAGGCTAACGGCCAGACTTCCAGAATGATGGCGCAGTTTTTCGACAAAGCGGTTGTCCAGCGCGTCATCGTCATCCAACCTGAATGTGGTGCGATGGGTGAAATCGGCTTTATCAACGGACTTAAAAGCCTGTTTGATGGCCCTGTAATGGGGAAGCGATGGCCGCTGCATGATATGAACAAAGGGCAAATCCTGCACAAGATTTATCAAGCGATCATTATATTGAGCGGGCAGCATTTCACCTGTCAGCAAGATCATCGTAAAATTCTGATCTGTCTGCGCCCTTAGACTGGGAAGTGTAAATTTTTCAAATAGATCAAAGCGATGATCCAGTCGCTTGGGTGCATAAAGAAAATCTTCGGCATCTTTTATGCTGGGGTGATTACTGCGAAATCCGTCAGTGGTCGGATAGGAAAACCGTATCAAGCCTATGATTTGATTTTTAAAAGACCTTTGCATGTTTAATTCCAAAAAATCACTGCATTGATCAGATTTTTACTATGCCCAAAAGAAAAAGGCCCGCACATAATGCGGGCCCTTCCATCAGTATTTCGGAAATCCTATTCGCCGCGGCTTTCCGGCGTATCGATCATTGACCCATCAACATCGCTGTCTGACATCGCTTCAGTGGGTGCAGCAAGGGCTGCAGCCGCTTCGGCTTCGTCACGGCGCGCTTCCAAAACGACATTGTCACGTTCCTGGGCAACGCGGTGCATCTGCTGTGTTGCACCACCCGTACCCGCAGGGATCAGACGACCCACAATAACGTTCTCTTTCAGGCCAACCAGTTTATCACGTTTACCCTGAACTGACGCTTCGGTCAGAACACGCGTAGTTTCCTGGAACGACGCCGCTGAGATAAACGACCGTGTCTGAAGCGACGCTTTGGTGATACCCAACAAGATCGGTTCACCGGACGCAGGACGACGGCCGCTGGCAATCGCCTTTTCATTCGCAGCATCGAATTCCTGCTTATCGACGTGTTCGCCTTTCAGCAGTGTGGTTTCACCGCTGTCCAGGATCTCCCACTTTTGCAGCATCTGGCGCACGATCACTTCGATATGCTTATCGTTGATCTTCACGCCCTGCAGACGATAGACATCCTGAACTTCGTCAATCATGTAATCAGCAAGGGCCTCAACCCCCATGATTGACAGAATGTCGTGCGGTGCCGGGTTGCCATCCATGATATAATCGCCCTTCTGGACAAAATCACCTTCCTGAACAGGAATGTGCTTGCCTTTGGGCACCATGTATTCGACCGGTTCTGCACCTTCTTCCGCAGCTTCGATACTGATGCGACGCTTGTTCTTATAGTCACGACCAAAGCGCACGTAGCCATCAATTTCAGCGATGATCGCGTGATCTTTCGGACGACGCGCTTCGAACAGTTCAGCCACACGCGGCAGACCACCGGTGATGTCTTTTGTTTTGGCGCCCTCCCGTGGGATACGCGCCACAACATCACCCGCCTTGATATCCTGACCATCTTCGACCGACAGGATCGCATCCACCGACATCGGATAGGTCACAGGGTTACCCGCTTCATTGCGAACCGGTTCGCCATCAGACCCAACGATAATGATTTCAGGCTTCAGATCGCTACCTTTTGGCGCAGCGCGCCAGTCAGTTACGATCTTCTGTGTCATACCTGTGGCATCATCTGTCTCATCACGAACAGCAATACCGCTGACCAGATCCACATAGCGCACCATACCGGCTTTTTCAGCAATGATCGGCAAGGTATAAGGATCCCATTCGAACAGCTTGTCACCACGATTTACTTTGGCACCATCTTTCGTCAGCAGCTTAGACCCATAACCCAGTTTGTGGCTTGCGCGTTCTTCGCCGTTGTCGTCAATGATTGCGATCTGCATGTTACGACCCATGACGATCTGATCGCCGCTGGCGTTTTCCAGAATATTTGCATTCCGGAACTCGATCTTACCAGCTTGGCTCGCCTCAAGGAACGATTGCTGACCACCCTGTGCAATACCGCCGATGTGGAATGTCCGCATCGTCAGCTGTGTGCCAGGTTCGCCGATGGATTGCGCCGCAATGATGCCCACAGCTTCGCCTTGGTTCACCAAAGTGCCGCGCGCAAGGTCACGGCCATAACACATCGCGCAAACACCTTCTTCGCTTTCACAAGTCAGGGGCGAGCGCATGCGCATCGTCGCAATACCAGCCGCTTCGACGGCATCGGCCTTACGTTCGTCGATCAGTTCATTTTTGGCAACGATCACTTCATCTGTGTTCGGCTTGAACACATCATCGGCGGCCACACGACCCAGAATGCGTTCGGACAGCGACGACACGATCTCACCATCGTTCACGGCGGCTTCGGCCGTAATGGCGTTTTCAGTGCCACAGTCGTGTTCGCGCACGATACAATCCTGCGCTACATCCACCAGACGACGGGTCAGATAACCCGAGTTCGCAGTCTTCAATGCCGTATCCGCCAGACCTTTACGGGCTCCGTGGGTCGAGTTGAAGTATTCAAGAACGGTCAGACCTTCCTTAAAGTTCGAGATAATCGGCGTTTCGATAATCTCACCGGATGGTTTGGCCATCAGACCGCGCATCCCGCCCAACTGTTTCATCTGTGCAGGCGATCCACGGGCCTTGGAATGGGCCATCATGAAGACCGAGTTTGGTTCTTGTTCGACGCCGTCCTCAACGCGCATGGCACTGATATCGGACATCATCGAATCCGCCACCTGATCAGAACACTTCGACCAGGCATCGATCACCTTGTTGTATTTTTCACCTTGGGTGATCAGGCCGTCCATATACTGCTGTTCGAACTCTTTGACCTGTTCGCGCACGCCATCGACGATGTCCCACTTATTATCAGGGATCACCATGTCGTCCTTGCCAAAGCTGATGCCGGCCTTGAACGCCTCGCGGAAGCCCATTGTCATAATCTGATCACAGAAGATAACAGACTCTTTCTGACCGCAATACCGATAAACCGTATCGATGATCTGCTGAACTTCGCCTTTTTTCAGCAAACGGTTCATCAGATCGAACGGTGCCTTGGCATTCAACGGCAGCAACGCACCCAAACGCACACGACCAGGGGTCGTTTCATAGCGCTTGTAAATCTCGTTGCCTTCGTCGTCGATCTGCTTGATCCGTGCAGTGATCTTGGAATGCAGGTGCACTTCGCCCGCGTCTAACGCATGCTGAACTTCATCGACTGATCCAAAGATCATGCCTTCGCCCTTCATGCCTTTGCGCTCCAGCGAAACATAGTAAAGACCCAGGATCATATCCTGCGATGGCACGATGATCGGCGCACCGTTGGCAGGCGACAGAACGTTGTTCGTCGACATCATCAACACGCGCGCTTCCAACTGGGCTTCCAGCGAAAGCGGCACGTGCACCGCCATCTGATCGCCGTCAAAGTCGGCGTTAAAGGCCGAACATACCAGCGGGTGCAGCTGGATCGCCTTGCCTTCGATCAACACAGGCTCAAACGCCTGAATGCCCAAACGGTGCAGCGTAGGCGCACGGTTCAGCATCACGGGGTGTTCACGGATGACCTCATCCAGAATATCCCAAACCTCGGGACGTTCCTTTTCCACAAGCTTCTTGGCCTGTTTGACCGTCGACGACAGGCCCTTGGCCTCAAGCCGCGAATAGATGAACGGTTTGAACAGCTCTAGCGCCATTTTCTTAGGCAGGCCGCATTGATGCAGCTTCAGTTCCGGCCCGGTCACAATGACCGACCGACCCGAAAAGTCGACGCGTTTCCCCAGAAGGTTCTGACGGAAACGGCCCTGCTTGCCCTTCAACATGTCTGACAGCGATTTCAGCGGGCGCTTGTTGGCCCCCGTGATCACGCGGCCACGACGGCCGTTGTCGAACAGAGCATCCACAGATTCCTGCAGCATCCGCTTTTCGTTCCGCACGATGATATCAGGCGCGCGCAATTCAATCAGACGCTTCAGACGGTTGTTCCGGTTGATCACCCGGCGATACAGATCGTTCAGATCCGACGTCGCAAAGCGGCCCCCATCCAGCGGGACCAGAGGGCGCAGTTCTGGCGGGATCACAGGCACAACAGTCAAGATCATCCATTCCGGGCGGTTGCCGGATTCGATGAAGTTTTCAACGATCTTCAACCGCTTGATGATCTTTTTCGGCTTCAGTTCACCGGTGGCCTCTTTCAGATCAGCGCGCAGTTGTTCGGCTTCGGCTTCCAGATCAATGGCCTGCAGCATCTCGCGGATCGCCTCAGCACCAATATTGGCTGTAAAAGCATCCATGCCAAAAGAATCCTGGGCGTCCATGAACTCTTCTTCGGTCATCAGCTGACCATAGGTCAGATCAGTCAGACCGGGTTCGATCACCACGTAGTTCTCAAAGTAAAGGATCCGCTCCAGATCGCGCAGCGTCATGTCCAGCATCAGGCCGATGCGGCTTGGCAGTGACTTCAGAAACCAGATGTGCGCAACGGGTGCGGCCAGTTCGATGTGGCCCATCCGTTCACGACGAACCTTTTGCAGCGTCACCTCGACCCCGCATTTTTCGCAAACAACGCCGCGATATTTCATGCGCTTATATTTGCCGCAAAGACATTCATAATCCTTGATCGGCCCAAAAATCCGCGCGCAGAACAGACCGTCGCGTTCGGGCTTGAACGTCCGGTAGTTAATGGTCTCGGGCTTTTTGATCTCGCCATAAGACCACGACAGGATCCGCTCGGGCGATGCCAGAGAGACCTTGATTTCATCGAACACCTTTGGGGGCGTCAACGGGTTGAACGGGTTGTTTGTCAGTTCCTGGTTCATTTTGAATTCCTCAAATTTGTGCGTTTGAATAGATGAGTTGGGACCGAGGCCCCTTACTCTTCATCCTCCGCATCCAGGAGTTCCATATTCAGGCCAAGGCCACGGACTTCTTTTACAAGCACGTTGAACGACTCAGGCACGCCGGCCTCAAAGTTGTCTTCACCCTTCACGATGGACTCGTACACTTTGGTCCGCCCTGCCACGTCGTCCGACTTCACAGTCAGCATTTCCTGCAGGGTATAGGCCGCACCGTATGCTTCCAGCGCCCAGACCTCCATTTCCCCGAAACGCTGGCCACCGAACTGGGCTTTACCGCCCAACGGTTGCTGCGTGACAAGGCTGTAGGGCCCAGTGGAACGCGCATGGATTTTATCATCCACAAGGTGATGCAGTTTCAGCAGATACTTAATACCAACCGTCACAGGCCGCGCGAATTGTTCGCCCGTCCGACCATCAAACAGCACCGACTGCCCGCTTTCGCTAAAGCCAGCGCGAACAAGTGCGTCATTCACGTCGGCTTCCTTGGCACCGTCGAAAACAGGCGTTGCGATCGGAACACCGCGGGTCACATTGCCCGCCGCTTCGACCAGACTGTCTTCTTCCATGTCCTTGATGCCTTCGTCATAGACGTTATCACCATAAGCAATCTTCATCGCATCCCGCACAGGCGTCAGATCACCGGACCGGCGATATTCCCCAAGCGCTTCGTCGATGTGAATGCCCAGACCACGTGCGGCCCAGCCCATGTGGGTTTCCAGAATCTGACCGACGTTCATACGTGATGGCACCCCAAGCGGGTTCAGCACGAAATCAACCGGCGTGCCGTCTGCAAGGAACGGCATATCCTCCATCGGGACCACCTTGGAAATCACACCCTTGTTGCCGTGACGACCGGCCATCTTGTCACCAGGCTGCAGCTTGCGCTTCACAGCCACGAAGACCTTGACCATCTTCATCACGCCGGGGGGCAGATCATCGCCGCGACGGACCTTTTCGACCTTATCCTCGAACCGGGCATCCAGGGCGCGTTTCTGCACCTCATACTGCTCGTTCAGGGCTTCGACCTGGCTGGCGTCTTTTTCATCGCCCAAGGCCAACTGCCACCACTGACCACGGCTGAGCGTTTCCAGCAGATCTTCGGTGATTTCCGAATTCGGCTTCACGCCCTTCGGACCCTTCACCGCGGTCTTGCCCAGGATCATGCCTTTCAGACGGGCATAGATGTTCCGATCCAGGATCGCCAGCTCGTCATCACGGTCACGGGCCAGGCGTTCGACCTCTTCCCGTTCGATCTGCAGGGCACGTTCGTCTTTTTCCACACCGTGGCGGTTAAAGACGCGCACCTCAACGACCGTCCCATAGTCACCGGGCGGCAGACGCAGGGATGTGTCGCGCACGTCGCTGGCCTTTTCGCCAAAGATCGCACGCAGCAGCTTTTCTTCCGGCGTCATCGGGCTTTCGCCCTTGGGCGTGATTTTACCCACCAGAATATCCGCTGGCCCGACCTCGGCCCCGATATAGACGATGCCCGCCTCATCCAGGTTCCGCAGGGCTTCTTCGCCCACGTTCGGGATGTCGCGCGTGATTTCCTCTGGTCCTAACTTCGTATCACGGGCGGCGACCTCGAATTCCTCGATATGGACGCTGGTGAAGACGTCATCGCGCACGATACGTTCCGAAATCAGGATCGAGTCTTCGTAGTTGTAGCCATTCCAGGGCATAAACGCGACGACCACGTTCTTGCCAAGCGCCAGTTCCCCCATATCGGTGGACGGGCCATCGGCAATCACTTCGCCTTTCTGAACCGTATCACCTACCTTGACCAGCGGACGCTGGTTGATGCAGGTGTTCTGGTTCGACCGCTGGAATTTGCGCATGCGGTAAATATCAACGCCCGCATCGCCCAGTTCCAGATCAGCGGTGGCACGCACAACGATCCGGGTGGCATCGACCTGATCGATGATCCCTGCCCGCTTGGCCATGATGGCGGCGCCAGAGTCGCGCGCAACGACTTCTTCGATCCCAGTGCCGACCAGCGGGGCTTCCGCCTGCAGCAATGGAACCGCCTGACGTTGCATGTTCGATCCCATCAGCGCGCGGTTCGCGTCGTCATTTTCCAGGAACGGAATAAGCGAGGCCGCAACCGACACCAGCTGTTTCGGCGACACGTCAATCAGATCGACGTTTTCGTTGGGCGCCAAGGTGTATTCGCCCGACTGACGGGTCGACACCAGATCATTCACAAACTTGCCACTTTCGTCCAGGTTCGCGTTGGCCTGCGCCACGGTGTGGCGCATTTCTTCGGTCGCGGACATATAGTGCACTTCGTCTGTCACCTGACCGTTTTCAACCTTGCGGTAGGGCGTTTCGATAAAGCCGTATTTGTTGACCCGCGCGAAGGTCGCCAAGCTGTTGATTAGACCGATGTTTGGCCCTTCCGGCGTTTCAATCGGGCACATGCGGCCATAGTGGGTCGGGTGCACGTCGCGCACCTCAAAGCCCGCGCGTTCACGGGTCAGACCACCTGGCCCAAGCGCGGACAGACGGCGTTTATGGGTGACCTCGGATAGCGGATTCGTTTGGTCCATGAACTGCGACAGCTGAGATGAGCCAAAGAATTCACGCACAGCCGCTGCGGCCGGTTTAGCGTTGATCAGATCCTGTGGCATCACAGTGTCGATCTCAACCGAAGACATGCGTTCTTTGATCGCGCGTTCCATCCGCAACAGACCGACGCGGTACTGATTTTCCATCAGTTCACCGACGGACCGCACCCGACGGTTGCCCAAGTGGTCGATGTCGTCGATATCACCACGACCATCCCGCAGATCAACAAGCGCCTTGATGCAAGACACGATGTCTTCCTTACGCAAAGTGCGTTCCGTATCTTCGGCATCCAGTGCAAGACGCATGTTCATTTTCACACGACCCACGGCCGATAGATCATAGCGTTCGCTGTCAAAGAACAGGCTGTCAAACAAAGTGCTAGCCGCATCAACGGTGGGCGGTTCGCCTGGGCGCATAACGCGATAAATATCCATGAGCGCAGTGTCGCGACCCATGTTTTTATCATTTGCCATTGTGTTGCGCATATACGGACCGACATTGATGTTGTCGATATCAAGAACCGGAATGTCGGTGATACCCGCATCCATCAGTTCTTTTACGGTCCCGCCAATAACATCACCGTCTTTATCAACTTCCCAAGTCAGCTCATCCCCGGCTTCGACATAGATGGCGCCATTTTCTTCGTTGATGATGTCTTTGGCTACATATTTGCCAACGATATGATCGAATGGCACCAGAAGTTCGGTCACCTTGCCGTCGTCGATCAATTTCTTAACAGCCCGAGGTGTCACTTTTTTGCTGGCTTCCGCAATCACTTCGCCCGTTTTTGCATCAACCAGATCAAAAGTCGGACGCGTGCCGCGTACGCGTTCGGGGAAGAATTTGGTGACCCAGCCTTTGTTCTTCTTATATTTATAGTCGACCGTATCGTAATAGGCATCCATGATACCTTCTTGATCCATACCAAGCGAATACAGCAATGTTGTCACTGGCAATTTACGGCGGCGATCAATACGCGCGAACACCAGATCCTTGGCGTCGAATTCAAAGTCCAACCAGCTACCGCGATATGGGATGATCCGGCAGGTGAACAGCAATTTACCTGAACTATGCGTTTTGCCCTTGTCGTGGTCAAAGAACACGCCAGGCGAACGGTGCATCTGTGATACGATCACACGCTCTGTGCCATTTACGACGAATGTGCCGTTCGGCGTCATCAAGGGCATATCGCCCATGAATACGTCTTGTTCTTTGATATCCTTGACAGACTTTGCGCCCGTATCTTCATCAATATCAAACACGATCAACCGCAGCGTCACCTTCAAAGGCGCACTATAGGTCATGTCACGTTGCTGACATTCTTCAACATCATATTTCGGCTTTTCGAGTTCGTATTTTACAAACTCTAGAACAGCCGTTTCATTAAAATCTTTGATTGGGAAAACCGACTGGAAAACACCTTTGATGCCTTCGCCGTCAAGGGGTTCCAATTGATCGCCAGACCGCAGAAACAAGTCGTATGAGCTTTTCTGAACCTCAATCAGGTTCGGCATCTCAAGAACTTCGCGGATTTTTCCGTAATATTTACGCAAGCGTTTTTGGCCAAGGAAGGACTGAGCCATGTGTGATAACACCTTTCGTTTCTCATCGGATCGCATCCACCGTCGGGCCCCGGCGATGCACCCAGTTGAGACAGGAAGTTCGGTCTATTCACGGCGGCCTTCCCACTGGCAGCCTCCCGACCATTGAACCTTCCTTAAAAGCAGCCCTTGTCCAAAGGGCGGCTTTTAAGACAGGATCGGCTGGACCCGACATATCGGGTCCAGCCTTAAAATTACAAGGCTCAGAGCCTTGTGAAAGACGGTTTAGGCCAGCTCGACCTCAGCGCCAGCTGCTTCCAGCTTGCCTTTGATGTCTTCAGCTTCGGCTTTATCAACGCCTTCTTTGATCTTGCCGCCAGCTTCAACCAGTTCCTTGGCTTCTTTCAGACCAAGACCCGTGATGCTGCGCACTTCTTTGATCACGTTGATTTTTGACGCACCAGCGTTCTTCAGAACGACGTCAAACTCTGTCTTTTCTTCTGCAGCAGCGCCGCCGCCATCCGCAGGACCAGCCATCATGACTGCGCCACCGGCGGCAGGTTCGATGCCATACTCATCCTTAAGGATAGTTTTCAGTTCTTGTGCTTCAAGAAGCGTCAGACCAACGATCTCTTCAGCAAGTTTTTTCAGATCAGCCATTTTATATGCTTTCCGTTTTCTAAGGTGTGTTCCAACGTCAGGGTCTTCCCTACGTCGGTCTTAAGCTGCTGCCTTGTCCTCGATTGAGGACAAGATGCTCGCGATGTTCGAAGCAGGGGCGCCAATCGCACCGGCAATATTGGAAGCAGGCGCGCCGATACAACCGACGATCGAAGCAATAAGCTCCTCTCTCGATGGCATCGCTGCGACGGCTTTCACACCGGCAACGTCCAATGCCGTCTCACCCATTGCGCCACCCAGGATTTCGAGCTTGTCGTTATCCTTGGAATACGCTTGCATCACCTTGGCCGCAGCCACAGGATCCTCAGAATAAGCGAGTACGGTCATGCCCGACAGAAGGTCAGCAATGCTTGCGCAGGGCTTCCCATCAAGGGCGATCTTGGCAAGCCTGTTTTTGGCAACACGAACGGATCCATCAACATCACGCATGCGTGCGCGCAGATCCTGCATTTCAGCAACTGTCAGACCTTCGTAGTGGGCAACCACAACGACGCCAGAGCTTTCGAAGATCTGGCCGAGTTCGTCGACCACTTTCTCTTTCTGGGCTCTATCCACAGTTTCACTCCAAATTTGGGGGTTTCCCCCCGGCTCAGTTTTGCCCCTGTTTCCAAGGGCGTTCGGGTCCAATATCAGGGTCCCGAGGCCACGATCGCCCGAAGGAAGTCCCTCGGAAATCTCGTCTCGTTCCCCATCTCAGGAAGGAATTATGGCGCCTTCAATATGCCTTGCAGCAATGTTTCAACACCACCCTCCGTCTCGGACGAAGTTGACCCGCACGAATCACTTCGACGGGTTAGGTGTTCCGCATAGGCGCTTCACCCGCCCAAGAAAAGCCCAAAATCACGATTTTCGCTTTGTTTTTGTGGATACATCCAATCAACACTCGTTATTCAACGGCATAAATGTCGATCCGATTTTTGCGGGTGGGATCCCCTATCTCAGTAACAATAAGTAGACCATCGTCATCGTATATCTGCAGAAATTGCAAACGATCGCGCGAGCGTCTTGGAAAATCAACGATGCCAAGACGTTGTCCTGTATCAGCATCGTATATAAAAAATGCTTCGCTAGGGCTATTGTTTATAAGCAAATCAGGCATATAGACAATCAAGTAAGGCCACATCAAAGCTGTATTGGAGCCAAAAGTACCAAACTTACCTTTTTGGATCCCCTCAATCCCCAAGCTGGCAAATGGATCCTCCAAAGTGAATTTCAGATCTCCTGTTTTTAGATCAAAAGCATAAATATTGTAAAATTGGTTGAAACTCTTGCTACCTCTTCCAAGAACAAATGCTGTTTTCTCAGATATAAAGCCACTTTCAGGCGCAATCTCTGCAGCAATATCTGTAATGTTAAAAGTCTGCAAAAGATTGTTGTTTTTCACATCAAATACATAAACTTTGTCGGATCTTTCCCGCGATTTAGAAGAACCAAATGCATCAATATCTTTTGCAAGAACACGTGTGCCATCAAAATCTAACATGGTGAAGACTGTACGCTCTTTAATATTAAAAAGCTTATTAAACAGCCCTTCTGTGATGCCTGGCGCCACAGCTGTGGCGATTTGTTGACCCGTCTCAACGTCAAAAATAAAGACACCGTTTTGTTTTTGAGCGTTTTGAAAGGTCACTGTCACATGAATACCCGCCAAGGCGTTTTCAGGTAATACGAAGTCAGAGAAATCTATATAAGTCTTTGCGTCGGGGTTTGGATTATCGATCGTCCGCAGTAATTCTAAAGAGGCTGTATCATACACCAACACCTGACGAATACCTTTGACCGAGGTATTTGCAGTCACCATAAATCTTTCATTTGCAGAAATAGCATCCCCAAACCCTTGGGTATTCCCAAAGCCAATGAATGTTTCACCATCCGAATGCCTTATAACATTGATCAATTCTTGTGTTTCAGTGTCATACACATGAATGACGCGAGTATTAGGCCTACTTTTTGAGAGCTTACCAGATACAAACAGTCGGCTTCCGCCAATATCGAAATCTAATTTAAAGTCATCTTCGTGAGGTCTGAATTCAAGGTCTAATCCGACTACCTTGCTGATGTTGGGGCTCTCTTGCGCAAAAGCAACTGGAGCCCAAAAAGAAATTATAGAAATAAATAAAATTTTCTTCAGCATAATCTTGCTCGCATATCTGAAATAAAAACGGCCCCCGAAGGAGCCGTTTGAAATGCTGTTGATCAGTTACCGGTGGCGTTATCTACTGACACTGTAACACCTGGCCCCATGGTTGAGCTTAGGGCAATTTTCTTCATATAAGCGCCTTTGGATCCTGCGGGCTTGGCTTTCGCAACAGCACCTACAAAAGCGCGGATGTTTTCCACCAATTTGCTTTCGTCAAAGGATACTTTGCCAATACCTGCATGCACAACACCGGCCTTTTCGACCTTGAACTGTACTTCGCCGCCTTTGGCCGCTTTGACAGCATCGGCCACATCCATAGTCACAGTTCCAACCTTGGGGTTCGGCATCAGGTTACGTGGTCCCAGCACTTTGCCCAGACGGCCAACGATTGGCATCATGTCAGGCGTTGCAATGCAGCGATCAAATTCAATTTTGCCGCCTTGGACGATTTCCATAAGGTCTTCGGCACCAACGATATCGGCACCAGCTTCTTTTGCTTCATCCGCCTTGGGACCGCGCGCAAATACAGCAACACGGACAGTTTTACCTGTACCATTGGGCAGGGTCACAACACCGCGAACCATCTGATCTGCGTGACGTGGGTCAACGCCCAAGTTCATCGCGATCTCAAGTGTTTCGTCAAACTTAGTCTTTGCATTGCCCTTGATCAGCGCAACAGCTTCTTCGACTGTGACATCAGTTTTACCGGCAAAAGCTTCACGGGCAGCGGTCGTACGTTTTCCATATTTCGCCATGACTTACCCTTTCACCTCGATACCCATCGATTGGGCAGAACCCACGATGATCTTCATTGCACCTTCGATATCGTTGGCGTTCAGGTCTTTCATCTTTGCTTCAGCAATTTCGCGAACTTGTGCAACCGTAACAGATCCGACAACTTCACGGCTTGGGTTATTGGCACCAGATTTCAGCTTGGCCGCTTTTTTCAGGAAATAAGACGCAGGCGATGTCTTGATATCCATCGTAAAGGACTTGTCCTGATAATATGTGATTATGGTTGGGCAAGGCGAACCCGGCTCAAGATCTTGCGTTTTGGCGTTAAACGCCTTGCAGAATTCCATAATATTAATGCCGCGTTGACCCAATGCTGGACCGACGGGCGGGGATGGGTTGGCTTGACCTGCAGGAACCTGCAGTTTCATAGTACCAGCTATTTTCTTGGCCATTTGGCCTCTCCTTTTTTCAACACCGTCCCTGACGCGTCAGGGCGGTTCGGGTTGCGTGGTCCGGCGTGATGGGCGCGCCCACCGCTACCTCCCACGGGTTACATCAGATCTGTTTTGTGACCTGTGTAAATTCCAGTTCGACCGGGGTTGCCCGGCCAAAGATCGACACCGTTACCTTCAGGCGCTGGTTGTCTTCATCAACTTCTTCAACCATGCCGTCGAAATCCTCAAACGGCCCTTCGTTGACTTTTACCTTTTCGCCAACCTCAAAGTGAATCAGCGTCCGCGGCGCAGCTTCGCCTTCTTCAACACGATTCAAAATCGCATTCACTTCGGCGTCGCGCATGGGCATCGGGCGACCTTGGGGGCCCAGAAAACCAGTCACGCGATTAATTGAATTGATCAGGTGATAGCCCTGATCGGTCATTTCCATCCGAACCAGAACGTACCCTGGCATAAATCGACGTTCCGCTGTTACTTTCTTGCCGCGACGAACTTCAATCACCTCTTCGGTGGGGACCAGAACTTCTTCGATCTGATCTTCAAGCTCGGCCTCAGCCACGGATGTTCTAATTTGTTCGGCGATCTTCTTTTCAAAGTTCGAAAGAACGCTAACCGAGTACCACCGCTTCGCCATTTTCGTTCGAACCCTCATATATCACGACGCAAGCGCCAATTCTTTATTCATTGCAAGCGGTTAACCGCATATCTGAAACAAAAAGCGGCGTGCCACACGAATCGAAGCACGCCATTTCAGGATTTGAACGTCGCAATACTCTTGCTTACGCTTTAATTCAAGAGCCTGACCGTGCTTTTTCCGTTGAGAAATCAGATAACGAAACCCAAACCCGTGCGAATTGTGAAATCCACAAGGAAAAAGAACGCAGCCGTCAACATTGCCATCACAAACACCATGATGCTTGTCAGAATAACTTCTCGACGGGTTGGCCAGACAACCTTGCTCACCTCACCGCGAACCTGCTGAATGAACTGAAGTGGATTTGCTTTGGCCATGTGTTACCCTTTTCACCGTGCTTGGCTGCCAGATACGGTGTCCTGACACGCATTTCAAGTTTAGTTTTCAAACATTCAACAGTGTAACTTTGTCCAGACAAGAAATTTCCTTTACGTCAGCCTCATATCTGCGATGGCTGCCCCTCATCTCAGACGAAGTCCACAAGACTGGCGCTGGGTGTCTTCTTGATTTGGGATAATTCTCTCTGACTTGTCGCGTAAATTCACGTGTTACTTTGCCTTTTTCTTGTTTTTCGGCAAGTATGACTTGGATTGCTTTTTCTGATAATCCAACATGCAAAGGTTCGCTGAGTATACGTATCTGCTTGCCTATTTCTTCGTTTAATAATTTGCCTAATATAAGCGGCAAAACCTGCATATAATTTTCGTATTGCCAAACAATGATTTCATCAATGTCTTGAAATTTCAGGAAACTCTTTACCACATCAGACCATCGTGCATCATCAAATGCACTTTTCTTACGAAAGACATCAAATGAACCAACATGACCAGCCACAAGCTTTTGAGAATAATAAGATGCAAAAAATCCGGCTGTATCGCGAATGCCTAAAAACACCCTGACTTTGCGCCCAGAAAACGATTGCAAAAAATCAGTCAAGACTTCGGTTCTATGGGGATAGAATGATGGATGCCCCGTGTGATTTTTATCTTGTACCGATTTAAGCATATTTTCGTCTGAAAAAATCATTAATTTAGTGGGATATGACATCTCTTCAGGTGTTTTTGTTTCATCGTTTTGGAATTCAAAACAGTCTTTGATCGAAAAATTGGGATGGCGCATGTCCTGAGGGCCAAAATACTTTATATTATTTTGGGACAGCAATTCTGAATTGTTCCGCAAGGTCCACTGTAAATACGTTGTTGCGGTTTTATGTGCGCCAACATGAAAATGTACATCAAAAGGGTGCATTTCAGGTATAGGCTTCAAATTAATTGCATGATTTGACCGGTCTGGCAGGGGCTGAGGGACTCGAACCCACGACCCTCGGTTTTGGAGACCGATGCTCTACCAACTGAGCTAAACCCCTAAGACCATCGCCGCTATACGAAAGCAAATCTTCATTTGCAAGCGCTGAAACATTTTAGGTATAGATGCGTTACGGCAAATACGATTGAAGATCATGCTTACCGTTTGTATTTCTGGCGTAGTTTGACTGCCTCACTCATGCGGCCATCTTAATAAGGCTCTGCGCAAACATTCCTATAGCTGATACGCAATACAAAGACTGGCAGAAGTTTCTTCTGAATCCCCGACAAGCGGCTTGGCAATGCCTGTTGACACAAATACTAATGACAAAAGAAACGTGACTTTAATTAGATGCAATATCGAAAGTACCATGTCTTGTGCATTGGACAGTATTCTTTGATACCAACGAATAAATCATATTATCGTTTGATTACCTTGAAATAAAATGAGCCGCCCAAAAGGCGGCTCAAATCATTTCATTGTATCGATTATATTACTCGACGATTTTTGAGACGACGCCGGCGCCGACGGTGCGGCCGCCTTCGCGGATCGCGAACCG
>NZ_JABUFE010000007.1 GCF_013315265.1 Parasulfitobacter algicola | reverse complement strand
ACAGCGGCGCGGTCACATTGCGCGATCTGGCCCGGCAGCTGAATGTCTCAGAACAGACCCTGCATCGCGCGATCCATCGGTATAAGGCGTAAGCGGGGTTTTGTCGCGTGCTGCATCTTGCAGTTGCATTTTATCTGCGGCTCTGCCACGTATCCACTATTGATGTGCCGAATTTGGTTTTAAGACAACACGGATTTTGAACAGTGCGCACAGGAACATATGACGACCCATGGGCGAAAGGGGAAAGTACGCAAGCGCGCTCTGGGGCGGATGCTCACAAGAGTTATCTGACAGTCGCGCACTTTAACGATATCCAACCGCTTGATGACCAGTTCGGCGTTGACCCTAAGAAAACCGTGCCGGATGCGCTGTATGAGCCGCTGTTTGGGCAGATCAAGGGCGAAGACCCGCGCCAGACCTATGCCATTCTGGATGCCTCGAAGATGATGGGCATGGCCGAGGTGCTGGGCAACTCTGGCCTGCAGCATAAGTGCCTGTTCAAGGGGCAGGCCTATGACGATCTGCGCGATGTCGCCCCCTGGATCGTCAGGCTGGCAGAGGACAACAGCTTTACCCGCCATTTGTTCACCCATGACCCTGATGATGATGTGCCCTGGTATCTGTGGGCCAAACGCCCCGGCCTCTATATCCGCTCGACCGCCAGCCTGGATCAGCTGTGGCAGCATTTCCGCAAGTTCACCCGGTTGCAGAACGAAGCGGGCAAGTGGTTCTATTTCCGCTTTTGGGAACCGGGTCCGATGGTGGACTATTTCACTGATATGGCAGCGGATAAAGGCCGGGTTGCACGCTGGTTCAACGCCTATGGTCACCCTGTTGAGGTTATCACCCCGTCTACCCATATCCGTCCGGTTCCGGAGTTGACGCCTAACAGCACCCCCTTGCGCCTTGGCACCATCGAACAACGCGCCTTCCAACGCCGCGCACAGTGGGAGGTAACAGACCAGATGGCGTTGGATTTACGGCGCCAATACCCGCAAGAAACCGCACAGATAACAGAGGCAGAACTGGCGGCCCGCACCGCGCGCATTGTCGCGCGTCTGCAAGGCTATGGGCTGCGTAACGGCGCGCATCTCTATATGATGGCTGTCTGGGATATCATGTACGGAGACGCCTATGAGACAAAAGAACCAAGCGGGCAGTTGCAGGCTATTTTAACCAAAACCACATCTGAAGATATTAAATTTGAAACATACAAGCGCACTCTATTAAGCGCCGAGGTTGCATAAATGAACACCAAAACCCCCGCCGAAACCCTGGCCATCAGCGAAAACTTCGCCGCAGAACGCTATCAGGGCAATATCGATGAAGCCCACATCAAACAATGCGGCCGTGACGTGATGTTGAATGGCTATTACGACGATATGCTGCAAACGCCCATGGCAGGGGCAAAGTTTCAATTCCGCGTCAATGGCGAGTTGATCAAAGAGGCACGCCTGAAAACAACACGTGATACCGGAGGTACGCCGGGTTTGCCCCTGAACGATCAACAGCTTGGTGAAGTCGGCACTTTTGTGGTCAAGGACGCACCAGAAGGGCAAATGGAATTTGAAATCGTGCCCGAAGCCACACAAGCGGACGTGGACAAATCTGTCAAAGACCTGCGCGAGCAGATCAACAAAACAGTGCAAAAAGTTGCAGATGACTATGCTCGTGATTGGCAGGTATGGAACAATGCCAGCCCCCTTGAACGCTGGCAATTGATGGGAACAACAGCCCAATCCGCCTATAGCGCGGGGCGCAGCAAATGGATCGATTCAGAAAAGGACTTCTTTGCCTCGCTCTATGATGCGGCAGGCGATGCATATGTTCACCTAAGTAATATGACGTGGGAAGAATTTGCTGAAAGCGCTATGAATGTCGCAGACGGCATACCGACGCCTCAAAAAGTCGCAAAAGACGCCGCACTCTATGTTTATAGCGGTGAAGCCGTTGAGGATGCGACCGCCCTTTACGAGGGCGGCAAGCTGATCATTGAAAATGCCCCGGCCATTGCGACGTTCATGAAAGACTTTGTGGAAGGCAACGATGACGGCGTCGAACGATTTATCATCGATACCTTACCCAAGCTGACCGATGATGCAGAGGGCACGAAATGGTCAGAATATATCCAAAACAGTTATGATGATATGCAGCTTTTGCTGGAAGTGGTCAGATCACCAGAGGTACGCGGCATGATCATCGCGGCGGTGCCCCTGTTGGCATCCGCCATCCCGCCACAGATCTGGCTGCAAAACGGCGTCGGCACCATCACATTCCTAAGCTATGAACTGGTTGTTGGCTTGCTGTTGGGGATGATGCTTGCGGCTGGTACAGTGGCGTCTGGCGGCGCGGGCGCGGCCCCCTCTGTGGGCGTGATAACGCTGCGGGCGGCGAAGCTGGCACGCTATGGCAAGCAAGCCAAGCAGTTCATTGAACGCATGTATCAACGCCTTGAGGGCATCTGGAACAAGATCATCGCCTTTGCCCTGAAAAAACGCGCGCAGGGGCGTGCAATGTCTGGAATTGTTCTCACTGCGGCTCGCACTGCAGCCAAGCGCGCTGCAGTGGTCAGCGCCCGCAAGCGTAGTAAAAACGGTCGCCGCTGCACCGTCTGCGGTGAGAAACTGAAACGTCCGCATCCCAAGCGATCACCCAGTTTGAAGGGTGTTGTCGACCGAAAAACCGGGGATACCGGCCCCATCCGCGCCAGAGCTGCCGCTGATCCAAGCCACCCCATGAGCCAGGGCATTATAATGCAGGCACACCACGTGGTCTCTGTGCAGGGTGTGAAAGAAGCCAAGATGAGTGCCAAACTGAAACGATTGGGCTATAACATCCATGTGCTTGAAAATCTGTCTCTGATCCCATCAACCATGCAAGGAGCCTGTCATTTGGGATGTCAGGTGCATAAGAGCGGGCATAAATTTGGTGATTACGATTATCATGAAGAGGTAGCAAAAAGATTAGAACCTCTTCGACAGCAAATTAGAAAAAGCAAATTCTGCGATAACAAAACGCCTCAGGAAATACAGGCAAAGGTTGATACAGAAAGTAGATATATAATCAAGTATATATCAGTTTTCAGAAGATTTTTACTGTCACGATATTATGCTTCCTTCCGTCCGGGTAACCCTGTCGGATGTGGCGGTGTGGATGCCGGCCCGAAACATAATCCGGCGGTGCCATGTCCCTCTGGGCGCAGTCATAAAAATAATCGAAACGGCCCAGGTCAGGCGCGCGAAGATATCAAAATAGCCGCCAGCAACAGTTATCAATTGGAGGTGGGACGATGAACTTTGGGCCCTATGATGATGAGTACTATTACGTTAAAAAAGACAGGCGCCTTTCACCGGATGATCCTGATCAAAAACCAGTTTATATTGGTGCTGTTCCGAAAGATGAATGGACGGATAATAATCGAACTGGATATACAAATAATCCAAATCAAATTATGAAATTTGAGCCTAATATTTTAGAGACACGGATTGAACAGGATCATCCCGGTCAGATCGGTGATCTGAATGATGCAATTAGTGGCTTCCTTGTCCTTCCTTGGGTGTACGACATGCTGCGTTTTTTCCCGATACGGGGAGTGCAGTGGATGCACGCAGTCTATTACGACATCTATGATCAAATCCACGAACCGATGCACTTCATGAAGTTCTACGAAATGATGGATTATTGGAGCCGAGAACGATCAACTCTTCTTTTTCCATATGACGAAGATAATCCCGACGAAAGAGCTGAAATTGATCAATTGTCCTTAGATGAAAACAAATTCAGTGTCATCCCAGAAGATGAAAGATTGGCGTTTATGCTAGGAGGTACTGGCTTTCCTGATATCTTATTTCACGCGCGTATTGCCGAACCCTTGATCGAAAAAGAAGCCAAAGGTGTTCGGTTTTTCAAGATCACCAAATATGAAGATGGGATGGAATATCAATAGGTTGAAGGATTACAACCGCAGGTCGGCCTTAGTCCTAGCTGGCTGCAGCCTTTGCAGTCCTTCAATTGGAGGTGGGGCGATGAATTTTGGACCTTATGATGATCAATATTATCACGTGTTTGCTGATTACCGAGCAGACGAAAATGGACGCCCTACATTCATAGGACCCGTCGAAAAGGACAATTGGTCGATCAGTGACGCTACTAACTATACTGAAAATCCGTCTCAGATTATGAAATTTGAAGCTGATTTTTTAGAACAACGTATTGCTGATAATCATCCCGGGCAAATAGGCGATATGCACAAACACATGAGTGGGTTTGTGGTTCTGCCTTGAGTCTATGACATGCTGCGTTTTTATCCAACTCGCGGCGTGCAATGGATGCACGCGGTGTATTACGACATTTATGACGAAATTCACGAACCGATGCACTTCATGAAGTTCTATGAGATGATGGATTATTGGAGCCAGGAACGGTCTGAGCTTGGTTTCGAATTTGATGAAGACGATCCAGATGACGATGCTGATATTGATCGTCTATCTTTAAATGAACATAAGTTTAACATTATCCCAGAAGACGAACGGTTAGCTTTTATGTTGGGTCGTGTTGTTTCCCCTAAAATCCTTTTTCACGCGCGTATTGCCGAACCTTTAATAGAAAAAGAAGCCAAAGGTGTGCGGTTCTTCAAGATTACAGAATATGAATTTGGCATGGAACTCCAATAATATTTTACAAATGCCTGATCAAAGTGATTACACAAAACATTCCCGCAGATCGGCCTTGGCCCTTATCGGTTACGCCACTCCTATTTAGGCGCTACGTGCTTATTCCAGTAAGTATCTATGTATGTAGTGACATCTTTAAGTATCCTCCAGCCCATTGTGATCATTTACTACAATCACTGATTGATTTCTTGGGATGCCATTAATTGTTACATGTCATTGAGCGTGAGAACCCTTATCAGGTGTATTGATGCATAGTCGATGTTCGTGAATTTATGTTCTGTCATATTGAACACTGAGTAAGGTAAAAGCTTTGGCCATGCTATTGGAAATGCCAACATTTGATACGTCCAGGCCAATGAAAAATAGCTTTTCAGCACATTACTTGCACAAGCCTCAACTTCGAATTACTCATCCAGCGCATTAATCGGGCCCGAGATTTCAACGATCATCGGGTGCATATTTTTTGGCGCACTGGCTTAGAGATTATGCCATTAACGCGCATTTTTGAGTGCCCTCACATCTTAAATTTTTATGTAATAACTAATATTTCTACGCTACAAAACCGCATCTGAATTACAATCAAAAGATGAGACCCGTAATCATTATTTTAGGTATCGATGGCATCGATCAACATCAGACTGAAGCAAGATCGATGTTAACGTCGCTCAATATTCGTGGACTTGATACATCTTGCATCTAACGCTGAATAAATATTTACAAGAGATAATCATGACCAAGATGAACTATCCCAGCCAAGTTTTAGTTCATCGTCATTTAGATATGGCGGTACATGCTGTTGGCTTGATTTTGATTGTGATTGCGGGAAGTGTATTGATCTTCAAGGCCATTGGCGAAGTTGAAAACAGTCTTGTGTTCGCAGTTGTGGTTTACGTGATTTGCGCGCTGACATCCAATTTAGCGTCTTGGGCATACCATTTTCTATCATCGCATGATCACCGTAAATTATTAAGACGCATTGATCATGCAGCTATTTATCCAAGTATTTCAGGTACATTCACGCCCTTTTTCGTTCAGGCTGGTACGACTTTGACAATGACTCTGCTCTGGGTTTGTTGGGGACTTACGGCATTGGCTGTTCAAAATAAAATCACCAACGGACAAGTTAAATCGCGCTGGTCTACGGCATCTTATCTTGCGTTAGGCGGAATTGGCTTGTTCGCTTTGATAGACTTAAAAGATGCCCCAACAGCAACCTTGTGGTGCGTCGCAGCAGGTGCATTCTGCTATGTTATCGGAATAACGTTCTACGTTCGGAAGTCCATGCCATTCAGATATGCTATCTGGCATAGCTGGGTTAATTTTGGCGGAATGTTGATGTTTGCCGCGATTTGGGTGGCATTGTTTCAATAAACCAAATATTTCTAGTGCCCCGGTATTGGTTTGCGCTTAAAAGAAACGATTTGTCTTGAAATGTGATGTCGCAATGTAGCTTTTTCCATAGGATATAAATCACGCGATATGGGTCAAAATTGTCGTTCTAGCGTTACGAATTAGTTTTATATCATATGCGACAAACACTGCATATTGCGGGGGTTGTCAGGGCGAAAACGCCATATATAGTTCAAACAGGTATCAGGACGGTTTTTTGTTCTGGTGTATACGGGCAAGCAAATGAAAAAATGGAGTCAGCCCCCATGGACGGAGATTTCAGGACAGAGTTTGTCCGGGAACCAAGCAAACTGAAACACCACCCTGCGCTGGTCCTGAATGCTGACTATCGCCCGCTTAGCTATTACCCTTTGTCGCTTTGGCCATGGCAAGAAGCTGTTAAGGCGGCATGGTTGGAACGTGTTGATATTGTTGCAGAATATGACGAAGTGGTGCGAAGTCCGTCGACGCAAATTCGAATACCATCAGTTGTAGTTCTGAAAGATTATGTGAAACCACAAAAGCGCGTCGCCTTCACGCGCTTTAATCTTTTCTTGCGCGACGAATTTTCCTGTCAGTATTGCAGTGCCTCGGGTGATCTGACGTTTGATCACGTTATACCACGCGCGCGTGGGGGAATCACAAGTTGGGAAAATGTTGTTGCGGCCTGTTCAAAGTGTAACTTGCGCAAGGGATCCAAAAGTCTGCGGCAATCCGGTTTAAGTCTGCGAAAACCGCCGCGACAGCCGGGTGCAGAAGAATTGCGCAATATGGGGCGTAAATTCCCACCCAATTATCTGCATGGCAGTTGGGTCGATTTTCTGTACTGGGACGCAGAGTTGCAGGCAGAATAGCAGACTAATTCAGCTGTCTGGCCAAGGTGCAGAACTGCTCAATCGTTAGTGTCTCGGCACGGTCTGTTGGTGTGATATCAGCCGCAACAAGGCGATCCTCTATATCAAGTGCCAAGCCTTTCAGGGAAGACCGCAGCATTTTTCGCCGCTGATTAAAAGCCATCGCAACAACCCGCGACAAAACTGCGGGATCGGCTGCATAACGGGGTTGGGGCAGGGCGGTTAGATGCACAACGGCCGAGCTAATTTTTGGTGGTGGCGTAAATGCTTCGGGTGGCAACGTCATCACGATGCGGGCGTCGGCGCGCCATTGCGCAAGGATCGCCAGTCGGCCATATGCTTTTGATCCCGGCTTTGCGACGATCCGGTCCGCGACTTCACGCTGAAACATGAGTGTCAGACTGTCCCAAAATGGGGGCCATGTAGGCGGCGTTAACCAGCGCACCAGCAGCTCAGTCCCGATATTATAGGGCAGATTGGCGGCTATACGAATTGGGGGCGTCAGATGATCCAGCGGATTGATGTCCAGCGCATCGCCATTGATCACATGCAGTCGGTCGGGATAGGTTGCAGCAATTTCAGCCAATGCAGGCAGGCAACGGCTATCTTTTTCAATGGCAAGCACACGACGCGCACCTTCAGCCAAAAGACCTCGGGTCAATCCGCCCGGGCCAGGACCAATTTCAAGCACATCACAATGGGTCAGATCACCTGCCTGACGTGCAATTTTTGCAGTCAAATTTAGATCAAGTAAGAAATTCTGACCAAGGGATTTTTTGGCAGATAATCCATGTGTTGTAATCACATCGCGCAGGGGTGGCAGGGTGTCTATTGTCGGCATCTGGACATATGATCTGCAAGTTTCAGCGCTTCAATCAAGCTGGTTGCATCGGCGATACCTTGGCCTGCGATATCAAAAGCTGTTCCATGATCGGGCGATGTGCGAATGAAGGGCAGGCCAAGTGTCACGTTCACACCGCCTGAAAAATCCAATGTTTTTATCGGGATAAGGGCTTGATCGTGATACATGGCAATTGCAACATCATAGGTATCGCGCGCGGCTGCATGAAACAGTGTATCTGCCGACAACGGCCCACGGATATCGAAACCTTCTGTCTTTAAGGTCGCGATAACAGGTGTAATCAACTGTATGTCTTCGTACCCCATCGTCCCGCCTTCGCCTGCATGCGGGTTCAGTCCTGCGACGGCAATGCGTGGCGCGTCGATCCCGAAATCTTGGCGTAGTGCAGCATGGGTGATCATCAAAGTATTACGCAAAAGATCCTGGGTCAGCGTGGTTGGAACCTGGGCCAACGGAATGTGGATTGTCGTAGGCACGACCTTCAACGCATTGCAGGCCAGCATCATCACAACACGTTCAACGCCAGCTAATGCGGCCAGATATTCGGTATGACCTGGATACGCAAAGTGTGCGCCATCTTTCAGTGCCTTTTTATGAATAGGCGCCGTACACAGTGCGGATGCAGCGCCCGATTGAACCAGTTCAACACCGCGCGCAATGACGTTTATAACATCCTGCGCATTTTCGGCAGACGGATGGCCAGCTTGCGCCTGAACCGGAAAAGAATGTGCTAGAACCGGCAAGGCCGATGCGCTTACGAACATTGCCTCGGCAGGATCAGAGATTTCGCGAACGGGTGTATCTGCGGGCAAGTGTGACGCATCACCAATATAGAAAAACGGAAGCTGCGCCCCAAGAGTACGCCATGCTTTTGCGGCGATCTCGGGTCCGATCCCCGAAGGTTCACCGCAACTCAGCGCAATCGGGGCCTGCGTCATGGGGTTACAATCACCGCATCTGCGCGAAGCTCGGCCAGAAATCCTTCGGATAGGGATGCAATGCGTTCGTTAACCAATGCGTTTCGGATGGCCTCGCGGTTGATTTCCTGACCTAATTCAGGCGTTCGACCACACAGCATCAACAACATCAGCGCGTCTCCACGAGTGAGCGTTGCTGATACTTCACCCGGATCCAGCTTTGCCAGTTCCATCCCAACGTCTTGCGGGATTTCTGATGGCGGCAGCACCTCGCGTTCCAGACGTTCTGGTGGCAAGTCTTTGGCGATACTAAAAAGATCATCACACGTATCGATCTGGGCACGAATACGGGCCGCTTCGGATCGAGCCGCATCGCTGTCACCACCAGCAATATAGAATGTCGCAAAATCAAGTGCGGCGATTTCAGGCTGCTCTGCGTCTGTTTCTTCAATTGCGCGCAACTGGAAAATCAAGATAGCATTGGGGCCAACAACGGGTGCGCTGATTTCACCGGGTTGCAATGACAAAACGACCTGGCGCAGCTGTGGTGGCAGGTTAGACAACGGTAACCAATCCAGACGCCCGCCACGGGTCCGCGTCGGTGATACGGAAAAATCGCGTGCGGCTGCGGAAAAGGCGGCTTCGGTTGTGATCCGTTCAATCTGCTGGACACGTCTTTGGGTTTGATTTGCAAATTGGGGCGTATTGGGCAGCACGATTTCGGTCAGCAAGACCCGCAATCCCCCCCGGTTTGAGGCAAGCGCGATCCGGCGATCAATTTCATCTTCGCCCACTTGTGCACGCGGCCCAAAGCGCAGTCGTGCATAATTTCGCCATCCCAGACCAACTTCGACAAAATCGCGGAAGGTTTCGCGATCAACGCCAGCCTGTCCAAGCGCACGGGTAAATTGTTGTAGATCCATATTGGCCCGGCTTGAAAATTCTTCCATGCCGGTTTCAATTTCTTCGTCAGTCAAGGTGATCCCGGCCGCAGCCAGTGCATCTTGCTTTAACCGGTCTTCGATCAAAATGTTCCGCGCCAATTCTTCGTTGGCCCCGGGGGTACGCAGAACGGTCATAAAACGCAGTCGCTGGCTTAATTCGTATTGTGTAATTACGCGATCATTGACACGAACGGCCGGCGAAAAAGGGTTTTGTGCAAAGGATGGCAGTGCAAAAACAAAAGCCACAATAACAATAAGAGTGGATGTAATAGGGCGCATGAAAACGGGTTTCCTTGCTTTCTTTTTTATCTACAGCTTCGCGCTTTTGAGCGCTTTGATGATCCGCCTGTGCTGAAGCCTGTCAGGGCAACAGTCAAGTCAAAATCAGTTGTCGGGCGCACACTATCTGATGATGTGAACCTGCGCGAGAGGGAAAGACCAACAGCAACACATTCATTTTCATAAGTCAGGCCAAGGGCTGCGCGTGCGGCACGATCGGCAACAAAATCATAGCGCCAATCGGTTGTTCCGGACCAGTTTCTGTTTATCAGAAATCCTGCGTCCACGTTCCATTCTGATATGGAATCTGGTCGATCTTCGGCGATTTCTTCGTCCAACCAGATATAGCTTGTGCCAACATTTAATTGTTCACTGATCCAGTCAAGCCTGGTTTCATTTTTGCCAAGACCCAAGTCATCATCCAGTATGGTACGGTTTGTGAACGTCAGGTTGTCACCTATGGCAAACTGCGCCACAGCCAGCCAGTCAGATGCGCTGCCAGACAAGCCCGAGGCGTCTGTAAATTGCCCTAAATCTTCGGTGCGATAACTGCGCGCCAAGGTCAGGGCTATCGACCAGTTGGCTGGGTCATAGCGCGTATAGGTACCCCCAAATGTTGTCCGCATCCCGCGTTCATAGGCGTCTGTACCGGGAAAGCGGCTAAGGGAATACAGATTGCCTTCGTCCAATTCGGCACGTGTGCTGTCTTCGTTCGGGACATCTTCTGTGTCATCGTCTGTCCAGACGATCTGTGCAACCGGTTCAACGACATGGCGCACGCCATTATGTGTGGTTTGCGCCAATGGCCAACGTAACTCAGCGGCCAGATATGGGGTCAGACGTGTGACCATCTCGTCCTCGAAATTGGCCTGATCGTCACCGATGATATAATAATCCGCAAACATTGCCACGTCCGTTCGGCCCACGACACCCGGACCGAATGTCCAACTACGGTTCCAATGCGCCCGTGCAGATGCGCTGGTGACATCACGACCAACAACGTCCTCATCGGAATAGCGATAATGGCTGTGAACTTCTGTGGTCAGATCAAGAATGCCACCAAAAGATGATGGCGTTAATCTGCGGGTATAGCTGATGTCCGACAAAAGCGGTGGCAAGGTAGAATTGCCTTCGTCTTCGCGCAAAGATTGGAACTGAGTGATCCCGGCGTAAAAATTTTCATCCCGCACCGTGCGTGTCAGGGCAAGTTCGCTATCCAGTCGGTCGCGCGACGAAAAGCCGTAATCCAGAAGATATGCATCATCGCTGGTGGTTTCGATATCGAAAATCAGCTTGAAATCACGTGGCAGATCAAATTGCCCTTCGGCAAACAGATAGCCCCGGAATTCGCCAGGCCGCAAATCATCGTCGGTGACGGCCCCATTCATGATCAAATCGCCATTACGAAACGCCTGACGGTATCGGCCCTGCAATGTGCGGGTCGAAGGCGACAGATAGGGGGTCAGGGTAATATCCTTATGATCGCCGATCGGAATAAAGTAAGGCACTTTGATCCCAAAACCCAACTGGGTGGTTGATCTGTACTCTGGCGGAAGAAAACCGCGTGTACGCTCAACAGACGGATCAGGCAATCGTAGACGCGGCAGGTAAAACACAGGGACATCAAGCACAAGCACAGTGGCATCTTCGAAATAAATCTGCCGCTCTGTTTCATCATGAATAACGTTGCGCGCCCGGATTTGCCACAATGGCGCGTCATCCTGACCACAAACCTGACACGAGGTCGCAACAACTTTGTACATTTGCGTATAGCGCCCATCAACACGGGTGATTTGATTTGCAGCCAGTTGAAGTTTTTCTTCAAACACAATACGCGCGCCGGTTAAAATGCCATTGCGAAAGCCCTGATCCAATTCGGCGCTATCGGCCATGATGATCGTGCGGTTTCCATCAATCAATGTGATGGGCCCCTCAATCGTGAGTGTTTCAGTCGTTTGATCATAGATCACGCGCTCGGCCTTCAATCGTTGGCCATCCTGGAATACCTCAACGTTTCCTTCAGCAATTAGACGGGTTTCACCTTGTAAAAGGACACGATCAGCAACAAGTGTTGCGGCCTCTTGGGCGATGGCAGGGAACAGGGTTGTACATAACAAAATGCACACAACAAAAAACTGACGCATCAACCATCCTCTAGGTGAAACAAAAGGCCCAGAGACAGGCAAATCGCGGATATCGGAGGTGCCCAGGCCGCCAGTAAAATCGGGATTTGTCCACTTTCACCCATAATCTGCGCAAAATTCCGAATAATATACAGACCAAACCCCATCATAACGGCCATCAGAACCATCAAGCCGGTCCGACCAAAACGCGTGTGCCGCATCGTAAATCCTGCGCCGACCAATACCATCGCGACCAACAAAAGCGGCATTGCAAGTTCCATTTGAAACCACATGCGGTGCTGGTTTGCCGCAAACCCGGCGCGTTCAAGCGCTGCAATGAAGGAAGGCAATTCCCAGATCGGAATAGCACTTGGTGTGCCAAAACTGTCTTGTATGCTGTCGCGCGTCAGTTCGGTTTCAACATCCAATGTCTCATAAAGGGATGATGTTCCTTCGGGGTTTTCGCCACTGTCCAAGCGCCAATCTTTGACGCTTAACAGCAACCACGCCCCGGATTGCAATTGCGCCTCGGCGGCCTCAATCCTGCGGGTGGGGGTGCCGTCAGATGTAAAGGTGATAAAAGTGACATCCTGCAGGATCGTCCCATCCAAGTTGGCGCGGCTGGCGCGGATCACCGTTTGCCCCTGCGCGCTGCCCTGACGCAACCACAGGCCTTCGGATGACACAGACAAAACGCTTTCTTCACCACTGCTATATCGTTGCGATTTCAATTCGTATTGTTTCTGGGTCGCAGCCACAATCGGGTTGAAAGCCGCCAGCGCCACACCGCCAAGAAGCAATGCGACAATCACGGGTGAAATAAGCGACCGCATGGCAGACCGGCCAGAGGCACGCGTGACAACCATTTCACTGCTACGCGCGAGCGATAAAAACAGCATCAACGTGGCCAAGATCACAATAAGCGGCAATATCCGGTAAAGCCCCGTGGGCACATTCAATAATGTCAGCTGAACGATTTCCGGCAATCCAACCTCGTCCGTGTCAAACCTGCGCAACTGTTCCACCAGGTCCAAAAGGGCAAGCATCGCAAAAAAGACGCCCAATACGATCAGAAAAGACATTATGAATTTTCGGGCGAAATATAGGTGCAACTTCATGCGGTTGCTCTTTTCTTGAAAAGCGTTGGTCTGCTGCTGATAAACAGCATCAACCAGGCGGCTGCAAACCCGAAAGCGGCGGGCACATAAATTATCGGCCAAAGCTGCGCGTTTTTACTGACCGTTTCGGTCACGGCGCTTTCGATCAGTTTGATCACGATCAGCAAAAAGACCGCAAGCAGGATCTGCTTACCCAAACCGAACCGACTGAAACCGCCCAAAAGCAGGGTGGTAAACCCCAGTAAAGCCGCGACAATACAAAAGAGGGCTTGCGCAATACGGCCGTGACCTTCTTTTGCGAAAGCCCCGGCACTTTTTCGCGTTACCGTCAAATTTTCCTCTGATGGAAATAGCAGCGCCATCGTTGATAATTCATCGACAGACAACCGTTTGCGTCCCCCTGATGTAATCAGTGCGCCGATATCATAGGCGAAATCACGAAAACTGGTGGTAAACAGGCGCTGGTCTTCCTGTTGCAATGTTTGTGCTAGGCCGTCGAACATCACCAGCTTTGGGCCCGTATCCCCGCGGACCAAAAGCGCGCTTTTTGCTGTATAGGTTATGGTTTCATCGTCACGTGTGGCGTCAGACAGAAACACCCCCTTCAATTCACCAGCGGGTGAAATTTCGCGGATATAGAATGTAATTCCGCTTGATGGGTGCAGAAATGTTCCTTCGGTTAACAAACGTGCCGTGATATTTTCAGATATCTCGCCTGTGCGTTCTTCCAATCGGGTAATACTGGCAGGGACCAGAAAATGTGTCAGAATCGACATCATCAATCCGACAAAACAGCCAAAGATCAAAACAGGGCGGGTCAGTCGAAAATTTGAAAAGCCCGTGGCCTGTACAATGACCAATTCGCTTTCTGAACTCAATCGGTTGGTGGCATAGACTGATGCGACAAAAGCTGCCACAGGCAGCACAATTCGGATCACATTGGGCAGTGACAACGCTGTGAATTCCAGGAAAACGCTGGCCGACTGACCATCCGCGATTAATCTGTCAAACAAAATGACCGCCCGATTGACCCAGTAAATCATCACAAGAATCAATGCGAAAAAGCCAAATAGAACCATCAATTGGGACAGCATGTATCTGTCAAATCGTGCCAATTTTCTGTCCTTGGATCATTATCAATAGGCAGACATTAGACGAATGGCACAGCGGGGAAAACTGCAATCTGGTCAAGGCGGGTCTCAAAGGCTAGGTATTGCGCAAAGATTTTATGAAAGAGAGCCCAGATGACACAGCCCATCCAGATTGATTTCACCGAAACCAACATTGATCGCATTGCAGAAATGACTGGCCGTGTGGTCGTTTTTGTGGGTGCAGATGGTAAGTTGGGTCAAAATGCAAGACGGGTAAACCGGTTGACCAAAGGCGCCTTGGGGCGGTTTGTGGCCAGTGATCAATTTGCAGATATGAAGGCGGGTCATGGCAAGGATCTGGCTTTTCCCGTTGGCCTGAAAGCTGACGCGTTGCAAATCATCCGTCTGGAACGACGCCCAACGTTGGAAGATGCGCGCAAAGCAGGGGCGACGATTGGCAAGTCCCACGGAAAATCCCCGTTATTCATTCTGGCGGGCAATTGGCAAAAAGTTGAACAGATTGCCTTTGGTGCCGCACTTCGGGCCTATGAATTTGATGACCATAAGACCGGTGATGAAAAAACATTTGGCAAGGTTGAGGTAATGGCAAACAAAGCGGATGATGTCGCCGCCGCAGCAAAACCACTTATGTTCGTGGCGGAAGGTGTGTTTTTTACCCGCGATCTGACCATGGAACCGGCAAATGTCCTGACGACGACAGAGTTCGGCGATCGTCTTGCCGCCATGAAAGATATCGGCGTGAAGGTTGAAGTGCTGGAAGAACCTGAGTTGGAAAAACTGGGCATGCGCACGTTGCTTAGTGTAGGGCATGGCAGTGACAGCCCATCCAAGGTCGTAGTCATGAAGTGGAATGGCGGCGGGGATGAGGCACCGCTTGCGTTGGTTGGCAAAGGGGTTGTCTTTGATACCGGTGGCATCAGCTTGAAGCCCGGTGCTGGCATGGAAGACATGACCATGGATATGGGGGGCGCCGGTGTTGTGGCGGGCGTCATGCGCGCGATTGCTTTGCGCAAAGCCAAGGCGAACGTGGTCGGATTGGTTGGCATTGTGGAAAACATGCCATCGGCCCGCGCGACGCGCCCAGGTGATGTTGTGAAATCCATGAAAGGTGACACGGTCGAAATCATCAACACCGATGCTGAAGGCCGTTTGGTTCTGGCGGACGTGCTTTGGTACGCGCAAGATCGGTTCAACCCTTCTGGTATCGTGGATCTTGCGACCTTGACGGGTGCGATTGTCGTGGGACTGGGTCATCACAATGCTGGCGTTTTCTCAAATGATGATGCTTTTTGCGACAGCTTCTTGAAAGCTGCCAAACTTGAAACCGAAGGCGCATGGCGCATGCCGCTTGGGGCCGATTATGACAAGCAGATCAAAAGCCATATTGCGGATATCAAAAACGTTGGCGGCCGCGATGCCGGGGCGGTTACGGCTGCGCAATTTCTGCAGCGGTTTATCAAAGATGACATGCCTTGGATCCATTTGGACATTGCAGGGGTGGCCAGCGTGAAATCCGAAACCGCCTATGCGCCCAAAGGGGCGACAGGCTGGGGTGTTATGGCGTTGAATCGCTTGATTGCCGATAAATACGAACAGGGCTGATGGGCGCTGTTTTCTTTTACCACCTGACGCGCCAACCGCTTGAAGTCACTTTGCCCATGCTTTTGGGCAAGGCGACCGGGGCAGGGTGGCGTGTTGTTATTCGCGGTCAGCAAACCGACCGCATCGAGATGTTAGACCGTGTTCTTTGGATCCGCGATGATGGATTTATGCCTCATGGCGTTGCAGGTGGTCCCTATGACTCGGATCAGCCAATTCTGTTGACGACTGCGGATGATATCCCCAACAGCGCGCGCTGTCTGATGGCGGTCGATGGGGCAGATGTGGCCGCAGATGAAGTCAATAAGATGGAACGGGTTTGTATTCTGTTTGATGGCAACAATGAAACCGATCTGGCCCGCGCGCGTGTTCAGTGGAAAACCCTGACCGATGCAGGCTGCGCGGCGCAATACTGGTCCGAGGAAAGCGGCCGGTGGGAAAAAAAAGCTGAAAGCGGTGCTTAGATTTTTATTTATCGGGATGTGTTAGCGCGGCTCAAGCCCCTTTAAAGTCGCGCTGCCAATCGCGCCAATTCTTCGATTGCGGCCCAGTCGTTGGTTGCAACTTTATCTTTCGGAGCAACCCAGCTTCCACCGACGCAGATTGTGTTTCCAAGTGCCAGATAACCGGGTGCGTTTTCTGGCGTCACGCCGCCAGTGGGGCAGAAACGAACCTGCGGAATTGGTGCGCCAATGGCTTTCAGGGCAGGGGCACCACCCGATGCTTCGGCCGGAAAGAACTTTTGTATGCGATAGCCGCGTTCCAAAAGTTTCATTGCTTCAGTCGCAGTGGCAGCACCGGGTAACAATGGCAGATCTTCGTCTTCGCAAGCCTGCAGCAGTGCATCCGTTGCACCGGGCGACACGCCAAAGGTGGCCCCTGCCGCTTTTGCTGATTTAATATCACCTGGTGTTAAAAGAGTACCAGCCCCCACCTTGTTACCGGGTACTTTGGCCATCTCTGCGATCACCTCTAACGCAACAGGCGTGCGCAAAGTCACTTCAAGTGCAGGCAGACCCCCTGCGATCAGGGCTTGGGCCAAAGGGCGGGCGTGGCTGATGTCATCAATCACCAAAACAGGCACGACGGGCGCCAGCCGGCAAATTTCTTCGGTTCGTTTACTTGCGTCTTGGGGGGTCATATCAATTTTGCCTTATACAACGACGCCAGCGCCGTGGGTTGCCAGCCCGACATTCTGGCGGAAAACCTCGAACAGCTCACGGCCGACGCCTGCGGTGTTATCAGATAGATCTGGTGTCGCAGGCGTGCGTGCCTCAACCCCTGAGGTCAAGACATCCAGCGTGCCAGCCACTGCATCAACACGAACCAGATCACCGTCTTGTAACTTGGCAAGCAAACCGCCTTTGGCCGCTTCGGGACTGACGTGGATTGCCGATGGCACTTTGCCTGACGCGCCAGACATGCGCCCATCCGTGACCAGCGCAACTTTCAAGCCCTTGCTCATCATGACAGACAATGTGGGTGTCAGGCCGTGCAGTTCCGGCATTCCGTTAGCGCTTGGTCCTTGAAACCGTACCACGACGACTGTGTTTTCCGTAAATTCACCCGCTTTGAATGCCGCTTTGACAGCGTCCTGACTTTCGAACACGCGCGCTTTGGCTTCTATTACATGTAATTCAGGTGCGACGGCGGATACTTTCATCATGCCGTGGCCCAGATTTCCGATCAGCTGTTTCAACCCACCGGTTTTCTGAAACGGGTCTGTTGCGGGGCGCAGAATTTTATCATTTTGTGTTTCACCGGATCCTTTTTGCCAAATGACGCGACCGTCCTGCACTTTGGGTTCTTGTGTGTAATCAGCAAGCCCGTCGCCTGCGACAGTTTTTGTGTCAGGGTGCAAAAGCCCGCTTTCCAACAAATCACCGATCATATAGCCCAGACCGCCCGCGGCATGGAAATGGTTCACATCGGCTAAACCATTTGGATAGACTTTTGCCATCAATGGCACCACATCGGACAGATCTGCAAAATCCTGAAGATCCAGTATAACACCAGCTGCACGTGCCATGGCTGGCAGGTGAATGACCAGATTGGTTGACCCGCCCGTCGCCATTAGTCCGACAATGCCGTTCACGAATGCCTTTTCATCCAGAATATCTGAAACGGGGCGGTAATCATTGCCAAGGGCTGTGATTTCAAGCGCGCGTTCGGCACCAGCAACAGTCAACGCATCGCGCAAGGGGGTATTGGGGTTCACGAATGACGCGCCGGGCAAATGCAGCCCCATGAACTCCATCAGCATCTGATTGGAATTGGCCGTGCCGTAAAATGTACAGGTCCCGGGGCCATGATAGGATGCCATTTCTGCCTTCATCAATTCGTCGCGACCGATTTCACCTGCGGCAAATTGTTGGCGTACCCTGGCTTTTTCATCATTTGGCAGGCCCGACACCATTGGCCCGGCAGGCAGGAAAAGACTGGGGATATAGCCGAAAGTGGCCGCTGCGATGACAAGTCCGGGGACAATTTTGTCGCACACACCCAGATAAACGGCAGCATCAAATGTGTTATGCGACAGACCAACACCAGCGGCAAGTGCGATCACATCACGGGAAAACAAGCTTAGTTCCATCCCTGTTTGGCCTTGGGTCACGCCGTCACACATGGCAGGCACACCGCCCGCGACCTGTGCTGTGGCGCGCACATTGCGAGCGGCCGTTTTGATCAATTCAGGAAACCGTTCAAACGGCTGATGGGCCGACAACATGTCGTTATAGGCCGTCACAATTCCAAGGTTTGGCGTTTGTTCCGATGCCAGTGCATCTTTATCATCACCCATCGCGGCATATGCATGGGCCTGATTGCCACACGTCAGATGCGCGCGGCGTGGCCCTTCGTCAGCCGCCCGCTTCATCTTGTCCAGATAATGACTGCGCGATTGTTGGCTGCGTTCTTTGATCCGGTCGGTCACGGCCTGGATGGTTGGGTTCAAAGACATTGGCTCTCCGTTTAGGATCGATGTAGCTGATAGCGCTAACTTAGGTTATTTTACAGTAGAGTTACAGTGGAAAATAGCGTGTACCCGTTTTCGGCACGCAGGTCTTTTACAATTCCAAATTCCACATATCGATTAGTCAGTTTGGCTTGGCAGACAAGGTTATCACAAAACGATCTTTTCGTACCGTGAAAAACACCCTAAGCACGGGGCATGACAGATCAAACACGCCCCATCGTCCGCCTTCGCCCAAAAGTTCAGGCCCGAAATATTCGCCATGGTTTTCCGTGGGTTTACGCAAATGAACTGGTCACCGACCGCCGGACCAAAGCATTGGAACCCGGCGTTCTGGCGCAATTGCAGGATGCGGACCGCGTCCCGCTTGGAACGGTGACCGTGAACCCGAAATCAACACTGATCGCGCGAATGCTGGACCCAGATCCAGATGCTGTGATTGATCAGACTTGGTTTGAAGCGCGGATCGCACGGGCGTTTGAACATCGCAACCGGATTTACGACGCGCCGTTCTATCGTCTGATCCACGCAGAAGCAGACGGTTTGCCCGGTGTCGTGATTGACCGTTTTGGCAATCTGGCTGTGATCCAGCCGAATGCGGCTTGGGCTGATCGGCTTCTGGACCCGTTGACCAAGGCTTTGATTGCGATAACCGGCGTTGAAACTGTGATCAAAAATGGCACGGGGCGAACCCGAAGTCTGGAAGGTCTGAGCGAAGATATCACAGTCCTGCAAGGTGACGCACCCACTGATCCCATTGCGGTGCCCATGAACGAAGCTGTTTATATGGCGGATGTTATGGGTGGTCAGAAAACCGGTTTGTTTTACGATCAACGACCAAATCATGCATTCGCGGCAACCTTGACCAAGGGCGCGCGGGTGCTGGATGTGTTCAGCCATGTGGGTGGGTTTTCACTGGCAGCGCTAGCGGCAGGTGCTAAAAGCGCGCTGGCCATTGACGGATCTGCCAATGCACTGGCCTTGGCCGAAAAAGGTGCTGCGGAAAGTGGGTATTCGACGATATTTTCGACCCGCAAGGGTGATGCGTTCGACGCTATGGCGGGGTTGGCGGCCGAGGATCAAAAGTTCGAACTTGTGATCTGTGATCCACCTGCCTTTGCACCGTCCAAGCAAGCACTTGATGCGGGCTTGCGCGCCTATGAACGGGTCGCAAGACAGGCCGCACAGCTGGTTGCGGCAAACGGGTATCTGGTTTTGTGTTCATGCTCGCACGCTGCTGATTTGACACAATTTCGCAAATCCTGCGTGCGCGGCATCGGGCGGGCAGGGCGCAGCGCGCAATTGATCCACACCGGCTTTGCTGGTCCGGATCATCCATTGATGCCGCAATTGGCCGAAAGCGGATACCTAAAGGCGCTGTTTTTTCGGTTGCTGGAATGAGGGCGCTGTTGGATGCCTGTGTATTGTATCCAACAGTCATGCGGGAAATTCTGCTTGGCGTCGCGGTGCAGAGCCTGTTTCAGCCCCGATGGTCAGATCGCATCTTAGAAGAATGGGCGCGGGCCGCTGCACGGATTGAACCTGCGCAAGAACAGATTGCACGGGGTGAAATTGCTCTGCTGCGGGCGAACTGGCCGGATGCGACAATTCCCACGGCACCCGGACTTGAGGCACGATTATGGTTGCCAGACGCAAATGATATTCATGTGCTGGCCTGTGCGATCAAAGGGTCTTGCGACACAATTATTACTATGAATGCAAAGGATTTTCCCAAAAATATCTTGGCCGAGGAAGGTTTAAATCGCCACGATCCCGATGGATTTTTGCGCGATCTTTGGCAAACACATCCCGACCAGGTGGCAAGCGTGGCAGAAAATGTGCGTCAGCAAGCTGAAACCTTGTCCAAACAGGATTGGCCTATGCGTAAGCTGTTGAAAAAGGCGCGCTTGCCAAGGTTGGCAAAAGCCCTTTTGACGGCATAGCTTTATGCTTTTGTAACAGTCGCAGACCAGCGCGCATCTAGTGCACGGATCGCCTTGATGCGTTCGTACGATTTGGGGTGGCTCATCAACCAGGCTGGCATTACACCGGCACCTGATTTTGTCAAAACCTCAAGCTTTTCAAACAGCGATATCTGTGGTTCGACGCCAAGACCGATCTTGGTCATCAGTGCCGCGGCATAGGCATCGGCTTCGTATTCGTCACTGCGCGACATACGGGCCGCGATCAGGCTGGTCAGAATATTTGCAATCCAGATGCCAAGACCGGGAATAAAACGGCTGAAAATCATGGCCAGCGTCATGCGCAAGGCATTTTGGCCCGAAAAATCGATCATGCGACGCCGGGAATGCCCAAGGGCCACGTGACCCAATTCATGCGCAATCACGCTGGCCAGTTCGGTATCCGTTACTTCGCCCTGTTGATATTTCTTGTAAAACCCGCGTGTTATGAAAATTCGACCATCGGGGGCGGCCAAACCATTCACTGGCTCGATCTCATAGATAAAGACTTTGACACGTGGCAAATCCAATGCATCTGCCATGCGATCGGTGATCTTTTTCAAGCGTCCATCAGCAAGTTCGGTGGATCGTTCATCCAGTTCACGTTTCGTGCGCGATACAGACAGTTTGTACATCAACACGCCGTACAAAACCGCAGCCAGAATGGGGATGAGAAGTTTTATCATAATGAAAGATATGGCATGCCTGACAGATTTTGCCAGCGGGTCATGGATGAAAATAAAGTGAAAGTGCAGGCTTCTGTTGCCAGGTGCCTGCGAACCCCGCCTTACGCTGCTAGGCGCAAGGGCTTAAATTTCAGTATTCCGCACAGCTTACGCTGCGAGGGCTACTGGAGCTTTGTTGTCATTTGCAACTAGCTTATTGTGTACCGATAACGGTGGTAACTCACCGAAACAAAGCTAACCCCTTTAGACGTTCGTCGATCCTATTTCGACCCCATGACCGCCAAATGAACGGGTATTGGTGGAGTCGCCGGGTACCGCCCCCGGGTCCGATCCGCTTATTACGAGCGCGTTTATGTCCATAGTCCCGAAGGACAATCAATTATATAGCGACAGTCTTCGGGGATTTAAAGGCTTTTGGTTGCCAGGGATCGCGTGAAATTGCTTCGCGGATGACCAGTGTGACCAAAAGGAAGCTGACATAAAGCAACAGATACCAAGACCCCAGTTTGGCAAAGCGCACCATTTCGAGCTGTGATTGCCCGGCATAAAGCCAAGTTCCTGTCATTGTGCCGATGTTTTCTGCGATCCACATAAAGAATGCTGTCAAAAAGGCCGCAAGGGGCAGCGGCATCCAACGCGGGGTTGATCCAATGTAAAACCAGATCCGCGTGCGCCAGAACAGGATCAGCGTGGCGGCAAAAAGGGCGTATCTAATATCGATTGTGAAATGATGCAGGAAGAAATTGGCATAAATGGCGATGGCCAGCAGAACTGTCGTCCAAAATGGTGGATAGGGCGCAAAGCGCATGTCGAAAATCCGGATCACGCGAGCCATAAAACTGCCCACTGCGGCGTACATAAAGCCAGAAAACAGCGGAACGCCCATCAGCTTTATATACCCCGGTTCCGGGTAAGCCCATGATCCTGCATGGATTTTAAAGATTTCCATGATTGTTCCAACAATATGGAACAGCAAAATCACTTTGGCTTCGCGCCAGGTTTCCAGTTTAAAGACAAGAAAACCGATCTGCAGTGTTATGGCGCAGGCAAATAGAAAATCATAGCGATAGATCGGCCAATCATCCTGCCAAATCAGCGATGTTACGATGATCAGAACCAACAATAGCCCGCCGAAAAGACAGGCCCATGCCTGTTTTAGAACGAACAGGATAAGTTCGGAAATATAGGGATGAAGACGCTGCCTGAACCAATCGCCAAGCCTGCGTTCAATAGAAAGGTTTTGTTTCACTTTGCCCTGTAATATTCTGATTTTATTTTATATTCTCAATCGAACAGCATCCGATACCAATATCGTCCCCAATGATGTGCAGACCATAAAGACTTTCGGACATGCCGTCCGAGCACCGACCAGGCAAAATGCGTATTATGCTTTTGCCGCTGTCATTTGACACATTGATGTTCATACCATAGAAATTTTGCAGATATTGCGCAGGAGACGTGCTGTTTATCTGAAATATGGCCTTTTTTTCATTAATTTGGTGGGTCAAGACCAATGTGCCGTCACTGGGGGTCAATGTCCAAAATGGCTCTGTTCCGAAACACTGCAGACCTGCTGGTAAATTGTTTTGATCCAGCGCAATCGGTTGGTTCTGCAGGTAAGCCAGTGATACCCAACCGGTTTGGCCTGCCATGTTGACCTGCGCCCATTTACCTTCGGGACTAAATCCCACGACCTCAATATCTTTGGCCGTGGCATCATAACGCCCCAGAATATCAGAACTGGCATCAGGTGCGGCCCGGACATTCAACTGATCATCAGATGCGACACCCTGTACCTTGAAAAGTGCCGGTAACATCATTTGCGGCTGATCTGCGAATAAGGGCAGGGTGAACAGCAAGGTAAATAGTAAAATGCGCATGACCGACCCTTTGGATGTAGTGCGCATAAGTCATACCGAAAGCGTGTGATGCTGACAATCGGGTTAGATATTGATCCCGATCAATACCGCGCCCACAGAAATTTCACAGGCAAAAAAGCCCCATTTCTTTGTTGTAGCACCATCCAGCACAATAGATGTCAGACGTCCGATTGACGCAAATCCCCACGCAAAACCAATCATTGCATAAGCGGCTGGTGTTGCCAGAAACAGCGCACCCACGCCAAGCCCCACGAACAATGCGCCCGATGCTGCGCGCACTTCGGACATTCCCATCGTGCTGTCGCCACGCTGCAAATCGACAACTGACATAGTATATTTGGGCGCAAGCCAGCCAAACATGCCTAACGCAATGCTGAACACTGCCAGTGATATGTTAATAACCTCGATCATTCCGCCCTCGCTTTCTAAGTTCTATACGTGCAAGGGGGGACATTGGTTCACGGTTTTTGCATTTGCCTGAATTTATATCATCAGATCAATCAAAAACCCTGCCCCGGTGTCCTCCCAAACATACCGGGGCAAGGTAGGCTCTAAAAGCCCGCCTTTATCCGTTCAAACATCTCGACCTGCTTATTGCGCAATTCTTCTGATGTTGGAAGCTGCGCCAGAACAGGTGCTGTGATCGGCCCCAAACCAACGGCGGTCAGATCATCGTCACTGAACGCGGCCATGGCTGCGGCGTTGGCATGACCATACCCTGCGTCCAACAAGGGTTGGGTTGAGGATGGATCCAGCATGGCGTTGATATAATCATAAGCTTTGTCTTCAACGCCTTCGCCATCTTTCAGATTGACATAGCCGCATAGCCAAAGGGACGATCCTTCGGCTGTTTCGCGTTCAAACCCTATTGGAAAGCCCTGGTCGACCATGGTTGGCAATGTTTCATTCCAGGCCCAGGCCAAGGCAACTTCACCAGTTGCCAAAAGTTGTGATAATTCGGCAGGATCGGTCCAATAGGTGCGCAGATTTTGATGGGCCTGCCGCAACCAGGCCGTCGCGGCCTCAAACTGTTCGTCGGTCGCTTGGGTCCAGTCGGACACGCCCGTGGCCAAATACCCAAGTGCATAGCTGTCAGCGGCAACGTCCGGTAATGTGACACGGCCCGCATAAGCGGGATCCAGGAATATATCCAACGATGGGACGCCTTCGATTTCATCCGTGTTATACGCGACGGCGGTTGATCCGTAATCGACGGGAATGAAATACACATCACCACCCGTGATGTCTTGTCCTGCCAAGTCTTTGTTAAGATTTGTGTATTCCGGAATGCGGCTGATATCCCATGGCTCTAGTATATCGCTTTGGGACCATTTAGTAACAGAGTCCCCGCAAATATGCGCCACATCGGCCCGAAAACCGGATCGCACTTTTTGAAAGGCTTCCTCTTCATCACCAAAAAACGCAAATCGCGGGCTGGCGCCATGTTTTTCGATATATGCACTGTGAAAATCGGCATTTTCAAAGCCAGAATAGTCGAAAACAAGTAAATCGGTATCTTCCGCAAAACCAGCCGTTGCCGTCAAAATGGCAGCTGTGCTTAGAAAGGCAGCAACTCTCATCTTATCCCTCCAATGAGATTGGTGACTGGGAAACCAGTCTGCACAAGACCTGAACTTATGGCCCGCAGAGAGAATTGAAAAGAGCAGATTGCGCCTGTGTTTCAATATGTATCGGGGCAGGGGCGTCAGGGTCTGGAAAACTCCATACTGAAAATCAAGTCTACCATGTCAAAAACGGCGTTGACTAACCTGCGATCACACCAGTCTTGCGCAGGCTATTGATCTGATCATCGCAATACCCAAGCGCCTGCAATACTGAATGCGTATCGTTGCCCAAACGTGGTACGGGTTTGGGATCGGGTGTATCTGGATTGCCCGTCATAACGAATGGCAAACCCACCCCACCCGAGGCGCCGCGCGATGCGAATTTTCGGGTTTTGGCAGGTGGCAGGTCCAAAGCTTCTGGTAATGTGCGCAATCGCGCGGCAGGAACACCAGCGGCCAATAATCTGTTTTCCCAGTCTTCTGCCGTACGTGTGGCCAGAACGCGGGTCAAAGCATTGCCCAGCATATCCTTGTTCTTATCTCGGGCAACGGGATCTGCAAAACGGGCATCGGTCAACCAATCGTCGCATCCTAATGCAACCGCCAGTTTGCGAAACTGTGTCTCTTCGTTGACACCAAGACTTAGATGGCCAGACAGACAGGCAAATGTACCCGAAGACGGAGAACGGCTGTTTGCAGCATTTCCACGCGGTTGCGGCGCTGTAGCGGTCATCTGATAATCAGTGATTGTCGAACTCATCAGACTGAATGCGGTTTCCAGCATTGAAACGTCGACAAATGCCCCACTTTCTGACGTCTGCCTGCTAAACAGGGCGGACATCACACCCAAAGCGCCGACCAGCCCTGTGGCGTAATCTACAATCGGGGCGCCGGTACGGATTGGTCCCGTGTCCTGTGTACCTGTCAGCGACATCAGACCGCTGATTGCCTGGATGTTCACATCGTAAGCTGGCGCATTTTCCATCGCGTTTCCGCGCCCGTATCCGGTCATCGCACAGTGGATCAGCTTGGGATTAATGACTTTTGTTTGCGCCTCTGTCAGACGAAGACGGTCCAGCGTAGAAGGGCGATGATTTTCAACAAGAACATCAGCAGATTGTAAAAGACGATGAAACACGTCGCGACCAGTTTCTGTTTCCAAATCAAGTGCGATGGATTTCTTACCGCCACCTTGGGTTTGATACGCCGTACTCATCCCTTTTGCCGAAAGGTTTTTATCGGTGCCACCACGGTGGCGCATGGCATCACCATTTAGGCTTTCGACCTTGATGATATCTGCCCCCAAAAGACCAAGATAATAAGCACAGGCAGGTCCGGCCAGAACATGGGTCCAGTCGATGACGCGAATACCGTTCAAAGGTGCTGACATTATGCATCCTCCAGGGCGACGGCACGCGCTTGCCGGTTCAGGCTGCGAATTCGTACAATCAATGCCGCCAGACCGATCAGCAAGAACATTAATGCGATGGGGCGGGTTATAAAAATCATCACGCCATTATCCGATAGCAAAAGGGCCTGACGGAAGGTTTCTTCTGCCCCACCTGCCAGAACAAAGGAAATAACGAAGGCTGCCGGGTTGAAATCCAATTTACGCATTAACCACCCCATAAAACCTGCGGCCACCATGACGTAAACATCGAACAAGTTTCCGCGTGATGTATAGGATGCAACGAATGACGTCAGGAAAATGACTGGATACAGCACCCTGGTGGGTATGCGTGTGATGAACCGCCCCACGAATGCGGCCCCGTAATAACCGATCAGACCATACATGACGATGCCAATCAGACCACAGGCAAAAAGCGCATATACTAAATCCCGTGAGGTGAGAAACAATGTGGGGCCGATCTGGATACCATGGATCAGGAACACCCCGATCAGGATCGCGCCGATCGTCGAACCGGGGATGCCCAGTGTCAAAAGTGGTGCCATAGATGGACCGCTGACTGCATTGTTAGCGGCTTCTGGGGCTGCAACGCCCTCTAATGCGCCTTTGCCCCAATCGTCTGGGTTTTTGGCGCGTCTTTTGCCTTCGCCATACGCGACAAAGGCCGCAATGGCTGACCCAAGGCCAGGTAACATTCCAATGAATGATCCGATAAAGGACGATCGTATGACATGCGGCAGGCACGTTTTGTATTCGGCCCAGGTCAAACGATTACGTGACGCATCGTCGCTATCTGGGATCATTTCGGTTTTTTTCCCTCGTTCTTCGATTTGAGTGAACACTTCACCCAGAACAAATATGCCAATCATCAAGGGTACAAGGCTGATGCCATTTGTCAGATCAAAACTGTTAAACGTAAACCGTTCTGTGGCACTGATTGGGTCAAGGCCAATCATGGCAACCAGCACGCCCAAGGCAGCCGAAGCCAATCCGCGCGTAACAGATTTGCCAATAACGGATCCAATAACAATAAAGGCGGCGAAATAGACGGCAAAAAGCTCTGGTGGGCCCAATTTCAGGGCGATGGTGGCAATCCATGCCACACCAACGATCAGCAATATCTCACCGGTGAAATCACCGATGACGGATGAAATCGTTGCAACCTTCATGGCTTTGCCTGCTTTGCCCTGACGGGCAAGTGGATATCCATCCAATTGTGTTGCGGCCGATGCAGCAGTACCTGGAGTATTAAACAAGATCGCGGCAATTGAACCGCCATATCGCCCGGATTTTCCAATCACATATAAAAACGCAAGAGCTGGCAAAGGCTCCATGTAAAATGTCAGCGGCAAAAGCATTGCGATAGCCGCAGATGCTGTCAGACCGGGAATTGCGCCCACAATCATGCCAACAATAGCTGCCAATAATACCCAACCCAGCAAAACAGGATCACTCAGAACACTGCCGAGTGCAGCAAAAATTTCCATCGTTAATAACCACCAAGAACATCAAGCAGGTCGAACCAGCGACCCAAAGGCGGAAAGACTCCAAGTAATTTGAAAAAGATCATATGATACACTGCCGGGCATAGAACAGCTGCTGCGGCCAGACCGGTTTTGCTGCGTACACCAAAAATCCAAAGGGCCAACGGTGCTGCCAAACCTGTACTGATTAGATACCCGAACTTCGCCATAACCCACACATAAGCCAGCGACAAAAGCAACAAAGCGGCAATCGCCGGCAGGTGTTCGCGGCTTAAAGAAGATGTCGGTTTGCCTTTGGTATTCCATAATTCGGTCAAGCCCAACGCAATCAACGAAAGCGACCCTGCAAGCGGAAAAATGCGTGCGCCCCATCGTCCATATTGATCCAAGGCGATGGTCATGCTGGTAAATGTGGCGCCGATCCCCAAAAGGATCAACGCCACAGCAACAGTCCACGAGGCGGGAGTAGAACTTGCAGACAACTCTAGCCCTGCTCTTTTAGCGCATCAATGACGGGTTGGGTGTCGATTTGCATCTGACGCAGGCGCGCTTCGGTTTCGGCACCGGTCAAAAAGGCTGGTACATTGCCACGTTCGAACATCAGATCCGCAAACTGCTGCGTTTCGGTAATTGCTTTCAAAGCAGCTTCCATGCCCGAGATGATTTCAGGGTCAGTTCCGTTTGGTGCAAAGAACACAATCGGTGATGACACAGCGACATAGTCGAACCCAAGTTCCGGCAAGGTCGGCACATCATCGCGAACCGGATCACGGGCAGGGGCGGCAAGTGCCAGAACCCGCAGTTCATTTTCAAAACCAGCAGCTTGTTGAATGCCGACAAAGGCAAAATCTACTTGTCCACCGATCACCGCAGCCCGTGTTGGTCCACCACCCTTAAAGGGCACATCCTGGGCCTGCAGATTATTACGGTTCAAAAAGCTTTGACCCGAGACGTGGTGAAAACCGCCGCGTCCATTATGGGCCCACCGCAGGCTGCCGGGATTTGCATTGGCGGCATCCACAAGATCCTGAACGGATTGAAACGGGCTGTTTGCAGGTACAATGACGGCCGGTGTCAGGTTTCCGATCTGGGCGATCACTTCAAAGCTGTCAAAGGGGTTCACATCTTTATCGCGCAACATTGACGTCAACAGAAATGATCCTGCAGATGTAACCATGACCGTATTGCCATCGGGCCTTGCGGCTGCGGCTTCGGTTGCACCAGTGATGCCGGATGATCCCGGCTTGTTCACGATCACTAATGGCACTGGTAAAATACCATCAGCTGATGCGGCCGCGGCACGGGCAAGGGCATCGGTTCCACCACCTGCGGAATAGGGCAAGATCGCATTGATGGGACGGCGTGGTGTCCATTCGGCAAATGCTGGTGCAGCAGCAGTCACCGCAACGGCAGACACACCTATTTTAATAAAGTTACGACGTTTCATCTGAAATCCTCCCAGAAACACGTGGTGCATCTTGGCGCACCTACAAAAGTATCAGTGGACCTTAATAGAGACTATAAAATAGAAAAAACGCAAATATCAGAATTATAGTTCGGATTTTTCGAAATGAATCTCAAAAGTCTAAAAGTCTTTGCATTGGTTATGGAGGAAGGCACGCTTGCCCGTGCGGCGGATCGCATCAATCTTAGCCAATCTGCAGCAAGCCGTCTGTTACAAATCCTTGAAGAGGAATTCAGTATCGTCCTGTTTCGCCGCGACAAGAAAAGACTTATCCCGACCCCGATAGGCGAGCGGTTTTATCCCGAAGCACTGCGTATTCTGGCGCAAGTTGATCAAATCCCTGATTTTTTCGCGCAGATGCGTAGTGATGCGCCCGAAGCATTACGCCTGATTTGTCATCCAAGAATTGTAAACGGGCTGGTTTTGCCTGCGATTGTTCGCTTTGCACAGGTTGAGCCGAACACGCCAGTCAAACTAGAGATTTACCCCCGGCGTGATCTAGGCCGCCGGATCATGAATGACCGCTATGATTTTGGGATTTCGACCCTGCCGCTGCCCGTCGATACGATTAGACCGAATGTACTTGGTACGACAGAACTGCGTGTGGCATTGCACAAAGACCATTCATTGGCGCAGCGCGATGTCTTGGGGCCAGTTGATATCAAAGATCTTCCTTACATTGCTTTGGATGACACAACCGTCATTCGACGTATCGTAGACCGCGCCATGGACCGTGCGAATGCGCAACTTAGCATCAAGCATGAAGTATCGGCAGGATCTGCTGCATACCGCTTGGTTCAAAGTAAGCTTGGATTCACATTTGCCGATCCCGTCGCACTTGATCCCGAGGTCGCCCCAGACATTGCGCTGGTGCCATGGCAGTACAAAATGGCAGTTCCATTCGGGTACTTTTTGCCCCCAAAACGGGATCGACACCCCGAAGCCGCTGCTTTTGCCAAAGTACTTCAGGATATATTTGATGCAAAAATTTCGGGCGCGAAAACTGCAGAAACAAACTGATGTTTGTTTATAAGATATAACAGAGATGCATTCCCAAAACCCAGGCTCGTTTCTGATTGTATCGTTTCTCTTTTTATGGCCCATGCCGCAGCAATGCGCCGCGATCCGGACCTCAAAAGTTTTTCCCCAGCATTACCGTCCACCGGCCGTCAATTCATACCCGCAATTACCGCTTCGTATCAGGCCGACCGCGTGAAGCTCTTTCAGCCGGGTGTTCAAGACACTGAGGGATGCTGATCCGCACCGGGCTTGAAGATCACGGAATGTTTGAACCGCCCCTTGTTTGCCGGAGACCCAGAAGTAAGGATACTGGGTTATGGGAAAAAAGAATTTTGGAAAAAGATATCCGGACGAACTGCGTGCGTGTACTGTGCGCATGGTCTTGGATCGCGAGAGCGAATACCGAAGCAGGTCAGCAGCGATTTCATCGGTTTCGCAGAAGGTTAGATACAGCCGGGACAGCCTGCGCATCTGGATTAGGCAGCATGAGACGGACAGCGGTCTGCGTGGCGGGATGATCACGGCAGAGCAGGATCGGATCAAAAAGCCTGAACGTGAGAACCGGCAGTTGCGTCAGGCGAATGAGATACTGAAAAAGGCATCTGCTTATTTTGCTCAGGCGGAGCTCGACCGCCCGTTTCGGAAATGATCGCATTCATTCAGGAACACCGAGGTCAACATGGGGTCGAGCCGATGTGCCGTGTTCTGCAGATCGCCCCTTCGACTTTCTATGAACATCAAGACATCGCGCGTGATCCCAGTCTGGCATCAGATCGTGCCAAACGTGACGATGAATTGCGTCCTGAAGTGTTGCGCGTTTGGCAAGAGAACAGTTCGGTGTATGGTGCACGTAAGCTTTGGCATGCGATGAAACAAGAACAATTTGATATCGCCCGCTGCACGGTTGAGCGGCTCATGCGCGATATTGGCATTGAAGGCGTTCGGCGCGGAAAGAAGGTCAAAACAACCTATGGACAGCCTGCTGAGGTTTGCCCGCTAGACAAAGTGAACAGGCAGTTCCGCGCTTTGATACCCAAGCAACTTTGGGTATCCGGTTTTACCTTCGTGTCGACTTGGCGCGGTTTTGTCTATGTTGCCTTCGTCGTCGATACCTTTGCCAACCGAATTGTTGGTTGGAAGGCATCAACGAGCCAAGAAACCCAGTTCCTGCTGGATGCTTTGGAACAAGCACTTCATGCGCGCAGGCCTGCCGAGAACCTAATCCATCATTCTGATCTGGGGGCTCAATACGTATCGGTCAAGTACACAGAGCGGTTGGTCGATGCAGGATTGGAACCGTCTGTCGGCAGTGTCGGTGACTCATATGACAACGCCCTTACCGAAACGATGATCGGCTTGTCCAAGACAGAAATCATCAACCGTTTAGGCCCGTGGAAGTCCAAAGATCAGGTTGAGTGGGAAACGCTGAAATGGGTCGATTGGTTCAACACGAAGCGGATTTTTGAGCCACTCAGATACATCACACCGCAAGAAGCAGAGAACGCATACTATGAGGGCTTGAAAACAGACGACATTGCAGCTTGAGGTACGAGCTTAACAGGCTCCGGTAAAACCGGGGCGGTTCAATGTTTGATGAGCAATGCGTTGTTAGCCACAAAGCAAGGGTATAGTAAGTTGAAGTCCGTGCTGAAAGTGTAACGTGCTTGATGTACTGTTCTGACTTGTATCTGCTGTATAAAAAATTGCAGAATTAAACATGATTGAAAAAGCAGCAGATAACGGCGATCCCGATATGCTTACAACATGGTATCGTGAGGTTTATCCGGCTGGTCCGAACGACGGATTTTACAAGAAACTTGGCGATCATACAGTATCATTCGTTGATCGCGGCCCCCATCAGCTTGTCATCACATTTGATAGTGTGACAGACGCCAAAAACAAAGCAATAAATAAAGAACCATGGTTGGCACATCTTTGTCGTGAACAGGGTTACAGCCATCTTGGCATCACCACGCAGCAGCAATCCTGGTATCGAAACGCCCCATTGATCAAAGTGCTGGAAGATTTACGTAATGACGATTTTTTCAAGCAATTTGAAAGGGTTGTTTTCGCAGGTGTATCTATGGGTGGTTTTGCCGCACTGGCGTTTTGCGGTCTTGCTAAAGGTGCCACCGTGATCGCGTTCAGCCCCCAAGTTTCCCTCTCCAAGGCTCTAATCCCGTGGGAGGATCGCTTTCCGGAAGGCGCCGCACTTGACTGGACTTTGCCCTATGGAGATGCGTCCGAACATCTTGCGGATGCCGCGCATGTCTTTGTGGTTTATGATCCGTTGAACGCAAAAGATACCCGACACGCGGATCTGCTGTCTGGTGCGAATGTCACGCCGATGCGCGCCTTTGGGCTTGGGCATAACCCAAGTGTGCTTCTGGATCGGATGAACCGGCTTGATCTGATCATGACACATGCCATCCAGGGTGATCTGACGCGACAGATATTCTATGAAAACACGCGCGGCAGAAAAGACCTGTATATTTACCGCAGAAATGTTGAAGCGGTTCTGATCGAACGTGACAAACCCCGGCTTTTGAAACTGTTTCGCACAAGGTTTCGCGACAGACGCCGTGCCTTGATGGAAAAAACATCCACGGTGGCGGTCGCCCCTGATCCAGCTTCCAACGACGAAAGACCGCCCCATGTTTGGCCATCGGCCCCGGGGAATGCATGGATGATTGATGTGTCCGGTGATGCCATCCGGTATCTTTCTGATCGTTATCACGGCCAGATTATAGGCTATGAGGAACGCGCGCAGGTCACGCTTGCCCAGACGCCGCCGCTTGCCATTGGAGTGATCGCCTTTGGGGGGGGCGTATCGATTGAACGCAAGCTATCTGAGCGGTTTGAATGGCATGTCGTGGATCAGAAGCTAAGCGCGGATGTTCCTGTTTTTGCAGCGGAAAGTCATGGTGTGATCGCGCAAATTTATAACAGGATCAAAGGCAAGGCGCTGACGACGACCATTGCTTTGTCCCACCCCCAACCAGGTATCACCGAACAGGATGCAAAAGTGGGGGGTGACGCATATACTCAAATTCTGGATCGCATCAAGGCCGCGACAACTGCGCTGGCACAATGGGACAAACAACTGTTTATCGACCGTATTCATCTGTGTTTGTTATCCGGCGCGCCACAGGTTCCAGAACAAGCGGCTGATTTTCACTATGCAGCAATTGCGCAGGAATTGCGCGGTGATGTGACCCTGATCACGGGGCAAAAATCGTTTCCCCTGATCGTTGTGTCACAAAGTGCGGGTACGCAAACCGATGGCACATCGCAGGTTATTCTAGCCGAAGGTCGCTTGGATATTGATCACCCAACGATTGGTATCGTGGTGGCTACGCCGAAATACCCCTTTGCGATGATGCCCGATACGCCTGCCACTCTGACATCCGAAGATCAGCTTTTGGTTGATGAAATCGAAGCCCATGCCTTGGCTGAAGTTCATGCGGGTCGGCCGTGGTATTGCCCATCTTTGCAAATCGCATCCTTGGCGAAACGAACAATTACAGCAGAATTTTCAACGTTAAGTGATCTGCAATTTGTGTCGGATACGGATCATGGATTTGCCCTGATGGGGTGCGACAACAATGCAAAGATCACGTCTGTCAAAGCGTCAGGGAAAACTGTTTCCATCGTCTGCAATAAAGAACCAAAGGGCGAAAACCTGGTGCTGACATACGCCTGGGGTGCGACATCGACGAAGATGGATGGCAAGCCTGCAAATACGGGTGGACTGCGCGACAATTGGTGTGCCGAAAGCCAGCTTTCAAACGGAAGATCGCTGTACCGCTTTGCCCTGTCAGGGCGGACCCGTATTATCAATCACGACGGATAGATCATATGGCGAAAAGAAAAAATATCCTGCTGATCGCGATCGACGACGGCTTTGCCTTTTGGCGCTATCGCACGGCGTTTGGGGCCACGCTTAAAACACCTAACCTTGATCGAATTTGCAGTATGTCTGCGGCGTTTACGTCAGCCTATTGCCAGGTGCCGATCTGCGGACCATCGCGGGCGAGTGTTATGTCTGGGTTGTCGCCCTATGAAACGGGCGTTTTTGACAATTATACCAATGTCTTTGACGTCATGCGCGCCGAACAATTTTGGTCATTTCGGCTTAAGCGCGAAGGATATTATTGTTCAACAGCGGGTAAGGTTCATCACGGCTATAAGCCGCTGGCCGATGATTTTCACAACGCCCTTTACTCACACCCCAGTCGACCGGTTCACTTTGGCCCCGCCAAAAATGCACCCGCCGTGGATTTTGGAGGTAAAAGCGGCGGCAAGGGGACGACTGACATCAAGAATGATCGTCAATATTACGATTTCAGATCATCGCAGGATGCCCTTCGGTTTCTGCAATCTTATGATCAGGATGCACCTTTTTACCGTGAAGTCGGATTTCACCATCCGCATCCCCCCTTTCGCACGCCCGTTCGCTTCAAAGAGATGTACGATCTGGATGATTTCATACATCCGGACGATTGGGCCCTTGGTTTTGATCTATCGGAATTCACTGGCCGTTACATGATCGAAAACATGGACCAGAACGATATCGAGGCATGGAAAAAGTCGATCCGCAATTATTTTTCCGCCTACAGTCATGTGGATCATCACATCGGGCGGGTCTGGAACGCGCTGCAAAAGTCAAAACATGCCAAAGATACGATTTTTGTGCTGTATTCCGATCATGGTTATCACATGGGCGACAAGGGGCGGTTTCGCAAATTTACTCTGTGGGAAGAAGCCGCGCGCGCGCCCTTGATCATCCATGATCCAGACAGCCCGGCCCGCATGGTCGAAGACCCCGTGGCCCTGACGGATGTTGGCCCGACCATTCTGGATTACGCCAATTGCAAGCCGATGCAGCACAGCGTCGGACAGTCCCTGCGACCTGTCATCGAAGGAAAAACACAAGAAAAACGGGCAATCCCGACATTCTGGTATGGCAGTGCGTCGGCCCGGTTCGGATCGCATCGCATTACGCTGTATCAGGACGGCAGCGCCGAGTTTTATGACCTTGATAATGATATGTGGCTGACCAAAAACCTGGCGCATAAACACCCTGAATTTGAATCCGCACGTAAAGCGTTACTGCAAACCTGCGCGGAATACGGTGTCATGATTGTGGAACAGGGCGTGCCTGCCAATCAGGCGTCCAGCTATGTTTCGGCGCTGAAAGGGGGGCAGGATTTCGATGACCTACCCACTAATGGCATCGTGTCCATTGGATCACTGACGCCCTATGGAGACAGCCCCGGCTATCGCAAGCAATTCGCAACACTGGACAACAACGGGACCCTGCATTTGGCCAAAGGTGTGGATGAATTGCATTTTGCATCCGATACCAACGGGGGCGTGTCGCATATGAAAGTTGTCGGCAATGACCGTGATAACCGGATCATTTTTGCAGGAAGCCACAATCGCTTTACGCTTGAGGTGCATTCCGGCCCCGGTAACAACTTCATCAGAACCAGCCACGATAGACTGATCGCCTATGGCGGGCCCGGCAATGACATGATTATCGGGGGGGTGTCGGACAACATCATTCACGGCGGGTCTGGAAATGACACGCTGTATGGTGGCCCTGGAAATGACGAACTGCACGGTGATGCGGGTAATGATGAACTTTACGGCGGCGATGGCAATGACACACTTTACAGCGGGTCGGGTAATAATCTGTTGGATGGTGGCCCTGGTGTGAACCTGATTGTGGTGGAGGGTGGCATAAACCGTATTATGGCGGAAGCTGGCGAAAACACTCTGTTGTTCAAGCGCACCGAACTGCCGCAAACCGTTCACGGCTTCACGCGCGGTGTAATTGATCTGTCGGACTGGGCGTGCCTTGGTCCTGTCAGCGTTGTGTCGCAAAAGGGTAATGTGATCTTAACCTGTGTCACGGAACGTGTCGTCTTCAAAGCGGCTGACGAACAAATCGTTCGGGAATGCATTAAGGGAAACCGGATCGTCGGCACCCAAGTGTGACATTGGGTTTAAGATGTCGTTTCTGAATTCCTCATAAAGTTATAGGCCCCATCGAAAAACGGGGCGCAGCATTTCAGCGGGCCCCGTTGTTTGTCACCGGTGACGGTTGTTGGATTATTCTGAACGATCGCTTTCCAGACGGTCTTTCAGCATTGCCAGTTCGCTCAGCGACAGGCCTTGTCCTTCGACACCCAGGGAACGGGCCAGCTGGTTGTCGGTGGCGACACTTTGTGTTGAGACGATGTCGTTGCTTGTGCGTTCAAAACCGATGCGCTCGTCGCTGTCGTTGGCAGCTTTGATGGCGGCCAGTTGGTTTGTGGTGAACACGCCGGGTTCAACTCCGGCCGAGCCTGCCAGCTGTGTATTCGCGAATGCGGGGGCGGCGATGGCGAGGGTCAGGGCGGCAATTGTTGCTTTAACGTACATGGTTTTGGTCCTTTATGTTTGCCCACTGGGGCGTTTTGGATATGGCCGTTTGGGCCGGTGGGTGGCGGTTGGACTGTTTCAAGTCCGCTCGTCGGATGAGATTGATTTAGGGACGATGTGTGGGGTTTGACATTGGCGAAACCGGCCATGGATTATGTGCGCAAATGCACATCACTGCGGCGTGAGCAGGTCTTGCCCTGCCTGCACGCGCGATCCTGTTTGTTTATTAGGGAAACGATCCCACCGCAGCACGGATGTTACAACACCCACCCAAACACCCGCCAAATCCTCACGAACGGTGTGAGGCGTGAAATATTTGGGGAAGGGTGAGTTCGCAGGAATACACCCCGCGAAATTCGGTTTGGCGGGGGCAGGGGGCTATTCCCAGATCGAACTTCGGCGAATTTTGCGGGCATCGGCCAGTGTTACGGTACGCGATTGCAAAAGTGACAGGCGCCCCTGGACGGTCCGTGTATAAACCAATCGTGCGGGCCCCACATAACGGTTCCACCCATCTTGAAATGCAGTGGCGGTATCTTTGCGTGCCGCCAGATCCTTGGGCACGGGATATGGGGCGATGCGTAACCTGCGCCCAAGATAGCTTTCGCGTATAATCAGATACCGCGGGTTATCGATTGGGGCGAAAATTTCTTCGAGCATTGCCAGAAAGCGGGTTTCTTCGGGCAGTGTTGCGCCGACCAACGTACAGTAAGCCAGCCCGTCAGACGTTTTGCCGGCTTCAACCTTTAACTGGTCGCGGGGTGTTCTGATACGGTCGGTCTGTATCATTGCATGCAAAAGGGCCAACCCGGTCTGCCGCAAGCTGCCCGCCATCGTGCCGTGGTCAATCACGCGTTTCACCCTGCGTAACGCAGGGATCATGACAATGGTTGATCCGGTTGCAAATGCGATGCCGGAAATCGGGTCCAGCAGATATGTCGCCCAAAATCCCATCGCGCCACTGGCGATACCAGCCCGCGGAATAAGCTGCGCGACGGCGTCCGTGCGCACCAGTCCGCGGGGGGCTTGCGCGGTTTCAATTCGATGCTGGACATGTGGATCGGGACTGCCTGTGATCAATGCTTTTTGCCATTGCTCTGCAATCTGGTCGCGCTTAACTGCCTGGGCCCCAGAGTTCGCATTAACGGCCTGTACATTCGTGTCGTGATAAAACCCTGAAACGATGCGCCCCTCGTTATTATCCAGATGCATGAATGTATCAAAGCGTCGGATCAGGGCGTCGATCTCTGGCCCTGTGGTGTTAGGGGCCGTGGTTGCAATATGCCAGATATTGGCAACCTTTTGTGGGTTGTCCGGATTGCATCGAATGGCCCGCCCGCGCACCTGATTTGACGACACAAAGGATTTTACATTCGTGGCCAGGATCAACGTATTGATCACAGGCAAATCCCATCCCTGACCCAAAAGCGACCGGGTTCCGATCAGCACACGCACATGACCATCACGCACAAGATCAGACACAAGACTGACCCGCCGATCCGACGCAACACCTGACAGGTCGACTCGATCATATCGGGCATCATGGGGCAGGGGGCGTGCTGCAATACCAGGGCCGCTTAGACTGCCGGATGGAACAATGATCATAGATCCGGTCAAGACGGCCATATCAGCCGGCTGATCCGGTTCAAGCCGCAGTCGTTCAAACACGGATCCCGCATCCAGGCGCCCTGATTTTGGCATGCTGCGGTATCTTTCGCGAAAAATATCAGCGCGGAAATAATCGGGGTCTTCAGTGGCAAGCTTGATCGCATTCGCACCGACGTTTTCGGTTAGTATGGCAAGGCGCAGATCATCGCCCATATGCTGGCGTTCAAGCCGGGTGATATCGCGGATGCTATAGAATTTCTCGGCTGCGTTTTGCAGGATACGTCGCTGATCTTCGTCGTTTGTGATGGGCAGTTTGACACGTTCGCGGTAAAGTGCGCCGTTCTTGCTAAGCAGGGTCACCAAGGGATCAGGCAGCGATTTCAAAAGGCCCTGACACAAAATGCGCAACCAGTCATAGGTTAACAGTGGAATGTGTTTTTGACCCACGCCCAAGACGCGACGGGCGTATTTTGGAACTTCAGTATGAGCATCGGCCAGATAGATCAGCATGGCAGAAAAAAGCTGAGGATCAGACAGTAGATCAGAGGTGTGGCGCCGCGTATCTGAAACCCACGGATGGTCCAGAATGATTTGCACCAAGGTGGGATCGGCGCGCAATCCATTGAACAGCAGTCGGTTGATATGATCGGTGTCAGTATATGTTTCAGGATGTTCAAGCTGCGTGATATGAACAAGGTCCTGATGTGGGGCCAGGTCGCCGGATTTTACCAGCTCAGGAATGCTGATTTCAGCATCAATTGGCCCGCATAAATCGTTATATCTGCGCCATTCGGTTGATATGACGTCATAGGGGGGCGTGGCGGTCAGCGATACGGTCTTGGTATTCAGCGTCTTGATGACGTGGTCCAATGCCTCCCACCAGGAATTGCGCAGATGGTGCGCTTCGTCCAGGATCACAACGCTGACACCGGCTTTGGCCAACACGTCGGGGTTACAGTCGGTAAAAAGCGCCTGATAAGTGGCCACGGTGACAAGACCGGGTGCCGCCAGATCGCCAGAGATCCAATCGGGGCGGGTTTGATCGGGTAGGAACAGATCAACCAGTCTGTCGACCCATTGATTGCGAATAGCGATCGAGGGGGCAAGGATCAGCGTGGGTTTGCCAATCTGGCGCATGACCTCAAGGCCCAGAACGGTTTTGCCAGCACCGGGGGCGGCGACGACATGTAGTTTGCGATCCTCAAGATGGGTTTGCAGATTGGCAATGACACGCGCCTGATATCCCCTCCAGGGATAGCAAAACTGCATTGTGTCAAAAGGGCTGTCTTTCATACCAATCAGAATGTCAAACGCGCAAGCTGCGTATCCAATGCAGCCATTGTGGCTTCCATGTCGGCAAAATCATTGTCGATACAGGCCTTTTCAACACGCCCGAACAGTTCGCGGTATTCCTGCATCTGTGCGCCCATGGCGTCCAGCCGATCCTGTTGTTCGGGGCGCACTTTGTCATTCAGTTTCACGAATTTTTCAACCAGATCCACAATCAAACGGGCGTGGTGATAGATAAAGCGCCGCGTCATTGCCAGATCGCGTTTGTCCTCCATCACTTCGGTTCGGACACGTTCAAGGCGTTCTGCCATATCCCAAAAGATATCAGCATAGGGCTGGTCAATCTGTTCGGCAGCCCCGCGCAAGCGTTCGCCATAGGTGGAAAGGATCAAACCAGCCTTGCCTTGCCATCCCAGTTTTTGTTTTGGGCGCAGCCAGATAAAAAAAAGAATACTTAAAGCGGCGATGACAATGCCGCCACCTGTTATCATATCCACGGCCATAAAACCCTTAAAACATCTGCAAAATTATCTGTGCATAATTACAGATAATCAATGCGGGCAAAAGGGGCTATTCACGGACAACTTGCACTGAACAGGTTGCGTGTCGCACGACCCGTGCCGTGGTCGAACCAATCATGTAATCGGCCATGGATTTGCGATGTGCAGCCATGACGATTTGCGACGCAGGCAGTTCTTCGGCTAGGTTCAGGATTTCATCATAAACCGTGCCATAGCGCGCGATGACCTCGAATGTCATGCCGGCGGGGGCATGTTCGCGCCCAATTTCTTCCAGTTTTGCGCGGGCTTGTTGCAAGATTTCTTCGACATTGAAATCCTCTGATCCGCCGGTTTCCCCGCGGATCGAATAACGCCAATCCAGACCGCCCATAATCTCTGGTATGACTGTCATGACTGTCAATTGGGCGTCTGTCGCTTTGGCCATGGCAAACGCATGGGGCAAGGCTTTTTTCCAAGACGACGGATAAGACAGATCAATCGGGATAAGAAGGTGTTCGGTCATGTGTTATCTCCGTTCCGGGCGTGCATAAAGCCAGATCAGCCAGCCAAACAGCAGAAACACGATCGCCGTCAGAACTGAGGTGAAAGGCGACGGGTTCACAGCTGCGGGTGGCGCAGGCAAGGCAGGGGTTAGTGCGGCGGCACCAGGAAGGGCGGGATCAAGCCCAATGTCAGATCGCAGCGCATTGCTGATCGCCAGAACCGTTGTGTTGGACAGGGCTGCGACATCTGTCGGGGCAGATGCACCGGGTCCCTGGGGTCCGACAGCGTCGGTATTTTCAACCACGGGTCCGGCCAAGACCATCTGCGAAGACAGGGTCTCAATGGCCGTGTTTTGCCCATCATAACTGCCTTCGGGAATGCGCGCCTGACGCAACTGGGGATACCGGACCAGGTTATCGCCCTGGTCCCACCCTGTGACAGACAGCAGCCTGCCGTTTTCCAGCAAATCCTGCACAATGGATGATCCGATGGGGGCCAACACCAGTGCGGCATCGCCGGTGGTCAGATCACTTTGTGGCGATAGGGTTATGCCTGAATTGCCTGCCGCCAAGATCATACCGGCACGGTGTGACGCCGATCCTTCGGGACCTGTCACAAGCGTTTCGATATCACTAAAGCGACGCGTATCGCCCAAACCGATCACATGCAGATAGGCTTGCCCAACGACGCCGACCCCCTCAAAGGGACGGGTTTCAGGTAAATTATTTGCACCCAGATCTGCAAATTCAACCGCTGTTACCAAGGCAATCGGCATGTCGCCTGATGCCAATGCGGCCAAAGGATCGGACTGTTCTTGCAGCAAAACCCGCCGCCCGGGATAAGCTTCGCGCACGGCGCGCAATGCCCGCCCGGTTTCGGTATCTGCCGCGACAAACGGGGAATGCGCGATGATGATAGGTTCGGCAATTTGCAAACCGTCGCTTTCGTCAATCAAACCCATCTCAGCCAAGGCGGCACGGGCCACTTCGCGCGGGGACAGGGCATCCTGATCAACCTGACTGTTAAGTCGCTGCATGGTTTCTGCATCCAGCTTGCCTGCCAGTTGGTCAAAAAGCCCCTGAAGCTGTGGAAATTTCACCAAAGCATCTGCACGGACCAATGGGGCGGCCTGATAGACAGGAAAGAAGTTCAGATCATCGTCAAGCAAAACAAGATCAAGATCCGCGATCTGACCGTCGGTGGTAAAAACCTCAATCACGTCCGTATCGCCTGCCAACAAAGTGTCATAAAGCTGTGGGCGCGCATCGGCGGAAACGACACTGACATTGCCAAAGCTCATGCCATAGCGTGCGGTCATGGGGCCAAATCCATCCAACGGACGGCTTTGGAAATTCTCTTCGATCCCTATGGTCAGATCACTTGCGATGCTGACCAGATCCGAGATGCTTTCAACACCCAGTTCCTGTGCACGGCCCGCGCGCATGGCCAGACCATAGTTGTTGTCAAATCCAAACCGTTTGCCCCAGACCAGACCAAGAGGTTGATACAATGATCTGACGCGTTCGGTCGCCGCATCCCCATCTGTCATCGCAGGCTGGCCAAGCATGACAAGTCCGGTGCCGTTATATTCGGCGTAAACATCAATATCGCCGCGCTTGAGACTTTCCAGATTGACCAAAGTTGATCCCAGATTGATGCGGCGGGTCACGGCAATTCCGGCATCTTCGGCCAGGATTGCCATCATTTCCGACAGGATTGAGCTTTCGCTGAAATCCTTGCCGCCAATTTTCAACGTACCGGCCGGATCGTCGCAAGACGCCAAACCAATCATGCACAGCAAAGCAAAAATATACCGCATTATCTTCACTCCGCTGCCGTTGTCACTTGGCCACGCGCCTCTTTCGGGCGTGTCTTGTCAGGAAGTTCTTTGCGAATTTCACGCAAGAAGCCCACGATCTGCAAAAGCAGGATGATCGAAAACGGTAATGCACCGGTAATCGCCATCGCCTTTGCCACCGGGATAGATCCGGTCAGCAACGTGCCTGCAGTCAAAATCGCGATCAGAACACCCCAGACCAGTTTATGCACAATCGGTGGGTTCAAATTACCTTCGGTTGTCATCATCGACAGAACAAACGTCCCTGAGTCTGCCGATGTTACAAGGAAGATAAAGATCAGAAAACAGGCTGTTGCCCCAAGAATTTCACCCAGTGGGAAATAATCAAGAAAGCTGAACAGCGCGGATGTCACATCGGCAAAGACCAGTTCTGACAGACCGCCACCACCAAAGAGTTCGATGTAAATCGCCGTGCCCCCAAAAGCGGAAAACCACAGTATCGAAAATATTGTGGGGATGAAAATCACGCCGATGCAAAATTCGCGGATCGTACGGCCACGTGAAATGCGTGCCACAAAGATGCCCACGAACGGGCCCCAAGCCAGCCACCAGATCAGATAGGTCAGTGTCCAGCCACTGGTCCAGCCCGCTAACCCTTCGTATGGAAACATCTTGAACGCCATAGCCGGCAATCGCGAAAAGTATTCCCCGATTGAATTGGTGAATGTTTCCAGAATAAAGCGCGATGGTCCAAAGATGATAACGAACAGCATAATCGCGATTGCGATGACCATATTCAGGTTCGACAGTATTTTGATGCCTTTATCGACGCCGGTTGTGGCCGACAGCATATAGCAGATGAAAAGCACGCCCATGATGATCAGGGATATTGTTGTTGTATCGCCGACACCAAACACGGCATTCAGACCGCCACGCACCTGAAGTGTGCCCATTGTCAGCGACCCGGCCAACCCAAAGACCACCGCCAGAACACCCAGAACATCGGCTAGCGTTGCGATTGGTTTGCCCATCGGTCCCTTGAACAGCGATCTGATCGGTGTCGAAATTTGCGACGGCTGCCCTCGTCGGAATGTGAAGTATGCAATCACCAGTGCACAAATCCCATAGATGGACCACGCATGCAGACCCCAGTGCAGATTTGTGATCACCAGAGCCTCGCGTGCGGCTTCTGGTGTGCCACCCTGCATACCGGGGGGGCCTTCAAAGTGGTAAATCGGTTCGGCCACACCCCAAAACAGCAGCCCTGCGCCCATTCCACCGGCAAACAACATCGCAATCCAGGATGCTGTTGAAAATTCGGGCCGTTCATCATCTTTGCCCAACCGGATATTCGCATAAGGGCCAAATGCCATGTATCCGCTTAGGATCAAAAAGCCCGTGGTGATCAACAGCCAATACCAACTGATGCCTGTCAGCATATAATTGGTGAAGCCCAAAAATGTGCCTGTCATGGCATCCGGATCAATCAGACCCCAGCCACCAATAGCTGCCACACAGGCCAGCGATATGAAAAAAACAGCATTGAATGCGGGACGTTTCGAAGTCATTTGGGGCCCTCTTCCTATTTAACTACGGATGGGGCGGCCAGGCGTATATTGATGATCACGCTCGTGCTTATTTTATGAACTGCCCCCGCAGGTTGTATCAACCTTAGTATGGCAAATCGCATTTGTCATCAAAACGTTAACTTTTGTTGCGGTGGCTATGGTTTCCGCACTTTTGTCTATGGATCAGACTTATTCTGCTTGGTTCGCAAGATCGTTCCTATCCGAAGGTTTGTACCAGTTTCAAAACGCGATCTTGTGCGCAAAACAGGGGTCGTATTCGACACTTTTGCCTGACCTTCGCGCAACACGATATAAAGACCACTTGCGATAATGATACCGGCGCCGATCAGTGTGGTGCGATCCACAGTTTCGTTGAAAAAGTAATAGCCAAACCCTGTGGCCCAGATGATCTGGGAATACTGCATCGGGGCTACAATTACAGCTTCGCCCCGTCGATATGCCGCGATCAGGCACAGCGTTGCGGCAAAGGCGAAGGCGGCGATCAGACCTGACAAAGCAAAATCTTCCAATGGCATTGGTACATAAACAAAAGGCAGAATGCAGGCCATAACCACGAAATTTGTCACCATCGGGTATAGCATCAAAACCACGCTGCGTTCATCGCGCCCGATCTTTCGCACGATGATTGACGCCAATGCACCACCGACAGCTGCTGCAAGGGCGGCAGCATGCCCCAAGGAAAACGGGGCCGCACCGGGACGCAAAACAACCACAACACCGATCAGGCCGACCAATACGGCAAGCCCCCGCCTTAGCCCGACTTTTTCGCCCAGTATCGGGATGGCTAGCATTGTAATGATCAAAGGGGCGGCAAATAATATGGCATAGGTTTCCGCAAGCGGCAGGGTCGAAAACGCATAAAATGCTGATGCACCGGTCACCACGACGGCAATGGTTCTGATGACAGTCCAAAGGGGGTATTTCGGGCGTAAATCACCACGGGTCTTGTCGTGCAAAAGCATGAAAAGCACCCAGGGAAAGCCAAGCAAAACACTGAAAAACACAATCTGAAAAGCTGAATAATTCGCGCCCAACAATTTGACGATCACGTCATGTGTGGCGAATATCGCGAACGCTGCGAGCGCGAAAAATGCGCCTTTCGTATTTGAAGGGGCAGTGTCGGTCATGCGGGCCACCATGTGTTCGTGCTGTGTCATTCAGTGCCGTCTTTGGGCCGAATGCAAGCCTGTTTTCAGTCTGTTGGCCCGAAACCGCCGTATATTACAGGCTGGTGTTCAAAGCGTCGATGATTGCATTTCCCATCTGTACAGTTGTAACAGCTTTGCCTTCGCCAGCTTGCATCAGATCGCCCGTGCGGACCCCATCGGACAAAACTTTTTCAACGGCATCTTCAACGCGTTTCGCATCATCCCCCATATCAAAGGAATACCGCAGCGCCATGGCAAAGCTTAAAATGCACGCAATCGGGTTGGCTTTTTCCTGACCCGCAATATCGGGGGCTGATCCATGCACAGGCTCGTAAAGCGCCTTGGGGCGGCCGTTTGCCATGGGCGCACCCAGACTGGCTGACGGCAACATACCAAGCGATCCCGTCAACATCGCCGCCGCATCGGACAGCAAATCGCCAAACAGGTTATCGGTTACAATCACGTCGAACTGTTTGGGCCAGCGGCACAGCTGCATTGCGCCCGTGTCTGCATACATATGGCTTAGTTCGACATCTGGGTAATCTTCGTCGTGCACTTTTTGCACGACCTCACGCCAAAGAATACCGGATTCCATGACATTTGCTTTTTCCATCGAACAAACTTTATTGCCGCGACGCCGCGCCAATTCAAACGCCGAACGAGCTACGCGGTCGATTTCGGATTCGGTATACCGCTGCGTGTTGATGCCGACGCGTTCGTTGCCCTCTTCGAAAATACCACGCGGTTCACCGAAATAGATGCCCGATGTCAGTTCGCGCACGATCATGATGTCTAGACCCGCCACGACCTCTTTTTTCAAGGACGAGAAATCCGCAAGCGCGTCAAAACATTGCGCCGGCCGCAGGTTTGCGTACAGGTCCATTTCCTTGCGCAGACGCAACAGGCCGCGTTCCGGTTTCACACTGAAATCAAGGTCATCATATTTCGGACCACCAACAGCGCCCAACAAAACTGCATCCACCTGCTGTGCGCGTTCCATTGTATCATCATGCAGCGGAACACCGTGTTTGTCATAGGCGATCCCACCGACAAGATCTTCGGTGACGTCAAATGTGATGCTGCGTTTGTCGCCAAACCAGTCGATAATCCGTATGACCTGACCCATGACTTCGGGACCGATACCGTCCCCGGCAAGAATAAGAAGCGATGGATTGCTCATTGAAAATCCCTTTCGTTGGCGTTTGCGGTTGCGTATCGCCTTGGCGCAAAAGGGTCAAGAAACGAAATGGATCAGCGGGTTAGATCAAGATCGACCCATACCAAACGATGTCTGCTGACCGTTTCCCAATCGGGTCCAAATCGGTCGTAAAGCGGTGTTCCTGGTGTTGGCCATAACACACCAGCGTCTTTTATTTGCCAGTGGGATGAGGGTAAAACATAATCTACACGCAAATTGCCTGGGCCGTCAAAAACAGCCGTATCAAGCGCTGGATCCTCTTTGTGATTTGCATCTGCATTTTGCTGTCCGCCCAGACTGGTGGGTTTTGGATCCTGAATGTTGGGATGGTTCAGCAAAGCCAACATCGCGTCCGGGCGTCCATCGCCATCGACCGGATCCAGATTGGATATTCCAGCAATAACAAAAGGATTTTCCAGTTTATCATTGATATAATTCACCCAAAATAGCGTTTCATCATGGTTGCGCAACCCGTTGCGATCCTCTGGTCCGTCAAAAACCGGGGGCGTTGCATGATAAGTCAAAAGGTTCATCGTCTGACCATCTGGCAAAAGGATCGGAACATCCCAATGGGCAGTGGTCGATAACCGCTGGATGGCTTGTACGTCGATACTGGGAAATGGGGCGTTGTTGACCATTGGCAGGGTGGCCCCAGACATGTCCTTCCATAGAATATCTGAAAAATCCAAGGCACCTTCGTGTAGAATTTCAAAACGGGACAGGATCAGAATGCTATCTTGCCCGCTGAAACGCCCATAGCCTTGTGCGTCGCGTGGCGTACCGGTTTTGCCGTCGCCATCCAAGTCAAGCCCAGTTGCCAGGCCTGAATTTGGGCGGCGTGTAAAGTGAAAGGGATATTCAATCCCGTTTTCTTGTAAAACCAAGCGCAACGCTACAGCCGTCGCCCCGCCAAAATCATAATCAATGCCCTGCAGCACAAGGATATCGGCGTTAGCCTGCGCAATGATCCGTGCAATAGTCAGGATGTCATCATCACGTCGTTCAATATCGCGAAGCAACAAGCCAGGGCCTTTGCGCGACAATTCTGTATGAAATGTCGCAAGCCTGAGACTGTCAGATTGGCAAATTACAGCAGATAAAATCCAAGTCAGACAAACAACAATCCATCTTCGCCATCTTGCGAATAGCTGCGTTTGCGCTTTTTCTGAATCATCTTGGCGACGCGGCCCATGGCAAGGCCACGCATAAACAGACTGGCAGGAAGAAAGGCCCATGCTGTTACCATCCAAATCATCGTCTGATCGTTATCCAGCGAAATCGCAGTAAACAGTTGTGCTGCAGCCCCGATCGCTATTGGAATAACAAATGGCAACACGAACCCTAAGAACACGTTAACAAGTGCATCCCGGTTCAGACGTTTTACAACATCGCCCCCGGCTGTCGGATCGAACGTCGGTAAATTAACCCACACATTGAACACACTGCGCGTTGGCCAGGCCCGAAGCGCCAGAAACAGCATAAAATAAACCAAGGACATGACTGACAGCATATAACTGACCCCTGCGGTCATGCGCAAAAGCTCAATTTTTTCAGCAGAGCTGTCGTCAGGAAGGGTCGAAATAATAAGGCGGACAGGCGAGAACGGGAAATCCATCACCTTGCCAATATAATGACCAATGTCCGTCAAAAGAATAGTCAGAGCGGTCGGCTGGTATATGCCACGACAAATCAGGGTAAGCATTAAGATTGTTACGAATAGTGATATAAAACGGATGCGGTTAAAGGGCGGTGCGTCGCGAAATTCGATCAGACTTGGATAGCTGGATGCATATTCAAAAATAACCAATCCCGCTGCAAACAATGCAATTAACACTACAATAAATGCCGTATCAGCTGTTAAGCCGGGCAGTAAGATCGAAGGGAAAACGATCAAAATCATAACAAAAACAGCACGTAACAGTGCACTTGCTAACCGAATGAACACCGAATACCCCCCATTTGCTGCACCTCTATTACCTCGGTGCATCTCATATAAACCCAAGATTAACCCGTCAGAACTTAAAACACTGATGGGGTAAAAACTTGTTACGAACCACTTCTTTAATTTCACTTAATAAATGCGGCGGTTTCGTGTTTTTTTTTGTACAGGAATGGTGTTTCTTAATAACGAAAAAAGGGCCATATATCGACCTATTTTACCGTATTATTGAATAATCAAACCCATGGGCGGGCTTGTTGGGCTTGGGTTTCGAATGTTTGGATGGCGGGTGCTTTTTCGAGTGTCAGGGCGATATCGTCGAGGCCGTTCAGAAGGCAATGCTTTTTGAATGGATCGACGTCAAAGCTGAAAACCTCTCCGTCTGAGGTGGTGACGGTTTGAGCATCAAGATCAATCGTCATACGGGCGTTGGCGCCTTTTTCAGCATCTTTCATAAGGATATCAACAGCTTGCTGAGGAAGCGCGATAGGAAGAATGCCGTTTTTAAAGCAGTTATTATAGAAAATATCAGCAAAAGATGGGGCAATAACGCAGCGAATTCCAAAATCCTTGATCGCCCAAGGCGCATGTTCGCGGGACGAGCCGCAACCGAAATTATCGCCTGCGACCAGAATTTCTGCGTTACGATATGCAGGCTGATTCAGAACGAAGTCTTTGATTTCATTGCCGTTATCATCAAACCGCATTTCATCGAACAGATTTACGCCCAGACCAGAACGCTTGATGGTTTTCAAAAACTGCTTTGGAATGATCATGTCGGTATCGACGTTGATCAACGGCAAAGGGGCCGCAATTCCGGTGAGTTTTTCGAATTTATCCATCAGTTTTTTCCTTTGCGTCCGGGGCCAATTCGCCCCGTTAAGCCGAGTTTTGTATATTTTGTACAGGGGTTTTGTACAAAGATTTTTGTACAAAACAATGCCAATCGACAGGGTGTTCATAGATTTTCAATATTTGACACCGATTTGGACGTGGTGGTCAGAGTTTGTTAAGGCAGGTCAACGACGGGGGGTAACTGCCTTGGTTTTGACATATGGATTGAGAAACTATGAATGATCCGGGGCCTAGTCTGAGTTTAAATTTGTATGTGAGTATTAAAATGGGTTGTTGAATCGAAAGAGCTGCATGTTATGCAGTGACGAACTTTCGATACCTTTGACCTTTCCATCCCAAATGCAGAAGGCATGGTAAGCGGCCATTGGTGCTGTGTGTGACCAAAGTCTGGTTTGAGCCCAGACCTACCAAGTCTCTGCGTTGTGGCAAATGTCGGTTTTCGGAGATTGCATCTAGGTTGCACATACAAGGGCCTGATGCGCGTTTAATGATATGGGCTGGACGCGCATAAACTTGAACCAACACACACTCTCCACTATATATATTGTTATCTATTCCGCAAAAGTATCTAGGATTTGTGCCATGGCTAAGAGAATATCAGTGTCACAGTTTCGTAGTAAGATTTCTCAGGCAAAGTCGAAAATTCGCCAAGCACAAAACAAACAAAAGCAAGCGATAAACAAATACAATCAGGCTGTGAGAACACACAACTCGAAGGTTCGCGCTCACAATGCACGTGTAAGAGCTAATCGAGAAAGATTGCGGCGAGAACTCCAGAAGCTTGCTCGAACATCGTCAAAACCGCAATATGTTACTCTAAGGACTTCCGTAACCACCGTCCAAAAATCGTATAACATACTTGAAGAGCGAGCGGCTGCGGACGTCTATGATGAGCGCTATGATCGGTTTTTAGATTTGTCAGAACGCGAAGCTGCAAATTCAGTTAGTGTCATCAATGCTCTCGAAGGAGAAACGCCAGAGAATGAATCTGACCAAGCGGTTTCATCGCAGATTGATCACATTCTTGAGAAAATTTCCCAAGATGTCCAAGATCGGTGGCATGGTGCCCTATATTCGCTTGATCCCAAAAACCCTGATGCGGCACGGCACTTTTGCACTAGTGCCCGTGAGCTACTGACCGAAATTCTTGAACGATTTGCAGTTGACGAAGACGTAAAGAACGCACTTTCAAACTGCGAACTAACACCTCAAGGAAAACCGACCCGCCGCGCAAAGATCAAATATTTTTTGCACCAGCAGGGAGTCGGAGACGACGCCGTGACCGACTTTATCGAAGACGACATGAAGAATGTCGTTCAACTGTTTCGTGTTTTCAATGACGGAACACATGGCTCATCTGGGCGGTTCGAACATGCGCAGTTGTTGGCAATTAGGTCTCGTGTTGAAGGAGCGGTTACATTCTTGTGGAGTGTGATTTCCGGGACAGCCTTTGCGACTTCATAGCAGCAGTTGATTGACCGCGTGAAGCCACTGTCTGATGCACAGTTCATGACTTATGCACCAGTTCAGAACGTCATGGAAACGCGCAACCTTTGTGGTGCAGATTTCTGGTGTGGGTCGTGGGCAAATTAGCTGCCGTCTGCATAAGCGGTCGTCTAAACTGACAATTTCAACAGCAGCTTCGTCCCGCCAAGCGGAATCTAGGTCACAAATGTTGGAAGGAAGCTATGTTCCAAAACCAAAACCGGCCGCACAGTGGCGGCCGGTCTGGGATTTAGCGGTTTTCTATGTCGGTGTAGTCGCGCAGCGTTTCGCCTTTGTACAACTGACGCGGGCGACCGATTTTCATGGAGGGGTCGGCGATCATTTCTTTCCATTGCGACACCCAGCCCACGGTGCGGCTGAGCGCGAAGATGGGCGTGAACATGGATGTGGGGAAGCCCATCGCCTCTAGGATAATGCCCGAATAGAAATCCACATTCGGGAACAGTTTCTTTTCAGCAAAGTACGGATCGGCCAGCGCTGCGGCTTCCAGTTCCTTGGCGACCTGCAAGACGGGGTTGTTTTCGATCCCCAGAAGGTCCAGCACCTCGTCTGCGGATTGTTTCATCACCTTGGCGCGCGGGTCGAAGTTTTTATAGACGCGGTGGCCAAAGCCCATCAGGCGGAAGGGGTCGTTCTTGTCCTTGGCGCGGGCAATAAATTCGGGGATGCGGTCGACTGTGCCGATCTCGCGCAGCATCTCAAGGCAGGCCTGGTTGGCGCCGCCGTGGGCAGGACCCCACAGACAGGCCACACCTGCTGCGATACAGGCAAACGGGTTCGCGCCGGATGAGGACGCCAGCCGCACGGTCGAGGTCGAGGCGTTCTGTTCGTGATCCGCGTGCAGGGTAAAGATGCGGTCCATCGCGCGGGCCAGGATCGGGTTGACCTCGTATTCCTCGGCCGGGACAGCAAAGCACATGCGCAGGAAGTTGGACGCGTAATCGCAATCGTTGCGGGGGTACACGAAGGGCTGGCCGATGGTGTATTTATAGGCCATCGCGGCAATCGTGGGCATCTTGGCGATCAGGCGGATCGAGGCGACCTCGCGCTGCCAAGGGTCGCTGATATCGGTGCTGTCATGGTAAAACGCGGACATGGCGCCGACGACACCGACCATGACAGCCATGGGGTGGGCATCGCGGCGGAACCCGCGGAAGAAGTTCATCATCTGCTCGTGCAGCATGGTGTGGCGGGTGACGCGGGTTTCAAAGTCTTCCAGCTGTTCGGCGGATGGCAGTTCGCCGTACAGCAGCAGATAGCAAACCTCGAGGTAATGCGATTTTTCGGCCAGCTGGTCGATGGGATAGCCGCGGTGCAACAGTTCGCCCTTGCCGCCATCGATATAGGTGATGGTGCTGTCGCAGGCGGCGGTGGATGTGAAGCCTGGATCATAGGTGAAGACATTGCCCTGGGCGTATAATTTGCGGATGTCTATAACGTCTGGCCCGGCGGTTGGTGAATACATCGGCAACTCGATCGTTTTGCCGTCGAACGACAGTGTGGCCGTTTTTTGTGTGTCAGACATGGTCTTCCCCTCTTTTCGTCAAAGTCAGCCACAGGGCTGAACCGTCCTGTTCGGCCGAAACATCCAAAGCGACAGTGCGCAAAGGTGTTGTTTCAGGCCGCTGCGTCGGTCAACCGTGCGATGGTTTCATCGCGGCCAATGACCAGCATCATGTCGAAAACGCTAGGCGTTACAGCACGTCCGGCAAGTGCGGCGCGTAATGGCCCCGCGAGTTTGCCCATCTTCATCCCATGACCTTCGGCCACCTGGGTGACGGCTGTTTCCAGCATATCGCGTGTCCAGCTAGCATTTTGCAGATGCGGCGTCAATTCTGCCAGCAAAGATCGCGTGACGTCATCCAGTGATTTGGCAGCCTTTTCATCCGGGACAAAAGGGCGCTTGCCAAGAACAAAGTGCGCCTTTTCAAGAAGTTCCGGGATGGTCTTCGCGCGCTCTTTCAGGCAATACATGGCCGTTGAAAGCCCATCTTTTTGTTTTGGGGTCAACGCGGCTTGGCCCGAGGCAGCCAGATATCCATCGATTTCATGCAGCAGTGCAGCATTTTCCATCACAGCAATATGCTGACCGCAGATATGTTCCAGCTTTTTGAAATCCAGACGGGCGGGCGATTTGCCGATGCCAGTGGTATCAAACCACTCTTTCGCCTGCGCATCGGTGAAAAACTCATCGTCGCCGTGGCTCCAACCCAAGCGGGCCAGATAGTTGCGCATGCCTGGCGCAGGATAGCCCATCGCCTGATATTCCCCGACCCCAAGCGCGCCATGGCGTTTCGACAGTTTTTTGCCATCAGGTCCATGGATCAGCGGAATATGGGCATAGGTGGGCAGGGGCCATCCCATTGCAGTATAGATCAGCGACTGACGCGCGGCATTGGACAGATGATCATCGCCGCGGATCACGTGGGTCACGCCCATATCGTAGTCGTCCACCACCACCGCCAGCATATAGACCGGTGTACCGTCTGACCGTAGTAGTACCATATCGTCCAGCTGATCGTTCTGCCAGCGCACCTCGCCCTGGACATCATCGTGGATCACCGTTTCGCCATCCTGCGGAGCTTTTAGACGGATCACAAAAGGCGCATTGGGGTGATCTGCGGGGTCAATATCGCGCCAAGGGCTGCGAAACAGGGTCGATTTGCCGTTTTCACGGGCGGAATCACGAAAGGCTGCAATTTCGTCCTGGGTCGAAAAGCATTTATAGGCATGGCCCGCATCCAACATTTGCTGCGCGACATTGGCATGCCGGTGGGCACGATCAAATTGGCTGATCGCATCACCGTCATAATCCAGACCCAGCCAGTCCATTCCGTCCAATATGGCTTGCGTTGCTTGGGGCGTGGATCGTTCGCGGTCGGTGTCTTCGATCCGCAACAGAAATTTGCCGCCGCGACCCCGTGCATAAAGCCAGTTGAACAAGGCCGTTCGTGCCCCGCCGATATGTAGAAATCCAGTGGGGGACGGGGCGAAACGGGTGACAACTGTCATGATCTTAACCTTCGGGTAAGGGTGCGTGCCTATTCAGGGCCTGTGTCTATTCAGCCTGCGGGGTAAGGACAAGTGCCATACGTGCCGATCATGGGGATGCTTGCTGCGCAGCGCGGACATCTGTTTCCATGGGTGCCGGTCTTTATGGGCATTGGTATTGCATGGTACTTCATGCTGCCGGCTGAACCGACACGGTTCCATATCGGGCTGTCTGGTGCGTTTGTGATCGCGCCGCTGGTCTTGCGGCTTGTCCGGTTGGTACGGATCAGCTTTGTGATGATCCCTTTTGCGCTGATCGCGTTTGGTCTTTTGCTGGGTGCGTTACGGGCTAATATGGTGGCTGAACCTGTCTTGGGCTGGCGTTATTACGGCGCGGTCGAAGGGCGGATCATCGCGATTGACCGGTCGCAATCGGATGTGCCCCGACTGACGTTGGACCAAGTGATATTGGACAATGTGTCGCCGGAACGCACACCGACACGCGTCCGGGTGTCGCTGCATGGTGAACAGAAATATTTGACGCCAAAACCGGGCATGACTGTTATTCTGACTGCGCATCTGTCGCCACCGCAGGGGGCTGTTGAACCGGGGGGCTTTGATTTTCAACGCATGGCGTGGTTTCGGCGACTGGGGGCGGTGGGCTATACCCGGACACCTGCACTGGTGCTTGAACCTGCACGTGATCGCAGTTTCAGCCTGATGATCGCGCGGCTGCGTCAGTCGATTTCCCAAGGGGTTCAGGCGCGCATGCCCGGGGATGCAGGTGCCTTTGCGGCGGCCATTCTGACTGGGGACAGGTCGGGCATCGGACAAGACGCGCTTGAGGATTTGCGCGCATCGAACCTGGCGCATTTGCTGGCAATTTCGGGGCTGCATATGGGGTTGCTGACGGCTTTTGTCTTTGGTGCAGTGCGCTTTGGCATTGCGTTGATCCCGGCAATTGCCTTGCGTGTGCAGGCCAAGAAAGTGGCCGCGGTCGTGGCATTGGCGGCGGCGGCGTTTTATCTGATGCTGTCGGGCGGATCGGTGGCGACTGAACGCGCGTTTATCATGGTTGCGGTGATGCTTATCGCAATCCTGTGCAACCGCCGGGCGCTGACATTACGCGCGGTGGCATTGGCTGCGGTCATCGTGCTAGTTCTGCGCCCCGAGGCGTTGATGGGCCCGGGCTTTCAGATGTCTTTCGCGGCAACGACGGCGCTGGTCGCAGTCTTTGGTGCAATTCGAGGTCGCGACAGGGCGTTGCCAAAATTTTTGCGTCCGATATTCGGGCTGATCATGTCATCTGCGGTGGCGGGGGCAGCAACGGCGCCTTTTGCGGCAGCGCATTTTAACCAGATTGCGCATTACGGCCTGCTGGCCAACGTGCTGACCGTACCTTTGATGGGGGCTGTAATCATCCCCTGCGCAGTGATTGGGGGCCTGTTGTGGCCGTTGGGATTAGACTGGATTGCGTTTTATATCATGGGCTTGGGGATCGAATGGATCATCTTCGTGGCCGATTGGATTGCAGGGCTGGACGGATCACTTAGCCATGTACCAGCCCCGGGTTTGGTCGTTTTGCCGTTGGTTACATTGGGTGGGCTTTTTGTAATCCTGTGGCGGGATCGAACGCGATGGGTCGGTGTGGTGCCGATACTTGGTACGATGGTTCTTTGGGCGCAGGTTGAACGCCCCGTTGTACTGATTTCGGAAAGTGGGGGGCTGGTCGGTGTCATGACACCGCAGGGGCGCGCACTTAGCAAACCACGTGGCGAAGGGTTCATCGCGCTTAGCTGGCTGGAAAATGATGGCGATACAGCGCTGCAGGAGGATGCTGCCGCACGCCGGACGCCGGGAATGATCCGGGTCGGGGGGCAATCGTTGCTGCATGCGACGGGAAAATCAGCGCGCCAACAAGCATCTGATTGCGACGGGGCGGCGTGGCTTATTGTGAACGTGGACATTGAAGAAATGCCCGATTGCACTGTCCTGACCCCTGACATTTTGCGTCAAACGGGGGCCGTGGCCATCAGTCATGATTTGAAGATTACCACCGCACGTGAAGCCGCGGGGCTGCGGTTGTGGAACCAACAGCAGTTTGATCAAGACATGCCGGAATTGATGCTAACCCGGAAACCGGATTAGCCTTGGGCCTTAATACGTACGGATCAAACCGACCAGACGGCCCTGAACCTTGACCTGATCTTCGCGGAAAACACGCGTTTCATAGGCCGGGTTTGCCGCCTCAAGCGCGATGGCGTTGCCGTTGCGGCGATAGCGTTTCAGCGTGGCTTCGTGATCTTCGACCAATGCCACGACGATATCACCATTATCGGCGGTTGTCGTTTCGCGGATAACCACGACATCGCCATCGTTGATCCCAGCTTCGATCATCGAATCCCCTTTGACTTCAAGGGCATAGTGATCGCCTTTTCCACTAAGCATCTGACCTGGAACTGCCACTTTGTGCGATTCTTGATTGATTGCTTCGATCGGGACACCGGCGGCGATACGGCCCATGACCGGCAGTTCGACCGCATCAACGGCCACCATCATCGCATTTGCAGGCGGATTTACGTCGGGTTTATCGCCATCAATCACAACAGGGCTGAACCCGCTGGCCTTGGCGCTGACGCTGTCAGGCAGCTTGACGATTTCAATCGCACGGGCCCGATGGGCAAGGCGACGGATAAAGCCGCGTTCTTCCAAAGCAGTGATCAAACGGTGGATGCCGGACTTGGATCGCAGGTCTAAAGCTTCCTTCATTTCATCAAATGACGGTGGAACACCATCGCGCTGAACCCGTTTGTGAATGAATTCAAGCAGTTCCAGTTGTTTTTTGGTTAACATTTTGGACCCCGTGATAAGGTATGTTTAACCAATGTTCTATTCATGTTCTTGTTTTGTGTCAAGTCATTCCAATAAGATAACATCCACAAGATCCCCCATTTGTCGGGCGGGGTCATGGATAGGGCGACAGATCAAGGCGTCGGCTTCGGATAGAACGCGCAGGCGTGAACTGTCCTGACTGTCAAAGGCTGTCACACCCGTATCCATGATACATGCGCGCATGTAATGTTCGCGGGGCCCATTGGCGGGTAGATCGTCAGCCAGGGGCATCTTTTGTCGTGCAGCGGGCTGTGCGGGCAGCCCAAGCATCTTGCGCAAAAGAGGCAGCAAAAACAGATGGCCGCACACGATTGAGGATACAGGATTGCCGGGAAGTCCGATCATTGCCGCATCGCGCAGACGGCCAGCCATCAGCGGTTTGCCCGGTCGCATTGCGATTTTATAGAATGCGCGATCCAACCCAAGATCCTGTGCGACCTTGCCCACCAGATCATGATCGCCCACCGATGCACCGCCAATGGTGACGATAACATCGGCACCTTGGGCCAGATCAAACGCTGTTTTTAACGAGCTTTCTGTATCACGGGCGATGGGCAACAGGCGGGCGGTGGCGCCAGTCGCCTCGATCATTGCCTTAAGACCAAAGGTGTTTGATGCGATAATTTGATCATCGCGCGGGACCTCGCACGGCATGACAAGTTCGTCGCCCGTGGCGATCAGGGCGACCACCGGCTTACGGGTCACAGGCACTTGTCCGATGTTCATCGACGCCAGCAGGGCAACATCCGCAGGGCGCAAACGGCGGGGTGATTGCAGTATATCCCCTGCTTTAAAGTCGACGCCTAGATCTCTGATATGAAATGATTTGTCGACATTTTGATCAATGGTAATATGACCTTCAGCACGAGTAACATCCTCTTGAATAATCACGCGATCCGCGCCTTTGGGAATTGGGGCGCCGGTGAATATACGCACGGTTTCACCCGCGTTGATCTGACCGGAAAAGGCGTGACCTGCAGCGGCTTCGCCGATGACCTGCAGCGTGGCACCTTCGGCTATGTCGGCGTTTTGTACCGCATATCCATCCATGGCCGAGGATGCGAACGGCGGCTGGCTGCGCTGTGCCTTTACGGGTTGGGCCAACACGCGACCCGCGGCAGAGGCCAGCGGCACATGTTCCACATCAAGGGGGTCGGCCAGTTCGAAAACTTTGGCAAGCGCTTCGTCGACGGTGATCATTTTGCTTCGAAACGGCCGGATTTTCCGCCGTCTTTCAGTGTCACACGGATGCCACCGATTTCCATCGTTTTATCGACAGCTTTCACCATGTCATAGACGGTCAGGGCAGCAGTTGAAACAGCGGTCAAGGCTTCCATCTCGATGCCCGTTTGGCCGGTGGTTTTCAGTGTTGCAGCGATGCGCACACCTGGTAGATCAGGATCACATGACATATCCACTGCGACCTTGCTGATAGGCAAGGGGTGACACAGCGGGATCAGGTCGGCGGTTTTCTTGGCACCCATGATCCCGGCCAGTCGCGCGATACCGATCACATCACCCTTTTTTGCATCACCTTTCATAATAATATCAAGGGTTTGTGGTGCCATCTTGATGTAACCTGTCGCCGTTGCAATCCGCGATGTGACCGCTTTGTCAGACACATCCACCATATGCGCGGCACCGGATTTATCGAAATGTGTCAGGCTCATAATCCGCCCCCGACAGGGGTCAGCGGGTTGCCTATTAGTGCACGTGTGGCTGCGGTCACATCATCGTGGCGCATCAGGCTTTCGCCGATCAGAAAAGCCCGTGCGCCATACATCGCCAGATCGGCCAGTTCTTCGGGTGTATTCAAGCCGCTTTCGCTGATGATGGTTTTGTCGGCGTGCACAAGGCGCGACAGTGTCTTGGTGACATTGATATCAGTGACAAAGCTGTGCAGGTCGCGATTGTTAATACCAATTAGACGCGATTTCAGACCCATGGCGCGGTCCAGTTCGATTTCATTGTGGACCTCGATCAGAACGTCCATTTTATAATCGATTGCGGTATCTTCCAGTTCTTTCGCCAAGGTATCATCGATGGATGCCATGATGATCAAAATGCAATCGGCATGCAGCGCGCGGGCCTCAATGACCTGATAGGGGTCATACATGAAATCCTTGCGCAGGGCAGGCAGTTCGGTGGCACTGCGGGCGTCTGTCAAAAAGGTGTCAGCGCCTTGGAATGATGGCGTGTCGGTCAGAACCGACAGACAGGTCGCGCCGCCATCTTCATAGGCTTTGGCCAGCGCAACAGGATCGAAATCATCGCGAATAACGCCCTTAGATGGCGATGCTTTCTTGATCTCGGCGATTAGTCCATACCCGGTTTTCATGGCCTGTTCCAACGCATCTGCAAAGCCGCGCACGGGCGGGGCATTGGCGGCGGCGGTCTGAAGATCGGCCAGGGGCGTTTGCTGTTTTCGGGCGGCGACCTCGTCCAGTTTATAGGCTTTAATTTTTTCAAGGATGGTCGCTGTCATGAGGTCTCCGATGTGAGGGCGGCGAGGTTGACGACTTTGGCGCTGGCCGCACCACTGTCGATGCTTTCGGCGGCCAGTTTGACGCCGTCTTTCAGATCAGACACCTTGTCTGCGATCAGCAAAGCGGCCGCGGCGTTCAACAGCACAGCATCGCGATAGGCTGATGGCGCCCCTTCCAATAGCGCATTGAAAGCACGGCCATTTTCCTGGGGTGTGCCGCCAAGAATATCATCAAACGGATGTACCGGCAGGCCTGCGTCTTCGGGGGTGATTTCCATATCGGTAAATGCGCCATCTTTCAGTGCGACGACCCAGCTTGTGCCAGTGATTGTCAGCTCGTCCGTTCCGTCAGATCCGTGGACCAGCCACGCCGCGTCTGATCCCAGCTTATCCAGCGTTTCGGCCATCGGGCGGATCAGATCGCGGGAAAACGCGCCGGTCAGCTGACGCTTGACGCCTGCGGGGTTGGTCAGCGGGCCAAGAATGTTGAAAATGGTCCGTGTGCCCAATTCGGCGCGCGTGGGCATCACGTGCTTGATCGCGGGGTGGTGCATTGGGGCCATCATGAAGCCGATGCCGATTTCAGTCAGTGCGCGTTCTACAACATCGGCGCCGACCATGACATTGATGCCCATCTGCCCCAGGGCATCGGCGGCCCCGGATTTTGAACTAAGGTTGCGATTGCCGTGCTTGGCCACCGGTACGCCTGCGCCTGCCACGACAAAGGCGGTTGCGGTCGATATATTCAGCGTGCCTTTGCCGTCACCGCCTGTGCCCACGATATCCATTGCGCCGTCTGGCGCTTTGACTGCGTTGCATTTGGCACGCATGACGGCGGCTGCGGCGGCGTATTCATCAACCGTTTCGCCGCGTGTGCGCAAGGCCATCAGAAAGCCGCCGATCTGGCTTGGTGTGGCTTGACCGTCGAACAGCACCGTAAAGGCGCGTTCAGCCTGATCCTGACTAAGCGGGCCGTTTGCGGCGGCTTCGATTAAGGGTTTCATGGTATCGCTCATGCGGGCACCGGGATTGTATTCAGGAAATTTTGCAACATTTTATGCCCGTGTTCGGATGCGATGGATTCAGGGTGAAATTGCACGCCGTGCATTGGCAGGCTGCGATGTTGCATCCCCATAATAGTGCCGTCGTCAAGTTCGGCGGTGACTTCAAGACAATCGGGCAGGCTGTCACGTTCGACGATCAGGGAATGATAGCGCGTGGCCAGAAACGGGGTGGGCAGATCTGCGAACACGCCTTGGCCAGTGTGATGCATGGTGCCCATCTTGCCGTGGACAATTTCATCGTTGCGCACGACCTTGCCGCCAAAGGCTTGACCAATGGTTTGATGGCCCAGACAAACTCCCATCAGCGGGGTTCTGGTTTCGGCCGCCGCTTCGGTCAGGGCCAAACAAATTCCGGCTTGCGACGGGTCACAGGGACCTGGTGACAGCAAAATTGCGTGGGGTTTCAGTGCCATTGCCTGTTGCACATCCAGCGCATCATTACGATGCACGACCACATCTGCGCCCAATTCCCCAAGGTAATGCACTAGATTATAGGTGAAACTGTCGTAATTATCGATTAAAAGCAGCATTTCTTTGCCTTTGGGACTCTTGCGAAAATATGGACTACCGTCATAGGCTTAGGTTGGGTTATAAATGTTCAGGGTTACTGCGCGACGTCAAGGGCATGACGGGCAGTACGAGCGTTAAAAAGGATAGATAATATCGTGGCACGTGGTTTTTTATCAGGAGCGTTTTTAGGTGTGGTCGTCTTGGGGACGGGTGCCGCTATCATGGCGGCCGTCAGCGGACCGCCCGAAGACAGGCAAATTGGTGACATGGCGAAAACGGCGGCTGAGCCGTTGCCGGTCGAGACGGAAGTGATCGATCAACCGATGATCATTATCACAGAGACACCTCAGCCGGTTATCCCGACCCAACCCGAAGAGACCGCCGAAGTTGAAGTACCCGAGCCTGTGGCAGAGCCCGAGGTTGTCGAGGACACGCCACCAACACCCGAGGTTGCGGAAGTTGTGCCACAGCCCGTTGCTGAGCCGGATCCGGTTCCGGCCCCGATTGAGCCCGAAGTTGAAGTGGCCGAAGTTCAGCCCGAAGCCCAGCCCGAAGTCGAAACCCAGGCACCACAGGCCCCGGTTGAACCTGAGGTCGAAGAACCGCAGCTGTCTTTTATTTTGATCCCGAATGACCCCGTTTCGCCGTCGGGCGGGCCATCGGGTGAACCGTCGTTGAACCAGACCAGTCCACAGCAAACGCCAGAGCCTGAGACAGAGGTCACCGTTGATAACACACCCGCAGCGCCGCCTTTGGAAGAACCAGAGGTCGCAGCTGAGCAGCCCCCACAAGAGCCTGCAGAGGTTGCGCAACCCGTTGACGTTGCCGAGGCACCCGTTGATCCGATCACTCCGGAACCAGAAGTGGCAGAGCCCGAGGTGGTTGAGGCCACACCAGAGGTCGCGCCAGAGCCTGTCGAAGAACAGATTGCATCGGCCGAGACATCGACCGGGAATGCCGGAACACGCCCACGTCGCTTGCAGATCGGTCAAAGTTCTTTGCAAGGTCAGGGCGCGATCAATCGTGGCAGCAATAGCACGCGTTTGCCAACAATCGGACAACCATCCCAGGCCGCACAGGGGACGGGCACCGTGAATGCGGTATCGACTGGCAATGCCTTAGATGATTTTGCCGTGCCATTCGAGAACCCGCAAAACAGGCCGTTGTTTTCCGTGATGCTGATGGATGATGGATCGACAAATGTGTCCTCAAATATGATAAGCGGTTTTTCCTATCCGGTTACGGTTGCGGTGGATGCAACACGCGGTAATGCCAGTGACCGTGCTTCGGCGTACCGCCGTGCCGGGTTTGAAGTGGCCATGATGACCAATCTGCCAAGCGATGCGACGCCCGCTGACATTGAAGTGACGTTTGAAAGCTATCGCGCGGCGGTGCCACAGGCAGTCGCCGTTTTTGAACAAGGCAACAACGACTTTCAAAACCAGACACGTCTTGTCACGCAACTGGTTCAGATCTTGGATGCGACAGGTCAGGGGCTTGTCACGGTCTCATCGGGGTTGAACAGTGCACAACGTGTTGCTGACCGCGAAGGATTGCCTGCTGTTTCGGTCTTCCGCGAGATTTCGGATACCAACAGCATGGCGATCCGTCGAACGCTGGATTCAGCCGTGTTCCGCGCCGGGCGTGATGGTAATGTGCTGCTGGTCGCCCAAATGTCACCCGCAGTGATATCGGCGCTGTCGGAATGGTCGCAAACACCGCGTGCCGAAACTGTAGCGATTGCACCCTTGTCGTCTGTTTTGAAAGCGCAATAACTCTACGCCGCTCATCAAACCCTAGTCGGGTTTTCTTTGCGAAGAAGGCCCGGACAGGGACTGATGAGCGGCGGAACTAATTCCCCGAACCGTGGGTGAATTTCAGGGCATCTTGTGCAGCTTTGCGAATGGCTTGGGATTTATCCATGGTTTCCTGCCATTCCGCTTCGGGGTCGCTATCATAGACGACACCGCCGCCTGCCTGAATATACAGTTTGCTGTCTTTCAGCACAGCCGTGCGCAGTGCGATGCACATATCCATATCGCCGTTGGCCGCGAAATAGCCACATCCACCACCGTAAACACCACGCTTTTCAGGCTCAAGCTCATCGATGATCTGCATGGCCCGTACCTTTGGGGCGCCTGATACCGTACCTGCCGGCAATCCCGCCAGCAAAGCTGACAGCGCGTCCTGATCATCGGCCAGTTCGCCGACCACGTTCGACACGATATGCATGACATGGCTATAGCGTTCGACAATGAATTTTTCGGTCGGTCGAACAGTACCGATCTTAGACACACGGGCTGTATCGTTGCGGCCCAGATCCAGCAGCATCAGATGTTCGGCCAGCTCTTTCTGGTCGGCCAGTAAATCTGCCTCAAGCGCATTGTCTTCATCGGGGGTTTTGCCACGCCTTCGGGTGCCTGCAATCGGGCGGATTGTAACTTCGTTTCCGAACACACGCACCAGAATTTCCGGGCTGGCGCCGATCACTTGAAAGCCACCGAAATTGAAGAAAAACATGAAAGGCGACGGGTTGGTGCGCCGCAAGGACCGGTAAAGCGCAAAGGGCGGTGCGTTAAAATCCTGGGTCCACCGTTGTGCGGGCACGACCTGAAAAATATCACCAGCCTTGATATAGTCTTTGGCTTTTTCAATCGCCGCCTTATAGCCGTCTTTGGTGAAATTTGACACCGGTTCTGCGGCGGCTTCCCCATCGCCCATCTCGCGCGATGCACTAGGCAGGGCCCGTTCCAGATCGCGCAGCGCGTCTGATACACGTTCCGCCGCTTGGGCATAGGCCGCCCGGGCAGACAAGCCCGATGACACCCATGCGGGCGAAACCAGGATCACCTCTCCCTTGACGCCATCCAGCACCGCGATGACCGACGGGCGCATCATGACAGCGTCGGGCAGCCCCATTACATCGGGGTTCACATCGGGCAGGTGTTCGACCAGTCGGATCATGTCATAGCCTAGATATCCAAAAAGCCCCGCAGCAGCGGCGGGCAGGTCACCGGGCATGTCCACGCGGCTTTCTTCAATCAGATCGCGCAGGGTCTGCAGCGGATCGCCGTCCTGATTCTGAAATGCATCCGCATCATAACGCGCCTGCCGGTTGATGCGGCTTTGGGTGCCGTGACATTGCCAGATGATATCGGGCTTCATTCCGATGATCGAATAACGCCCGCGCACTTCGCCGCCGGTGACGCTTTCCAGAATGAAGCTGTCCTTGGCGGCGCCTGCCAGTTTCATCATCAATGATACAGGTGTGTCCAGATCCGCGGCCAATCTGCTGTAGACCAGCTGATTTTTCCCCGCATTATACGCGGTTTCGAACACGGAAAATGCGGGGGTTAATGTCACCTGACGGACCTATTGAAAGTTTGCGTGGATCGTGTTGACCGCAGCCTGATTGATCGTTGGGGACGCATCTTGCTGAACGCGAATGATATAGGCCAGTAACAGATCTTCGGCCAGACTTTGTTCGGCCGCATTGATGATTGCCCCGCGAATGCCTGCGATTTCTGGGTTGTCATGATCGGGCGGCAAAATATCATCCAGACGCACGACGGCCACGGTTTCAGCACCTGTGACGCTGCGCACATCGCCTTGGGCCATGTCCTGAAAAACCTCTGTAATCAAAGTCACAGGTGCCTCGGGCAAAGACTGTTCGCGGGTAATGTCCTGTTCCACACGTTCGGTCAGGCCAAGCGCTGCGATGTCTTCGCCGTTTTGCATCTGTTCAACGACATTGGCCGCCAGTGCTTCAAGCTGTGACATGGTTTCTGCAGCCTGCCAGCTTTGAATGGCCGCAGCACGCACATCTTCCAGCGGTTGAACGCGGGGCGCGATGACCTCGTCCAGCCGCATTGCAAAGATACCACCGTCTTCCAGTTGCTGAAATTCGGGGAAATCGCTGTCTGTAAGCCCGGCAGCGGCGATGCGGAATGAGATATAATTCGCGATGTCACCCGTGACGCCAGGATACCAGTCGATCGTACCAACCTGCAGGTCGCTGTCTTCTGCCAATGTTTCAAGGGTCGCACCACTGGCCAGACGATCCTCAAGCGGGTTGATCTGATCTTCGATAATGCCTCGGGCGTCATCGACGGCCAGTTCGCTTTCAAGCTGTTCGCGCACCTCTTCAAAGGTGGTTTCCTGTGCTGACAGAATAGCATTCATCCGGTAAAGCGCAGGTCCCAGTGGCGACGGCAAGGGGCCAACAACGCCGCCTGGATTTTCGATGCCAAACACGGCGTCTCCGGCTTCGCCCAGACTTTCTTGCGACTGATCGCCAAGATCGATGGCGGCTAGTGTCAGTTCACGTTCAGCCACCAGATCGGGAAATGTGATTTCGCCCGCGTCCAGACGTGCCTTGGCGGCATCGGCTTCTGCCTGTGTACCAAACACCAGACGTTCAACCAGACGACGTTCGGGGATCACATAATCGTCTATGTTGTCATTATAGATTTTGCGCAAATCATCTTCGTTGATGTCGATCTGATCGCGCAGCATGTCGGGTGTTAGCCATGCATAGGTGATGCGTTTGGTTTCGGGCAAAGTGAAAGGGGCCGGGTTTTCGTCATAATAGGTCTGCAATTGATCCGCAGATGGCACACCAACCGCCGTTTCCAGGTCCGCCGCAGTCAGGGAAACCCACGTGAAATTGCGCCGTTCGGCCAGAAAGTTATAAAAGGTATCAACATAGGTATCTGCAGGTTTCGCGCCGCTGGCTATGGCCACGCGGATCAGATCACGGGTGGCATTTTCACGAACTTCCAATTCAAATTCAGATTCGCGCTGACCGTTTTGGCGTAGTGATTGGCGATAAGCCTCGCGGTCGAAATCACCATTTTGATCATTGAACTCACGTAATCCCAGGATTTGTTGACGTACCAGATCGTCGCCCACGGAAATACCAAGATTGCTGGCTTCATTGTCCAATGCGCGGATGGCGATCAGGCGTTGCTGAACACGCAGGGGAATGCCTTGATCTTGCGCTTCGGGAAAGGGAATGGGGCGGCCATTCTGACGTGCAAAGGCGCGGATTTCATTGTTCAACTCGCGGGCATAAGTGTCGCCATAGACCTTTTTGTTGCCGACGGTCGCGATTGTACCAAATGACGTACCGAACCCGCCGACGGAAAATCCGGCCAGGCCGACGAACAGCAACAGCACGATGATCCAGATGAAAAACTTAGAGGTTTTACTTTTGAACATGATGTCCCCTTTTGCACTTTTTGTGTCTTATGACAGTGGCGCAGGCGGGGCAAGGTCTGCCAGACGTTCAAAAAGCATCTTGATCTGATCGCGGTCGATATTCGCAAAAGCAATGCGCAGTTGGCGTTTGCCATCCAGATTGCCATCTGGTTGAAACATGGTACCAGGCAACAGCAGAATAGATGCGTCGCGGACCAGATGTCGGGCCAGTTGATCGGACGGCATATCAAATGGATGGCGCACATAGGCGAAATAGGCGCCACAACCCAAAAGCTGCCAGCCATGCTGGTCTAACATCGGGAAATGGTCTGTGATAGCTGCGCGACGGTTCAAGATTTCAGCGCGTTCACCGGCCAGCCATTGCGACAGATTTTGCATCCCCCAAAGGGCAGCCTTTTGACCCAGTTGGTTGGGGCAGATGGTGACAGTGTCCAGGAATTTTTCAGCCTCGGCCAACAGGTTCGTAGATGTCACCATGGCGCCCACGCGGTGCCCGGTCAGACGATAGGCTTTGGAAAAGCTGTAAAGCTGGATCAGTGTTTGGGGCCAGTCGGGATCCGTGAACAAATCATGGGACGGGCCGATATGGCTGTGAAAGTCGCGATAGGTTTCATCGATGATTAACTTCAGACCGCGCGATTGCGCCAGATTGTAAAAGGCGCGGATCAGATCGGTTGGGTATTCGACCCCGCCGGGATTATTGGGCGTGACCAGCGCGATGGCGCGGGTCCGATCCGTAATCAGCTGTGCGGCCTGTTCCGGGTCGGGCAAAAGATCAGGGCCGGTGGGCAAGGGCAGGGCCTGAACGCCCGCCATATCCAGCCACATTTTATGGTTAAAGTACCACGGCGTCGGCAACATCACGGCATCACCGGCTTGCGCGATGGCGGCAATCGTTGCGGCAAAAGCCTGATTGCAGCCCGATGTTATGGCAACCTGATCGTCTGAAACAGCGCCACCATAGCTGCGGGTCCAATGCTGCGCGACCTGCGCGCGCAATTCAGGCAGGCCCAGAACGGGTCCGTAAAGATGGGTGTCCGGATCCGCAATCATATCGGCCATCGCGGCCAGCATGGGGGCAGGGGGCGGATCGACAGGCGCGGCTTGACTGACGTTCAATAGGGGGCGGTCGGCGGGAAAAGTGACGCCATCCAACCACTGGCGCGCCGCCATGACCGGGGGCGCGAATGTCATCTGCGTGCTGGACACCATCGTTTAATCTGTACCGCGATAAGGTTCGACGTATTGCAGCGCCATATCCCAGGGAAAGAAAATCCAGGTGTCTTGGCTGACCTCGGTGATAAAGGTATCGACCATCGGACGGCCCTGGGGTTTTGCGTAAACCGTCGCGAAATGGGCGTTTGGATACAGTGATCTGACAAGTTCCAGTGTCTTGCCGCTGTCGACCAGATCGTCAACGACCAGAATACCGGTGCCATCGCCCATCAGGTCTGTGTCGGGGGCTTTCAGGATTTTCGCCTCGGATCGATCCTGATGGCTGTAACTGCGCACGCTGATCGTATCGACGGTGCGAATGTCCAATTCACGGCTGACGATCATCGCAGGGGCCATGCCGCCACGAGTGATCGCGACCACTGCGCGCCATGCGCCATCATCGGGGCCATGCCCATCAAGCCGCCAGGCCAAGGCGCGGCTGTCGCGGTGAAGCTGATCCCAACTGACGTGGAACCCTTTTTCGTGTGGCAGAAGATCCGACATGACTGGCCCTTTCGTTAACCAAGTGCGATTTTCAGGCCGAAAAGCGCGATAAGTCCGCCAAAGGCGCGATCCACCCAGGCTTTGAACTTTGTATAGGCATTTCTGGCGGTATGAGTCGAAAATGTCTTCGCAACAATCACATACCATAACGTTTCGTTGATGAAGATAATCGCCAAGATCAGTGAAAGCGATGCCAGTGAACTGCCTTCGGGCACCAAACCGATGAATACAGCCCCAAAGAAAACGGCTGGCTTTGGATTGGCCAGCTGCGTGACAAGGCCAAGCCGGACGGCCGATAGCATTGTGCGCGGCGGGGCATCGTTTTCGATAACGTCGATCGGATCATTGGCATGCCGCCACATCATGAAGGCGATAAAACACAGAAAAATACCGCCGATGATTTTCAGCGCCATCAGAAGTTGCGGCATGACTTTGAACAAGACAGCCAAACCCAAAAGCGCGGCGAGCGCCCAGATCAACGCACCAAGACCAAAGCCAACGGCCAAGGCTGCTGCGACACGAAACCCTTCGGCGGCGGCAGTTTTGACCGACACCACAAAGGATGGCCCTGGGCTGATGGCTGCCGCCAGATGGATTAGTGCGATTGATCCAAGAATAGCCCAAGTCATTCTTTTTGCATATCCGGTGCGTCAACGGCCTTCATACCGACCACATGATAGCCTGCATCCACATGCAGAATTTCGCCTGTCGTGCCCGATCCAAGATCGGACAGCAGATACAAGGCCGATTTACCGACATCATCGATGCTAACCGTGCGGCGCAGCGGTGCGTTATATTCGTTCCATTTCATAATATAGCGAAAATCACCGATGCCGCTGGCGGCAAGCGTCTTGATCGGACCGGCGCTGATGGCGTTAACACGAATGCCATCTTTGCCCAGATCTTCGGCCAGGTATCGTACGCTGGCTTCAAGGGCGGCCTTGGCCACACCCATGACATTATAGTGCGGCATGACCTTTTCAGCGCCGTAATATGTCAGTGTCAGACAACTGCCACCTTCGTTCATCATCTTTTCCGCGCGCTGCACGACGGCTGTGAACGAATAGACCGAGATATCCATCGACATCTGGAAATTGCCACGAGTTGTGTCAACATATCGCCCACGCAGTTCGTTTTTGTCAGAAAATCCGATGGCGTGGACGATGAAATCCAATGTGCCCCACTTTTCCTTAAGCGTGTCGAACAGTGCATCCATCGATGCTTCATCGCCCACATCGCAGGGGATGACCAAATCGGACCCAACCTGTGCCGCCAGCGGATCAACCCGCTTTTTCAAAGCATCGCCTTGATACGAGAAAGCCAGTTCCGCTCCCGCCTCGGCACATGCCTTTGCAATCCCCCACGCAATTGACTTGTCATTGGCCAGCCCCATTATAAGGCCGCGTTTTCCTGCCATTAGTTTTGTTGACATCTTTACCATCCCTGCCCATCTGCATATTGATTACGTGGTTTAGGCCATTGCTAAGGATGCGGCAAGATGGCCTGAACAGGTCTTCTGCTTGCAAATTTTGTGTATGTCGACTAGCGGCTTACCTTGCGTGACCCGGAGAAGGTGTGAATGGAGAAAACTGGAATATTCACTGGTAACAGTCCTTTTGACATTGTTCGTACCTGGATGGCAGAAGCAGAAAAGACAGAACCAAACGACCCCAATGCGATCGCACTTTCCACTGTGGATGCGGATGGATTGCCCAATGTGCGCATGGTTTTACTTAAAGATATAGAAGATGACGGATTCGTTTTTTACACCAATTATGAAAGCCAAAAAGCCGCTGAAATTGATCAATCTGGAAAGGCGGCTTTTGTGATGCACTGGAAATCATTGCGTCGTCAGGTGCGTGTGCGCGGTCTTGTTGAAAAAGAAAATGGACCGCAGGCTGATGACTATTTTGCATCACGTTCGCTTAAAAGTAGATTGGGCGCATGGGCGTCAAAACAGTCCCGCCCACTTTCATCCCGCGCCACTTTGATCGCGGAAGTTGCAAAAATAACAGCTCAGCATGGCACGAATCCCAAGCGTCCGCCGTTTTGGGGGGGATTCCGAATAAAACCACTTGAAGTTGAATTTTGGGCTGATGGTGAATTTCGATTACACGACCGATTCCGATGGCGAAGGCCCAGCCTTGACCACGAATGGGAAACAGTAAGACTAAACCCATGATATTTTGAATTATCAGCGGGTCAATAAAAATCATACACTTGCAATTAAGGCCGAGCACATAGACATAGGTAGTACACATGTTAATGGGTCGTCGCTCGGACAGCCCTCGGACTTATAATAATGACAAACGAAGATACAGATACTCACGAAACCGTGACCGGCCACGTTAAATGGTTTGATCCAACAAAAGGCTTTGGATTTGTTGTCTCTGATGATGGCGGACCTGATATTTTGTTGCACGCAAATGTATTGCGTAATTTTGGACAAAGTTCAGTCGCTGATTCGGCCAACATCACAGTAACTGTGCAAAAGACGACACGGGGCATTCAGGCTGTTGAGGTGATTGATATCGCCCCCCCTGAGGGAAATTTTGCATCAACACTGACCGATTTGATGGGCATCGATACTGAAACCATCGAGTTGTCACCATTGGAACCCGCGCGGGTCAAATGGTTCGACAAGGGAAAAGGCTTTGGTTTTGCCAATGTTTTCGGCCGCGATGAAGATGTGTTCATTCATATCGAAATTCTGCGCAGTTCCGGATTTGCGGATTTGCAACCGGGCGAGGCGGTCTGCCTGCGCGTGATGGACGGGCAACGCGGTCGGATGGCAACTTTTGTTGCATCCTGGGAAGCGTCGTTGAAAGACGATCAGTGAACCGCGCGTTTGCGCTTTTTTTCATTTTTCTGCCTTTTGGTGCATTTGCTGACTGCAGTCCCGACTTTGTCGATATCAAAGGCGACTGGGGTCAGGCGCGGTTTCAGGTTGAAATCGCCGATGACGCGGCCGAGCGCGGGCAAGGTTTGATGCACCGCGAAACGATGCCGCGGTTTTCCGGCATGTTGTTTGTGTATCCAGACCCGCAAGAACTGGCGTTCTGGATGCAAAACACGCTGATCCCGCTGGATATGATTTTTATGGCCCCGGATGGCCAAGTTCTGAAAGTCCACGAAAATGCGATCCCGCATGATCGTACCCCCATCCCAAGTGGCCCCGGCGTCAGTCTGGTGCTTGAGATCAACGGCGGAATGGCCAAATCCCTTGGGATCGCTGCTGGATCTGTGATGCGGCATCCGATTTTAAATCAATCAAATGCACTTTGGCCCTGTTAGGGGCTTTTCATTTCGATCACTTGGGTTTAAGTGACTGCTTCGTCGGGGCGTAGCGCAGCCTGGTAGCGCACCTGTTTTGGGTACAGGGGGTCGCAAGTTCGAATCTTGCCGTCCCGACCACTTTCAAAGATGAACTCATTCTTATGGTAGTGTTGTTTTTAGGCTTATATACTTAACAACGGTCATGCTGAGTTTTCTTGATAATTATACTCTCACGAAGTTAACTACAGCTTATAAAACGCGCGAAGCATATGTCGCACGGGTCATTTCGACATCTTTCACGGTTATACTGCCGACATCGGGAAGCGCTTTGCTGAGTACGTCCAATATCGCCTTATTCAAATGAGTTCGGGTCGATTCACTGCGCCCTTGCATCAGTAAAAGCGTGGCGTGAACAAATGTCTGAGGTTCGCTTCCTATACGGAAAAACTCAATCGGGGTTGCTCGTATTTTGATTACAGAGGGATCTTCAAACGCGTCTTGGTCGCAAAGGGTCGCAAATAATTGATTGCAAACAGATTGAATATCGTTGGTTTGTTCAAGGCCCTTGGAAAATTCAACTGAAACATGTGGCATGTCATTCCTGTCTTTTGATATCGGCCGCGACTGACGTTAGTCCGGCGTTGAAAATTAATCTATCTTTGTCGCCTGAGCTTTGACATAGGCAACCGCAACGCAACAAGGTCCGCAAAGCTGGTTTTAGCCCGGAACGGACCGACCGCCAGACATACGGATCAGGCGTTCCATTGCGCGATTGGCGCGGGGGTCGCGGGTGCGGATCAGGATGGCTTTGCCGTCTTCGCGGGGCACGCGGGTGTGAAAATCCAGTGTCGTGATAAAGCCGCCAGGTGATTCTTTGGTGTTCAGCGACATCACATAAAGCGGCAGATCATCCAGTGTTCCCTGATGCGCTGCGATCAGATTCGCGGCGATTTGGGGCGGGGGATGGGCCTCGCAAATCAGCTGCGATTTGGACGATGATCGGATCATATCAGCATTATCGCGACAGCTGGCTTCGGCGGCTGCATAAAGGTCGGATGGGAATTCTGTGAAATAAATCTGACGTTTACTGGCCGGTCTTTCAGTATCAGAAGGGGTGTCGCAGGCCGTCAAAAGAAAAAACGCCGCGATTGGCAGCCATAATATGCGCATTAACGATGATCCTATTTATTTTTACGACAGTTTAATCCCATTTCATGCAACCAAAAGGGCAATGACATTAAAACTTTATCGATCATCAGAAGGTTGATGTCATAAAAACACACATCGATTTACGTGCGATGTTCCGTGTAACTCATTTGCTTTGCAACAAAATTATGACGACCCCTTCAAGGGTTCGTTTCACCGCAAGTGACGTTAGGTGATTTTGTAGTGAATCAGTCGTGGCGCTGGACAAGTTAAGTCAACCGAAAAAAATTGCCGAAGCGTAAATTTTACCGTTGACCCGATAGGGGTATATACGCCAGTTTGTGCAAGCCGACGGGGTACGCCACAACATATAGTGGCCAGGTCGCACGAGGGACAACTTTCGCAAAGACGGGTCATGCCACTTGGCCCATCTGATTGTTTGCAAGAGATTTCGATCTTTTGCCGGGTTGTTTCGCGATTCTGACCTCTGTCGGCACGATACCAAGCCTGCGATCAAACGTGGGGTGGGGGACGAGTGCAAATAAATAGGGCAATAAGATGAAAATTGATCGCACGTTTACGAAATCCGGAAAAGACGCATACGCAGAGCTCGAGTTTACCTCGACCGTGTCTGAAATCCGAAATCCCGACGGCACAGTGGTATTCCGTCAGGAGGATCTTGAGGTCCCAACCAGTTGGAGCCAAGTGGCATCCGACGTTATTGCCCAGAAATATTTTCGCAAAGCCGGTGTTCCGGCCCGTTTGAAGAAAGTTAAGGAAAAGGATGTCCCTGAATTTCTGTGGCGGTCTGTTGCGGATGAAAAAGCTTTGGCCGAACTGCCAAAGGACGAACGCATCATTGGTGAAACATCCGCCAAGCAGGTGTTTGATCGTCTGGCCGGTGCCTGGACCTATTGGGGTTGGAAGGGTGGCTATTTCACAGCTGAAAAAGATGCGCGCGCCTATTTCGACGAAATGCGCTATATGCTGGCCACGCAACGCGCCGCACCCAACAGCCCGCAGTGGTTTAACACCGGTCTGCACTGGGCTTACGGCATTGATGGCCCGGCCCAAGGGCACCATTATGTTGACTATAAGACCGGAAAACTGACCAAATCCACGTCGTCTTATGAACACCCGCAGCCACACGCCTGTTTTATCCAATCCGTTGCCGACGATCTGGTTAACGAAGGCGGCATCATGGATCTGTGGGTCCGCGAAGCACGGCTGTTCAAATATGGCTCAGGCACCGGCACGAACTTTTCCAGTCTGCGCGGCGAAGGCGAGGCTTTGTCGGGCGGTGGCAAATCATCCGGCCTGATGGGTTTTCTGAAAATCGGCGACCGGGCTGCGGGGGCGATCAAATCGGGTGGCACCACACGGCGTGCGGCCAAAATGGTGATCTGCGATGCCGATCACCCCGACATCGAAGAATTCATCAACTGGAAAGTGATCGAAGAACAGAAAGTGGCGTCCATCGTCGCGGGTTCCAAGATGCACGAAGAAAAGCTGAACAGCCTGTTTGAGGCGATCCGCACATGGGACGGCGCCGAAGCCGACGCCTATGATCCCAAGGTGAATGATGCCCTGAAAGCCGCTGTGAAATCTGCTAAAAAGGTTTCAATTCCCGAAACTTACATCAAGCGCGTTTTGGATTATGCCCGTCAAGGATATGCCAGCATCGAATTTCCGACCTATAACACCGATTGGGACAGCGAAGCCTATTCCAGCGTGTCGGGCCAGAATTCAAACAATTCGATCCGTGTCACAGATGCTTTCCTGAAAGCTGTCAAGAATGACGATGATTGGGCATTACTAAACCGCCGTGATGGGTCTGTCGCCAAGACGATTAAAGCACGTGATTTGTGGGAACAGGTGGGCCATGCAGCTTGGGCCTGTGCTGATCCGGGCATTCAGTACCATGATACAGTCAATGCATGGCACACATGCCCCGAAGATGGCGCAATCCGCGGTTCAAACCCTTGTTCGGAATATATGTTCCTGGACGATACGGCCTGCAACCTGGCCTCGATGAACTTGCTGACCTTCTATAAGGACGGCGAATTTCAGGTCGAAGATTACATGCATGCCACACGCCTGTGGACGCTGACGCTGGAAGTCAGCGTGATGATGGCGCAATTCCCGTCCAAGGAAATCGCACAGCGATCTTATGACTTTCGCACACTTGGTCTAGGATATGCGAACATCGGTGGTTTGCTGATGAACATGGGCTATGGCTATGACAGTGACGAAGGTCGCGCACTGTGCGGTGCTTTGACGGCGATTATGACCGGTATCAGCTATGCCACATCCGCTGAAATTGCAGGTGAATTGGGGCCGTTCCCCGGATATAAGAAAAACGCAGATCACATGTTGCGTGTTATCCGCAACCACCGTACGGCTGCTTATGGCAAAACCGACGGATATGAAAACCTTGCGGTAAAGCCCGTTGCCCTAGATCACGATAATTGCCCGGATAAGCGATTGGTAACACTTGCGAAATCCAGCTGGGACAAGGCGCTGAAACTGGGCGAAAAGCACGGCTATCGCAATGCGCAATCAACTGTCATCGCACCCACTGGCACTATCGGTCTGGTGATGGATTGCGACACAACAGGGATTGAACCTGACTTTGCACTGGTGAAATTCAAAAAGCTGGCCGGTGGCGGATATTTCAAGATCATTAACCAGTCTGTTCCTGCTGCACTGGAAAAGCTGGGCTATGGCAGTGCGCATATCGAAGAAATCGTTAGCCACGCTGTCGGTCATGCCAGCCTTGGGAATGCGCCAGGCATTAACCACACGTCGCTTGTGGGGCACGGCTTTGGCCAGAACGAATTGGACAAGATCGAAGCCGCACTTCCAAGCGCGTTTGATATCCGGTTTGTGTTCAATCAGTGGACGTTGGGTGAAGAATTCTGCACCAATGTGCTGGGTATTCCGACCGAAAAGCTGAATGATCCAACGTTTGATCTGTTGCGCCACCTTGGGTTCAGCAAAGCCGATATTGAAGCTGCGAATGATCATGTTTGCGGAACCATGACGCTGGAAGGCGCACCGCACCTGAAAGAAGAGCATTATAATATTTTCGATTGCGCCAACGCTTGCGGCAAAAAAGGTAAGCGTTTTCTAAGTGTTGACAGCCATATCTATATGATGGCCGCTGCGCAGTCGTTCATCTCGGGCGCGATTTCCAAGACGATCAACATGCAAAACGATGCAACGATTGAGGATTGCCAGAAAGCCTATGAGCTAAGCTGGAGCCTGGGTGTCAAAGCCAATGCGCTGTACCGTGACGGATCAAAACTGTCGCAACCACTGGCCGCAGCCCTTGTCGAAGACGATGATGAAGCAGAAGAGGTTCTGGCATCAGGCACAATGCACGAAAAGGCCGCCGTTCTGGCCGAAAAGATCATCGAAAAGGTGATCGTCAAAGAAATCGTACGCAGCAATCGTGAAAAGCTGCCTCAGCGTCGCAAGGGCTATACACAAAAGGCGATTGTGGGCGGTCACAAAGTTTATCTGCGGACGGGCGAATACAAAGACGGTGCCTTGGGCGAGATTTTCATCGACATGCACAAAGAAGGCGCCGGTTTCCGCGCGATGATGAACAACTTCGCCATCGCAGTATCGGTTGGCCTGCAATACGGTGTCCCGCTTGAGGAATTTGTCGAGGCGTTTACCTTTACCAAATTTGAACCGGCTGGCATGGTTCAGGGCAATGACAGCATCAAGAATGCGACATCAATCCTTGATTACATCTTCCGCGAACTGGCGGTGTCTTATCTGGATCGCACCGATCTGGCGCATGTCAAACCCGATGGTCAAACCTTTGACGATCTGGGTCGCGGTGAAGAAGAAGGCAAACGCAACTTTACGGATCTAAGTGAAACTGCGGCCTCTAAGTCATTGGAAGTGCTGAAGCAAATCAGTTCAACTGGATACTTGCGCAAACGTGTTCCGCAAGAACTGGTCGTGCTGCAAGGCGGTCAGGCCGGCGCCGTGGCGCTGGACCCGTCGATTGACCCAGAAGCTGTCTTGCAAACGCTGGTACCCGCAACATCGACCACGATCAGCCAGACAACGACGGCCGTGGCCACCGGCACGATCCAGATGGATGCCCGCGCCAAAGCCAAGATGCAAGGTTACGAAGGCGACCCTTGTGGTGATTGCGGAAACTACACACTGGTGCGCAACGGCACCTGCATGAAGTGCAATACCTGCGGCGGGACAAGTGGATGCAGCTGAGGGAAGAGTTCAAATTCGATATTCGCCAAGTGATGCGTCTGCTTCCGGCAGATGGGAAAATTAAACATCTTTTTAGGCAGTTTACTTTGTCACCAAGAACTGAAGGGCGAGCAAGATCAGTAAAGAATTTTGCAGAGGCACTAGGTTTTTCTGTGGAGCGACAAGCTTTACCCTTCGGCGTAAATGGAATGCTAAAACAAGATCCATTTTCAGATAATAGCTATTGCATAGTCGTGAATGAGAAGTTGTCAATTGAAGCTCAACGCTTCGCAGTCCTTCATGAAATGGGTCATTACTTCCGTCACGAGAAACACGATGACCCACTTGCCTATGCGAAATACTTCGATCTTTCCGAGGCTGCATTTTACGTAGATAAAAGTGAAGAGCGAGAGGCTAACGAGTTTGCAGAAGCATTGCTTTTTGGAAATGGTCAGCTCGTAGCCGCTCATACCATCTGTTTAGGAGATATCTCCAAGTTAGCTAAGTACTTTGGAGTTACCCAAGCTGTAGTGAAGGTGGCATTAGTGAAGCTCAAAACAGGATATGGTAAAAAATGATGCGCTTGATTTAGTAAATTGATCACAGGGCGGGTGCGCTCGCCCTTGGACGACGTTCAGGCCGCAGGCAGAAATATAACCGAGCGGTAACAACGATGAGCTTGAACGGCGAAACTGGGGGGCTTTATGCCCCCCATTTTTATGTCCAAACAGATTATCTGAATGAACTATGTAACAGTACCCACAAACACTTGGGCAAAGCATGTACCTTCATTGTTCCCCAAATACGCGTGCCAAAGGTAACCAAGTATCCGCACGATATTGGATACAGCGTACGTTATAAGATCAATGTGTTGCGTCTTCCTTTAACAGCACTGTGACGGCCGAGCTTTGGGGTAAGTCCAATGCCTTGCGCAGATCAGCCCGCGCCCGTGACAGGCGCGACATGACTGTACCTATGGGTAGATTCAACCGCTCTGCCAACTCTCCATAGGGGGCCTCGGACCGGATCAACTCTTGCAACAACTTTGCGCGATCCGCTGGTAATGTCTCAATCACGGACAGAACATCTTGCACCGCCAGACGCGCATCTGTGTCGGCAGGCAGGCCGGGCAGGGTGTCTTCGTTCAGATATTCGGTCTTCTGAACCTTGCGGCGACATCTGTGGCGTAACGCGGCGTATGCATAGGACCGCAACTGTTCAATGTCGGCGCCATCTTGCAAGCGCGACCAAACCGCAAGCAGTGCATCTTGGGCACAGTCTTCAGCTATTTCTTTTGTAGGGGTTAATTTTCGCGCCATTCGTAGTATTTCTGGTTCCAGTTCTGATAGCTCTGCTGTGGTACTCTTAAGCATGATACTCTCCTGCAATAGGTATCATCACAGTGGCTATGATGCAGATTGATACAAGCCTGGGGTTTTTTGCCCATCGGGCTTTTACCCTGTTTTTGGGCAAATACTTGCACATTTCGAACATTGCTTGCGCGGTGAATCGCGCGAATTGCTATATTTTGCAGGCTTTCCGAAAACATGGGAATAAACAGCACGCCAGATGCTCTTCTATTGTGAAGGCGCAAGAATGGCCTTCGCTCGATAACCTTTAAGGAGCGACTAAAATGAAAACTTTGACACTTTCCGTAGCCGTAGCAGCCCTGGCAACTTTTCAGGCTTTTGCGCAAGACGCCGCAATCGACGCCGATGGTGATGGTGTCTATAACATGACAGAGCTTCAGACAGCCTTCCCTGAACTGACTGACGAGCTGTTCACAGCCATCGACGTAAATGCTGATGGTGCAGTTGACATGGAAGAAATGCAGGCGGCTCAAGACGCAGCACTTCTGCCTGCGACTGACGGCTAAACTCCCGAGCAGGGCGTCAGGTTTTTTCGGTATCCGAGCTACCTGAATGGCCCTGACGCCCCAGACCCACCCCCAAGTGGGTCAGCCCCTGCGCGTCCGGTGTCCCGGCGTGTGGGGGTTTAATTTATTCCGATCCGCGCGCCAAAGCCGCCACGCCCGTACGGGCCACTTCCAATAGGCCAAGTGGGCGCATTAGATCAGCAAAAGCGTCGATTTTTTCCGGCGCACCGGTGATTTCAAAAACAAATGAATTCAAAGTGCTATCAACCACATTGGCGCGAAATATTTCAGCCAGACGCAGCGCTTCGATACGTTTGTCGCCATCACCGGACACTTTGAACAATGCCAGTTCGCGTTCAACCGATGGTCCTTCGACGGTTAGATCATGCACTTCGTGAACCGGAACAATCCGGCCAAGCTGCGCCTTGATTTGTTCAATTACTTGCGGCGTCCCGGTCGTCACGATCGTGATCCGCGACAGATGCCCTTCGTGATCGACTTCGGCGACGGTCAGGCTTTCAATGTTATAGCCCCGCCCGGAAAAAAGCCCGATCACACGCGCCAGAACGCCTGGTTCGTTTTCGACCAAAGCAGCCAAAGTATGCCGTTCGATTGTATCCGAGTAATTGGGCCTCAGGTTATAGGCGGAATGGCTGGTGGCGCCTTTTTTGATTTTCAAAGCTGACATCGTGTTTCCAATATTGTGCTGGCTTTTGTTGTTAGCCGGATTTTACCGGAAATGCGAGAATTTTCAGCAGTTTATTCGCAAAATACAACCAAAATGGCGAAGCGGCGCGTATACGAAATTGTGAACTTGTAGCAGATCAAATGCAACCTAAGTGGCGATCAGGTTGTTCGTCGCTGAAATACCCACGATGTGACGAACTTTGTCATGGAGGAGTTCCAAAATGCATAGATTAATCACGGCGTGTCTTACCAGTTTTGCCTTGTCTTCAGCGGCTTTCGCCACAGAATTGGTCATCCCGTCAGGTACGTATGATCTGGATTCAAACCACGCTAGCGTGCATTGGAAGGTCAGCCACTTTGGACTGTCAAATTATACAGGCCGCTTTAATAAAATTTCCGGCACATTGGAATTGGATGCAGAAAATCCAACGGCAAGCTCAGTGTCTATCATGATTGACCCAACGTCGATCTCAACAGGTTTTCCCAACCCGGAAGAGGTGAATTTTGACGCCAAACTCAGCACCGCGCCTGAATGGTTCAACACCGGCGAACATCCCGAAATTATGTTCACGTCAACCGAACTGACGATGAATGACGACGGAACTGGAACGATGACCGGCGATCTGACCCTGATGGGTGAAACACGGCCTGTGACGCTGGATGTGACGATGAACGCGCAACTGCCAGAACATCCGATGCGCGAAGGCGTGGCGGCCGTTGGGTTTTCCGCCACAGGCATGATTGACCGGACCGAGTTCGGCTTCGCCACCGGCACCCCCGCCATCGGGTCCGAGGTCGAACTGCTGATTGAGGTTGAGTTTCTGCAGCAATCCTCTTGATCAGCCCAAACAAGAAGTCCCGGACTTGATCCGGGACTTCTCTATCTCATCTGAATTTCGCGTATCTTAAGTTTATTCATATTCGACTTCGATACTTTGGATTTCAGGAGTGCTTTCCAAAATTTTCTTCAAAGCTTTCGTAAGTTTTTCTTCTGAATTACCCGTAGAAATTTTTTTGAAGAGACTTTTAAAAAATGGCTTCGTTGCAACAGCAAATACGCGATGTTCGGCTATACCATCATCTTCAATTGCAGAATTATTAGAACAACAGACCGAAATAATAAAATCTTCATCATGATCTATTTCGATCCAATGTCCCCAATCTTCAATAATATCATCTGAAATTGGGTACCCATGCTCTGGAAGTCTTGAACATAGAAACGTCGCGAGTTCCTTTGCGAATATACCATCATTAATATGGTCGTCGTGTTCAGGATCAAGCTCTCCCGGTGTAGGGGAAAACTTGTTTGTTTTAAAAAGTAGGTGGGTCCTAGTCATCACACCAAGACTGACCCCTTAGCGTCGATCACGCCTTGGGTGTCGGCCTCGCCCAATAACATTTCGTTATGCGCTTTGCCCGACGGGATCATGGGAAAGCAGTTTTCGTGCTTTTCCACCAGACAATCGAAAATCACCGGGCCGTCATAGGCCAGCATTTCCTTGATCGCTTCGTCCAGATCATCGGCGTTATCGCAGCGTATGCCTTTGGCCCCGAACGCCTCGGCCAGTTTCACAAAATCGGGCAGGGCTTCGGACCAGGAATGCGAATAGCGTTCGCCGTGCAGCAGTTCCTGCCACTGACGTACCATGCCAAGCCGTTCATTATTCAGGATAAATTGCTTGACGGGCAGGCGGTACTGCACGGCTGTGCCCATTTCCTGCATATTCATCAGCCAGCTGGCTTCGCCCGCGACATTGATAACCAGCGCGTCCGGGTGCGCAACCTGCACCCCGATTGAGGCCGGCGTGCCATAGCCCATTGTTCCAAGCCCGCCCGAGGTCATCCAGCGGTTCGGGTCCTCAAAGCCCAGGTACTGCGCGGCCCACATCTGATGCTGACCGACCTCGGTGCAGATATAGCGATCCTTGTCTTTGGTCAGCGCCTCAAGGCGGGTTAGCGCATGCTGCGGTTTGATGATCTTGCCTTTTTGCTGGAATTTCAAACAATTTACAGCGCGCCATTGGTTGATCTGACCCCACCATTTTTGAACGGCCTCTTTGTTTGTCTTGCGTCCCTTGGCTTTCCAGACCTTAAGCAGATCTTCCAATACATGGGCCACATCGCCTAGCAATGGAATATCAACGCGGATCACTTTATTGATCGACGATGCGTCGATATCTATGTGTGCTTTCATGGACTTAGGTGAAAACGCATCAATGCGTCCGGTGATCCGATCATCAAACCGCGCGCCGATATTAATCATCAGATCGCAGTCATGCATGGCCATGTTCGCCTCGTACAAACCGTGCATACCCAGCATACCCAACCAATTTTTACCCGATGCCGGATAGCATCCCAAACCCATCAGGGTCGAGGTAATCGGAAAATCCGTTGCATCGACAAGTTCACGCAGCAATTGCGTGGCGGCAGGGCCGGAATTGATCACGCCACCGCCAGTATAGAAAACAGGGCGCTTGGCGGTCATCATGGCATCGGCTAGCTTTTCGATCTCGGCCATATCGCCCTTTAGCCGTGGCTGATAATGGCTGGCGGCAGGTTTAGGCGAGGTATAGACACCATTGGCAAATTGCACGTCTTTCGGGATATCGACCAGCACGGGACCGGGGCGACCAGATGTGGCCACATGAAATGCCTCGTGAATGACTTGGGGCAGGCGGTCCGTTTCCTTAACCAGCCAGTTGTGTTTCGTGCAAGGTCTTGTAATCCCAACGGTATCTGCCTCTTGAAACGCATCAGAGCCGATCATGAACGTGGGCACCTGACCGGTCAGAACGACGATCGGAATACTGTCCATCAAGGCATCTGTCAGGCCTGTCACAGCATTGGTTGCGCCGGGGCCGGATGTCACCAGAACAACGCCGGGTTTGCCTGTGGATCTGGCGTACCCTTCGGCGGCATGGGTGGCGCCCTGTTCGTGGCGGACCAGAATGTGACGAATGTCATTTTGCTGGAAAATCGCGTCATAAATCGGAAGGACAGCGCCGCCGGGATATCCGAACACTGTGTCCACACCCTGATCCTTCAGGGCTTGAACTACCATTTCCGCTCCGGTCATTTGACGTGTCATCACTGTTCTCCGTTTGTGACGTATTACTGTAACATATTGCTTTCAGACAAAAAAAAGCCCCCGAAGATTTCGGGGGCACATGGGTCAAGATCAAGGTTTCCGTTACCGGCCCATGCGCCATTTTCCCACGAGTACGACAATATTTGTCATGTCTTCAAGCTCTCCTTAGTCATGAGGACATTATGTTCGACAGAAAACGGCGTCAACAGCTTTTTGGATAAAATGTCGTATCAGGCGGATTTTGGGCAATTATCTTACGTTAACTTCGTATTTAAAGTTGGGTTTTGTATATTTTGTACAGGGGTTTTGTACTTAAATTTTTGTACAAAATGCTGCAAAGTGCGGTCAAACCTTGTGAAATTGCCTATTCATTAACTGTTCATCTTTCTGACAGGGACTGATCATCTTTGTGAAAGGAAGCATATCGGCATTCGAACTAGATGAAAGTTATAGAATGTAAGATCAATGTTCCGTATTGGCCTTTCAGATGTACCAAGTGTGATTTTTTATTGTCACGACATGATAAGTCTTGGAACTTTGATGTCGTAAGAAAAGGGGCAAACATGCATGTCTTAACCAAGCTGCGAATATTGGTATCGCTGATGGTTCTGACCTTGTTGTGCAGTGTCACTTTGGCAGTGTGGTCGATCAATCAGGCCAATCGGCATATTCAAAGAATAGATCTGGCCCATACTGTGTATCAAAATTATCTTTCACTTTACGCCCATACCTATGAATTGTTCAAGCAATATGGCGATGACCTGCTGATTGGCACAGATACCAACTTGATTGATCATCAGGTTACGGAAATTCGTACCGATATTGCCGATATCCGTCAGGCCATCGGTGCCGAAATTGACCTGGTCGGCAGTGAAGAAATTGAAGAGCTGCAAGCGTTGAACACGATCGAGGTCAGGCTGAACCGATTGATTTTTGTACTGTCTGAGATGTCTGAATCAGATGCGCCGCAAAGCTGGATGCAATTGTCCCAAGTTCTGGACGCCGAGATTGATATGAATTTTCAAGAGCTGATTGACGCAGCCCTTGAGGAAGAGTCCAAAGAGCTGATTGAAACCCGCGCCGAGGTCGCGCAGCAGCTTTTTTTCTATCGTAGTCTGGCCGGTATTTTTGCGCTGATTGCCATAGTGATTACCATCGCAACTGTTGTGCTGTTGTCCAATGCGCTGTCGCGTCCGCTGGCGCGCTTGATGTCAGGTGCCCGCAAAATTGGAGAAGGGGATTATACCCATCGTATTGAAAGCACAGGACAGGATGAGATTGCCGAAGTTGCTCATGGTATCAATACCTTGGCAGAACGTGTGCAACGCACAACCAGTGATCTGTCCAACCAGAATGTCCAACTTGAAAAGGCGGTCAAACAGCGTACGCTGCAGCTGGAACAGCTGCTGAAAGAAGCGCAGGAAGCCGATAGTTTGCGCCGCAGTATGCTAAGTGATGTTAGTCACGAATTACGCACGCCGTTGACCATTATCCAAGGCGAGGCTGACGTGGCCCTGCGCGGGGCTGAAAAAACCAAAGATGAATACCGTGATGCACTGACGCGGGCCAGAAATGCGGCCGTTCATACGACCCGGATTGTGGACGATCTTTTGTTCATTGCCCGGACCCAGGCCGGTCAACCGAAGTTGAAAAGGGAACAGGTTAATCTGTTGGATCTTGTCGCCGATACGCTGTCGACCTTTGGCCCAAATGTGACATTTGAAACAGTATTGCAAAAAGCTGAAACCAGCTTGGATCCGGTACGGTTGCGTCAGTGTCTTTTGGTGTTGCTGCAAAACGCAACGAATTATGGTGGTGATCAGGTCATATGCCGCTTGGATGACAGCCCGGATGGATATTGCATCACCATTGAAGATGATGGGCCGGGCATGACAGAGATCGAGAAAAAACAGGCGTTTGAGAGATATTTCAGGGGATCGAATGCTAGCAAAGCCTATGTGGGCGGGATGGGTTTGGGCTTGCCTTTGGCCAAATCCATCATTGAAGCCCACGGTGGCCAGATCCGTTTGTCAGACCGCGAAGGCGGCGGTCTGGTGGCCAGTATGATACTGCCTGCGCGCCCGCATCTGGTTGCGGTATCATGAGTTTTCGGATGACAGACGATGTCTTTTGGCAGACTATTCACAAATCTGGCGGGACCACTTGTGTGAAGGATTTATTATGAATGTGCTTTTGGTCGAGGACGAGGCGGCCGTGGGTGATTTCATTCGCCGCGGTCTTGGTGCCGAAGCGTGGTCCGTGCAGCATGTGTTGGATGCTGAAGCAGCACTGGATACGCTGAAAGCCGATACATTCGACGTGCTGATCTTTGATGTCATGTTGCCTGGCATGTCAGGTGTTGATTTGTGCAGGACGCTGCGCGCGCGCAAAATCAAGACACCGATCTTGATGCTGACGGCGATGGATGCGGTTGATGATTGCGTGATCGGGTTGCGGGCCGGGGCTGATGATTATCTGACAAAACCATTTGATTTCAACGAACTGGTCGCCCGGATTGAGGCATTGGCCCGACGTCAGGATAATCAGTCTGGCGCGATGGTGACGGATGACAAGATCCGGCATGGGCTGATCGTTTTTGACAAGGCGTCGCATGTTGTGACCGTGGAAGACCAAGAGGTAGACCTGACAGTCAAGGAACGCGAACTGCTGGTGTTTTTCATGTCGAACGTGAACAAGTTGGTATCGCGAGAACGGATTTTGAACACGGTCTGGGGCAGTCAGGAAGATCCCTATACCAATATCGTGGATGTCTATGTCGCCCGTTTACGCAAAAAGATCGCAGGCGAAAGCAAGCGGATCAAGACCGTGCGTGGGATCGGATACCGGTTCAGCGACGCTGATATGCCGGAAACGGCGGTATCTTGATGCTGTATTAAGGTTTAATTGCTTGGTAACGAAGGGTCCCGGATCACGTCCGGGACTGCATTGCATAGCTTCGTATAGATTTGAGGCGGGTTAGACCAACCGTGAGTTTTCGACGGCTGCACGGATGAAATCAGCGAACAGCGGGTGCGGATCAAAGGGTTTCGATTTCAGTTCAGGGTGGAACTGGACGCCGATGAACCAGGGGTGGTCTTTAACCTCTACGATTTCAGGCAGGCGGCCGTCGGGGGACATGCCGGAAAAGATCAGCCCCTGCTTTTCCAGATCATCGCGGTATTCGATATCGACTTCATAGCGGTGGCGGTGGCGTTCTTCGATGGCAGTGCTGTCATAGACCTGTGCCACTTTCGACCCTTTGGTCAGCGTCGCGTCATACGCACCAAGGCGCATGGTGCCACCTTTGTCATCGGTGGCTTTTCGTTCGACCTTGTGGTTGCCCTGCACCCATTCTTTGAGGTGGTAAACCACGGGCGTAAAACGCTTTTTCCCGGCTTCGTGATCAAATTCCTCGGACCCTGCGTTTTCCATTCCGGCCAGATTGCGCGCGGCTTCGATCACGGCCATCTGCATGCCCAGACAGATGCCAAGATAGGGGATCTTGCGGGTGCGGGCGAATTCGGCGGCTTTGATTTTGCCCTCGGTCCCGCGTTCGCCAAATCCACCGGGCACAAGGATCGCGTGATAACCTTCAAGATAGGGGGCGGCGTCTTCGCGATCAAAAAGTTCGGCATCGACCCATTCAATTTTAACCTTAACGCGGTTGGCCATACCGCCGTGGGTCAGGGCCTCGGCAATGGATTTATAAGCGTCCTCAAGCTGGGTATACTTGCCGACAATGGCGATTTTCACTTCACCCTCGGCGTTGTAAATGCGGTCGGCGACGTCTTCCCAACGGGTCAGATCAGGTTTTGGTGCGGGGCTAATGCCGAATGCGTCCAACACAGCCTGATCCAGCCCTTCGCGATGATAGGCCAGAGGCGCTTCATAAATGGATTTCAGATCCTGTGCGGCGATTACACTGTCAGGGCGGACGTTGCAAAACAGCGCCAGTTTTTCGCGTTCCTTCACTGGGATCGGACCTTCGGACCGGCAGACCAGAACGTCAGGCGCGATACCAATCGATCGCAGTTCCTTGACGCTGTGCTGTGTCGGTTTGGTCTTCAATTCGCCACTGGCACGGATATAGGGCAACAGGGTGAGGTGCATGAAGATGCACTGACCGCGGGGTTTGTCCTGGCTGAACTGGCGGATCGCCTCAAAGAACGGCAGGCCTTCGATATCGCCCACAGTGCCGCCGATTTCGCACAGCATAAAGTCGACCTCATCCTCGCCGATTTTGATGAAATCCTTTATCTCATTTGTGACGTGGGGGATCACCTGGATCGTTTTACCCAGGTAATCACCACGCCGTTCCTTTTCCAGCACATTGGAATAGATGCGACCTGACGAGACAGAATCAGTTTTGCGCGCGGCCACACCGGTAAAGCGTTCATAGTGCCCCAGATCCAGATCGGTTTCGGCGCCATCATCAGTTACGAACACTTCGCCATGTTCAAAAGGCGACATCGTGCCGGGATCGACGTTCAGATAGGGGTCCAGCTTGCGCAACCGCACCGTAAAGCCACGGGCCTGTAACAACGCGCCCAATGCGGCCGAGGCCAGCCCCTTGCCAAGAGACGAAACAACACCACCCGTAATAAAAATAAATCGCGCCATATTCTGGCTGTCTCCCGTGATTTTCTTGCGATGGTTGTATCGCAAGCTGTGCCAAACACCTTGTGAGATGCGGCAAATATGCGCTGCATCACGGGATTTAAGCTATAGAAGATTCGGGGCCACATGACAACAGGACCGCAACATGATGGGGGCAGAAAATAGATTGCCCCCTAAATTTAGCGCCTAGTCCAGACGTGGCACGATCGGTGCGTTGTCATTTTCAGACGGTGGCAAGATCGGACCATCCAACGGAATGGATGGCACTGCAGCAGGTGTATCGCTGGCCGGTGGTGGAACGTCAAAGAGCGACGAACCAGATGAATTGTTTGAAGAAATGATCGTCATGGCAAGGGATGCGACCATAAAGGAAATGCCCAGAAACCATGTCAGTTTGCCAAGCGCTGTCGCTGCTGAACGGCCGCTCATGACGCCACCACCGCCACCGCCGCCCATACCAAGGCCGCCACCTTCGGATCGCTGCAGTAACACCACAACAATCAGCGCAAGCGCGAGGATAAGAAGAATAATCAGAACTACGTTTTCCATGGGACGCCTATATAGTCGAGTTCAGGGGTATTTAGGCCCCAATGCGCCGGGTCGCAAGCGCGGATTAATGCGAATTAGCGGTTTCACCCACCGTCATGCCACTATATATGGGCGCGGGTTCTGAAATAAAGGATGTCTGAACATGGCAAATGTGGTCGTCGTTGGCGCGCAATGGGGTGACGAAGGTAAAGGCAAGATCGTTGATTGGCTTAGCGAACGTGCCGATGTCATCGCGCGGTTTCAGGGCGGGCACAATGCCGGGCATACCCTGGTGATTGATGGCGAGGTTTATAAACTAAGCCTGTTGCCGTCCGGTATTCTGCGCGAAGGCAAGTTGGGGGTGATCGGTAACGGCGTTGTGTTGGACCCTTGGGCGCTGATCGATGAGATTGCCAAGATCGAAGCACAAGGTGTCAAGATTGGCACCCATAATCTGATGATTGCTGAAAATACGCCGCTGATTCTGCCCGTGCATGGCGAATTGGATCGTGCGCGCGAAAACCAAAGTTCTGTAGCCAAGATCGGTACGACGGGCCGCGGGATTGGCCCGGCTTACGAAGATAAAGTGGGCCGACGGGTGATCCGTGTGGCTGATTTGGCCGACGAGGCGACGCTGGACACACGTATCGGGCGGTTGCTGGTGCATCACAATGCGCTGCGCAAGGGGCTGGGATTGCCCGAGGTCGACGGCGCCGTGCTGAAAGCCGCGCTTTTAGAGATTGCGCCGAAGATTTTGCCTTATGCTGCGCCTGTGTGGAAAGTGCTGAATGAAAAACGTCGCGCCGGAAAGCGGATTTTGTTCGAAGGCGCGCAAGGATCACTGCTGGATGTGGATTTCGGGACTTATCCTTATGTAACATCATCGACCACGCTGTCGGGCATGGCCGCCACGGGCACTGGTATGGGGCCGGGGGCTGTGGATTTTGTGCTGGGCATCGTCAAGGCCTATACAACGCGCGTGGGCGAAGGGCCGTTTGCCTGCGAGTTGTTTGATGAGGTGGGCGAACATCTGGCGACGGTGGGCCGCGAAAAGGGCACTGTCACCGGGCGGTCGCGACGGTGCGGCTGGTTTGATGCCGTTCTGGTGCGACAGACCTGTGTGCTGTCGGGCGTGAACGGCATTGCGCTGACCAAGATGGATGTGCTGGACGGCTTGGAAGAACTGAAGATCTGCGTGGGCTATGATCTGGACGGCAAAACATTGGATTATCTGCCCACCGCTGCCGATCAGCAGGCGCGGGTGACCCCGATCTATGAGACGATTGAGGGCTGGTCGGAATCCACTGCAGGTGCGCGCAGTTGGGCCGAATTGCCCGCGCAAGCCATCAAATACGTCCGCCGCATCGAAGAGTTGATCCAGTGCCCGGTCGCACTAGTTTCCACATCACCCGAACGCGATGACACTATTCTTGTAACGGACCCGTTTGCTGACTGATGGCCATGTCTTACAAAGCCCGAAAGCGCCTGGCGCTTGTGATCCTGATATTTGGTCTTCCGGCCTATATCGTGACGTGCGTGACGATCATGAACTGGCTGTATCCCGGCCTTGAGCGTCCGCCGATTTTGCTTGAGATTTTTATCTATGTGTCTTTGGGCGTGGTCTGGGCGTTTCCGCTGAAGTTTGTGTTCAAGGGCATCGGTCAAGCTGACCCTGATGCGATGCCCAAGGATTGATTGCACGCGGATAGGCTAGCCCTGTCCGCGGGGATGGCCGCCATTTGCGATCTGTCTGATCTTTGGGGCATCCAGCATAATCACATGGTCGGCAAGGGGCACCTGCAAAAGCTGTTGTGTTTCCAGCTTGTTGAAAACGCGACTGATTGTTTCGGGCTTTATGCCAAGATAATGCGCGATGTTGCGGCGGCTGATGGGCAGCACCACGGTGTCACTTTTGTTGATCTGTATGGACTGTGGCCATCGTTTGAATTCAAACAGGACAGATGCAACCAGCTCGGTTGGCGTTTTACACGCAAGATCAGTGATGTGATCGCGGGCGCGTTCGGCCAGAATACGCATAACTTGGCTATAGACCCGGTTGATATCCGGGGTCGTGGTCAGGCACTGGCGAAATGTTTCGGATGTGACCAGCATGACGTCAACGCTGTTCAGTGCCATGAGTTTTCCCTGATGGATGCGTTCATGGCGTTCTGTGTCAATGATATCCCCGGCCTTGAAAAGGGTCGAAAAAGTCCAACGCCCGTCGGATAATTCCCGCCGTACGGCCATCACGCCGGACAGCACAATGAACAGTCGATGTTCGCTGACAGTTTCTTTTCGGAACGTAATAACCTTGGACATGTCGTTCAGGATCTGACGGCTGTGCCAGTTAAGCGTATCCCATGGGGAAATGTCGGCCAGGGGGTCCTGAGTTATGCGTTTTGCCTTCAGGTCCAGTTTCATATCGCACACCAATGTTGCAACCCATTTTTGGGCCACTGCAATCAGTAACCATTGCAAGGGTGACGTGCGTTGATGCAGATCAAGCATGGAATACATCAATCTGGAACTGTTTCCTTTTATTTGCGCTAAGTTGATTGCAATCAACGGGGCTGCCGTTGGGTCAACACTAGGGTTTGGAAAAGCATGATTGGGTTTGGTCGAATGACCATACTCTGAGATGTGCACCAAAAACCGGGGGGCCGTGATGAACAAGATATTGACCGTGGCATTTGCTTTGCTGATCGCCACGCCCGCAGCCGCGCAGCAGGGCATTGAACCGCTTGAGGTCAAGGCTGAGCTTGCAGAGCTAGGCAAGCGATTGTTCTACGACACGCGACTTTCGGGTGACACATCACTGTCGTGCGCGTCTTGCCACCAACCGGATAAAGCCTTTACCGACGGTCAGGCGCTGTCAGACGCCTATACCGGTGCGGCGCATTTTCGCAATACTCCAACTTTGGCCAATGTCGGACACCGCGATGCCTGGCTGCATGATGGGCGTCTGGGCACGAACCTGAACGATGTCGCCCGCGAGATGATTACCGAAACCTATCTGATGAACATGGATATGCGCATCATGCAGGAACGGTTCAAACAGGATCCGGTTTACGTGCAGATGTTTGCGGCTGCGGGGATGAATGAGCCGTCGAACGGTGGCGCACGGAATGCGTTGCAGGCATTCATGCGCACGATTGCATCACGCGGGGCGCCCATTGATATGGGTGAAATGTCACCTGCCGCACAGCGCGGGCAAGGTCTGTTTGATGGCAAGGCGAATTGTTCTGCGTGCCACAGCGGGAACCGGTTTACCGATGACAAACCCTATAACACCGGTGTTCCTGATAATCCTGACATCTGGTCTGATCCGGAACGGCATTCGGCCTTTGTGACCTATGCCAAATTTATGGGCGTCGAAAATTACATGAACCTGCGCCAAGATTTGGGGGCCTATATCCGCACCCGTCGCCCTGAAACCGCGCGTCGCTTTCTGACGCCCACGTTGCGCGAACTGACCTGGACCGCGCCTTATATGCACAACGGCACAATGGCGACGCTGGACGAGGTGATTGATTTTTATAACCAGGGCGGTGGCGATGATCCGTTCAAGGATCCGCGGCTTCAGCCCTTGGGGTTGGTGCCAAGCGAAAAGGCAGATCTGTTGGCGTTTCTGCAGGCGTTGTCGGGCGACAGCTTTGACACCGACGCCTATGTCTGGCGGGCGGAGGATTATGATTATCAACTGATCGAAAACTGGCGCGATGCGCAGAATTAAGGGGGCGAGCATGTCCATTTTCAGATATTCAATCGCCTTTACCGCAATCTTGACTGCAACTGCTTTGGCCGACGGGCATCGTCCCGAACAGCTGGCAGCATTGGGGCCACCGCCGATACCCGCCGACAACCCGATGACGGACGCCAAGGTTGAACTTGGCAAGATGCTGTTCTTTGATGGTATTCTATCAGGCAATGGGTCAATGCCCTGTTCTGCCTGCCATTTGCCCGATGCAGGTTGGGCTGTGCAGGATCAGATCAGCTTTGGCTATCCGGGCACCACCCATTGGCGTAATAGCCAAACCATCGTGAATTCCGCCTATTACGGCAAGCTGTTCTGGGCGGGGTCTTCGAAATCATTGGAAGCCCAGGCACGATCTGCCGCGCGTGGCGGTGTTGCGGGCAATGGCGAAGATGACATGATGGAAGCCCGACTGGCGTTTGTGCCGGAATATCGCGCACAGTTTCGCGAAGTGTTTGGTGATGACTGGCCGAACATCCGCCACGCTTATATGGCCATCGCCGCGTTTCAGCGCACCATCGTTCAGACTGATACGCCCTTTGATCTGTATATGAACGGTGATGATGCCGCCTTAAGCGATCAACAAAAGCGCGGTCTGGATCTGTTCACCGGCAAGGCCAATTGCGTGGCATGTCACAATGGCCCGCTTTTGAGTGACGAGCAATATTATAATATCGGCGTTCCGGCCTATGATGGTTGGGAAACCGATGAATTGGCGCAGATCACGTTCCGGTTTGAGATTTTCGCCAAAGGGTCCAACGAAGAACTGTACCGCAGCGCCAAGGATGATCCGGGTCTGTATTTCCGCACCAAAGACACGCGCCATTACGGCAAATTTCGCACGCCGAGTCTGCGTTATACCAAATACACCTATCCCTATATGCACAACGGTATGCTGGAAACGCTGCGCGATGTGGTGGTGTTTTACAACGATGGTGGCGGCGAAAATGATTGGGCCGACACCAAAAGCCCGCTGATCCAGCCCCTGGGTCTGACCGATAGCGAGATTGATGAACTGGTCGCCTTTATCGAAAGTCTGTCGGGGGATGAAATTCTGATCGATCCGCCTGAATTACCCATGATGCAACCGCTGCCCGCCAGTGCGCAAAATTAAAGGAGAGGCGAGATGAATGTTATAAAAAGCGACCTCGAAAAAGATGATCTTGTAAAGCTGATCAATGGCGGTAAACCCGCCCGCGGTTGTCTGATGACGCGGCGCAGTTTTCTGCTGACCGGTGGGATTGCGACATCTGTTGTCATGATCGGCATGCCGGGCATGGTGGACGCACAGCAGCCTGCAGTTGTGTCGACCTATCCACGTAAACTGATCGCCAGATTGTCCGAACTGCGCGTCGATGAACCGCTAGATTTTGAATATCCGGATGAAGGCGCATATGCCGAAAGCATTCTTGTGAAACTTGGACGCGAGGCGGGCGGCGGGTTAGGGCCTGACAGTGATGTCGTCGCCTTTAACTATACCTGCACCCATCAGGGTGGCCCGTTGCAAGGCACCTATCAGGCTGCTGACAAGGCGCTTGGGCCATGCCCGCTGCATCTGACGACGTTTGATCTGACGCGACACGGGATTTTTATATCCGGTCAGGCGTACCAATCACTGCCGCAGGTGCTTTTGGAACTGGACGGCGACGATATCTATGCCGTCGGTATGTTTGGCCTGATCTATGGCCGCATTGACAATCTTCAGGGATAAGGAAAACCTATTATGTCCACCCCGTATTATATCCCCGAAGAATCCGTGCCACTGCCACCGCCCGACGCGGACGTGATTTCCACCGCGTGCGATTATTGTGTCGTGGCCTGCGGTTACAAGGTTTATCGCTGGCCAGTGCGTGGTGGCAAAGTCGGTGGCCCTAAGGCCGAAGAAAACGCCTTTGGCGAAGATTTTCCAACCTATGTCCTGGGACCATGGATCGCGCCCACGCAGCATAACATCGTGCTGCACAATGGCGAACCGCATCACGTTATTATCATCCCAGACAAAGACACCGAATTTGTCAATCCGCGCGGCAATTCGTCGATCCGTGGCGGTGCGATTGCGCAAAAGGTTTATAACCCGCAAACGCCCACGCGCGATCGTTTGAAATCGCCCATGGTGCGCATGTTTGGTGTCCTGATGCCGGTGACCTGGGATTTTGCGCTGGATATTGCGGCTGAGGTCGGCAAGCACGTGCTGGAAAAGCACGGGACCAATGCGTACGGCGTCAAGACGTTTTCCTATGGCTATATGGAAAATACCTATGCCATCACGAAATACGCCCTGCGAAACATCAGTACGGCAAACTTCACCTTTCATGATACGCCGTCGGATGTGTCATCGACGCCCGGGTTTCGCGATGCGGGGTTCGATAATTTCGGCCCATCTTACGAAGACTGGCGCGACGCTGAAACGCTGCTGATGTGCGGGACTGATCCATATGAATCCAAGACGATCCTTTATACCGATTGGATCATGCAGGGCATTCAGAACGGTCAAAAAGCGATCTTTCTTTTGCCGCGCAGCACGGCTGGCGTGGCCTATGCAGTGAAAAATGGCGGGATGTTGATTGATATCCAGCCGGGTACCGATCTGCCAGTGGTTCTGGCAATCGCGCGAGTTATCGTTGAAAATGGTTGGGAAGATGCGGAATGGATTCAAAACTGGGTCAATTCCAAATGGGAAAGCTCATCCGGGTTTGGACAGGGCACGCGCAACACGCCATGGCAGTGGCGCACGACATGGGGACAGTTCCAGACTGACGGGTTTGAGGACTGGAAAGAATGGCTGCTGGCGCAGGATTATGCGATCCCTGAAAATGCCGCCGAAATTGCGCAGATTGATGTTCAGAAAATCTATACGGCGGCGGAATGGATGGCCAAGCCCAGGGAAGACGGCACGCGGCCCAAGACCTCGATCATGATTGAAAAGGGGTTTTACTGGTCCAACAACACCGGCAACACAAATGCGATTTCGTCGTTGGGCATCATCTGTGGCTGCGGTGGTCGCCCCGGTCAGGTCATTGGCCGGGCAGGGGGACACCAGCGCGGCGGTTTGCGCGGTGGATCCTATCCGCGCAACAAAAGCCCCGAAAAACTGCCAGGCCGTCGCCGTCGCGCGATGGATACGGATAGATATTTAATGAGTGGGCACACAAGGTTGGCCCATGTGATCGGCACAACCTGGGTTCAGGCCATGTGCGGGTCGCAATCGCTGCAAGCCAAGTTCGATGAGCTGACAACGCGCAATCCCCATCAGGTGCAAAGCTTTGATAAGGCTGATATTATCGAAACACTGAAACGTCGTGCGGACAGTGGCGGGATGGTTGTTTGGGATCAGGATATCTATCTGGTGGACCCCATTGGCGCGCGCTATGCCGACATTGTTTTTCCTGCGTCAGGGTGGGGTGAAGAAACATTCACCCGCGCCAATGGCGAACGTCGCATCCGGCTTTATCCAAAGTTCTACGATGCCCCGGGTGAGGTTAAGCCAGACTGGTGGATCATCGCGCAACTGTCCAAGAAAATGGGCTTTGAAGGGTTTGACTGGAAAGACAGCAATGAGGTGCTGGAGGAAGGGTCCCGCCATTCGCGGGGGTCCCGTAAGGACTTTCACATGGTCAAGGTTGCTGCCCATCGTGAAGGTAAAACCTTGCATGAAAAGCTGGGCGAATTTGGCACTAATGGTATTCAAGGCCCTGTTCTGATGCTGGCTGATGGCAGTCTAGAAGAAACAAAACGTTTGCATGATGTGAACCGGGTTTTGCCGAAAAACGGCCCCGCCGGGGCGACGGTGTTCAACAAAAAGCTGACCCACTTCAACACCCAGACCGGCAAGTGTAATCTGCAAAAAGCGCCATGGGATCTGTTTTCAAGCTATTGGAATTGGCTGAAACCGCGCGAGGGCGAGATTTGGATGACATCGGGCCGGATCAATGAACGCTGGCAATCGGGTTATGATGATCGGCGCAGGCCCTATATCGTGCAGCGGTGGCCGGAAAACTGGATCGAACTGCATCCCAATGATGCGGCGAAGTTTGGGGTCGAATCCGGCGATTACGTGATGCTGCATTCGGACCGTATCCCGGTGCAAAAGGATACGATTGTGGGGGTCGAAGCATCAGATTTCGATTTCGACAGCTTGCTGAAAAATGGCCACATTGAACTGACGCGCGCCGCGATTACGGCCGTAGCCATTGTCACCCCGGCTATTAAGCAAGGCGTTGGTTTCATGGACTTTTTACATACAAATCAACCTGCCAATGCCCTTTCGGGCCGTGTAGTGGATTGGATCAGTGGTAATTATAACTATAAAATGGGTGTGGGCATGGTGACGCGTATGGGCGAAAGCCCTTATAAGCATCAGTTCCGGTCCATGTCATTTGCCCGGCGTGATATTGCATGAGCGCAGTTTCAAGTATCACCTTGGCAAAGCCATCGCCAACCGGATCGCTGGATGCATTAAGTTTGATCAGCCGCCATCTTGCATCGGACAATGCGGTGATCAGATGCGCGGCTGCGCGGGCCTTGGGGGCGTTGAATGATCCGCGGGCCGCATCGATGCTTGTCGATGCGCTGATGGACGAAGATCCCGATGTGCGGGACGATGCGATGATGGCTTTGCGCAGATGTGCCGCGCCAGAACATGCCCAGACCATTTTGGAATCGTTGTTGGGCGATCCCGTCAAGGATGTCAAAATCGCGGCGATTCAGGTTTTGGCAAAGCTAAATGCGGTTATTGCGATCCCCGTTTTGCGGGGTTTGGCGTTGGATAGGATGGAAGATAAGATCGCCTGGGAAGATCAGGCGGGCATGTGGGACGATTGGCTTGAAGTGCAGATCGCCGCAATTGCAGCGTTGGGCAAGATGCAGGATCGCGGCGCGGTTGAACCCATTCTAGCCGCCACACAAGATGAATTGGGCCAAGAGCTGGAAGATGTGGCCTTTGCCGCCCTTGCGCAGATCCCGGAAACAGGCACCGCGGCACTGCTTGGGATTGTGCGTCATCCATCCGACAAGACACGCCGTTTTGCATTGAATGCGCTTTTAAACGCGAAGCTTTCGGTCCTTGGGCCGATGATCGACGTGTTGGCGAATGATGTCAGTCCGCAGATCCGTATCTTATCCTTGCGTGCCTGCAGCGCCGATCATGGTTGCGTCGAACAATTGGGCCAAGACAGTGACCCGCAGGTCAGGTTTGCCACGTTAGACCGTTTTGGTGCCCAACGGCCCGATCTTGCTTTGGCCGGGTTGGCAGACACCAGTGAAGCGGTGCGGGCGCTTGCCCTGTCTTTGGTATCAGAACATCCTGAGCCGCCGAAAGACTTGTTTTCAAACGCGGCTGCCTGGCTGGCGGGCGCGCGATCTGAATTGGCGATTGCGTGCATCACTGCAATGGCAAAACTTGACGCGCCGCGCGCTGCACCCGTGCTGATCGACATCAGCGGCAAACCCGAACAACAGGCCGAATTGCGCATTGCTGCCATCGCGGCGTTGTCCGCGTCGTCAGACCCTGACGTAATCCAACATATGGCGGCTATGGTTCACAATCCGGATCGTCAATTGCGTGCAGCCGCCCTGAAAGCGCTCGCGCGTGTTATTCAGCGTGACGATCAGCTGGCGCCAATGGCCGAGGATGCAATCATCGCCGCGATCAATCATATATCTGCAGATAACGATGTTATCCCAATGGCTGTTCAGGGTGGGCAGGGCGATCTTGGCGCAACGCGCGTTGAAGGCCCCACTGATCCACGTATCATGATCACGCGTGATGGCGACATCGTTGCAGAAAACCCTGATGCCGAAAGCATTGTGGTCAAGCCGGATTTTCCACGATCGACGCTGCAGCATCTTCAGGATCAAAATGCACCGGGGCAAGGAGATACGCCCAAAATACCCCAGGGCCGCCGCCGAGTTGCAATCGCTGGCCCTGACAATTTCGCCACGGACCTGCGGATTACGGCAATCGGCATTGCGGCCAGCATCAAAAGCACCGGACTTGCAAAGGCCATCTTGGAATGTGTGGATGATCCGCATCCAGACGTCAGAACCGCCGTCTATCGTGCGGGTTTGCAGCTGGTCGATCATCATATTCTGAAACAGCCGCAGCGTCGCGCTTTTGCAAAAGGTTTAAAGGACACACAGCCACAAGTGCGCGCAGATGCATTGCGTATGCTTCTTAAAACAGGGGACGTGGACCAAGGTATTATCAAATTATCTGCCGATCCTGATCCGATTGTCAGAATGATCTGCGTTCAGTCATATGCTGTTGATCAAACGTGTCAGTTACTTGACGCCTTGCACGACAGCGCCGAGATCGTCAGACGCGCCGCCCTTCACAGGATCATGGCAATACAGTCACGTTTTGCGATGTCAAAGGCCATTCAGATTGCATTTGATATGGGCGAAACGGCGGGTCTTGGGTCTGTGATCAATGCCGAACAAGACGCGCGCCATCTGTGCCTTGAAATTTTAGCAAGACCCAACACGTCCAGCCATGATGTCCTTTCCATTCTCATAGCATTCGGCCCCCGATGATCAGGGGCCGAGCCACTTTGTTTGAAAACACCTAAAGCTGGGTCCAGGCGCGTGCGCGAATGTCTTCAAAGCTGTGCAGCTTCAGGATATTGCCATCGCGGAAAACGGGCACAAGAGCATCAGCCCCTTTGGGTATATTCGCTGCAGGACGCGCAACAAAACGACCGCTATCGTTGCGCATCGCACCTTGTTTGCCTTTGCGCGATGTTTTAGTGCCCTGCGCAGTTTTTGGGTCCTTGAACACATCGTGCCATGCGCCATTGCGATAGATCGCGGATGCCTTCATGGCATAGCCCAAGCTGTCACGATCCAGCTTTTGCAACAGACCGCCGCCCATCCCAAAGGCAATGTTTCCGATGGCAAGCCCGCGATCCATCATCACATCCATGATGCGAATAATTGAATCCTTGTTGACGCCATCGCCCTGGATCACCCGGACCTTTTCAGCCAGCAAACGGTATCCTTGGGCGGTTGTGCCATAGCCGAATTTGGCCATCAGGGCTTCGATCACATCAGGCACGATCTGCACCGGATCACCGCTGTCAGGGCGCACCACCAACACACCATCCCGTGCCAGAACATCGTCACGCAACGCCCCGCCCCAATAATTCTTGACCGCGCGCATCAGGTCATAGCTGTCGCTGACACAGGCGATCAGGCCGGATGGGTTGGTGTGCAAAAAGCGACGCATCTGATCCAGTTCGCCGTCCACACCGGCGGCTGTCATGGTCGAATGTTCGGTGGCTGGGATCGAAAACCCGGCCATGTCTGCGCCGTAAAAATTGCGCGCATAGACCAACCCGGCAAGGGTGTCTGTCCCGCGTGAATTGATCAGGTGTGCGGCCCCGCCGATGGCTGCGGCTTCAAACCCGGTGGCACCGCGCGCACCGAAATCGTGCAATTTGAATTCCGCACCGGCATCGGACCCATCAGTGATCTTCAGCCGTTCGCGGATTGAACCGACAACAGCGTGGGACAGACTGCACACGGTTGACGCATACCAGACCGCCCGCAACAGACGTGTTTCAAGATAGGATACCAGCCAAAAGCATTTTGGATCAGTGTTTTCGATCCGCATCTGCGGCACGCCAACAGGGGCAATTGTGCCTTCGGGCAATGCTTCGATCAGGATGGGCAGTCTGCCGTCATAGGTCTCTATGATGTACTGCCAGCCTTCGACAAAAATCTCAAAACCGTGTGCCTTCAAGAATGGGGCAGCTTCGTTCAGCATTGCCTGGGTCACGACAGATCCGGCCAGTTTGGTCAATTCGATCTGTAGCCCAAAGAACACCACCTGGTCGATGTCATCCCATGCGCGGCGGGGTTCGATATAGGACGACACAAATTCTGTGCCTTCAGGATACTGGTTGTAGTGGGATAATTTATAGCTGTCGGTGTCGAAAATCAGATTATCAATGGCAACAGAGTTTTCAAAAAGCGCAAATGCGCCTTGATTTTGATAAGTCATTGTCCTGTTCCTCCTCGGAGTTGGACGGTTGATCATCGGCGGACCTCCCGCAGATGGGGGTGCAAAGATATGGTCTTTGCGGCCAGTTATCCGCATGTTCGCGGAATGAGGTTCAATCCTGTGCCATCAGGATCGATGAATAAGCAAAGGGCACTTCGGGCACCAAGGCATGGATGATATCAAAGTGGTCTTCGAACAATGTGTCCGGTGTGATTTCAGTGATCGGAACCCAACATGCGGCAGCCGCATCACTGCCGGATTTGACCTTTTCCAGATGCGCGCGGTCTTGCAATTCAAAGACAAACGCTTCGGTGCGAACCCACCCTTTTTCAGATCGCTCAGGGTGGTCGAACACTCGCCGTTCGCGTAACCGCCCCCGCATGGCCCCTTTGGGCATGTCCAGCCCGGCTTCTTCGTAAAGCTCGCGCACTGCCGCCTCAAGCGCGGTTTCGCCTGGGTCGATGTGCCCACCGGGCAGTGCCCACAGGCCCTTGCCGGGTTGCATACTGCGTTGGACCAGCAGCACATGGCCCGATTGCACAACGACCGCATCCGCAGTGTTCACCGGAATGGGATAGCCATACAGATTTTCAGCCGCAGCCGTACGGTCGCGATATTTGCTGACAAAGATGCCTTCGTCGCGAATTGTGCTTACAGCATCCGGGTTTTCGTTGATCCAGGCGATCACGGGCGATACCTGCTGCATCCCGAACCTTTTGGCCACACGACCTGTTTCATCGCCATTGCCCAAAAACAGATGCGTGCGCAGATCAGTGGCATTCAGCACCACGCCATCATGCTTCTTTGGCTGGGCATCCAGCATTTCCCATGTGGGAAACCAACTTAAATAGCGCGAGGATTTGTCTTTTTCAAAGCCGGTCAGCACCACTTTTGTGGATTGCGGATCCAGACCCGCCTTGCGCATGTGTGCCATAACAGCTGTGCGCACATTGGTGATCCACGCGCGGTCGTTATAAAGTGTATCGACCAGGGGAAGCGTGGCAACTGGCTTTGCAATACCTTGGGTTCCGGCTGAAATGAAAGCACGGCGTTCGACATAGCTAAAGGGATTTTTCCAGCTGCGTGGACGGTAAGAGCTGCCGACAAGCAACAAAAGGCTGTCCGCCACATCAAGCGCGCGTTCAACTACGTCCAGGTGTCCAAGGTGAAAAGGCTGAAAACGGCCGATAAATACAGCCAGAGTTTGTTTGGTCTTCATATCGTGCGTCCTCCGCAACGTTCAGGGTAACCGAGACCTCCTCGATTAATGATTTGATATCATTTGTTCGAGTGAAATGCCAGATGGTATCGGGTAAGATCTGCTATGCATCTGATGCATAGAAAAAGCCGTGCTGCCCAATGCGCAATGTGCGGTCTGATCTGTTTATGTCTGAAAAAGCGGAAAGCTAACACCAAGAGCCCAGGCCAGCATCAGACCAAGTGCCAGACCAGACGTTAGTGCGCCGGACCGGGCGGCAACATCGCGGCCCATTGTGCCAAAGACGATATAAAACAGCACAAGCACGGGCGCGATCATGATCAGGAAAAACAGCCCCTGAAAATCGAACGCCACAGCAATGCCAAGGGATATTAAAAAAGCCATGCGCGTGCAAAGGCGTTTCAAAAAGCCGGCCTGCGCAGTCAGGGTGGCGTCTGCAATCATATAGGGGACGGCCCCAATCATCAGCACGGCAATAATCCAAAGACGCTGTGGGATGGGCCAAAAATTTGCAGCATAGCGGTCAAGGGCTGCCCCGAAGATCACGCACCACAGTACAAGCAGACAAAACCCAATCGGCGCGATCCGACCGCTGGTTACCCCCCAAAGTCTAAGCAGCGCCAGCTGGATCACACCGAATACCATCAGATGCAGCCCCAGATAATCCGCGATAAGAACCGGCAGAAATTCAGGGGCCAAGGGTATGGCGATCAGGGGCGTCACAATTGCGGGGGTTGCCAATATGACGGCAAGTTTCTTGGGACTAAGGGTGACAGATGTGTGGTGCCGTTTGGGTAACATGCTTGCGATCGGGCGAAAGATCAGGACAAGCCCAGCCAGCAATCCCAGAATCGCCCAACCGCTTGGCAGGATGGCCACGTCTGAGGTTCGGCCATAAGCCTGGTCAAGCCACTTCAGCGTCTCGGACCGTGCGACACGGCTGTGCAGAACTGACACATGTTCGCTAAACGGGGCAGCGACAGCGCGGCGCGTGATGGCCCCTTTGGTCACGGTTTGCCCTTCGGACGCACCCGTATGAACCATTTGTAATGCCTCTTGCGCAAAGCCCCGCAGCCCCGGTTCCCATGCACCGGTGACCAGTAACAAAGTATCGGGTGTGTCTGAATCGATGACCTGTGAAAACGCCGAGAGCAGCACAACCGGGCCTATGTCACTGCGGGTTTCGGCGGCGCGAACAAGGATATCCGTTGCCATGGAATGACCAATCAGTGCGATTTTCTGATCCTGCAGTGCCATCGCGTCGATCATCCCGCGTGTTTGGTCCACCAGCAGACGCGTCGTTCCGTCAGCGGATGTCACATCCCCCGACATGGGAATGGGATGCCGACCGTGGCCATAAAATTCAAACGTGACAACACGGTATCCTGCCCGTGCAAGCGGCAATGCATAGCCCTGCATCATCTGTTGGGATCCCGCAAAGCCGTGCGCCACAATAACGACCGGACCGTCACTGGTATCAGTCGCGTATTCGGTGGCCGGTGTTTGGCCAAGTGTGAATTGTCTTATCACAACATCCTTACGCGCAAATTCAAGCACGAAAAGCGATGCCAAAATCACACCGGCCGCCAGATAAATTCTGAAGGGGGGATGTCTTTTGCGGGGCACTACATTCGTTTGCGCGATGTGACTGGCCCATCGCCCTGCGCCTGAATGCGGGCGATGGCAGGTTTGATCGGTTCATACGCGACGGCCATATGATGAACATTGGCGTGGATCATAGTGTCTGGGTCGACCACAAATGCCACGTGCCCGTCCCAAAACAACAAATCACCCCGCTGCAGGGGGGCATCGGCCGGTATATCGTGGCCCAGTGTGTTTTCCTGCAAGTCACTGTCACCGGGGCAGTCAATGCCACAAGTGATATATGCCGATTGGACCAAACCGGAACAATCAAGACCCCAGACCGTGTTGCCGCCCCAAAGATAAGGGGATCCGAAATGCAACTGTGCCACTGTCACCGGATCGCGAAACGGTTGATCCAATGGGCGCACATGCGGTTTTGGAACAAAAAGTCCGTTGGTCAGTGCAAAGTATTTCTTTTCCTCGTGCCCAACGGTCAGACGGGTGCCAAAGGACACGGCCATTCGGTCGGCTGACTTGAAATCAGGCGCGGTATAAAGGTGCGAACTGGGAACAGCCAGAAAATGCGTAGGTTGAACGGCGTCGATCAGCGCATCATGCGCCACATAACCGCAATAGCCATCTTTGTCTGCCTGGATGAAACTAAAGCCATCTTGCGTATCAAAAACCTGAACCTGTTCGCCAAACAACACCTGTCTGTCACGTCTGCCGCCAGGCGCGCGCAGAAGATCGGCAAACGCGATACCCACCTGTTTCGGGGTTCCCTGAACGAATGACGTGGCTTCGACCTGGCCTTGCAGATGCTTGGCAGCGACGGTACCGTTTGATGGTGTCAGACGACGATCCATCACAGGTTCACCATATTTGGCAGTGCCTCAAGCAGGGCGCGTGCGCCTTGACCTACACCGCCTTTGGGACGCGCAGGCGCGGCAGAGGGTTGCCAGCTATAAATGTCGAAATGAACATAATTTTCGGCCTCAGTCACGAAGCGGCGCAGGAACAGCGCGGCTGTGATTGATCCCGCAAATCCGCCAGCTGGCGCATTGTCCAGATCGGCGATGCCGGGTTCGATCATCTTTTCGTAAGGGTCCCAGAACGGCATTTCCCAAACCGGATCACGCGCAGTGACAGCGCCCTTGCGGATCGCATCGGCTGACGTTGTGTTGTCGGTATAAAACGGGGCCAAATCGGGGCCAACGGCCACCCGGGCCGCCCCGGTCAGTGTCGCCATGGATATAATGCAATCGGTGGGCTCTTCATCGGCCAGGGCCAGCGCGTCGGCCAGAACCAGGCGCCCTTCGGCGTCGGTATTGTTCACCTCGACCGTCAGACCTTTGCGCGATGTCAGAATATCCTGCGGGCGAAACGCCGATCCGTCGATGGCGTTTTCCACTGCAGGGATCAGCACACGTAATCGCAAGGGCAGATCAAGCGCCATAATCATATGAGCCAGGCCCATAACAGTCGCAGCGCCACCCATGTCTTTCTTCATCAACCCCATTGAGGCTGCTGGTTTAATATTCAGCCCGCCCGTATCGAAACAGACCCCTTTTCCGATAAGGGTCAGCTGTGGGCCGGTCTTGCCCCATCGCATGTCCAAAAGGCGCGGTTCCTGGACTGATGCCCGCCCGACTGTGTGAATCAACGGCAGATTTTGGGCAATAAGATCATTCCCGCTAATGATATATGGCGTTGCGTTATGCTTTTGCGCCAGATTCAAAAAAGCGGTCTCAAGCGCGTCGGGGCCCATATCGGACGCAGGTGTATTAATCAGATCGCGGGTCAGGCATTCGCCCTGCGCAATAATCTGAATACGGTTTGCGTCGACGTTGCCCGGTGCTTTTAACACTGCACCCGCATCGGCCTGTGTGGCATATCTGGAAAACCGGTATTGCGCCAAAAGCCAGCCCAATGCGAATTCTGTGGCGTCATCATCCGCAAGTTCCGTTTGCAGATGATAAACCCCTGCAGGCAAGCTATTGGACACATCGGCCAGCGCAAAGCGGCTGCGCTTGCGCGATGCTGCTGTCCCGTTGCCAATAATGATGCAGTTCACATGGCCATTTGCGGAAGGAACAGCCAAAAACTTGCCTAGCTTTGCCTGAAAAGCATGGGCATTGACCCATGATTGGGTGACCTCATCCTGTTTTGTGATCCAGTCAGATAACCCATCCTGATCCACAATGTGGATGGGAACAGACTGGGTATCGGGCGCGGCAAAAGCAAGTGGCATCAACGATCTTTCCAGGTGACTGTTTATGCCAACCTAGCCACTTGTCGGCCACCCGCAACCCTTAGCCCGATAAATCTTGAACATCCCAGACAGCTGTCAGCGATTGATCACTGACACGGATCAGCCGGGTATAGGTGCTGGCAATAGCCACCGGGTTCATCGCATCAACACTATGGGCCACATCCGCCGCTACACGCGCCAGTGTGGTCAACCCGATCTGATCGGCAATCGCGATCATACTGCGCGCGCATTTTCGCATCGTGTTATAATCATCGTCGTGAAACGCAGTTTCGATTTTGCGCAGACGCACGGCCAATTCTTCCATCGCACGGCAAATCACGTCTTCTGCTGCCCCTTCGCCCAATTGTGTGCAAAGCGATGCCACCCGATCCGCATCCATGCGCACGGTTTCGTCATGTATCAGTACTGTTATCATTGTCATTCTGTCTTACCCCATAGAAGTCAGCCACCACGGCTTTGGGCACATTTGCTGATTATCCTTCTTAAAAGGTTGCGGGTCGCTTGGAAAAAGCCTCGAATTTCATGAAAATGCAGTCTATTCAGTCATAAGTGAGGCAACAAAGAAAAAATTATGGAACAGGCAAAACCGTTACCGGGCTATCTGGTACAAAGGTATCACGGCTGGAAAGCCACTGCTTTTGCAGACAACGAAGTCTGGCATAAACGCATGGCTGACGAAGGCCAACACCCCCGCGTCATGGTGATATCCTGCTGTGATAGTCGGGTGCATGTCACTGCGATTTTCGGGGCCGATCAGGGCGAATTTTTCATCCACAGAAACATTGCAAATCTGGTGCCGCCTTATGCCCCTGACGGGGATCACCATGGCACATCGGCGGCCGTTGAATATGCCGTCACAAAGTTAAATGTTGCACATATTATTGTGCTTGGTCATTCCAATTGCGGGGGGGTTGCCAGTTGTGATGACATGTGTTGCGGTAAGGCGCCTGAGCTTGAAGAACGCCACAGTTTCATTGGTCACTGGCTGGATATTTTGCGCCCTGACTTTGACACGGTTAAGCACATAAATGATCGTGCAAAGCGCATAAAAGCAATGGAAAAACAGGCGGTTGTGACATCTTTGCGAAATCTTCTTAGCTTTCCTTTTGTTGCGGGCGCCGTTGAACAGGGCCATCTAAGTCTGCACGGACTGTGGACAGATATTGGCGATGGCGGGCTTCAGGTATATGACTCTGAAAATGGGTTTGTGTCGCTGTAACGCCAGCCATTTTCAACAAGCCGCAAAGGCAGATCAAAGGGGACACTATGGACGGTATTCTGGCGCTTGCCGCAGATAATCTGATTTCACCAATTATCCTGTCATTCGCGCTTGGTTTATTCGCAGCTTTGGCGCGATCAGATCTAAGCGTGCCCGAAGCTGCGGCGAAAGCTTTGTCAATCTATCTGCTGTTCGCAATCGGCTTCAAAGGCGGGGCCAGCGTTGCCGATCATGGCATTGACACCACGCTGGCATTGTCGTTGGCCGCAGGCTTTGTTTTGTCAGCCACCCTTCCGTTTCTGGCATTCTTTTTACTGAAAATACTTACTAAACTTGATACAATTAATGCAGCAGCGGTCGCCGGGCATTACGGTTCGATCTCGATTGTGACCTTTGTTGCGGGTACTTCTGTGTTGCAAGACGCGGGAATCACATCCGAAGGATACATGGTCGCTGTCGCCGCCGTGATGGAAGCGCCCGCTATTTTGTCGGCTTTGTGGTTGGTATCACGCGGCAAAGGTGGCGCTGCGATGGATAGCCAGCTGATGCGCGAAATCCTGTTGAACGGCTCAATCGTGCTGTTGGTAGGGTCTTTCTTTATCGGTGTGATCACCGGGGCGGAAGGCTTGGCGCGGATTGAAAGCTTTATCGTGGCCCCGTTTCAGGGTGTGTTGTGTCTGTTTTTGCTGGATATGGGGCTGGTTGCGGGCAATGGCCTGCGCAAAAGCCGCAAGGTGTTGAACCTTGGCGCGTTGGCCTTTGGCATTTTGATGCCACTTTGCGGGGCTGTTATTGGTCTGGGCGCGGGTCTGGCCATTGGGCTGTCCCTTGGTGGGGTTGTGCTTATGATGATCCTCGCGGCCTCGGCATCCTATATTGCTGTGCCTGCCGCCATGCGTGTGGCATTGCCCGAAGCTGACCCGGCAGTTTATCTGACTTTGTCGCTTGGGGTGACGTTTCCGTTTAATCTGACCATCGGAATACCGATCTATCTTGCCCTCGCCACCGCTGTAATGGGAGCCATGTAATGCAGATGCATAATGCCAAACGTGTGGAAATCACGATCGAAGCCCCGATGGAACGTCGTCTGACCGAAGCGTTAGAACATGCGGATGTCAAAGGATATACAATCCTGCCGATTGTGGGCGGATCGGGCCGATCTGGTAAATGGAGCCGCGAAGGCCAGATTGGTCGTGCCGGCGGGATGGTGCAGGTGGTTTGCATTATTCGCCCTGAACGGCTGGAGGCGCTGCTTGAAGCGGCATTTACAGTCGTTGAACGGCACATCGGTGTGGTATGCGTCACCGATTGCGAAGTTTTGCGGGCTGAACGGTTTTAGCGGGGCCTACGCATGATGCTTAAAGGGCCGTCAAAACTATTAAGCGATTGCTTGATGGTTCTGGTTTTATTTTGCAGCTTTGCGATGAAGGCGCTGTAGGGGCGCAAGATCTTCTGTATTCAGACGATCTTCAAGATCAGAACCAAACAAGTTTAATACTTGTTTGCGGTTTACGTTTTCAGTCTGGATGCAGGGTGTATCGATCTTTTCAACACTCAACCCGAAACTAGGAATTGCCACACGAAACATCGAACGACGACGGGAAGATGGTACACGATTTTGACGCGGTATTAACATGACTTGCCCCCATAAAGCAGCACTTGAACATTGGGCCTTTACACATTCTTCATAACACGAGTGGGTGTCAAAAATAAATAAACAATTAAGCGATTATCGGCCTATTAGGCCAAAGTGACGCGAGGTCAGGCCGTTTTTATGCCTCATTTATGCCCCGCGTCGATCACATCCATTACCGCATTGGTAATCAGTTAGCCCTTTTTTAGAACCCGATTCCCCAGTGTTTCCGCAATTTGAACAGCATTAAGCGCGGCGCCCTTGCGTAAGTTGTCAGATACGCACCAAAGATTAATTCCGTTATCGATTGTGCTGTCTTGACGAACGCGGCTGATAAATGTCGCAAAATCGCCCACGCATTCGATAGGCGTGACATAGCCGCCGTCTTCGCGTTTATCGATCACCATTACGCCCGGCGCTTCACGCAAAATTTCGCGCGCTTCGTCTTCGTCCAGGAAATCTTCAAACTCGATATTAACCGCCTCAGAGTGTCCGACAAACACCGGAACCCGTACGCAGGTCGCTGTCACCTTGATCTTGGGGTCAACGATCTTCTTGGTCTCGGCCACCATTTTCCATTCTTCTTTAGTCTCGCCCGAGTCCATGAAGACATCGATATGTGGGATCACATTGAATGCAATCTGCTTGGTGAATGTCTTCGCAGGTTTGTCATCGACCGGGTTATAGATTGACTTGGTCTGGTTCCACAGCTCATCCATGCCGTCTTTGCCCGCGCCCGAAACGGATTGGTAAGTGCTGACCACAACCCGTTTGATCCGTGCGCGGTCATGCAATGGCTTTAGCGCCACGACCATCTGTGCGGTCGAACAGTTCGGGTTGGCGATGATGTTTTTCTTGGAATACCCCATGATTGCATCGGCGTTCACTTCTGGCACAATCAGCGGCACATCAGGATCATAACGGTAAAGCGACGAGTTATCGATCACCACACAACCGACTTTGGCCGCTTTGGGCGCATAGATTTTCGTGGCCTCTGACCCGATGGCAAAAAGGGCGATGTCCCACCCCGTAAAGTCAAATGCATCCAGATCGGTGGTCTTCAGAGTTTTGTCGCCAAAGCTGACCTCTGTGCCCAAAGACTTCCGGCTGGCCAGCACGGCGATCTCATCCACGGGAAACTGGCGTTCGGCCAGAATATTCAGCATTTCGCGGCCCACATTGCCTGTGGCGCCCGCGATGACGACTTTATAGCCCATCTGGGGTCTCCTTGTTTGCGCAAGGCTGCGTCATAAGGGGTTATGAGGGCAGGGGAAAGAGAAAACTGAGGATGAAGGGAGGGCGGACCACTTGGAGCACAGAGCTTTCGCCCGTTTCGCAAGACCTTACCCCACCGACCGTTGCGCGAGGTGGGGCCCCGGGGGCCCATGCGCACGCGGTTTTGTATATTTTGTACACGGGTTTTGTACATAAAGTTTTGTACAAAACTGTGATTCCAGATGAAAAATGGATGGATTTTGATCTGTCAACACGTGCGATGGGGCCAGATTTTGGTAAGAGGTGTAGGGATGTTAAGATTTATACGGGCGCTTTTATGGATCTCAGTTGGGATCGAGGCAGGAAGCGCAGCCCGCTCTTTTTTATCAGTTCTCGCTGGAGGATCACATCCCCCAAGACCACCTTCTGCGGTCGATTGATCGCTTGGTTGGTCTGACCAGCATCCGCGCGCATCTGGCGGATTTCTACAGTCACACAGGCCGCCCGCCGGTTGATCCAGAACGGCTGATCCAGATGCTGCTAGTGGGATATTGTTTTGGTATCCGGTCGAAGCGGCGGCTGTGCGAAGAGGTGCATTGAACCTGGCGTATCGCTGGTTCTGCCGTCTCGATCTGGCGGATCGGATCCCAGACCACTCGAGCTTTTCCAAGAACCGGCACGGTCGGTTCCGGGACAGCGATCTGTTGCGTCATGTGTTCGAGACAACCGTGGCGCACTGCATGAAAGAAGGTCTGGTCAGCGGCCAGGGGAGGTGCGTAATGCTAAGTGGGAAGAGTTCGATCTAACCGAAAAGGTCTGGTCGATCCCCGCCACCAAAATGAAAATGCGCCGCGACCATATTGTTCCGTTGCCAGATCAGGCGATTGCACTACTAGAACAGCTGCGCGCCATGAACAACAAAGGCGACTATTTGCTTCCATCCTTGCGCACATGGACGCGTCCGATGTCCGAAAACACCCTGAACGCCGCTTTACGCCGCATGGGGTATGCGGGTGATGAAATGACCGCCCACGGTTTCCGCGCTTCGTTCTCAACGCTGGCCAACAAAAGTGGCTTGTGGAACCCTGACGCTATCGAACATGCCTTGGCCCATGTTGAGAAAAACGAAGTGCGACGCGCTTACCTGACGTCTGCGATCGTGGTCGCAGCGAGCCTCGCAAGCAGGCTCTGTTCAATCTCTTCCATGACGGATGTGACTTTCCGATGTAGCGCGTGCTCAACCGAGCAATCCGGCTTTTGCTCATTAGCAGCGGTAGCAATCAGGCTCTCGTCCAACGCCAGATAGACGTCTGCCAGCGTGATCTGGTTCGGCTGACGGGCGAGGCGCCAACCGCCTGCATGTCCTTTTTCAGAGGTCAGCAAGCCCGCCTCTCGAAGCTTTCCGAGCACGCGCCGCACCACGACAGGGTTTGTGCCAGCATGTTCGGCGATATCAGCAGACGTACGAATCTTATCCGGATCGTCCGCCATATGACCGAGCGTATGCAGGGCAAGTAAAAGACGTGAATTGCGCTTCATACGTGATTTTTCTCCAAACAGGCCTAATCCGTAACTTTTGCAGTTGCATTAGTAAAGTAACTGCATAAGTTGCGTGATAAATTGGATCAGATTTGGAGCGCCTTATGACACACCAACGACTTCCCGTCACCGTTCTTTCAGGTTTTCTTGGTGCTGGAAAAACCACGCTCCTGAACCGCGTCTTGAACAATCGCGAGGGTCGTCGTGTCGCCGTCATCGTAAACGACATGTCTGAGGTCAATATCGACGCGGATCTGGTGCGAGCCGATACCGAGCTTAGTCGTACGGATGAGACGCTGGTTGAGATGTCGAATGGGTGCATTTGTTGCACGTTGCGGGATGATCTGTTGGATGAGGTGCGCAGGCTCGCCGCCGAAGGGCGCTTTGACTACCTGCTGATCGAATCCACTGGGATTTCCGAACCGCTGCCCGTCGCAGCAACGTTCGATTTCCGCGATGAGTTTGGTGACAGCCTGTCGGATGTTTCACGGCTCGATACGATGGTGACGGTGGTCGACGCGGTGAACCTGTTGAACGACTACGCCAGTCACGATTTCCTTCGGGACCGCGGCGAGACCTTGGGTGAAGAGGACGACCGGACACTGGTCAACCTGCTTGTCGAACAAATTGAATTTGCCGATGTGGTCATCCTGAACAAGATCACGGATGCGGGACCAGATCGAACAGATGCCGCGCGCAAGATCATTCGCAGCCTGAACGCCGACGCGAAGATCATCGAGACGGATCATTCAGAGGTCGCAGCCGAGGCCATTCTCGACACCGGGCTATTTGATTTCGAGAAGGCGCACGAGCACCCGATGTGGGCCAAGGAGTTGTACGGCTTTGCCGACCACACGCCCGAGACCGAGGAATATGGCGTCGCCTCTTTTGTTTATCGCGCGCGCCTGCCGTTCATCCCGGAGAATATCCTAAGCGTATTGAACGGTGACCTGCCCGGTGTGATCCGCGCCAAAGGTCATTTCTGGATCTCGACACGTCCCGGATGGGTCGCAGAGTTTTCACTTGCAGGAGCTTTGTCGAGCGTCAAACCGCTGGGAACGTGGTGGGCCTCTGTGCCGAAAGAGCGCTGGCCCGACCACGAAAGCGCGCGCTCGTATATGCAGCAGCATTGGCAGGACCCCTGGGGTGACCGGCGGCAGGAGCTTGTGTTTATCGGCGCTGGTATTGATTGGTCCGCCCTGAAGGCGCGACTTGATGCATGTTTGGTCCCTGCGGCTGCCGCGACCGGGCCAGACGACCTGCCGGACTACCCAGACCCGTTTCCGGTCTGGCGTCGGCAGGAGGCTGCGGCATGACGCTCGCGCGTACGCTGGTCGGGAATGCGGCGGCCGGCGTCGCGATTGCTGACAGGCCGGAAGACCTGAAGACATTTCTGCAACCCGGCAGTGCGGCGGTGATCTTGCGGAGGCAGCCAGAGCCTAAATTTCAGACCTGGATCGATAGGCTTGATCCATCGCGGCTGCCGCAAGGGCGCATTATCCTGCGTCCCAAGACCGTTCCATCTGCGGTGGTGGCGCTTTGCGACACGGCGTCGATGCCGGACTGCAACGAACGAGAACATCTGATTGGCGACATAAGCGCCTTGTCCGGGATTTTTGCCAAGCTGATGCGCAGCCCTTACCTGCGTCTTCGTCTTCAAGCGGTCACAACGAATGCCTGCCGCAAGTTTCATATCGATGCGATCACGGCGCGTCTCGTCTGCACCTACCGTGGTCCGGGCACGCAATATGGGATTTCAACCGATGGACGCGAGCCTGCACGCGTCTTTTCGGTGGCTACCGGTGCCCCAATCTTTCTGCGCGGAACTCTTTGGCCCGAAAACCCGGCCTCTAGCCTACTCCACCGCTCGCCGCCCATCGAAGGGACGGGGGAGACACGGCTTGTGCTGGTTCTGGATGCCGTCAACGACCCGGAGGATGAGATTTGACCCGAAACCTTGGATCGACCACCCTTCGCCGCAAACGCCGCTCTGCTGACCCTATGCGCAGCTATGACGCACTGCCTGCCCCGCTGCGTCACTGGTTGGCGCAGGCGACGCTACCATGGTCACCGACCTCCGTTCGGCGCATATGGCGCCGCGCCTGTGCAAAGGGCCTTAGCCCCGAAGAAGCAATAACCGTCTTGTCGCAAGTGGAAGCCCGCACCTTGGCGCACGACCGCTTTGCAAACACCAACCATCTGCCAACGAAGGTCTAAAGGAACCCGCATGCCGATATTCACCCGCCTTGCCGCTGCTGCGTTAATGACGCGGTAGCCGTGACCGGATGCGACATCGAATTGGCGCGGTATGTACTTGGTTAACTTGGCATCGACGACTTTGAGTGTGTTGAAACCGGGTTCGCCGATGAAGCCTTTGGTTTCGTCTGTGAAGGTGGGGTCTAGGGTAAAGTCTGTGACTTCGCCGAAGGGTTTATAGACGCTGGATTTGGCGGCAAAACCTGTATCGTCAGTGATCAGGCGCAGGGATCCAAGGTGGTCTGAGTGCAGGTTGTGGGTCTGGGTCCGGACCACGCCGCCGACTGTAGGCCTCGCGGATGGTGGTCAGCGGATAGCAGCCTTAGCCGAACCTCGCCCTGGATTGCCTTAAGTCACATCTGTTGATAGCTTGCGAACATTGAGTGAACAAAAGGGTATGCTAGGATGTTGGATCTCAAGGGAATTGCAGAAGAATTGGTCAGCGGCTGTCGTGAGGGGCGCGAGGCGGAAAACTTGGATAAGTTGTACGCAAAAGATGTGGTTTCGGTCGAAGCAATGGATTTCAGCGGGCAGGGTCGCGAGGTACACGGCATTGACGCGATCAAGGGTAAGCATGCGTGGTGGGCCGATAGTTTTGAAGTGCACAGCCAAAGCGTCGACGGTCCGTTTTTGCATGGTGACGCACAGTTTGCAGTGGTCTTTGACGTAGACTGCACAGAAAAGCAGTCAGGCAACCGAATGAAGACCCGCGAAGTTGGCGTTTATCATGTTGCGGACGGCAAAATCACGCGGGAAGAGTTCTTTTATTCCGACTGACCCTGTCTGGGTCGCGCGATCAGGATATCACATGGCGCGTCGCGCATCAGATCATTGGCCACACTGCCCAGGACAGCACGTAAGGTCCCCATTCGGCCATGCGCCCCGACACAAATCAGATGGGCGTCTGAGTGTAAGACCATGTTACACAAGGCAGGATAAACCGACCCTTGCACGATCTCGACAGGCTTCATTGTATCTGGCAGGCTTTCCCGACCGCGCCATGTTTTTTCGTTTTGGCGAGCCTCATTGATAAAAGCGGCGGCCAGGGCCTCGGCGCTTTGGTCGCCCGTGGCAAGACGGCCCTGATAGGGCACATGCACCACATGCAGAGTTTCGATAATAGCTTGCGGTGACAGTGTATGGGCCAGTTGAATAGCAGCCGTTGAGGCCGGTGAAAAATCAACAGCAGAAACGATTTTCTCATAGTCATGATCGGCTGCATCCTTGACCATCAGAACCGGGCAATCGGTTTGCCGGACAATACGTTGAACCGTCGTTTCGCGCAGTGAATCAAAAAAGGGCCGGGGCCGGTGAATGCCCATGACCAGCAAGTCAGCGTTCGTATTTACGGTTGTTTGCAGAATTTCGGTTGTTGGATCGCCTTGTTGAATGATGATGTCGTGATCCAGTGGCGTGTCTTGAACCGCGCCTGCAATCAGACGCTCAAGCGTTGTGCGGGCTTTGCCAACAAGCGGGTCGAGCATGTCGTCCGGCATCGCGTTATCCAGAACGCACAAGACTGTCAGCTTTGCCTGCTGTGTCTGTGCCAGCTTGATGGCGCGTCGCACAGCACGGTCTGATCTTGCAGAAAGATCGGTGGTTGCCATAATGTGTTTGATCATCATATCCCCCATTTTATGTCTGCCCTTTTATAAATATGTGGATGTCGGGGGCGATATGCAATTGCGTTTCCATGATACAGCAGTTCATTTGGGGTAAACGTTCATAAAACCGGGAGAAATATCATGGATTTGGGAATTGCAGGAAAAACCGCATTGGTGTGTGCCTCAAGCAAAGGATTGGGGTTGGGCTGCGCCGAGGCATTGGCCGAAGCAGGCGTGAACCTGATCATGAACGCCAGATCTGCAGGACCGTTGGATCAGGCAGCCGAAGATTTGCGCAATCGGTTTGATGTAGATGTCACCACAGTGGCCGTTGACATCACATCCGAAGATGGTCGCGATAAAGTGCTTCAGGCGGCAGGGTCCGTTGATATTCTGGTGAATAACGCCGGTGGCCCGCCCCCCGGATTATGGAGCGATTGGGATCGTGACGATTTCATCAAGGCGCTTGATGCGAATATGCTGACACCAATTGCGCTGATGAAGGCCGTGCTTCCAGCCATGATGGATCAGGGGTGGGGCAGGGTGGTGAACATCACCAGCCAGTCGGTCAAGGCCCCGGTCCCGGTGCTGGGTCTGTCAAATTCAGCGCGGGCCGGCCTGACTGGCTATGTCGCAGGCACGGCGCGACAAGTCGCTGAAAAAGGTGTTACGATTAATAATCTGTTGCCTGGAATTCATGCGACAGATCGTGCAGACGCATTGGATAAAGGCGTGGCAGATGCGCAGGGTATTTCGATGGACCAGGCCCGGCAGCAACGTTTTGCCACGATACCTGCCCATCGCTATGGCACACGGCAAGAATTTGGGGCGGCCTGCGCTTTTTTGTGTTCGCAGCATGCGGGTTTCATCGTGGCGCAGAATATTTTGCTGGATGGTGGGGCCGTCAACGCAACGCTTTAATTATGTAAAAAGGAGGCGCGCTGACGCGCGTCATTTCCTTTGTTTTGACGCACAAGCGCGGCGCGGTGCCTTTGGCAGCTGGACCATTAACCGGTAAAGTTTTTCAAATTACCGGTTGGCACCCGGCACCCAAAGCACGTCGTCTTTGCCGTCATTATTCGCAATACGGGCGGCCACAAAGAACCAGTCCGACAGTCTGTTCAGGTATTTGACGGCCGCGGGATTGATTGCCTCCATCGTGGCCAGTTCGACCGACAATCGTTCTGCCCGACGCGACACGGTTCGGCACAGATGCAGATGTGCAGCCAATGCTGATCCGCCGGGCAATATGAAGCTGCGCAAGGGTTCCAGCTTGTCGTTCATTACATCGATTTCGGTCTCAAGGCGCGTAACCTGCGCATCGCTGACACGCAGCGGTGGGTATTCAGACACGGCGTCTTTTTCCATGTCAGGGCGGCACAGATCAGCGCCCAAATCGAACAGATCGTTCTGAATTGCGGCCAGTCGGTCATCCAGATCGCCCTGAGTATGCAGCCGCGCCATGCCGACGGTCGAATTAGCCTCGTCCACCGTGCCATAGGCTGTCACACGCATCGAATGTTTGGCCACGCGTGCGCCATTGCCCAGTGCGGTTTCGCCCGCGTCACCGGTTTTGGTGTAAATCTTGTTCAGTACGACCATCAGTTGGCCCCCATATTGCGAAAAAAGACAAAAGCAACGATCAGGATTACCGCCACCAATTGCGCCCCAAGCCGATAGCGCATGACCTTGTTGGCGTGCTTTTGATTGAATTCACTGCCCTTGGCAAACCCGCCGATGCCAAAAGCCAGAATGCCCAGCACTATGAAACATGCGACAACGGCAAGAATAAGAAGAGGATCAGAGAACATCACGTTTCCTTTTTCGTTTCCCAGCATCTAGGTGGGTTGTGGGGAAAAGCCAATTTTCCTATAAAATCAAACGTGTTTTTGCACCTTTTTTCATCAAATCCAGTGCAGAAACGACTTTATGGCAGTGGTCTGGACCGTCCTGAAAGCAGTGTAGGATTAGAAAGTGCTGACTTATAATCGATTACAGATATAAATGGCCAGACTGCATAGTGTCCTGAGCAAAGGAAAGCCTTCGCTTTGTCTGTCGGCAGTGCATCCAGCGAAAAAATCCGCTGCCAGAATGATTTCTTAATTCGCAAAGATGGATCCCATCCTGGCAGATAAAGGTCGGGCCATTTGTATTCCAAACTACTGTGCAAAAATAAGATCCAGCGTATACATGCGCGTTTTTGATCGCTCGGCATAGCATATCGACCCTTTAAATGGTGTGTTTTGAAGTCATCATAAAATAGCCAAGCGGTATCCCATATGGCGTCAATTGCTCGGTCATGTGTCGTCGGCATCTGATTTTCAAAATCATCATTGGTAATTTTACCGTTCAGAAAGTTTCTGAAAATCTGCGCAGCTTCGCGGCGCGCTTTTATGTCTAAGGTGTCAATCTGGTCCATACATAGTCTCCGATTACGTATATTACCCCTTCGACAAAAGCCAATCCAGCCCTGACGTCGGCAAAATCCGTCGCGCGATACCCATCGCATAGGTTGGCGTGGTCACATAGTACCTTGCGCGGGGACGGGGGGCCTCAAGCGCGTAGATCAGTTTTTTCGTGACGGCTGACGGGGGCAACTCGAACTTGTCGGGCGTATTTTCCTTGTAAAGTCGTTTGATCAGTTTGTTACGATACTGGTCGGCGCGGGCGGAATTTTCCCAGTCGATCCATTTTTCAAAATGGCCAATCGCATTGATCCGGAATTTCGTGGTAATAGGCCCAGGTTCGATCAGACTGATGTGGATCGGTGTGTCGCGCATTTCGACGCGCAGGGTATCGGTCAGCCCTTCAAGCGCGAATTTTGTGGAATTATACGCCCCCCGCCAAGGGGCCGCGACAAAGCCCAGAACGGATGAACAGTTCACGATCCGCCCTTCGCCCTGTTTACGCATCACCGGAATGACCGCACGGGTCAGATCGTGCCAGCCAAAGACGTTGGCCTCAAATATCGCGCGCAGGGCATCGCGAGGTAAATCTTCGACCGCTCCGGGGCAGGCATATGCGCCGTTGTTGAACAACGCCTCAAGCCGTCCGCCTGTGGCGTTCAGTACCCGCTCTAGCGCGGGTTTAATTGTTTTTTCGTCCGCGTAATCGATCAGGACAGTTTCCAATCCTTCTTCGCGCAACCGGTCGCAATCGACCTGTTTGCGGCAACTGGCAAATACTCGCCAGCCATGCGCTTTCAGCCCGTGGGCGGCATCATAACCGATGCCGGACGAACACCCGGTGATCAGGATGGATTTTGTCATATCACTGCCTCGCACTTGTTACCGCGTCCGCTATGCCAAGCTGCGTAGTGATGCGCAATGGTCAAGTCGTAAATCCCGCCCCTTGTGTACACATGGCGGCGCTCTAAGCACAAAATGACCAAACCTGCTTTGAATTTCTTTACCTGGCCGATTCAGCCCGCTACACAGCATCTATGTCCGATTTGACCGATGACCCCAAGATGAACCCCTCTGAAGTGTCCGAGCCGCTGCGCCGTGCCATTGGCGAACGCTATCTGACCTATGCGCTGTCCACGATCATGCATCGTGCCTTGCCCGATGCCCGTGATGGTCTGAAACCGGTCCATCGTCGCATTCTTTACGGTATGCACCAGATGAAGTTAGCGGCTGGATCAAGCCATCGCAAAAGTGCTGGTGTCGTGGGGGAAGTCATGGGGAAATATCATCCCCATGGCGACGGGGCGATCTATGATGCGATGGCCCGCCTGGCCCAAGATTTCAACATCCGCTATCCGCTGGTTAACGGGCAGGGCAACTTTGGCAATATTGATGGCGATAATCCGGCGGCCATGCGATATACCGAAGCGCGCATGACGATCGCGGCCGAGGCGCTGCTTGAGGGTTTAAGCGAAAACGCGGTCGACTTCCGAGATAATTATGATGGTCGCGAACAGGAACCCGTTGTTTTGCCTGCCAGTTTTCCGAACCTTCTGGCCAACGGATCATCGGGTATCGCTGTGGGCATGGCCACCAACATCCCGCCCCATAACATAGAGGAGTTGTGCAATGCCTGCCTGCATCTGATCAAATCCCCAGATGCGCGTGATGATACTTTGATGAACCATGTACCGGGGCCTGATTTCCCCACCGGTGGCATCATTGTCGAGCCACGCGAAAATATCCTTGAGGCTTACCGTACCGGGCGCGGATCGTTTCGTCTGCGCAGCACGTGGCAGACCGAAGATCTGGGTCGTGGCCAATGGCAGATAGTCATCACCGAAATCCCCTATCAGGTGCAAAAATCCCGCTTGATCGAAAAGATTGCCGAGCTGATCCAGACCAAGAAAATCCCGATCCTGGCCGATGTGCGCGACGAATCCGCCGATGACATCCGGCTTATCCTGGAACCTAAATCCAAGAATGTTGATCCTGATGTGCTGATGGGCATGATGTTCCGCAGCAGCGATCTTGAAGTCCGCTTTAGCTTGAACATGAACGTTCTGATCGATGGCCGCACCCCCAAAGTCTGCAGTCTGAAAGAGGTGCTGCGCGCGTTTCTGGATCATCGCCGCGATGTCCTGATCCGTCGCAGTCAGCACCGTTTGGACAAGATTGATCACCGGCTTGAGGTGCTGGAAGGCTATATCATCGCCTTCCTCAATCTTGACCGCGTGATCGAAATTATCCGGACCGAGGATGAACCAAAGCCCATCATGATGGTCGAGTTTGAGCTGACTGATGTGCAGGCCGAGGCGATCTTGAACATGCGTCTGCGCAGTCTGCGTCGGCTTGAAGAAATGGAGCTGCGCCGCGAACGTGACGGGCTGATGGCCGAACGTGTCGACCTGCAGGATCTTCTGGCCAGCGAAGACCTGCAATGGGCCCGTATCTCTGATCAACTACGCGAGACCCGCAAAAAGTTTGGCAAAGAATACGAGGATGGCGCACGTCGTACCCAATTCGCCGAGGCACAAGAAACCCCCGATGTCCCGATCGAGGCGATGATCGACCGTGAACCCATCACGGTTGTCTGTTCGAAAATGGGTTGGGTTCGCGCGATGAAGGGCCATATCGCGCTGGATCAAGAGCTAAAGTTCAAAGACGGTGACGAAGGCCGTTTTGCCTTTCATGCCGAAACCACAGACCGCCTGCTGGTCTTTGGCGCGAACGGGCGCTTTTATACCATTACTGCGGCAAACCTGCCCGGCGGGCGCGGTATGGGCGAACCTCTGCGCCTGATGATCGACCTACCAAATGACGCCGAGATTATCGATTTCTTTATCCACAAACCCGGTCGCAAGCTGCTGGTTGCCTCAAGCGTGGGGGATGGGTTTATCGTGCCTGAAGACGATGTCATTGCCCAGACCCGCAGCGGAAAACAGGTGCTGAACGTTCGGGGTGAGACCCGTGCGCAGCTTGTCAAACCTGTTACAGGCGACCATATCGCTTGTGTTGGCGAAAACCGCAAAATGTTGGTTTTTGAACTTTCTGAACTGCCTGAAATGGGTCGTGGTAAGGGTGTTAGGTTGCAAAAGTATAAGGACGGTGGACTGTCTGATGCGGCAACTTTTGTGCTGGAAGAAGGTCTAAGCTGGAAAGACCCCGCTGGTCGTACGCGCACGGAAACCGAATTAGCCGAATGGATCGCCAAACGCGCCGCTGCGGGTCGCATGGCCCCCCGCGGCTTTCCAAGGGATAATAAGTTTACCTAAAAACGCAGTGCGCTTTTTTAAGCAGCGTATCCCCTGATGGATTTTTGAAACGGAATAATGATCATGAAAATCGGATGTGAATGCGGTGCTGTCATCGTTGATCAGACAGATTACCTGGCGAACAAAGGATACATATTCGGCGACAAAGATTGGTTCAATTTTTGGGATATCGTTGACGATGCGATTGAAAACCCCTCTGACAAAGAGACACGAGAGGAAGCTGCAATGAGGGTCCGGAAAAGCCAGCCGACGCGTTTGATTTGGGAATGTCGGCAGTGCGGGCGTTTATATCTGGACGATCAAAATCACGACTTGGTTCAATATGTTCCTGCCAATAAGAAGTGTAACGATATACTTGATCGATAGGATAAATTTACATCCGACAATTTTAGCAGGTTCAACTTCGATATAATTACCTAAGTTTTCCAATCCGGATCACGCTTTTCGATAAACGCATTGATGCCTTCTTCCGTATCCCGCAGCATCATGTTTTCGACCATAATATCGCCTGTATAGACATAAGCCTGATCAATCGGCATTTCTGACTGATCATAAAATGCCTGTTTGCCGATCTTGACGGCTGCGGTCAGTTTTTGCACGATGGTCTGGGCCAGATCTTGCGTCTTTTTCTCAAGATCCTCATGTGGGACGGCGTGGTTGATCAGCCCCAAACGTTCAGCCTCGACTGCCTCAATAAAGCCACCGGTTGTCAGCATTTCAAAGGCCTTCTTGCGTGGAATATTCCGCGACAGCGCGACCATGGGCGTTGAACAAAACAGCCCGATATTCACGCCGTTTACGCCGAACCTAGTGCCCTCGGCTGCCACCGCCATATCGCACGACGCCACCAGTTGGCACCCTGCTGCGGTCGCGATTCCATGCACTTGTGCGATCACAGGTTGGGGTATCTTTTGGATCGTCATCATCATTCTGGCGCAACGATCAAACAGATCCTTGAAATAGGCGCGACCCTGGTCCGGCGATTGCCGCGCCGCTGTCATTTCTTTCAGGTTATGGCCCGCGCAAAACGCTTTACCTGCGCCTGAAATAACAACGGCACGTATGTTGTCATCCGATGCGATGTCATCAAGACTTGTCTGCAAGGCTGTCAGCATATCGTCTGATAAGGCATTCAATGTCTCAGGCGTGTTCAACAAAAGCTGGGCTATGTGATTGCGGTCATTCCGTTCCAATATTGCCATGATGCGTCCCCCTTATCGGTCACAACTTAGATACAGGACTGTTCTGATTGCAATGTATTACGTGATATCACCCGCGCGGGCAGCGCCTTTAGTAATCGCGCTCAAAGAACAGGCCAATCCCGGTATTGCCTTCGTCATCCAGCCCACCTTTGATAGTGACATTATCGCCGACATCCAAGTTCAGATTAATCTCGGAACTGCCGTTGGACCCAACTGTGACATCTGTATAAACGTTGTCTGACAGATATTTACCTGCGCGCAGTGCGGTTTCACCATCATCGCCCGATGTAACATCAAGATCGTCCAGTCCAGTGCTTTCACGCAAGCGGTTCACGACACCGCCATCCCCACGTCCGGCCAGCGTTGCAACCGCCGATGCCAACTGCAACGCCTGCAGCGCCGACAGGCTTTGCAATTCGCGGCCAAAGAACAATTGCGCCAGTATTTCATCATCGGGCAGTTCAGGGGTGGATGCAAAGTTCACCTCGGGGGCGGCCGCATCGCCTTCGACGATGATACTGGCAGATCCAGTGGCCGTTTCAGTCGTGGCCACCAATCGTATCACCGGATTAAAGTCGCCCTCTAATTGCGCCCAGCCTTCGTCCAATTCAAACCTTTGTTGCAAGATATCCAGCCGTCCGCGCACCAGCTCGAACCGTCCACTGGGGATCATGATTGCGCTGGTGCCCGACAGCCGTAACTGTCCGCCCAGTTCGGCGTCCAACCCGCGCCCACGCACAAACATCCGCCCCGGCGCACGTACCGTAATATTCAGAAGATAGGGGCTTGACCGCGACACACCGTCATCCTGATCCAGCAATCCTGCGCGTTCACGTGTTCTGCGCACGTCAATCGGTTCGCCGATATGCGTGATGTCAGGAATAGCGCCAAGTGTCGTGATTGTGGTCGACGGCACTTGAATTTCCGTTGGTCCCAACACCAGGTCACCGGAAATTACCGCCCCGCCGATCAGTGGCCCACCAAAATTGATCCCACCGGATACACTGGTTTGATATAGATCATCATCAACGATCTGGACCTCACGCAATCGCGCTTCAAGTGTCGCGAAATAAGGAAATAACAGTCCAAATGACCCATCCAATGACACGTTGCCGCCCGCTTCGACCTGCGATTGGACATTCACACGCGCACGACCGCCGCCCAGCTCAAGGCGGCCATCGATATTGTCCAACGCTACGCGATAGGTGGGCGCTGACAACCGCGCGTTCTGCGTTGAAATTGTCCCCAGAACAGACGACAGCTGCGGTGGTCCGTTGATCGCCAGTTGAACTTGCGCCACACCCCGTAAATTGCGCGGCTCGATAAAGGGGTTCAGTGCGGCCAACGGACCTTGTCCCTGAACGTTCAGCGCCAGATTGCCATTTGTGGCGATACCGCCTGCGACATTCAACGTGCTGTTGCCGGGGGCTGTTGCATCCGCGTTCACTTGCCAGACGGTCGTAAAGCCCAGTGCGGTACCTTCCAACGTAAAGGGGCCTGTAAAATCGGGCGTTATCAAGCCCACATCATTCAGCCGCGCCTGATATGTCACGCTACTGGTTTCGGACCCAAGCTGTGCATCCACGCTTGCGTTGAAATTCGGTGTGGTCAGGATCGCGTTTTCGATCTGCGTGCCGTCCAGCGTTCGAATGGCGCGTGCGGTGATTGTGCTTTGCCCTGCAATCACACGGTCCAGTTCGCGCTGACTGACGGCCAGATCATTCGCGGCGGCATCCAGTGTGATATCAAATTCACCGGACAGCGGCATATAATTGCCTTGGATATCCGCCGTTGCATCCCCGCGCAGGGGTCTGCCAGCAAGCTCCGACAGGCGCGCCAGATCATCCATGGCCAGTTGCATCTGCACAGTGGTGTTCAGATTGTTGTCCAACCGATCAATCCGCGCCCGGCCATTTGCACTGTAATCCAGCCCATTCAGCCGCAGCGTGGGGATATCAATCGGCTCACTTTCAACGATATTTATCACGATATCGCCATCCACCTGATCCCCGACCGCCGCAGACAGGCCCGGATCATCAAAGGCCAGACCTTGGGCGGCATAGTTCAGACTGGCAAAGACACGCCCGATAGTCAGTGCGTCGCCCTGCTGGATTGTACCACCCCCGATCAAGGTCAACGCTGATGCGGACAGCTGTGATTGTTCAAGCCCTGCAATCCCGATGCGGCCTTTCCAGCCGTCCCCCTGCGCCCCGTCATAGGTGATGCGCATACTAGCGCGAGTGACAAACACCGGATCGCCCGCGATCGGCAAACGGATCTTGTCGCCCGACGGATCCGCCATCTGGCCGGTCAGATCCAGCAGTTGCGGCCAGCCATCCGGATTGAATGCAGCCCGACCCGCCAAGCGCAAGGACGCAGCGCTCAGATTAAATCGATCCAAGGATATGCGACCATCAGGTGACTGCTGCCCATTGGCCTGCAGTTGAATTGACGGGCCAAAGAACGCGCGAAATTCGGGTGCGAAAAGTGTGGCGATGTCGCCGCTTATATCGGCATCAAATGCACGGGTAGGGGCAGCAGTCGGATCTTCGGCGGCAATCGTGCGCAGCGCCATTGTGCCGGTCAGCCGCTGCACATCGTCCGTGGACAGCGCGATGTCAGTGGTGAATGTGTCGACTGGTCCTTCGCCTTGTGCTGTCAGCGATAAAGCAGGCGCGCCATGCAGGCCAGACAGGGTCGAAATCAACCCACTGCGCCCTTCCTCAAGACTAAGATTGACCGACAGGACGCCACTTGTATTCGCGTATCCCACGCCCAGATCAAAAACGCCAGTTTTGCCATCGATACGTTCTGCGTCAATGTCCATCCGCCCTTGACCGCCAGCCAGTGTCAGACTGCCTTCGATCTGAAAGCGTGCCTCTTCGCCTAAAATCGGCGCGCCGATTACGATTTCTTCGGCATTGATGCTGGCAATATCAATGCTGACGGGCAGCTCTGGCAGGGAAAATTCGGTCGCCTCAGGCGTGGGCGCACTTGGTTCGGACTTTGGCATACGGGCCAGTTCGATACGGCCTGCGGTCAGTTCGCGCACGATCAGTTCGCCCGACAACAATGCGCTGCGGTTCCAATCCAAAACTACATCTTCCAGCGTCAGCCAGATGCCGTCATCATCTGCAATTGTCAGTCGGTCCAGCGTCGCGCGTGAACTTAACGCGCCGGTAAAGCCCTTCAGCTGCACATCGCGGCTGACACCAGACAGATTGTCTTCAATGAAATTGACGATGAACCCTTCGTCTGAATTGTCATCCTGGGCCAGTATGACAAAGGGCCAGACCAAGACTGTCAGAAAGATGAAAAAGCGGATCAAAACGATTGTCCTATGCCGATGTAGATCTGAAAAAGTGAATCGGTTTCGGGCCCACTGACCGGGACGCCGACATCCAATCGGATGGGTCCTATCCCAGTATTATAGCGCAGACCCAGACCCGCGCCGCTGTGCCAATCACCGCCATCACTTGGCAGGCTGTCAGGCCCCACGTAGCCCACGTCGTAAAAGGCCACCAGACCAAAGGTATCGTCCAGGTCGCGCCGCACTTCAAACGCGCCGCCCATGAAAACACGCCCCCCGATCCGGTCATCGCCATCCAGTTCCACGGCAAGCGATTGATATTCCTGCCCCCGCACTGTGCCACCACCACCGGAATAAAACAGATAACTGGCAGGTGTTGCATCTGTATCTGATCCAATCACCGACCCGAACTGACCCCGAAACGCCAGCACCGTGTTGTCGCCAAATTCGCGGTAAACCCGACCATCCAAAAACAGGCGCGCGCCGCTTTGCGCGTCCAGCGTTCCCAGATACGGGATCAACTGCCCATCCAGAAAATAACCCGCCCGTGGGTTGGCGCGATCATCCCGCAGGTCCCACCGCGCATCCAGCGGAAACGTCAGCAGCAGCAAATCTCGTTCGCCCAGATCATCCTCAATTTCGGATCCCAGAATGGCCACACCATAGCTGTACTGAAATGTGTCCGAAACATAGCGTTCAAGCCCGCCGCCGATCGTAAATTCGCGCGAACTGAAGTCAGGTTCGTTCAGCTGCTCGATCCTGGCCTCAAGATACAGATCGGTATCGCTGCGAAAGGTGGCCGGACGCGTAAAGCGGGCGCCCAGATTATAATCCAGATCAGACTGGCTGCCGATCCCGCTGATGCCCGCATCGACTCGCAGCCGTTCAGCACCGCCCAGCAAATTGCGGTGCAGCCAAAACGCGGACAGCGCCAACCCTTCGTCCGCTTCGGCTTCGATCCCGTATCCCAGACGGCGACGTTTTTGTTCATTCACCTGCGCGGTTATATCCAATGTACCATCGCGGTTGGGTGTTTCTGCTTCGATCAATGCAGCCGACCGGAATGCGCCAGTACGCCGCAATCGCTTTTGAGCCTGATCTAATTCCTGGGGCGAATAGATCTGGCCCGTTGGCAACCCGGCAATTTCCCGAATACGTTCGGTACGCACACCTTCATTTCCTTGCACGATTAAATTCCCAAAGCGCAACCGCGGGCCAGGGGCCAGCCGAATATCGACGTCCAGCGTATTTGATGAATGAATGGCCACAATCGACTGATCCGCCGGTTCTGCCTTTGCATATCCCTGATCGCGCCAGCCTTCGACACCGGCAGCAGCAGCCCCGCGAATGACAGCTGTTCTGGCGCGTTGTCTGCGGGCGAATTCTTCGGGCAAGGTTGTGTCAGGGGCAAGTGGGGTTACACGTGTCTGTCCAAATCGAAAGCGCGGTCCGGGATCAACGCGTAACTCAATGGATTGAATGTTGCGTGGTGCGGCCAGTGGTGGAATTGTTGATGCCTCGCGCCCATTTACAGAAATCTGGATCACACCCCCAAAGTAAGCCTCGTCGTAAAGGGCTGCCAGAATGCGGCCATAATCTGCCTGCGCTGCAGATACATAATCTTGTGCAGATTGATTGCCGTCTTCACGCAAACTGTACACAAGTGACGCGCCCACAACCTTGTCACGGATGTCTTCGCGATCAGTCACAATCACGAATCGAATATTCGGCGTTTCTTGTGAAAAAACCGGCAAAGCCCCGAAAAACGTCAAAACAACAATGACTTGAATGAAAAAGCGCAATCTATACTCCTGCCATGCAAGAAAAACGCCTATGCGGCAATCTGGTTCCGTTGCATAGCATATGATTTGTCGGGTGAAAGGTCTTCTCACATTCCGGCGATGCGGCTTTTTGCTTGTTTTGATACGGAAGGACATTAGGTTAAAGCCCTGATATGCTCAGATTATTTCGACATTCCCCCACCAGTTTGTGGCGCGTTTTACGCGGTGTCTGGGACGATATTGATGAAAAAAACCTAAGTCTGATTTCAGCCGGTGTGGCATTTTTCGGTATTTTGGCGGTTTTTCCTGGCATTGCTGCGGTCATTGCCATTCTTGGCATATGGGCTGACCCCACAGTGGTGAATGTCCAGATGGAGCTATTGCGCGGTTGGATTCCAGCCGATGCATTCCGGCTTTTGAACAATCAGGTCACCACTTTAATTTCCGCCCGGACTGAAACATTAAGCTGGGCTACAACTGTATCAATTTTGATCGCTTTTTGGTCTGCACGCACAGGCGTCAGCGCCCTGATCCGGGGTATGAATTCGATCTATGCCGTTCCGAACAGACCCACAGCGCGACATTACGCATCAGCGCTGATCCTGACCGGCGCGTTGATTGGTGTGGCGGTCGTGGCCTTGGCGACGGTCGTAGTGGCCCCCATTGTACTGGCGTTTTTGCCGCCTGGTGCGTGGATCGCGCAGACATTGGATGGCTTGCGATGGGTTGTGGCGATATCGGTTGTGCTGGCGGGGCTTGGCATTGTGTACCGTTACGGACCCAACCACCGTCAATTTCGCATGCCTTGGGTCACACCAGGTGCGTTTCTGGTCGTGATCATGTGGGCCGGGGCATCCTATGGATTTTCGGAATACCTTGCGAATTTCGGGCGTTACAACCAAATCTATGGCTCGCTTGGGGCGGTTATTGCGCTGCTGATGTGGCTTTACATCAGCGCATTTCTGATCCTTTTGGGTGCCGCGCTGAATGTCAGACTGGCGCAATTTGAGCCGTGATATTGGCAATGCCATCTAATCCTTTAAAGTGATACGGGATTTAGGCTGGGAATTTTCATGCGCATTGTCATAAAACTGACCGCTCTTCTACTGATGACCTATCCCGCTTTTGCCGAACCCTTTGCGCAAACGGATATGGATTGGAACGGCGACGGTCACGTGGATCGCATCGTGCTGCAGCCGTCGCCCAATGATCCATCCCGTGCGGATTTGTTGATCTATCTTGGCACGCCAGGCACTGAAAAAATCGATCTGTTCAAGACGCTTGCCGGCTTTACCCACGCCGCTGATGGCATTGATACATTTTTGTTGATACAGCCAGCGTCACAGCCAAACGCAATCACGATCATCGAACAAGGTGGCCTGTTTGGCCGATCCAGTCGCACCCAAACCCGTGTTATCGGTTATCGTCAGAATGACGCGCACGTGCTGCAGTATAATATGCAGCAAATTCATCCGACCGTTCTTTATTACCTAACCTGTCAAATTGACTTTGAAGCCGGCGAAGGCGCTCTGACGCGCTATGGGCAGCTGTATCCATTTGACGTCGACCCTGCACAGGTTCAAGCTGAAAACTGGGGACCAAATATCATTCCGGATAAATGCCAGTTCATAACGCCAACACTGGGCATGATGCCTAAAGGCGATGCCGATCTGATGATTGATCAGCTTGAACTGGACATGAACGTTGACGGGCTAATGGATCTGGTTTGGCTGACCAACGAATATGATGGCGTTTTTATCTATGTGTTTTTAGGCCAGACAGACGGGTCGCACGTTTTGATGGGCGTCGGTCGCAATCTGGCATGGGCCAAGTGGCAAGGTGACTATCGCGATGTTAAATGGATGGGCAATGCTGATCACGCCAAACTGTATGTCACGCCGGGGAATCCGCATGGCCTTCAGGTCAAAACCTATGAAGATGATAATGAAAATGGTGCCAAAACGAATGTTGTTGCCTATATCAACTGGGATGGCACACGGCCCGTTTTGACCCGATTTGATGTGATGATCCATATCAATGACGAACCGGAACCCGCAATGCATTGCGTCAATGATTTTGCAGATCGGGTGTCCTATCTGGCGGCCAAGATCGATGGGATCATGTCAACTGACCAAGAAATTCGCGCACCCTATCGGCTGACGGAATGGGATCCGTCGGACGTGGATAAATGGATATATGACTGCCGACCATAACCCCTTGCGTTCGCGCGCACATGTGACATCGTCTGACCATGACCGCTGATACTTTGACCTTGATCCAATGGCTGTCGCCCGCCTTTCCGCTGGGCAGTTTTGCCTATTCCCATGGGTTGGAAACAGCTATTACGCAGGGCGCTGTATGCGATGCGGCGTCGCTGACTGAATGGCTGTCGGGCATTCTGACTGCTGGTGCAGGTCAGACCGATGCGGTGTTGTTGTATCATGCCTTGCAAGGCACCGATGTCACCGATACTGCTATCGCACTGGCCCCAAGTCGTGAACGGCTTGAGGAAACGATGGCCCAGGGCCGCGCCTTTGCCCGCACCGTCACGGCGATGCAGCCTGAGCTGATCCTGCCGGATGCGCCTTTACCCGTTGTGGTGGGTGTCGCTGCAAAGGGGCTGAACATTGACCCCGCCATCTGTATTTCACTTTACGTTCAGGCTTTTATTTCAAATTTGATCACAATCGCTGTGCGCCATGTCCCCTTGGGGCAGACCCAAGGCCAGCAGGTGCTGCACGATCTAAAAGACCTGATCTTGACCATCGCAGATCAGGCCATCAAAACCGACCTTGACCAAATCGGCACCGCAAGTTTCGCCAGCGATCTGGCCGCAATGACACATGAAACCCAAGACGTACGGATATTTAAAACATGACTTCACTCAACGGCCCTTTGCGCGTGGGTATCGGCGGCCCAGTTGGCGCTGGCAAAACGACCCTGACTGAACAGCTGTGTCGCGCGATGACGCTTGATTATTCTGTCGCAGTGATCACCAACGATATCTATACCCGCGAAGATGCCGAATATCTGATGCGCGCGCAGGTTCTGCCGCAAGACCGGATCAAAGGCGTTGAGACCGGCGGCTGCCCCCATACGGCGATCCGCGAAGATGCCTCGATCAATCTGGCGGCAGTGGCAGATATACGCGCCCGTTTTGCTGATCTGAATGTGATTTTCATCGAATCCGGGGGCGATAATCTGGCCGCCACCTTTTCGCCTGAACTGGCCGATCTGACGATCTATGTCATCGACACCGCCGCCGGTCAGGACATTCCCCGCAAAAAAGGGCCTGGGCTGACGCGGTCTGATCTGCTGGTGATCAACAAAATCGATCTGGCCCCCCACGTTGATGTATCGCTTGACCTTCTGCAAACCGACGCCAAAGCCGCGCGGGGTGAAAAACCTTTTGTCATGGCAGCACTGAAATCAGGGCAGGGTATAGACCAGATCGTTAATTTCATAAAACATTTCGGCGGACTTTAGCGCATTTTACATATGTCATGATACATTCATTATCATTAGGCAGTGGGGCTTGATAATCGTCATAAGATATTCAAAAATCACGGAGAATTCAGTGATTGTTTATGTGCATTCCCACGATGTTTACGACAGTGACACAACATTTATACGACACAGAAAACTTCCCGACGTAGAACACATCATCATTCCATATCATGCTTCTGTCGATTCTATTATTAATAGTATTATTGCGCGTGCTCGGAATAAGCGGTCGATATGGCTACTGGTTCTGAATGCACATGGTAACAGTACGTTTGTGAGTATGGGAACGAACATTAACCAGAATAATGTGCATAATTTCTGGAAACTTGCCCCTTATATGACACCCAGTGGGCGCGGCGTTGAAATTCACAGTTGTTTGACTGCGTCAGCCCGTATGAAAAAGCAGGTTGTTAAAGACGGGCAGGGGCTAAAATTTCTGAGGACTTTTGCCAGTAGTATCGGAACGACCGTACGGGCCGGATATGGCAGCCAGGTTGGGTGGGATTCATTCCTGGGTATCAGGCATGGGGATCGGCAAGGAATGTATGAGACACCTTGGGTCAGCGTTAGGCCAAGTGGTGAATTCAAAAATTATAAAGCTACTGACAAGCCATGGGATGATCGTTGATCCTGACGTTAGGCACTGCGCTGTGCCGTCGCGGTCAGCACGTCCATTCCGATCAACGCACCGCCACCGCCCCTGTTTAACCACCGCAAAACACTGGGTCGTCGGATACGGGTGCGCAGTTTGTCGGCCAAAAGCGCATAGATCAGCGCATTCACACCCGCCAGAGATACAAACGTCAAAATCAGGATTGCAAACTGCGGCAGCAAAGGTGCCTCGGGTCGGATGAACTGCGGCACGAACGCGATGAAAAAGACGATGCTTTTGGGGTTCAGCGCCGTTACAGCGGCCGCATGCATGAATGTCTCGCGCCCCGAGGTTTGATCAAGCGTCACTGCCTCAAGCCCCTTGGGATTGCTGAACAACAGCTTGATGCCCAGATAAACCAGATACGCGGCGCCCACCCATTTCAAAATGGTAAACATCAGCGCACTGGTCAGAACCAAAGCCCCAAGTCCCGCCAATGATGCGGTCATCGCGACCAGATCGCCCACAGCGACGCCTGCCGCCGTACTGACCGCCACGCGCTTGCCCTGCGTCAACGCATATGACAGCACCAACAGCACCGTTGGACCCGGGATCAACAGCAATGCAACCGAAGCCGCAACAAATGTAAGCCAAAGATCTAATGGCATCGGTATACTCCCTGAAAATTATTCCAACAATTTATGCATATACGTTGTCGCATGATAGCTTTTTCCGTCCGGGTCCAGCCCGAAATCCGGCACGCGCCCGGTGATTTGATAGCCAAGCGACAGATAAAAGGGTTCTGCAACATCTCCGCTGCGCGTATCAAATGTGATCAACCTCTTTTTCAGCGCGCGTGCGTGATGCTCAAGCGCTGCCATCAACTGCCCGGCAATGCCGCGTTTGCGATAATCAGGGTGGACCAGCAGTTTGGCAACCTCACACCGATGCGGCTGGTTCTGCGGCAGTGCGATCTGCAATTGCACGGTACCTGTGACTTTGCCCCCCGATACAGCGCCCCACAAAATCACATCGCCATTGCGAACGTTTGGAAAAATCTGATCACGCCAGAACGCACGGGCATCGTCAATGGTATGAGGCCAAAGAAAACTGACCGCCGCGCCTGCGTTAACTGTTGCATGCAAAATCTGCGCCAAATCTTCTGTCGCGCTTTCCAGCAGATCTGCACTTAAAATCTGAATGTTAAAATGGCTCACGTGCACCTCGTCTTTTTCTGAACTGTGGCTTGCACTGATCCGGTGGGCAAGGCAATACCATGAAAACGGCTGATTTTATCCATAGCAAATCCATCTTTTGACCCGATGTCCTGTGTCATGCGATATGTTTCAATAGTCTTTGCTGTCCTCTTCCTTGGCGCTTGTGCGATCTTTATTCTGTACCGGGCGTTTTGGATGGCAGCCGCCTGGATGTCGCGATGGACAAAGGCCGATCTGATCTATTTTGATGCTCAGGATGTAAAGCTATTGGTTTTGCTTCTTGTGATTGCCTTGTGCCTGATCGGATGGATTTTCTGGCCCAGGTTATTCCGCAACGATCCAAAGATGAAGACGCGCCAGATTTTGACACTAAGTTTTGCAATCACGGGTATTGTCGGATTTATAAAAGTGATGTTTGCAAGCGGGTATCTGACAACCGCCGCGGCCTATGCTATCGAAAATGGCTATGTCATCTGCAACCCGGACCGGTACCAGATTTTTGGTGAACTTTGGATGGCGAAAGACCAACAAGATTGTGCGTCTGTTTTATAACGTCTGCCGGTGTTGGCTGATCAGGTTGTACAAAAATTTAAGTACAAAATCCGTGTACAAAATATACAAAACGTGTGGTTCAGCGCTTGGGGGCTTTATCACGAGGCTGCGGCCTGCTGGGAATTTCCTTCAGCAAGCCGCCCACGCCCATGGCGGCGATATCATCTGCTGTAACAGGTATGCCGCAGGCCACACGCTCTAGCACCCAATCGGCCCCGTTCAGTGCGGGCGATCTGGCGCAGCCGGGTAAACCGATTACAGGTGATCCTGAAATGTCACCCAAAAACAAAAGGTTACCAGGATCAACGGGCATACCGAACCGGCTGATTGTACCGCCGCTTAATCGCACAGCCTGAGGAGCCACATCCATTGAATCCGACGTGGCCGAAGCCGTTAGGATCAGTTTCAGCTGCCCCGTGGTCTGCGTCAACGCCTGTGCAATGGCGGCTTCCGTGTGATCCACTTTCAGAACCTCTGTTAATTCAATATCCAGCGCATTCAACCGCCCCCGCACCGATTTTATACCCTTGTCATCCCCCTTTGACCCGCTGATCTGGCTGACGATAAGGGACACGGATTTGATTTTGGTCGGGACCACCTCGATTGCACCGCTTACGTTTCTACAGGCTTGTTCCAAAACGGTTTTTTGAACACCGTAAGAGATAATCTTGACCGTTCCGACCATGCGCCCAGCCCGCGTTGGCGCATATTGCGTAGCGGTGGCAAGGGTGATCATAGGATGTGTCCGGTTCAGTGTATTGATCTTGTCGATATCCAGAATAACCACGCCCGTCGTCGTCGATTTTATGTTCACACGCCCTGTGAAACTGTCGCTTAGCTCAAGATGAACTGCATCTGGATCGGGCACCAGGGCTTGCGCCAATTGCAGTGCCGCATCGTTTTCAGACACGTCATCGGGGGCAAGACGTGCAACGGTCACTTTGGTAAATCCGGCTTGTTCAAGTTTGATGATGTGTTCTTGTTGTAAAATCAGACCTTTACGTAGACGTCCATCCGGTAATGCCATTGAATGTGCAAGGATTGCGCCAAGGGCAGAATTCAGAGAAACGGCGCCAAATTCCATTATCCGCGCCGTAGCGTTTCTGTGACTTGCGCAAGAATGGATATTGCAATTTCGGCCGGGGATTTTGCACCAATATCAAGACCCACAGGTGCATGTAAGCGTTTGATATCACTTTCGGAAAATCCTGCGTCTTGCAGGCGCGCGATACGTTTTGCATGTGTCCGTGTTGATCCAAGACAGCCGATATAGAACGCATCAGATCGCAGCGCGACATGCAAGGCGGGGTCATCCAGTTTTGGATCATGGGTCAGGGTGACGACGGCGGTTCGCATGTCTAATCCATAGTCCGTCAGTGCTTCATCCGGCCAGTCGTTCAGGATGGTCTGGCCCGGAAAACGGCTGCTGGATCCAAAGGCATCGCGTGGGTCAATCAGCACAAGATCATAGCCAGCCACCTGCGCCATGGGTACCAAAGCCTGCGCAATATGTACGGCCCCAACAATGGCCATGCGCAGCGGCGGGTTATGAATGGCAACAAATTGATCACCTTCAAAACCGCTTTTATCAGAGCGGAAAAGGTCCGTAAAAACGCCGTTGGTGTCATGATCCAGATGCCGTTTCGAGCTTTTGATATCAATGACATAGGCGATTGGTTGGCGGGTATCGTTCGCCTGAATAAGCTGGGTTAATATGTCTATCGAAACCGCTTTGCCAACAGGTTCGACCAGCACACGAATTGTACCACCACAGGCCAAGCCGACGGCAAAGGCTTCGTCATCGCTGACCCCGTATTCCAGAATGCGCGGTTGGCCGTCGTCCAAAGCCTCTATTGCCTCGACCACGACCGCGCCTTCGACGCATCCGCCCGAAACCGACCCCGCCATTTCACCATTGCCTGATATCACCAGTTGGCTGCCGACCGGGCGGGGGGCGCTGCCCCAGGTTTCAATGACAGTTGCCAGCGCCGCGCCTTTACCAGCATTGTGCCAGTCCAAAGCGATTTTAGGCATGTTGTCATAATCATAGCTCATGTTTGTGATCCCATCGCTGCCATCATACGGGCCTTTTCGCCGTAATCGTCAGGCCGTGATATAGCATCTGCCAAAGCTTTCAGGGATGCAATGTTGTGACCTGCACGAAAGCTGTCGACATGGGGCATCATCGCAGAAATGCCCTGGGCTTTTGGCGCAAATCCATCCCAGCGCAGCAGGGGATTGACCCAAATAACACGCCGAGCAGACAGGTGTAGCCATTCCATTGCTTTTGACAGTCCATCCGGATCATCGCGATCAAGACCATCGGTGATCAGCAGGACAACCGCGCCCTGGCCCAAAACGCGCCGTGACCAGTCGCGGTTAAAGGCGTTCAGGCAGGCCCCGATGCGCGTGCCACCTTCCCAATCCTGCGCCTCGGCCCCGGCAGCGGCAAGGGCAGCATCAACATCACGCTGTTGCAGATGGCGGGTGATATTCGTTAGCCGGGTGCCAAAGGTAAAAGCGTGCACCTTAGCCCAACCGCGTCCTTTATGGTTGGACACCGCATGCAAAAAATGCAGCACAACGCGCGAATATTGCGACATGGATCCCGAAATATCGCATAGCGCCACAAGGTTCGGCCAGCGGTCGCGCCGTGTTTTTCGGGCAAACTTTGTGATCTCTCCACCTTGTCTCATGGCTTGCCGCATCGTGCGTTGCCAATCAGGTAGCCCGCCATGCAGCGCTGCTGTTGTGCGGCGGCTGGCAAGTGGTTTAATCGGCAGTGCCATTTGTGCCAGCATCTGCTTGGCTTGCGCCATCTCGTCTGTATTCATCTGTTCAAAATCAAGGTGTTGCAGCCGTTCCTGCGATGACATGGTACGCGAGGCGTCGATGTCGATTTCAGTCCCATCTTCGGCTTCGGGCAAATTCGGCAGATCACGATCAACGCCGTCAAGCAACGCCTCGGCTGCGCGTTTTTCTGCAGGCTTGGCAATACGATCTTCCTGCACTCCGCGTACCTGTGGCGTGAGTGCGGCCATCATATGTTCCAGATATCGCGGGTCACGCCAATATAGCCGGAAAATCTGTGCAAAAACCTGACGATGTTCAGGCTTTGACACGAAACAGGCATGTAAAATCCAATAAAAATCCCGCTTTTCGGTAAATCCTGCCGTTTGCACCGCGCGGATTGCATCCATGATATGCCCCGACCCAATCGGCAGTCCGGCTTTGCGCAAAGCACGTGCGAAATGGGTGATATTCGACATCAGCTTTGGATTTTCGGGCAGGTCGAGATCGGGCAGTTTAACCATATTACACCGGCGCCAGTTCGGCCTTTGCCTCGTCCAGCAGCCGTTTTGCTTCGGATCCTTGCAGCTTTTGAATATCGTCCTGATATTTCAAAATGGCGCCCAATGTATCAGCGATAACCTCTGGCGACAGATTGATGACATCCAGTGCCAGCAGGCATTTGGCCCAGTCGATGGTTTCGGCCACGCCGGGTTTTTTGAACAGATCTTCGGTGCGCAGTTTTTGCACAAAGGCCACGACCTCTTGGCTTAGCGCTTCGGCGGCTTCAGGCACACGGGCGTTCAAAATCTGGATCTCGCGGTCGAAATTAGGATAATCGACCCAATGATATAAACAGCGGCGCTTTAGCGCATCGTGCACCTCGCGCGTGCGGTTAGACGTCAGGATGACAATGGGCGGTTCGGGCGCTTTGATCGTGCCCAATTCCGGGATCGAAACCTGAAAGTCGGATAGCGCTTCCAGCAGGAATGCTTCAAACGGTTCATCGGTACGGTCCAATTCGTCAATCAGCAAAACAGGTGGACCTGCGGGATCAGGGCGCATCGCATCTAAAAGCGGGCGTTCGATCAGATAATCGTCGGAAAATAACTGCGTTTGCAGCGCATCCTTATCGGCTGTTCCCGATGCCTCTGCCGCGCGAATGGCAATCATCTGGGCGGGGAAATTCCATTCATAAACAGCAGATGCGGCATCCAGTCCTTCGTAACACTGCAGGCGGATCAAACGGCGACCCAATGTTGTGGCGATGGCCTTGGCAATTTCAGTCTTGCCCACGCCTGCTTCGCCTTCCAGAAACAAGGGCCGCCCCAGTTTCAGGGACAGGAAAACGACTGTCGCCAAATCGCGTCCGCAGATATAATTCGCATCGGCCAAGGCCTTTTGAACAGTGTCGATTGACGAAAACTGATGTGACATGAACCCTCCGATCAGACCTGCAATGCTGCATGTCGGTCAGGCAGGGTCAAGGGGGCCTAAAGTCGAAGCGCGATTGTCAATCCCGATATCGCGGGCTAGGTTTCGCCAAACCATAGAAGTGAGGATGCCATGAACGCACCAGCGCAGATTAAAACCAAGGATGCCCCAGACCTGAACCGTTTCGACTGGCAGGATGTTTTTCGATTGGAAGATCAGCTTTCTGAAGACGAACGTATGCTGCGCGATGCGGCCGAGGAATTTGCCCAAACCAAGCTGCAACCGCGTGTGATTGAGGCATACCGGGACGAAGTAACAGATCCTGGTATTTTCCGCGAAATGGGTGAAGCTGGGCTGTTGGGCATTACGGTGCCAGAACAATACGGCGGGCTTGGCGCATCTTATGTCACCTATGGTTTGGTGGCCCGTGCAGTGGAACGCGTTGACAGCGGATACCGGTCGATGATGAGTGTCCAGTCATCGCTGGTGATGTATCCGATCTATGCTTACGGGTCCGAAGAACAGCGTCAGAAATATTTGCCGGGGTTGTCCAGCGGCGAATTGATCGGGTGTTTTGGTCTGACTGAACCCGATGCGGGCAGTGATCCGGCGGGCATGAAGACTCGTGCGGAAAAGACGGCAACAGGCTATCGGATCACAGGGTCCAAGATGTGGATATCTAATTCTCCGATTGCAGATGTATTTGTGATATGGGCCAAATCCGAGGCACATGGCGGCAAGATCCGCGGGTTTGTTCTGGAAAAAGGCATGGCCGGTCTGTCTGCCCCGAAGGTGGGTGGCAAACTTTCTTTGCGTGCATCCATTACGGGTGAAATTGTAATGGACGGAGTCGAGGTTGGCGAAGACGCTTTACTGCCGGGCGTCGAAGGGCTGAAAGGCCCGTTTGGCTGTCTGAACCGCGCGCGGTATGGCATTAGTTGGGGTGTAATGGGGGCCGCAGAATTCTGTTGGCACGCAGCACGGCAATACGGGTTGGATCGCAAACAATTCGACAAACCGTTGGCACAAACCCAGTTGTTCCAAAAGAAGCTTGCCGATATGCAAACTGAAATTTCTTTAGGTCTTCAGGGCAGTTTGCGTCTTGGGCGTCTGATGGATGAAGGCAATGCGGCGCCCGAAATGATCAGTCTGATGAAGCGCAACAACTGCGGTAAAGCATTGGATATCGCGCGCATGTCCCGCGACATGCACGGCGGCAACGGCATTTCCGAGGATTTCCAGATCATGCGCCATATGGTCAATCTGGAAACGGTAAACACCTATGAAGGCACCCACGATGTCCACGCCCTGATCTTGGGTCGTGCGCAAACCGGGTTGCAGGCGTTTTTCTGAACCCGCTGACTTTTGCCGGCGCGTCCCAAGGGATACTTTGGCGAAAGCCTGCGGATTATATGATGAATTTAGCCTTGGATGCTTTTGCTATGCATCCAAGGCGGACATCATTCGATGTGCTGTGAACGCCCCTTTATATCTGGGAAGTTAAAAACAAGTCTCGATCTTGAAATTAAACTCATGGGAAAAGTAGGGAGTGGAAGTCTATAAATAAAACTCTCAGAGTATTTATTGCGCTTATTGCTTTGCACAGCAGATCAATCGATGGCTAAAGCATCCCGTCGCCTTATCCACAACTTGAGAGCCGTGTGATGTATGTTACGGCAGATGGCACCATGTTGATCCGACCAAAGGGCACCCCAGAAAGATTGCCAAATGAAGACCCTGAAAAGGGGTTGGTCAGAGCAAAAATAGCAGGCTTGGACATGTCTCCTGTGAGGCTTGCAGCTCTTACAATCAATCGAGATGTTTCTTGTAGTGTAAGGGCATACTTATTTGAATTTGTAAGTAGCGGTGAAGCAAATATTCTATACGCTGCAGAAAACAGCACTTTGACTTCAAGACCGGCACGCAAGTCCTTTATCTTTTGGCCCGCTTTCACTTTACGCAAGCCAACAAAAAACCCTCTGACCAAGGGCAGAGGGTTTCTAAATCATACACAAGTATAATTTTATTTCGGCATAGGTCCAATCATCATGACCATCTGACGGCCTTCCATCTTGGGCATGTTTTCGATCTTGCCATGTTCTTTGGTGTCTTCGGCCACACGTTCCAGCAGCTCACGCCCAAGGTTCTGGTGGGCCATTTCACGACCGCGGAACCGTAGGGTGATTTTGACCTTATCACCGTTTTCCAAAAACTTGAAAACGTTGCGCATTTTGACTTCATAGTCATGCGTATCGGTGTTGGGCCTGAATTTGACCTCTTTGACCTCGATAATCTTTTGCTTTTTCCGCGCCTCGGCTTCTTTTTTCTGGGTTTCGTATTTGAACTTGCCGAAATCCATAATCTTGCACACAGGCGGTGTGGCATTTGGTGAAATTTCCACCAGATCAAGACCGACTTCATCTGCCATTTCCATGGCTCTTTCGGGGGTTACAACGCCGACGTTTTCACCTTCGGCGCCGATAAGGCGGATTTCGTTTGAACGAATGCGATCATTTACGCGGGGTCCTGTTTCACGTACGGGCGGCGCGTTGTGTGGTCTGCGGGCTATGACATTGATCCTTAAACTGTTGCAGATGTCTGATTTATGAAATTAGCCTTTTGCGGCCTTTGTTTCAAGACGAAAACGGCATAAGCGAAGCTTTGCTGCGCAGCTTTTGTCACAGTTTTCATTTTGCGGGCTGTCTGGCATAACGTTTAGCAAGATATCCAATGGAATGAAGGTGGTATTATGAAAAATATTTATTTGGTGTTGGCTGTAATTATCGTCGTGGGGGCGGGGTACTATTTTTATTCTGAAAATACGCCACAAGAGGCAACAGATTCTGCGCAAGACACACTGGAAAGCACCACAGATGCCGTCAGTGATACAGTCGATAGTGCTGCGGAAACCACCGAGGGCGTCGTTGATACCACAACTGAAACAGCAGTCGAGGCTGTCGATACGATGCAAGATGCTGCTGAACAGGCTGTAGATACGGTTACAGATGCCGTTGAAGACACCACACAAGCTGTCACAGATACTGTAGAAAGCGGCGTTGATGCCGTTCAGGATGCCGCCAATGCTGCCGACGCGGCAACGGATAGCATGATACAGGACGGTGTGAACGCTGTCGAAGGTGCGCTGCAGGATGGGCAAAGTGCAATGGACCAATCGGCAGATACTGTCGAAGATGTGGCAGCTGAGACAGAACAGACAATCGTCGAAGGCGCGAATAGTGCCAGTGCAATCCCTGCTGAAATGGAACAATATCTGACTGTAGAAGGATATGATTTCGAAAAAGTCAGTCAGATGATTGATGATTCAAATCTGGATGACGTGCAGAAGGCCGGCATGAAAGTCGCCTTGCAACAGACTGAAAATGATCCGACAGTTTTGAAAGCCATGCTGGATCGCCTGAAGCAGCTTATGGAAGAATAAGCTGATTTAGATATACTCAAGCCGCGCAAAGTGTTTTTGCGCGGTTTTTGTTGTGAAGTATTTAATGCAATGAATAGCCAAAACAACTTGACTCGCCTTAAGTGGCATCGCCACCAATTGAACCAAGATTGAAATGATAATGAGAGCAAGTTTAAGGCAAAAAGCCATCGCGATTTGTGATGATAAAATTAAGAAGAAAGGCGAAACAGTTGGCCTTTCATTCTATGCTTTTTTTGCCAACAAGAACGACGATCCTGAACTTTTGATGGAAGCTGCGGTGTGGTGGATTAAGACGCATGAACTTGACCACTTTGTGAAAGCTGTAAAAATACGCGATATGATTAAAGCAGGGCTTTGAACGATAAATCTGTAGAGGCGTCTGCAAAACGGATGCTTGACTGGGTTTAAGCCATAATCATCTAAAAACGTTCGCTGTAACTTAACCAACAAACGCTTTTTCAACGACGTATTCGGCAGGATCGGAATTGGCCCCTTCGCGAAGGCCAAACCCTTCCAGAATTTCCTTAAGGTCGGTATTCAGGCCCATTGATCCGCAGACCATCGCACGGTCTGTTTCAGCGGTCATTCCATCAATACCAAGGTCTTTAAAGACAGTGCCATCCTGCAAAAGCGTTGTGATGCGGCCCATCTTGGGGCTGTCTTCACGTGTCGTGGTTGGATAATATTTCAGCTTGTCACCAACCAGTTCACCGATCAGCGGATCATTAGGCAGGGCTTCGACAATACGGCGGCCGTATTCCAGTTCGGCCACATCGCGGCAGGTGTGTGTGATAATGACTTCATCATAAAGTTCATAGGTCTCAGGATCACGCAACAGCGATGCAAAGGGGGCAAAGCCCGTGCCTGTGGCAAAAAACCAGATGCGCTTGCCGGGCAGAAGTGCGTCATGCACCAGTGTGCCCACGGGTTTGGGGCGCAGGATGATCTGATCGCCCGGTTGGATATGCTGCAGTTTACTGGTCAGCGGGCCGTTCTGGACCTTGATCGAATAAAACTCCAACTCTTCATCCCAACTGGGCGATGCGATGGAATAGGCGCGCAGAAGCGGTTTGCCAGTGTCGCCCATAAGGCCGATCATCACGAATTCGCCGGACCGGAACCGCAGCGACTGCGGACGTGACACACGAAAAGAAAACAGATCGTCGGTGAAATGTTCAACGTGTGTGACAGTCTGTGCGTCAGGCAGCATCGGTGTTTTAATCGGGGTTGCGTCAGTCAATGGTTTTAACTCGGTCATATGTCATTGCAGGGATATTTGTGACCCCGCCCTTGTTCTAGTCGTTGAAGTGTTTGGTGAAAAGCTGAAAGTCAGCCGGACACAGCGCGCAGCCGCGACTGATAGTCATGGGCGCGCCAATTGGCGCGGGCCAGCCATTGGTTTTCGGGCTGGCGTGCGGCCAAGTCATCCGAGATTTCGACCTCATCAAAACCGCAACGACGCGCCATGGCGTATTGATCAGCCAGCACATGGCCGACGGCACGTAAACGGCCCGCAAAACCGAGATGGCGCAATGTGGTGGCCAACGAAAAGCCGCGGCCGTCTGCGAAGCTGTGAAAATGGATACGGATCAAATCGATGCTGTCCAGCCGGCCCCGCAGGACTTCAAGGCTGGAGTCAGGTTCCAGATCGACGGCCATTGCAGGGGCCTGATCATTGGCGGGAAAATCTTCCAAAGATGTGAAGCCATGTGTCCAATCATCGGATTGAAAGCCGCTATCGGTAACGATTACGTTCATGTGGTTCTCTCTATATTCAAGCGAACAGCTTTGCCGTTTACGAAGTGGATGCCGCATTCTTCTTTGTTCTGATCGCGCCAGCGTCCCGCACGGGGATCTTCACCGGTGCCTACGGGCGATGTGCAGGGCGCGCATCCGATAGACGGATAGCCCTTTGCGACCATAGGATGACGGGGCAGGCGGTTTTCGTCGATATAGTCGCGCAGGTCCTCGGGCGTCCAATGGGCCAGTGGGTTGATCTTGATCCGGCTTTCGTTGTCGACCTCAAAGAACTCAAGCGCGGCACGCGTGCCTGCCTGATATCGCTTGCGCCCAGTGATCCAGGCATCAAATCCGTCTAGTGCATTTTGCAGTGGCACTGTTTTACGTAATGCACAGCATGCATCAGGGTTATGCAGGTGCAGTAATCCTTCGTTGTCATGTTCAAAGACTTGTTCACGTGCAGGTTTGATCACCCGTACATCGGTCAGGCCAAGCCGCTCTGACAGCTCTTGCTGATAGGTCAGGGTTTCCGCAAACAGCATTTCGGTGTCGATAAACAACACGGGCGTTGTGCGATCCATAATCGAGATCAGATGCAGCAACACCACGGATTCTGCCCCGAAAGACGACACAAGCGCTGTGCGTCCCACTTGCGGATCGGCCAACGCATGTTCCAGTACGGCGGTTGCACCGTGATGACGATAACGGCGGTTCAGATCGTCCACGCGAACGCTGACCGGTTCTAAGGGGGCTTCAAGCGGCATTGGCTTTTGCCTCGGGGTACAGGGCGGATTTAAAGGGCTGGGGCCCAAGCCGCCGATAGGTTTGCAGAAAAGTTTCATCCCGGGTTGCGCGCAGATCAAGATAGGCATGAACCAGACGTTCGATGGCGGGCACGATTTCTTCCGCGCTGAAACCGGGACCCGCGCGTTCGCCGATGGCGGCGGTTTCGGTTCCGTCGCCGCCCAGAGTGATCTGATAGTTTTCGACCCCCGCACGATCCAGACCAAGGATGCCGATATGGCCCACATGGTGGTGTCCACAGGCATTAATGCAGCCCGAGATTTTGATTTTCAGCGGCCCAATGTCATGTTCCAGCTTCAGTTCATCGAAACGTTCTGCGATCTCTTGTGCAATCGGGATCGACCGCGCCGTTGCCAGCGCGCAGTAATCCATACCGGGGCAGGCGATGATATCGCTGATCAGCCCGATGTTGGCCGTCGCCAGCCCCGCATCCCGCAAGACGGCGTAAAGCTCGGGCAGATCGGATTTATGCACATGTGGCAGGATCACGTTCTGTTCATGGCTGATGCGTATTTCGTCATGTCCGAACCATTCTGCCAGATCGGCCATGACACGCATCTGATGGGCCGTGGCATCGCCGGGCGTCGCGCCATGGGCTTTTAGCGATATCGACACAATCGCGTATCCATCCGTCTTATGCGGTGTCAGGTTGGTGTCGGTCCAGGCGCGGAAGGCGGGGTTGGCGGCGCGCGCAACCTCATAGCCCGCAGTATCGGCCTGTTTGAAGGCAGGCGGCTGAAAATGCTTTTCGATCTGGGTCAGGGCCTGCATGTCAAAGCCCATGAAATCAGCGCGGGTGTGTTCAAACTCGGCCTCAACCAGATCGCGGATCGTTTCCAGCCCTTTTTCGTGCACCGTGATCTTGATGCGCGCCTTATACTTGTTGTCGCGGCGGCCCAAGCGGTTATAGACGCGCAGGATCGCCTCGACATAGGGCAGCAGATCGGCTTTGGGCAGGAAGTCCCGGATGACCTTGCCGACCATCGGCGTGCGGCCAAGCCCGCCGCCCACGATGACCTCAAAGCCCGGTTGACCATCCTGTTCGACCATCCGCAGACCAATGTCATGGGCGCGTGTTACGGCACGGTCATTGGGGCTGCCTGTGATCGCGATCTTGAATTTGCGGGGCAGGAACTGGAATTCGGGATGATCGGTCGACCATTGCCGCAGCAACTCGGCCACAGGGCGGGGGTCTTCGATTTCATCCTGTGCCGCGCCCGCGAAATGGTCCGAGGTCACATTTCGCACGGTATTTCCGCTGGTCTGGATCGCGTGCATGCCGACATCGGCCAGCGCATCCAGCATATCAGGCACGTCGCGCAGTTTGGGCCAATTGTACTGAATGTTCTGCCGCGTGGTGAAATGGCCATAGCCCTTGTCCCACCGTTCGGCAATCATCGCCAGTTGCCGCATCTGGCGGCTGTTCAACGTGCCATAGGGGATCGCCACGCGCAGCATATAGGCGTGCAGTTGCAGATAAAGCCCGTTCATCAGGCGCAGGGGCTTGAATTCATCCTCGGTCAGCGATCCGTCAATCCGGCGTTCGACTTGCGCGCGGAACTGAGCGGTGCGTTCGCGAAGAAAAGCGTCGTCGAAGTCGTTGTATTTATACATTTTCTGCCTGCTTCTCTTGTTTGCCGTGGGCATAGTTGGATGGGCCGCGCGTCCGGAAAGTTTCGCGGAAATGGGTGGGTTCTGGGCCGTCATCGCCCAGGGCCGCATCCGCCAGATAGGCGCCGACGACCACATCTGGCTGTTGTTCGGCATGCAAAAGGCGGATCTGGGCGTGGGCTTCATCCTCGATGAACTCAGCCTGTTTCATGTCACGCACCCACCGGTCGTCGGCGGCCAGATAAATCACGTCCCCCTCCAACAGGTCATTGGCGGTGACGACTTTCGGTGTAAACTTGCGGCTCATAACGCGACCTCTTGGGGTTGGATGGTTGCGGCGACAGATTGGGCTGTTCGGGGGGCAAGGCCGTAAAAAACCAGGGCGGGGCCCTTCATGTCGGCCCGGGTAATGGCATCGGCGAAGTCAGAAAGCTGAGCCGTCACAATGCGTTGTTCGGGACGCGAGGCATTTTCAATCACAGTCACAGGCGTGGCCGGGTCGGCACCATGCATCAGCAGCCGCCCCTGAATAAAGCGGGATGACTTTTTACCCATATAGATCGCGGCCACTTCGCCCGTTCGGGCCAGGGCACGCCAGTCATGTTCGGCAAAGCCTTTCATGTCATGGCCAGTCAGAAACCGGACCGAGGCATTGCGATCGCGTTTGGTCAAGCTTTGTCCGATGCTGGCCACTGCGGCCGAGGCGGCGGTGATGCCGGGCACGATGCGCCAGCTGACGCCGGCGGCCCGGCAGGCGTCGATTTCCTCGTCCAGACGCCCGAATACGGTCGGGTCACCGGATTTCAACCGAACCACATGGGCGCCGTTTTGAGCATGTTGAACAAGCAAGTCGTTGATTTCATTCTGGGAAACCGACCGCCCAAAGCCTTCTTTCCCGACGTCGATCATTGTGGCCTCACGCCGGGCCAGTTCCAGAATTTCTGCCGAAACAAGGCGGTCATAGATCACGACATCAGCTTCGTCCAAGGCTTTGCGGGCCTTAAGCGTCAGCAGATCAGGGTCGCCGGGACCGGCACCGACCAGATCAACATGGCCTTCTTTTTCCCCTGCATTCAGGTGCTGATCCAGCAAAGCCTCCAGGGCGGGTCGAACGGATTTTATCCCTTTTTCTTCAATTGCTTGGGGGCCGGTTTTGAAATAGAACTCGGACCAGAAATCACGACGCTTGCGCCCCATGGGCAGGGCGTCTGCGGCCGATCGGAACAGCTTGCCGATGCGGGCCAGGGTACCAAGGGTTGCAGGCAGTCGTTCTTCCAGATCGCGTTTGATGGCGCGGGCCAGAACGGGGGCTGCGCCTTCGGTTCCGATGGCGACAGTCACAGGGTCGCGGTCGACGATGGCGGGGGTGATAAACTGGCTATCTATCAGATTATCAACGATATTTACGATCGCTCCGTCAGCGCGGGCCAAGGCAGCGGTGCGGGCGTCTTCGGCATCGTCTTCGTTGGCGCCATAGAACAGGACAGCGCAAAGGGCATCGCCGGGGGCCATGGCGCGGGGAACCAGACGCAGCTTTCCCTCAGTGGCCCAGCTTGCGATCTCTGGCGCAAATTCTTCTGCAAAAACAGTAAGATGGGCCTCTGTCTTCAGCAAAAGACGCAGCTTGGCCAGGGCGGCATCGCCGCCGCCTGAGACGACAACGCGGCGGCCGGCCAGGGCCATAAAGATCGGAAAGTGTTGCATTGGATTACTCTTGTCACTGTGCTTACGTCTAATATAGGATATTTTCCCAATTTAATGCTATATGTGCTTGTAGATAAGGATGATTGTTCTTATGAATTTCCTTATAGGTGCGATTTTTCCTGAATAGAGAGAAAAACAGAATGGATATCCGGATAGACGACACAGATCGGAAAATCATGGCGGCGCTGCAGCGCGATGCGGGGCGGTCCCTGGACGAAATCGCGCGCGAAGTGGGGTCATCGAAGACGCCCGTATGGAATCGCATCCGCAAACTGCGCGATGCAGGTGTGATTGGCCCGCAGACGGTTGTGTTGGATGCAGAAGCTTTGGGCTTTGAAGCATGTTTCTTCGTGCTAATCCGCACGTCCGAACATGAATCCAAATGGCAAAAGAAATTCTTGCACGCCTTGCAAACCCGCCCCGAGGTACAAGAAGCGCATCGCTTGGCGGGGGATATCGATTACATTCTGAAAGTGCGTGTCAAAAATGCCCGCGCATACGATGCATTCTATCAGGCGCTGATTTCAGAGGTGCGCGTTTATAACGTGACAGCATTGCTTTCGATGGAGGAGATTAAATCTACTACTGCGCTGCCTTTGTAGATCTTAAGGATTGCGCGATCCTGCGGGTAAAAAAAATGGCCGAGACAAAGCTCGGCCGAAGTCCAACAGGGAGGTATGAAGACACCATTTGTTGTCTTCATTTGCTTAGTTAATCAGCGATGGTATCGCAAACAAGTCTAAAAATGCTGCAAATAAGACATAACCGCTATGCGTTGCGCGCAAGTCTCAGTTGTTTTTGTTTAATTTTAGTCGCCTACGGTGCGCAATGATCTCGTCCTGAACGAAATCACGGAAGGCCGCAATGCGCTTTGAAGGGCGTAATTCTTCTGGATAGGCAAGAAAAACGGGGACTTCACCCGACTCAATATCTGGTAAAACACGCACCATATCCGGGAAATCCTCGATCAGATAATCCGGCAAAATGCCAATACCAAGGTTATTAAGCACACCCTGAAGCACGCCAAAGTAATTATTTACGGTCAAAAGGCTCTTAAGATCGTATGTCATAAGATGTTGCGCAAGACTTGCACCGGCGCCGACCTGAGTTGAGTTCGGGCTTTGGCAAATCAGCCTGTGATTGGCGATGTCGTCAAGATGCTCGGGGGTTCCGTTTTGATCCAGATAGGCAGGCGTTGCATAAAGTCGCATACGAACGGCCATCAGCTTTTTGCGTATCAGATCAGCTTGCGATGGTTCTTTCATGCGAATGGCAACGTCGGCTTCGCGCATGGGCAAATCCAATACACGTTCTTCCAGCATCAGATCAATTTTAAGGTCTGGATACTTGTCATAAAATGCCGGCAACCGTGGCGCTAGCCAAAGCGTTCCAAAGCCGGTTGTTGTGGTGACGCGCAATTCGCCAAACACTTCTTCTTCACTGTCTTTGATGCGGGCTTCGGCCGTATCAAGCCGCTTTTTCATTGCAGATGTCGCGTCAAACAGCAGCTCACCCTGTTCTGTCAGGATCAATCCACGTGCATGGCGGTGGAACAAAGTTGTATTAAGTGATTCTTCCAAAGCACGAATTTGTCGGCTGACAGCGGATTGTGACAGGTGTAAAACATCACCTGCATGCGTTAGGCTGCCCGCATCTGCGACGGCGTGAAATATTCTTAGTTTGTCCCAGTCCATTTTTGCGCAATCACCTGAAAAGTTTTTCTGTTCAGCCTTACTTAATGTTGCGTGTATCTGGCAAAGAGTACCGCAGCGTCAATTTTATTTGTAGGTCAGGGTTTTTGACCTATAATAGCTTTAACAAAGCATTGGGAGGTGCTCAATGACCAGACAAGATATTTCTTTGTCAGATAGGTATGATTTATCCAAGTCACAGGTGCTTCTGAACGGAACACAGGCATTGGTTCGCCTAATGCTGATGCAACGTGCGCGGGATGAACGGGCAGGGTTGAATACAGCGGGTTATGTGACTGGGTATCGCGGATCGCCGCTTGGTGCTGTTGATATGCAAATGGCGCGTGCAGAAAAACAGCTTGAGGCGGCTCAGGTTCTATTCCAGCCGGGCTTGAACGAAGATCTTGCCGCCACAGCCCTTTGGGGCAGTCAGCAGGCCGAATTGCGTGGCGAAGGAAAATACGATGGTGTCTTTGGTCTGTGGTACGGCAAAGGCCCCGGTGTGGATCGCAGCGGCGATGTCTTTCGTCATGCCAATATGGCGGGTGCATCGCAGAATGGCGGTGTTCTTGTCGCGATGGGCGACGATCATACGGGCGAAAGCTCAACGACACTGCACCAGTCTGAATGGACAATGGTTGACAGTTTCATTCCGATCCTCAGCCCTGCCGGTGTGCAGGAAATCATGGATTACGGTTTGTTCGGTATCGCCATGGGGCGGTTTTCAGGGCTGTGGGCCGGGTTGAAATGTATGAAAGATACGGTCGAAGCAACGGCTGTTGTCAATGGCGATCCGCATCGTCTGAAGTTTGTTCTGCCCGAATTTGACATGCCCGACGGTGGCTTGAATATACGGCTGGTCGACACCCCCCAAGCGCAAGAGGCGCGGGTGATGGATTACCGCAGGTTCGCCGCAGAAGCCTTTGGTCATGCAAATAAAATCGACAAACGGGTTTGGGGAAAACCTGGTGCCAAGATTGGATTTATGGCAGCTGGTAAGAACTGGCTGGATCTGACCCATGCGTTGCATCTTTTGGGCATTGATGCAGCCGAGGCTGAGCGCTTAGGCATCACAACCTATAAGGTTGGTATGACCTGGCCTCTGGATGTCAAAGGATATTCCGATTGGGCGGAAGGTCTGGACCTGATCGTCATCGTCGAAGAAAAACGTAAGCTGATCGAAGTTCAGGCAAAAGAGGCGATCTTTAATGATCGTCACGGGCGTCGGGTCTATGGTGGGCAGGATGGTCGGGGGCAGACATTATTCCCGGCCAAAGGTGCGCTGGACCCGATCATGATTGCTGAAAAACTGGGTGCCATTCTGATTGAGGAGGGCCGCGATACAGAACAACTGCGTCATGGTTTGCAGATGCTTCAGGATGCTAAGAAAGCTGATAATGCACAGGAAATCGCGGCACGCCTGCCTTATTTCTGTTCGGGTTGCCCCCATAACAGTTCGACCAAAGTGCCCGAAGGATCCCGCGCTTATGCCGGTATTGGCTGCCATTATATGGTCCAATGGATGGATCGCGAGACCGTCGGGTTTACCCAGATGGGTGGCGAAGGCGTGAATTGGGTGGGCGAGGCCCCGTTTTCCAAGCGCGATCATGTATTCCAGAATTTGGGCGATGGTACCTATAATCATTCCGGTGTTCAGGCGGTGCGGGCGGCTTTGGCGGCGGGCACCAATATTACCTATAAAATCCTTTACAATGATGCTGTTGCCATGACCGGTGGGCAAGCGAACGAAGGCAATCTGACCGCTGATCAGATTTGCCGCGAACTGGTCGCCATGGGTGTTCAGCATGTGGCGATGGTCTATGATCCCAAGGAAGAGGTCGATCTGTCGTTATTCACGCGCGAAGTCGAACGTCATGAACGCAACAATTTGATGTCCGTTCAGGATAAGTTCTGCAAAATCAAAGGTGTGTCGGCGATTGTTTATGTTCAAACCTGTGCTGCTGAAAAGCGCCGTCGCCGGAAGCGGGGTAAATTCCCTGACCCGGATGCACGTGTGTTCATCAATACAGATGTCTGCGAAGGCTGCGGCGATTGCGGGGTGCAATCTAACTGTGTGTCCATTGTGCCTGTTGAAACGGAGTTGGGCCGCAAGCGTGCAATTGATCAATCATCCTGCAACAAGGATTTTTCCTGCGTCAACGGTTTTTGTCCCAGTTTTGTCACAGTAAAAGGTGCGCAAATCCGTAAAGAGGCAACATCTGACGTTGATTTGCCGGATATTCCATTGCCACAACTGCCAACGATTGCTGGCACCCATAATGTGGTGATCACTGGTGTTGGTGGGACCGGCGTTGTGACTATTGGGGCTGTCTTGACGATGGCGGCGCATATTGATGGCAAGGGCGCTGCGATGATGGAAATGGCAGGGTTGGCACAAAAAGGCGGTGCGGTGCATATTCATTGCCGTCTGGCCGAGGCCCCGGAAGATATCAGCGCAATCCGTGTGGCAACCGGTGAATGCGATGCCCTGATCGGTGGTGATCTGGTGGTAAGTGCTGGCGCCAAGACCATCGGACTGATGAAAGCCGGACATACGAGCGGGGTTGTGAATAGTCACGAGATCATCACAGGTGATTTCACCCGCAATACGGAATTTCGTTTGCCGTCTGATCAGTTACGTCTTGCGCTTGAAGCCCGCCTAAAGGATCGATTGTCGATGTTCGATGCCTCGGATCTGGCGAAAAAGCTGCTTGGAGATTCGATATTTTCCAACATGCTTTTGTTCGGTGCGGCCTGGCAACGTGGTCTGATCCCGCTTAGCTATGACGCGATTACCCGCGCGATTGAACTGAATGGGGCAGCCGTTGACCGTAACCAGCGCGCATTCGAAATTGGTCGTTGGGCAGTTGAACATCCAGATCAGGCCGAAAAGCAGTTGACGCAAGTTGTTGTTTCAAAGCCGAAATCCTTGAGTGAAAAGATTGATTTTAGGGCACAGCATATTGTGCAGTATCAGTCACAAAGGCTGGCTGACCGTTACCTTGGATTGGTTAATCGGGTTCAGGATGAACGCCTGAAAGAGGCAATCGCAAAAGGCTATCACAAGATTCTGACTTATAAGGATGAATACGAAGTGGCGCGATTGCTGGGCTCAACAGCGCAAAAAGCCAAGGTTGAATTTGCGGGTGATCTGTCATTCAGGTTTCACCTTGCGCCGCCGTTACTTAGCCGCATGGGGTCAAATGGTCGGCCTGAAAAACGCGAATTTGGGGGCTGGATTGCCAAAGCCTTTGGTCCGTTATCAAAGCTAAAAGTTTTGCGCGGAACACCTATGGACATCTTTGGATATACCGCAGAACGCAGGATGGAACGTGCGCTGGTCACCCAATACGAAGTTGATATAGAAGAAATCTTGCGCGATTTACGCCCCGAAACGCTGGATCTTGCCATCGCAATCGCGGAGCTGCCATTGCAGATCAAGGGTTTCGGCCCTGTCAAAGAGGCGCACGCAAAGGCTGCTGAACAACGCAGACAAGAACTGTTTGCTATGTTCCGCGCACAAACTGCGCCATTAAGTACCGCTGCGGAATAATACAAGTGACGAAAATCTGACTAGCCACATCACACAAACCTGCTTACAGAACAGATAAGCCAAGAGGTAATGAGTATGTCACAACGTCAGATTGCTCGTGAGATAAGCTATGCAAGCTCGGCCAACAGCCGTGGGGCTAGGGCGGTTATTCGTATCATGGAAAATGCCACAGGGCGTTTGCGCTTGATCAAACGCGCCAAAGGTTATGAAGACGAGGTCGCCGCGGGCCGTGACTTCTGGCAGGTGATGACGGAACGGTATGGTCTTAGCTTGAACGTGGTCGGCGGATCATTGGACAACATTCCGAAAACAGGGCCGTTGATCATGGTCGCCAATCATCCGTACGGTATTTTGGACGGCTTGATGATGGGCCATATCTTAAGCCAGGTGCGTGGAGATTTTCGTATTTTGGCCAACAGCGTGTTTCGCAAGGCCAGCGATTTGGACAAGGTGATCCTGCCAGTGTCATTTGATGAGACGAAAGAAGCGGTTCAGCTAAATCTGCAAACGCGCAAGAATGCGCTGGCTTATCTTAATCAAGGCGGGGCAATCGGAGTTTTTCCAGGCGGAACGGTTTCGACGGCTGCTAAGCCTTTTGCCAAGCCCATGGATCCCGGTTGGCGGTCATTCACGGCAAAGATGGTTGCCAAGTCGAATGCTACGGTGGTTCCGGCATTTTTTGACGGGCATAATTCGCGTCTGTTTCAGATTGCCAGCCATTTGCACATCACGCTTCGCCTTGGACTGTTGATCAAGGAGTTCAAGTCACGTCTGGATGAGCCTGTACGCATCGTTATTGGAGAACCGCTTGACCCCGCAGAAATTGATGCGCGTCGCAAGGCACCGAATGCAATGATGTCGTATCTTCGCAAAGAAACCTATGGCCTGTCACCGCGTCCATATCTATGGTCCGATCAGGGTTTTGAATTCGAGAAAAAATATAAAAACTGATGGCAGTTGGTATTTTCGATAGCGGTATGGGCGGCTTGACGGTTCTTGAAGCCGTGTCCAAACGCCTGCCTGATGTTCCGTTTGTTTATTTCGGTGACCATATTCACGCGCCCTATGGGGTGCGTGACGCGGATGACGTTTATGATCTGACAACCAAGGCGGTCGAACGTCTTTGGGATGTGGGCTGTGATCTGGTTATTCTGGCTTGTAATACGGCATCGGCGGCTGCATTGCGGCGAATGCAGGAAAGCTGGATACCGCCTGAAAAGCGTGTGCTCGGTGTCTTTGTACCGTTGATCGAAGCCCTGACAGAGCGGCAGTGGGGCGACAATTCCCCACCGCGTGAGGTCGCTGTGAAGCATGTGGCACTTTTTGCCACCCCCGCGACTGTGTCCAGCCGTGCCTTCCAGCGCGAATTGGCATTTCGTGCGATTGGCGTGGATGTCGAAGCACAGGCCTGTGGCGGTGTTGTTGATGCAATTGAAGATGGTGATGAAATTTTGGCCGAAGCACTGGTGCGATCGCATGTGGATGCCTTGAAACGCAAGATGCCAAACCCGGAAGCCGCAATTTTGGGCTGCACACATTATCCGTTGATGGAACAGACTTTTCAGGATGCGCTTGGCCCAGATGTTCAGGTGTATTCCCAAGCCAAACTTGTTGCTGAAAGTCTTGCAGATTATCTGAAGCGACACCCAAAAATGCTGGGTCATGGCGAACAATCGTTATTTTTAACCACCGGCGATCCGGCGCGCGTGTCTGACAAAGCTACGCAATTCCTGAAGCGACGGATAGAGTTTGTGGCAGCATAAAAATAACTATAAAACGCGTTGTAATCGGGGCGGCTCTTGCCAATATGTCATGTGCTGCTTAGACGTAAGTTGACGTGAAAAGGGCGGCATATGACCCACAATATCGCAATTCTTGGGGCCAGTGGTTACACCGGCGCAGAGCTTATTCGTTTGATCGCCACGCATCCCTCGATGACGATTGTGGCTTTGTCTGCGGATCGCAAAGCCGGAATGGCGATGGCAGATGTATTTCCTCATCTGCGACATTTGTCTTTGCCTATACTACAAAAGATCGACGATATCGATTTCAGCTGTGTTGATTTGGTCTTTTGCGCGTTGCCGCATGTGACATCGCAAGCCGTAATCAGCAATTTGCCTGCGGATATGAAGATTGTTGATTTATCTGCTGATTTTCGCCTGCGTGATCCTGACGATTATAAAAAGTGGTACGGTAAACCGCATGCTGCAACCGATTTGCAAAGCGAAGCGGTTTATGGATTAACCGAATTCTATCGTGACCAGATTACGAGCGCACGCCTTGTGGCTGGAACGGGCTGTAATGCGGCAACGGGCCAGTACGCTTTGCGCCCCTTGATCAAGGCCGGCGCAATTGATTTGGATAATATCATCATTGATCTTAAAACTGGGGTCAGCGGGGCGGGACGGTCGCTAAAAGAAAACTTGTTACATGCCGAACTAAGTGAAGGCGCACATGCGTATAGTGTGGGTGGTGTCCATCGGCATTTGGCCGAGTTCGATCAGGAGTTTTCTGCAATTGCCGGACGTGAGATCAAAGTACAGTTTACGCCACATCTGCTGCCTGCCAATCGCGGTATTCTGGCGACAGTCTATGTTCAAGGGGATGCCGAAAAAATTTACCAAACGCTGTCCGATGCATATGCAAACGAAGTCTTTATCGAGGTTTTGCCCTTTGGGCAGCATCCTTCGACGCGGCATGTTCGTGGGTCGAACTTCTGCCATATCGGGGCCGTGGCGGACCGCATCGAAGGACGTGCTGTTGTGATTGCGGCACTTGATAATTTGACCAAAGGATCAAGTGGGCAGGCCTTGCAGAATGCAAACCTGATGTTAAATCTGGATGAAACAATGGGTCTGATGATGGTCCCGGTCTTTCCATGAGGGTACGATGAAATCACTGAAAAAACAGCGACGCATTCAGGTGATTTTTATCATTTCACTTGCGTTGGTCGTTTCGTTTGCACTGACTTGGTACGCCAGTCGGGATGCGTTTCAATTCTTTCGTGCCCCGAGTGAGATCGCTGAATCCCCTCCATCCTCGGCTGAGATTTTTCGAATTGGTGGATTGGTTGAAGAAGGAACGTTGGTGCGTGATCAAGGCGAAACCATCACATTCAGGGTTACCGATGGTGGTGCTTCAGTGCCTGTCGCCTATACCGGCGTTCTACCTGATCTTTTCGGCGAAGGCGAAGGGATGGTTGGGACCGGGCGCTTAATTGATGGCACGTTTCAAGCAACCGAAATTTTGGCGCGCCACGACGAAACTTATATGCCGGCCGAGGTGATTGATGCCCTGAAAGAGCAAGGTGTCTATCAGGACCCGAACGCTGAGATAGGGACGAATTAACCTTCGTTACGCATCTTTTGCCCCTCAGTTAACCAAAAATGGGGCATAGGCAGATGCAAACTGTATCCGATATTGCAGAAGAAATAGTCGTGCGTGAAGGCGGCTATGTGAATGATCCCGATGATCCGGGCGGTGCGACCAATTATGGTGTTACGATCCATACGATGCGCGGTTTGGGGATGGATCTGACCGGCGATGGCCGTGTGACACAAGCGGATGTTCGGCGGTTGACGCAGGCGCAGGCGGTCGAAATTTTTGTGAAACATTACTTCAATCGCCCCCGGATCGCGGCGTTACCAAAGGTGCTGCAGGCATCCGTGTTCGATATGTACGTCAACGCTGGCAGCAATGCCGTGAAAATCCTGCAACGGCTTCTGGTCGAGATGGGACAACCTGTAACGGTAGATGGTGCAATCGGTCCACAAACGATTGCGGCAACGGATGCGGCCTATGCATCGGCGCCGGATCATCTAGCCGATGCTTATGGGATCGCTCGCCGCAATTATTACTATCGTTTGGGTGATGCGCGCCCACAATCGCGCAAATTTGCGCGCCGCCGCGACGGAGGCAAAGGGGGTTGGATTATCCGAGCCGAGGAATTCATTTCGCCAAAATACCACCTGACCCAAGCAGAGCACGCAAGGAGAGTTGCATCATGGGCATGATTGAACGATTTTTCAGTGTAATTTTTGGCGGCGGTCGAAACGTTGTCAAAGAAACAGCCGAAGTATTCTTTGAAAACGCCGAAGCGGGTGCGGGCAGGGACGCCACTTTGCGGGCACAGGCACTGCAACAGCACAGCAGTGAATTTGCGGTACAACGCCAAGGTGGCTTTGACCGTTTTATGGACGGTGTGAATCGGTTGCCGCGACCGGCATTGGCTTTGGGTACGTTGGGGCTGTTTGTCGCAGCAATGGTGGATCCGATCTGGTTTGCCAGTCGCATGCAGGGCATTGCTTTGGTGCCAGAACCGCTATGGTGGCTTTTAGGCGCGATCGTCAGCTTTTATTTCGGTGCACGACATCAACTGAAAAGCCAGGAATTTCAGAAATCCATCACCGAAACTATGGCGCGTGTTCCGCAGGTTGTTGAAAATACACGCGTTTTGAAGGAACTTGCGGCACAGGCCCCCGGCGTTGCTTCAACAGGGCCAGATGCCAGTCTGACGCTTGAAGCCTTAGAACTTGAAAACAATCCAGCCTTGTCTGACTGGCGGCGTAAGCGCGCTTAAACACATTCGTGATGGACAAGTCAGCGCAGCCCATTGGCGAGGCTGCGCTTTGTGCCTATAACTTGGTTCATGATAACCGAGCTTGGACATTTCGCCCTTATTCTGGCCTTTGCTGTTGCCATTGTTCAGATGATCGTTCCGCTTGTCGGCGCATCTTATAATCGACGTGATTGGATGGCCGTGGCCGAACCGGCCGCGACAGCGCAATTTCTGCTGACAGGATTTGCTTTTGCAGCTTTGACTTATGCGTTTGTTGTGTCTGATTTTTCACTTCAGCTTGTGACGTTGAATTCGCACACGGCAAAGCCGATGTTGTATAAGATCACAGGTGTTTGGGGCAATCACGAAGGGTCAATGCTGCTTTGGGTTTTGATCCTGACATTGTTTGGGGCCATGGCCGCTTGGTTCGGTGGGGGGCTGCCACCCACATTGCGCGCACGGGTCTTGGCTGTGCAAAGTGCTGTGGCTGTTGCCTTTTTTGCGTTCATTATTTTCACATCCAACCCGTTTATTCGTATGGCTGTTCCGCCATTTGATGGGCAAGATCTGAACCCGCTTTTGCAAGATCCAGGCTTGGCATTTCATCCGCCATTTTTATACCTTGGGTATGTCGGTCTTTCGATGAGCTTTTCTTTCGCTGTCGCCGCCCTGATCGAGGGGCGCGTTGATGCGGCGTGGGGCCGGTGGGTGCGGCCTTGGACATTGGCAGCCTGGGTATTTTTGACCATTGGTATCGCCCTTGGATCGTGGTGGGCATACTATGAATTGGGTTGGGGCGGGTTCTGGTTCTGGGACCCTGTTGAAAATGCCAGCTTTATGCCTTGGTTAATCGCTGCGGCTCTGTTGCATTCGGCCATTGTTGTCGAAAAACGCGAGGCGCTGAAAAGCTGGACAATTCTTTTGGCAATCCTGGCATTTGGGTTTTCGCTGATCGGTGCGTTTATCGTGCGATCTGGGGTTCTGACATCGGTACATGCCTTTGCAAATGATCCCGAACGCGGGGTATATCTGCTGATAATCACGGCCATCTTCATGGGCGGTGCATTGGTGTTATTCGCGATCCGTGCATCCGCCATGGAGGCAAAAGGTGTCTTTTCCTTAGTCAGCCGCGAAAGTGCTTTGGTTATCAACAACGTTTTGCTGGCAGTCAGTTGCTTTATCGTGTTCATCGGAACAATGTGGCCGTTGGTTGCTGATCTGCTTTTTGATCGGAAACTCAGTGTGGGGCCGCCGTTTTTTAATCAGGCCTTCACACCCTTTATGGTTTTACTGGCCATTGCTATTCCGTTCGGATCCCTTTTACCGTGGAAACGCGGGCGGATGGAAAAGATCATGCCGCTGTTGTTGCCAGCGCTGATCATTAGCTTTGTCCTTCTTATTCTGGCGGTTGTGATCGAGGCGGGCTTGTCCATTCGTATCCCGATTTATGTGGCCATCATTGCGATGATCCTTTTTCTGTGGCAGCGCGAAACACTTGAACAGCTTTCGAAATTCATTATCCCGGCATTTATTCTGGGTGTGTCGTTGATTGCGCTGGTGTTCACAATTCAGACCGGACAATCTGTTCTTGGCCCGCTGGGACTCGCCTTGGGTGCTTGGGTGGTCTTTGCAGCAATCACGGAGCTTTGGCAACGATCCGGTAAAAGTGGTGCGCGTCTGCGTCGTTTAGCCGGTCTGCCGCGGGCCGATTGGGGCAAGGCTGTCGCACATGCCGGGTTTGGGATCACGATATTTGGCGTGGCGGGGTTGATGGCCTGGCAGCAGGAAGATATCCGTGTGGCCCAGATCGGGGATCGGTTCGATGTCGGCATCCACGAGATTGAGTTGCGCAATGTTCAAAGGGCCGAAGGGCCGAATTACATCACCACAATGGCTGAAATGATCGTCTATCGAAATGGCCGCCAAGTTGAAGTACTAAGGCCTGAAAAGCGGTTCTATCCTGTGGCAAACATGCCAACCACCGAAGCGGCGATCAAGAACGGTATTCTGCGTGATGTCTATCTGGTTATCGGTGATCCGCAGGCGAACGGTGGCTGGGCCGTACGAACCTATATCAAGCCCTTTGCCAATTGGATTTGGGCCGGATCGATTATTATGGCCTTGGGCGGTGGCTTATCCCTAAGCGATCGTCGGCATCGTATTGGTGCGGGTGCACGCAAAACCCGCGTGCCAAACGCGGTTCCCGCAGAATGATGGCGCGTCTGCTTTTGATCCTGTGTTTGATCGCTGCACCTGTTTTTGCGGTGCAGCCTGACGAAGTGCTTTCAGACCCGGTTTTGGAAGAACGTGCGCGGGCCTTGTCTGATGATCTGCGCTGTCTGGTGTGCCGAAACGAAAACATCGACGAATCCAATGCGGATCTGGCCCGTGATCTGCGCATTTTAGTGCGCGAACGCCTGGTCGCAGGCGATAGTGATGAACAGGTCATGGACTTTGTTGTTAATCGTTATGGCGAATATGTATTGCTGCGGCCGACGATGACGGGATCTAATATGATATTATGGGTATCCGGTCCGATCATGCTGCTTTTTGCATTGATTATTGCATTTGTCTATTTGCGTGGGCGGCAGACTGAAACATCCGAAGCGTCTTTGAACGAAGACGAAAAAAAGCGCTTAGCGGAACTTCTGAAAGACTAATTGCACGCTGCGTGCAAAACTCGTTAGGGTGCATCGACCGCGACCGAAGGATCAAAGATGCATTACGACACCATTACCCTGGATATAACCGACGATCTGGCCGTTCTGACGCTGAACCGCCCTGACGTGATGAATGCGCTGAACACGCAAATGCGGGCCGAAATTCAGGATGCATTCCAATATTCCGAAAAGAATGCGCGTGTGATTGTGATGACTGGTGCGGGCCGTGCGTTTTGTTCTGGGCAGGATCTGGGGGATCGCACGTCAACTGCCGCTGATCTAGATCTTGAACGGACACTGCGCGAAGAATATGTGCCGATGCTGCGTGCGATTTTTGACTGCAACATCCCGTCGGTCTGTGCTGTAAACGGGCCTGCGGCGGGTGCGGGCGCAAATCTGGCATTGGCTGCAGATGTCGTGATCGCCAGCGAAAGCGCTTATTTCCTTCAGGCGTTTACCCGCATCGGGTTGATGCCTGATGCAGGCGGTACCTATTGGTTGCCGCGACAAATGGGGTTTGCCAAGGCGATGGGTGCGGCCTTGTTCAGCGACAAGATTTCAGCGCGCCAAGCCAGTGATTGGGGCATGATCTGGGATGCTGTGCCCGACGCAGATTTTGCCAGCCATTGGCGCGCGCGTGCGCAGCAGTTGGCCAAAGGTCCAACCGTTGCGTACCGTCATATTAAATCCGCCATACGCGGGACGTTCCAGAATTCGTTGGAAGAACAGCTTGCGCTTGAAGCGCATTTGCAAGGTGATTGCGGCAAAACCCGAGATTTCAAAGAAGGCGTCATTGCCTTTACTGAAAAACGCCCTGCGCAATTCGAAGGTCGCTGATCACCGTGCTTGCTATGGATAAAACGGCGCTTAAGGCGTTTCTGCAGGACGTATTTCCGCAAGTCTCAGATGATTTCATTTTTGATGAGGTGTCTGAAAGTGGTGTGGTCGTTCGATTAAAGACGGCAGATCGACATTTGCGGCCCGGTGGCACAGTGTCGGGGCCCAGCATGTTTGCTTTGGCGGATGTTGCTGTTTACGCTGCCATTTTGGCCCGGATTGGGCCCAAGGCATTGGCGGTGACGACCAATTGCTCAATTGATTTCATGCGAAAGCCTGCGGCGAATACGGATCTGATCTGTCATGCTAAGCTGTTGAAAATGGGACGTGTCTTAGCGGTGGGCGACACGCTTTTGTACAGCGATGGAAAGCCTGATCCGGTGGCGCGCGCGACGCTGACGTATTCAATTCCGCCGGATCAATAACAAAAAAGACCCGGCGCGAAGCCGGGTCAGGAAGAGGTCTGGCACGTCAGGGATTAGTCGCGCCAGAACACGCGACGGGCCTCATGAAGGGCGTCGTCGCGATTCAAACCGATATCTTTTAAAAGATGATCGTCCAGATGTTTCAGGGCAATGCGGCTGCATCGACGTTCGTTCCATTTGACCAGCGTCACAGCCACAGTTACCGCCAGTTGCGAAAGCGGCGTCAAAGGCCGATTGGCAAGAAAGTCGATCTGTTGTCTGCGTGCGTATGTCATGGGACAATTCCTTAAATTGTATTGACACAATGGGGCATTATTGCCAAATATATGGATACAATATATGGATACAAAAGTAAAATGTATCAGTCTATAGGAGTATTGTATTGAGTACAATTTGGAGGCCAGTTCTTGCCGACCTTTCGTCATCGAAATACAAGGCCGTAGCCAAGGCGATACAAGCCGCAATTGATAGTGGTGAACTGGAAGCAGGTGCGAAACTACCCCCCGTCCGTGAATTGGCCTGGTCGCTTGAAATGACACCAGGTACCGTGGCGCGCGCCTATACTGTTTTGACAGATCAGGGTATTTTAGAAGCCGTTGTCGGGCGCGGTACTTTTGTTGCGGCCAAGCCAACCTGCCTGCTGGATGATGTCTGGTCCCGACAGCACGAACCACCCGAAGCAGACAGCGTAAATCTGTTCAGCCCACGCCTGCCGGATGTCGGACAGGTAAATGCCATTAAGCAAGCATTGGTCCATATTTCCAAAGCGACAGACATTGATGCATTCCTGCATTACCCAACCCGTGATGCGTATCTTCCGGTTCGACAAGCGGTTTTATCTTGGCTGGATGACATTCAACTGGGCCAAATCAGCGAACAGGATATTGTACTGGCGCATGGGGGACAAAATGCCATTTCACTTGTATTGCAGGCCACGCTGACGGGCCCCAAACCCGTTCTTATGGTTGAAGATCTTAGTTATGCGGGGTTTCGCCGTGCTGCGGAAACATTGCGTGCTGACGTGGTCGGTGTTCCTATGGATGAAAATGGTGTCATTCCCGAAGCCCTTGAAGAAATCGCGCGCAGAACCGGTGGGCAAATTTTTTGCACATCACCAGAAGTTCACAATCCTACGGGCAAGCATACCCCCCTTGAGCGACGTAAAAAACTGGCTGATATCGCCGGGCGGTTGGGTTTCGATATTCTTGAAGATGATTGTTACCGCATGAACACGCCAATCGCCCCCAGTTATCGCGCCTTGATGCCAAACCGTGCGTGGCACGTTTCGTCTATTTCGAAAACGTTAACGCCGTCGTTACGTGTTGGGTTTGCGATTGCACCACAAGGTCGGTCCGCTGATTTGCGCCGCGCCGCTGAATATGGTTTTTTTGGCTTGGCGCGTCCGATTGCCGAAGTAACCCGGCTTTTGCTATCTGACCCAATGGCAAAAACATACGCGCATCGCATCCGTGAAAGGGTGGGCGACTATATTCGTGTTGCAGTCAATGTTTTGGGCGGATTTGATCTGGTTTGGAATGGTGATGTACCATTCGTTTGGCTGAATTTACCTTCTGGCTGGCGTGCCGCCGCGTTTTGTCGTGCCGCCGAAACCGCGGGCGTACAGATCAGATCTGCAGATGAATTTGCCCTGCGGGATGGACGCGCGCCTCATGCGGTTCGTATTGCAGTGAATGCACATGTCGCCCTGTCGTCATTTGAAGACGCCATGCACCGCCTGCGCGCACTTTTGGACAATCCGCCGGAACAGATAAGCGTATAAGAATGGGGGTAAATTAATACCTATTTCATAAGATATTGAAATTGCAGTATTATTAGTCAATCAACTGTATTGACTGTGTGTTCAGTACCTTTATAACCCATCCATCGAATTCCGGCGGAATGCCCGCCAGCACACTAAACATGGGTACACACATGAAAACCTTTTCTGCTACTCCGGCAGACATCGACAAGAAATGGATCCTGATCGACGCTGAAGGTGTTGTTCTGGGACGTCTTGCATCGATTGTTGCCATGCGCCTGCGCGGCAAGCACAAGGCCAGCTTTACACCTCATATGGATATGGGCGACAACGTGATCGTGATCAACGCGGACAAGATCCAGTTGACCGGCAAGAAGCGTGACAAGCCAAACTATTGGCACACAGGCTATCCTGGCGGGATCAAGTCGCGCACGACAGGTCAGATCCTGGAAGGGGCACACCCTGAGCGCGTTGTGATGCAAGCCGTCAAGCGTATGTTGCCAGGCAACCGTCTTAGCCGTCAGGTTATGACGAACCTGCGCGTTTACCCCGGTGCTGACCACCCACACGAGGCGCAAAACCCAGACGTGCTGGACGTTAAATCCATGAACAAAAAGAATACGAGAGCGTAACGATGGCTGATGAGATCAAATCCCTCGACGAGCTGAACGCCGTCGCAGAAGGCACTGAGACAATCGTCGAAGTTGCCGCCCCCCGTGAGCCTGTTCGTGACGAACTGGGCCGCGCCTATGCCACTGGTAAGCGTAAAGATGCGGTCGCCCGCGTTTGGATCAAGCCCGGTTCTGGCAAGGTTGTCGTGAATGGCAAAGAAATGAAGGACTATTTCGCACGTCCCGTTCTGCAAATGATCCTGCGCCAGCCATTTCAGGTGGCCGGCGTTGAAGATCAGTTCGACGTGATGGCAACGGTCAAAGGTGGCGGCCTTTCGGGGCAGGCGGGTGCAGTCAAGCACGGCGTTTCAAAAGCGCTGCAACTTTATGACCCCTCATTGCGCGGCGCATTGAAAGCAGCCGGCTTCCTGACCCGTGACAGCCGTGTGGTTGAGCGTAAGAAATACGGTAAAGCAAAAGCGCGGAAAAGCTTCCAGTTCTCAAAGCGTTAAGATTTTCCGTTATAAACTTGAAAGGGCTGCACATTGTGTGGCCCTTTTTTCATTTCAGAAGGAAAGTTTATGATGGATGAGTTCGACGCAAAAACACAAGAACAGATAGGGTATTACGTTTATTGTCTTGTGAATCCTGACACTAAAAAACCATTTTATATTGGAAAGGGTAAAGGCAACCGCGTTTTCGATCATGCGAAAGACAAGCTAACGGGTACCGTTGAGAATGATAAGATTGAGACAATCCGAAAAATTCTCAAACAGGATAAAAAAGTTGAATATCTTATTATTCAACATGGTTTGAATGAAAAAAACCGCATATTCGCTAGAGACCGCTTTGATCGATTTTTCGGGCTATTTTGAATTACCTCTAACAAATCGTGCACTTGGCCATAAATCCAGCCTATTCGGATTAATGACCGCAGATGATATTCATCGCAGATATGCGGCTGAACCTCTTTCGAATTTGGGCGAAGGTTGCGTGATTATCAATATCAATAAAAATTATAAGCGGGCGCAATCAAGTGAAGATATATATTACGTCACTAAAGCAAGCTGCGTGATCAGTGAAAACCGTACTAAAAGTCTAAAATATGTTTTGGCCGAATTTCGGGGTTTTATTGTTGAGGTCTTTGAAGTTGATCATTGGTATCGCGCTGAAGGCAGCAAAAACAGGTGGTGTTTTGAAGGCACGGAAGCACCACACAATATCAGGAATAAATATATCAATCGGTCGATTGTAAAAAAGCAAGGTGCCGCTAATCCGATCACATATACTCTTTGATTTAGATATCTTTTCGTAATTTGTTCCAAATAAAAATACCGGCCAAAGGGCCGGTATTTTCTTAATAATGTTACGACTTTATTCAATCGGTTCAAAGAACCCATCGGGCAGAAGCCGGGTCATGAAAATCTCATCAATGCCTTGATTGTCGTCTGCATTAAAGCTCATGTTGACGCCACCCAGGTCCAGCGATGATGTGCTTTCAATCGCATCCAGAAACGCTGTACGGGTCAGATCAGAGCCAGCGCGTTCCACTGCGGCAACGGCCAAACGACCGATCAGGTATCCCTCAAGCGTTACAAAATCAAACGATGCATTCGGGTTATAGGCTTTGAGTGCTGTCTGATAGTCGTTGACCACCGGGATGGATTTGTCCCACGGGAATGGTACGACCTGGCTGATGATCACGCCTGCGCCTTCTGGCCAAAGTTCATCCGCCAAGGCTTGCGATCCAACGAACGAAATGGTCACAAATACGGGCGTGAAATCCAAAGAACGGGACAGTTTGATAAATTCCCCCACTGGACGATAAGCCCCAACCATCACCACAGCGTCGGGGTTGATTTCCCGAATGTTGACGACGGCATCTTTCACATTGGTGGTGTTGCGGGTGTATGTGCCTTCGGCAACCAGCTTCATATTGCGACGACCAAGCGCCTTATTTACACCGCTCAACCCGGCTTGGCCGAAACTGTCGTCCTGGTACAGAATTGCGATCTTTTTCAGACCCAGATCATCAACCAGATGTGCGATCCAGGCTTCTGTTTCCGCATCATAAGTGCCGCGCACGTTATAGACATTATTGTTGTCGGCATTGCGCAAGAAACCTGCACCGGTAAAGGGGCCAATCAAAGGCAGGTCAGCCTGGGTCGCAATGGGTTGCAGCACTTTGTTTGTTGGTGTGCCAACCGTTCCAATCAGGGCAAAGTGCTTGTTATTGCTGATCATTGTGTTGATATGTTCGATTGAACGATCAGGTTCATAGCCGTCATCGAAGCTTTCCAAAACCAACGTGCGGCCATTAATTCCGCCTTTGGCATTGGCTTCCGCGAAAGCGGCATTGATGCCAGCCTGAACGCCTAATCCCAAACGGGCAGCGGGGCCATCAAGGGCGGCGATTTGGCCAAAGACCACTTGGTTATCTGTAACGCCGGTTTCAGCAAGCGACGTGAAAGGAAGGACGAGTGCGGATAGCGCGAACACCAACTTTGCGCGAAAAGACATCTTGTATCTCCGATATGGGGCGAACAAAGCAATACAGAACTGCCAGTTCAATACGGTTATTTGTAAAAGAGGCAGCTTTGATACCGTTCAAAGCCGCCCCGACATTATCATCAGTTGTGGCGATTAAGGCTTGCGGATCCAAACCTCAACACGGCGATTGATGCGCTTTCCGTCAAGCGTATCGTTGCACGCAACAGGAGCCATCTCTCCGTATCCTTTGGCGACAAAGCTGATTTTCTCTAGCTGAGGTCCCGCAAACAGCTGGATAGCATCGACAACCTGCTGTGCACGACCAACCGAAAGCGCGCGGTTGGCTTCAAAAGCGCCATCCCCATCGGTAAACCCAACAAGCGAAACTTCTGTGCCTTGCGGTTGCAATTGCAGATATTCAACAAGACGTTGCAAATCCACCTGGGCTTTTCCGTCCAAACGGCTTGATCCTGATGAAAAGCGGAATGTTGTCGACAGACGGTCCCATTGGAACATGTCCACAAGCATTTCGCGCATCAGGCCAAGTTCAAATGGATCGGTGGTAGACTGGATCAAATCCTGCATCCGTGTGCCTGCATTATCCATTGCAAGACGACGCACGCCCAGATCCACAAAACCTGCTTTTGTTATAATATTGTCGGCCTCGGAAGACACTGCATAATCAATCAGGTCTTGGGCTTCGAAGGTCAGGTTATCAGCGCGATTATAGAAATACAGCCGACGTTGCAGCGGATATTCCTCTGTCTTGGCCAAGAACGATGTGGGGCTTGTTCTGATGCCGCAACTGCTGACGATATCAAGCGCCTTGGCGCCGCGAACAAAGGCAGTACCCACATACCCGATAGCATTTGGATCAGATGAAACAACGCGGCTCATCTCTTGCGAGGTGTTGATTTCACGAACAAAACTGGACTTGCGTCGCCCGGATGCCGCAAAAATCTTTTCTTCGAACACCGATGCTGTGCCACTGCCAGATTCACGGCCAAAAACTGTAATTGGCGCGCTTGACCCACCCAATTCGGACCAATTGGTAATGTTCCCACTGAAAATAAGATCAAGTGTTTCAAGAGAAATAGATTGCACCGGATTGTTTGGATGAACAATGACGGCGATACTGTCAGCCGCAATGATATGTTCCTGACCAACATCAATCATATTGCCCGCGCCTGCATCGCGCAGCGATCGGGCTTCTTGCGGGCGAATACGCCGTGACGACATATTGATGTGGACGTTTTCGTTTTGCAGCGCTTGAAAGCCTTCGCTAGAACTGGATGAATTTACTTTGAATTCACCAATTGGATCACCGAAACCAGCTTCAGAGATAACAGTCGCATTCAGCATCCCATTGTCCTGACTTGTATCGACAACCGCCCCTTGGCTTGCTGCAAATCCATCAAGCAAGAGGGGCATTAAACCAAGACCGATTGAGCCTGAACCAACAATCATAACGCCTTCGGCAGAAAGATCCGGTTGCGGACATGCATCGCCATTACAGACCATGTTTTCAGCGGAAATACGCATCGTCCCAAGGCTGGTGCGAATAGTATAAAAGCCGCCTTCATAGTTCACAAGTTGCCCGCGCGCCGAAAAAGTCCCGTCGCTTGACTGAAGTTGAACATCCTGTGCCGACAGACTTCCTGTGATCGCAAACGTCGCGAACAGCGCGAAAGCAACATGTGACGTTGACTTAAGTAAATTTATTTTTTTAGGCACTTGGGTCTCCTTCCAAGGTGGTCTTCGATTTATTTACGCAGGCCACTACGGTTTGAATTTATTGTATTTCGTCTTTAAGCTATGTTTTCAGTTTGACGTTATTGTGCTCGAATTAAGAAAAATGATGTGAAATTAGACGATTTGGTGAATAAACAATCTTAAAAAAGACAAGATTATTACCTGAGACTATGCTGCTCAGAGATCTTTTAAGATTTATAGCATAAATAATGTAGATTTTCACGGATTTTCACGAACGTAGATCGTGATTATAGATACTCATGTTATTTAATCTGCGATTTATGACCCTTATTCTTGCATTTTATCCAAAAAAGGGAATATTTGCATAATAATGCAGGATTTTGCATCTTCTCTTCATTCCTCATTTGGAATGATCCTTTCTGGCGATGCGCAGTTGTGGGCAATCGTTTTATTGTCGTTGCGCGTGTCCTTAACGGCTGTGATGATTGCATCGGTGATTGGATTACCACTTGGTGCCTTTTTAGCAGTCAGCCGTTTCCGTGGGCGGCAGATTTTAGTGGTCATGATCAATGCATTGATGGGGCTTCCCCCTGTCGTTGTTGGTTTGCTGGTTTATCTGATGTTATCGAATTCTGGTCCATTGGGTGTGTTGCAGCTGCTTTATACACCAACTGCCATGATCATCGCGCAGGTCGTTTTGATCACGCCCATCATCGCAGCATTGTCGCGCCAGATTATCCAGGTTCTTGACGCCGAATACGACGAACAGCTTCGGTCGATCGGGTTATCACGCCTTGGATCCATTCCCGTTTTATTGTGGGATGGGCGCTATAATTTGCTGACCGCAGTACTTGCAGGTTTTGGACGTGCCATCGCAGAGGTGGGCGCGGTCATTATTGTGGGGGGAAATATCAATCATGTCACACGGGTGATGACGACCAGCATCGCGCTTGAAACATCAAAAGGCAATCTGGAACTGGCCTTGGCTTTGGGCGTGATCTTGTTGCTGTTGGCGCTGATCGTAAACGCGGCGGTCAGTTTTATCGGCCAAGGCGCAAGGCAAACAGCCTATGCTTGAACAGGTCAACAAAGCCGTGTGGCAAACATCGCCCATCATGGACCCTAAAGCGCCAACTGTGCTTGAGTTGTGTGATATTCGGTTGATCCGGGATGAACAGCATCTTGTGAATATCCCGAATTTAACGATACGACAGGGCGCCCCGACTTTGATCATGGGACCGAATGGGGCGGGTAAAAGCCTGTTGCTGCGGCTGATGCATGGTCTGATTTCACCAACACAAGGGCGCGTTGATTTTGATACTGACGTGCAACAGGCCATGGTTTTCCAGCGGCCCGTTTTGTTGCGCCGGTCAGTGGCTGGAAATATCGATTTTGTTCTAAAGGCACACCGCATTCCACGTGCTGTGCGTAAGGATCGCGTGAATGCGTTGCTTCGGATGGCCGATCTGATCCCAAAAGCCCGCCAATCTGCACGAACGTTGTCGGGCGGGGAACAGCAACGTCTGGCTTTGGTGCGGGCATTGGCGTTGAAGCCCAAGATACTGTTTTTAGATGAACCCACAGCCAGTCTTGATCCATCGGCAACACACGCAATCGAAGCCTTGATCAGACAAGCCAATGATGCGGGCACAAAGATTATCATGGTGACACATGACCCCGGTCAAGCGTCCCGTCTGGGTGGGGAAATCGTGTTTCTGCACAAAGGTCAGGTGCTGGAACAGACTGGGGTATCTGATTTTCTGACTGAGCCGAAATCAACCGCTGCAAAGCATTATTTGGCGGGTGGCCTTCTTTTCTAATCCACCAAAATACACGAGGATGAAATGCTAAGACGCATATCTTTTACAGTGGCCATCATGGTTATTCTGTCGGTCGGAAAAGGGCATGCCGATAAGCCTTTCATCATCGTTCAATCCACAACCTCGACACAGAATTCGGGATTGTTGGATGCGATATTGCCGGAATTCGAAGAACAAAGCGGTATCGAGGTCCGTGTCGTTGCCGTTGGAACAGGCCAGGCCATTCGCAATGCAACGAACGGCGATGGTGATGTGTTGCTAGTGCATTCAAAGCCGTCCGAAGAAAGCTTTGTCGCCGACGGCTGGGGCGTGCAGCGGTTTGATGTGATGTACAATGATTTTGTGATTGTCGGCCCCGCTGATGATCCTGCGGGAATTGCGGGCCGCAGTGATGTGGTTGCGGCTTTGTCTGAAATGGCTAAATCACAGACGGTTTTCGTGTCACGGGGCGATGACTCTGGCACCCATAAGGCCGAACAGCGCCTGTGGTCTGAAACGGGCATAGACGTCAACGCGGCATCAGGGACGTGGTACCGCGAAACTGGGTCGGGAATGGGGGCGACACTGAATACCGCCATTGGCATGCAGGCCTATGTCATGACAGATCGTGCCACATGGATATCGTTTGGCAATAAGGATGATTATCAGATCATGGTTCAAGGCGACCCGCGTCTGTTCAATCAATACGGTGCTATTCTAGTGAACCCGGACAAGCATCCAAATGTCAAAGCGGATGCAGGCCAGGCATTTATCGATTGGTTGACAGGCGCAGACGGGCAGGCAGCAATTGCCGCATATCAGATTGATGGCCAACAACTGTTTTTTCCAAATGCCGTGCAATAGCGGCAGCCAATAATGCAGGTTCTGCACAGCGGCGTGTTATAGACAGGCTGAATTATAGTGCACGGTCCCTAGATTGGTTATGTCATAACCAGTCATTTCAGCGGCGCGTTTTTTGAAACCGTCAGATTTCAGGAAATCAAACAGTGTCTGGAAAGCAGGATCGAAATAGCTTTTGCGCCAGATCAGCAGATCAAACCGTTCTTCAATCACCGGTAAAAAATCCAGTTTAAATTGTACCGCGACCGCCTGAAGACCAAATCCGGTATCCGCTTTGCCCTCAAGAATGGCCAATGCGACGTCTTGCTCGGTTCGGGCTGGCGTCGGTTGCATGCTTAGCTTGGAGATGTCAAAACCGGCTTCAGACACCAGTTTTTCAAACAAGCGATGGCTAGCAGCACTGGGTTGGCGTTGGGCGATGCGTAGCGTGCTTATGTCTTGCAGGCCAGTGACAGCTTTTGGATTGCCCTGCGCCATCAACAACCCGCGCTGTCTGCGCGCAAATTCAATCAGGATAACAGGCTGATCCGCCATATGATCCGCCACAGTTTTAATATTCCAGCCATTGCTTTCATGTATGTGCAGACCGCAGCCCATGGCATCACCTGCGGCACAGCGATCAAGCCCATCATGACTGCCATCAAAGAACGCAGCCAGTCCACTGCCAGACTCGCGCAGGGCCCATTCGAACAGCGGATCATGACTGCCTGCAAAGGTATTCGGTAAAATCTGGGGCGCACTATATGGACCGGATCTGGCTGAGCCTAGCCAAGTCTCAATCTCGGCCCTTGGAAACAACAATTTGCCCACAACACGTACGCAAGGCACGTCGCCGTTGGATGCCATATCATAGATTTTGCGTTCTTTGATCCGCAGAAGATCAGCAAGCTCTTTGGTGGTCAGATAATCTGCGGGCGTTATGGTCATGCCTTTGTCTAACCCGGTTGCAAAGGCGCGTCTATTCTTAGTCCAATCGCACAGATGGGCCGCTGCCCTGTTCTGCAGCAGAAAATCCGGCAAGGTCGACATAATCCAAAGTGACCCACGCAAGGACAGAAATGAGGGCTGTGGCGGCAAAGGCGATCATCATTATTTTCATTCTTGATTTATCTCCGGATTGGTCGTGCGGCGCAGATAAGCCACAAGGTCGTCGCGATCTTTTTGTTGTGTAATACGTTGCATCGGCATTTTCGAGCCCGGAATGTAATGATCCGGCCCTTCATCAAAAAGCGCGTCTATCGTGTCATCATCCCAGATGATGTCAGAATTGGTCAGCGTGCTGGAATAGATGTAATCTGGTACTGTTCCTGCCTTGCGCCCGAACACACCGTACAGGGTTGGTCCTGCGCGCCGGGCGTTGTCGGGCGTCAGGGTATGACAGATCGAACACTTGCGGGCAAATTGACGTTCGCCGTTCTCCATGGTGTCGGGATCCTGCTGAAAACTGCGTTCTGCTGTTTGTATTGGATCAAGATCACCCATCTGTGCGATGGGCCATGAATACAGCGTATCATCCAAGCCACCCGCATGGATGTTCTGACCGTTTTGGGAAAAGGCCAACGCCCAGATCGGTCCTTTCAGTGTGGCACGGAAATCGCGGGCGATTGCCCATTCGGCCGTGTCTATGACCATAATATAGCCTTCGCCATCACCAACGGCCAAATGTGCCGTATCGGGGCTAAGCGCCATGGCCAGAATGGGGCGGCGATCCAGTGTGAAATCCGCGATATCAGCGCCGGTTTCAGGATTAATAATGCGTGTGACGCCATCAACAGCACCATAGGCAAGCCAGCCATTTGCTTGGTTTAAGATCAAGGTATTGATGCCGAACCCATTGTCCAGGATGACGCGGTTTTCATTCTCTTTCTTCAGATCCCAAAGTCGGATTGTGCCATCGGATGACGCGGAATACAGACTTTTCCCATCAGCTGAAAACGCCACATCATTGACGCCGCCAGTGTGGCCTGTCAATCGGCGTACATCGCCTTGTGCAGACCACAATCCGATACTGCCGTCCCAACTGGCTGATGCGAATTGCAAACCGTTCGGCGCCGCAGCCAACGCCGTAACCTTGCCTTGATGCTGGCCCAAAACCATATGGTTTTGATCTTGCAGAACCCACAGGATGACTTGAAAATCATCGCCGCCCGATATCACCAGATCATCACTTAGCGGCAATATCGTCGTCACTGCCGCGTCGTGGGCTTCCAGCCACTGCGGCGTTGACCCATCCCATAATGCGATTGAATTATCGAAACTGCCTGTCAGTATCTGCCCTGACGGTGACACAGCGACATCCATGATGGGGCCGCCGTGCCCTTTGAGCGTAAAGAAATCTTGTGCCAACGCAGCGCAAGGCAAAAGGATGATGCAAAATGCTGCTATAGTCCTCATCTTATTCCGCAGGCGTGGCGCTGCCAGAGATTTTTTCCTGCTCTTTCGCTTTGACCTCTTCGACCCACAGACCGTGGTGTTCTTTGGCCCATTGTTCTTCGACCTCGCCCGAACCCATGGCGTCAAACGCGCCTTCCATTCCAACCGAGCCTATATAGATATGCGCAAAGATGATCGCCATGAAGATAAAAGCCACGATCGAATGCCACGCTTGGGCGTATTGCATTTCTTCATGCGGGGCCATGACTTCGGGCAGGGTACCAAAGCCCAAAAGCTGCGGCAGGCCTGTGTCATTCAGGATTGCGAATGTTTTGGCAAACATCGGCATTTCAAACGGGAACAACAATGACAGGCCAGACAGTGAAATCGACACACCAAGCACTACGACCGACCAAAAGATCATCTTTTGACCCGCGTTGAATTTTTTCGCAGGGGGGTGGACATCTTTGCTGAACAGACCACCGCCAACGGCCAGCCATTTCAGATCTGTCTTATTGGGAATGTTGTCCAACACCCACATCACAAACACCATCACCAGACCCAGCATAAAGGCCCACGCGACATTATTGTGTATCCATTTGCTGGCCATTGCGAATGTGGCAAAGGCTTCGTGCCCAAGAAGCGGAATGATCGCGACGCGACCGAACAGCGACACAAGCCCTGTAATGCCAAGCAGAATGAATGACCCGGCCAGCAGCCAGTGGCCAAACCGCTCAACCGCCTTGAACCGCGTGATTGTGCGGCCGGTTTTGGGGCCGTCAATACGAATGCGGCCGCGTAAAACATAGAAAATCGTCAGCAAGATCAGCGTCGCCAGCAATAGATAACCACCGTACGTCAGCAGCGGTCCTTCGCGGAACAAAAGCCAGCGCATGCCACCATCCTGTATCAGAACTTCGGCTGCAGGCCCGCGTGATGACACTGTGACGTCAGCGGTGCCAAACCGCAGGGCACGGTACACTTCGCTGTCAGATGCACCGCCCAGGGTGCCAAGTTGATTGGCCATACCAGCCGCGCTGTCAGTGTCGCCTGTCAGGTTGCGGCGATAGCTGTCATCGACGGTCTCACCGCGTTGACGGGCCAGGATATCTTCCAAAGTCGGGGCACCGCCAGTGACAGATCTGTCAACCGGGGCAGGGGCCTCGGTCTCTTGTGCGGGTGCTGTGGACACAAAGGTAATCGTTAGCAACAAGGCGATAAGAGCGCGAAACATCAAAGATGGTCCTTGTTTATGTAATGGGTCACAAGGACGGCCCTTGCAGGCCGTCCTTGGTATCGTGCAGAAAAAAGCGTTTAGCCGCCTTTTTGATCGTAGGCCGTTCCCCAGCCCCAGGCACCTGAACCAAAGCCGCGGGCAACAACGCGTTCGCGATAGATTGCGGATACAACGTCGCCATCACCGGCCAGCAGCGCCTTGGTCGAACACATTTCGGCGCAGATGGGCAGTTTGCCTTCGGCGATCCGGTTGCGTCCGTATTTCTGGAATTCAGCTGTCGAGTGGGTTTCTTCGGGGCCACCGGCGCAGAAGGTACATTTGTCCATCTTACCGCGCGATCCGAAGTTGCCCGCCTGTGGATACTGCGGCGCGCCGAAGGGGCACGCATAGAAACAGTAGCCACAGCCGATGCACAGATCCTTTGAGTGCAGGACCACACCTTCTTCGTTCTGATAAAAACAGTCCACAGGGCAGACTGCCATACAGGGCGCGTCAGAACAGTGCATACAGGCGACCGAGATCGACCGTTCGCCGGGTTTCCCATCATTGATGGTCACCACCCGGCGGCGGTTGATGCCCCACGGTACCTCATGTTCGTTCTTACACGCCGTGACGCAGGCGTTGCATTCAATGCAGCGTTCGGCGTCGCAGAGAAACTTAGCTCTTGCCATTCTTATTGCTCCTTATGCTGCAGTGATTTTGCAAAGAGTCGCTTTTGTCTCTTGCATCTGTGTCACTGAATCGTAGCCATAGGTCTGGGCCGTGTTGGTACTTTCGCCCAACACATACGGATCAGCCCCGTCAGGGTACTTATCGCGCTGGTCCACACCTTCGAAATGACCGCCGAAGTGGAAGGGCATAAAGGCAACGCCAGCCCCCACCCGTTCGGTGACCATGGCCATCACTTTGACCTTGCCTTTTTCCGGACCTTCGACCCAAACCTGTGCGCCATCCCGGATACCCAGATCGTTCGCATCACGTGGATTGATTTCGACGAACATGTCTTGCTGAAGTTCGGCCAACCATGGGTTCGACCGGGTTTCATCACCGCCGCCCTCGTATTCGACCAAACGGCCCGAGGTCAGGATGATCGGATAATCCTGGCTGAAGTCCTGTTTCTGGATCGATGCATACATTGTAGGCAAACGATAGAACTTGCGGTCTTCATAGGTTGGATAATCCGCCACCAGATCGCGACGATTGGTATAAAGGGGTTCGCGGTGAACCGGGATCGGATCAGGGAATGTCCACACAACAGTACGGGCTTTCGCATTTCCGAACGGTGCACATTCGTGCTTGATCGCCACCCGCTGAATACCGCCCGACAGGTCGGTTTTCCAGTTCACGGATGCCACCCGATCATCATAATCAGACGGGAACGGCGACATTGAGCTTTCGCCAACCTCTTCACCATCATCGCTTTCGCCGACAACACCTGTAAATCCTTCGACACCAGCGACATAAGCGATTGAACGACGCTCTGCCTCGGTCAGGTCTTTGTCCCAACCCAGATCCTTGAGCATCTGATAGGTGAATTCCGGATATCCGTCCTGAATTTCGGAATTCGCGCTATAGACCCCTTCGGCCAGCAGATTTTCACCATCGCGTTCCACACCGAAACGCGCGCGGAATGTCAGACCACCTTCGGACACCGGTTGTGACATGTCATACAGGTTTGGCGTACCTGGGTGGTTCATCTCGGGCGTGCCCCAGCATGGCCATGGCAGACCATAGTGATCCCCGTCAGCCGGACCACCATTCGCGCGCAGCGTGGTTTTGTCGAACGTGTGCTGATTGGCCATATGCAATTTCAGCCGCTCAGGACTTTGACCCGTATAGCCAACTGTCCACATACCGCTATTGAATTCGCGTGTGATGCTTTCGACATTCGGCGTTTCAGGATCGTCCATTTCGATGTTGCGGAACAGACGATCAGCAAAACCGAACTTATTGGCGAACTTTGCAATGATCACTTCATCAGGCTTGGATTCAAACAGCGGCTCCATGATCTTATCGCGCCATTGGATAGACCGGTTCGACGCCGTAACAGACCCGCGTGTTTCAAACTGGGTACAGGCTGGCAGCAGGTAAACGCCATCGGTGCGGTCATGCAGAACAGCTGAAACGGTTGGGAAGGGGTCAATCACGACAAGCGTGTCGACTTTTTCCATCGCCGTTTTCATTTCCTTCATTCGCGTTTGCGAATTGGGGGCATGACCCCAAAGAACCATCGCACGCACGTTGTCGGGCTGATCAATGTTGTCTTTGTCTTCAAGAACCCCGTCGATCCAACGCGATACAGGAATACCGGTTGAATTCATCAGGTTCTTGTCTTTGCCATCAGCGGCTTTGACCGTTTCAAACTGACCTTTCAGCCAATCCAGATCTTCGCCCCAGACACGTGACCAATGCGACCATGCCCCTGCGGACAGACCGTAATACCCGGGCAAAGTGTGCGACAGAACGCCAAGATCGGTTGCGCCTTGCACGTTGTCGTGGCCACGGAAGATGTTTGTGCCACCACCGGCAACGCCCATGTTGCCCAAAGCCAGTTGCAAGATGCAGTAAGCGCGGGTGTTGTTGTTCCCGTTGGTGTGCTGCGTGCCACCCATGCACCAAATAACGGTACCGGGGCGGTTGTTGGCCAATGTGCGAGCCACACGCTTTATCTGGGCACCAGGGGCACCTGTGACGCGTTCAACCTCTTCTGGGTTCCATTTGGCAACTTCTTCTTTGATCTGGTCCATCCCCCAAACGCGGGTGCGAATGAATTCTTTGTCTTCCCAGTCATTTTCAAAGATATGCCACAGAATACCCCAAACCAAAGCCACGTCAGAACCGGGGCGGAAGCGGACATATTCATCTGCATGCGCGGCCGTCCGCGTGAAACGTGGATCACAAACGATCAGGGGCGCGTTGTTTTCCTCTTTCGCCTTTAGCACGTGCAAAAGGGAAACAGGATGCGCCTCGGCGGGGTTACCACCGATGATAAAGATCGCCTTGGAGTTATGAATATCGTTATAACTGTTGGTCATGGCGCCATAGCCCCATGTGTTCGCAACACCTGCAACGGTGGTCGAATGGCAGATCCGGGCCTGGTGATCGACGTTGTTCGTGCCCCAATAGGCGGCAAACTTGCGGAACAGATACGCCTGTTCGTTGTTGTGCTTGGCCGATCCCAGCCAGTAAACGCTGTCAGGTCCGCTTTCTTCGCGGATTGTCATCATCTGGTCGCCGATTTCGTCAATCGCCTGATCCCAGCTGATCTTGACCCATTCGCCGTTCACTTTTTTCATCGGGTGCTTCAGGCGGCGTTCGCCGTGGGCATGTTCGCGGACAGCAGCCCCTTTGGCACAATGCGCACCCAGATTGAACGGGCTGTCCCAGCCGGGTTCCTGACCCGTCCAGATACCATTTTGCACTTCGGCAATAACGGTACAGCCTACGGAACAGTGGGTACAAACGGATTTAACTGTCTCGACAGCGCCTTTGACAGCCGATGCGGCTGAGGCCTGGGTGACGGTGCCACCCACTGCGCTGATTGCAGCCAGACCACCGATGGCCAAGCCAGATCCGCGCAAAAATGCACGGCGATCTACTGATTTTTCAGCAGCTGAAGACAGGATACTTGTCCGCTGGGGGCGTCGCGCAACCCCGTTGGTCTTTTTCCTTAGCATGTTCTCTCTCCCTTGCTGGCTCCCTGTTATTCAGGGGCTTGCGGGGTTTCGTTGAACCGACCGTCGGGCGTTACGCAACCATTGGTCGGGGTCGTCAGTGTGTCAGTGACCGGATCAGAACCGGGCGCTGTCAAAGTATGCGCGAGTGTGCGCGGTGTCTTGCATAAGCGTTTCGTCCGTCACAGTTTCAGCCGCTTGTGCCGGTGCGCCGGTCAGCGCTGCGGCTGCAACGGCTGCTGGGGCTGCGGTGGAAGCAAGCTTTAGAAAGTCACGACGGCTTTTGCCCTCATTTTCTGATTTGCTCATGGGAACCTCTCCCTTTCTTCTTCGTGGCCACGGATGCGACCGGTGGATGCAGGCCTAACCTGCGGTCATTCGGAAAGCCTCGCGTTCGATATCCATGAACGTCCGGCCGACAACGCCGACGGATGCATAAAGTACCGAATTTTTCGCAGCTTCCAAATCTGAATAAAAGTGACCAGCCCAAGGGCCGATATGTTTGTTAAAAAACGTTTTCTGGGCATCAAGGCTGGCAGCAGCGCCAAAACGACCGGTGATCATGCCGGCCATCATTTCCATCAAAGATGCGATGTTATCTTCGGGCTCAAACACGTTGGGCGCACGCGTGATCCGCTGGGTCGACATGTCAGTGCGCAAATGGGCCAGTGGTTTTTCATTCAGAAAGCCCGTCAGATAATAGCTGGCATAGGGTAGCAGTTCGCCACGGCCCAATCCGATGAACAAGGCGTTGAATTCACGTTCAACGCCTTTCTCTGTGGTGACTTTTGCCACGCGGGCAAGCGCCTGAATAGCTTGACCAAGATCTGTGTCGTTGCCCTTCAAAGCGGCCGCTTGCCGCAAAAGATCGGCCTTGGGCGGGTTGGCCAACAATAGGCCAAGGAAATCGTAAAGATCAGCGCGCAAGCGATCTTCTTCTGCGATCCCGGGCAGGTCAGCCGTCATAGTCATCATTTTCCTTCCAACCTCTTGCGAGGAGTCTGTTGGCTACGTCTCTTGTGCGAATTCAAATCGCATCTTCCGCCGAATTACGGGGGTTTCATTTTCTTCAGTTTCAGTGTTTTCGTCTTCAGTTTCCAGAGGCTGCACGTCATGGTTGCAATTCTGTGGCGTTTCGGCAATAGCTTCCGCAGCGTCAGCGACTTCATCCGGTTCCACTTCGGCGGCCTGCGCCTCTTGCTCCAGTTTCAGAAGATGTGACAACATCCCCTTGCCGACCTGATAAGCCGTCTGGATATTTTCGACGGCCATCGCTGAATCTGTGAAATCTTCGCCATAGTCGACCAGATTATCGACATTCGCCAAAACCGGATTTGACACCCACAGCTTGCGCAAAGCGCGGCGGCGAATGCGTTCTGGAATGGCCTGTTTCATAAAGGCCGAAAAATCATCGCCGGGTTTCAATGTGTCAGGATCAGGTAAATTGAGCTCTGCCAAAACCTCATCATCTGATCTTTCGGCCAATTGGGCCTGTTCATTCAGCACCTTCAGATCTTCGGCGGCCTTTTGGTCTTTCAGAACCTCAGCCTCGACACGGGCTTTGCGACGTGACCAGAAATCAGTTGATGTGGTCAATGGATCGCCCCCGTTTGTTTGCGACGTGGCGCGCGATAGACATCCGTGGCTTGCGAGATGCGCGCGTCACCGCGCCCATCTTCTTTCTGATCAATGCGCTTTTTATCGCGACGGCGTTTGATGAATTCTTCATCCACATGATGCGCATTTGCGAAATCCCGAACCCAAGCCACCAGCCCTTCGGTCATTGGAATTTTTTCGACCAGTTCTTCTGCGCTGTCTGCATAATCCTGTGCCTCGTAAGGTGATGCGGTGATCAGCAGGACATCATAGGGAATGTCAGTCCCATCCGTGGGACGCATCACAACATAAACACAAGGGATTTGATCCGATATAGCGGTCAGATAAGCTTCGGTATCTGTGGACCATAATTCCAACGGCACAGTCGCGGCGTGGTATTCGACATTGTCACCTTCTGATCGCAGAACGGCCCAATCGGCAGGTCCGGCACCGGGTAAAATGGCAACTGCTTTCCAAGACCATTTTGCCCAACGGGTCACACCAGGTGACTTCCTGACGACAACGCCGACTGGCATAGAAATCTTGTTGGCAAAAACTGATGCCAAATGACGCCTCCCTTACCCGTAAAACACACCCCCATGGATGCGTATGAAATAGCATGCTGCAAAAACTACCGAAGTTCCAAGTAAATTTCGTCGTACTAGACGTAGGTCGTAGAGATGAGGCTGGCAAACACGTTAAATACTGGTCTTTTTCAAGATGGGTTGTGTCGATTTGACGCAATTTCATCCATAGGACGTATCTGACCTTTGGAAAGCCTTTACCTTGGAACGAATCCAAGGTTTCTTAGCTTCTGGTCATGAAATGGACTACTAATAAACAGTCATGACCGGAAACAGGGTGGAAGACATGCCAAAGAAGCTGATTTTATGCGATTGTACCGGAACGCAGTCGATCAATCGGGATGCGATCGGGCAGGCGACCGGTCTGGTGTGTTCGCGCATTCATTCGGCCCTTTGCATGGGTGAAATCGAATCTGTGGCCAAAGAAATGACGGCTAGCGACGTTATTATCGCTTGCCAACAGGAACGCCCAAGGTTCGAAGAGCTGGCAGCCGAGTTGGGCACCAATGTGCCAGATTTCATCGATCTGCGCGACCGGGCGGGGTGGTCGGATGATGGGGAAAGAGCAGGTCCCAAAATGGCAGCACTGTTGGCCGAAGCACAGTTGACTGTGCCAAGCCCAAAGGTCGTTGATGTCATTTCCGAAGGCATGTGCCTGATTGTTGGGCCATCTGATATCGTCTTACCCGCTGCTGAACAGCTGTGCGACGTGTTAAGTGTCACCGTACTTGTTATCGATGATCCCGATCTACCGTGGCATCGCAATTTTGATGTCATTCGTGGAGCTTTGCGGGGGGTACAGGGCGCTTTGGGCGGATTTGAGGTGCGCATTGATGCGTTGCAACAGATCATTCCAGGTGGACGCGGTGCGCTGCAAATGACTGCGCCCAAAGATGGGGCCATTTCCCAATGTGACATTCTGCTGGACCTAACAGGCAAGCCCGCGATGGTGCCAGCCCCACAAAAACGCAATGGATATCTGCGTGCTGATCCACGTGATCCAAAGTCGGTGGCCAAAGGGATTTTGGATGCGTCACAGCTGATCGGAACATTTGAAAAGCCGTTTTATGTCGCCTTGCAGGAAAGCTTGTGCGCCCATTCGCGGGCAGGGCAAATCGGGTGTTCCAATTGCTTGAACGTCTGCCCAACCGGTGCGATCACGCCAAATGGCGACCATGTGGCAATTGATCCGATGATTTGTGCTGGGTGTGGTGCGTGTTCCGCGCTGTGTCCATCCGGGGCGATTACCTATGATGATCCGCCTGTCGATTTCCTGTTTCGCCGCATCGATACGTTATCGCGTACATACCGTCAGGCTGGGGGTGAACAGCCCCGCCTTCTGGTTTGTGATCGCGATTTCGGAACCCAAATGATATCGCTGGCGGCCCGTTTTGGGCGCGGTTTGCCCGCCGATGTGATCCCTTTGGACATCGAAGCGCTGTCCGGATTTGGTCACGCCGAAATGCTGGCGGCTTTGGCCAGCGGCTTTGCTGGCATTGATGTGTTGTTGTCGCCGAAATCCGAACGCGATGTTCTGGAACGTGAACAGACCCTTGCAGTGGCCATCGCGGGTAAGGATGTGATCAGATTGCTGGATTTGGCTGATCCCGATCAGCTGTGCGATGTGCTTTATGATCAAGATACGCCATCTGCTCTTGCAGAACCCGTGCTGACACTTGGAACACGCCGCCAGGTCGCGCGCCTGGCCGGTAAGGCCCTGCAACCCAATGCCGATACGCCCATTCCTCTGCCGGAAAATGCGCCCTATGGTGCGGTGCTTGTCAATACGGATGCCTGCACATTGTGTCTGTCTTGTGTGTCCCTTTGCCCGTCCGGTGCGCTGGTCGATAATCCGGATATGCCGCAGTTGCGCTTTCAGGAAGACGCCTGTCTGCAATGTGGTCTGTGCAAAAACATCTGCCCTGAAAACGCGATTGAACTGAAGCCGCAACTTGATACGTCCGATACCGCGTTTGACCAGAGGGTTCTGAACGAAGAAGAACCCTTTGCCTGTATTGAATGCGGATCATTGTTCGGTGTGAAGTCGACCATTGAAAAGATCACTGAAAAGCTGGCCGGTAAGCATGCAATGTTTGCCACCAGTGATGCGGCCAAGATGATCCAAATGTGCGACAATTGCCGTGTGCAAGCGCAATATCATTCGGAAAACAACCCGTTTACAGGCAAGGAACGCCCTGCCGTTCGCACCACCGATGATTATTTCAGCAAACGCAAAGATCACTGATGTTGGATCGGTGCGCCCAGATCAGCAGGTTGCACTGTTGCGACGAAAGCAATGATGGCGTCCAGATCCTGAATGGTCATCGCGATTGGCGCAATGGGCGAAGGGCGCAGGGGGTCAAAAGGATCGGTAACCCCATCAACCTGGGTGAACGCGCCGTGCGGCTTCAGTGTGTAAAAAATCTGAAACCGAACGTCCCAATCCGAAAACGTCCGCAGAACAGCGAAAGAGGGCGTCGATCCGATATCATTCATGCGGTTGGTATCATTGACCACATGACAGCGACCGCAAAGCGCCAACGACAGTGTCTCACCTTTGATTGCATCCCCGGTAAAGTCAGCGGCTTGTACAGTTTCGGCCTGTTCTGCAACCGCTTGAAATGTAACGCCTGCATCGTTTTCAAAGCTTTCAATCGTACGACGCCCGATGTCAGAGATCAGCCAATCACGAAAGCGTTGTTCAGCCTTGGTATCAACGCCATCCAGAAAATAGTGTGTGCCTTGGCTGGAAAAAACGACCTGGCCCGCAGGTCTGGTCTGAAAAACAAGCCCGTCGCCGTCATCAATCTTGATCCCGGTTTTCATCGAAAATCGCGGCAGAATGTGCTGCAGAAAACCACTGTTGCGCAAAAAGTCGGGGGCGGTCAGGCTAAACCGCTTGTCATCGGCGCTGACAATGCTTGCAGTCAGGCATAATAGAACTATGGATACTATGACGCGCAGCTTGGCCCCGTTTCCAGTGATGAGTTGTCCGTTAAGGGTAAAGGGCGAAGCTTTCATGCGTCAACTGTGTTTACAAAAAAGGGAGGACTGAAAAATGAGCGAAGAGTTCAACATGAGCATGCGCAAGTTTCTCAAGCAGGTCGGTGTGACGTCGCAGCAGGCGATAGAAGATGCCATGCGCAAAGCGGGTGCAGACACGACGGCTGGCAAGACATTTGAGGCCAAAGTGGTGCTGACCATTGATGGATTGGATGTCGAACATGTCGTGACAGGCAAGATCGAGGGACGATCATAAGGTGACACTTACGCGTGATAAAGTATTGGAAACGCTGAAAACTGTTTCCGACCCGATTGGTGGGCAGGATATTGTTTCGGCTGGCATGGTGCGGGCGTTGACCGTGGATGACGGTGCTGTTCGTTTTGTGCTTGAGGTTGATCCGACCCGTGCAGCCAAGTTGGAACCTGCCCGCGCCGAGGCCGAGCAGAAAGTGAAAGCGCTGGACGGGGCCGCATCTGTGTCTGTTGTTATGACGGCCCACAGCAAACCTGCCGCCCCGCCTGATCTGAAAATTGGGCGCAAGGCCGAACCACAGGGTCCTGAAAAAATTCCTGGCGTTGACCGGATCATCGGTATCGCATCGGGCAAGGGTGGGGTTGGCAAATCGACGGTTTCGGCCAATCTGGCCTGTGCGCTGGCTGCCGAAGGACGGCGTGTGGGATTGCTGGATGCCGATGTTTATGGTCCTTCGCAACCGCGTATGCTGGGCGTGTCGGGTCGCCCTGCATCCCCTGATGGCAAAACGATCCTGCCGATGCGCAATCACGGTGTCACGATGATGTCAATTGGCCTGATGACCAATGATGATCAGGCCGTTGTCTGGCGTGGTCCGATGCTGATGGGTGCCTTGCAACAGATGATGACGCAGGTGCAATGGGGCGCGTTGGATGTTCTGATCGTCGATCTGCCACCCGGCACCGGTGATGTTCAGATGACGCTGACCCAGAAATTTGCAGTGGACGGTGTGGTGATCGTTTCGACCCCCCAAGACGTGGCGCTGATTGATGCCCGTAAAGGCGTGGATATGTTTAACCAGATGAAAACGCCAATCATCGGGATGATCGAAAATATGTCGACGCATATTTGTTCATCTTGCGGTCACGAAGAGCATGTTTTTGGCCATGGTGGCGTAGTGAAAGAAGCTGAAAAGCTTGGCGTGCCGCTGCTGGCTGAAATTCCGCTGCATCTCGATATTCGTCTTGCCGCAGATGGGGGTGCCCCGATTGTGGTGTCCAAACCCGACAGTGCGCAGGCCGCCGCGTTTCGCAAAGTGGCCCGCGATCTGATCAAGGCTGGCCAGGCATGACAATTATGGAACCGACATTTCCACCTTTGCTGCAAGGTCAGGCGGTAACGGGGGCTGATGATCCGTTTGAAAAAGCACAGGCGCTTTCTGCGTTAGGCTGTGACGCTGGACTGGTCGTGCATAATATACAGGCGGATCGTCTGCGGGCGGCCATGGTCTTTGCGCCTGAAGTGCCTTTGTCAAAGGCAGTTGTTATGTTGCCCCTATGCGGCATCGGTCTGCAAAGTGCGCTTGGTGCGTTGGCCCCGCCGGAAGTGGCGGTTCATCTGATGTGGGATGGCGGCATTCTGGTGAATGGTGCGGCATGTGGGCAATTGACGATTGCGACTTCTGACACCAATCCCGAAGCGACGCCCGATTGGTTGGTTGTCGGCCTGGATATTCCGTTCATTCGATCTGGCAGTGCGCCGGGGCAAATCCCTGAAGAAACAGCACTTTTTGAAGAAGGCTGCGGCGAGGTTGATCAGACCCGTCTGCTGGAAAGCTGGTCACGGCACACTTTGGTGTGGATCAATCGCTGGCTTGATGATGGTACGGCACCGGTGCATCGTGAATGGAACGGCCTGGCTTTTGGCGTTGGTGCACCGGTGACACGGGGCGATCTGTCGGGTACATTTCTGGGTGTTGACGAAAATTTCGGTATGCTGCTGCGCGATGATAAAACCACCCATCTGATCCCGTTAAGCACTGTTCTAAAAGGATAAAACTATGAAACTGGCCCGTGCGATCCACTTTGATGAAAGCGACACGCGTATCTTTCACAATCCTGCACGCACCGGTGAATGGGCCATTAGCGGCGGCTTTGAATTTTCAAACTGGGGCGAAGCCGACCTGACCGGTAAAGCGCGGCAGGCATTTGCGAATGGGTGGCTGGGGGTCGAGACCTTTGGCCGGGTGACATTTGTTGCCGTAACTCAGATAGAAGACAACGAATTCAATGCTTTGATAGAAAGCCTTGCGCAACATTTTGTCGATGTCTATGGGGCGCCATCGCTGGACGCGGCCACAAACGTTGCCAAGGAAGAACTGGCCCATATGGCTGAACTGTGTGAAGATCAGGAGCCCAATACACTGGTCACAGTCCAGCGCGAATTGACCGAAGCCGGCGTCAAGGAAAGCTTTCGCACGATCGAGGCCCAGGACGCCGGAATGGAACAATTTGCCATCCACGGATCACTGGACGAATAATCCGAAAACCAAAGTTTTGTATATTTTGTACATGTGTTTTGTACTTAAATTTTTGTACAAAACTCTGCCTTATTAACCCTGATTTTCGGTATAAGGGTAGCCCCTGCATTCAAGTGCGATCAACATATCGTTTTTAAATTCTGCCCTAACACCAATTTCTGAACTCGCTTTGCTAGCGGGCCATAAATGTTGATCGTGATTGATGTCAGACGGCATCCCTAGGCGAAGATAAACTTCCCCAATGTGATCACCGATCTGTAGTTGATCACAATAAGCCGCTGGGAATGCCCGAACCCCACAATCACCTTCGTAATAGCAAAGGTTTGTAATGCAATACGACCCATTTGTTGCCCAAACACCATCCTGATAAATCTCGCAAAATGGTTTTGATGTTTTCTGACTGCTGACAAAAACTGTCCCCAGGCATGTTATCACAACGAGACCTAGAAAAATTTTTGTTCTAATTTTCAAATTTGGATTCCTTGAACAAAATCGAAATTCGACTTTGTCATATTTTAAATTTTCATGCCACAGATGTATCTGTAAAATCTGTAAAGTCGCTTATCACATCATGCACCGCCAAATGATTTTCACGGTATATATGCAATTCATTTTCTAAAGCGATTTCCTGAATTTCACCGATCTTCCATTTCAGTTATCGATACGAAAAAACGCAATATCGGATGTTTCTTCAGGGCGGATGTGCTGAACCGGCAATAAAGTCTGATCCGACCTGTTAACGATCACCAATGATTAAGTGCAGCGGCTTTAAGATACCGCTGCACTCAGTCTAGGCCGCCAAACTTCTTAGCGTCTTCGCAAATGCAAGTGCTGCTTCACCTGCTTCACGTCCTTTTAAAACGAAATGTTGGCGGTAAATGCTGGTATGATGCTCTGTGTCATGAAAATTGTGAGGCGTCAGAGATACGGATAGAATTGGAACATCAGCCTCCAATCCGGCTTGCATTAGTCCATTTACAACAGCCTGTGCCACAAAATCATGTCGATATATCCCCCCATCGACAACAAAAGCCGCCGCCGCAATCGCATCATATTGTCCACTTTTGGCCAATCGACGCGCAAGAAGCGGAAGTTCAAAAGCGCCTGGAACGTCAAAGACATCTATCTGATTGGAGGGAATTATTTGCTTAAAACCTATTAATGCTTGATCGACAATATCGGCATGCCATCTTGCTTTGATGAAGGCGTATCGGGTGTGTGTCATAGTCATCTCCTTTATCGTGACACTTCACCCAAGGCGATCACATGCTAGCCACTCCACAGGATGTGAAGCGGGTGCATATTCTCTTTCATCCGGACTTTAACCGTCGGCTCAGGAATTACACCTGATCTGCTTGACCCTTCAAAAAGAAGGCGCTCGCGGGCTTACAATTGATGTTGCTTACCGCCGGTGGGGAATTTCACCCCGCCCTGAGAATGCTCACAAAACATCACCGATTAACTATTTTGGCAAGTGAACAATGAAGACTGGGTTCGTCCGCACAACAGTTATTTCCGCATTAACGTGATACCAGCTTGCTGTTTGGTTTAAATCTTGGCGGTGACTTCAATCTCGATCTTCATATCCGGGTTTTGAAGGGCTGCGGCGATCATTGTGGCGGCTGGACGGGCCGTTGCAAAGGCTTGTGACACAATCGGCCAGCAGTTTGGCCATTCTGTTGGATCGGGCACGATATAACGAACGCGAACGACGTTATCCAGGCTGCAGCCCGCGTCGTTCAGCGCCTTTTGGATGTTGTCCAGCGTGTTGCGGCATTGCGTTTCGATATCTGCGGGCATCGACATGGTGGCATAGTCATAGCCTGTCGTGCCGGACACAAAGACCCAGCCATCTGTGACGACAGCCCGGGAATACCCGATGCTGTCTTCAAAGGTTGAGCCGGATGAAATTCGCCGTGTCGTCACTGTGGGATTACCCTGCAGTGGCGGGTTCTTCCTTGCGATCAGCGTGGATCATCAAAGGTGCTGCATCTGTTTTAACGGCCTCTTCGTTGACGACAACTTCGCTGACGCTGTCCATGCCGGGCAAATCAAACATGGTATCCAGCAGGATATCTTCCATGATGGACCGCAGACCACGTGCACCGGTTTTGCGTTCGATTGCGCGTTTTGCAATCGCCGACAAAGAGTCCTCGGTAAAGGTCAGGGCGACATCTTCCAGTTCAAACAGACGCTGGTATTGCTTGACCAGCGCGTTCTTTGGCCGGGTCAGAATGGTCACCAGCGCGTCTTCGTCAAGATCTTCCAGGGTGGCAATAACGGGCAGGCGGCCCACGAATTCCGGGATCAAGCCGAATTTTAGCAGATCTTCGGGTTCAAGTTCCCCAAACAGTTCACCCACGCCGCGATCGTCATTGTCGCGCACATCGGCGCCAAAGCCCATAGCAGAGCCTTTGCCGCGTGCTGCGATGATCTTGTCCAGACCGGCAAATGCGCCGCCGCAGATGAAAAGGATGTTCGTTGTATCCACCTGCAGAAATTCCTGTTGTGGATGCTTGCGGCCGCCCTGCGGGGGGACGCTGGCAACGGTGCCTTCCATGATTTTCAGCAGGGCTTGCTGCACGCCTTCGCCCGATACGTCACGGGTGATCGACGGATTGTCGGATTTGCGGGTGATCTTGTCGACCTCGTCAATATAGACGATGCCGCGTTGGGCGCGTTCGACGTTATATTCGCTGGCTTGAAGCAACTTCAAAATGATATTTTCGACATCTTCGCCCACGTAACCGGCTTCGGTCAGGGTTGTGGCGTCGGCCATGGTGAACGGCACATCCAGAATGCGGGCCAGGGTCTGTGCCAGCAGCGTTTTACCGCAGCCTGTGGGGCCAATCAGCATAATGTTTGATTTCGCCAGTTCGATATCACCGGATTTCGAGGCATGGTTCAGACGCTTGTAATGGTTATGGACAGCCACGGACAGCACACGTTTGGCGTGCATTTGGCCGATCACGTAATCATCCAGAACTTCGCAAATCTCTTTCGGGGTGGGGACACCGTCAGCGGCTTTCAGGCCAGCTGTCTTTGTCTCTTCGCGAATAATGTCCATACAAAGTTCGACACACTCGTCACAAATAAAAACGGTCGGACCTGCGATCAGTTTGCGCACCTCATGCTGGCTTTTGCCGCAAAAGCTGCAATACAAGGTGTTTTTACCGTCGCCACCAGAGTTGTTCGCCATAACACTTGTCCTTTGGGGCGCTTTGCCCTCACCAACTATCCGATTACTGACCCGTTTGGTCCACCCTAGCCATCAGCTTAGGGCAGCCCAAACCCATCTACAACTTGAAAATGTGCCGTAATTACAACGGCGCATTCACCTTTTATTACGAAGCATCGTCACCTTTTTCGCGGTTCTCGACGATTTCATCGATCAAGCCCCATTCTTTCGCTTCTTCTGGGGACATAAAGTTGTCCCTTTCAAGGGCCAATTCGACCTTTTTCAAGGTCTGGCCTGTGTGTCTGACGTAAATCTCGTTCAGACGGCGTTTCAACTTAAGTGTTTCTTCGGCGTGAATCATGATGTCTGTCGCCTGACCCTGATATCCGCCTGATGGTTGGTGCACCATGATACGGCTGTTGGGCAGGGAAAAGCGCATACCTTTTTCACCGGCAGTCAGCAAAAGCGATCCCATTGATGCGGCCTGACCGATCACCAGTGTGCTGACCTTTGGTCTGATATACTGCATCGTGTCATAGATAGACAGACCACTGGTCACAACGCCGCCTGGGCTGTTGATATACATAGAGATTTCCTTAGACGGGTTTTCCGCCTCAAGGTGCAAAAGCTGGGCCACGATCAGCGATGACATACCGTCATGCACGGGGCCATTCAGGAAAATAATGCGTTCCTTCAGCAAGCGCGAAAAGATGTCATAGGCCCGTTCACCGCGGCTGGTCTGTTCGACGACCATGGGGACCAATGTGTTCATATATGTATCGATTGGATCTTTCATATCACTCTGCCTCGGCTGCTGTTGCGCACTCATTACACACGAAGTGCTAACGGAGTCTTAGTTCTGGTCAATGGGGGCCGCAAGGGCAACCGGGAAAAATGCTGGGACTTGAAACCTGTGTTGCTGCATCTAGGGTATTGGCCCTTGCAAAAGGATACCCTGGTTTGCCGATTGAATTTCCCCCGACCCGAACCGCTGCGTTACAAGCATTGTCTGCTTTTGTTCCCAAGGCGGGCAAAGATTACGCGTCGGGGCGAAACTATGATCTGGCGGGTCATCCGCATGTGTCGACATTGTCCCCCTATATCCGGCATCGTCTGATCACCGAGCAAGAGGTGTTGCAGGCTGTGCTGGGGCGCTTTTCGTTAAGCAGTGCCCAGAAATTTGTGCAGGAAGTGTTCTGGCGAACTTATTGGAAAGGCTGGCTTGAGATGCGTCCGCAGGTGTGGGTGGACTATCAGCGGGGCGTTCAGGGGGCGCTGAACCATGTGCAGACTGAATCCGGTTTGCGGGATAGATGGGAAGCGGCTTGCAAAGGTGAAACGGACATCGACTGCTTTAACCATTGGGCGCAACAGCTTGTGAATACAGGATATATGCACAACCATGCACGGATGTGGTTTGCGTCGATCTGGATATTTACGCTGCGGTTGCCATGGGAATTGGGTGCGGATTTCTTTATGCGGCATTTGTTGGATGGGGATCCGGCATCAAACACACTAAGCTGGCGTTGGGTGGCCGGATTGCAGACCAAGGGCAAAACCTATCTTGCGCGTCCGGATAATATTGCCAAATACACCGAAGGGCGGTTTCAACCAACGGGATTGGCGACCGATGCGCCGCCGCTGTCGGGCCCCGCTCACCCCACGCCCATGGCAGCCCCTGTATTGGACCCATGGACCATGACAGATGCGACAGGGATTTTGCTGACAGAAGAGGATCTGAGCCCCGGATTTATGCTGCAGTCAAAGCGCCCTGTGGCAAGTGCGGTGATGGTGGCGGTGACAGGGCGATCACCCTTGTCTGTATCACCCCATGTAACCAAGTTTACGCAGGCCGCCGCACAGGACACTGTGTCGCGCCATGCAGATAAAATTGGCGATACTGCCACGCTGACCGATGTTGCAGCACTGGTGGATTGGGCGCGAAGTCATAATCTGGATCAGATCGTCACGGCTTATGCGCCTGTCGGTCCAGCCGCCGATACGCTGACCGAAGCTGTAAGTGTATTTGCAAAGGAAAACATCACCCTGACCCGCGCCTTGCGCCCCTATGACGCCACGTGCTGGCCCCACGCCACCCACGGATTTTTCAAATTCAAAGACAAGATCCCGAAACTGGTTGGCACAATGAAGGGGGTAGGGGTGGCTTGAGTAAACCCGCGCCCTTGAATCAATACTTTTTGGTACCAGCGGAATACCGCTCTGCTGAAAATATCCAGATGCGCAAAGCCTATTCCGACGTTTAAATGACCAAAATTGATAAGTGTCGGATTTTCTTGAATGCAATCGTCAAAACATGTGCCAAGTCCCAGCCAGATCACCGCTCTTTTGGCTGAAAATGAAAATAAGGAACATCTCTATTACACAGAAGAAACATGCGATTTTGGCGGATCTTGTGGCGGAACTGGCATTATCGTGCCATTTAAAAAAGGCGCGACTGAACTGGATGAAATGTTCGGAATTACAGATGTCGACAGCCTGCCGAACAGCATTGATATTCTGCCCCCCATTTTTGATCACGTGCAGCTTACGAAAGACGGCTTGGTGGATACTTTTGCCGCAAAATACCCCAAACGAGCTGCGATTTTGTTGGCCTTATTACAATCTGGGTATGACCTGATTTTCACAGATGAACATCTTACGCCGGAAGAAAGAAAAAGATTTAAGGAAAAGGTTAATGGCGATTACGCAGATGAAAGACTGCAAGCCACTGTGAAGCGGGATAACATCCCATCCCCGAAGATAATCAAATACGACCCAAAGCAGCCACCCAAAACCAACAAGCCTGCCGATGAGCCGACGCAAGATCAGGACACACGCATTGATCGCGTAAAACGCAAATACGATCCCAACATGGAACGGGAAATTGCCTTTGACAGGAAAATTGATGCGCTTGAGATGTCAAAGATCCCCAGAAATGATCGCCCTTTTACAGCCAAAAGCAAGGAAGCCCTTCTGCGCGAGCGCAAGGCAAATGCGCTTCCGGCGCTGACGCCTTTTGAATTGCGAACCGAAGATTTTGGCCGCTGGCGCATCGATGACGAACGTATGGCCATCTATATTTTTCCCATCATCGACAGGCGCAAAGACTATCGGGATTTTGGGGACGACGGTGAAATTACCTATCTGGCAACGAACAACGATGGGGCTGATCGGCTTTACGAAGTGATGGGTGATTGGATGGTTCGGCAAGGTGGGGAGCTTGCCGAAAACGCCGATAAGGATGAAGAATTTTTTCGCCATTGGCTTGATCGCAAACTAACGGGTTCGTTGACGATGTTGGGCGGTGCTGCAGAAATATTCGCAGGTGTGTCATGCATCCTTGGAACAAGCATGCAAACTGGCGGTGGTGGCGCAGTTGGCGGATATGCACTGACCCTGACTGGCTTTGAAGTTTTCAGCCAGGGTGTGAATATGTTCAACTCACCTGCGTCAACTGACTGGAAAACAGGTCTGATTGGCGATGTCATTCACTCTGTCGCTGAAGATTTCGGCGGCAAGGCTTTCGCGGCGGAGGTCGACGATGGTTGGCTTATGACACAGTTTGCGCTTAGCATGGGTGGCACTGCAGCAATCACTTACAGCAACAGAGTTGCCAGAAATATTGCCGGGGTGCCCAACCTGTATCCCCGAGTGAATACGGGTATTCTGACAGATGCACGCCTTGCCACAATGCGGGTTACAAACTGGACACTCAGCAAAGGCCGCAAAATTGGCTATAACGCGCTGCGATCCGGTCTGGGCGCGATATTCGACGTTGATAAGTTCGGCAAGTTCTTCATGGGCGCAATCGATAGCAATCTTAGGGTGCTTTTGCGTCTGCATACGGCCAGGGATGCTTTTCTGGAAGCACGCTTCATGATGAAAAACCTTGGGCCTTTGAAGATCAACAGCACCCAATCCGCGACAAAACTACTGGAGCGCGCCGCAAAACACTGCGGTGTGGATCTGTGGAAATACGTAGACGAAGTTGTATATGCTCCAAAGGGTCATGAACTTTATAAAGGTAAAAATGCTCCCGCATATTTTCAGATAACCGAAAATGCCAAAACTCGGATCATCATTTCTTTTCAAGATGAACTGCACACAACCAATTCATATCGTCAAATGATGTCCGCAGTCCATGAACTGGATCATGCGGTACAGTTTAAGGCATGGGTCACATATCTGGGATACAAAGAGGCATTTTATAATTGGACATTGATGACTTTATCACAAAGTTCACCGCGATCTTTTGCATACAAAAACAAGTTGCTTGGCTATCAAAAGAATTATGCAATACATGAATTGATGTCTGAACATCGCGCCAACAATGTGATGAATATTTTCACGGGACGCACCAAAGGCGCTAATTATAGAGAATTCAAAGAAGCTATGGATTGGTCCTGGGACTATATAGAAGGTTACAGGAAAATTCTGGGGCGAAAATTGAAAGAATCCGATTATCACTTTAGAAAATAATCTTTTTCAGACATCACTCTAATACTGATTTGAATTAGTCTCGATGTGATCTGACACCGCCCCTTCCCAGCAAGTTGGAATGGAAACGGCGTATCTCTTAAATGACATGATGGTTGTCCGTTTTGATCAAGGTAACAGAAAGAAGCTCTAATTCGTCTTCAGAGCTTTCCGCAGTTCCGCGACCTCGCGTTCGAGATCGGATTGGACGGTTGGACCACCAAATTCTGGAAGCAGCCGTTACTAAAGAAAGCGTCAAAGTCTGGAATGTCCCCTCTGCGGCCTTTGGGGCCTGATGCAGCGAGTGTCTCAGGTAAATCCATAAGCTTCCGCAAGTCAGCTCCGGGATCATCTTTGATAGTGAATATCTGTTACTTTCGCTTCCGTGTCGGCCAACAATTTTGCGGTCTCATCGTTGTAACCAGCCATTCACAAGACTGACGATCTCCTTCGCAGCGCTATCGGGATGCGGACCTGTAAGCAAAATCACCTCACTATCCGTGTCATCGCCCAGTAGCAGCACAGGTGTATGGGCGTCGGAGCCTTGTTCAGCCAGATGCGTGACCTGGACTTCGGCGCGCGTGGACGTAGTCAAGGGATATATAGTGCGGCGAGCCCCGAAGAGATGGCGTACATGTAGTTCGAACGTACGGCTTGAACCGTCGAAGACCAAACGCGTCCTCCGGATCCAACCATATGCATAACCAAAGCCCAGAAGAACAAAGGGGGCGCCCATAACGAATCCAACGATCGAATCTTGGTCAGCGGCGATACTTCCGCCAACGGCAACGAACAAAAGCGCAATGCAGATCGTCGTGATACCAAGCGCCTGTGTAACGTCTTCGGCGATGACAAGCCGTTCCGGCGAATTTTGGATGATCTTCACGGCGACAGTTCCAATACGACGTATTACGCTGGCAGATAATGTATAAAAAACGCTATTTTATCTTTAAAAACAATTTTTAATGGCGGAGCGACAGTCCGCAATATAAATTAATTAAAAAATTGTAATAAATATAAAAATTACGGATATTATGTTATAGTACCACACTTTATACCACTATGTAATCTTTGAGAGCGTCATATCGATGCAGGTATGATAGATGCTGAGCAGATGAACGACTTCCTCGATACGGATTTGAGGATGTAGGAATGACGAGGAAGAATCTTCCCAAGTACGTATACAATGACCGTGGGTATCGCGCGCTATGCCTCCTAGAGACCAAGCAAAAAGGCTGTTTCCAAGTCGAGATTTCATTGAGGAAATGCATGCTCCAATTTCTATCCATCACTACCAAGCAGGGTAAGTTTTACGCCAGCAATCATCCTGTGGTTGGTTTCATGTGGAACAGATTTGCTTTGTGGCCTAAAATTTATACAAGATTGTTTTGTTAAGGATTCTATTTTCATGCGTTTTTCATTGCTCTGTATTTCCGAAAATTTGGTATCAGTTCACGATGAATGACCGTAATGGAACCAACTTCAATCAATGGGACCTGATGGAAAAGTCAGGAGTACAGGCTGAACCACCTGTTCTGATTGTCGAGACAATCAGTGGGATTACACCGCTGGACGATCAGTTTGGCGTTGATGACAAGAAAACTGTTCCAACCGCACTTTATGATCTGTTTTTCGGCCACCTTGATCCGAGTGACGTCAACCCAATTGCCTTGGGCGACACCCTGGAAGATGTTCCGCATCTGCAAACCTACGCCATTCTTGATGCAGCCAAAGTTACCAACCTGCCAGAGCTGCTGGCCATGTCAGAGCTGGAGCATCGCTGCCTATTCAAGGGGCAAGCCGAGGATAACCTGAGATCTGTCGCGCCTTGGATCGTGAAGCTGGAAGAGGGCAATGCCTTCACCCGGCACCTCTTTACTCATGAAAACGATGTGCCATGGTATCTATGGGACAAAGAGCCGGGGATCTATATTCGATCCCTAGCTACTTTGGATCAGCTTTGGAAGCACTTCAGGAAGTTTACACGCCTGCAAGATGAAAACGGGAAACTATATTATCAAAGGTTTTATGATCCAAGGGTTTTGAAATATCATCTTGAAGGTATTCAATATTCAAGTGAACGTACAAAACAGCTATTTCATGTACGATCCGCCGAAGACGTCGCACGTTTGATTACAATTAAAGATAATACTGTCCATATTTTTCAGATAAACCCTGATACTGATACAGAGCAAGAAACCATACAGCCTGTGCTGGAACTTGATATTCGCTACACGGAAACCTTCTTACGGGATTCCATTGTCATTTTACGGGGACACACACCCGAATTAATAAGCATTCCGGATGATGATCTGTTGTGGATAGCCCGAACTCATTTAATGAGTTTCCATCATTTTGATCTGAAAACAAAGCCTGTGATTGCAAACGCGCTTGCAATAACGTGTCTCATAGGCAAACCATTAACAGACTTACCGTCCGAGGATCAGGCTATTCTGCAGACCCCAGGACAATCGCAATTCAAACGCACAACGACTTTGCTTCAAATGATTAAAACCCGGATCAATACTTCAAATGACACAATCCTACCTGATAACGGATGATTTAACCGACTATCTTGGCGTTCTGCCTGATTGGTATATCCAGACCTTGGAAGATCGCGAAGAAAACGCCTGTGATGTTTGTCCCGATGAATGGATCGAAATCAGCCTGACCGATTTCGATGGCGTCCCGATCACCGGGGAACCCTGGTTTGTTTTCCAGCTTGGAACGGATGCAAATGCTGTTTCACCAGCCGCGGGCGAGATTGACCCATCGCTGAACGGTGCAGGACAAACAACCCCCACACGTCTGCCATTGCTGCTCGGCACAGAACGTGTGGATATCGCATTCGGGACCGATACCATGGTGACGCGAAATCTGACGGATGAAGAGTTTGGCGACGAATATTTTGAGCAGTTATACATCGAAGACAGTCCCGCAGAATACGATGGCCCGTTAAATATTCCAACAGATCATGACGGTCTTTGGCGGGCAGGCGCACAAGCCATCAATGAGATCAATGCAGCAAGAGCACACAACATACCAAGTGTCGCGCTGGTGGACATGCTAGGTGAACTTGATCTAGCTATCCGTGCAGCGTTGGGTGTCTATGAAGATATTTCACTCACGGCGCGTAATAAAGCCGAAGCCGATATGATGTTGGTGATGCAGGGGCGTCCGCCAGATTATCATCTACTGGACGGTATGGAGCAGATGTTCACAGATGCGGAGTTTGCATTTGAAGGTCGCGCTCCTGCGGTGTTCGTAGGTCCTGACGGTGTTGTATATGGCGACAACGTTATGGACATTTGGCAATCACCCTACACCGAAGAATTTCAATGGTGGCGCCGGATCATCGGTCTGTTGAATATGATCGCCGATTATACATTCTTTTCCGAACGCGACGCAATTTTTGAAGAGCGTGAGGCAGAAGAAGCAGAAGCGGCGGGGGAAGATTTTGGATTTTCAGGGCTGTTTGTCAGTGCCGCACATGCCAGTCCAAACCGAGGCGGGTCTGGAAGTGGCGGTGTAAACGGGCGAGGTGGTGGTCGGTTTATTTCAAGCGGTAAAGGCAGTAATCCAAGACGTAATCTACCCGCTCGAAGCCCGACAAATGCCCATAGCAAATTAAGCAGTAGAAAACCAAGCAAACCCAATCGCACGCTCAATTTAAAGGGCGCAAAGTTTCAGGTTCGTGAAGCGATGGACCATTTTTTTAGGGGCGGTGGTGTTAAGGCTAATGGTCAAATTTATGGTGGGCACACCACAACGACATACACAAGAGATACCGCAGCAGGTAGTCTTCGCCATATTCGGAATGAAACGCATCCTAGTGGCTCAGGCGCATGGCGTGGAATATCAAGAAATACGTATCAAGGCCGACGACAAGCAGGGAGCCAAGGGCAAGGAGGTACACCTTTGGGCGGGCAGTACATCAGAAACCAGCCTAAAACAGTTGTTGACTTGAGTGTTCGGGGGCCATTTCAAGTTATGCGAGATTTCAGGCAAGCGTTACGAAACGCTGCACAGGGCCAAGTATTTAAAGCAAATTCTTCTTATCAAACAATATCAGGATACACCAATACAGGAGTAAAAATGAGGTTCCATATCTCAGGTCATGGAAACGGGTCATACACAATCAGGAGCTTCTACTATGACTTTTAGAAGGGATGCTGAATTCGAAGCATATGCAAAAAAAACCTATCCTCTGATAAGTTCAGACATATTTAACACATTCAGAGATAAGTACTGTTATTACCTCAACATGGATGGTGCTGAGAAAGGTATTGGTGTTGGGCATAATGGTGTCGAACTCTCAATTGGCATTATCATTTCCGATGATTACGCCAATTATGATCATCCTATAGAAGCATATGGTTTTGTCCGTTTCGGGTATGAATGGGAAGACGACATGGAAGAACGCATGTCCTATCCAGATTTCGTCCTTTTCTTGAAAGATGCCTATCGTGTGTTTGTTCTTCGGTATCCTGAGGAGCAGCAAAAAGCGAAAGCCGCTTTGGATAAAGCAGTCGCTACCATCGAAAAAATGCAAGCTGCGCATCTGAAGTGGAAAAAGGCCAACCCTGGTATGACCACTTAATCCGTCTGATATCGGAGATGGTAAATGATATTCGGATAAGTGTTTTTTTCGACGAAATTAAGAATGTCGATGATTTAAATATGGTTCTAGATGAAATTGTGTTGGGTGACGATACAGTAATAGGAGAAACTGGTATTCTACTACCTTATGCAATGAATGAAGTACACGGCGACAAATATCCAGGTATGATTGAGTTCCATAGCCCTATGGGCGAGTTGCGATTGACTTATGATGAGTTCAGCACGCTGCTTGAAAAAAGAACGAAATCATTTCGCTTTTTTACTAAAAACACACAGCCAAAACTGGATAAGGTTTTGAATATCATATCAAAGTGGTGAAAATGCACTAGCGGACTCAACACAGCGGACATAATGATCTGGTACCACGGTGGAAACCAGTCGTTCTTTGCAGCCACAAAGTGGGCCACGCGATCCTGAAAAAGCTGCCATTAGGAGCTGGAATTGACAGTGGCGGTAATGCTGCACCTACACCAAGGTCCGGTATGCGCAGGAAGCGGACTTTGCAAACTCTAATCAATAACGCCAAGCTGTCATTTATGGTTTCGCGCACCTTCATTAGGTGCGCCGGTCAACACGAACGCCGCTTCTCCGCTTCTAACAGCAACTATTTGGATACGGCACTCATTCTCTACGCCGAACCAAAGCTACAGAGATTTACCGAAAGACTGGCAATGGTCGCGCCGTACAACTTCTGCTCGATCACAAGAAAGTCGATAGCACTGTGCGGTATCTTGGCGTCGAGTTTGAAGACGCACTCAGCATTGCTGAGCGCATCGACATTTGAACAATTTTGGCGAGCGGCAATTCCTTTCGCCGAACCGCAACCGGCGAAATCCTCCGAAACCAACATTTTTGTTGCATTGGAGAACGCTGGCGCTCACCGAGAAGCAGTATTTTGGTGATGCGAAGCCTAAAGACCGACAAAGAACTGGATGATTACCGCATTCGCAAGGTCTACAAAAAAGGCGGACACCAGCGGCAAGATGATGAAAGCCAGGGGAGCCGGACCGTAGCGTTTGGTCACAGAGGACATGTTTGCAATCGCGGTGGGTGTCGCGCCGAGAGTGAAGCCCGCAAACCCGGCACTCAGGACTGCGCCCTGATAACTCCGGCCCATCACGCGGAAGAAAACGAGCATGATGAAGGCAACCGTCATCACCGCCTGAAGACCCAGAACAATCAGGATTGGCCCGCCCAAATCGGTCAATGTCCACAGCTGCAAACTCATCAGAGACATCGCCAGGAAGACTGAAAGGCAATAATCAGATATCACCGCGAGGGACTTGGTGCGGGCAGGCCAAGTGATCCGCGGCAACAGGTATGGGATCGTGTTTGACATTGCGATGCCCACCAACAGGCAGGGTACAAAAAGAGGTAGCTTCATACCCACTTCGAGAATGGCGAGGTGCAGAAAATACCCGATGAGCATCGCAACGTGTACGGCCAGCATCCCGCGCATCAGGCTGACGTGGTTGATCAGGTCTTCGGGGTTTTCTTCGTCATCGAACTCAAGACCGACGATGGGTGCCTCGTCCTGATCGCTTTGTAATCCGTTGCGGTCTATCAATCGCTTTGCAATCGGTCCGCCCAGAACAGCAGCCAAGATGAGCCCAAGTGTGGCTGCGGCTACACCCATTTCTGGCGCTGCATCGAAGCCGCTCAGCGCCTCAATCTGGGGACCCCATGCAATGGCGGTCCCATGTCCACCGATCAGTGAAGCGGAGCCCACCAGAACAGACGTTGCGGAGGGCAGCCCAAAGAAAGTCACGGCCAAACCGACCACGTTCTGCAGGACCATGAAGCCCAATGTCAGCGCCAGAAGCAGGACCAGCAAACGCCCCCCGCGAAACAAGTCTGCAATTTTTGCGTTCAAGCCAATAGTCGCAAAAAACACTACAAGAAGGTAGTCGCGCACTTCCAGATCAAAGGCGATCTGTGTGCCTGTCAACGCGAAGAACGACCAGGTCAGAAGGGCAACCACGAGGCCTCCGGACACCGGCTCAGGGATGTTGTAGTCGCCTAAAAAAGACACTTTGCGTGTTAGAAACGCGCCCAGAAAGAAGACCACAAAACCAAGCGTCACCGAGATGAATGCAGGGACGACGATCTCTGTCATGTACTACCTACACGCTTCGTGAAGGTAAGGTCAGGCAGACGCATCGACTTCGCCTTGCTTCACGTTGAAGAAGATCGCGTAGAGCGTCGGGACGATGATCAATGTCAGGATTGTCGCAAAGCTGAGGCCGCAGATGATGACAACGGCGAGGGATTTGAAGAATGGGTCCCAAAGCAGCGGTACGACGCCGAGGACTGTTGTCAACACGCCTAGAGAGACGGGTCGCACGCGGCTGACAGCCGCATCGACCACGGCGGACATGCGCGCTTTGCCGCCCTCTATCTGACTGTCCATCTCGTCGATCAGGACGATTGCGTTCTTAGTCAGCATACCGGTCAGCGACAAAACGCCTAGAATTGCCATAAATTCCAGCGGTGTCTGAGTGCCGGCAAGGCCGTAGATCACGCCGATCAGCGCAAAGGGTACGACCAGCCAGATGATGATGGTTTGGCGCCACGCGTTGAAGAGGAACAGAACGACAAGGAACATGGCCCCGAAGCCAATCGGCATGGTTGACGCAAGGCCCGCATTCGCCTCGGCGCTATTCCCGAATTCGCCTTTCCATTCCATGCTATACCCTGGCGGAAGGTCGATGGCTTCAATTGGGCCTTTCACCGCCTCAAAGAGATCTCCGGACAGAACGCCGGGCGCATTGTCGGATTGCGCGGTGATAGCCAATTCCCGATCGATGCGCCGCAGGTTTCCGGCCTCAAACACAATGTCGAAGCGTTCAACGACCTGGCTGATGGGGATGTAGCTGCCGGTTGCTGCGCTGAAGACCTGAATGTTGCGCATCTCGGCAATATCGTTGCGCGCCGTTTCGACCGGGCGCATGACCACGTTGCGCAACTCGTCGTCCTCCCGGTAGACGCCCAAGGTCGTTCCAGTCAGATGGCTGTAAATCGCATTAGAAATCTCGCCTTGGGTCAGCCCGACCCTGCGCGCATCGTCGATGTCGATCACGGGTCGAACCACTGGTATCTGCTCGCGCCAATCGTCTTTGACCGCGACCGCACCGGCTTGCGCCATGATGGCTTTGGCTTGCGCGGCCAGATCGCGCAGCACCGCTGCGTCCGGACCGAAGAACCGCGCTTCGATCTTCGATCCGCCGCCGGGGCCAAGAACGAACTTCCAGACCTTGGCGTTTGATTCAGGGTAGGTCTCATCAATGTGGGTCTGCAAATTCGTGCGCAAATCATCGATGATCGAGAAGTCTTCCACGTCGACAAGAACCTGACCATAGGCTGCATTACTGTTCTCGGATTCGTAGATCAGCATAAAGCGCAAATGTCCGCCGCCAACGATGGTGTTGGTCCCGGTAACCCCATCCAGGCCGCGTGCGAACTCGGCGATCTTCAAGATATCGCTTTCGGTGCGGGAGATGTCCGTGCCCTGCGGCAGGAAGTAGTCGATCACGAACTGCGCGCGCGTCGAGGACGGGAAGAAACCGGCAGGCACCCCGCTGAACATTACGATAGCAGAGGCAAAGAGGGCCACCACAAGTCCCACCGTGATCCAGCGCACGCGGATAGCAAGGGCGAGCAAACGGCGATAGCCACTCAGGATAGCGTTTTCCTGTTTCTCAGTGCCTTCTTTGCCCGCCTTGAGCAGCAAAGTGCAATAATAAGGCGTCAGCCAGATTGCAACGAGCCACGAAAACGAAAGTGCGATGGCAATGGTCCAGAACAGGCTGCCTGCATATTCGCCGGTATTGTCCGGGGAAAACCCGATCGGTGAAAACGCCAGAATGCCCACGACCGTGCCGCCCAGAAGCGGCCACATCGTCTGCTTCACGACGGCGCGCGAGGCCTCTGAGGCATCCTCTCCGCGCTGCACCCGCACGAGTGTTCCTTCGACAACAACGATGGCGTTATCGACCAGCATACCGAGCGCGATAATCAGCGCACCAAGAGAAATGCGCTGCATGTCGAGGCCATAAAGATACATGCCAAAAAGCGTGCCCGCGACGGTGACAAGCAAGATGCCCCCCATCAGCACGCCAGAGCGCAGCCCCATGAAGACCAGCAAAGTGCCGACAACAATCGCAAGAGCCAGAGCCACGTTGACGACGAAGTTGTCGACGGACGCTTTGACGCTCGCCCCTTGATCCGAAATGGGCAGGATTTGGATGCCGATGGGCCGGTCGCCTTCAAGCGCGGCGATACGTTCGTTCACAGCCTGCGCCATGGTCACGACATTGCCGCCCTGCGTGTTTGACACGCCAAGTCCAATCGCGGGCCGGCCATTCCGGTAGAGCAACGACGTCGCGGGTTCCTTTAATCCTCGGTCCACCGTCGCGATGTCGCCCAAGCGAAAGGAGGTGCCCGTTTGCGGATTAGTAATCAAAAGCGCCTCAATGGCCTCGATAGATCCGACCGCGCTTTCGGGGCGCACCAGTAGTCGCGCCGATCCCGCCTGGATCGATCCCGCGGGGGTCACGAGGTTTTGTCCTTCCAGAAGTTGTTGAATTTGCGACAGCGCGAGACCCAGTTCGATCAAGCGGGCGGGAGAGTACTCAACATAGATAACCTCTTCTTGTACCCCGTTCAGAACCACCTTGGACACACCATCTACGGTGACAAGTTCGCGCTGAAGGTCCTTGGCGTATTCATACAGGTCTGAGATCGTGAAACCTTCGCCGACAATCGCGTAGTATTGCGCATACACATCACCGAAATCGTCGTAGACTTGGCTGGGCAGTGCATTTGGAGGCAACTGAGACTGCGCATCCAGTATCTTGGAGCGCATTTGCGAGAACTTTTGGTTCAATTCCGGATAATCCGGCGTCGAGGCGATCGTGAATTCCACCGTCACCGTGCTGAGACCAGGCGACGAAACCGACCGCACTTCGTCCACGCCTTGAAGTTGTTGCAGCGCATTTTCAACGACTTCGGTAACTTCTTCGGACACTTCTTCAGCGGATGCGCCCGGATATGGGGTAATGACCTGCGCTTGACGAATAACGAATTCGGGGTCTTCAAAGCGGGGCAGAACAGTGTAAGCGAAATACCCTGCGTAGAGAATGAGCAGAGTGACGACGTAAGAGATCAGCCGCTTTTTCAGCGCGAAACGGGCGAGATCCATCAGCTCAATTCCCGACTTCGCGGATCGGGCGGATTGTCATGCCACTCTGTATTTCGCTGACCCCCGCCGCAACCACCACGTCTCCCTCGGACAAGCCGTTTGTGATGACGATACTTGCGCCATTGGCTTCCCCTAACTCGACTGCGCGCTCCAAAACGACGCCCTTATCATCGACCAACCATACAAACGGTTCGCCATCAGGCTTGGAGGCGATGGCCGAGAGTGGCGCAATCACCTGCATGCCCGCCCCTTCAGTTGACGCGACCACGTTGGCAACCATTCCAGGCAGGATCACCGCCCCTTCGGGCACTTCAACCGCCACGCGCCCGCGATAGGTTTGGGTGGCGCTGTCGGCCTGGACAGAAAACTCGACGAGTTCCGTTGAAAATTCTTGGCCGGGAAGCGCATCAAAAAAGGCTGTATTAGAAACTTGATCGGGACCGTTTCGCGTGAGTTCAGTGACGTCCGGGCCTGGAATGTCAAAGGCCAGATGCACGACACCGAGGCCTTGCAAGAGAACGATGCTCTGACCGGCCTGAACGTTCGAAAAGTTCTCTATATCCCGGCGCGCGATGATCCCGTCAAAAGGCGCAATTAGGGTGGTGTCCGCCAGTGCATCTTGCGCCACCTTAATCTGCGCATCTATCCCGCGAATGGCTGCCTCAGAGGCGGCAATCTCCTCAGGGCGTCCGCCTACCTGGCCAATGCGCAATTGCTCTTGCTGAGCGCGCAAATTGGCTTCGGCCACCCGAAACTCTGCCTGCGCGCCTTCAACTTGCGCGAGGGTTGACACCCCCCGGCTCAAAAGCTCTTCAACACGGGCTAAGGCCTCCCGTGTCTGGTCGACCTGCGCCTGCGCGGATTCGACGGCTGCTTCCAACGCAACGATCTCTTCTTCACGCGCACCGGCCCTTAGGGCGTCAAGCTGTGCAACGGCCTGATCGCGCTGACTTTGCAAGGCAGAAAGCTGGTTTTCGTAGTCGCGTTTGTCGATCTGAGCGATGACATCCCCCGCCTCCACATTGCTCGCGGCGCGGATTGGAAGGTCGATCACCTGTCCGGACACTTTGAACGACAGTTCGATCTCGCGTGACGGAAGCACTAGCGCAGGATATCGTCTGGAAATTGTGGCGTCTGTCGCCGTGATCTCAGCCACTTTTGCAGGGCGGATCGTCTGCTCTTGCGCACTACTCAATGTGGAGGACACGACGCTGACAACCGCCGCGATCGCAATGTTGCAATACCATTTCATGAAAACTGCTCCCCAAACGACTTAACTTAGTGTAGCATCTCAAAAAAATTCGAAAACCCGAAAGTACGAGATTGAGTAGCTTTCAACAAATCCTCTTGGGTTCCGGCCTGCTGGCCACAAGCGCAATCATCCACGTCTTGGCCGTCGCATTGAGCGTGCCTGTCTTCAAGGTCTTTGCTGGTATCGTCCCGAATGACAGACGCCCACTGCGCCGGATCATCCTCTTCCTGATGCTGACGATCGGTGTGCTCGTCGCTGCACACACGGTTCAAATCTGGACATGGGCAGTGGTCTTTATTCTGATCTCAGACCTGCCAGATTTGCCAACCAGTTTCTACTTCGCAACTGTTACCTACACCACACTTGGCTATGGAGATATCGTCTTGGGAGAAGGCGCGCGCATCGTCGCAACGTTCTGTGCGATCACCGGTCTACTGACATTTGGGATTAGCACGGCCTTTTTGATCGGCGTCTTATCGAAAGTGCTTCCAGAGAGTCTTGGCGACGAGTGACGCGATATCTCTGCATCAACCAGAAGCGGGACTCTGACAACAGTCGATACTCTCAGTTAGCTCGCGAGCGGCACTTTTGTTTACATCTGAAGCATCGAATCTGGCGCAAGGTCAGGTGCCTTGAGTGGCGTCGAAGCTCCTTGCCTAGAACGACCGGTTCGGTGAAATCTGCCGCAATACAGAAAATCATACGCTGCGGCCGTGAAGGTTTTCTGCGCCAGCTAAAGCCGCACGTGCACAAGGCAGCTCTGTCTGCTGACCGGCCAAACCGTCGCAAAATCCAATGTCTGGTTCGGGCTGGCACCAGTCAACCGACTAAAACTGTCAGATGACGGCAGGGAGCCCAGTCTTACACCTTTACAGCGTCGAGCTAAGACGGTTTTGTAAGGCTTCTATCGGCGATTCGAGGGTAGCAAGGTGTCCAGCATACCAGAACTTTTGCACGCAACTCTTGCTGCCGGAAACATGCAGGCGGCAAAACTCGACAGCGCGACACAGGTGGCAAATCGCGTTCTCTGCGAACACGGTATGAGCGACTACGAAACCGCCAAAGACCATGCAACGTACTGGAAAGAATACATTGTATTTCGCTACTATCATATCGCAAACCCTAGCTTGGCGACTGGGGGCGGAGCGATTTTAGTAGTGCGAACAAGTGATATGCTTGGCGGGATGGTCTATTGCTCCCACGATTGGCTCGACCAGGACATCGACGTCATCTACGAAAACATTCCAATCGCATTCTCTGTGTATGACGCCAAAGATTCTCAATGACAGCAAAGTCCGGCTGACCGGCCAAATCGCCACAAAATCCAATGACCGGTTTGGGCTGGCACCAGTCAACGGACTAAAACTGTCAGATGACGGCAGCGAGCCCAAAGCACGGGATGCTGCTGAATGCATGAACGTCAGCTTTGCGACTTCCGGCTGGTGACTTCAGCGCACCTATTGAGGCTTCCCAGCAGTATAGCCAATTGTTAGTTCTCGTGCACGAATGCGGCCGGCTAACCCATGGCATGGTAATATCGAAACCTCGTATGGAACAGGCAAGCTACCGTCCGGGAAGCGATCAATTCGGAGTTTCTCAATGACGTTTTGTTGATTGAAATCCTTCAACGACAAGTCAAAGATACCGTCAAAAGCGAAGTGTATAACCGCATGTTTTTCCAACACGAAATGGCCATCTTTGACTTGATTAGTCATATTCCAGTAGTGAATATTCAGTGTAGAAGTGCCGTTGCGCCTCAATGTAAAATCGAGGATCTCCGCATCATAAAAGTCAGGGACGCATCCGAACCAACGCAAAAGTTCTACTCCACCGGGGATGGTGTCATAAATTGAGGCTTCAGTTTCTCTTTTCATAGCAACTGACTAAACGAACATGTAGAGTATTGGCAATGTTTCAAAAGAGCTGTTCGACGTTGTATGTGCGGATGGCAGCAAAGTCCGGCTGACCGGCCAAATCGCCACAAAATCCAATGACCGGTTTGGGCTGGCTGCGATCGTTGACTGAGTCCAATTGTGGGCGATCTTGCTGCGGACCTACCCGTCCGAGTTTAGACCTTTGATCAATTCACCCTGCTGTTGATGTGAAACAGGCAAGTAACTTGACGCGGTTGTTGTGAAATTCTCG
>NZ_JABUFE010000070.1 GCF_013315265.1 Parasulfitobacter algicola | reverse complement strand
GATGTCGCGGTTGATCGCTCCACGGTGTATCGTTGGGTGCAGAAATTTGGCCCGGAACTGACCAAGCGTACGGAAAACCATCTCCGGCGGGCCAGCGTCGATTGGCACGTGGACGAGACCTACATCCGCGTCTGAGGGAAGTGGCGCTACCTCTGGCGCGCAGTCGATGCGAATGGGCAGATGATCGATTTCCGCCTAACCGCCCGGCGC
>NZ_JABUFE010000006.1 GCF_013315265.1 Parasulfitobacter algicola | reverse complement strand
CATCATCGCCAATGCCCCCAACCAATAAGGGAATTGAATCAGCCGTTAGGTCATCAATCAAGCAGGAGTTTTTCAACAAAATAGTGCGCTTTGCGGACCTTCACCCTGGATTGCACACAAGTTGCACAAATACAGTGGCTACGACCTTGATTCGGACGGACGGTCTGTCCGCTCCTCCATTGGTAAGGACGCGGGTGAAGGGTTCCAACACAAAACCGCGAAAAATGCTGGCGTCGAGCTCATTTGATGATCCGCCATACGACGCCCAAATTACGGAGGGTCTGTCCTAAGGAGGTATTTCAATAGACTGACAGTTCTCGGGGCCGTCACAAAACAGTCATGCAAAAGGTCTAAGGGTTTCTGCTGATTACTGCACACTTGGAGCGATCTGTTGAAAGAAATCAATGCGCAAGATGGCTCAAAGTTGTCTACACTCTGTTTCGGATGCATGCAATTTGGCGGTACCGCCGATGCTACGGCAAGCCAAGACATGTTCGAAGCGTGCAAAGGGGCGGGCATTAACTTCTTTGACACCGCCCATACCTACACGGGCGGCGCCTCTGAGAGGATGTTAACTGGATCGCGAAAAGCTGATTGTGGCAACCAAGGCTGGCTATACCGGTGGGAGCGACCGCACCAACATTGTTCGACAATTCGATGAAAGCCGCATGCGGCTTGGCCTCGACACAGTCGATATCCTTTATTTGCATCGCTGGGACCCGGAAACACCCTTGCAAGAAACCTTCGAGACGTTGGGCGGTTTGCAGCGATCAGGCAAAATTCGCTATATCGGCGTATCGAACTTTGCTGCGTGGCAGGTGATGAAAGCTCAGGCGGCGGCCAATATTGCGGGAACGCGCATCGACATAATCCAGCCAATGTATTCGCTAGTCAAACGTCAGGCAGAGGTTGAACTGTTTCCAATGGCACTCTCAGAAGAGATCGCCGTCGCCCCTTATTCTCCCCTTGGCAGTGGATTGCTGACGGGCAAGTATTTTTCAGGCGGGACGGGGCGTCTTTCGACGGACAAACGCTATGCCGCCCGCTATGGTCAAAAATGGATGCTCGAGGCGGCACGAGCGTTGTCAGAACTGGCTGCTGAACTGGGCATTGACGCTGCCACGCTTTCCGTCGCCTGGGCCGCCCGCAATGCTGCTGTAACAGCACCGATCATCAGCGCACGCAATGTCGAGCAATTGCAGCCTTCGATGGATGCTAAAGACCTGATGTTGAGCGCGGAAGTTTACGCGCGCATGGAAGCTTTGTCACCAAGACCTGCCGCCGCGACGGATCGGCTTGAAGAAGCCAGCAGTTAGGCTGGTCCGGGAATTTCGCCTTCCCAGTGTTCGCCCATAGCGACAATGCACGATGTTCCGTTTGTGTAGTTCTGTACGATGATCCAGTCACCGTTTCTTTCGGTAACCAAGATTTCGAGCAGCGTTTCGGGGTCCCGCAGACCGCTCCCCTGACGCTCTGCTCCCAGAGCATCGGTCAGCATATGCGCCATTCGCGTGGTGTCATCACAACTCACGTCAGTCATTTGCGCTTCCGCAAGCGCAGGAAAAGAGAAGCAGACTGACAAAGTGAGCGCATATCGAAAGGCCATAAGGCAATCCTAAACGTCTGATTTTCAAAATGTAACAGAATTATGAAGCCGTATGGATAACTGTGGCGCCAAGGCAATATGTGCCAATCATTGCAAAAGCTTGCGCTTTACGTCCCTTGGAAGTGTCATTTTTCTTTTACTTTTATGTAAAGAAACTGACTCAAAACCGTCATCAAACCGTAGCGACAGGCGTTTACGCCCTCACCAAACATGGGGGCGATATGCTGAAGATTGATAAGCTGACCAGGCGGTTCGGGGATAAAACGGCTGTAGATGCTGCAAACATCTTGGTGGAAAAACCGTCAATGATTGGGATCATTGGCCGTTCTGGCGCGGGTAAGTCAACGCTTTTGCGGATGGTCAATTGCCTGAGCGATGCCTCTGAGGGCACGATTACCTTTGAGGGTGAAGAGATCACTGGGATGCGGGGAGCTGCGCGGCGCAATTGGCAATCACGATGCGCCATGATTTTCCAGCAGTTCAACCTCGTCCCCCGCATGGATGTCGTATCAAACGTGCTGCACGGCACCCTGAACAAGCGGTCGACCTTTGCGACAATGTTCAACCTTTACCCGCAATCTGATATCCACCGCGCCATCGAAATCCTTGACCGGCTCGGTATTGCCGAACAGGCCCCGAAACGGGCCGAGGCGCTCTCGGGTGGGCAACAACAGCGCGTGGCGATTGCGCGCGCCTTGATGCAGGACCCGAAAATCATCCTTGCCGATGAACCTATCGCCAGCCTTGATCCGATGAATGCGCAAGTGGTCATGCAAGCCCTGCGCCGCATTCACGAAGAAGACGGGCGCATGGTCATCTCAAACCTCCACACGCTTGATACTGCGCGGCGCTATTGCGATCGCGTAATCGGGATGCGCGATGGGCGGATCGTCTTTGATGGCACGCCAGAGCAGCTGACCACTGGGGTCGCACGTGACATCTACGGGGCTGGCGCGGATTTTTCCGAAGCAGCCACTTCCACCGAAATCGAAACACTGGACAGGTCAAAGGTCCGCGAAGTGAAAGCCTACGCCTGAGCCAGTTTAAGCCTGCGCGTCTGCTGCGGGCCACCCTAATCAACCCGCCCTCAAATAGCTGCAGAGCGGTAGGGCAACAACCCACGGAGATAACAATGGAAAAGACCCTCGCACTGGCGCTTGCCGCCTCCACAGCCCTCAGCATGGGTGCTTTCGCCCAGGAAATCACTGAATTCCGCATCGGCGTTCTGGGCGGTGAAAACGCTCAGGACCGTATGAATTCCTTCCAGTGTTTGTCTGATTACACGACCGAAGCACTCGGCGTGGAAACCAAAGTTTTCGCACCTGCTGATTACAACGGCGTGATTCAGGGCCTGCTCGGCGGTACGCTCGATATGGCTTGGTTGGGCGCATCGTCTTACGCTGCAATTTATCTGCAAGACCCTGAAGCGGTTGAGCCGGTTTTGGTCAAGGTGAACCTTGACGGTTCTATCGGTTATCACTCAATCGGTTTTGCGCGCGTCGATAGCGGCATAACTTCATTGGACGACATGCAGGGCAAGGTTTTTGGTTTCGGTGATCCGAATTCCACATCGGGCTACCTGATCCCTTCCATCGAGATTCCACAAGCCATTGGAAACTCAATGGAATCTGGCGATTTTTTTGGTGAAGTCAAATTTACCGGCGGCCACGAGCAGACCATTGTCGCTGTCTATAACGGTGATATCGACGGCGGCGTTAGCTGGGCTGACGGTCAGGGAAACTGGGAAGACGGGTACAACTCCGGCGCACTGCGCCGTGCGGTTGATGCAGGTCTCGTCGACATGAACGACATGGTGGAAATCTGGAAGTCGAACGTAATCCCTGAGGGTCCCGTGGTTCTGCGCACCGCGCTGCCAGAGGATGTAAAGGCAACTATGATTGAGCTGATGGACAACCTCTACGAAAACGATGCCGAGTGTTCCTACGGCGTCTTTGCGGGCGAGAACCTTGGCGCGCAGCCGGTGACCCACGACACCTATCTCTCGGTAATCGAAGCCCGCAGAGCCGTCATTGGTAACTAAGACATTTTTAGGATGCATCCGGTAGCCCTTTAGGGCTGCCGGTATTTCTTTGTCCGGGGGTCAGGATGGCAGATATATCACTTAGTGGCGTGCCACACCACGTAGACGGCATTCAAGCCAGCTATATGGCGCAGGTACAGCGCCGCAGGCTCTATGGCGGTCTCACCCTTCTGATTTTCGTCGTTCTGATGGTGTCCGGGTTCAATGTCGCAGATGACCGCAACGCTGGCGGTTTCTGGGATGGACTGCATCAGATCGGCGACTACCCCGCCGATGTTCTTTCAGAGGCATGGGAAAAGCGCGCCGATCTGCCTGCCCTCATCGCCAAGTATTTTCCCGCGTTGGTAGAAACAATAAATATCGCCGCTGTGTCGACCCTCATCGGGGCAATTAGCGGCTTGTTCCTGTCGCTGCTCGGCACTCGTGGCTTGGCGAAATGGCCGCGTCTGATCCCCTTGTTCCGCCGCATTTCGGATATCATGCGCGCCGTGCCCGAAATCGTCATCGCACTGGTTCTGATCTTTGTGCTCGGTGGTGGGCCCGTTCCCGCAATGATCGCAATTGCCATCCACACGGCCGGTGCACTGGCCAAGATGTTTTCCGAAGTTTCCGAAAACACCGACTTGAAAGCTGTAGAAGGGCTTGCCTCCACAGGTGCGACATGGTCGCAGCGGATGCTTCTGGGTGTGCTGCCGCAGGTCGCACCGAACTACGTGAGCTACACGCTGTTGCGATTTGAAATCAACATCCGTGCCTCGGCAATACTTGGATTTGTCGGCGCCGGTGGGCTTGGTTATGAGTTGCGAAACGCTATGGCCTGGGGGCCAGGACGTTTTGATGAAGCCGCCGCGATTTTCATCCTTCTGTTCGGCACAATCGTATTCTTCGATCAAGTGTCCAGCCGCTACCGCAATCGTTTGACTGAAGGACAAGGCCAATGACCACTATTGATCTGGACGCGACCAAGTTTGAGGCCGAAAAGCTCTTTCAGCGCAAACGCTTGATTGGCTTTGGCATCCCGGCGGTCATCGCAGTTTATTTCGTCTATATCTTCTTCGCGTTTGACCTGCCTGGTCTTGCAGGACGCGCCAATATGGAAAACGCAGTGACGCTGGCTTCCGACAGCTGGTCCTACAAGGTGCATGTCACCCGGGACAACCGATCGGGAAATGTGACCTATGCCGTCGAAGGCGAACGCAAGGGTACCTACCCGGAGGGCCAGCGCCCCGATTGGGTGACGGGGGATGAAGTCATCACCATCGATCTGGGCGGTGACATCATTGTGCGCTATCTGCCAGACAACCGGACCGAGATCGAAATTCCCGGCTTCCAACTGATTGAGGCGCAGGCCGAGGGGCGCACCGTCACGACCAACCTGCCCGATAATCTGCCCGATTGGATTTCCGCCTCGGACCGCCGCGTGGGCATCACCACACCCGAAGGCCGAATTACCTTGACGGGCGCTCGGACCGAGGTTTTCAATTATTTCCCCGGTTGGGAGCTGTTCTGGTTCACGCTCGACAGCCCCTACTACGGACAGGCCTTGGCCACGATCCTGTTTGGCGACCAGATCGACCCTGCGCGCGACAATATCACTGGCGCAGTGTCCGATTGGTGGAACAACGACATGTGGCGGCACAAGGATGTGGCTTGGGCCATTGGCGAGACGATCCTGATGGCCTTCCTTGGAACGATGGGGGCAGCCATCATCGCCCTGCCGTTGGGCTTTCTAGCAGCCAAACGGTTCTCGCCGTTCATGCTAGTGCGCGCTGCCACCCGCCGCCTGTTCGATTTTGTGCGCGGTGTCGATGCGCTGATCTGGACGGTGGTCCTGGCCCGTGCCTTTGGCCCGGGCCCGCTTACTGGCGCATTGGCAATCCTGATCACGGATACCGGCACCTTTGGCAAAATCTTCTCGGAGGCTTTGGAAAACGTGGATCAAAAGCAAATCGAGGGCGTCGCCTCGACTGGAGCCAAGCCGCTCCAACGCTATCGCTTTGGCGTCATACCGCAGATTGTTCCGGTGCTTCTGGCCCAAATCCTTTACTTCCTTGAATCCAACACCCGCTCTGCCACCATCATTGGCGCGATCACGGGCGGCGGTATCGGCCTCATGCTGACACAAGCGATCCAGACCCAGAAAGACTGGGAGGAGGTTGCATATTATATTGTCCTGATCATCGCCATGGTGATGTTCATGGATTGGTTTTCGGGCTGGCTGCGCGGCAAGCTGATCGGGCGCAAAACCTGATGGCACGCATTCTGATAACCTCACTTCACCAAACGGGTGATCCTGTCATCACGCACGCAGGTCTTCACCGGCCGGACAGACCGACCACGGACAAAAATCGGGTCGCGGCAGGGATTATCGCTTTAGCAGAGGGCCTCACTCTTGAGCGAACCGGCAAGTTCTTTCGGTGGAATGGCGAGGAGCGCGCGTTTTGAGTACGACCAGATTGAAACCGGATGTCCCCTTTATTCATCCCGATTGCGAGATCACAGATGCAACATTCGGACAGTATGTGGAAATTGGCCGAGGTAGCCGCTTGGCGCATTCCCATATGGATGACTATTCATACTGCGACCGGTTTGCCGACATTGCCAATGCCTCCTTGGGCAAATTCTCGAACATTGCAGCCTTCGTGCGGATCGGCGCCACGGACCACCCGATGGAAAAAGCTAGTTTGCATCACTTTCAATATCGCTCGGCCGATTATTTCGAAGATGCAGATCACGATGACGCTTGGTTCGCCCACAGGCGCAGTCGTCGCACGGTGATTGGTCATGATACATGGCTTGGCCATGGCGCGCAGGTCCGGCCCGAAGTGAACATCGGCCACGGGGCAGTTATCGCAGGCGGTGCAATTGTGACAAAGGATGTGCCTCCCTTCATGATCGTGGCAGGCATCCCCGCTGTCCCGCTGCGTCCTCGTTTTGAACCGCGAATTGTTGACAGGCTTATGGAGCTTGCATGGTGGGATTGGCCGCACGCACGCCTGCGCAGCGTGCTTGATGATTTTCGCAACCTCAGTGCAGAGGAATTTCTGGAGCACCACGAGGGCACGATCTGACACCAGACGTCACAAAGTTGTAGCGTTGCGCTGCTAGGAAAAAGCAGGCTTATCATAAGGTTCAAAGCAGATGGATGCGAGTGCTGTGCTGATGAGCAAGCCTCACGTTTCAAGTGTCAACGTTACCCGGTCACCTGCAAACCAAGTGCGACCGTATTCTACGGGCAGCCCACCCTCGCAATGATTTAGACTCGAGGATCTCAGCAGCGGATCGCCTTCGGCAACATGCAACAGCAGCGCGTGGGTTGCCGTGGCGCGGACTGCCGTTAGGCGGGTTGAGGCACGCGTATAGTCGTCGATGCCCACAACACTCAACGCTTGTGTCACGCTGCTTGATTCCTTCAATGCAGTGGTGATGCCTACTAGGCGCGCCAGTGGAAACAAGCTTTCGAATACAGCAACCGGCTGGCCATCTGCCAATGAAAGCCCGTGATAGACACAAACCGGATCGCCGGCCTCGATATGCAACGCCTGAGCCTCGCCGATCGTCGCTGTGCGCTCGTCCAACGCGAGCATGCGCTTTTCGGGCCTGCGGCCCGCGGCGATCAGGTTTTCGTGGAACCGCACGCGCTGGCCAATCGGATAGTCGGTCGGCGTGGCCGCGACAAAGGCCCCTGCACCGCGACGGGTGCGCACTAGCCCTTCCTCGACCAATACAGAAATCCCATGGCGTACTGTGTGGCGGTTCACGCCAAAGCGGTCTGCCAGCGCTGCCTCGGTCGGCAGCTTGTCACCGGGGTTATAGCGCCCTTCGGCCAAATCGCTGCGCAAAGCGTTAGCGATGGCCTTCCAGATCGGGGTTTTGTCAGAACTGTCACGCAAATTTCACAAAACTCTTCTGTCATGAGGACATCCATATGATAGGATATGTATAGTTGTATAGTAAAGAGGCAAGTTGTCGAGATGAAAGAAACTGTGAGCGAAAATAATCCCCGCAAGGCGTGGATGGGTCTGCTGGCTAAAGCGCCCGAAGGCCGTGTGGCCGCACTGTTTGATGCTGAAATATCGCGCCCTGCCTTTACGTGGCTGCGTGCGCCGGAAATTGGCAGCGCGATGGTCCGCGCTCGCGCTGGTGCCACTGGCGCACCCTTCAATCTGGGCGAGATGACGATAACCCGCTGCGCCTTGACGTTGGAAACTGGCGAAGTCGGGCACAGCTATATTCAAGGGCGTCGCAAAGCAGATGCCGAGGTCGCCGCTCTCGTAGATGCGCTTATGCAGACCCCAATGGCAAGTAGGATGCGCGAGGCGGTCCTTGAGCCTCTGGAAGCAGGAATGGCCACCATGAAAGCCGCCCGCGCGGCCAAGGCAGCCGCGACAAAGGTTGATTTCTTTACCATGACCCGAGGAGAAGACTGATGCAGGCAAACACCCTGTCCGGCGGCTTTGCCGATCCAGCCACCCAGTCAGCCCACGCCTTTCGCAGTTTGATGGAGGCCATGGCGCGCCCTGGCGCCATTCAGGATATCCACGGGGCTGCACCCCCAGCCCCGCTGTCGCCCGCGATGGGCGCCGTTCTGCTGACACTCTGCGATACGGAAACACCGGTTTATCTGGCTGGCGACATGGATTGCGAAGCGGCGCGGGCGTGGCTGGCCTTTCACACAGGTGCCCCTTTTGTTGGCCCCGCTCATTGTATGTTTGCGGTTGGCAAGTGGGACGCGCTCGCGCCGCTCGCGGTCTACCCGATCGGCACGTCCGAGTACCCTGACCGCTCGGCCACGCTTATCGTCGAATGTTCCGAACTTGCGGCAGGCGCAACTTTGACGGGTCCCGGCATCAAGGATCAGGCAACGCTTTCCTTGCCAGAAGTGGAAGCGTTTCAGGCCAACCGAACCCTGTTCCCGCTGGGGCTGGATTTCATTTTCACTTGTGGCGAACGCCTCGCGGCTTTGCCCCGGTCAACCAAGGTATCCTGACATGTATGTAGCAGTCAAAGGCGGAGAGCGGGCAATCGAGAATGCCCATGCCTGGCTCGCCGAAGAACGCCGCGGTAACATGGATGTCGCGGAGCTCAGCATTGCGCAAATCCGCGAGCAACTAAGTCTTGCCGTCAATCGCGTCATGGCCGAAGGGTCGCTTTATGATCCGGACCTTGCGGCACTTGCAATCAAGCAGGCACGTGGCGATCTGATCGAAGCGATCTTCCTCATTCGCGCCTATCGCACCACTCTGCCGCGCTTTGGTGCGTCCGAGCCTGTCGATACCCGCATTATGGCCTGCGATCGACGCATCTCGGCCACGTTCAAGGACTTGCCCGGCGGGCAGGTCCTGGGCCCAACATTTGACTACACGCACCGTTTGCTTGATTTTAAACTGGCCGCTGATGGCGAGGTGTCCAAGGCTCCTTCACGTGACGCCGAGACGGGCACTGTCCCGCATGTAACCGAATTCCTGAACCGCGAAGGGCTGATCGAAGAGGCCCCCCATGACGATACGCCGCCCCCGGACCTGACCCGCGAACCGCTGGAAATGCCCGCCGACCGCGCCCTGCGCCTGCAAGCGCTGACCCGCGCGGACGAAGGTTTTACCCTTGGCCTCGCCTACTCCACGCAGCGCGGCTACGGGCGCAACCATGCCTTTGTGGGCGAGCTACGGATCGGGTCGGTGCCGGTTGAGATGGACATCCCCGAACTGGGATTTGCCGTTGAGATCGGAGAAGTGATCCTGACCGAATGCGAGACGGTCAACCAATTCACCGGCTCGAAAACCGAGCCGCCGCAGTTCACGCGCGGCTATGGGCTGGTCTTTGGCCAGACCGAGCGCAAGGCAATCTCCATGGCCTTGGTCGATCGCGCGCTACGCTGGGAAGAATTGGGCGAAGATAACGTTGGCGCACCCGCACAGGACGCAGAATTCGTTCTGTATCACGCAGACAACATTCAGGCGACGGGGTTCCTAGAACATATCAAACTGCCCCATTACGTCGATTTTCAGTCCGAGCTGGAACTGGTGCGCAAGCTCCGTCGCGAAGCGGGTGCGCAACAGGTGCAGGAGGCAGCGGAATGACTGAGTACAACTTCGCCTATTTGGACGAACAAACCAAACGGATGATCCGCCGCGCAATCCTTAAGGGGCTTGCCATTCCCGGCTATCAGGTCCCTTTCGCCTCTCGTGAGATGCCAATGCCCTATGGCTGGGGAACAGGCGGCGTGCAGGTGTCGGCTGCGGTGCTGACGCCCAAGGACACGTTCAAGGTGATCGACCAAGGGGCCGATGACACCACAAACGCCGTTTCAATTCGGACTTTCTTTCAACGCACTGCTGGAGTTGCGACGACCACTGCGACAAGTGATGCCACTGTGATTCAGACCCGGCACCGCATCCCCGAAGAGCCGTTGCACGAGGGTCACATCCTTGTCTATCAGGTGCCGATCCCGGAACCGCTGCGCTTTCTCGAACCCCGTGAAAGCGAGACTCGCAAGATGCACAGCCTTGAAGAATATGGACTGATGCATGTGAAACTTTACGAAGATATCAGCCGCCACGGTCATATCGCGACCTCTTATGCCTATCCGGTCAAGGTCGAAGGGCGCTATGTGATGGATCCCTCGCCGATCCCCAAATTCGACAACCCCAAACTGGGCGATATGGCCGCAATCCAGCTTTTTGGCGCGGGGCGCGAGCAACGTATTTACGCGCTGCCCCCTTATACCCAAGTGGTCAGCCTCGACTTTGAGGATCATCCGTTCGAAGCGTCCAAAGCAGATCACCCCTGCGGAATGTGCGGTGCGACAGACAGCTATTTGGATGAGTTAATCATCGATGACTTAGGTGGGCGGATGTTTGTCTGCTCTGACACCGATTATTGCGAAGCGCGCCAGGCAGCGGGCCACAAAGGAAAGGACGCAGCATGACACCTTTGCTTTCCGTTCAGGGCATCACCAAGCGATATGGTGCGCATATCGGTTGCGCCGATGTGTCTTTTGACCTGTATCCCGGTGAGGTTATGGGGATCGTTGGCGAAAGCGGGTCAGGTAAATCCACCTTGCTCAATTGCATGGCAGGGCATCTGACCCCCGATGCGGGACACGTAGTGTTCGACACCCGCACGGACGGCCCCCGCGACACAATTACGATGTCTGAGCCGGAGCGGCGGATGCTCGGTCGCACCGATTGGGCTTTTGTCCACCAACACGCCCGCGACGGCCTGCGCATGGGCGTCAGCGCCGGTGGCAATGTAGGCGAGCGGTTGATGGCTGTGGGAGATCGTCACTACGGCGACATCCGCGACAAGGCCATGGACTGGCTCGGGCGGGTCGAGATCGACGCGTCACGTGTGGATGATCGACCTAGAACCTTCTCGGGCGGGATGCAGCAACGCTTGCAGATAGCGCGCAACCTCGTGACGGGCCCGCGCCTGGTGTTCATGGATGAACCCACAGGCGGTCTTGATGTTTCGGTTCAGGCACGCCTGCTGGATCTACTGCGGGGTCTGGTGCGTGACATGGGGCTGTCGGCGATCATCGTCACCCACGACCTGGCTGTGGTTCGCCTGCTGGCGGACCGCCTTATGGTCATGAAATCAGGCCGCGTGGTCGAGTCGGGTCTAACAGATCAGGTACTGGACGATCCGCAGCACGCCTATAGCCAGCTTCTTGTCAGTTCCGTTTTACAGGTATGAACCATGATTGAACTCAAAGACGTCTCCAAAACCTTTACCCTGCACAATCAGGGAAGTGCCGTGATCGAAGTGATCAGCGATGTGTCCTTCGCGGTTGCCCCCGGTGAATGCGTGGCGCTCACTGGGGCCTCTGGTGCTGGTAAATCCACGCTGATGCGGATAATCTACGGCAATTACCTGACGCAGGCAGGTGAAATTCGCATTGGCGGTTTGGACATCGTTCGGTCTGAGCCGCGCGACATCATCAAATTGCGCCGTGATGTGCTGGGCTATGTTAGCCAGTTCCTGCGTGTGGTGCCGCGCGTGCCAACGCTAGATGTGGTTGCAGAGCCTCTGCGCGCTTTGGGAGTACCGACAGACGAAGCGCAGGACCGCGCATCGGCGCTTCTGACCCAATTAAACATCCCCGAAAGGCTGTGGTCCTTGTCCCCCACAACCTTCTCGGGCGGCGAGCAACAGCGGGTCAATATTGCACGTGGTTTTGCCCATGCCTACCCCGCGATGTTACTTGATGAACCCACCGCGAGCCTGGACGCTGCGAACCGCGAGGTGGTGCTCTCCTTGATCGAAGACGCCAAAGCGCGCGGCGCGGCCATCATTGGTATTTTCCATGATGAGGCGGCCCGTACCCGAGTCTGTGATCGTGAAATTGATGTTGGCCGCTTTACCCCAGGAATGGCTGCATGACGCTTGCCTCAAAGTCTGGGGGACGCCTCATCGCGGTTGTCGGCCCATCGGGTGTTGGCAAGGACAGCGTGATGGCGGGCCTACACGGCGCAATACCCGATTTGCATCTGGTGCGCCGCGTCATCACACGTGCGCCCGACTTGGGTGGCGAGGATTACGATGCGGTGTCTGTGTCACAATTTGAAGCCTTAGTTGAAGGTGGGGCTTTTGCCGTGCATTGGCGCGCGCACGGGCTGCACTACGGTATTCCGATCACCGTCAAGTACCAGCTTGGCAAGGGCACCGATTGCCTTGTCAATTTCTCCCGCAAGGCCCTGGCCCAAGCCGCCGAGATTTTCCCACGCCTCGTAGTTCTCAACATCACCGCGAAACCGGAAACGCTTGCGCACCGTCTCGCCGCGCGGGCTCGTGAGACTGAAGAAGAGATCAGCAAACGCCTTGCCCTGGCTGACAAGCCCTTGTCGACTGGGCTCAAGGTGATCAACCTCACAAACGATGGTCCGCTGTCCCAGACCATCGCCCGGGGGGCGGCACTGCTTCAGCCGGTGAGTTTGTAGCGATGGATCACCTCAAACCGGCCATCTTCCCGCTCACCACACAAAGCGATCTGATCCAACACAAAAAGGTTAGGCAGGTCTGGCAAATGACGCCGCACAGCAGTCGACCATACGGCGATGTCATCCTGCGGCAGCCGCGCCGTCGGGGTCATGTGGAACCGAAACTCCTCCATCACGTAAGGATAGCCCCATTGCACCAACAGCGCCTCTTGCAGTGGGCTCAGACCAACTTTGCGGCGGCGCGCGAGTTCTGCCTCGGAAGCTGGGGCGCGAAACGGATCAAGCTCTCGCACACAGACCCCAGCAACCCGGCGCACAGCGTGCATATCGCCTTGCGGAGTCAGCGCCAGAAAACCGCCCAAGGTCGTCAATTCCAAGCCGTCACATATGGCCGGCGCGAGGTTGACAGCAAGGTCAGATGCGGCAGCTTCCAGAGCCGGCACATTTTGCCATTCTGCCAGGCGAAATGGCGGTTTCAAAGTCGCATGAAACCCGTATTTGCGCGGTGTCATCGTGATGTCATCCAAACCCAGCATATCTGGCTGGGGTGTCTCACGGCCATGCAACACATCCCAACCAAGCCAAGATGCACCGAAATCGGCCAAGGGCCCTACCGGCGGCACATAGTAAATTGCAAATCGAGAGTATGACATGAATTCCCCTTTTCCCACGTCCTCTTTGACAAAGGCTTGTGACAACGATGTGTCAAGCAACCTATGTCTCGCCAATGCACAGCTTGTGTTGGAAGATCAGGTACTCACTGGTGCGGTGACAATCGAACAAGGCGTCATTTGTGACATTACTGAAGGGGATCATGTACCAACCGGTGCCCTGGACTGTGCCGGTGATCTCGTTATTCCCGGTCTTGTCGAACTGCATACAGACAATGTCGAACGCCATATCGAACCGCGCCCAGAGGTGGACTGGCCACATTTGCCTGCCCTGATTGCGCACGATGCAGAGCTGGCGTCCACTGGTATCACGACGGTGTTTGACGCCATGCGGGTGGGGTCCATCCACAGCGGTAAGGGACGCTACATCGACTACGCCCGAAAGCTGGCGGATGAACTCTTGGCAGCGCGCGCACAAGGGTATTTCAAGATCAGTCATTTCCTTCATCTGCGGGCCGAAATCTGTTCAGAGACGCTGCTTGAGGAATTGGCGGCGTTCGGATCGTCAGACAGGGTCGGCATCGTCAGCCTGATGGATCACACCCCGGGCCAGCGCCAGTTCCGTGACCTGACCGCACTGAAAACCTACGTCGCCAAGAAGCGCGGGATGAACGACGCGGAGTTTGCCGAACATGTTGAGACCCTTTTGGGTCTGCAAAAACGCCTCGGGGCAAAGCACGAGGTGGGTGCAGTGAAAGAGGCCCGCCGCCTGGGCGCAGTTCTGGCCAGCCATGATGATACCACGGCCGATCATGTCGGAACCTCAGCGGGGAACGGCGTGGGGTTTGCCGAGTTTCCCACAACGGTTGAGGCCGCAGCCGCCTGTCGCATCCACGGCATTGCCGTGATGATGGGTGCACCCAACCTGATCCGCGGCGGATCCCACTCCGGCAATGTTGCGGCGGAGGATCTCGCAAAAGCCGATCTTCTCGACATCGTCTCGTCAGACTACGTGCCTTCAGCGCTGCTTTTGTCGGCCTTCCGCCTTGCAGATATTTGGAATGACCTGCCCCGCGCTATTGCTACCGTGACCAGCAACCCCGCGAGTGCCGTGCGGTTGCATGACCGTGGTGCTTTGAAAACAGGATTGCGCGGTGATGTTCTGCGTGTGCGCCAAATCGGCGAAACACCTCTTCTCCGCGGTGTCTGGAGCCAAGGCAATAAAGTTGGCTGAGGCTTTTGAAGTCTCGGCCGCTTAGGACCCAAAGATTTCATGAAACTGTCGCGTCATTGATACGCACACCCATCATTCATCCAGCTGATATCGGACAGACCATTCTTACTCGCTCAAACGAGCCGCAATTGAATCAAGTCAATTGTCCCGCCAAACACCCTGCAGGGCGCGCCAGAAGGCGATTTCAAGTTGCACATACAATGCAAACGGCATGAGATAGGTTGTTGAATTTCAATTGAAACCCGCCCAATCCATCACCGAACAGACGCACTAAACCATCCTCGAATGACCGCTTCGCACCTTTTTCAGACCTTGGTGCGAATTGCAGCATGCTGTATTTTGGGCTCTTTGCCGACTCTTGACAAAAATTGATGTCTCTCGGTTCCGTGCTAAGATCATCGGATGACTGGGATTTCGACAACTATAGTGAATTTGCCCGCCGGTGGTGGGCGTTTCGAGTTGTCGGAGCATTCCCTTGGCATATTTATTACTGACCAGCCCAGACATCACATCACGCGTGATGCGTCGGGAGCAAAGTTATTGCCACTCTTGGAAAACATCAGGGCTGGATATTGTCGCGCGATAGCGAAGGCTATTGTGAGCATGATCAAGATCTGGGTCTTTTGACTATCAGTTTTGGCCGCCAAATCCTCAAAGAAGTCGGTCTTCGTGACAACTTCGGGTTTCACGATATCTTCGGAGACATTGATCCGATCCTCCTGAATCTTTGCCTTGGCGGGGAAGATTTCGGGCGTGGAGGCACCTTGTATCGCGAAACAATGCATCGTGCCCTCGCAGCACAACTGGTGCAACTTATTCAGCCTGCATCTGAGTAGAAGCTTGGGGTTGAAGACGTACGCATTCGGAAAGTTCTGGACTATATCCACGATCATTTGTCAGACGATATTTCTTTGCTCGCGATGGCGAATGAAGCGACCCTGAGTGCAACGCATCTTTCAAAGGCTTTCAAAAACAGCGTTGGCGTTTCACTCCTTCAATATGTTATCGCAGCGCGAATGGATTTGGCGTCAGTTTATCTTCGCACAACAGAATTAAGCGTTGCCACGATTTCATGGCGTGTCGGTTACGATGACGCCAGTCGTTTCAATCAGCATTTTAAACGCAAGTTCAAAACGACACCGGCCACATTTCGGTCCCACTCCGCCTAGGAGCAAGACGTTGGGCAGTCAGAATACTAATGGCGCAACTTCAACTTGAGTGGGCATAAAGCTCTTGGTCACGTCGAAATGCCAAGAATCACATAGACAAAGACAGGATTCGCACCTGCCAAGTCCCCATCTGTTTGCCATTCTTTCATCATCACAACTTGCAATTGCTTGAGTGGGATGTCGACTGACCATTTGTTGTCGTCCCTTCAGGTGAACAAATTCTTGGAGGAAACCCTATGTCCGACGAAATGAACCAAACGCGCCGTGCGATACTGGCCGGTGGCGCGGCGGTTGCCGTCTCAGTGGCCGCGACCGCCGCGACTGCCAACAGTTTGAACTCCAGTAGCGCTCCGATACAACTCAACCCAAATGGTCGTTTTGTAGGCAAGGTCATTGCCGTGACAGGCGGCAATTCTGGGATCGGCGCTGCGACCGTGCGTGCCTTTGCGATGGAGGGCGGTCAGGTCGTCTTTGGGGCGCGACGTGATGAGTTGGGCCGCCAACTTGAAGTGGCACTTCGCGACGCAGGTGGCGCCGTCACTTGGGTGCAGACGGATGTCCGGGATCCTGCGCAGGTTGAACGCTTCATCACCGCCGCGACCTAGACCTATGGTCGCCTCGACGTGCTCTTTAACAATGCCGGGACTTTTATGACGCCCGCCCTCATCAAGGACATTCCCGTCGAGAATTTTGACGACATGATGCTTACGAACGCGAACGGCGTCTTCTACGGTATGAAATACGCCATTCCGGTGATGAAGTCACAGGGCAATGGCGTCATCGTCAACATGGCGTCCATCGCGGCTTTGCTAACACAGCCCACTACAACGCGTCAAAGCATGCTGTTCTGGGACTGACCAGGGCAGGCGCACAGCTTGCCAAGGACAACATCCGGGTTGCCTCCATTTCGCTGCTCGCCGTGGACACGCCGATGCTCGAAGAGAGCTTTGAGTTCCAAGGGCTGACCCATGAGGGTATGGCCGATTTCTTCGTGACGCCGCGCATCATGGACCCGCAAGAGATGGCCGAGGGCGTCCTGTTCCTTGCTTCAGATGCCGCTACAGCGTTCAACGGCACGGATTTCGACGCGACTGGCGGCCAGTTGGCCTGAACTTGCTTCAAATAGGAGATCAAAATGAAACACCTGATGAAAGCAGCACTTTGCAAGTGCCTGATGATAGGAAGCAGCGCCTTTGCAGCTTCTCCCCGAAAGGGTTTCCCACAAAGGTGTCTGGAAAAGGGGCTCTGATCAAGCACTACGCTGAATTGCCTGATTTGACTGGCAGAATGGAGTTCTTTGATCGACAAGCATTTGTTTTGGAGGGAACAAACACGTTGCTGCTTAAGTATCGAGGAGAGATCGAGGTGCTTCCGACGGGTCGCCGATATGACAATAGGTACATCGGGTTTTTTTCATTCAATGCGGCAGGACTTATCGAGATGTTCGAAGAGTACTTCGATCCCAATGTTCTTGCGGACGCATGGGCCGGTGATCCCTCATCCGGCTTCGGAAGCTAACTTCATAAACTCACTCTGATTAAAACGACGAAAGGGGTTTCTCTTGGGCAAAAACTTGGTTCATCACCGGCGCGTCGAGCGGGTTTGGTTCGGAGTTTGCAAAAAACGCAATCAAGTCAGGCGACAACGTGGTCGCGACCGCACGTCGACTTGAGCCACTTAAGGAAATTGCAGCAATCGCACCGAACCAGGTCATCCCACTTGCAATGGATGAGTACAGTGACGTTCTCGGGGTGACGAGGGAGTTCATGCGCTTGGTCAGCGGAAAACAAGCAGGTGATCCAGCCAAAGCAGCAAGGGCGCTATCTCAGGTTCTTTCCAGTGAAGAAGTGCCTCTTCGTTTGGTGCTGGGTGATGAGGCCGTCGACGCGATCCGGACGCATTCGGCAGAGTTGTTTTCAAGCCTGCGAACTTAGGAAACGACATCGCGCTCTGTGAGCCACGGCGGTGTTGAATCTTAGCATGACGACTTTGCGCCTTACAAAAGTGGTGTTGGGGAGCTTTAGCATAGTGACTCTGCTTCTAGCTCTGAGAGTGTCCGCGATCAGGCGTTCGGGATGCAAATCGAACCTCTCTTTGACGCGGTTCAGCATCGTCCTGGTCGACCCGACCTCGGCTTGTCGGATTGATCTGGTCGCTTCCACGTTGACGATAACACCGTGGTCGGTGTCGATCAGGTAATTGTCGGAATAGGCAACGAATGCGCTCCAAAGGCTCACCCTTGCGAGCCGCCGTCCATTGGCCTGCAGGGTCGGAATGGGACGTTAACTTGGGGTTGCACCTCACTCGCCGCCCCGAACGATCCGTTGCGACCCAGTCTCAGCATCGACTGGGACGCCTACGGCTATACCTACAACGCCGCGAACCGGATGGACAGCTTCTCGATCAACGGCGTGGTGCAGTCGGAATATGTCTATAATGCCGCCGGTCAGCAGGTCATCCGCAGGCTGACACAAGAGGGCCGGACGCTGCATTCGGCCATGATCTGGACGGTCAGCGCATCGCGGAATATGAATACGATCCGGCAGCCGGGACAAGCACCCTGCTGAGGGAATACGTCTGGATGGACATGACCCCCGTCGCCGTGATCGAGGCCGGGCAGGTCTACTTCATCCGAGCCGACCACATCGGACGGCCCTTGTTCGCGACCAACACCGCAGGCACCAAAGTCTGGCAGGCCACATACCTGCCCTTCGGCGGCATCCACACAACATCGGGCGACGCAATCAACCTGCGCTTCCCCGGCCAATGGTTCCAATCCGAATCCGGCCTCCACCAAAACTGGATGCGGGATTATGATCCGACAACATGGCGCTAAAACGAGCACTTGGGGCTGTATGAAAGCGTGGCAAGCCAAATCACTTTGATCTCAACATTATCATCAGTTCGATTCAATATGGAAAATGAAGCAATTACTCAGACTCAAATGAAAAAGCTTTCAGTAGAATTTTCTTAGTCCCGGAAGCGTAGGACACTTATATTCCAAGTTGTTGATTCTATTAAAGTACACTTAGCTAAGTCGTGGGACACAGGAGTATCGATTTTATTGTGAAAACCTATTTCCGCGAGCCCGCCGCCCGCTCCAGAATTCCTTTTATTTTTCATCCGCGACCACCTGTACCTTGTTGCCAGTGCCGGTCTTGACTAAGACGGATCAGAGCAACGTAAAGGACGACTAAGATGGCGTCAGCGCCTTTGGCAAAAGAAGAAGAACGCGCAAAATCAAAGAAAATAGGTGCGTTGTCGGGGCTTTTGCCGTTTTTATACCCATACAAATGGCTGATCATTTTCGCCAGTTTGGCACTGGTCATCACGGCAGGGGTTTCGTTGCTTTTGCCCATTGCAGTGCGGCGCGTGGTTGATAACTTCAACGCCGCAGATGCCGAAATCTTGAATCAGTATTTTCTGGCCGCGGCCGGTATTGCGGCCCTTTTGGCCATTGGCACGGCTCTGCGGTATTATCTGGTGACACGGCTTGGCGAACGGGTTGTTGCAGATATCCGCAAAGCTGTTTTCCAGCGTGTTGTTGGTATGTCGCCCGGATTTTACGAAAATATTATGACGGGCGAGGTGTTAAGCCGGATTACGACAGACACGACATTGATCTTGTCTGTCATTGGATCATCAGTGTCTGTGGCATTAAGAAATGTTCTGATCCTGATCGGTGGGCTATTCTTGATGCTTTTGACGTCGGCCAAGCTGACTGGGTTGGTCTTGTTGATCGTGCCCACAGTGATTGTACCGATCATCGTTCTGGGGCGGCGATTAAGGGTGTTAAGCCGCGAAAATCAGGACTGGATTGCTGCATCATCCGGCAATGCATCAGAAACGCTTAGTGCCATTCAGACCGTACAATCTTTTACACATGAGGCCGAAAGCCGCAAAAAGTTTGATCACTTGACCGAAGAAAGCTTTGTGTCAGCGAAAAAGCGGATCGGGACACGGTCATTGATGACGATGATCGTTATTTTCCTGATCTTTTCTGGCATAAACGGCGTTCTTTGGATCGGAGCCAACGATGTGCGCGGCGATATGATGACGCCGGGCGAATTAGTGCAGTTTGTCATTTTCTCGGTCATGGTTGCGGGTGCTGTCGCCGCCTTGTCAGAGATTTGGGGTGAATTGCAGCGTGCCGCAGGTGCGACTGAACGACTGGTTGAGCTGTTGAATGTCGAAGACAATGTGCGCGATCCGGAAACGGCGCAGGCTTTGCATGATGCGGAAAAAGGCGCTGTCAGTTTTGAAAGCGTGACTTTTCATTACCCCGCACGTCCGTCGCAGGCGGCATTGGATCATGTGAATTTGCATGTCAAACCGGGTGAAACTGTTGCTTTGGTTGGGCCTTCAGGGGCTGGAAAATCGACTATTATTCAGTTGCTACAGCGGTTTTATGATCCTGATGCGGGTCGGATTACGCTGAACGGCACTGATTTGCGTGACATGGCGCGTCATGATTTTCGCCGTGCAATCGCATTGGTTCCGCAAGAGCCTGTGATCTTTGCCGCCAGCGCGCGTGATAACATCCGTTTTGGCTTGCCTGGTGCATCGGATGCTGACGTTGAACAGGCGGCACGTGCAGCCGCGGCCCATGATTTTCTAACGGCCTTGCCGGACGGATATGACACCTATGTCGGCGAACGTGGTGTGATGTTATCGGGTGGGCAGAAACAACGCATTGCGATTGCCCGTGCGATTTTGCGGGACGCACCGGTTTTGTTGCTGGACGAGGCGACATCAGCACTGGATGCCGAAAGCGAACGCGCTGTTCAAACCGCGGTCGAGGCATTGAGTGCAAATCGCACAACGCTGATCGTCGCGCATCGGCTGGCAACTGTGAAAAAAGCGGACAGAATCATTGTGTTTGATCAAGGGCGGATCGTGGCTGAAGGGTCTCATGATGAATTGGTTGGGGAAGGGGGGCTGTATGCCCGTCTTGCACGATTGCAATTTACCGACGGACTCGCGGCAGAGTAGTTTTTTCCCTGCGTCATACTTGCCAGATGCTGCGTTTCTGACCATCTTCCGCTACAGTGAAAAAAATCGGTTCGAAAACATCGAACCACAAGGGAGGAAATGACGGTAATGCAATTCGCGACGATTGATCAAAAAAAGGCCATTGAAACGGAAATGGCTTATGAAGCGCGGGATCTTCCCGTTACGACATACGAGCTTCTGACAAGGACCAAAACAAAATTTGGCAATCGCCCTGCCGTTTCCTTTCAGCTTTTTTCCGATCCCGATGCCAAAGCTGAAACGCTTACGTGGAATGAAATTCATACAAAAATCACGCAAGCCGCCAATTTGTTTCGTGGTCTGGGTGTTGGTGAAGATGATGCTGTCGCCTATCTGTTGCCCAACTGTAATGAAGCGAACATAACGCTGATCGCGGGCACTGTTGCAGGCATTGCAAACCCGATCAACCCGCTGCTAGATGCCGAACAAATCGGTGGGATTTTGCGTGAAACCAACGCAAAGGTGCTGGTCACACTCAAAGCTTTTCCCAAAACAGATGTTGCCCAAAAGGCAGCTGATGCCGCCGCATTGGCCCCAAATGTGACCCACATTATCGAAGTGGATCTGCTGCGCTATCTGACGGGATTGAAAAAGTTCATCGTTCCGCTGATCCGGCCAAAGGTCGACGTAAAGCACAAGGCGACGGTTCTGAATTTTTCCGATGCGGTCGCTAAACAAAACAGCACACTTGATTTTGAAGACAGCAAGACTGATCGTGTTGCCGCCTATTTCCATACCGGCGGCACGACGGGCATGCCGAAAGTCGCCCAACACAAATATTCAGGCATGATTTACAACGGCCTTATGGGCGCAAGCATTCTGTTTACTGAAAAAGACAAGATCATCTGTCCGCTGCCGATGTTCCATGTTTTCGCCTGCTATCCGATCTTTATGGCCATGATTTACAGCGGTGCCCATGTGATTTTCCCAACACCGCAGGGCTATCGTGGGGAAGGCGTGTTCGACAACTTCTGGAAGCTGATCGAACGGTGGGAGGTGACGTTTATGATCACCGTTCCAACGGCCATATCCGCCCTGATGCAGCGCCCAGTAAACGCGGATGTATCATCGCTGAAAACAGCGTTTTCGGGGTCATCCCCTTTGCCGGTCGAATTGTTCAAACGCTTTGAAAAAGCATCTGGCGTGAAGATCGTCGAAGGTTATGGTTTGACCGAAGCCACCTGTCTGGTGTCATGCAACCCGATTGATGGTGAAAAGAAAATCGGTTCCGTCGGGCTGCCGTTTCCTTATACAGACGTCAAAATTCTGACCCATTCCCCGGATGGCGTAAAAGAATGCGCTGTCGATGAGGTAGGTGAGATTTGTATCGACAACCCAGGCGTATTTGCTGGATCCACCTATACCGAGCACGATAAAAACCACGAGTTGTTTCACCATGATGTCTATTTGCGCACCGGTGATCTGGGGCGCATTGATGCGGATGGTTATCTTTGGATTACAGGGCGCGCCAAGGATTTGATCATTCGTGGGGGCCATAATATTGACCCCGCCGAGATTGAAGAGGCTTTGGCCGGTCATGAAGATGTGGCCTTTGCCGGTGCAATCGGCCAACCCGATGCCCACGCAGGCGAGCTGCCATGCGTTTATGTCGAACTGATTGATGGTGCCACTGCAACGACCGATGATCTGATGGCATATGCGAACGAACACGTTCATGAACGTGCTGCACAGCCAAAATATGTTGAGATCATGGATGAACTTCCAAAGACCGCAGTCGGTAAAATCTTTAAGCCGGACCTGCGCAAAATGGCGATCAAACGTATTTATAATGCAGCCTTGGCGGATGCTGATGTAAATGCCGAAGTGGTCAGCGTTGTCGAAGATAAAAAGCGTGGTCTTGTCGCCAAGGTTAATAAAACCGGGGATGTCACAGACGAGGCTGTCAGCCATGTTCTGGGCAATTTTGCGCGTCCTTGGGATTGGGCAGAGGCCAGCTGATCATAAGCTTTTAATTTCCCTTCGGCATGCGTATTCAAAGCAGAAAGAAGATATTTTCTTTGTTTTGGGTACTGTTGCCGAAGGTATGACATTTACGAAGTCATATTCGTCCGCGTCACACTGGCACATTATCTTTTCCCTTTTTATCAGCACTCTATCTATCGATCAGAGGGATAAGAAAATGTCAGCGCCTGCCTATAGCTACCGTACCGATCCGGATGTACCCAAGTTTGATGATCAAACGCCGATTGCGTTCATGGATGGTGATTGCACGCTTTGTACATTCGGCGCGCGTATGATTGATATTCTGGATAAAAGTGGCGATATCCGAATTTGCCCGGTGCAAACCCCACTGGGGCAGGCCGTTCTGACGCATTACAATATCAAGCAGGATGATCCTGAAACATGGCTGGTTCTGGATCAGGGTCAAACCTATCAGGGGATCGAAGCGATGATCCATGTGGGTCGCCGTTCCGGTGGATGGGGGCGCGTGCTTATTGCACTTGAGATTTTGCCGCGTGCCGTACGTGGATGGCTTTATCGGCGGATTGCGCGTAACAGGTATTCTGTCTTTGGGCGCACAGATATGTGTGCGGTCGCAGGGCCGGGGTTGCGGGCAAGGTTGATCAAATGAAAGTTGTTATTCTGGGTGGCTATGGCGTTTTTGGCGAACGCACGGCCCGTCTTCTGGTGCGCGATGGGCATGACGTTGTTATCGCAGGGCGTTCTATGGAAAAAGCGCAGATACTGGCAGATGATCTGGATGCAACTGCATTAACTTTGGATCGAACCGGTGACCTGTCGCTGTTGTTGACGGTTAAGCCTGATGTGGTTGTCGATGCCGCGGGCCCTTTTCACAGCTATGGCGATGATCCGTATCGTTTGGCGCATTTCGCATTAAGTCATGGTATTCATTATCTTGACCTGGCCGATGATGCGGATTTCTGCATTGGGCTGGCGCAACTTGATGATCTGGCCAAAGAAAACGGGTGTTTTGCCTTGTCGGGGCTTTCAAGTGTTCCGGCCGTGTCCTCGGCCGTTGTTCAGGAATTGTCCAAGGATATGGACAGCATCGAGATGATCGATACCGCGATTCTGCCGGGCAATCGGGCCCCACGGGGTAAATCGGTTGTGGCCGGCATTTTATCACAGGCGGGTACCGATATTCCGATGATGATCGGTGGCAAATGGCAGATGCGGCGCAGTTGGTCCGGGCCGGTTGCCTATGATCTGTCCAGTGATATGCGGCGTAAAGGCTGGCTGATCGAGGTGCCCGATCTAAAAGTATTCCCCGAAGTTTTTCAGGCCCGCAGTGTTTTCTTTCGCGCAGGGCTTGAACTGGGCGTTATGAATTATGGGCTGGCCGCGATATCCTGGATGCGCAGCAAGGTAATGTTTCCTGTGCAGAACTGGTTGATCGTGACGATGCTTTTTTCCGCCAAAATGCTTTGGTTCTTAGGCAGTGATCGCGGCGGAATGGTGGTGCATGTCACGGGGGCGACCGCAGGCACACATATACGGCGCAGTTGGCGTTTGGTGGCCGAACAGGGCGAAGGCCCTTTTATTCCCGCTGTTGCCACCCGCGCAGCTTTGCGAAACCCTCAGGGCATCGCCCCAGGTGCCCGCGTATCAGCCGCTGTGATAAGCTTGCACCAGATCGAAGACGCGGTGTCCGATCTGGCTGTGATCACCACGACAGAAGAAACAGAATTACAACCTATTTTTCAAACAGTGCTGGGGCCCGTTTTCAGAGAATTGCCCCCATTGGTTCAGGCGTCACATCAGACGTATGGTGTGCTGCGTTTGGTTGGAAAATCCACAGTCACCCGTGGAACCGGTCTTATCTCACGTCTTTTGGGGTGGGTATTTCGATTTCCCAAAGCGGATGATGATATTTCGGTTGAGGTGGTAAAGATCCGCACACAATCAGGCGAAACATGGCACCGGCATTTTGGAAAGCAGACCTTTAAAAGCCATCTTGCCCCTGCAACCAATGGTATGACTGAACGGTTTGGTCCGTTCACCTTCTTGCTTGGTCTTCAGGTAAAAGGGGATGCTTTGGTGTTTCCTGTTACATCTGCAAAGATATTCGGCGGAATTCCGATGCCCAAATGGCTGTTACCAATCAGTGTGTCGCATGAGACACAATCAGAGGGTAAATTTCGCTTTGATGTCCGCTTGTCTGCACCCTTGGGTATCGGTTTGGTTGTGCATTATCGCGGATATTTGGAACCTGTATAACGGCCGCTCATCAGGTCCTAGCGGGCTTGATGAACGGCCAATGACGTTACTACATATTTGAAACCGTGCTGCCGGCTTTTCGGATATCTTTACCGATACCGTCGACCGTATTACAGGCTGCTAAACCCATAAGAATCAACACTATTATTGCTTTCTTCATTTTCTACTCCTCATACCACCAAACGTCAGGTTGCCATTCGATCCAATCCCCATAGATCGGAATATAATCTGGATATTTCAGCTGTTTCACATGTGCAATCCTGCTGACATTCCATTGATAAGTAGGAATAACATAGCGACCTGATGTCAACACTCGGTCCAGGGCGCGGGTGGCGGTAATCAGCTCGTCCCGATTATCTGAGGCCAGCATCTGGTCAATCATCGCTTCGACGACAACTGAATTCACGCCCATCCAGTTGCGCGTGCCCGGTTGGTTAACACCTTGACCGCCCCAATAGGCGTACTGCTCATTTCCTGGCGATAAGCTTAGCCCGACCTGATACTGCGTCATATCGAAATCATAGGTTTCAGTGCGCGCCTTGTATTGCGCATTATCCACGGTTGAAATCACTGCCTGAATACCAAGGCGTTCAAGCGATTGTTGGTAAATCTCCATGATCGCCAGATTTTCGATGGCCCCCTGTTGCAGCAGAATTTCGATGGTAAAGGGTAGCCCATCGCTGTTTTTCAACACGCCATCCTGTATCGTCCATCCGGCTGCTTCAAGTTGGGCCATAGCGTGGCGCAGGTTTTTGCGGTTGCGCAATGTTCCGTCTGATACGGGCACGCTGTATCCTTCAAGCGCGCCAGGGATAAGTTCATCCTTGTATGGCTCAAGCAACGCAAGCACACGGCCTTCGGCAGGGCCGGGGCGCATGCCAAGTTCTGAATTTGAAAAATAAGACGTGATGCGTGGTGATTGCCCGCCGGTGACGGTTTGGTTTATCACCTCAAAGTTAAATACGTGGATTAGAGCATCGCGCACGCGCCAATCGGAAAACTTGCTGCGGCGGGTGTTCATGACAAAGCCGGTCATCCCGGATGGCCGCTGATGGGGGATCACGGATTTGACGATATCTCCAGATTGAACGGCCGGAAAGTCGTACTGAACTTCCCAGGATTGTACGTTCGTTTCGCGGTGCGAATTGATCAAACCACCTTTCAGCGCTTCTATCATCGCCGAGGCATCACCAAAAAATTCCATCCGGATCGTGTCAACATTATACATACCCCGGCGCAAAGGCAGATCTTTACCCCAGTAATTGGGGTTGCGTGTCAGTTCAACAAAACGCCCCGTTTGATAGTCCGTAACCGTGTAAGGCCCTGTTGTTATTGGAATTTGATCCAATGTTGAGTTTGCAAAATCAATACCATCCCACTGTGCTTTTTTTAAAATCGGACGCAAGCCGACCAGCAAAGCAAGTTCGCGATCTTCATCATTGAACGTAAAGCGAATGGATCGTGGTCCCGTTTGTTCCATCGCTGCAACCTTATTCCACAGTCCAAGATAACGGGGGTGGCCTTGGGTGCCGAGCGTTTCGTAAGACCACATCACATCTTCGACCGTGACCGGACTGCCATCGGAAAAGCGTGCGTTTTCGCGCAGCGTGAATTCAGCCCATCCCCGATCCGGCGGGACTTCAATCGATTCGGCCAAAAGACCGTACATGGTGAAAGGTTCATCCCAATTCCGGCCCATCAGACCTTCGGATGTGACAGAGCGAAGCTGCCAAGGCACAGCGCCTTTGAAGATGAAAGGGTTCAGACTGTTGAAGGTTCCGCGTTCCGCAAAAACCGCGCGACCGCCTTTGGGTGCATCGGGGTTTACATAGGGCAGGGACACAAAATCCGGTGGTAGTGCAGGGTCACCATACATAGCTATGCCATGTTTAGGTTCGGCGGATACAAATCCGGTGGTTGCCAGCAGGCCCAGAATCAGGCCGGTTTTTCGGATGCTGCCCATGCTTAACAGTCTCATTTTGTGGACGTTCCCCATTCTATCTTTTTCATTTCGGTCTAACGTACGCAGGCTTTTCAACCTTTTCAAACTTTTAGCTTGGACCGCAGCGCCGGATTGCTTATAAAGGGATCACTGCTCGATAGGTTTCTTGCCTGTATGAAACCTGCCTCAATAACTCAACGCCAGCTTCGTGCTGGCGTTTTTTTTGTTGCTATCGCGTTGTAACTGGTTTTCCCCAGACATAAGGTTTCACGGATTCGTGAGCGAGGAATTTGGATATGAAACGACTATTTGCTTTTGCCTTTGTCTTGATGCTGTCGGGGTGTTTTGAGATCAATGAATCAAGCGACCGTGTGATGAACGAATTTTCGGTCTCAAAAGATCGTGTGTATTTGGCGGTCCCACAACCATATACGCAGTTTGGGCTGGTTTTGAGCTATCGCCCCATTCAGCAGGGTCAGTTCAAGAAATGCAACGGTCGGGCTGACTGTGATGCAAGCTATGTAATTGGCGCTGCCATGGGGGCCACACCACCCGACGGTCGTATGGACATCTATATTGGCCCAGAAGGACAGCGGTATCGCATAATTTCAGCACCTTACGAAAGATCGGGACGGTTTGCATACCTTAAAGGCTGGTCATACAACGGCGTCAGCGAAACGAATTATACTCCTGAAGAATACACGCATATTTTGAACATACAGCCCGGAGCCGTTCATGTCGTCGGACGTGGCCTTCAAGCAACGCCAACTGAAATTGGTACCGTAAAAGCTATCCTGCGTCAGAGGTTTGGGGCCGATGTTGATCACCTGAGTTTTCGGTCAGTCGAACCGCGGCGTGTTTCTTGCAAATCAGATGTATCGTAGCTTTCTGACAATACCGTTTGCACCCTAAGGTAAGGTGCGCCACGATACGTCGACGCTTTGCCTCACGCGTCTTTTTTCGCTAGCAGGAAAGGCGCGGACAGGTCGCGGGCGTTGATCACGCCGACGAAGCTGCGATCGTATTTCAGGGTGCAGATAAAGGTGACGTCATTCCGTTTGCCGCCGATAAACCCGGCGGCCAGCGCACTCAGGGGGCCCGCGACAAAGGCCCCGGCCAGGCCCCATCCGAACGACCCGGTGACCGAACGCGAATCGTCGGCCGAGACTTCCTCGATCTTTTCGATCTGGTCAATTTCGATGATTTCACGGTGAATGCGGTCGGCCGACTTCAAAAACAGTTTTCCGCCGCAAAACTGGTGCCCGGATGCGTGCTGAAAGTCGCCTGCAATGATTCTGAAAAGTCCAAAAGCCTTGTCTGTTTCAGATCTGTTTGCCGGGTGTTTTGTAATGATCCGGGTGCAGTGCAGCACCGGGTTTTCGATGCTGCACTGCTTTTGTTCAGACCAATCCTGAGATGTCTTCGAAGTTATCGACTGTCAGGTCAGACAGGGACAGATTTTCGAATGCAACCGTGTTTTGGGTGCTGTCGCCAGTCCAGACCACGGCGTTTCCAACCTGCTGTGCTTCTTGCAAAAACAGATCGAAATTTTCCTGCGCGGTCACGGTCGTGCCGATGGTTCGGATGATACCGATCGTGTCTTCGGCAGTTGAAAAATCTGTGACGGTCGCCGTGCCGCCCTGACCTTGTGACGTATTATCCGAAAAGACAAATTCGTCACTGCCAGCGCCGCCTGTCAGCGTGGCGCTTCCCTGGTAAAAGGCAAGAACGTCGTCCCCGGAATTACCGGTCAGAGTATTGTTACCATTCGCGCTGACCAGTGTGTCATCGCCTGTACCGCCGGCCAGAATATCGTTGCCGGAAAAGCTGGTGATACGGTCATCGCCTGCGCCGCCCCGCATGGTGTCATCGCTGGCTGTTGATCCCCTTTCAGAGCTTAAGATCTGATCATCGCCGTCCCCGCCGTCGATGAAATCGGCACCGGCATCGCCGTCCAGAAAATCATCACCGGCACCGCCAAAGATCGTATCTTCGCCCGAGCCGCCTTTGACTGTGTCTTCACCGCCATCGCCGTAAAGCACATCATTGCCTTTGGCGCCTTCAATCCGGTCATCGCCGGATTTGCCACCGATGCGATCATCGCCTTCCTGACCGAACAAGGTATCATTTCCTGCGCCGCCACGCAGAATATCATTGCCGTTGCCGCCAGAGATGAAGTCATTGCCTGCACCACCTTGCAGGACATCATCATCATTACCGCCAAAGATAGCATCGCTGCCGTCACCACCATCGATGGTATCGCGGCCTTCGTCGCCTGATATGTTATCATTGCCGCCCTGACCAAGGATGCTGTCATCGCCAACACGACCAAGCAGCTGATCATTGCCGTCGCCGCCTTCAAGTGTGTCGTCGCCAGCGTCGCCGTACATTGTATCCTGACCATTTCCGCCGCTTAGAAAGTCATCGCCTTGCTGGCCACCCATGCGGTCGTTGCCGTCTTCGCCGAAAAGGCGATCATTGCCTTCAAGGCCGCGAATGATATCGTCACCTGAACGTCCCGTCAGGATGTCGTCGCCAGCGGTGCCTTCGATGACGTTATTCTGGGCCGCGTTCGTCGTGGCACCTGCCATCGTATTCATATCAAAGGAAAGTTCTGTCTCTATTGCGAAGATATTATCTGTGCTCATCTTGTCGCTCCTGAGGATGCTGAAGTTTTGTAAGCAAACCAAAGATCAAGAAACGGGTGATAACAAATGATTGTTTTGCAACTGGCGACAATAACAAAATTTCGCCGATCAGGTGCGAAAAATGTAAGAATTTAATCGCTCATAGCGTGTTTTTTGCAAAGATGTTTTCTAAATATGATTGAGAATAAGGCAGGTGCAAAAGGATCGGGCAAATGCGATGTGCGATATTTCTGTAAGCCGTACTGTGATCATCCTTGGTGTGGGTCTTTGGGATGATTGTTTGATTTTCTGTAATTTTCTTTGCATCTGCAGCATGACAGCTTACCTATGGTGAAAAGGGGGCAAGTCATGTCATTGAACGGAAAAACAGCAATCATAACCGGGTCGAATTCAGGCATCGGGCTTGGCATCGCACGCGAGATGGCAAAAGCCGGGGCGAACGTTGTGTTGAATTCGTTCACCGACACCAAGGATGACCATGCATTGGCACAGGAAATCACCGATGTGACGGGTGTGACGGCGCGGTATATCAAGGCCGATATGTCCAAGGGCGACGAATGCCGGGCCTTGATCGAAAAAGCTGGCGCCTGCGATATTCTGATCAACAATGCCGGCATTCAGCATGTGGCGGGTATCGATGAATTTCCAGCTGAAAAATGGGATGCGATTATCGCCATCAACCTGAGTTCGGCTTTTCACACCACCGCTGCGGCCTTGCCATTGATGCGCAAGGCGGGCTGGGGCAGGGTGATCAACATCGCCTCGGCCCATGGGTTGACAGCTTCGCCCTATAAATCGGCCTATGTGGCGGCCAAGCACGGAATTGTGGGCATGACCAAAGTCGTGGCGCTGGAAACCGCCGAGGAACCGATCACCGCCAACGCGATCTGTCCCGGGTACGTTCTGACCCCGCTGGTTGAAGAACAGATCCCCGATACGATGAAAAAATATGATATGGACCGCGATACAGCTGTGCGCGAGGTTTTGTTGACCCGCCAGCCATCGAAAGAATTTGCCACGGTCGAACAATTGGGTGGCACGGCGGTTTTTCTGGCCTCGGACGCGGCGGCACAGATCACCGGCACAACAATCAGCGTAGACGGAGGATGGACCGCATTATGAGCGATAAACTTCAGATCGAAAATCAACAGCTGGACGGATCGACATTTAAAAGCGTCAGTCTGAAAAACGCAGAATTTCAGGACGCGAATATGACCGATGCCAAGATCATTGATGCAAATATGACCGGGCTGACGTTTGAAAATGTCAAGCTGACAGATGCGACATTTGATGATGTGAACCTATCGGGGGTCAGCATAAATGCTGCGGATTTGACAGGGCTTGAGATTACAAATGCAGATATAACCGATGCGATGATCGACGGTATCCTGATCACCGATCTGATTGCGGCCTATGAGGCAAGCCAATCGTGAAACGTATCAATCTGGCGCTGCAGGGTGGCGGTGCGCATGGGGCCTTTACCTGGGGCGTTCTGGATCGATTTCTGGATGAGGATGATATAGAGATTGCGGGGATTTCCGGTACCTCTGCCGGAGCGCTGAACGGCGCTGCGTTCAAGGCGGGGATGCTGTCAGGTGGTCGTGATGGTGCGCGCGAAAATCTGAACTGGCTTTGGCATAAGGTGGGCGCGATCAATGACATGCGCATGGCCAGCTGGATGACGGCGCTGATGCCGTCACTTGGTCAGATCAGCCAGTCCATTGAATACAGCTTGCCGTTTTCCTTCATCGACAGCGCCACGCGGATGTTTTCACCCTATACCTATGGCCCGTTTTATCAAAACCCTCTGGAACGGATCGTGGCGCAGTTTTCCTATGATAAAGTCTGTGCCCACGATGGGCCTGCGCTGTTTGTGTGTGCGACAAATGTGCGGACAGGCAAAATCAAGATATTTGAGGGCGAAGATATCTCGACCAACGCCATTCTGGCATCGACCTGCTTGCCCACGATCTTTCAGGCCGTTGAAATCCATGACCCTGCGACCGATCGGCTTGAGGCATATTGGGACGGTGGTTATACTGGCAATCCTGCGTTGTTCCCGCTGTTTACAGCCGCTTTGCCGGACGATATCGTGATCGTGAATATCAATCCGCTGGAACGACAGGATATTCCGAAAACGGCGCCTGAAATTCAAAACCGGATTAATGAGATCAGCTTTAATTCATCCCTTTTACGGGAACTACGGGCGATTAATTTTGTCAAACGACTATTGCACGACGGGGCGCTGAAATCTGGAACCATGGAGGATATTGTGGTCCATATGATCGCCGATGATGATCTGATGAACATGCTAAGCGTGGCGACAAAAATGGTGCCGTCGCCTTATGTGTTGTCTGAGCTTAAGCAGGCCGGCCAGCGCGCGGCAGAGCGGTTTATTGCGGCACACAAGGATCAGCTGAACGTCGAAAGCACGATAGATCTGCCTGCGATGTTTAATTAGGGTTTGATGTTTTCGTTTTGATAAATCGGACCTGTGGCAGGCGTCGTTGTTTCAAACCGATTAGACATGGATCAAGGTCTAAAGGGTTTGCAAATTGGAACGTGTTGGCGTTGTCAAATGGGTTGCGACTGTCATTCAATTGGTGGGCTGTGGTCTGACCGGTTTGAATATCGTTCCGTGGAATGTTTTGCCTTTATTATCGGCATTATCCTGTGGTTTGTCGTGGGTGTGATGTGGAAAGACCGGGCGATCATGGTTGTCCACATCGGCGCATTTACCGCAATACTAACGGGCTATCTGAATTCTTAGCGTTTTAACGCTTTATTCGGTCTGGGCAACAAACGGTGTCAAAAGCAGCCCTTTGGTTCAATGAGCCACTTGGTGAGATTGCGGGACGATGCTATCATTCGAGTCTAATCTATAAATGGCAAATTTGTGAATTTCGGTTTGTTTCAGATCAGCCCTCGCCATTTCGCGGGGGCTGATTGCCGCGCCCACCGATGAAGTCGCTCGACACTGTTCCTTTGAAACAGCGCGGGAAGAAGGGGTATGTATCGGTTGCAAAATAGACATAGCTTCTGTCCATCATGGCCCCGTTGCATTCATCCAAAGTTCCGGAGCCTGCAATAAATTCGTAATCCTGGACATAGGTGCCGTCATGTGCGCCACCTGGACCGGATGTGCGTTCGCCACTTTTCAACTGCCAGGACGATTGCACCTGATCGCCCACGTAGTGGATTTCGAACCCATCCGCGGCATAGCCAAAGAGCGTGCCGTCAAGGGTGCCTGTTAATGCATACGGAATGCCGTGATAGTGGTACATCCCGTCACCGTCCACATGCGCGTTCTGCGCGTCCATGATGAGCCCGCCGACACCTTCTACATTCCACCCCGAAGATGGATCGCGCGAATAACCACGCTCGGAAGTCGGATCATAGTATTCAGCGGTGCCTGGACGCATTGGAATTCCGGTCAGCGTAATGCCCGAAATATGGACGCTCTGGGTAATGGTGTCCGTGAGTTCGGGCGTCGCATCCATGCAAAACCTATGGTTCTGCTCTTGCACCGTAGCCCCGGCCCGCCATGGGCCAGTGTCATGATCGGGCACGCCATCGGATGTGATACAGCGCTGATCCCCATCCACAGTGATAGTCACGTGTGCTTGAACTGCACCGGCGGTCAAAAACGTCAGAGCGAGCGTGGTGCCTAGTGTCTTCATGATATCCTCCGTATGTTTGGATAACAGTTTAACGGGCACCAACGGTATTTCCGTCGTTCTTTGTGTCGGAGGATGCGGACGTGCTAAAGCTGCCATTCATTGCCTTCGCAGCATTTGTTAGTTTGGACTCTCAAGGATCATCCGACGGTTTTACCGAATAACTGCTTGTATGATTTGCAAGAATTTCGGCTTGTCCGGACTTGATATAGCTTCCTAAAGCCTATCGCCGTCGTTCATCCGACATCATCTGGCTGATCACACCGTCGGGGATGGCGTCTTGGGCATAGGTGAAGGTCCCATGGTCGCGCACCTCTTCGGCGGCGCGGATCATGCCGGCCCATGCGGCACGGGCAAAAGATCCGCCGACGCTGATGCGTGTGACGCCAGCCTTTGCCAGATCCGCGACAGAATGCAGACCACCGCTTAGCCCCATGACGACGTTGACGGGCTTGCTAACGGCTGCGCAGACAGTTTTGATGGCATCCAGATCTGGCAGGCCCGGGGCGTAAAGCACATCTGCGCCAGCGTTTTCAAACGCTTGCAACCGCTTGATCGTATCATCCAGATCAGGGCGGCTATACAGGAAATTTTCGGCCCTCGCAGTCAGCAGAAAGGGGCGATCTTTGGCGGCGTCAACAGCGGCCTGAATACGGTCTACGCTAAGTCCCATGTCAAAGATCGGGGTGTCAGGATCACCACTTGCATCTTCGATTGACCCACCCACCAAACCGATATCACAGGCCTGTCTGATCGTTTCGGCGCAAGCGTCGGGACTGCTACCAAAGCCATCTTCCAGATCCGCTGAAACGGGCAGGTCGGTGGCATCGACAATGGCCTTGGCGTTGGTCAGGATTTCATCACGACTAAGCCCTGCAATGGCATCCCGCCGACCAATGGAAAACGCATAACCTGCGCTGGTGGTGGCAAGGGCAATGAAACCCAGATGGGTCAGAATACGCGACGAACCTGCGTCCCATGCATTAGGGATTACAAAAGTCTGCCCATTGTCATGCAATGCTTTAAAATTATCGAATTTTTCTTGCTGTGATTTGGTCATGTGATTGCCCCTTGCTGTGTATTTCATCTATATCGCACGCCAAACCATTGGGACAGTAAAGTAAAAAAAGTTGACCGGGTTTAACCGGTCAACGTGATTGTTTGATCTGATCACAAAGTCGCAAGATGTGATCAGTTTTAGCTGCGTTTGCGTAACATTACTGGAACGACATCATGCACAGACAAACCGCCATCGCGATGTGTCCCGCCTGAGATACCTGAGAACCATGCTGCTGCTGCAGCCAAGGCTGGGCCTGCGGCTGTGGCAAAAGCAAAGATAATAGATGAGTTTTTCGTAAAACGCACAGTTTGCTCTGTTACTTCAAACCCATTCGTGTCGACAGCTGCAACGAATGCACCTGCCAACGCAGATACGCCAGCAATTGCAGCCACAATAAGTGTTGATCCGGCCCATACGACAAGCCCATGTGTGCCGTCCCGAACTTCGACTTCGGACTCAAGCGCATCATCGCGGCGTGACCGCATGCGACCAGACAAATAACCGCCCGCAGACGCCGCCGAGATTGATACGACAATAACCCAAAGGCCGGCCACAAGCACATTCCAAGACGCTGATCCATCAGCCAAAAGTGGATTTCCAACATTCAGGCCAACAGCGGCCCCAAAGTTCATCAAGACGACTGAAATCGCACATGCCACCGCAATGCCGCCAAAGATCGCGCCCCATTCAAGATAGGCCATGCCGGGTCGTGACGTACCCGTAAATGCCACTTCGGCTGTTTCAATTTCATCTGCCATGGGGTTCACCGTAGTCCAAGGACTGAAAGGATGAACAATACGACGACGACTAGGCCAACAAGATAAATAATTCCGTTCATGATATAGCTCCCGTATGCGAACAGTAAGATTGCTGTACCCGATCGACGTTCGCTTTCCACCGGATGCCGTTGTTACATTCAACTGCTGATTGGCAAACTCAGCGCGGGTGAAAATAGTTCCAACGCTTTGGAAATTCTGCAGATTTTAGAAAGAGTTGAGGTAATTTTGCCTAAAGCGGAATGAAAAATGCAGCTTAATGACAAAGGCACTGAAACTATAATCGCTTTGGTTCGTTAAACAGATTGGGCAACCAAAGGAAAATATGATGTCTGGTGTAATTAAGGCTGCAGTAGTATGTTTATCGGCGCTATTCGCGTCATCTGCTGCGGCAGAAAAGATTGGGAACGTTGACGTCGATTGGTTGGGTAATGACATTATTATCGAAGCGTTTCAGGACCCCAAGGTAGATGGCGTGACGTGTCATATAGCCTATTTTGAACGGGGACTTATTGACAGGCTTCAAAAAGGCAACTGGTTCGAAGATCCGTCGAATTCTTCAATTGCCTGCCGCCAAACCGGACCGATCACATTAGGCGATATTGATATGTCCGACGAAGGGGAATCCGTTTTTTCAGAACGTCGGTCGATTATCTGGAAGTCACTGAAGATAAAACGGATCATGGATGAACAAAATCAAACACTGATCTATATTTCGCACGCACGAGATATTCAGAATGCTTCGGCTAAAATGTCGATCTCTACTATTCCGTTGTATCAGCCTGAGTGATTGGTAAATCAGGACTGGAAATCTCATAAGACATCGATGATCCGGTCGGAATGCAAAACACATGGCGCTTTGAATGCGATCAACATATGATCTCAAGCTAAGCAAGCTGTCTTAATTATGAACAGAACGGACCGCCGAATGGCCTTAGAAGACGCAAAGACCCAGGTTGATACGGCCATTACCCGCAAGGGGACCAAGGGGTTAGCTTTTGAAAACACGTTTGGTGGCGTGACCTCATTCCTGCGGCGCACCTATACCAAGGATCTGACAGACGTTGATATTGCAGTTACAGGCGTGCCTTTTGATCAGGCCGTCACGAACCGACCCGGCACACGGCTTGGCCCACGTGCCATCCGCGAGGCCAGCAGCTTGCAGCCCTATGACCCACCCTATGGCTGGGGGTTCGATCCGCTGAGTGACTTCAGCGTTGTGGATTACGGTGATCTGGCCTTTGACTATGCCCGCATTTCAGATTTTCCGGCCGCGCTGACCACACATGTCAAAACCATTCTGGATGCAGATGCAGGGTCGCTTGTGCTTGGGGGGGATCACTATATTTCCTTTCCGATCCTGCGCGCCTATGCCGACCGGTACGGCCCCCTGTCTTTGCTGCAGTTTGATGCACATTCGGATACATGGCGAGATGATGATATGGACCGGATCGATCACGGCACCATGTTCTATAAAGCGGTGAAAGAAGGGTTGATCGACCCGGCGCGGTCGGTTCAGGTTGGTATTCGCACAACAAATGATGATACCCTTGGCGTAAATATCATTGATGCCCGTGAGGTCCACGAAAGCGGCCCAGTCGCCACGGCACAAAAGATAAAAAATATTTTGGGCGATCATCAAACATATCTGACCTTTGACATTGATTGCCTTGACCCTGCCTTTGCCCCTGGCACTGGCACACCGGTGTGGGGTGGTTTGTCCAGCGGGCAGGTAGCTATCATTTTGCGTGATCTTGCCGGTATCCATGTTGTAGGCGGCGATGTTGTCGAAGTGTCGCCCCCCTTTGACACGACCGGCGCCACAGCGATTGCCGGGGCCCACATCGCGACCGAAATTATGTGCCTGATGCTGTGGAATAAACGCCAGAATAAACTCTAATCACTAAGGGTGGTTTCCGGCGCATACATCACCATATGAAACACAAGCGTTTCCGACTAATACGAACTTGAGCAGGGACAGGGATATGAAAATCGTTTTTCTTCTGGTGATTGTGCTTATTGCATGCGGCTTGCTTTATATTCGATTTGCGCCGTCTGAAGAAGCCAAATGGCATACGTCGTCCTATCCTATGGTGCCCGGTGATCATGCCAGCGAAGGCGGGTTTGCCAAGGTGATGTTTATCGATGCTGCACCCCAGGATGCATTGGTTGAAATGGACCGCATTATCATGGAAACGCCCCGCACAACCCGTTTGGCTGGAACGACAGATCAGGGCATGGTGACCTATGTTACGCGATCTTTGCTGATGGGGTTTCCTGATTACACAACGGTCGAGGCACAGACCGTTGCGGAAGGCACTATTCTGATCATTAACAGTCGTTTGCGATTTGGACAATCTGACATGGGCGTCAACCAAAAGCGGCTCATGGGCTGGATGCAGGATTTTAATTTAAGTTAAGCGCGGTTTCTGACGGCTGAAAAGTCAGGCGTTCAGATCTTCTACGATCCGTTGATGCTTGCGCACTTCATTCAGAACGTCGCCGAACGTGATAAATCCGCGTGCGATCAGCATGGGCAGCATTTTTTCCATGACTTGCGCGGTTGCGACGGCATCACCCATGGCCGTATGGCGCAGGTGGGCCGGAATTCGAACACCAAGACGATCGCCAAGCGCGTCTAAAGTGTGGGTCGATGATCCGCCAAACAGGACGGCAGACAATAAAACAGTATCCAGCACCGGATGATCAAAAGTTAATCCAATCCTCTTTTTATGGCGATGCAAAAACGCCATGTCGAAAGGCGCGTTATGCGCCACCAGAACGGCGTCGCGCGCAAAGTGATGAAAAGAGGCACCTGCCTGATCAATTGCAGGGGCGTCGGTCACCATCGCGTTGGTGATCCCATGGACCTTGGTCGAACTTTCCGGAATTTTACGACCCGGATTGACCAAGATTTCAAAGCTTTCACCTTCGATCATGTGACCCCGCAACATGCGTACAGCCCCGATCTGAACGATCTCATCCTTATGGGGTAAAAGACCGGTGGTTTCTGTATCGAACACCACAAAACACAGATCGTTCAATGGCTTGTCATGAAGATCACATCGTTTTTGACGCTCAATCAAACTGAAATCATAGACCAGCGGTCGTTCGGCGTGGGGGGCAAGATCCTGGGTGACATCCTCTTGGGGTTCAAGTGTGATCATATAGCCTGCGTCACCGCCCATGGGGCGGATGACAGCATCATAACTGCGCCCTGATCGTGACAATGCGGTGAATGTGATGCGGGGCAGATCATTATTGCGCAGGGTTTTCAGGGCAGATTTTATGCCGCCAGCCTCAAGATAATCGAAAAGATATGCGTTCAGGCGTGCGGGACCTTCGAATGATAACAAATCCGATGCTTGACCGTCATACAGCACTATCTGGTGTTCTGGATTAACCAATATCACTGCAATTGGAATGTCAGACAGGATCGCGGTCAGGCGTTCTTTTTCCGATTGCAGCGATGCTGTTTTTTCCGCTATTGTCTGTGCCGTATCCATCGTGGCGGTACTAAGCTGCGCGGTCATTGCCTGTGCGGCAGGGGCCAGATCACCCAGATATTTTGCGGCTTCGGCATCGATATCCTGGTTAATATTGGCGTGGGCTCGTGCGCGAAGATCGGCTGCAATACGTTCGATGGGTTTGGCAACATTTTCATCAAACAAAAGCCAGATGCCAGCGGTTGCCATGACCGATAAAAGACTGCTGAAAAGAGCGGTAAAAACAAACGCGGAAGCGGCCTGTGGTGCGTCACTGCGGCCATATCCGACCCAGGCCGCAACGCTGGCTGCCATAATGCTGGCCACAGCCAGAAAGCAGAAAAATAAGAATATTCGAAGACGCAGGCTAAGGTTGGTCATCTGTCATGCCCCGGCACAGGCGGTTTTCAATACGGGATTGTCGTCCTCTAGTCCGATCCAATCAACATTGATGATCTGTCCTTCAGGCCCAAATTGCATGCCGTCGCCGACATCCGCCCGCCGCGCGGTTGCGCAATCAAAAACCACAGGCACCTGTTGTACGGGGGCCCACCGACCATAAAATATCAAATTAACGATGCGCTGATCCGGTACAGATTCATTTTTACGGATCGAGGCATGATCGACGGCGACAAACCGGCTGACATAGGGTTTTACATAGGTCCATGGACGGTAAAATGCCTGACTTTCAATGGTTTGTGCGACAACAATACCATCTGGTAGATTGTTTTGTGCACGCGCATACCAACCGTATTCATTACTGATTGTCGTCGCAAGCATCGCAACGCCTGCCACAACCGGCATCAGCCATTTCGGCAAGCGCCCTGCAAAGACGCGGTTCAGAATCAAAACCAAACCTGCGGCTGCGAACCCTGCAGCAAAGGTGCCGATCAGTTCAAAAAACATAACGTATCCTCCCAGTCGTGCGCCCGTTCTGTGCGGGCTGCACGTCTTGTTATCCCAACATACCACGTCCTTGTCCAAGGGCGGACTGCATTGTTCTTACCACAACAAAAGCGTTTCGCAGATGACTTCGCTCAAAATCAGACAGATTTCCCAAACGCAGGAAATTGTTTGGATTTTCGCCGGCTTTGATCCGCGTACTTTGATGATCCAGACGCGTTTGGGCGATCAAATCATAGGCATCCAGCAGATCGCGCGCTCCACTTTTGCTGATCGTTTCCGCATCTCGCGCCGCTTCAAGTCGTGCGCGCGTGTTGACAGCTGTCAACTTTCCTTGCAGTGCATACATCCGGCCCAGATCGACAATCGGCACCACGCCGTTGTGCTTCATGTCCAGGCGATTTTTATGTTCGCCCGACCGGATTGTCGCAAACCCCCGAAGCAGACCAAGTGGCGGTGTATGTTTCAGGGAATTCGACGCCATATGCGCAATAAAAATCGAATTATTGGCAGCCATTTGCAGCGTTTCGGCCTGCAGGTTTTCAAACAGGCTGTGATCGCCGCCTATGGGCCTCAGATCGAACATGACCGATGCCAGCATTTGGGCTTCGGGATTGGGTGTTGCGATCCAGCCCGTGAAATAGTTGCGCCATGTTGTGACGCGCTGCCGCCAGCGTGGATTTGTGGCCATCATATCGCCCGGGCAATAGACATACCCGCACTTGTCCAACCCGTCGCAAACATATTTTGCAAGCGCATCGAAATAGATCAAATCATTATCGCTGGCATCATCATGCAAAAACAGGCAATTGTCCTGATCTGATACGCCTGTTTGTTCTTGTCGCCCCTGACTGCCGCACGCCAGCCAAAGATAGGGCACGGGCGCGGGGCCAAGGTGATCATGGGCAAGCGTCAGCAGGCGGCGGGTGGCAGCGTCTGCAATGTCGGTGATCAGCCGGGTGACGATTTCATGGCGGTTTCCCGCAGCAACCAGTTGCACCAGCAATTTTGGAATTTTCGCTGTGACCTTAGCCAAATCATCGGCACTGTTGGCATTTGCGATGTCTTGAACGAATTGCGCCGAGGATGACGCCTGAAACCGGGTCAGATCCGTTTGCGTGACGATACCCACCAGATCATCGCCCTGCAAGATAGGCAGGTGTCCCAGATTGCGTTCCATCATCGCATTCAGCACATCTGACCCAATTGCACTGGCGGGCAGGGTGATGGGGTGTGATGTCATGATTTCGCTGACCGGTGTATCCAGCGGTAACGCATCTGCCAGCGCACGATTGGTCAGATCACGAACAGTCAATATACCTTGCAGGCCATTTTCCATGACGCACAGACAAGAAATTCGACGATCGCGCATCAATACAGCTGCCTGCTGGATCGTAGTGTCAGGCGTGCAGGTGACAGGGTTTGTCGCCATGATCGTGTCAACGCGGATCGTGGCAAGATCGTTCTGAACAGGTTCAGCCTGGCGCGTACGCGTGAAAAACCGGCGAAACGGGGCGTGATCATCCATAAGCTGCGCAAAATCGGTGGCGGGCAGATGGAATAATGTGCTGTCTTCTATGGCCTTGGCGGACGTCACGGCGACGCCGTCTTTCATCAGCCCGCGTTCGCCAAATGTGTTCCGCGCCCCAAGGGTTGAAATCTGTACGCCGTTCAGATCGGTGACAGAAATCTGGCCTTTGAACACAACGAAAAGCCCGGTCTGTTTCTGTCCTGCGACATAGATATCGGCGCCGCTGTCGGCATGCACGCAATCCATTTTATTGGCGATATCAGTCAGCGCGGCAATTGGCAGCCGATCATAGGGCTGCATGTTGCCAAGGAAATCGATAATCGCATCAGGGGGCAGGGGCATCGGTCACCATCAAATCACTCAAACTCAGTATGAGGACACAACACAATAATGAAAACCCGTTATGATGTCCTTGATCGCTATTTGGGAAGAAAGGGGATCATCTTTTCGTAGTATTCAATAGGCTTTAGTTTTCGCCATGTGATAGAGTTTTTGGCGTTCGGATTATAATCCTCTTTAGGGCAATGCTTTATATAGTAATAATTCCCGATTAAGTTGGCTTGTTGTTCAACGTTCAATTCGTAGAAGTTCAAATCGACCGCACTTGGTCGCAGATAATCATATTCGGCGTTTTTATCCCAGAAATCGCACATTTCTTCTTGTGTGATCCCCTTTTCCTTTGCGTGGTGACGTGACGCGATAACAGCTGAAATCGGTGGGTTGTGAGGGATTTTCCCCAAGTTTGAAATCGAGTCGTATTTTCTACGACTTTCAAGAACTTCTTCTTCGGTGATCTCATTCAAAGAATATTTTTCAAGAAGTGGGTCTTTTTCATGCAGAATATTGTTCATTTGCTTTTGCGTTAATGCGTTATAGCGTCCTTTGCCCAACTGATGCTGCCAGATATGAGTCATCTCGTGCATAAAGGTGCATTTGTCTGCGAGGCTTACACCCACAAGGCTATAGTCTTTTTCATATTTCGTTTGCGATTTATTGGACATGAACATTTTGGTGCCGACGACGTGAGCGACAGATAGAAATTTTCTTTTTTTGATTATGTGAATCAACCTCCAATGCGGGCGGTTCAAGATAACGATTTCATCATATTTAAATTTTTCTGCCCCAAAAACGCTTTTGACCATCTGCTTTTCGCCAATTGTCAAAGGTCGATTGGGGTATTTTTCTGCATTCGGAACAGGAACAAAGATCAAATGTGGCATTGGCATCTCCGAAATCTGATTTATTCAAATGATTGTCTAAAGTTATACCGGACCTATCCGCTTTGAAAAGGCGGTATGGGCATAAAAAATCCCGCGCCAAAATAGTCGGCGCGGGATTGCTTATTTTAAGGGTGGGCCTAACCAAACGGCCCACAGGTCTTAGTGATCGGCTGTTGCCGCTGCCGCACCACGTGGGATACGAACACTTTCGACCAGTTCCTGGATCTCTTCTGGTGGTTCTTCTGTCATGAAAGACACGACATAAGCCACAAGGAAGTTCAGCATGGCGCCCACGGCCCCGAAGGATGTCGATTTGATCGACAACAGCAGGGGATCGGCATCGCTGAAGCTGGCCGTGCTTGCCACGAACAACCAACCTTTGTGCAGGAAGATATAGACCAGTGTGACAACCAGACCTGTTGTCATACCTGCCACAGCACCCACGTTGTTCACGCGTTTGCTGAAGATCCCCATCATAAGCGCCGGGAAGATGGACGCCGCCGCCAGACCAAAGGCCAGCGCCACGGTTTGCGCCGCAAAGCCCGGGGGATTAAGCCCAAGATAGGTAGCAACACCAATCGCAACAGCCATCGCAATTCGGGCGGATAACAGTTCGCCTTTTTCGCTGATTTGCGGATTGATGGCCCCTTTGATCAAGTCGTGACTGACCGACGATGAAATCGCCAGCAGCAGACCCGCCGCCGTTGACAACGCCGCGGCCAGACCACCCGCTGCGACAAGTGCGATGACCCATCCCGGCAGATTTGCGATCTCGGGGTTGGCCAGCACAAGGATGTCGCGGTTCACGGTTAATTCAGATCCGGCCCAACCATTGGCTGCAGCGGTCGCTGCAAATTCGGTTGAAGCATCATTATAGAACTGAATGCGACCATCGCCGTTTTTATCCTCGAACTTCAGCAAGCCTGTGACTTCCCAGTTCTTCATCCAATCGGGTCGTTCGTCATAGACCAGCGTTTCAGACTGCGTTCCGTTTGGATAGATCGTATCGATGATGTTCAAACGCGCCATTGCGCCAACAGCGGGGGCTGTCAGATACAAAAGTGCGATGAAGACCAGCGCCCAACCCGCAGACCAACGGGCGTCAGACACCTTTGGCACTGTGAAGAAGCGGATGATCACGTGGGGCAGACCAGCCGTCCCAATCATCAGCGACAAGGTGAACAGAACCATGTTCAGCGTATTACCATGATGGCCGGTATAGCTGGCAAAACCCAGTTCCTGAACAATCTGATCCAGCTTGGTCAGCAGTGGCACACCGGATTCCACGTGCGTTCCGAACAGACCCAGACCGGGGATTGGATTACCTGTCAGTTGCAGCGAAATAAAGATCGCAGGGATTGTGTAGGCAACGATCAAAACGCAGTATTGTGCAACTTGTGTATAGGTCACGCCCTTCATGCCGCCAAACACGGCATAGGCAAAAACGACAGCCGCACCAATGAATAGACCGGTTGAATTCTGCACTTCAAGAAAGCGCGAAAATGCAACGCCGACGCCTGTCATCTGACCGATCACATATGTGACCGATGCGACGATCAGACAGACAACAGCCACCATGCGGGCCGTTTGGCTGTAAAACCGGTCGCCGATGAATTCTGGCACTGTGAACTTGCCAAATTTGCGCAAGTACGGTGCCAACAGCAGCGCCAATAGCACATAGCCACCTGTCCACCCCATCAAGAAGGTCGAATTGTCATAGCCCGTAAAGGCAATCAGACCTGCCATCGAGATGAACGAGGCGGCAGACATCCAGTCTGCCGCTGTGGCCATCCCGTTGGTGACAGGGTGGATGCCGCGCCCGGCTGCATAGAATTCCGATGTTGATCCGGCACGTGCCCAGATCGCGATGCCGATGTACAAGGCGAATGTTCCGCCCACCACCAGCAGGTTAAGAGTATACTGATCCATCTGTCCCTTATCCTTATTCTTCGTCCACGCCGTGTTCGGCGTCGAGCTTGTTCATCCGCCAGGCATAGAAAAAGATCAGTGCCAGGAAGACGAGAATGGATCCTTGTTGTGCAAACCAGAAGCCCAGATCCGTTCCGCCAACTGCAATGCCAGACAGCATTGGACGCAGCAGGATGCCAAAGCCAAAGGACACAAGGGCCCAGATGATAAGACAAACGATGATTATTCTTATATTTGCCGACCAGTAAGAACTTGCGTCCTGTGCTGCCTCGGTTTTACTTGAGGTTTGATCCGCCATGTGGCGCTCCTCCCTTTCTCTCTCTCTGTTGGTTTTCCCCATTATATCAGACGGCCTCCTCCTTTGGCCGCCTGCCCAGTTTTAGTCAGGTAGATGCCTCTTTGGCAATCTTCCCTAGATCAATGGCAATCGTATCTATTGATCCCATCGCATCGACACGCCGCAGCGCGCCTTTTCTGTCATAGTAATCAATCAACGGTGCTGTCTGCGCATGATAAGCGGCCAGACGGGTGCCGACGGTTTCTGCATTGTCGTCGGCGCGGCGCTTCATTTCGGTTCCGCCGCATTTATCGCAAATGCCGTTGATGGCGGGTTGCTTGTAATCGTCGTGATAGCCTTCGCCGCAGTTTGCACAGGTATAACGACCCGATATACGGGTGACCATTGCGGCATCGTCCACTTCAAGCGAGATCGCCGCATTGATACTCTGGCCGGTCTTATCCAGCAGATCATCCAGCGCTTCGGCTTGTGCTGTGGTGCGGGGAAACCCATCAAGGATGACCCCTTTGTACGTATCGGGTTCGGCCAGCCGATCTTTCAGAATGGCCAGTACGATATCATCGCTGACCAGTTCACCGGCCTCCATGACCGTTTTGGCCTTTTTGCCCGCTTCTGTGCCAGCCGCGACGGCTGCGCGCAGCAGATCACCAGTACTTAACTGCACCAGACCGAATTTATCTTGCAGCATTCGGGCTTGGGTACCTTTGCCCGCACCCGGTGGGCCAAGCAGGATCAGAACAGCGGATTTTGTCAATGTTTCAGCATCCATTATCCTAGCCCTTATTCATACGGTTTTCGATCAGATCATCGACAACCGATGGATCAGCCAGGGTCGAGGTATCGCCAAGGCTGCCATAGTCATTTTCGGCGATCTTACGCAGAATGCGTCGCATGATCTTACCCGACCGCGTTTTTGGCAGACCGGGGGACCACTGTAGCAAATCTGGCTTGGCAATGGGGCCGATTTCGCTGCGCACCCATGTCTCAAGCTCTTTGCGCAGCTCATCAGTCGGCTCGATCCCGTTCATCAGCGTCACATAGGCGTAGATGCCCTGGCCCTTGATATCATGGGGGTATCCGACCACGGCGGCCTCGGCAACCTTGGCGTGAGCGACCAGTGCGCTTTCGACCTCGGCCGTGCCCATGCGGTGACCACTGACGTTGATCACATCATCCACACGGCCTGTAATCCAGTAATCGCCATCCGCATCCCGGCGACAGCCGTCACCGCTGAAATAATAGCCTTTGTATTGTTCAAAATAGGTCGACTGGAACCGGTCGTGATCGCCCCAGACGGTGCGCATCTGGCCGGGCCAACTGTCTTTCAAGCAAAGCACCCCTTCGGCGGCGGTTGTGGTGATTTCTTCGCCGGTTTGTGGGTCCAATACGACAGGCTGTACCCCAAAGAATGGCTTTGTCGCTGATCCGGGTTTTAACGCGGTTGCGCCGGGCAGGGGGGTCAGCAAGTGACCACCGGTTTCGGTTTGCCACCATGTGTCGACGATGGGGCATTTACCCTTGCCCACGACATCATTGTACCAGTTCCAGGCCTCGGGGTTGATGGGCTCGCCGACGGTGCCAAGCAATTTCAGATCGCTTAGATCGCATTTTTCCACCGGCTCATTGCCATGCGCCATCAGTGCGCGAATGGCGGTGGGGGCCGTGTAGAACTGGTTGACTTTATGCTTTTCGCAGACCTGCCAGAACCGGCTGGCGTCTGGATAGGTGGGCACGCCTTCGAACATCAGCGTGGTGGCACCATTGGCCAGCGGGCCATAAACGATATAGCTGTGGCCAGTGACCCAACCCACGTCCGCGGTACACCAGAAGACATCGCCATCGTGATAATCAAACACATATTGATGCGTCATCGCGGCATAGACCAGGTAACCACCGGTGGTGTGTACCACGCCCTTTGGCTGCCCGGTTGATCCGCTGGTATACAGCACAAACAAAGGATCTTCGGCACGCATTTCAGCCACGGGGCAGTAATCATCAGCCTCAAGCAGCATTTCGTTATAATCGTAATCGCGCCCCTCGATCCAAGTCGTTTGTCCGCCAGTCCGCTTGACCACCAGAACCTTGACGCTGTCTTTGCAATGCAAAAGCGCCTGATCCGTGTTGGACTTCAACGCCGTTTCACGACCACCACGTGGGGCATAATCAGCGGTGATCACGACCTTGGCGTCACTTCCGTTCACACGGGCGCCCAAGGCATCGGGTGAAAATCCTGCAAAAACAATAGAATGGATCGCGCCGATCCGCGCACAGGCCAGCATGGCATAGGCGGCTTCGGGGATCATGGGCATATACAACACAACACGGTCGCCCTTGCGCACGCCCATGTCTTCCAGAATATTACCCATCCGACAAACCCGGCGATGCAATTCGGCATAGGTGATATGCTGGGCATCTTCTTCGGGATTGTCGGGTTCAAAGATAATCGCGGTTTGATCTGCACGGTCTTTTAGATGCCGATCAATGCAATTGGCTGCCACATTCAGCGTGCCGTCTTCAAACCATTTGATCGAGACATCGCCAAAACTGTAATTTGTATTCTTCACCTTTGTATAAGGCTTGATCCAATCCAGCCGTTTCCCGTGTTCGCGCCAAAACGCTTCGGGGTCTTTAACAGATGTTTCGTACATCTGTGCGTATTTTTCAGCATCGACATGCGCGTTGGCTGCAAATTCGGCAGATGGCGCGTACACGGGCGCAGATGCGCCCTTTTCTTGCGCTTGAGCTGTCATAGTCTCCTCCATTCGTCATTATCTGGATGCCTGATCCCGCGAACCGATGCGTTTCAGATCAAGCGTCCTCCCCACTCGTGACGATACTGTTTTCACATGGCCCATACACACCATGATCTAGATCATGTTTTCCAAACCTACCCATGTTTGGAAAAAGGCTAACCGCAGCCTGACATTGACGCGATCTTGTCGGATTTAAGATGTCATGAAAAGAGCACTTTAGACTTATGTGCAACCTGTTTGCCTTTTTGCGGTTCGTTATTTCCAAGAGAACCTAGCAGGAGTGACGCAGGGTTCCGAACTAGACCAAAGTCGTAGTTGCGCAACTAAATTACGCGAGCATGATTTGTCATAAAAGATCGCTAGTTGCGCAATCTCAAGCACGACTTTGGCATTTTTTAGTGAAAAAAGTAATTTACGCCTATAGAAACTGCGTCTACCTAAACATGAATGAGCTGACATTATTATCAAAGTCATTATCGAAATCCTGATCATCCGCAATATAAGTCAGATAAATAGCATACAGCAAAAGACGTTCGGTCGACATGGATTCGGCGCAATAGACGAAATTATCCCGCTGCCACTTATACCCGTCTTGCAACTTAGTAATGGCAACTATTCGGTTATTTTCGAACGTCTAATGCGATCTCTTTATCGTGATCGTGAATCTCACTTTGAAACACGCCACAGACCTTCTTACCCCCGCATACGCGCGCCGTCGGCATCAAAAAGCGGTTCTGTGATCAGTGTCGCATCACGCATTTCGCCCAGAATTTCGATTTGTACGTTCAGGCCCGCATTGGCGTGATCCGTGGGCACAAAGCCCATGGCAATCGATTTTTCCGGCCAGTGAGCGTATCCACCTGACGTACAAAACCCAACAACATTACCATCCAAAAAGATCGGTTCATAGGCAACGACATCTGCGTCGTTTGCATCAACCTCAAAGGCACACAGCTGTCGGTCAGGAGGATTGGTACGCTGTTTTTCGGCCATTTCACGACCGATGAAATCAACGTTTTTCTTGAAGCTGATAAAGCGGTCCAGTCCGGTTTCCGCGGCGGTGTAGTCGGGGGAAAATTCACTGAGCCAGGACCCGAAGAATTTATCCAGCCGCAGCGACATCATCGCGCGCATGCCGAAAGGTTTGATATCAAAGCTCTGACCTGCGTCCCAAAGCGTGTGCCACAGGCTGCGCTGGCTCATGACATCGCAATAGATCTCAAAGCCCAGATCGCCGGTGTAGCTGACGCGCTGGACGGTGCAGTCGACCATGCCTACGGTCATCCGGCGCACATCCATAAAGCGCATGTCGCTGATATCCTGCCGGGTGCAGGATTGCAGCAGCTTGGCCGCATTCGGCCCTGCGATCTGAAAGCCGGTGCGCTGATTGCTGATATTTTCAATCTTCACACCGTCTTCCGAATGCTGCAGGAACCAGCGGTGGTGGAAATCCTGCGCGCCGTAGCTGGCGGTCAGCTGGAATTCATCATCGCTTAAACAGCTGATCGTGAAATCCCCGATCAGGCGGCCCTTGGGCGACAGCATGGGCGTCAGGCTCATCCGGCCGGGGACGGGGATGCGGCCTGCCATGATCCGATCCAGCCAGTCGCGCGCGCCTGCGCCCGTGATGCGGAATTTGCCGAAGTTGTGGACCTCGTTTATCCCGACCGAGGTGCGCACGGCGCGGACTTCGCGCTTAGTAGCCTCCCACGCGTTTGAGCGGCGGAAGCTGGGGGTTTCATAGCGTTCTTCGCCAGGGGCGGCGAAGTAATTCGGCACCTCAAGCCCGAACTGGTGGCCCCAGACCGCGCCCATCTGATCAAAGATGTCGTACATCGGCGTCGTCTGGAACGGCCGCGCGGCGGGCAGTTCTTCGTTGGGGTAGGTGACGGAAAAGCGGCGCTGATAATTCTCGATCACCTTGGGCCGCGTGTAGCCGGGGGTGACCCACTGGCCAAAGCGGGCGCAGTCCATGGCAAAGACGTCACGTTCGGGCTCGCCCTCAACCATCCATTGCGCCAGCGTCAGACCCACGCCGCCGCCCTGGCTAAAGCCCGCCATGACCGCGCAGGCCGACCAATAGTTGCGCATGCCGGGCACAGGGCCGACCAGGGGGTTGCCGTCGGGCGCAAAGGTGAAGGGGCCGTTGATCACCGATTTGACGCCCGCACGCCCCAGGACGGGGAAGCGGTTATAGGCAAATTCGATGCTGTCTTCGACCTTTTCCAGTTTGTCGTTCAGCAGCTCATGCCCGAAATCCCAAGGGGTGCCGTCGACCGCCCAGGGCTCACACGGTTGTTCGTAGAAACCGATGCAAAGCCCGCGCCCCTCTTGCCGCAGATAGCTTTCGCCGGCGGGGTCCATCACATGGGGGTGTTCGCTGTCGCGTTCATAGATTTCGGGGATGTCGTCGGTGACCAGATACTGGTGCTCCATCGGGTGCAGCGGGAAATAGATGCCCGCCATTGCGCCCACTTCGCGCGCCCAAAGGCCTGCGGCGTTGACGATATGTTCGGCATGGATTGTGCCCTTATCTGTGACCACATCCCAGGTGCCATCGGGGCGCTGGTTGGTCTCGATGACCTTGCAGTGCAGTTCGATCTGCGCGCCGTTCATCCGCGCGGCCTTGGCATAGGCGTGGGTCGTGCCCGACGGGTCAAGGTGACCATCCAGTGGGTCGAACAACCCGCCCACGATGCCATCCAGATTGGTGATCGGCGCGATCTTGGCGATTTCTTCGGGGGTGACGATTTCGGTTTCCAGGCCCATATAGCGATGCTTGGCGCGTTCCGCGACCAGCATGTCAAAGCGATCCTGATTGTCGGCCAGCGTCACGCCGCCCACATGGTGCAGGCCGCAGGACATGCCGGTGATTTCCTCCAACTCACGGTAAAGGCGGATGGTATAGCCCTGAAGCGCGGCCATGTTGGTGTCACCGTTCAGCGTGTGAAACCCGCCCGCAGCATGCCAGGTTGATCCGCTGGTCAGTTCCGACCGTTCCAGCAGCATCACGTCGGTCCAACCCAATTTCGTCAGATGATACAAAACCGAACAGCCAACGACGCCTCCGCCGATAACGGCAACACGGGTGGTGGTTTTCATGGGCGCGCCTCCTTGATGCTTTCATCAAAGAATTACGTCATATCTGCGGGTCGGGTTGCTTGTGGGCGACAAAAGATGTCGTTTCCAGAACCTCTAAGCGCAGGCCGATTTCTTGGCTTCGGTCATTGCTTCGACTACGGCATCCAGCGCCAAAAGAATTGATGCGTGGCGGTTTTTATAATCCCGCGCTGGTATCAGCACCTCAAGCCCATCAAAGGGTTTAGCCGGTGCAGGGCCGTTTGATTTCAGCATTGTCTTCAGTTCATCGCGCGCTTTTTCGACATAAGCCAAAGTGCAGCCAATAATATTTTGCGCCACCACAGACGCTGCAGCCTGACCTAAAGCACAAGCTTTGACGTCCTGTCCAAAATCCACAATACGGCCATCTTCAACAATAATATCCACTGTAACGGTTGATCCGCACAGCGGTGATCTGCGTTTTGCCGTCGCTGACGGCGCATCCAGCCGAGCAGTGCGCGGAATTTCAGCTGCCAACGCAAGAATACGCGACGAATACAGCTTGATCATGTCAGTTTCGGCACTCATGGCTTTTCCTTTGGTCGATTTTTGCATAAATAATCCGTTCTGCGGCACATGCAAAAGGTTTTCGACATGTCATTTGATCCATCCACACTAAAATTCAACGCAGACGGGCTGATTCCAGTCATCGCACAACAGGATGGCAGCGGTGAGGTTTTAATGATGGCATGGATGAATTCTGAGGCGGTTTTGCAGACTCTGCAAACCCGGCGCGTCACATATTGGAGCCGTTCGCGTCAGTCTTTCTGGATCAAAGGTGAAACCAGCGGACATGTCCAAGATCTGGTTGACCTGCGCGTAGATTGTGATCGCGATTGCCTTTTGGCTGTTGTTAATCAAACGGGACCAGCGTGTCATACCAATAGAAAATCTTGTTTTTACAGCGCAATACGCGATGAAGGTGAAGTTGAATTGATGACGCCTATGGTCTAAGGCCGACCTGCTTGCGAATGTCACCTGCCGTTGCGCCGTTATCCAGATATTTACGAATAGCCTCGGCATCGTGACGCTTTGCAAGGCGTTTACCTGTTTTGTCGCGGATTAACTTGTGATGATGATAAACTGGTGTTGGCAGATTAAACAGTTTTTGCAGGATCACGTGAATTTTTGTCGCCTCGAACAGATCCTGGCCGCGGACAACATGCGAGATTTTTTGAAATGCGTCGTCCAGCACAACAGACAAATGATATGATGTGCCCAAACCAGTACGAGCAATGACAATATCGCCAATCTTATCGATAACCTTGTCCGCGCTGAAATCAACTGTGGTCTTTGTTCCTTGGCCCTGTTCAATAAAGGCAAAGTCTGTGGTAGCCAAATGCGCAATTGCCTTACGCATATCTAGGCGCAGTGTGGTGGCGGGTGGCACCAGGAACACGTCATGTTGATAATTACGGCAAGTACCCGGATACACCACACCATCAGGGCCTATAATGGGGGCTGCCCCTTCTTGCGGGGCGCTCGCGGCGTCAAGAATATCGCGACGGTTACATGTACAAGGATAAATAAGCCGCTTGTCCCATAAGGACTGGATCGCATTGCGATAGGCATTCAATCTGCCTGATTGACGCAAAACAGGCTTTGGCCATTCAATACCAAGTGCCTTTAGATCACGGAAAATCCAATCTTCCCATTGGGTGCGGGCACGCGACTGGTCGATATCTTCGATCCGTAACAGAAATTCACCCTTATTTTGCACGGCTAAATCATGCGCCAGCATCGCCGAATAGGCATGCCCCAGATGCAAAGGCCCGGTTGGGGATGGCGCAAAACGCGTTCTGAAAAGTGTATCCGCTGCCATCAGGCTGCGTTCAAGGCGCCTTGGTTCAGCCATTCGGTCCAAAGGGTCTTCGCGCGATCCGTATACGCTTTATAGCGGTCTTTACGTCCTTTGCGCCCGGCTTTCAAACCGTCAACCGGGGGGAAAAGACCGAAATTAACGTTCATAGGTTGAAAGGTTTTTGCATCAGCGCCACCGGTAATATGTGCGATCAACGCCCCCATTGCCGTTTTCCTTGGTGGTAAGGCAAGTGGCATTCCCAATAGTTCGGCTGCCGCAAACCTGCCTGCCAAAAGCCCCATGGCGGCACTTTCGACATAGCCCTCGACACCCGTGATCTGGCCTGCAAACCGAATATGCGGTTTGGATTTCAACCGCATTTGATTGTCTAGCAAAATAGGAGAATTCAAAAATGTATTTCGGTGAATGCCCCCAAGCCGAGCGAAGCGGGCATCTTCCAAGCCCGGGATCGTACGAAGAACTTCGGTTTGTGCACCGTATTTCATTTTTGTCTGAAATCCGACGATATTAAATAAAGTGCCCAGCGCATTATCGCGCCTTAACTGAACCACGGCATAGGGCTTGACGTCAGGTTGGTGTGCATTGGTTAGACCAACCGGCTTCATTGGTCCAAACCGTAGTGTCTCACGGCCGCGTTCGGCCATGACTTCGATGGGAAGGCAGCCGTCAAAGTAACCTGCTGTCTCGCCCTCTTTGAATTCAGTTTTTTCGGCAGCCAGAAGTGCGTCGATAAATGCTTCGTATTGCGCGCGGTCCATTGGGCAATTCAGATAAGCGGTGCGTTCTGCTTCAGTCTCGCCCTTGTCATAGCGCGATTGCATCCAGGCTTTCGACATATCGATACTGTCGGAATAGATAATTGGAGCGATCGCGTCGAAAAAGGCTAATGCTTCTTTTCCGGTTTCTGCCTGCAAGGCATTCGCCAGATGACCCGATGTCAATGGACCGGTTGCGATAATCCAATGACCGTCTTCAGGCAATTCGGTAATTTCGCCATAAGAAACCTCAACATTCGGCATCGCTTTAAGCGCTTCCGTAACGCTTTGCGCAAAGGGATTTCGGTCAACGGCAAGTGCACCGCCGGCAGGTATGCGATGTTTATCGGCTTTCTTCATGATCAAACCATCAGCGGCGCGCATTTCCCAATGCAATAATCCAACGGCGTTTTGTTCATCATCATCTGATCGAAAGGAATTTGAACAGACCATTTCAGCCAGATGGCCCGTCTGATGCGCAAATGTTTCCACATGCGGGCGCATTTCATGCAAAACAACCGAAACACCCATGCGTGCGGCTTGCCAGGCGGCTTCAGATCCGGCCATTCCGCCGCCCACAATATGTAATTTATCAACCATAAAGTGGATTTACGTCAGCGAATGCGGTTTGAAAAGTCTCAAATGATTATTTGAGATTGTGTCGCAGAATTTAATATGAGTTTTCGTTGAAAGTCAGTCTGTTCTAAAACCACTCAATTGCACTGGTTTCCTTTGTTTCAGTGCTATAGTCAGATTTCGGATTCGAATTGAATAAGCGTTCCTTGAGACTTGTCAGCTTGACGCTTCCAAAATCAATTTCCTGAAAATTACAACAAAATTCAGCCGTTTGCATTTTCAGTTGAATTGATTTCTGACACTCTGACAGATCTGCAAGCGTTTGTTGTAATAAATCAAGCGATTGCATCGTTTCAATACAAAGATCATCTGTCGGCGGCATGCGTTCAATTAACACCACTTCAAGTTGACCAACTGTCTGTAATAACGTTTGCAATTCGATTGCAATGCTACCAGACAGATGAGCAAGATCGACTGTTTTAAGCAACGATGCATCACTTTCAAATTTATGATGCTGAACACTCATAGCCGTCCAACAACCGCTTCGATGCATTGTAAAAGCTGTTTGGGTTCAAACGGTTTTTTCAAGCAATTGTTCATTCCAAGTTTCTTGCCGTGTTCAATGATTTCCTGTTCTGCACGACCTGTAATCAGGATAAAGCCAATTCCCTTTGTTGCCGCATTTTGCCGCAAAGCGTGCAGAAGGTGAAGACCATCCATATTCGGCATATTGTAGTCTGAAATCACAAGGTGGGCTGGCGACGCGGCCAATGATTCCAGCGCAGATGGTCCATCAACTGCTGTCGTCACGTTTGTCACACCAAAACCGTCCAAAGCTTGGGTAATCAAGCCGCGGCTTGTCGCCATATCATCCACGACCAAAATGCGAATTTTATCCCTAAGCGCCATTTTTTTTCCTTTTTACGTTAGCCTGTTTTGGAAGCGTGGTTTTGCGATACGTGGTGACGCCAACGCTTTGCATGCCATCGATGTCCTGATCACCCAAACGTTCGGAGTGGCCCAACAACAACCATCCTTCAGGATGCATCACGTCTTTAAACTTTTCCCAAAGCTTGCTTTGCGTTTGCTCATCAAAGTAGATCACGACATTCCGACAAAAAATGACATCTATTTTCTTTTTCATCGGCCAGTCTGAAAGCAAGTTCAATTCGCGGAAGGCAATAAGATCTTGCAACGCTTTGGACATCACATATCCACTTTGATTATTTGATGATGCCGGCGAAAGATGTTTGTCACGATATTTGCCAGGAATACCTGAAACATCTGTTTCAGAGTAAAACCCACGCCGTGCGGTTGCGATCATATTGGTATCGATATCGGTCGCAAGGATTTTGATATCCAAATTACCGATGTTTGATACGCAATCTGCAAGCGTCATTGCGATTGAAAATGCCTCTTGTCCACTGGAACAGCCCGCAGACCATATTCGTACAGACTGCCCATTTCGCGCTTTATTCAAAAGCTCTGGCAAGATGTCTTCGCGCAATGCATTGAAGTGGTGATCTTCTCTGAAAAACGAGGTGACATTCGTTGTCAAAGCAGAAATCATATGCTTACGTTCTTGCTCACCCTCGGGTGACGTCACATAAGCATGGTAAGCCCCAAAATCTGCGATATTCAGCCGGCGTAACCGGTTGCTTAGTCGCGAATGAATCATGGATTTTTTACCGTGTGGTATCATTAATCCAGCTTCAGAATATGCAAGATCCGCCAGTTGCACAAAATGCGCATCTGGAATTGTCTGTGCCGTCATTTGGGATGATCCATTCGGTGTCATCAGGCTGCTTTGCCTTCGGTGCGGGGCATAATCGAAGCCAGATCAAGCAATCTGATCATGCGACCTTCGACCAGGGTCAGTGCGTTGACAAAAGCTGGACCTGTGTCTGTGCCAATTTCGGGCGGTTGTTGCATTTCATTATGTGGTACCGCAAGAATATCGATAACGGCATCAACCAAAAGCCCGACTGTCTGATCAAACATATGCACGACAATTATAACGTCCCGTTCAGATTGTTCTGATTTCTCAAGTCCCAGTCGCGCACTCAGATCAATGATTGGTAAAACTGTTCCACGCAAATTAATGACCCCCCGCACATAGCTTGGGGAATGCGGCAACGGTGTTGCCTTTGTCCAACTGCGAATTTCCCGAACTGACATGATATCAAGGGAATATTCCTGTTCGCTGATGCGAAAGGACAGCAATTCAACATCACCTGTTTCTTTTATAAGTTCCATTTCAGCCATGTTTTCACCCTGCAATCGCGAATGGGGCGTCGTCAGGTGCAGCACCTAGGGACGCGTTTGAGATGATATCTGTGGGGTCAAGGATCAAAGCTATCTGTCCGTCACCCAAAATAGTTGCCGCAGCAACACCGGGGACACGACCATAGCTTTCTTCAAGGCCTTTGATGACGACCTGACGTTGATCTTGAATAGTATCGACAACAAGTGCGGCGCGGCTTCCGTCTTCCTGTGAAATCAATAGAACAACAGCGCCTTCGTAAGATGGCAGCGCATGCCGATATCCCAGTTCTACGCCAAGATCCAACAAGGGAACAAATGTGTCACGGTTGCGTACCAGATGTTTGTTTGGACCAAGTTGTTCGATATCATTTTGAGTAAGCGCAAGTGTTTCCGCAATTGAATTTAACGGCACTACCATTGCCTGATCTGCAACGTTAATGACCATGCCATCCATAACCGCAAGTGTAAGTGGCAGACTTATCGTGAATGTTGTGCCGCTTCCGGGGGTTGAGGCAATCGATATGCGCCCGCCAAGTGACTGGATTGCACTGCGCACGACATCCATTCCCACACCACGACCGGAAAGATTTGAAACCTCGGTCGCTGTTGAAAATCCAGCCGCAAAAAGCAAATTATCTGTCTCAGCGTCGCTGAGTTGAGTATCTTTCGCGATAAGCCCTTTTTCAATAGCAATTTGCTGAACTTTAGGGCGGTTGATACCTGCGCCATCGTCGCTGATTTCAATGATGACACGGCCGGATCTGTGGATAGCGCTTAGCTTGACAATGCCTTGTTCGGGTTTTCCAGCAGCAACTCTGTCGGCGTTGCTTTCAAGACCGTGGTCAACGGCATTTCGGATCATATGCGTCAGCGGATCTGAAAGACGTTCAATAACGGTTTTATCAATTTCGGTATTTTCACCTTCAGTGACGAACTTAACGTCTTTGCCGATTGCTGCTGACGATTCACGTACAATTCGCGACATACGCTGAAAAAGAGATTTAATGGGTTGCGCTCTGATCATCATGACGCTGTCTTGAATATCGCGTGTCAGACGCATGAATTCTTCTAATCCGGTCGCAATTTCCGAGCTGCCTGGAATACCCGTGTCTGATATGCTTTGTGACAGCATTGCCTGGTTAATTACCAACTCACCGACCAGATTGACCAACCTGTCCACGCGTTCCAGGTCGACACGAACTGTCGGTTTTGGCGCAGCGGCGGTCTTGGCTTCAGCTGGTGCGGAAGGTGCAGTTGCTGACAGTGGCACAATGGCTTCGGATACGGTTTCGGCCACGGGCTCAAGCGGAGCAAGATCGGGTAATGCCGGAAGATCAATATCGTCTTCGATCTTCAGATCACAAAGCCCTTCAACAAATTCAAAGACTTCCTGTACTGCAGTTTTTTCGGCGTCTGTCTCAAGGCGCAATGTCCAGCTTAGATACCCTTGGGCGATGTCCATATCTTCGATGATAGGAAGTGCGCTTGCGTCACATGTGACTGTAATATTTCCAAGTTCGGCAAGGGTACGAAATAGATGCAGGGGTTCATTGCCTGACGTAAATAATTCTGCTTCGGGTTTAAATGTGATTATGAACGCGTTTTTTTCTTCAGCTAGATCCGCGAAATCAAACGCCAAACCCATGGGTTGAAAATCGATGTCGGCTTCCGGCTCTTCCTCATCAGAGGATCCTGCGACTTCTTTAAGCGCTGCGTATGTGGCTTCAGTCAGGGATTTTTCAATGGGCTCATCGTCACGGGACAGCCGCACAAGATCAGATAGAATGTCGCCTGATTGAAAAAGAAGACGCATCAGATCAGGTGTAATTTCAGTTTCACCAGATCGAACGCCGTCCAACACCGTTTCATAGCTGTGGGCAAATTCGACAAGCTGGTCCAACCCAAACGCACCTGCACCGCCTTTAATAGAATGAACAGCTCGAAAAACGATGTTGATGGTTTCAGGATCAGAATCGCCAGACCCCAATGCTTCAAGGCCATCTTGAAGTGATTCAAGAAGCTCTTCGCATTCGATGAAAAACGAAGCCCGGATTTCGGCCATTGGGTCGGTGCTGGTCATCGACTGTCCTTCCTATCCGGCAACCATTTTAAGAGCGCGCACAAGTTTCACAGGATCGAATGGTTTAACGATCCAACCTGTTGCACCAGCTTGTCTGGCGCGTGCTTTCAGGGTTTCCGCGCTTTCGGTTGTTAGAACCAAAATGGGAATGCCTTGATGCTTGTTTTGTTTGCGAACCGCATCAATGAAACCAAATCCATCCAGCTTGGGCATATTGATATCTGTGATGATCACATCAGGGGGCGTCATGTCGGCCAAGACTTCCAGCCCATGTTCGCCATCTTCCGCCAATGTCGGTTCAATACCTGCCTGTTTCAGGGCAATTGAAATCATGTCGCGCATCGTGCGACTGTCATCTACAGCAAGGACACTTAAACTCATGTTGCTGTCTCCGTCGAAAAGTTTGAATCAAGCCCAAAAAGAGCCAATTGTTCTGTGCAATCTGTACTTAGATTTTCCAGGCGAAGGGTTGTATTAGCGGCGTCCAGTTTTTGTTTGCACGCCAATATCACTTGTAAACACTGCGTTCCGATATGGGTCACGCCGCTTGCATCAAGAACAACGTCACCGTCCATAGGTGACAATGTTTTGTGAAGGCCTGGTGCCGCTTTTACATCCAGGCGCGATGGCAGCAGAATAGTTTCAGCCATTGTCACTCTCGTACGGATATCTTGTCAGCATCTTGGGAATCCCCTTTTCGTCCTGTGAGACAGGTTTAAGGGGCTGAGTTTTAAGAAATCGTTTCTAAAACCTAATGGATGCGTTCGCGGATTTTATCTTTTTGACAGGTATGACGCTGCCCCATTCAGGGCTGCAAAGTCGTCATGGACTATAAATATTTGGAAATGGGACATGAATTCACTGAAACGCCCCTTGTCCTTGAAGGCATCATAAAATCCAAATTGTATCAAATGCGATGTAAATGCCCGAGCGACGCCACCCACGAAATATAGACCACCATGGGGCAATTGTGTCAGCGCCAGATCCCCGGTGATATGTCCCAGAAGTTTGCAAAACAACTTTCCAGCGGCGGCCTGGGGGTTTTTGTGACCAGCGTCACAGGCCTCGACGATTTCTTTTGCGGTGACATCCGGGTTTGCGGTGCCTTGGGCCATCCAGCGATATATATTGACCAGCCCACGACCTGATACGGCATCTTCGACAGAACAAAATCCATGATCGGCCTGAATGAACTTAAACAAAGCAAGTTGATCATCTGTCGCGGCCGGCAATTGAATGTGACCGCATTCAGACGCAAGCGCCACGACACCTTTTTCCGTCTCGACAACAAGGGCCGCATTGAAACCTGTCCCAACGCCGACAACCAGCTTTGGACCGTCATGCTGACTTTTGCCTGGCGCAATCTGATAAAGCTGGTCGGCCGGCAACTGATCAAGCGCATGCCCTTGTGCCTGAAGATCATTCAGGATTGTAACATCATAGGCATTGGTGGCCGCTTTGATCGACTGACATTCAATATCCCAGTCCAGATTGGTCATCTGTGCGCGATTTTCCTGAACAGGGCCTGCAACAGCCAGACACACTGCGTCGACATCAACGCGATGACCGTCAAGATATGTCTTCAGGATCACTTCAAGATTCGAAAACTCCGCATTTCGAAACCGCTTGATGCTGTCCTGGCGAACAGTATTTTCATGAACCAATGCCACGCGGGTATTGGTGCCACCGATATCGGCAACCAATGACATGTCTTTCGAGGATTTCATGAAAATTTTAGTCCTTAGGGGCAGGTGCCGTTGATTTTCCAATGACGAGCTGTGCTTCCAGCAGTCTTTGCTGCGGACCCAAGCCCGGATTGGCGATCATTTCAAGTAAAAGTTCGGCCGATATGCGCCCGGCTTCCTGTACGGATGATCGTGTCGCGGTGAAAACGGGCACCTCATTACCATTGCGGAAATAGCTAAGGGCGTCATCATAGGTGATTACAGATATTTCGCGGCCCATCACTTTGCCACTTTCTTCAATCGCGCGGCGTACCCCATAAGCTGTGATGGTTGAGGCCACTAAAAACGCAGTGGGCGGGACGTCAAAGGCGAGCATATCTTTGGCAGACACATAGCCATGAACTTCTGTCATGTCGTCGGACCGCATAAGATCAGGCCGAACATCAACGCCCCGAGTTTTCATCGCACTTAGAAAACCGTCACGACGTTTTTTCGCGAAATCTATGTTTTCATCGCCGTTCACAAGGGCAATTCTTGTATGCCCCAAGTCCAGCAGAAATTCAGTTGCGCGCTGAAAGGCCTGTTCATTGTTCACATCAACCCAGGCATAATCAGAACTGCCGCGGGATGATCGGCCATGTACCAGAAAAGGCAAATCAAGCTGCTGTAGTAAGGGGATGCGTAAATCGTTGACCTTAGGGGCATGAATAATAATGCCGTCAATTGTACCCTTGGCTTTCAGATCACGATACACGCGCGCCTCTTCATCGTCAGAAACAATTGACAACAGCATGTCATAGCCATTTTTCGCATAGGTTTCGCCGGCACCGGCAATGAAATCAGCGAAAATCGGGTTAACTAATTCAGTTTTGGTTGAGGTTGAAATAACGTGACCGATGGCCATTGATCGCCCCGTCGCAAGGCCTTTGGCGCGGGTGTTCGGACGATAGTTATATTGCTCAGCGGCTTGCAGGACACGCACGCGGGTGGCTTCACTTACCTCTGGATAGCCATTTAGCGCGCGGCTTACCGTTGTTTGTGACAATCCAAGATTTTCAGCCAGTTCTTTCAAATTCATAAGATAACACACCAAAGCGCTTTTATTACCTGTCTGCAATATCAATCTAAAATCATTCGGTCAAAATAAAATAATACCTACATCGTCTTTCTGCAGCTGCAAAGAAAGTCCTGTTTTAAAAAGTAATTCAACCTAGGGCATTGACAGATGGTTAACGCTAACGTCACTTTGGGTGTTAACCAAAGCGCTTTCAAATGATTCCGGCGTTTTGGACTTTTTTAAAATGCAGGGGAATCTCTGCGATCTGGGAGGATATCATGAAACATCTGCTCTGTTCGGGGGCCGTTATATGTGCATTTGGCTTAAGTGCGTCACAAGCCGTCGCCGATTTGCCATTTGACATCGGTTATGGGGATTTCAACTGGGACAGTTATACTGCGTTTGCAGATCAATATGACCTTAGCGGACAAATAGTCACAGTAACTGGCCCTTGGACCGGTGCTGACAATGATCTTGTGACGCAAGTTCTGTCCTATTTTGAAGAGGCAACCGGGGCAACGGTCAACTATTCCGGCTCCGAAAGCTTTGAAAACGATATCGTCATTTCTGCACGCGCCAATTCTGCACCAAATGTTGCGGTGTTTCCGCAGCCGGGTCTGGCCTCAGATCTGGCGGGGCAGGGACTTGTGGCCCCCCTTGATGACGCCACAGCTGACTGGCTGACCGAGAATTATGCAGCCGGCGATTCCTGGGTTGATCTTGCGACATTTGCGAATGAGAGCGGTGAAGATCAGCTGTTCGGTTTCTTTTACAAAGTCGACCTAAAATCGCTGGTTTGGTATTCCCCAGAACAGTTTGATGAGGCTGGCTATGATATCCCCCAAACGATGGAAGAGCTGAAAGAGCTAACCGATCTGATCGTCGAAGATGGTGCAACCCCATGGTGTATTGGCCTGGATTCGGGCGCTGCCAAGGGGTGGCCTGCCACCGATTGGGTCGAAGATATGATGCTGCGGACGCAACCGCCTGAAGTCTATGACCAGTGGGTCAGCAATGAAATTCCGTTTGATGATCCCCGCGTTGTGGCGGCGATCGAGGAGTTCGGATATTTCGCGCGTAATGATGACTATGTTGACGGCGACGCATCTTCGATTGTCACAATCGATTTTCGCGACAGTGCAGGCGGGTTATTCACGCTTCCGCCGAAATGCTACATGCACCGTCAGGCGTCTTTTATCCCGACATTCTTTCCTGACGGAACTGAAATGGGCGTGGATGTCGATTTTTTCTACTTCCCATCCTATGCCGAACAAGACTTAGGTAACCCCGTTCTTGGCGCGGGAACGATGTGGTCGATCACTAACGACAGCGAAGGCGCCCGGGCGCTGATTGAATACCTGAAAACACCCATCGCGCATGAAACGTGGATGGCGTTGTCCGGGTTCTTGACCCCCCACAAGGGCGTCAACACAGAGCTTTATTCAAACGATACAAACCGCGCTTTGGGCGATGTATTGCTGAATGCGACGACATTCCGATTTGATGGATCCGACCTTATGCCGGGTGAAATTGGATCGGGCGCGTTTTGGAAAGCGATGATCGATTATAGTTCAGGTTCAGACGCGGCCACTGTGGCTGGCGAAGTTCAGCAACGCTGGAATTCAATCCAATAAGACTTTATCACGGGCTGCACGATCAGCCCGTGACCCCTTGAATTCAAAACCAAGGAGATCGCGCCATGTCCCCGCTTTTGCAAGGTGTATTGACGATCCTGATCGGTGTTGGTGGGTGTGTTGGGTATTTTTATGCCTCAAACCTGTTTCTGGATAAGGTGCTTTACCCCGCATCGGGTCCGAACATTGGCCGCAATATAAATCGTGCCAACAGAATTCGACCATGGCTGTTTCTGATGCCTGCGGTTTTGGCCCTGGGCCTTTATTTGGTCTATCCTGTGGTCGGATCGTTCTACAGGTCGCTGTTCAATCGCGCAGGCGATGAATTCATCTGGTTTGGAAACTATACATCAATGTTTGGCGATGCCGAATTCCGCGAGGCTTTCGTGAACAATCTGCTTTGGGTTCTGGTTGTGCCTGCAATGTCGACTTTTCTGGGTCTTCTGGTCGCACAACTGACCGACAGGCTAAGCTGGGGCAACATCGCCAAATCTTTGATCTTTATGCCGATGGCGATTTCTTTTGTAGGCGCATCACTGATCTGGAAAATGGTCTATTCGAACAATCCCGATATTGGTTTGATTAATGCAATCATTGTCTTTTTTGGTGGTGAGCCGGTCGACATCATGCTGATCCCGTTTTGGAATAACTTCTTTCTGATGGTGATCCTGATCTGGATCCAGACGGGCTTTGCCATGGTCATCCTGTCAGGGGCGTTGCGTGGTATTCCCGAAGAAACGATAGAGGCGGCGATCATTGATGGCGCTGGCCCCGTACAGATTTTCTTTAAGATCAAAGTGCCGCAAATTGTTGGGACAATTATGGTTGTCTGGACGACAATCACCATCCTTGTGCTTAAGGTTTTCGATATCGTTTATACGATGACGAGCGGGAATTTCGGCACCCAAATTCTGCCCAGTTATATGATGAGTTACATGTTCCGTGACGATGGACGCGCGACGGCTGTGGCCTTTGTGATTATGTTGGTCGTTTTACCTGTGATGATCTGGAACATTGTCCAGGCCCGCAAAGAAATGCGCTAGGGAAAGGATCACGATATGGATAATAATGCAGGAACCAAATCCAGCCTTGGTTGGGCGGTTAATATAAGTGTTGTTGTACTGGTCTTGCTTTGGCTGATCCCAACAGTGGGGTTGCTAGTGTCTTCGTTTCGGGATCGTGATCAGATCAGCGCATCGGGGTGGTGGCAGGCCCCTTTTTCCGTTGATCTGACTTTTCGCGGACGTGCCTCGACCAGCGGTATGGAACAGCAAAACGGGCTTTACGTGATCGAAGGCAATATCTTTGCAGATGCTGAAGTTGCAGACAGATTTCCCGATGGCGAAGGAACAGTGATTGCCTTTGGCACGCGCGGGGCAGCACCTTCGCAATATACCGCTGGTGAAACGGTTGAATTGCGTCGCGGCGGCACTTTGACTGTGAACACTGATGGCAGCTTTCGGGCAGAAAATGCAGAAGAGTTTTCTGGCCAGGGCCCACGTATTTATATTCTGGCGGAAACGCCGCCAGATCTGACGTTGAATAACTATGCCACTGTTTTGACGGGCAAAAATGAACTGGAACGCAAAAACGCTATTGAGCAAGGGCAGACGTTTCGACAACTTTTATTTGCCGACGAAGGGTTGTTCATAAACTTTGTCAACACATTCACCGTTACTATTCCTGCCACGATCATCCCGATCCTGATTGCTGCGTTTGCCGCCTATGCATTGGCATGGATGGAATTTCCGGGGCGCGGTCTGTTGATTGCGGCTGTCGTGGGCTTACTGGTTGTGCCGTTGCAGTTGGCATTGGTGCCGCTTTTGAACCTGCATAATCAGGTGGGTATCGGGCAAAGTTTTGTGGGCATATGGCTTGCGCATACCGGGTTCGGACTGCCGCTGGCGATTTATCTATTGCGAAATTACATGGTCGGCCTACCGCGTGATATTATCGAAAGCGCCAAGGTTGACGGGGCCACTGACTTTCAGGTTTTCATGAAAATCGTTTTGCCCCTGTCATTTCCTGCATTGGCCAGCTTTGCGATTTTCCAGTTTCTTTGGACATGGAATGATCTGTTGGTGGCGAAAGTGTTCTTGCCATCCTCGGCCGAGACCAAGGTGATGACAGTCAAAATCGCGGATGACCTGCTTGGCTCACGCGGAGGGGATTGGGATATTCTGGCGACAGCGGCATTTGTGTCAATCGCTGTCCCGCTGATCGTTTTCTTTACAATGCAACGTTACCTGGTGCGCGGCCTATTGGCTGGTTCGGTAAAATAAAGGGTTCTGACAACATGAATGTGGTGGCTGATATGCAAGCGGGTTCATCGCGGAAAGTCGATAATGATTGGTGGCGCGGGGCGGTGATCTATCAGATCTATCCGCGCAGTTACCAAGACAGCAACGGCGATGGTATCGGGGATTTGTTGGGGATCGTGCAGCGTTTGCCCTATATCGCGTCGCTTGGTGTGGATGCGATCTGGATTTCGCCGTTCTTCACATCACCGATGAAGGATTTCGGGTATGACGTTAGTGATTATTGCGATGTTGATCCGATGTTTGGCAGTCTGGCTGATTTTGATGCGGTTGTGGACACGGCACATAAGTTTGGACTGAAGGTGATGATTGATCTGGTGCTCAGCCACACGTCAGATCAACATGCCTGGTTTGAACAATCGCGCCAAAGCCACGATGATCCGAAATCTGACTGGTATGTCTGGGCAGATCCGAAACCTGATGGAACGCCGCCTAATAACTGGTTATCAATCTTTGGCGGTTCGGCTTGGCAATGGGATGCGCGGCGCGAGCAATACTATCTGCATAATTTCCTAGTGTCGCAGCCCGATCTGAACTTCCACAACCCTGATGTGCAACAGGCTTTGCTGGACGTCACACGGTTTTGGCTGGATCGCGGTGTGGATGGCTTCAGGCTGGATACGATTAACTTTTATTTCGCAGACAAGGAATTGCGCGATAACCCGGCATTGCCGCCCGAAGAACGCAATGCCAACATCGCGCCTTCGGTGAATCCTTATAATCACCAGCGGCATCTGTATTCCAAAAACCAACCGGAAAACCTTGAGTTTCTTCGGAAGTACCGCGCACTTCTAGATGAATACCCCGGTACGACAACAGTGGGCGAAGTGGGTGATGCGCAATTCGGGCTTGAGATTTTAGGGCAATACACAGCGGGTGATGATTTCGTTCATATGTGCTATGCCTTTGAGTTTCTTGCAAAAGATCAGCTGACAGCAAAGCGCGTCGCAGATGTTTTTGGAAAACTTGACGACGTGGCACCGACTGGATGGGCCTGTTGGGCTTTTTCCAATCATGACGTCATACGTCACGTCACCCGGTGGGATCTGACGCCTGCGGCGCAACGTTTGTTTGCCACGCTGATCCTCTCCCTGCGCGGGTCCGTGTGTCTGTATCAAGGCGAAGAACTTGGATTGCCCGAGGCTGATGTTGCATTTGAAGATCTGCAAGATCCATATGGCATCGAATTCTGGCCCGAATTCAAAGGACGCGATGGCTGTCGCACGCCCATGGTGTGGGAACCGTCAAATCAAAACGGTGGTTTTACAACCAGTGGAACGCCCTGGTTGCCAGTGAGTCACGATCACCTGAACCGCTCTGTTTCGGCACAAGAACATGATCCGGCTGCGATTTTGCATCATTATCGACGCGCGATTGCTTTTCGCAAGACCCATCCTGCGTTGATTAAGGGAAAACAAAGCAAAGTCAGTGTCTTGGGCGACGTTCTTTACTTTACACGCACGCATGCCAACGAAGAAATATTCTGCGCGTTCAATCTAAGCGACACACCGTCTGATTTTGAATTGCCTAAAGGCAAGTGGCAACAAATCGGGGCCGAACTTGGCAGTGCCGGCGTAAGTGCTGACGGGAAATTACATCTTGGGCCGTGGCAGCCACATCTGGCGCTTCGGAAGACATAAGAAACAAAAAAAGGGGGAGGGAAACCGCATGGCTGATCTTAAGCTAAGCAACGTCGCCAAAGTCTATGGTGGCACGGTTGAAGTGTTGAAAGATATCAACCTTGATATCCAAACCGGTGAACTGATTGTCTTTGTTGGTCCATCGGGGTGCGGTAAATCTACGCTTTTGCGAATGATTGCTGGGCTGGAAAAGATATCTGATGGCACGCTTGAAATCGACGGAACTGTTGTGAATGACGTGCCCCCGTCACAGCGTGGTATCGCGATGGTGTTTCAATCCTATGCGCTTTATCCGCATATGACCGTGCGCGATAACATGGCCTTTGCGCTAAAGTTGGCGGGTAAAACCAAAGCCGAAATTCAAGAGTCCGTTGACCGCGCTGCCAATGCGCTGCAATTGGGTGAATATCTGGACCGGTTGCCCAAAGCCTTGTCAGGCGGTCAGCGTCAGCGTGTTGCTATTGGCCGCGCGATTGTGCGCGATCCAAAAGTGTATTTGTTCGATGAACCGCTTTCAAACCTTGATGCAGCATTGCGGGTCGCCACCCGGATCGAGATCGCGCAGTTAAAAGAAGCGATGCCAGACAGTACCATGATCTATGTGACGCACGATCAGGTCGAAGCGATGACGCTGGCCAGTCGGATCGTTGTTTTGGCCAACAAAGGTATTGCACAGGTGGGAACACCGTTGGATCTGTATGAACGCCCAGAAAACGAATTCGTGGCGCAATTCATCGGATCGCCCCAGATGAACCTGTTGGCCGGTGAAATAGCCGAAACAGGCCCGCAAACATTGGTGCATATGCCCGAAGGCAATGGTCTGTTACGTGTCGATATCCCCACGCAAGAGGGCGATAAAGGCCTTAAGGTGAATGTTGGTATTCGTCCCGAGGATATGATCGCCACCGACGGCGATGATTATGCGTTCGAAGGCGTAGTGGATTTCAAGGAAGCCTTGGGTGAAGTCACGTTAATCTATTTCGCCAAATCAGCCCCGGAACATGACTCTGTGATTGCGAAACTGCTTGGCATTCATGCAGGCATACGCGGCAAGACGCTTAAGATGACTGCAAACCCAGACAAAATTCACCTGTTCGCCAATGGTCAGTCACTTTTGTATCGCTAAGGGGCCAATCAAACCTGACTGGGCAACCACAACACGATCATCGGGAATGAGACCAGAAGCGCAATTGTAATGCCATCTGCGATAAAAAACGGTGTGACGCCTTTAAACACGTCTTGAACACTTAGATCATCACGAACGCCTGCCACCACAAAGCAATTCAGGCCGATGGGGGGCGTGATTAGACAGAATTCTGCCATTTTAACCACTAGTATCCCGAACCAGATTGCGCACATTGGGCCGGACATGCCGAATGTACTGTCAGCCGCACTGACAAATTCACCACCGTTCAGCGCCATGACTGCGGGATAAACCACCGGCAATGTCAGCAAAAGCATCCCGATCGCGTCCATGAACATGCCCAAGACCGCATAGGCGAGCAGGATCATGATCAATATCAACATCGGTGAATATTCAAGTGATGTGATCCAGTCTGAAAACGCATTTGGCAGATCAGCGAAGCCCAAAAAGCGCACATAGATCAGAACGCCCCAGATGATTGTAAAAATCATCACAGTTAACTTGGCGGTTTCCAGCAGGGCTGATTTTAATTCTGGCCAACGCATTCCGCGCCAAACGGCCATGATAAAGACCACGAATGCACCAAGCGCGCCACCTTCGGTCGGGGTGCCCCAGGCATCCCCGCCAATGATCGTGTCAATTTCTGCGCCGAATAAAGTGATCGTCTGCGGGATGGGGTTATAGACAAAGAAAAGAATAATCACGACGACGAAGAAAATTGGAAATGCTGGCAGTAAGGATGAAAAGCGTTGACCCCATGTAAAGCCTTTGACGGGGGGGCCGAAATTTGGCAGGGCAAGGGCAAGACCAACAATCAAAATCGCATAAACAATTGCTGAAAAGACCCCAGGGATGAACCCCGCCAGCAACAGTTTGCCCACATCCTGTTCCACGATGATCGAATAGATTACCAGAATGGCGGATGGCGGAATAAGGGATGCCAGCGTACCACCTGCCGCAACCACACCTGCTGCAAAACGCTTATCATAGCCGATCTTCAGCATTTCGGGGATCGCGATTCGTGCGAAAACCGCAGATGTGGCGACTGATGCACCCGACACAGCAGCAAAACCTGCCGTTGCAAAAACAGTTGATACGGCAAGACCACCCGGCACCCAGGCCACCCATCTTTTGGCGGCCTCGAACAAGGCTTTGGTCAGGCCTGCGTAATAGGCCAGATATCCGATCAGAATAAATGTCGGGATCAGGCTAAGCGCTTGGCTGGACACTTTGGAATGCGGCACTTGGCCTGCGGTTTTGACAGCGACAACAATTGCCTGATCAAACCGACTGGGATCGTATCCGAAGCGTGCCCAAAAAATCCAGATTAAACCAACAACACCGGCCATGGCGGCGGCAAATCCCACGCGCATACCCAGTATAACCATGACCAGCATCCCGCCCGAGACGATAAGCCCGATATCAGTCGCATCCATTTTTAATTAGTCCTTTGCGCGGCTTAGCAGCGAATCTGCTTCTTTGGCCGCCTGTGTGGCGGCATCTTCGACCATTGGTACGGCTGCGGGTTGGTCAAGACCCAAAACAAACGCGCGCGTATATCCCCACAACTGTACAACAAGGCGCAGGCACAGAACTGAAAATGCAATCGGGGCCAGCAGTTTGGCGGGCCAGATCGGTAAATAAATATCGATAGAACTATCTGTGCTCCATAGCGGCGCTGCAAAATCAAAGCTGCGTTCAAAATGCGACCACGTTCCCCAGACTAGCAGGATCATCAGAATCAGCATCATCAGAACGCTGACAATCTCGGCCAGCCATAAAGCACGACCCTTTAGATAGCTAACAACGATATCCATTCGAATATGGCCGCCATCACGCTGCACATAAGCAATGCCGATGAAAGCGATCAAAGGCATTAACTGTTCGATCCAATCGACATAGCCGGGCAGGGGAGAGCTGAAGAAATTGCGACCTCCGACCGATATGACGGCCAGTATCATCAATCCAAAAACGGCCAATCCGCATATAAGCGCCAAAAAGGTTTCCAGTTTATAAAGTGCCCGGTCAACACGGCTGACAAGCGTGCCATCTTCCAGAACAGACGTTTTGCCTGCCATGTTATGTATCCTTTATGGAAAAAACCGCCCGAATTAGCGGGCGGTTTTCTGAGGTCTCTTATTCTTCAGCTACAAGGCTGGTGACCAGGTCAAACAATTCTTGCCCGGGCAGGCCGCGCGCGTTGTTTTCTTCAATCCAAGCCTGCGCTGCAGGGGCTGCTGCTGCTTCGCGAAAAGCTGCAATTTCAGCATCGCTGAATGTCACTTGCTGGATTTCCTTTTCTTCAAGCAAAGGTCCCCAGGCTTTCATCGTATTATTTTCATAATAATCGATATAATGATCCAACGCCTCGTCGATTGATCCCATCAGGGCTTCGCGATGTTCGTCGCTTAATGCATCAAGCGCATCGCTGTTTACGACCACAGGGCAATTCACCGTGCCGGGGTTCAGGTTGGTTGTCCACCATGTGCCTGATTCGACGGTTCCGAATGACATATGCGCATGCGGAGCAAACGACACGGCCTTGACCACGCCACTGTCCAGCGCCTGACGTACTTCGGTGGCTGACATAGATGTTGGTACAGCGCCAACAGTTTCCATCGCGGCCCCAATCCCGCCTGTTGCACGAACGCTTAGGCCTTCGAATTCTGCCAATGTTTCAGGGGCTTCGCCGACACCGACAAAGTTATATTGCGGCAATGGTGATGGCATCAAAAGCACAGCATTCCAGCGGGCCAGATCTTCAATTACGGCTGGATGTTCATAGATTGCCTGGCTGATCCGACGTTCGTCTTCAAGCGTTTCAACGCCTAGGAAGGGAAGTTCCAGCACTGTGATGGATGGATTCTTATCACGATGATATCCTGCACAGAATTGCGCCATTTCAAACGCACCGATCGAAATACCATCAAGGTTTTCACGGTTATTCGACAACCCACCATACGAGATATTGAAGGTGAATTCACCGTTTGTTTTTTCAGAAACAAGTTCTGCAAGTTTTTCAACATGCTCAGTAAAAGCACGTCTTTTACCCCATACCGATACGTTCCATTCGGTCGCAAACGCTTGGCTTGCAAATGATGATACCACTAAACCGACGACAACACGTCCTAGGTATTTATTCATTTTGTATTCTCCCACACTTGTCCGTCTGATCGGACCCGGCACAATTCAACAAGTGCTCGTGGGGATAGCAAGGGCAAAAACGCATACAACCGTTTGTTTTGGTCTGTTATGCATTGTGTGTCGTATATTTAATGATGAAATTTTAGGCATAATTTTCGAACTTCACTAAAAATGATGCGGCATTCTGTGGTTCATAATTAATCATTTGCCAAAATTGAAAGCTGTGGCAAATTGGCTTTTCTCAGCAAGCTTGCACAAGGATCCTTGCATGGCCAGCAATACCATGACCCCGGGAATTGTTTCGGGACGCCTTTCGGAAGATGAAATCAAGAAGAACTTTGATGATCTTTACACACCATTGGACGGCCACGAAGCCGCCGTTGCTGCGGATCGCTGTTATTTTTGTTATGATGCGCCTTGTATAACGGCTTGTCCGACTGCGATTGATATCCCTTTGTTTATTCGTCAGATTCAGACCGGAACTCCGGAAGCGGCAGCAAAAACAATATTGGACCAAAATATTCTGGGGGGCATGTGCGCCCGGGTTTGCCCGACTGAAACCTTGTGCGAGGAAGCCTGCGTGCGCGAAGCAGCCGAAGGTAAGCCTGTTGAAATCGGTCGTTTGCAACGCTTTGCAACGGACACATTGATGGATACTGGTGTCCACCCGTTCATGCGCGCGTCTGACACAGGAAAATCCATCGCGGTTGTTGGTACTGGTCCTGCAGGTTTGGCCTGTGCACATCGTTTGGCGATGAAAGGGCACAGCGTCACGCTTTATGATGCGAAAAGCAAACTGGGTGGTCTGAACGAATTTGGCATCGCCGCCTATAAAACAGCCGGCAATTTCGCCGAAAAAGAAGTGAACTGGCTACTGCAGATTGGTGGCATTACAGTTAAGTCCGGTGTTCGACTGGGGCATGAGATATCGCTGGATGATCTAGCTGATGCATTCGATGCCGTGTTTTTGGGTATTGGTCTGGGTGGTGTGAATGCGCTGCGCGCAGATGGTGAAGACAAGACCGGTGTTGAAGATGCCGTGAGCTTTATCGCACACCTGCGTCAGGCCAGCGATCTTACAAAACTGCCTGTTGGTCGCAATGTGATCGTTGTCGGCGGGGGTATGACGGCCGTAGATGCTGCAGTGCAGTCCAAGCTGCTTGGGGCGGAAAACGTAACGATTGCCTATCGCCGCGATCAGGACCGGATGAGCGCGTCGCGTTACGAACAAGACCATGCGACATCAAGTGGAGTGCGGATTTTAACAAATGTGGTGTTGCGTCAAATCATTGGGAACGGATCCGTTTGCGAGGCTGAATTTGAATATGTGACGCAGACAGACGCTGGCCTAACCGGTACCGGTGAAATCCTGCGTCTGCCCGCGGATCAGATATTCAAAGCGATTGGGCAAACGCTGGAAACGGTTCCTGATAGGTTGGATATTCAGGGCGGTAAAATCGTGGTTGATGCGGCTGGCCGTACGTCCATGCCCAAGATCTGGGCCGGTGGCGATTGTACGGCGGGTGGCGAAGATCTGACTGTGACCGCTGTTGCCGAAGGACGTGATGCGGCGGAAGATATACACAACACACTGATGGTCTAAACAGATCATACCCGAACAGGGAAAGGACGCGCTATGGCTGACCTAAGTACAAATTTTCTGGGTATCAAATCCCCCAATCCGTTTTGGCTGGCCTCGGCCCCGCCAACAGATAAGGAATATAATGTCCGCCGTGCATTCGAGGCCGGATGGGGTGGCGTGGTGTGGAAAACGCTTGGGTCCGAAGGGCCGCCTGTAGTCAATGTCAACGGTCCGCGGTATGGGGCTGTTTACGGCGCAGATCGCCGTTTGTTGGGTCTGAACAATATCGAACTGATCACCGATCGCCCTCTTGAGGTGAACTTGCGCGAGATCAAGGCCTGTAAACGTGATTACCCCGATCGTGCGATGATTGTATCGCTGATGGTGCCCTGTGAAGAAGCAGCATGGAAAGCGATCCTGCCGTTGGTCGAAGACACAGGCGCCGATGGAATTGAACTGAACTTTGGCTGTCCCCATGGGATGAGCGAACGCGGCATGGGTGCGGCTGTCGGTCAGGTGCCGGAATATATCGAAATGGTCACACGGTGGTGCAAACAATACAGCCGCATGCCTGTGATCGTGAAACTGACGCCTAATATCACCGATGTGCGCAAACCTGCGGCTGCGGCCAAAGCAGGTGGTGCCGATGCGGTCAGCCTGATCAATACGATCAACTCGATCACATCTGTTGATCTTGATACGATGTCGCCCGAGCCGTCTATTGATGGCAAGGGCAGTCATGGTGGGTATTGTGGCCCTGCCGTAAAACCCATCGCGCTTAGCATGGTGTCGGAAATTGCGCGTGATCCAGAAACACACGGCCTGCCTATCAGCGGTATTGGCGGGATCACAACGTGGCGCGATGCGGCCGAGTTTATCAGCCTTGGGTGTGGTAATGTGCAGGTGTGTACAGCGGCCATGACCTATGGTTTCAAGATCGTGGATGAGTTGAAATCAGGCTTAAGTGATTGGATGGATGAAAAGGGTTATGCATCTGTCGCCGATGTGGTGGGGCGTGCAGTGCCCAACGTGACCGACTGGCAATATCTGAACCTGAACTATGTCGCCAAGGCCAAGATTGACCAGGATGCCTGTATCAAATGCGGGCGCTGTTATGCCGCGTGCGAAGATACCAGTCATCAGGCGATCAGCATGTCACCCGACCGCGTGTTTGAAGTGATCGATGAAGAATGCGTGGCCTGTAACCTGTGTGTGAACGTTTGCCCGGTTGAGGATTGCATCACGATGGAACCAATGACCGCCGGTGACATTGATCCAAGAACCGGCAAGGTGGTTGAGCCTGAATATGCAAACTGGACGAGCCATCCGAACAATCCGTCAACGCAAGCGGCAGAATAATCAGAACAGATTGCTGTTGCCACGCAGATTGTAACGTAAGCAAAAGCCGATCACGACAAGGCTTATGATCAACCAAAGCCCGCCCCACATCATTGTGGTGCCTCCGAATGTCTGCGCCATGGCCCATGCATCAGACTGCAAATGTGATCTGGCCAGCGTGTCACTGAAGATGTCATAGGGCACATAGATCATGCTGGATAATCCGATGATCCGCAGGGCCAGATCATTGATCTGATGGCTTGCAAAGCGCGCCATGATCAGCATGGCACTACCGCTGATCAGGCCAAATATCAGACCAAAGGGCGCACGAATATAAAGCAGTGTAATGACAACCAGTGCGGCGCCCAATATGCCCATCGTCCAGGTGTCGGCCTTGGTGCGCAAAGCCAGCGTGAACAGAACAACACCAAAGACCAGCGACCCGATATAGCCCGCTGATGTGATCGCAAACCGGTTGCCGCCCATTGTCACAGCATGACCACCCTGTTGCGGTGACAGTGCCATTTCGATGATTGAGCCGCCCGTGAAAATTGCGGCCAACCCGTGCGAGATTTCATGAAAAAACACAACAAGCATTTTCAACGGAAACACTACAGGGGTCGACCAAAGGGCAAAAACAATTGCCGTGATCAGCATCAGTTGCCAATGTGATTTAACGAATGTCATCCCTGTATGGCTGCCTGCATCTGTGCCAGTGTAGCGGCGGGATCATCGGTTGACCAAATCTCATCCCCGATGGCAAAAAAGTCTGTGGATTGAGCCAAGACGCGAAGTAGATCAATGCTTAGCGCGCCTTCGGCAATCACGGGCACCTCAATGATTTCAGACCACCATTCGAACAAGTCAGCCTTGGCACGGGATCCATCGCCCAATGGGGTTTCACCAACAGGGCCGAATGCGACATAATCACAATCGGCTTCCCCGGCCGTCAGTCCTTCGTGGCGCGAGCTGCCGCAAAATGTGCCAACGATGGCATCTTGACCCAGTTCTTTGCGTACCTTGCGAACAGAGCGTGCGCCGTCTGTCAGATGGACGCCGTCCAATCCAAGACGCTCGACCATCAGAATATGACTTTCCAACACCAAGGCAATATCGCGTTCATGGCAAATAGCGCGGCAGGCGTCTGCAGCTCGCGCAATATGATCTTCGTCTTTGCTTGCAAGGGCTAGCCGGACACAGGCGACTTGGGTTTGATCCAGAACCCGTGCTAAAAGGGATGGAAAAGTGGATAATTCAAACTCGGGCGGTGTGATCAGATAGATCTGTGGGTCTTGTGTGTCCTCGGTCATTGGGCACCCTTTCTTTTTTGCTTTCATATCGTGGGCTTGCATCCAAGCCAAGGGCTGCTTAGAGCAGGCGCCATGACACCTGATCCACAACCCTTTTTCGTTTTGATCCGCCCGCAGATGGGTGAAAATATCGGTGCTTCGGCACGGGCAATGTGGAATTTTGGATTGGATCGTATGCGGATCGTGGCCCCTCGTGATGGATGGCCCAATCAAAAAGCTGTTGCAATGGCCAGCGGAGCAGGGCGATTATTGGATGAAGCCAAGCTGTGTGAGGCCACAGCCGATGCTGTTGCTGATTGCACTTATGTGTTTGCCACAACCGCGCGGCCACGTGGATTGACCAAACCTGTGTTCAGTCCGGAACATGCAATGAAGCTGGCCACAGAAAAGATTGCAGCAGGTGACAAGGTTGCGGTTCTTTTCGGTCCGGAACGATCAGGTATGGAAAATGACGATATCGCCAAGGCGAATGCCATTATATCGGTGCCGGTTAACCCCGATTTTCCGTCATTGAATCTGGCGCAATGCGTTTTACTGACGGCCTATGAATGGCAGCGGCAAAATACAGATATTGTGCATGAAACTGTTGATATGGCGCGCACAGACTGGGCAACACAGGTTGATATTGAAAAGCTGGCAGATCATTACGAAAGCCGGTTAAGCGATGCGGATTTCTTTTATCCTGAAGCCAAAGCAGAAGTTATGAAATTGAACCTGCGCAATCTTTGGAGCCGTATGCCACTGACCCGCGCGGATGTTCAAATTTTGCATGGTGTCTTGCGGCAGATGGTGCGCTGGAAAGAACGCGACTGAATTATCTGTTATCAGGAATACGACGTATCCCAAAGGTTTTCAAAACAATATAAATGTATGATACGGGCGCTTCGCGAAAAGCGCCCGCAAGGGTGCGATAAGCGGATCAGGCGGCTTTAGCCAGATTACGCAACACGTAATGCAAAACGCCGCCGTTTTCGATGTATTCGATCTCAACCTCGGTATCGATCCGGCATTTCAGTTCAATCTCTTTGGTGGAACCATCGCCAAAGGTGATCGTAGCAGGCACGGTCATCAAGGGTTTAACGTCGCCTTCAAGGCCTGTGATTGAAACTGTTTCATCGCCCTTTAGACCAAGCGTGGATCGTGTATCACCATTCGTGAATTCGAACGGTATCACGCCCATACCAACCAGATTTGATCGGTGAATACGTTCGAAACTTTCAGCGATCACCGCTTTGACACCTAACAGATTTGTACCCTTGGCAGCCCAGTCCCGCGAAGATCCGGCACCATATTGTTCGCCACCAAAAACCACCAATGGTGTGCCTTCAGCCTGATGGGCCATTGCTGCCTCGAAGATCGAGGTTTGTTGCCCATCCGGCCCAAGCGTATAGCCACCTTCGACCCCATCAAGCATTTCGTTCTTGATACGAATGTTGGCAAATGTGCCGCGCATCATGACCTCGTGATTACCGCGGCGTGACCCATAGGAATTGAATTCACGCACCGGCACCTGACGTTCGACCAAATACTGACCGGCAGGCGTTGTTTCTTTGAACGAACCGGCCGGGCTGATGTGGTCTGTTGTGATCATATCACCCAGAATGGCCAACACTTTGGCGTCTTCGATATTGCTGATTGTTCCCGGTTCCTTGTCCATGTCCTTGAAGTAAGGCGGATTTTGAACGTAGGTCGATGATGTCGGCCAATCATATGTCAGGCTATCGGTGATCTCAACATCCTGCCATTTTTCGTCGCCCTTGAAGACATCCGCATATTTTGACTGAAATGCTTCCCGTGTCACGGTCTTTTCGACCAGCTCAGCGATTTCTTTGGACGACGGCCAGATGTCTTTCAAGTAAACATCGTTACCATTTTTGTCCTGACCAATCGGGTCATTGGCAATATCCACGTTCATATCGCCAACCAGCGCATATGCGACCACCAAGGGCGGAGAAGCTAGATAGTTGGCGCGCACATCCGGGCTGATGCGGCCTTCGAAATTACGGTTGCCTGACAGAACCGAAGTTGCGATCAGATCATAATCATTGATGGCTTTTGATATCTCGGGCTCAAGCGGGCCAGAGTTGCCGATACAGGTTGTGCAGCCATAGCCCACCAGATTAAAGCCAATCGCATCCAGATCATCCTGCAAATCTGCGGCTTCAAGATAGGCACTGACCACTTGAGATCCTGGGGCAAGTGACGTTTTCACCCATGGTTTACGGTTCAAGCCCAATTCCCGCGCCTTGCGCGCAACCAGACCCGCACCAATCATCACATAAGGGTTCGAAGTGTTTGTGCACGACGTAATCGATGCAATCACAATTGACCCGTCATGCAGTTGATAATTGCCGTCTTCGGTCTGAACATATCCGCGCTTATGATGGCCCTGGTCACCGGGAATTGTTTGTGGTTCGGGCTGCCCGCCTTCGCCTTCCCAACGCACTTCAGCAGCGGCACTTGTTTCTTTGCCTTCACGTTCACCTTTGACATATTTGGCAAATTCCACTGCGGCGCCATCAAGCGCGATGTGATCCTGGGGTCGTTTTGGACCCGAAATCGCAGGAACAACAGTGCCCATGTCTAACTCAAGCGTGTCGGTATAGACAGGATTGTAATCGCTATCCCGCCACATGCCGTTTTCCTTGGCATAGGCTTCAACCAGCGCCAGCGTTTCTTCGTCGCGGCCGGTTTGTGTCAGATAACGGATTGTTTCGTCATCAATTGGGAAAAACCCACAGGTCGCGCCGTATTCCGGGGCCATGTTGCCGATGGTCGCACGATCCGCCAGCGGCAGGTTATCCAACCCGTCGCCGTAAAATTCAACAAATTTGCCAACAACACCCTTTTCACGCAGCATTTGAACAACGCGCAATACCAGATCGGTTGCGGTCGTGCCTTCAACCATCGCGCCGGTTAGCTTGAAACCAATAACTTCGGGGATCAACATAGAAATGGGCTGACCCAACATAGCGGCCTCAGCCTCAATCCCGCCAACACCCCAGCCCAAAACGGCAGCACCATTTACCATGGTTGTGTGACTGTCTGTGCCGACAAGCGTGTCAGGATAGGCAACAAGATCACCGTTCTGATCTTCGTCAGACCAAACTGTTTTGGCCAGATACTCCAGATTGACTTGGTGACAGATACCAGTACCGGGGGGAACAACACGGAAATTATTGAATGCTTTTTGCCCCCATTTCAGGAAGACATAACGTTCCATATTGCGTTCATATTCGCGGTCCACGTTCATCTGGAACGCACGTGGGTTGCCGAATTCATCGATCATGACCGAATGGTCAATAACCAGATCCACAGGGTTCAGCGGATTGATTTTTTCAGCATCCCCGCCAAGCGCCACGATCCCGTCGCGCATCGCGGCCAGATCGACCACAGCGGGCACGCCGGTAAAATCCTGCATCAGTACGCGGGCAGGGCGGTATGCAATCTCGCGCGGATTTTTCCCGCCTTTGGCAGCCCAATCCGAAAACGCCTTGATATCATCGACGTGAACAGTTTTGCCATCTTCAAAGCGCAGCATGTTTTCTAAAACGACTTTCAGTGCTGCTGGAAGTTTTGAAAACGTGCCAAGACCGGCCGCTTCTGCTGCGGGAATTGAATAATAGGCAAAAGATTTGTTACCAACACTAAGTGTTTTGCGTGTTTTTGAGGTATCCTGTCCGACGGTGATGGGCATTTCTTGCCTCCCTTACATAGGTCATGCGGGGTATCGCTGGCTGCTATCTGCACGAAGATATTTAAGGTTTCAAGGGGTCTTTGTAATTTTTGTATACAATTGCACACAGTATTTTCACGCTATGGGCGAGTATTGCATTTTCTCGCAAAACCTTGATTGGCGATTGATCATCAGATGCAATACGTCTGAGACGTTAAAATGGAAAGAAACGCGAAATGCTAAGAATAATTATGTCGGCTTTGTTCGGTCTGAGTAGTCTTTGTACAATTACCAATGCTGACACGACCCCTGTGGTGGTCGAACTTTATACATCACAGGGATGTTCCAGTTGTCCGCCGGCAGACAAATTATTGCACGAACTTGCCGCCCGTGAAAATGTAATCGCTTTGGCATTACACGTTGATTACTGGGATTATATTGGCTGGAAAGACCGTTTTGCCGATCCGATGCACACCAAACGGCAAAAAGCATACGCGCATGCAGCAGGGTCACGTACGGTTTACACCCCACAAATGATCATCGGCGGGGTTGACCATGTGGTAGGAACCCGACCGATGCAAGTGGCGGATATGTTGCAAAAACATGCAGCGCAGAATTTGCCTGTTCAGATTTCGCTGACACGGCGCGGTAATATTGTACGGATTGAGGCATTATCAAGCGTTGCTAACCCAATGATCGTTCAACTTGTGCGCTATTCCCCGTTGGAAACGGTTGAAATAAAACGTGGGGAAAATGCGGGCAGAACATTGAGTTATGCCAATGTTGTTACCTCTTGGGAAAAGATTGATAATTGGAGCGGCCAAGAACCGTTTCGTAAATCTATTGAGGCCCACGGTTCATCGCCCGTGGTTGTGATTATTCAAAAGGACGGCCATGGCGCAATTTATGGGGCTGCCCAGCTAAAATAGCTATTCAGCGCACCTTTTTGCGCCAGCGCCGATGTATCCAGAACCATTGCTCAGGATTTTCGTGAATACGCTTTTCCAGACGCGTATTCATTTCTGTTAGCATCTGTTCCGGGCTGGTGTGGTCAATGGGTGCATCAAGCTGAATATCAAAGGTCAGCCCATCTTCCCGTCGTTTGCCGAAAAACGGAATAAGAATGGCGTTGTATTTCAATGCCAGATCTGCTGCTGACAGGGCCGTTGGCGCAGGTTTTCCCAAAAAGGGTAGGGTCACGCCTTTTCTGGTATAGATATCGAACAATAAAACAGCGATGCCGCCTTGTTTAAGGTATTTCACAAACCCTGCCGTTCCGCGCCGCCCCTGGGCAAAAACCGGACCGCTTATGTCGGCCATGGTATTGGCATAGTGTTCGTTAAAGAACTGGTTTGCCATTGGGCGATACAATCCGCCGATCTCATAACCCATTGCAGTTAACGCATAGCGGGGGGCTTCGTGGTTTCCGTAATGGCCGGTGACCAGTAAAACGGGTTTGCCTTGTAATTTCGCGTTTTGTAATGCCTCTAAGCCCAGGCCCGAAACCGTGCTAGTCTTTGCTTTTTGCATCAACCCCTTTGGCGAATACGTCTCGATTATTGTTCTTCCGGCGTTATTCGCGACGGCACGTGCAATGCGTTGCCGATCCTGCAGCGTCATATCGGGGTAAATATAGGCCAAGTTTTTGTCTGCGCGTTTGATGTACCCAGCCATCGGCGCAATCAAACGAGATGTTAGAGTGCCCATGATGGGAACGCGTTGATCATAGGGTAGAATTTTGGTGCCTATGATCACAGCGCGCAACACTTTGTCGGTCAACCAATCCGACCATGTGCGGCCTTTGTTCTTGGGTTTGGTCATCCGAATTTCCTGACAGTGCAAACAATGTCATAAAACCGGTACACGATAATAACAAGCGGATCTGCTTTATGAAGCGGTTGAAGCCAAATCAATCCGCCAGTAATAACAGATCGCCGTTTTGTTCCATTTCGCGAATTTCGGCGATAACCTTTGTCATCGCAACTTCAGCATCGTCTGGCTTGATGGTGTCCAATGCCGCAATTTCGTCACGGATCTGATCGGCCATTCGCTTGGACATGTTATCCAGAATAAAGTCGGCTGAAGTTTGGTATCCAAGGTCTGCCGCACCCCCAAGTGCTGTGATCAGAACCGATGCCTCCACGTTTTTGGTAATTTTGGGAATGTCGCGTGGGTCAATGCGTTCTGGAATATTGCCAAATGTGAAAATGGCTTTGCGGACCATTTCGGCAAAACCGGCGTCGGTTTCATCAAGCCCTTTCAAAACGTCATCGCGTGTTGCGGATTGTGAATAGTTCAGAATGGCACCAACGCGTTCGACCGGATCATCGTCAAAGGCGCGTTCAGGTTGGGCATCAAGTTGATCGGCCAAGGAATGGCCAATGCGTTCAACGGCGTCGGGGGTGACCGCACTTGTCATCGACACGGCATAGGTGATGCGGCGCGCCCGTTCACCAGGCAGCATCCCCAGTAATTCCGCGGCCTTGTTCACTTTTAGTTTCGACAAGACAACAGCAGCAATTTCGATACTTTCATCCTGTAACACAGGCAGCAGTCTGTCATTACCAAGACCGATGATGCGTTCCCATGGGTTGCCCCGCGTGACGCCTGCATCCTTGCGCAGCTTTGCCGCCGTTTTCGAACTGATCTTGCCATCCAGCAAAGACAGCGCGCCAGCAACGCCGCCGGAAAAGGACAGACCGACTGCTTCCAATTCTTCGGCAAATTCACCAGCAACAGCGGCAAGGGTATCATGGTCGATATGTGTCATGGCCCCCATTTGCAGAGTTAACTGCGCCTGCAGGTCTTCGGGAAGTTCTGACAACTTCAGATCGGCCCCGTCGCTGATCAGTAAACGCACAACAATAGCAGCCTTTTGTTTTCGCGTCAGCGATAGCTTGGCGCGCGGCCGTATAGGTGTTGCGTTGTCTTCCAGCGATGCCATGGGCAAGGCGATTGTCATGCGGGCCTCCGTCGTTGGCCCATGTCTAAACTGATGAGTGTGAATGGATGCTTAACGGCAGCGATTAATAGGAATATCCGTCACCTGTTTCGATTGCCTTTTTCAACGACGTTTCAGACCAGCTTTCGCGACCACCGCGTGCCTGAATTTCCTTCAACTGTTCGCGCGCGGCCCCAAGCTGGCCTGCTTCGACAAAAGCCTGACCCATATAAGATCGTGCCAAGATATTATCCGGGTTCACCTGAAGGGCCGCGTTATAATACGCCATACCTGCGGGTACATCGCCCATTTTGCGTGTCGTGAAACCCATATAGGTCAAAACGCGGTCATCGTTTTGATCTGACATGGCCCGTAAAGCGGCTTGTGAATGATCATACTGTCCAGCATAGGCAAATTCGCGCGCGGCCTGATACAGCACGTCGTCATCCAGTTGGCTTTCCTGCGGCGCCACGCAGCTTTTGGTCTTTTCATCCCATACCATGCCACTTTTGCATTCTGTTGTGGTTTGCGTTGGTTTGGGTGGGGTCGGGTCCTCTGACCCTGCCGCGAAAACAAAAGTTGGAATACACAGGGCGGTTGCAAGAATAAGGGCGCGCATCGAAATCTCCTTTGATATTGAGCCGAATATAGAACCAAGGTGATCAAAGACGATATGGAAAATAAAAAAGACGGCCACAAAGGACCGTCTTTTTTGTGGATTGATCTGATCCTAGCTTGTGGTGGAAACACAGCTTTTCGAAGCCGCGTCCCAAACTGTACCACTTGCACAGGACATTGCGACTTCGTCTTTGCCATAATTACAACCGGCTGCAAATGCGAAAGCAGGTGTCAGTGTCAGGGCCACTGCGGCCAGAAGGGTCTTCATCTTCATGTCGTCTCTCCTGTTGGCTAATTCATAAGAGTTAGCACAGATTGCCCTTGGGTCAAAGCCTGCGACAGTTTTGTTATTGTTCTTTTGAGGTATAACGACGAAAGATAACGCAAAGTTGAAGGCAGTTCGATGAAATTACGTGCCCCTAAATGGTTCTATTTGTTTTTCATGGCAGGTGTTGTGTCTATTGCGCTGCGGTATTTGCTAGATTCTCGATTTGGTCATACTGGCGTTTTCTATGTAGCAATCCCATTTTTGATCGGATTGGCTTTGCATCATTTTGTGCCTGCCCCGGAACCGATGGGATACGGTAAAAGAGCTGTTAAAAACTTCTTGCATTCAACCGTCTTTTTCCTGGCTTTATCAGGTTTTCTGTTCGAAGGGTTCATCTGTATCCTTTTTGCGATGCCGATTTATTACATCATTATGTTCTCAGCCTATGGGTTCGCCGCACTTTATAACAATCACAGAACGCGTGTGCCGGCTTTGATCATTCCTGCCCTTGTTATGGGATTGTCATTGGAAGGCACCATTCCCGCCCTGACGGCCCCGCGCGAAAATCAGGTGACGCACACAGTGACGGTTGATGCCAGCATCGCGGCGATCAAGGCGCATATGGCGCAGCCCATCCAGTTTGAAAAACCGCGCCCCTTGCTGATATCGGTTTTCCCGAAGCCAACCGATATCAAGGCCGGTACATTAAATCAGGGCGATGTGCATGAGATGACGTTTGTTTATCGCCGCTGGTTCTTTACCAATGTTCATACAGGTCAGATGCACTTGAGGTTGGATGAAGTGGGCGATCACCATATCCGAACTAGCATCACCCGCAACGACAGCTATCTGTCCGGGTATATGTCAATCGACGGCACGCGTGTCGATTTTACAGAACGTGCCGATGGTAAAACGGATGTATCTCTGACACTTTATTACGAACGCAAACTAGATCCGGTTTGGTATTTCGGCCCCTTGCAACAAGCTGCGATGGCACAAAGCGCGAAGTATCTGATCGAAACCGTTATTGTGCCACCGTATGGTCAAATGGCCGAACTTTGATCATCTGATCTTGCTGGTTTTGTAACATACATCTCTTTGACATCTGTGTCGCAATTTACTCAAATGATGTGAATAGGAAGTGTGGATGACCACAACATCAAAGCACAAGATGGACAGTTTTCTGGATTGGCTGGGCAAACGCCTTGCGAATAAGCTGCGCAGTGAAAGTTCGGGTTATCGACCTTATACGCCGTCTGATTTCAAATCACTATGCGATACGCTGCGGCCGGGTGATGTGTTGCTGGTTGAAGGGAATGAAAGAATATCCAAGGCAATCAAGTATCTGACACAATCCACATGGTCGCATGCGGCCCTCTATGTGGGGGACGCCTTGCCAGAAGTGGGTAACGGTACAGAACGTCCGCGGTTGGTCGAAGTGAACCTGGGCGAAGGGTGCGTGGCCGTGCCGTTGTCGAAATACGAGACGTTCAACACCCGAATTTGCAGGGCTGTCGGCTTGGATGAGGCTGAACGCGAAATGATTGCACAGTTTATGATTGACCGCATCGGGTTGGATTACGATCTGCGGAATATTTTCGATTTGCTACGATATTTCATGCCCACGCCGCCGGTTCCTGTTCGTTGGCGCAGACGAATGCTGGCGTTCGGATCAGGCGATCCGACCCGCGCGATTTGTTCATCACTGATTGCGCAGGCGTATCAGTCGATCAAATATCCCATTTTGCCAACTGTGCGGGTTGAAGATCAGCGCGGTAATTATATTAGGCGTGAGATTTTTCACATCCGTCATCATTCCCTGTTTGCACCGCGCGATTTTGATCTGTCGCCCTATTTTCAGGTCATCAAACCAACCTTGGCAAATGGTTTCGATCATAGGGCACTGACTTGGCAGGATGCGCCGGTGTAACCTAAGCGCTTATCAAGCCCTTGTGGGCTTTTTCCGCGATACCATGCTGCCGTTATTTCATGCGCAGTGCCCCATCAATCCGAATGGTTTCGCCATTCAAATAATCGCATTCGACGATGAACTTGGCCAGTGCTGCATATTCCGCTGGATCACCAAGGCGCTTGGGATAGGTGACATCGGCAGCAAGACCCGTCATCACCTCTTCGCCAAGACCTTCCAACATGGGTGTGCGAAAAATACCCGGCGCAATGGCCATCGTTCGGATACTCATCTGCGCTAAATCGCGCGCCATAGGCAGCTGCATACCTGCAATCCCGGCCTTGGAAGCGGCATAGGCCACCTGACCCTTTTGCCCGTCAAAAGCCGCGACAGATGCGGTATGCACAATTACGCCCTTAGGCTCGCTTGGGTTTTCTGCCATATGAACGGCCGCGAGCCTTGCCACATTGAAACTGCCGATCAGGTTGATGTTGACCGTACGCTGAAAGGTCTCAAGACGGTGGGGGCCATCGCGACCAACCGTCTTTTCTGCTGTGGCAATCCCTGCACAGTTCACTACCACGTTGATCAGGCCCATTTCGGATTTCGCGTGGTCTAGTGCTGCACTGACCGATGCCTCATCCGTGACATCCGTTTGAACAAAGCCTGCACCAACATCATCAGCCAACGTTTGCCCTGCTGTATCGCGATCCAGAATTGTGACTTGCGCACCAGCGTCCCGAAAAGCTTTGACCGTTGCGGCCCCAAGTCCCGATGCGCCGCCCGTTATAACAGCGGCGACAGTTTTCATATCCACGTGATTTTCCCCCAATTGAACAGGTGTTCAAATATTTGACCTATTCCCGCTTGTCAAAAAATCTGTAAAATCAGCGCCAGAATGCCTGTTTTTCAAGGGGTATTGCGCTGCAAGCAGCCCAAAATGGCCAATCAAGCTCATTTCACGCGGACGTGTGGCTGTGTGGGGTAACATGGGGCGGCCAGCTCTTTACCTAAAAAGTGCGCGACATGAGCGTGCGAAACTGAGGAGCAGGAAATGAAGTATCTTATGATGACAGTATCGGCGATTGCATTGGGCGTTCCCGCCTTTGCAGGGTCAATCGAACAGCCTGTGGACGACAGCGTTTTTGTCCCAGCCCCACCGCCCGAAGAACCAATGCGTGCCGATGGCGATTGGACCGGGTTTTACGGTGGTGCGCAGCTTGGGTACGGCGATGTAACCACGGATGGTGCGGCTGATCTGGACGGTGATGATGTCATCGGTGGTCTAATCGCCGGTTATGATTATGACTTTGGTCAGTTCGTTCTGGGCGGTGGCATCGATTACGATATCGCCAGCATTGAACTGGATGACGCCGATACGTTGGAAAGCGTGCTGCGCCTGAAGGCGCGGGGCGGTTATGATCTGGGCAATGGTCTGTTATACGCCACGGGCGGTTGGGCTCAGGCTACGGCTGATGAACTGGACAGTAGCGATGGCTATTTTCTGGGGGCGGGGTACGAACACCGCGTGACGCAGAATATATCGCTTGGTGGCGAGGCGCTGTTTCATCAGTTTGACGATTTCGATGACAGCGATATTGATATCGATGCAACTACGTTGCAGGCGAGATTGTCGTATCGGTTCTAGGACGTGGGAGGGGCGCTGCGGCGCCCCTTGCCTGCGGCGTGAGTATTTTCGGAACAATGAAACTGGATTTGGTTAAAGGATCCGGCATTTCCGCAGGCCGAACCGGCGGGTCAATTTTGCGGCTTTAAGGGCTTTAACCAGGGGATCACTTAAAAAGAAGGCATCTTTAACCCGTTGATCCATCCATAAATCAACACCTTTTAACGCATCAGGTTTTATAGCCATCTCCCCATCTTTTACGCCATAAGGAAGCCCCCAAGCATTATATCCCCGCTCTCTGGCACGAGGCGACTCCTCCGAGACAAAAGCATCCTTGGTTTCGCCGAAGTTCAGGCAGAAATATGTGCCTTCAACCGGTGTTGTCCGGTCGTGCTGAAGAATTTTCACTGGATATAAGGATGTCTGGCCCAAATCGAATTGTCGTAAAACATCTGCACACTCGGCAGAAACCGTCCAAAATCCACCTGCGTTAAAGATATCAGGTTGCTTTTTTACTTTTTCATCCCTGTATTCGCCATACATCTCTTTCGGAAATCGATCTGCGGGCAAGGGTTCACCTTTTTCATTTCGGCGCATAGCATCAAGAGCATTTTCTTTATCTACAAAGTAATTGTCGTGATCAAATCCCTTCATCAGCGTTGAATCCATCATCGCGCGACTGACCCAAACAGTATCCTTGCTCATGCGGCTGCCCCCTTACGCCTGCGCTTTTTCCAGCTTTTCCAATGCGCTCATCCACATTGTTTCGGCGCGACCCAGGGCGTCCATCACCTCGGCGTATTTCTTTTGCCAGACTTCCATCTCGCCGGTTTTGCCATCTTCGTAAAGCGCAGGATCGGCCAATTTTTTTGCCAGTTTGTCGCGCATGTCATTTAACTTTTCGACCCGCATTTCGCATTTACGAACCTCGGATCGCAGGGCAAGCACATCTTCCCGACTGGCACGCTTGGGCTTGGGCTTTTCTGTCGTTTTCGCAGGCTTATCGACGCTAAGAAGCATCTTGCGATAGGCATTCAGATCATCTTCATAGGGCATCACGGCCCCGTCTTTGACCAACCATAGACGATCGGCCACAAGGCTAAGCAGATGCATATCGTGGCTGACCAGAATGACCGCACCGGAATAGGTTGTCAGTGCCTCGACCAGGGCTTCGCGTGATTCAATATCAAGGTGGTTCGTCGGTTCGTCCAGGATTAGCATATGCGGCGCGTCCAGTGTGGCCAACAACAACGACAGACGCGCCTTTTGACCACCCGACAGCCGTGCAACGGGGGTGTCCGCCTGATCCGGTCCCAAGCCGAACCCTGCCAGTTTCGCACGCAGTTTGGATTGCTGTGTATCGGGGCGTTCGCTTTGCAGGTGTTGCAGCGGCGTTTCATCGATGTGCAATTCATCCACCTGATGCTGCGCGAAATAACCGATGCGCAGTTTGGTCGATTGCACCATCCGCCCTTCGCGGGTTTCCAGACGGCCTGACAGCAGCTTGGACAGCGTGGATTTGCCCTGACCGTTCTTTCCCAGCAAAGCGATACGGTCGTCCTGATCAATGCGTAGGTTCAATTTTTTCAGCACAATCGTATCGCCATAGCCCACAGCGCCGTTTTCGACATTTATGATCGGCGGAGACAATTCTTCGGGGTCGGGAAAGGTAAATACCCGCCGCGCCTGTTCTTCGGGGGCGCTGATCGGGGTCATCTTTTCCAGCATCTTAACCCGGCTTTGGGCCTGTTTGGCTTTGCTGGCCTTGGCTTTGAAGCGGTCGACAAAGCTTTGCAAGTGCGCGCGGCGGGCGTCCTGTTTTTTGGCCATCGCCGCCTGAACCGCGCGTTGTTCTGCGCGTTGACGGGCGAACTGGTCATAGGGGCCTTGGTACAGCGTCAGCTTGCGGTCTTCCAAATGCAGTATTGCACCGACGGCCCGGTTCAAAAGCCCACGGTCGTGACTGATAATCAGAATGGTATGTGGATAACGGGCCAGATAGGTTTCCAGCCAGACCGCGCCTTCCAGATCCAGATAGTTGGTGGGTTCATCCAACAATAGCAGATCGGGGGCGGAAAACAGAACGGCGGCCAAAGCCACACGCATTCGCCAGCCGCCAGAAAACGCCGAACAGGGCATTTGTTGTTCGGCGTGATCAAAGCCAAGACCCTTCAGGATCGATGCTGCACGCCCTTCGGCGGACCAGGCATCAATATCGGCCAGACGGGTCTGGATATCGGCGATCCGGGCCGGGTCCGTGGCTGTTTCTGCCTCAGCCAAAAGATCTGCGCGTTCGGTGTCAGCGGCCAGAACAGTGTCGATCAACGATGTTTCTGATGCGGGGACCTCTTGCGCGACACCTCCGATCTGGGCGCGAGACGGCAGGTTAAGGCTGCCGCCCTCCAGAACCAATTCACCACGGATCAGGCGGAAAAGCGTTGTTTTTCCAGCTCCATTTCGCCCGACAAGACCAACTTTGTGGCCTGTTGGGATCGTCGCACTGGCACCTTCAAACAATGGGCGCCCTTCGACCGAATAACTAATGTCTGATATCTTAAGCATGGCGGCACTGCTGAACGAACATCAGGGCACTGTCAATCTGACCGAATGCGTTGATTGCATATAATTGACATTGAACGCCCCGAAATGGCCCAATAAGATGCCAGTACATATTGAGAAAGCAAAAAGCACATGCGGGCCGCACGATTATTCAAGTTAACACTATGTGCAATATTGTTCGCGGGAACCTGTAATGCACAGACATATGTGTGTGAGGTCCTTCAAAAACCTGGTCGCTTGCATCCATTAATCATTAGCTCGGAGTCATTACCTACGGATTTCGCTGAACCTACGGATTTCGCTGACTGCAAACTCCAAAGAAATGATACTACAACCGTATACCAAAAAAGCTGGTCTGAAAAAGACGGGCAGGTATATATGCTTGAAAACCTTCCACAGCCTGAACTCTATCAGACATTTTACTATTTGACGATTGCAGATGGCACAGCCACAGGCAGATTTCAGGGATGTCTGGTGCGCAGGGAGGCATCGATTAATTCAATTATAAGCGCAATACCACCGACACATTTCAATACAGATGGGGTGTCGATGATTGCGCTTCCTTCTGATGAATTCAGACCACGCAGTTTTTACGGCACATATGCCTATAACCCGCTCTACTTTTCCATCCAAGCTGATGGTCGCGCCGTCTGGACACGGCATTTCAAAAGCCAAATCCATCCGTTCTCTGATTTTTCGCTTAATATGCAGTGCCATGAAGTCCGGATCGACAATGGCTCTTCCCCTTTGGAATAGTGCGTGTTAAGCGCGCCACAAATGTACCCCAAGGAGAGTATAATGGCCCTAGAACGCACATTCAGCATCATCAAGCCCGACGCCACCAAGCGGAACCTGACAGGCAAGATCAACGCAAAATTCGAAGACGCAGGTCTGCGCATCGTAGCACAAAAACGCATTCACCTGACCAAGGCGCAGGCGGGTGTTTTCTATGCCGTGCACGCCGAACGCCCGTTTTATGACGAGCTTTGCGAATTCATGGCCTCTGGACCAATTGTTGCGCAGGTTCTGGAGGGCGAAGGGGCCATTGCTAAAAACCGTGAAGTGATGGGGGCCACGAACCCTGCTGATGCCGCACCTGGCACGATCCGCGCAGAATTTGCCGAAAGCGTTGGCGAAAATTCAGTACACGGATCAGATGCACCCGAAACTGCTGCGGTCGAGATCGCTTATTTCTTTGCGGGACTTGAATTGGTCGGTTAAATTTGTGCTAATTGGGCTGATTTTATTGTGATCAGCCCGATATGACATTGCCCTTTTTCACCCATACCGACTTTGAAGCACTGGCCGGCCCGGCGCGGCGTGACGCAGTCTATTTGCATCGACCATTCTTGCTTGATGAAAATAACGATACGTCGCTGTCGCATCTAGGTGGGCTGCCGTCGTTGCCTGTAAATATTGATTGGCCCCGTGATTCATATGAACGTGCCATGCATTTTTTGGCGCAGATTGATTGCGCAAGCCTGCCGAAAATCAGCTTTAATCTGCCCAATGCCGGACTTTTGTTATTCTTTGGGTGTCTTGATGATGAAGACTGCTGGCAAGCTCCAAATTCAGTGCGCGTGATCCATGTTCTTGATACGCACCATGAAAAACACAAGCCCCCAGATGATTTGCTGCCATTATTTCCCCATGGGCATCAACGGTACCGTACGCTGGAAATGCCCGATGATGCCCCTGTTAAGGTGTTTCGTCATTGGCCTGTGCAGTTGTATCGCGTGGATGACTGGCCCACGCACGTTCAAGGATGTGACTGGCAGGAATTAACAGATCGTAAATATGATGACATGCGAGAGCGCATGATCGCAGCAGAGCTGTTTCGGGTAACAGGCACCGCGCCGAATTTCACGGATAAATATCCGCACTGGCGATATCGTTGTCCCCGGGATCTGGATGATGGGCCGCCTTTTCCGCAAGTTTGGGGTATGATTGACAAAATTGCCCGGGCCTTTTGCTATCATTCGGACCGTTCAGACAAAGATCTGATATCCCAAGATGATCTTCAGGCCAAAGCTGTGACAAGGGCGCATGCATTCATTAAACAAGCGCGACGGATTGCATCAAATCACATACCTACAGTACGGGATAGCACCTATTTTCTGGATTGGTTGCGGCCCCTTATATCATCAGACAATGACGCTGTTCAACATTTGATAAAAGACGCTGTATCAGATGGTATGCGTATGGCGTTGGAAGAAATGGCTATTGATCCGGTCGGGCGCGCAAATGTACCTGCGGATTATTTTCAGGAGGCATCATGGCATTATTTGCCGACCACCGCGCACCTGGACGCAACGCTGCGCCCTAGGTTTCGTGCAGACTACAGCCACCACAAGATGCTGGGCTATCGCCGCATGGGTGGGGCTGATCCCGATTTTGATAACGACGACAACGTGATGCTGCTGCAGCTTTTTAGCGACGATGCATTGCAGTTTTGTTTTTATGATCATGGGTTTGCTGAGTTTTGGATCAGTAAAAAAGATCTGGCTGATCGTCGTTTTGACAAAGCCTTTGGTTTTATTGATGGATAATACCCAGTGAAACCTTATGATATTGAAGACTTTGATGGGATGTTATCGGGTTTCGCGAAACCCACGATCTATCTGCACCGGTCCTTTCCGGTTCCATCGCATCTGGATGACACGCTAAGTTATCTAGGCGGTATGCCGATGCTGCCCGCCGATATCGAATGGCCCAGAACGGCTGCGGGGCAAGCGTTGCACTTCATAGCCCAAATTGACTGCGCCAGCTTGCCAAAAACGAATGTTGATCTGCCAGATCACGGCTTGCTTTTGTTTTTTGCAATGTTGCAGGATGGCGCGTCCTATGAACAGGCGACGTGTAGTGATTATTGTTCTGTTATCCATATAACCCAACAAGATACGCCCTTGCGCCAACCGCCTGATGATTTGCATACGTTGGACCAAATCGGAATGGGCATGCCTGGTGATCCCGTATTACCGGATGATCCTGCGCTGCGCGTTTTCACCAAATGGCCGGTTGAGCCATTGTTGATCAAAACCTGGCCTGAACGACTGCCCCATATGTCAGATATGGACATCGTGGAACGTGGATACGATATTTTGCAAAGCCGCATGCATGCCACACAAATTTTGCGGGCCACGGGTCTGATCGCGAATTTCCAAGATGGTAAGCCAAATCGATATTACGGCGACATACCGGATGATCCGCATGATGGTTTGCCGTTTCCACAAACTTGGGGTGTCATTGGTGCGATCTGTCGGGCCTTTTTGGGTGCAACGTCTGATTTCAAATCTCGCAAGGGTTGGATGAACCGCCACTATATCAAGTCCTTGCGCAAGCAGGCATTGGGCACAATCAAAGAAGTTCGGGGTAAATCCTGGACTAACGAGCCAACTCAGTCAGAACGGAATGGGTTTATAAACTGGCTGATTGAGACGCGTGACAGTGCTTTTGAAGACGCGCAGCATGATATTGAAAAAGCATTGTCGAAAGGGATGCTAAAAGCGGTGCAAGACGCTGCAGTAAATCCGGAATATCGCGCAAAGATGCCGCAGTCTTATTTTGAGGATTATTTCTGGAGTTATACGCCGGGGCATGGGTCCGTTTTGCTAAATGGTCAGGCAAGATGCTGTATTGATCGTCACCAGATGCTGGGGCATCGTCAGAACGGGACAATGCCCGCTTGGTGGGACTGCGATGAAAACATCCCGCTTTTACAACTTCATAGTGACCATGCCTTGGGGTACATTTTTGGCGACAACGGACTTTTTCTGGAATACTGGATCAATAAGAATGATCTAGTCCAGCACCGCTTCGATAAGGCCATCGCGTTCTGCGGACTGTAATTTCTTACGTTCAAGTTCGTTGCGTAAAATCGCAACATTCCGCAGATTTGCATTCCAGCCGATGTCGAAAATATCACCGATCAATGGAACAGATCCAATTGCGAAATCAATCAAGCTGTTAAAAACCATGCGTCCTGTGGCGTGATTGGATACGCCAAGTTTGCGGGATTTTGAAACGATATAAATTGCAGGGATCAAACCTGCAAAATCACCTATGACCGGAACAAATCCGGTCAGACTATCCAGGCCGATGCGGATATTCGTGCCTGGCACACGTACGATGTCATCCATCACTTTGGCAAGGCGTTCCAGTTTTTTGATTTCTTTTTCGCTCATACCCTAGATGTGGCGGTTATCTGTTGGTTTTTCAACTACGCCGATAATATTCAGCATTTCTTCAAGCTCGGACATGGGCGCCTTTTGTGTTTGGGCTTTCAAGGCATCAAAGCGTGCGCGTAATTGCTTTTTCTCATCGCCTTTGCAGTCATTCCATGGCCGACCCTGCAGTGCCATGACTAAGACGTAATATCCAATGAAATGCGGTTTTGTTCCAGTTTTCAATAGCTTTGCATAAGTTGCGTCGGGCCCCAATGCGCGCAATTCTTCTGCGGAATAAATGCCCGCTTTTGCACATTCGCGTTCATAGGCGGGACCCAAGTTTTTAATGCTGCTGATTGCTGACATAAATCTGGTCTTGGTCACTTTCGGTCATCTGTGATGTCATACAGCCTTGCTGCACTTCGCGCCACATCGGAACGTTCAATGACATTTGGCACTGCGCTGTGAACATACGGCCATCAACGTATAGGCAAGTATTTTCACCCAATTCCACACGGTTTCCGCCGCGATCTGTGCAATAGCAATCTACGGTTTTGTTACCCTGCGCCGAAAGCGCTGTTGTCATCACAATAAGCGTTGTAAAAACAAAAAAGCTCTGTCTCATATCGTCATATTAACACAGGATCGGTCTTGACCAAAGCCCTATGATACGACAGTGAAACCGGATGGTTCCTTTAGATAAACTTGCACAGATTATACAGCGTTTCGAATTCTTGGAGGCGCAGATGGCCGATGGAAGCGGTGATATTGCCAAGCTGGCTAAAGAATATTCGGACATGAAGCCGGTGGTCGAAAAAATTCGTAGCTATCGTCAACTGTTGGATGATATTGCCGAAGCCGAAGTGATGCTGGCCGACCCCGAAATGAAAGAGCTGGCTGAAGATGAATTGCCCACGCTAAAAGCGCGCCAGCCAGCGCTTGAACAGGCGCTACGGTTGGCGCTTTTGCCGAAAGATGCGGCTGACGCCAGGCCCGCAATGATCGAAATTCGTCCTGGAACCGGTGGCGACGAAGCTGCACTTTTCGCAGGCGATCTGCTGCGGATGTATCAGCGTTATTCTGAAACCAAGGGCTGGAAGTTCGAGATCATAGAAGAACAAGCCACAGAACTTGGCGGGATCAAGGAAGTGACAGCCCATGTGCAAGGCGATGGCGTTTTTGCCAAGCTGAAATACGAAAGCGGTGTGCACCGGGTGCAGCGCGTGCCAACAACAGAAAGCGGGGGACGCATTCATACCAGTGCAGCCACAGTCGCCGTTCTGCCGGAAGCTGAAGACGTCGATATTCAGGTCGACGCGCAGGATCTTCGCATTGATACGATGCGCGCCAGTGGGGCAGGCGGTCAGCATGTTAACACCACGGATTCAGCCGTTCGCATCACGCATATTCCCACAGGGTTGGTCGTGACCAGTTCCGAAAAATCCCAACACCGCAATCGCGAAATTGCGATGCAGGTTTTGAAAACGCGCCTTTATGATCTGGAACGTCAGCGCGTAGATAACGAACGATCCGCGGACAGAAAGGCTCAGGTTGGATCAGGTGATCGGTCAGAGCGCATCCGCACCTATAACTTTCCGCAAGGCCGCATGACGGATCACCGTATTAATTTGACGCTTTATAAGCTGGATCAGATCATGCAGGGCGATCTGGATGATATTGTCGATGCGCTGACATCCGAAGATCAGGCCAATCTGCTGGCCGAGATGGAGGCATGATTGCAGCGGACGCACTTGCAGATGCAATCAAGGTACTGAACCGGGCAGGGGTGCCAGATGCCCCACGTGATGCGCGCAAACTACTGGTGGATGCTTTGGGGATTAATCCCGGGCGGATAAGCCTGATTTTGTCCGACCCGATGCCAATACAGGCGCAGAAGCTTTTTGAAACACATATTGCAGCGCGATCAAAGCGCCAACCTGTCGCACAGATTATTGGCGCGCGTGCATTCTATGGCCGGGACTTTATCGTGACGCCTGATGTTCTGGATCCGCGCCCCGATACTGAAACACTGATTGGGGTTGCGCTTCAAAAGTCCTTTGAAACCGTGCTTGATTTGGGCGTGGGGTCGGGATGCATTTTGCTAACGCTTTTGGCCGAACGGCCACATGCCAATGGCATAGGTGTCGACTTGTCTGCGGCTGCCCTGAATGTGGCGCGGCGAAATGCACAAAGTCTTGAACTGCAAGATCGCGCGCAGTTTCAGCAATCTGACTGGTTTGAAAATATCACCGGCCTATTTGACCTTATCGTGTCGAACCCCCCTTATATCGCGCAGTCTGAAATGACTGATTTATCCCCTGACGTGCGCGATTGGGAACCGCAGATGGCCCTTACTCCAGGCGGGGATGGATTGCAGCCCTATCGCACCATTGCAGCCAAAGCCGCCAATCATCTGACTGCAAACGGATGTCTGATTGTTGAAATTGGGGCCAGTCAAGGGCTTGCCGTGCAGCAAATCTTTCAGCAGCAAAATCTTGAAAACATCGCAATTTATACTGATTTGGATGGTCGTGACCGTGTTGTCAGTGCAAAAACAGGCAAAAAGGCGCAAGTTTAACGAAAACAGGCCAGATTCCCCTTGCTCCATTGATAAAGAATGATATCACTACATCATCAGACGGATGAAGGCGGTTGTCTTCCCCTCGATAATAACCAGAAAATTGCGCTTTTCGAAAATTTGGCCCACCTGATTGTGCGGCATCGGAACGGGGCAAAGGCCATACATAGGGCTGGACAGCAAGTTTATGAGATCATCTAACAAGTCACGTTCGCGGTCGAAACCGAACCGCAATAATAATCGTCCTTCGGGCAATGTTGTAAATCGTGTGTTCGACAGTTCCGGACCAGAAGGTAAAGTGCGCGGTACCCCGCAGCAAATTATCGACAAGTACAATCAGCTGGCCCGTGATTCACAACTTAGCAATGACCGTGTTGCGGCTGAGAATTTTCAGCAGCATTCGGAACATTACACGCGGCTTCTTGGTGAAGCACAGCGTGAGATGGATGCGCGCCGTGAACAACAAGAACGCGAAAACCGTGAACGCCAGGCCGAACGAGACCGCGAACGCACAGATCGCCAGGATCATCGTGAAAACGATCCCGCACAGGCACCACAGCCTGATCTAACTGCTGATGCGATCCCGGCACCTGCTTCAGAAGAAAGCGGATTGGTCGAAACGCCTGAAAGCGCACCGGAAAAGCCAAAGCGCCCGCGCAGACCGCGCAAGCCAAAGCTTGATGAAACCACTAAAGCGCCTGCAGCTGAAACCCCAGAAGCACCTGAAGCGGCTGAATAATTTTCGATTACTATTCGTGCACGGCGCCAGATCAATTTGTACATTTGTTAATGTGCCTTAAGCACTTGCGAACTGCCGGAGATTTCAGTGCGGCTTAAGCTGCTGGAAAAAAGCGATAATAGGTTGGTTTTGTCTAATAAACCAACCTTTGCAGAACTTTTTGCCTTACCAATATTCATCATTGTTTTTTGGCTTGTCAGCGTCATGTTTGCTGTGTTGATGGAAGGTGAAAGCCTTGCTATGTACCTTGAATTTATGGCATTTTCGCTTCCTGTTGTTGGTAGTGTGGTCGTTCTTTTATGTCTATTTTTTGCGCCACTTGTTGTGAGAACCTATAGCTTTGATATCCCAAGTCGTACTTTATTTGTCGATGTCAGGATACTGTGGTTTTATACGCAGCCGACCAGGATTTTTAGTATTTCAGATATTCATAAGGTTGATATTAAGTCACCCAGCAAATCCCGTACTTGGAAACGGGACGATTTTCGAACTGTTAAGATTGTTCTACATATCAATACAAACGAGGTTATTATTGAGTCGGGTCGTGGATGGCTTGATCCGCGTGAAGAGATGCAAAATCATGTGGATTGGATTTGTAATGCGATTGCCTTTATAGCTCTGAAAAATCAAACAAAGGTGACATAAGCACGTCCGTTTTCATGCCTTTTGCAAAAACTAAAGTTGGCGCGGGTTGTGTCCTCGATCAATGTGACAACTCCCTCGATATTCACAGTTTGACCACAATTTTTGGGACGCAAGAATTACGAATTTGCCAAAGAGAAAAGCTCCTGCTGCGCGAAGATCGCTCATTTCTAAAGCGCGTTTCCGGGCCTCATAGTACTGACAACTTAAAATGATTGCGGTACTTTTCGAAATCGAAGGCTTTATTCTGGTTAAGAGGTCTCAGAGTTTAAGTGATCTACGAAAATTCTACGCCTTTTTTTTCGCAGACATGACTGTCGCTGGATTTGGTGCAAAAGAAAGATGCAAATGGCTTGAATGCGTAAAACGATCCGAACTGGGTTTTTACGTAACGCTCAAATGACTGTAAAAAACGCGACATCAGGTGAATGCCGCGTTTAACTGTGCTTTTGTTGATTTTAATTTAAGTCGCGTGCGCGACCTGCATTAATGCTTTCTTCAGCCTCAGCGACGGCTGCGTTTAACGCATCAAAGATCTTTTCGCCGCCATCCACGTTTTCCTTGAACCAGTCATAAACGGGCAATGCGGCTTGTTTAAAAGCTTCTTTTTCTTCGGGCGTTGGCACGTAAAGATCACCACCACCAGCGACGAAATCTTCATAGGCCTGGATTGATTTACGCTTGGGTGATGCGAATGTCGCCTGCTGCAGGGCATAGAAGCCGTCAACAACAACACGGCGCATGTCTTCTGGCATTTCCATGAATTTTTCGTTCGACATCCACCAGAGGGCACCCATGTAGGCGTGGCCGTCCAGCGTGATGTATTGTAAGCCTGCATCCGGGAATTTCATACCCATGATGTCGGTGATACCGTTTTTCGATCCATCAACAACGCCGGTCTGAAAACTTGTGAACAGTTCGGCCCACGGGATCGGTGTGGGTGCAGCGCCAAGTGCACGAACCAACTCTTGCGGCAGGTCGGCAACCACAGTGCGGATTTTCAAACCTTCCATATCGGATGGTGATGCGACACGGCGCTGCGTGTTAGCAAAATTGCGCCAGCCGCCTGTGTTGCCAATCGTCATCAAACGGATTGTGCCATCTGAATCTTCAAGTGCCATGTCACGCATGGTGCGCACGAAGTCACCCGACAATACGTGTTCAGCCACGCGGTCGTCAGACATCAGATACGGCAGATCAAGCACCTGAACATACGGGAAAACGCCCGCAGCCCCGCCGGAGGTCGAGATATAAATATCAATGGATCCGTCAGACACGCCCTGAAGACATTCGATCCCCTTGGCACAAAGCTGAGTACCCATGAAAATTTCCACAGCGATGGCACCGTTTGACGCTGCCTCGACATAGTTTTTGAACACGACAAGACCATCGTAATCTTCGTCATTCTCGTTTGAGTTTGCAGTGGCACGCAGCGTATATTCCTGCGCCATTGCCGCCATTGGACCCGTGGCAAGAAGCCCCGCGACCATAAGCTTTTTCGTTAAGGTTTTCAGCATGATGTCCTCCCTCTGACAGCTGTTTATTGAACGAATCCCGCAAGTCTGGGAACCGTCATAGATATGAATGGAAAATACGTGATCAGAAAGATCACGACGACTTCCACGGCAAGAAACGGCAAAATAGCTTTTGAAATGGTTTCGACTTTTTCCCGACTGACAGTCGAGGCGACGAACAACACCAAACCCATCGGTGGCGTCGCCAATCCTACGGTTAGGTTCACCGACATAATGATGGCGAAATGCACCGGGTGTACGCCCAGATCAACAAAGATCGGGCCCAGGATCGGGCCCAGAATAATGATCGCCGGGCCTGCATCCAGAAACATGCCGACTATGAACAGCAAGATGTTGATCAGGAACAGAATGATCAAGGGGTTTTCGCTAAGCGACGTCAGGAATTCGGCCAATATCTGTGGTGCAAACGACAGCGATACGACTGTTTTAAACGCGACAGCGGCCCCGACCAGCAGCAAGACCGATGATGATGCCAATGCAGATCGCGCTAGGACGCCGGTTAAATCTTTTACTGACATGGATCGCAATACGAAAAAGCTGATCACCAGGGCATAGGCAACGGCGATGGCAGAGGCTTCGGTCGGGGTGAACACGCCAATCAGAATACCGCCCAAAATGATAATGGGGGTCTGCAGTGGCGCGACTGCCTTTTTGCAGATCAGGCGAAAATCATCGCTGACGTTGGCCTTCATCCATACCAAAAGCCCATGGGCAACGGGCAACATGATCAGAAAGATAAGCCAGCCGTTGGGATTGACGTTCAGCGCAAACATCCAGCGAAACAGTACAAACAGACCATATAGCAAGGCCGCAATGTTGATGCGCACTAGGATCGATGCAACAACACCTTCAAGCGGTGTTATGGTTTGATTTTTATGAACAATACGTTCCGCTTTTGGCAGATCGTATCTGTCTGCCATCAGTCTGACGACCAGCATTAAGCCAGCCCCAACCAGAATACCCGGTACAATCCCCGCCAAAAACAGCGCGGCCACGCTTTCGCCCATCACATAGGCATAAATGATCATGATCCCCGATGGTGGGATAATCGGCCCAATGACCGACGACGCTGCAGTGATCGCCGCTGCAAACTTGCGGCTATAGCCATTCTTTTCCATCGCCGGGATCAAGGTCGATCCAAGGGCAGACGTATCAGCAACCGCAGACCCTGATAATCCAGCAAACAGCATCGAGGACAGGATGTTCACATGGGCAAGACCGCCGCGCAGGTGCCCCATAAAGGCCTGGCTGAATTCGACCAGGCGGTTTGTGATCCCGCCTCTGTTCATAATTTCGCCTGCGAGCATGAAAAAGGGCAAGGCCATTAATGGAAAGCTATCTATACCATTGTAAAGATTGCGATAAAGCACAGGTAAATCTCGTGTTGATCCATCTGCAATCAGCAAGGTACCTGGCGCAAGAAGCAACGCGAAGATGACCGGCAATCCCAGCATCAGGATAATAAGAAACAGCGGCAGGAACCAAAGCAGCATCAGTCGATCCTTTCCGTGGTCTCGAACGGACGAAGGTTATCGCCGCCACCGAACAAGCTGATAACTTGGCGTAAAAGCAGCTCCGTATTCACGATCAAAAGCAAACAAAAGCCAACAAACAGCGATGCAAAAGCCCATCTGTTTTTAAATCTGATACGTTCGCCGCCGAACCAATCCAATGGAAGTTCCAAAGACCCCGAACGACCACTTGCTGTAAAGGATGTCACGTTATCCCAGCCCAGTATAACGCAATAGATGATCACAATAGCTGCAATACAGGTTAGCAGTAAACCCAAGATAGCCGCCAGAATGCGAGGCAGGGCGCGTTCCAGCATATCAATCGACACAAAGCCACCATAGCGATAGGCCATAGGTGCAATCAGCCCTGTCATCCAAAGCATCAAAAAGCGTGCGCCTTCTTCTGTCCATGACAAAGCTGCCTTGGGCAAACCTGCCCAGACATACGTTCTGACCTGATCAAAAGCCCAACCATCACTCAGATATCGGAAAAAGATCTGGCCTAGAATAATACAAACCATGATCGCCAATGCCGCAATCGCCAGCGCACGACCGATGCGCAGCACGATATCGTTGAACAGTTGCAGGGGCGCAAGTAACCCAAACAACAGCGCCATGGCGCGTCCTCCCGTTTTTGGCCCGTTTACGGACCTTATTAACTATCGGACCTTACAGTCCGTTCGTAAAGCGACCATATTGGCCGCTGCCAAAAGCCAGCGGCGCGCCATCCTGCAGGGCGGCACGTTCGACTCGTCCCACGATAATCACATGATCGCCCGCATCATGCATGGCCTCCAGACTGCATTCAAATCGTGCAAGACAGCCATTGATTAGGGGTACATTTTGATCGTTTTCGGTTACATCCAGCCCGTCAAAGGCAGACAAGGACTTGGCAAAGCCCGTGCAAATTTCGCTTTGCGCTTCACCCAGAACATGAATTGCGAAATGCGGCGCGGCTTCGAAGTATTTGAAACGACGCGAAGATTTTGCAGGCGACCACAGAACCAAAGGCGGGTCTAATGATACGCTGGAAAAGCTGTTTGCTGTAATTCCGATGGGGCCATCAACCGAAGGAACCGTGACCACAGTAACACCTGTCACGAACCGCCCAAGCGCGTCCCGAAAGCTGCGCGCATCTGCATCTGGTTGAAATATTTGCATAAATTTCCCCTGATCGCCGTCCACTATGGTACCTCGTTACCTAGGGCTGCGGTGTAAAGGTCAAACCAGGTTTCGCGGTCCATCTGCACGGTAAAGGCATCGGAAAACTGTTTGATGCGGTCCAGATTATTTGTGCCCATCACGGGGATGATCCGTGCCGGGTGCGCCAGCAACCACGCCACCGCTACCGATGCGATATCGGTACTGTTGCTTTGTGCGACATCGGCCAGTTTGGTCCGTAGCGCAGCATCAGCATCGGTACCACGCATCAGGCTGCCACCCCCAAGCGGGGACCAAGCCATCGGCGGCACACCACGTTCTTGCAAATAAGCAATGTCACCGTTTGTAAATGGGCTGTGTTGGGCCAGACTGATTTCGATCTGATTAGTGACCAACTGATTTTTCATCGCCGATTGTAACAACGTCCAGTCGTGCAGCTTGAAGTTCGACACGCCCACCGTCCGCACCTTGCCGCTGGCCACGACTTCGTCCAGCGCCGCGCCCGTTTCGTGGTGGTCCATCAACGGATCGGGCCGGTGGATCAGCAGGCAATCGATCTGCTCAATATTCATATATTCTAGCGAGCTATCGACAGAAGCTAAGATATGATCGCGCGATGTGTCATAGTATTTCACTCGCTTGTCCGCATATTTGCCAATCGGTGCAACGATATCACATTTTGATATAATCTCCATTTGATCGCGCAGCTGTGGGGCGGCTTTCAACGTTGCTCCTAAAAGAGCTTCGGCGCCATAATCACCATAGATATCGGCCTGATCAAATGTTGTCAGCTCTTGCTCCAGACAGGCCTCAATCTTGGCTTGGATGTGGGCGGGCGACGTATCGCTGTCATCGCCCAAGCGCCACATCCCATATACAATACGGCTAAATTCCAGATCATCGGTCAGCTTGATACGTTCCATTAGCGGCGCTCTCCTACGCCCAGTGGCGTGGCTGGTGTTTGGGATGGGATCCTGCCGTAAACCTCGGGCAGAGAACAGGTTTTCAGGTTTGGCAACACGCGTTGTCCGAATGATTTGCATTCATCGATATGCGGATAGCCCGAGAAGATAAAGGCGCGAATGCCCATGTTCTGATACGATTCAATCTGGGTCATGATCTGATCAGTTGACCCGACCAACGCGGCACCACAGCCGGATCGCGCACGCCCAACACCAGTCCATAAGTGCGGTTCAATATATCCAAATTTATCGGCCAATTCCCGCGCTTTGGCCTGATGCGCAACGCCTAGACTAATGCTGTCATGGGCACGGTCGCGGATCAGCTGGCCATATTCGTCATCCAGCTGGCTGACCAAATGTTCGGCGTATTCCTTCGCTTCAGCTTCGGAATCACGCACGATCATATGCACCCGCAGCCCGTAATCCAGCGTGCGACCATAACGTTCGGCCACCGTGTTCACGGCCTGCATACGTTCAGCCAATTGGTCTTTTGGCTCGGGCCACATCAGATAGACGTCGCAGTGCTGGCCGCACAGCTCCAACGCCGCAGGGGAATAGCCACCGAAATACAAAAGCGGGCCGCCATTCTGCTGATAGGGGCGGGCTGGATCGGTATTTATACCTTTGAAATCATATACTTCACCACTGTAGTTAATCTCATCCTGCGTCCAGGCCTGCTTGAGGATTTCGACGACTTCCCGTGATCGCTGATAACGATAATTGCTCTCGGCCACTTCGCCAGGAAAGTCAGAACTGATGACATTCAATGTCAGTCGGCCTTTAAGCATATGATCCAGCGTGGCCACGGTACGGGCCAGCATGATAGGCTGCATTTCACCACAGCGGATTGCAGCTAACATATTGATGTTGCTTGTTAATGAGGCGCAACCGGCTACAAAACTAAGGGTGTCTTGGCCGACCTGATAAGAGGAGGGACACAGAATATTACGAAAGCCCTGATGTTCGGCCTCAAGCAAGATATCCCGACAATTTTCCCAGCTTGACCGCAACGCGCCATCTGGAACACCCAAATATTCATAGTCATCCGAACACAACGCGGAAAACCATGAAACCTCGGCCGCATCCAAGTCTGATGACGTAACGGGCACAACGGTCATCGAATCTCCTCCCAGTTTCGATTTTCTACTTGCGTAGCATTCACTTTGATATGCATCAATAGTATATCAATTACTGGCCGCGAAAGGGAGGCGTGACCGATGACCCATTCTTCGGCGCTGCCAAAATATATTCAGATCAGTGAAATGCTGATCCGCGAGATCACAGCGGGTCACTTGCCCGATGGCACCCGCTTGCCGCCAGAACGTCAGATGGCTGATCAGCATGGCATATCGGTTGGTACCCTGCGCAAAGCTCTTGGTGATCTTGAAACTAAGGGTCTATTGCACCGCATACAAGGATCAGGAAATTACATTAAAAGTCAGACAGTTACGGAAAGTATTTATACTTTTTTTCGTCTGGAGCTGACCCAAGGTGGCGGTTTGCCAACGGCTTGTGTCATCAGTGTTGATCGTCTGCACAAGCCTGCCGATTTACCATTTTTCGGATCCAGTCCCGACGCACATCGCATTCGACGTTTGCGCCGTTTGGGCGGCATACCAGCGGCGGTGGAAGAAATCTGGCTTGATGGAACTTTTGCTAAAAAAATTAACGCGGCTGACCTGCTTGAATCGCTTTATCTTTTCTATAAAGGACACCTTGGATTGATCATTTCACAGGTCGAAGATCGCATTGGCGTGGCCCCTGTTCCAAATTGGGCGCCCGCGGCGCTTGGGATGGATCACGGCAGTCCTGCAGGTTTTATCGAAAGGATCAGTTGGTCGCAGAACGGGCAACCGTCCGAATTTTCACGGACATGGTACAATCACGAAAAAGCGCGCTATATCAATCGCTTGAAATAATGAGGACAGCAGTGAACACAATAAAATACGGCATCATCGGATGCGGAATGATGGGGCGAGAGCATATTCAGAACATCGCGCTTCTGGACGGGGCCAAGGTGTCGGTGGTCTATGATCCCGTCGTTGATCTGGCGCAATCGGCGGCCGATCTGGCAGGGGGGGCAGCTGTGATGGGCACATTGGACGATCTGCTGGCCCATGACGGGCTGGATGCCTTGGTGATCGTCAGTCCAAATAATCTTCATGTCACGCAACTGCAGGCCATCGCGGATAAACGCCCGCTGCCGATCCTATGTGAAAAGCCACTTTATACCGATCCAACTGATGCGCCTGTGTTGCAGGCCTTTGGTCAGACCTACCCCGCGCCGGTCTGGATCGCGATGGAGTATCGCTATATGCCGCCCATCGCTGCACTGCTGACCGAGGCGGACCAGATCACCGGCGGGATCAAGATGCTGACGATCCGCGAACACCGCTTTCCGTTCCTGCAAAAGGTTGGCAACTGGAACCGCTTCAACGCGCAAACAGGTGGGACTCTGGTCGAAAAATGCTGCCATTTCTTTGACCTGATGCGGCTGACACTTGGGTCCGAACCGGTACGTGTGATGGCCAGCGCCGGACAATCGGTGAACCATACGAATGAAGTCTATGACGGTCAGGTGCCCGACATCTGGGACAACGGCTATGTCATTGTCGATTTCGAAAACGGCGCCCGGGCGATGCTGGAATTATGCATGTTCGCCGAAGGATCTCGCTATCAGGAAGAAATCAGCGCCGTCGGTCCACGCGGCAAGATCGAAGCGCTGGTGCCTGGCCCAACCCGGTTCTGGCCCGAAAAACTGGGCGCGCCACCAATCCCCCAACTGATCGTCAGCCCGCGCAGCCCCAAAGGTCCCGAGGTGCGCGAAATTCCCGTTGACCCCAATCTGCTTGAGGCAGGGGATCATAATGGATCGACATTTTACCAACACTTGCGATTTCTGGAGGTCGTGCGCGGGCAGGGCAGGGTGGAAGTTACTCTGGATGATGGTGCCAAGGCCGTTGCAATGGGATTAGCCGCGCAACAATCTGCGATTGAGGGGCGGGTGGTTAAACTATAACGCATTCTTGTTAAGTCAGCTTTGCTTACCCATATTGAGTATAAGAAACAAATTTGGAGCTTCAATGAATAATCATATTAAGAAAACCTTATTATCGCTCTCTGCCATTTTCATAATGTCCCATGCACAGGCCGAAACTTCGGTGCCTGTCTACAAAGATTATAACGGAAATCTGTTCTATGCACCCTATGAGATCATTTCAGATCATCCGCAGTGCAATGGCCCTGATAAGATAGCATTCCGCGCGCAGTTAACGGCCGAGGATGTCAATTTTCGGATTTATGACGTGGAAACACGTGACTTTGTCACTATCGCGCGGGGCAAAGATCCCAGCTACGTTCAGTCTAATTTTAAAAGATGTTTTCAAATTTTGCGCCGTGGCAGCGAGCATATGCGGATTGAAATTCCATGCTCGGACAGTGAGATACCTCCACGTGTTCCGGCACTGTTGAAAATTGTGGAAAACGAGGCAAGCTTTGACCTCAAGGGTCAGGTCACCGCCTGTCAAGCGTTGCACGATCTAACAATCCTTGACTCAAGTTGGCAGGCAATGATTGCTACAAGTTCAGACCTGACAGTTGAACAAGGTTCTTTTACAAAAGTATCTAACGACTGGACATTGCATCCGCCAGAAAATCCGACTTTGTACAGAAAAGGGGTTGAAACCTCCGACAACATACCGATGGTGGATATTCCTATGTGGGCAACTCTTTATTACAACGCTGCTGACTACAGCCTTAGTAACCGGTATTCAGATATAGGGTATTCTGGCGCTCAATTTCGCGCGACATTATCTTGTATACCTGTTGTTGTTCAACAGAACCCTGCAGCGACGATGTTCGCCGATGTAACAATCTTTTTTAATTTGACACCTGATAAACCGCAGACCTGCATGGCGGAAACATGTGAAGGATTACGTCCCCTACATCCTGAAGATTCACGTGGATTTGATGCACGCTGTTTTCCCGAATTGTATTATATCAGGAACAATTGATATCAAGCAGGCGCTGGTTCATTCTGCGCGAATGTTTTCATCTGTGCCTGCAGGGCCCTTTCAAAAGCGGGCCGTTCCAGGCATCGTGTCAGATATTGGGGCAGGTTGGTATATTGGGTGAAGACCGGGCGGTCCTCGATCCCGCGCAGAACGGTTGCCATAATGATATCGGCCACGCTGAACCGACCGGTCAACCAGTCGCGGTCTTCCAGCCAGTTGGAAAGGGATTTCAGGCGCTTGTCCAGCAGGTGCTCAGAATGCGGTCGCGCCTGATCAACCCAGGGCTCACCCGCATGGAAAATATCGGGCAGCGTGTAGCGTTCTTTGATCGGTTCGATTGAGTTCAAACCGGCAAAGACCCAGGACTGCACACTTGCCGCCTCAGTCGCATCACGCGGGCGCAGGGCATCGGATTTTGCTGCGATATGCAGAACAATCGCGCCGCTTTCGAACAGCTCAACCTCATCATCGCGATAGGCGGGCACCTGCCCGAAGGGCTGCCATGACCGGTAGTCCACGCTGTTCTGATCATCCCCACGCAGCAGGTGAAGTTCGTAGGGCAGACCGGCTTCCTCAAGCGCCCAACGGGCGCGGATGTCTTTCACATAGCCCTGCGCAAACGGGGGCACCCAGGCAAATGCGCTGATTGTAATGGTCATGGCATCTGTACCTATGCTGACACTTTGGCGCGCATGTCGACCAGCGGTTCGAACCCGCCCCACATCATGCGCATCCCATCATAGGGCATTTCCGCAAGTTGCTCCATACGCGGATCGTTCATCATTTTTTCCCATCCGTCATCTGCCGTTTTCTTGTCGGGCCATATCATCCAGGAAAAAACAACTGTTTCATTGTCTTCTTTCTTAACGGCCATCGGAAACGACGTGACCTTGCCATCTTGCACATCCACACCCCAGTTTTCGTGACAAGATAAACAGCCATAGTCTTTGAAAATCGGCCATGCAGCTTCGGCATGTTTTTTGTATTCATCTTTATTCGCAGTCGGTACAGCCAGCAAAAATCCACTAATATAAGACATTTCAAACTCCCCTTTATCAGAATCGTATCGTTAGGTTGACAGTTGGTTATGTTGATATCAACATAAATATTATGAAACAGATTGATCTGCCATTTTCCGCCACGATTGAAGTGCGGGACCGTTGCTTGTGCTTTAGTGTTCAAAGGGCTGCGCGTTTATTGGCGCGCCGGTTTGATGTCGCATTGAAACCCTTTGGAATAACCAATGGTCAGTTTTCACTTTTGATGTCATTGAACCGTCCTGAAGGTCCGCGGATCACAGATCTGGTGCCTTTTTTGGGTATGGATCGTACGACATTGACCGCAGCGCTGAAACCTTTGCAACGACGCGAACTGGTTGACATGATCGCTGATGAAAAAGACGCCCGCGCGCGCCGGTTGGTTTTAACAGATCAGGGCAGGGCGCTTTTGCGGGATGCTTTGCCCGTATGGCGGTTGACCCATGATCAGGTTGATGCCGAATTATCTGAAATCAACCCCAGCCAACTGCGCACAGCTTTGGGTCAGATCAAATAGCAATTAACCCTTTGTCAAAATGATGGCCCATGCTAAGACCCTTAGCATGAGCAAAATATGCATCATTTGTATTTGCATTACCATCTGACATCGTCAGGCGGGCCGTTCTTCTATTCCATCTATCCATCGAAGTTGCTAAGCCCGCCGCGACCCCGCGTGTGAGGACCCTATGACAACGATCAAACTGACCAACACGAAGACCCGCAAGAAAGAGGTCTTTCAGCCGCTCGACCCCAAAAACGTGCGCATGTATGTCTGTGGGCCGACGGTCTATGACCGCGCGCATCTGGGCAACGCGCGGCCCGTGGTGGTGTTTGACGTGCTGTTCCGGCTGCTGCGGCATGTCTATGGGGCCGACCACGTGACCTATGTGCGCAATTTTACGGATGTGGACGATAAGATCAATGCTCGCGCTGCTGAAACGGGGCGATCCATTGAGAATATCACCGCCGAGACGGCGCAATGGTATCTGGAGGACATGGCGGCTATTGGCGCGATGGAACCCACTCATATGCCCCGCGCCACGCAGTATATCCCGCAGATGGTCGCGATGATTGAGGGGCTGGTCGCTAAGGGACACGCGTATGAGGCCGAGGGCCACGTTCTGTTCGCTGTCGAAAGCTATGAAAACTATGGAAAACTATCCGGCCGTTCCATTGATGACATGATGGCCGGCGCACGAGTCGAAGTCGCGCCTTATAAGCGTAACCCGATGGATTTCGTACTGTGGAAGCCTTCGACCGATGATCTGCCAGGGTGGGACAGCCCGTGGGGCAGGGGGCGGCCCGGTTGGCATATCGAGTGCTCTGCCATGGCGGATGATCTGTTGGGCGAGACCTTCGACATCCACGGCGGCGGGATCGACCTTCAGTTCCCCCACCACGAAAACGAAATCGCCCAATCCATGTGCGCCCACCCCAAGGGCGATTTCGCCCGCTATTGGCTGCATAACGAGATGCTGCAGGTCGAGGGCAAGAAGATGTCCAAATCCTTAGGCAATTTCTTCACCGTCCGCGACTTGTTGGATCAGGGTGTGCCGGGCGAAGTGATCCGGTTCGTGATGCTGAGCACGCATTACAGCAAGCCGATGGATTGGACGGAAAAGAAGCGGGAGGAAGCAGAAAGAACTATTAGAAAATGGTATGATATAACTCAAGGAGTTAAACCCAGTATACCGCATGAGTGCATCTTAGACTCGTTATCTGATGATTTAAATCTACCTTTAGCCATTTATTATTTGCACTCATTTTTTGATGACATTCGCGCACATAAAAATTTTGAAGTAAATGGTGTGGAATATATCGGTCTTTCATCCGATGATCTTCGAGGTGTTTTTTTGGCTAGCGCGCAGTTGCTTGGTTTGCTTACAGATGATCTTGGCGCTTGGGACATACCATCCGTTGATTTATCTGCATATGCGAAACGTCTTACTGAATTGCGTGAAACAGCAATAAAGACAAAGAATTTTGTTGTATTGGATGCAATGAAGTCTGCTTTGGCAGAGGCTGGTGCAGAGGTTCGTATGGGCAAGACCCAGATCGAAGTCATTGCTGGGCCAAATTTGGACGTAGCAAAGCTTGAGGTCTTGAAATGACAGTCGCAGCTATGTCCAGCGACCGACGCGCACGGGAAGGGCGAGAAGCGCCCGCCCCGTGGGGGGGCGGGTCGGGCGCTATGCATGACGCATGCGTCATGCATATTCGGAAAACCGAAGCTTCAGTCCGCGCAGTCCCGGACTTGATCCGGGACCTCGGGGGATTTGAGGTGCATTGGCTGCGGCGGGAGGATGGGACATGACGAAAGAACGGCTCTATCTTTACGACACCACGCTGCGCGACGGGCAGCAGACGCAGGGCGTACAGTTTTCGACTGCTGAGAAAATTCAGATCACACAGGTTCTCGACCAGCTTGGGATAGATCACATCGAAGGCGGCTGGCCAGGCGCGAACCCGACCGATAGCGAATTCTTTGACAGCGCGCCCAAAACCAGCGCCACGCTGACCGCCTTTGGTATGACCAAGCGGGCAGGGCGGTCGGCTGAGAATGACGATGTTCTGGCGGCCGTCATGAATGCGGGTACCGAAAGCGTCTGTCTGGTCGGTAAGACCCATGATTTTCATGTGACCAACGCTCTTGGTATCTCGCTCGACGAAAATATCGACAATATTCAGGCCTCGATCCACCATATCAGCAGTCAGGGCCGCGAGGCGATCTTTGATGCCGAGCATTTTTTCGATGGCTACAAGGCCAACCCCGGTTACGCGCTGGATTGTATTGATGCAGCCCATGTGGTGGGGGCCCGTTGGGTGGTTTTGTGCGATACCAATGGCGGCACGTTACCCCATGAAATCAGTCAGATAACGCGCGACGTTATCGCAGATGGCATTCTTGGATCTGATCTTGGTATTCACACGCATAATGATACGGAAAACGCGATCGCGAACACTCTAGCGGCAATCGATGCGGGGGTGCGTCATGTACAAGGCACGTTGAATGGACTGGGCGAGCGCTGCGGCAATGCCAATCTAACGACGCTTATCCCTTTGTTATTGCTGAAAGAACCCTATGCCAGCCAGTTTGAGACCGGCGTGACTTTGGACGCGTTACAGGGCCTGACCCGCGCCTCGCGTCTGCTGGATGACATCCTGAACCGCGTGCCGCAAAAGCAATCGGCCTTTGTTGGTGCCAGCGCTTTTGCCCATAAGGCCGGTCTGCACGCCAGTGCGATTGTGAAAGACCCGGCAACATACGAACATGTCGACCCTGCATTGGTGGGAAATTCCCGCATTATCCCGATGTCTAACCAGGCGGGTCAATCGAACCTGCGGCGGCGCTTGTCCGAGGCAGGGCTTGATGTAGCCAAGAACGACCCGGCATTGCCGCGCATTCTGGACCGGATCAAAGAGCGCGAGGCCGTGGGCTATAGCTACGATACCGCGCAGGCATCGTTTGAGCTGATCGCGCGGGAAGAACTGGGCATGCTGCCGCAGTTTTTCGAGGTGAAGCGATATAAGGTAACTGTTGAGCGTCGAAAAAACAAATATAATCAAATGGTTTCCCTGTCTGAAGCCGTGGTGGTTGTTAAGGTTGGCGATCAGAAAATGCTGTCAGTCAGTGAAAGTATGGATGAGACTGGCAGTGATCGCGGGCCGGTCAATGCGCTGGCAAAAGCATTGGCCAAGGATCTGGGCCCCTATCAGCAGATGATTGACGATATGCGGCTGGTGGACTTTAAGGTGCGGATCACCGATGGCGGAACCGAAGCTGTGACGCGTGTCATTATTGACAGCAAAGACAGCGCCGGTCAGCAGTGGTCAACAGTGGGTGTGTCGCCCAACATAGTAGACGCGTCATTTGAGGCGTTGTTGGATGCGATCAAATGGAAGCTGGTGCGCGATAGTGCAGGTTGAAACCATTGCGTCTTGAGTATTTTTGGAACAATGAAGGTGATGTATGAGCCTTGATGCCTGCGCCGCACTGGTTGAAAAAGCCGATCCGGATCGTTTTCTGGCAGCCATGTCGGCCCCGGTTGAAGCGCGGCGTGTGTTGTTCCCGATCTATGCCTTTAATGTTGAGGTGTCGCGTGCGCCATGGGTCACTGAAGAACCTATGATCGCTGAAATGCGGCTGCAATGGTGGCGTGATGCCTTGGAAGAAATCGCGCAGGCTGGGCCCGTGCGACGGCATGAGGTCGTTGATGCACTGGCCGCAGTTCTGGATAAAACAGGCGCACAGCTTTTAGATAAGCTGGTCGCAATTCGGCGGTGGGATATTTACAAGGATGTCTTTGAAGATACGGCGCATTTTGAAGATTATATTCAGACGACTTCCGGCAACTTGATGTGGGCGGCCGTGCGCGCCCTTGGAAATGCGAATGAAGCGGTTGTCCGTGACTTTGCCTATGGGGTCGGGATAGCAAACTGGTTTTGTGCTATCCCAAAGTTGGAAGGCCGAGGACGAAAACCCTTACTTGATGGTCGCGCTGAGGCTGTGAAAGCCCTTGGTGAACAAGCTTTACACAGACTACTGCAAGCCAGATCAAGACGCGCCGAAATATCGCCAGCTGCAGCGTCTGCATTGCGCGCGGGATGGCGGGCCAAAGCAATATTATCGACAGCGATTAAAGCTCCGGAACGCGTCGCGGATGGGAATTTAACCGAAAGCGCGTTTATCTCAAAAATACGGCTGATGGGATACGCATTAACCAACCGATGGTAAATCTATCCGGTCCACATTGGCGATTGCGACTTTCAGATATTTTCGTGGTCGGCTTGATAAATAAGAATTGGTCGCCATTGCATCCAAACCTTTGAATTTCAGAAAAACAGCCAAAGCATAAGCGCAGGTTGGTTGGGTCATATAGCCGGACCAACCTGCCTGATCTGCACCTTCCAGTGCGAAAACACCAAAACCTTCGATAATCATATGCAGATCTGTCGTCAGCTCATGCATGGCCTCACCACCGGGCAATAGATGTTCATGATCAGCAAGTTTCAAGTGCAGAAACTCATGCGCCATAGTGGCGATGAAATTCATGGGTTGCCGCATATTTCGGGGACTATAGGTGATCAGTGGTTCATCGGTGTCATGCCAATATTGTCCTGCGATATCAGACATTTGTCCATACTGATGTGCGATTTCATCAGGCAAATTTGGCAGCGGTTCGATATGGAATTTCTGATCAATATTAAGGTGCCGCGCAACGTCATCGGCAACAGCACGGGCTGTTTTTTCGTCCTGTCCACCGGGGGCTGTGAAATAGTCTTTGGTGGGCAAGATCAAATCATTCAGTTTGTTATCGTCACGTGCCAGAACCCATTCAAAATTTTCGATAATCCAATCTGACATATCGTCACTAATGGTCGGTTTGCGACGAAATAACATTGTTCTAAATTGCCTCTTTGTGCATTTGAAAACATTTCAAGTAATTATCAACCAAATGCTTTTTCGGCCCTGACATGATCAATAAGCGCCTGGGATTGTTCATTGTCATAGGTATGATTGGGTGCAGCAAGAATCTTTTTGACTTTACCGTTTTTCTTTTCACCAAAAATGATTGTTTTGCCTGTACTGTCATCAACTGTAAGGCTTTCCAGCGGCCATGTTTTTAACCGCATCCCTAAAGGATTATAAAATTCCAATTGATTGTTTTGATATCGGACCATCGGGTTAACCAAGGTCAAAATGCCATAAACGACCATGATTATCGGACCAATCAATGAGACAGGGTTCCCGGATATCAAAACGACGGCTAAGATAAGCACCCCTGCAGTAAGCACCGACCATGAGATCCATTTTTTAATATAAAGTTTCAACTTTTTATCCTTTTAATACTTGTTACGCTATTTCTTTTGGTCGCATTACTAACCAGATCAGCGCGCCACCTGCCAAGACCAAAAATGGCACCATAGCCAAGTTTACAGCAGTCCAGCCTTGCACCACATCGCCGCCAGAACAGTTCATCAACCCCCCTGAGGCAAGCGATGCAATCGTCACGCAGCCAAAGACGATCATGTCATTCATGCCTTGCACGCGTCCGCGTTCTTCGGGACGGTGGGCTGTGGCCAGTAATGTCGTGGCACCGATAAAGCCGAAGTTCCAGCCGATACCAAGCAGTATCAAGGCAACGTAAAAGTTGCCAATCTCAACACCTTGAATGGCGACAACACCCGCAATGGCCAATATGACAAGCCCCGTGGCAATGATTTTTTCCACACCAAAGCGCGCAATCAGATGGCCCGTGAAAAAGGATGGCCCAAACATTGCCAATACATGAGCTTTGACCACGCCGGATGCATCAGCTTCGGTGAAACCACATCCGACCACCGCAAGGGGTGTTGATGTCATCACCAAGTTCATCAGCGCGTAGGATACCATCGCGCAAATAACAGCCACGGCGATTTTGGGATCACGCAGCAATTCGACATAACTGCGACCGCCACCTGACTGCGCTGTTGGTTTGGAGGGGGTGGGGATGTCAAGCCAAAAGAAAATGACAAGCCCCGCAGCGTTTAACAATATTGCCACAACATAAATGTTGAAATACCGCATATGACTGGCATCGGGATTGCCTGTTGTCATAAAACTGACGATCTGCGGCCCGATGATTGCGGAAATCAAACCGCCCGCCATAACATAGGAAATAGCTTTGGGTTTGAAAGCATCAGATGCGGTGTCAGCGGCGGCAAAGCGATAAAAACCCTGTGCGGACATATAGATACCGGTCATGTAACTGCCGATCAGAAACACCCAGAAATTCGCGATAAACAGTCCGTATGCTGAAATGACGCCCCCCATCAGCCCGCCAACAGCACCGATTAGAAAGCCAACACGCCGGCCCCGTATCTGCATCACGCGGCTTAACCAGGGGGCTGTGGTCATGGACCCAAAAACGATGAGCGAAATTGGCAATGTTGCCAGGCAGGGATTCGGCGCCAGCATTTGCCCTGCCAAGCCACCGATCACGAAAATCATGGTGATCTGGCTGCCCAAAATAGCCTGTGCCACGACAAGTGTCGCAACATTGCGCATGGCGCGCTTATCATCGGTCATATAGCTCATTGCGAAAGCGGTATCCGGTCAGATCGACCTTGGCAAGCATCACGCTTGCCGTGCGGCAATAGGCCGGGTATTCCAACGCCTTATGCGTGTATTGCTTCTTGCAGGATCGGGTGAAGCCCGCACATTAGCCCATAGCCTGATGGCGATGGGAATTGATACGATTGCGTCTTTTGCAAGCGACAACCGTGTGCCAGATGATCTGGGTATACGACTACGGATCGGCGGTTTTGGTGGGGCGGAACCGTTTGCTGAATTTCTGCAAACTCAAGGGATCGCAGCGGTGCTGGACGCGACGCACCCATTTGCGCATCTTATATCGCTGCGCACGTCGCAGGTTTGTGCGCAAATGGGTATTCCTTATTTGCAGCTTTTGCGCCCGGAATGGAAGCCAGCCCCCGACGATAGCTGGACGGTGATTGATGATGAAACACAAGCGGCTGATCATATCCCCGTGGATGCGACCGTCTTTCTGGCCACAGGTCGCCAGACGCTGGACCGCTTTGCGAATATGTCTGGCCGCCGTCTGATCTGCCGCCGCATTGATCAGCCCAAGGGTCCGTTTCCGTTCAAAGGCGGCGAATATCTGGTGGGCATCCCGCCCTTTAGCCAGGCTGAGGAAGAAGAATTGTTCACATCCCTTGGCATTGACTGGCTGGTTGTCAAAAATGCGGGCGGCATGGCAAGTCGCAGCAAATTGGACGCCGCGCGGGCGCTCGGTCTTCCGGTTGCCATGATCCGCCGCCCTGCAAAGCTGGACGCGCCGCAAGTCGAAAGCGTGGATCAGGCTTTGAATTGGGTGAAAACTTTGGGTATTCGTGAAAAATGAAAGCCAATCGTATCAAAACACGTGGCCCAGATGGCCATGCCGATCCGGACAACCCGCTTTATGATGTTGTCCAAGACGCCTATCGCGTATTTGCCGCCAGCGAACCGCCAGAAACAGTCGGTGCCTGTGATTGTTGTATGGAGCCAAATATCAAGGCTGATTTCTTTAACCATGGACAACGCGATTTACCGTTTCATTATCTGAAAGACTGGTTTTTTGCCGCGGTTGATGACACATTTTCCAAAAGAACTTGGTCCTATCTGTTGCCACGTGTTTTCGATGCTCTGGCGGCAAGGGAAGACGTATCATCGGTCGGGAATGAAGTTGCGTTATCTAAATTTCCCACCGGTAAGCGCGAACACTGGTCTGATGAAGAATGGGATGTCATTGACCGTTTCCAGCGTCTGTATCTGGAAACTCAGGTTGGTCGTACATACGATATTTATGACGAAAAATACCGTCTTGATGATGTCCTGAGTATTTTTGGCTATGCCCAATGGGACGCGACATCATTGTTTGATCAGGTGTTTCAATGGCCAACCGATCAATTGGCCAAGCAGCTTTGGAGCGATTGGTGCGAACTTGGAAAGCCCGGCGTCTGGATAAATAGCTTTTGGCCTGACGCCTCTGTTCCATATGAACATTACACCAGCCAATCGCTTTACGACCGCATGGTCGCTTTTGGTATGGACGAGGTTAACGAAAAAGAAATTGCAGGTAAGGCATTGCAAGTCGCTGACGCTATAGAAGCATTCAGAACAGACAGTCATAGGTCATAAAGCGATTATGCAGCGGATCATTCAGACCCATGATGACGTGGCCGAAGGTGCTGCATGGCTTGCATCGCATGACAAACGGTTCGCCCATGCGCTGACTTTGACGGGGCCACTGCCATTGCGGCGGCGCAAGGATGGGTATGCGCAATTATTGAGTGCAATTGTCAGCCAGCAGGTGTCCGTTGCAGCAGCAAACGCGATCTGGGGCAGGTTGCGGGATGCCAGGTTGACCGGCCCGCGCAAGGTCATGTGGGCCAGTGACGAAGATTTGCGCAACTGCGGGCTTAGTCGACAAAAAATCCGCTATGCCAAGGCTTTGGCCGAAGCGCGGATTGACTTTAGATCCCTGCAAGATGCCCCCACAGGTCACGTTGTCAAAACCCTGACACAGGTTCCGGGTATCGGGGTTTGGACGGCGGAAATCTATGCGATGTTTTCGCTTGGTCACGCAGATGTCTTCGCCCCAGGTGATCTGGCCCTGCAGGAAGCCGCGCGCATTCTGTTTGATCTGGATGATCGGCCCAAGGAAAAAGCAATGCGCGAAATGGCAGATGATTGGAGCCCATGGCGATCGGTTGCAGCGCGGCTTTTATGGGCCTACTACAAGGTTGCAAAAGACAGGGAAGGTATTCGATGACACGTGCACTACAGGCAGGCCGCCGCGCGGCGCTTTCAGGCGATACACGATCTGTTGTCGTTTTTTTGCATGGCTATGGGGCCAATGGTGCAGATCTTTTGGGGCTGGCTGATCCTTTGGCCGAACACCTACCAGACACGATGTTCATCGCCCCCGACGCGCCCGAGGCCTGTGCGGGGGCGCCGATGGGCTATCAATGGTTTCCGATCCCATGGATTGACGGATCATCCGAAGAAGATGCCAACATAGGCATGATTGCAGCTGTTGATGATCTGAACGCTTTTCTGGATGGGGTGATGGTGGACGAAGATATCCTGCCCGAACAGCTGCTGGTCCTGGGTTTTTCCCAAGGCACCATGATGGCGCTGCATGTCGCGCCCCGTCGCGAAGATGCTATTGCCGCTGTTGTGGGGTTTTCTGGCCGTCTTTTGAATCCCGATCTTTTGCCCGATGAAACGGTATCTAAAATGCCCATACTTCTGGTACACGGCGACCAGGACGATGTGGTCCCGGTTCAAAGCTTGCCCGAGGCCGCGCAAGCCTTGCAAGACGCAGGGTTCAAAGACGTTTTTGCGCACATCATGAAGGGCACAGCACATGGCATCGCGCCAGATGGCTTGTCGGTAGCGCTTGCATTCATGCGCGACCGGTTGGGCTATTCATAAGCTAACTAAATAGCTCATTAATAACGATTTCTTAAACGAAAAATCTAAACTCAATAACCTTAGATTAGATTGATCAAACTGCGCAATTGTTATGATCATGAAACTGGTATTGATGATGTGTTTTAGTGGGCTATGTGAATGAAATAAGATAATAAAAACGGGGGGACACAATGTTCAACGCTTTGGTGGTTGAAAAGAATGATGATGGCACAACGCATGCCAGCGTCCAGCAGATCAACTTGTCGCAATTGCCCGATGCCGATGTTACGGTAGACGTGGAACATTCGACTGTTAACTACAAAGATGGTCTATGCATCGGTCCTGGTGGTGGGTTGGTGCGCAATTATCCCCACATACCGGGCATTGATTTCGCCGGAACTGTTTCTGATAGCAGCGATGCCCGTTATGTCCCGGGCGACAAAGTCGTGTTAACCGGCTGGCGTGTGGGCGAAGCGCATTGGGGCGGGTATTCACAAAAGGCGCGGGTTAAAGCCGACTGGCTTGTTCCATTGCCAGAGGCTTTGACCACACGGCAGGCAATGGCAATCGGAACTGCAGGCTTTACTGCGATGCTTGCCATTAATGAACTTGAACAACAGGGCTTAACCCCTGAAAAAGGAACGGTTTTAGTCACTGGTGCCTCAGGCGGCGTTGGGTCGGTCGCCACAACGATACTCGCCAGTCTAGGTTATGACGTTGCAGCTGTGACAGGACGCCCTGAAACGATTCAATATCTGAAAAACCTTGGCGCCAATCATATTGTTCCACGTGAGGAATTATCAGAACCCACCAAAAAGCCATTAGATTCAGAAAAATGGGCTGCGTGCATTGATGCGGTGGGCGGCACAATGCTGGCGCGTGTTCTGACGCAGATGAAATATGGTGGATCTGTTGCGGCGGTGGGGCTAGCAGGGGGGGCTGCGCTTTCAACCACAGTTATTCCGTTTTTGCTGCGCGGTGTGACACTTTTGGGCATCGACAGTGTGATGCAACCTTATGAAAACAGGTTGAATGTGTGGAAACGCCTTGCGAGTGATCTTCCAATGGAAAACCTTGAAATGATGATCGAAGCTGCGACATTACAAGATCTGCCGAAACTTGGTGCTGACATTTTGAAAGGCCAGATCAAAGGTCGCGTGGTTGTGGATGTAAACGCTTAAGGTTGCGTGATCATTATGACCAAACTTGATACAGATTTCGTCCGGGGCCAGTTTCTGGCGTTTTCCGAACCATCGCTTCGCGATCAGGTTTTTGCGGAAAATGCCGGGGGATCGTATGCGTGCAGGCATGTGATCTGGCGGCTGACGCGGTTTTACAAACAACGCAAAGTTCAACCCTATGCACCTTATGCCGCATCGCTTTTGGCGGGCGATGAAATGGACGAAGCGCGCGAACGTCTGGCGCGGCTTTTGAACGTGGGATCAGATGAGCTGGTCTTTGGTCCATCGACGACACAAAATGTTTATGTGTTGGCGAATGCCTTTGCGGAATGGATGGTTCCAGGTCAGACAATCATCGTCACAGATCAGGATCATGAAGCAAATTCAGGGGCTTGGCGTAAATTGGCCAATTTCGGAATTGAGATACGCGAATGGAAAATCGACCCAGAAACGGGTCATCTGGATATTGAGGATCTGAAAAACCTACTGGATGATACGGTCAAGCTGGTCTGTTTTCCGCATTGTTCGAATGTCATCGGTGAAATCAATCCGGTCGAGGAAATCACACAGCTTGCCCATGCTGTCGGGGCTGTCGTGTGTGTAGATGGTGTCAGCTATGCACCACATGGTTTTCCTAACGTTAGCAAGCTTGGTGCTGATATCTATATGTTTTCAAGCTACAAAACCTATGGACCCCATCAGGGTATTATGGTTATTCGCCGCGCTTTGGCTGCTGCTTTACCAAACCAGGCACATAGTTTTAATGGTGATGCGCTGCATAAACGCTTTTCACCAGCAGGCCCGGATCATGCTCAAGTGGCAGCCTGTGCTGGTATCGCAGATTACGTAGACGCCTTGTATTCACAGCATTTTAAAGCCGGCCGTGACGGGGCAGGGCGTGCGGGATGTGTTCATGATCTGGTTAGGGCTTATGAAATAGATCTGATGAAGCCTTTGCTGGATTACTTATCATCTAAAAATAACATTCGGTTGTTAGGCCCTAAAGATGCGAAATTACGCGCGCCCACATTCGCAATTGAGATATCTGGTAAGGCAGAGGATGCTGCTGCAAGGCTTGCACATCATGGAATTATGGCTGGCGGCGGTGATTTTTATGCGGTGCGCCCGCTTAAGGCGATGGGCATCGATCCAGCAAAAGGCGTGTTGCGACTTAGTTTTGTTCATTACAATGTGGCTTCGGAACTTGATCGTGTTATCAACGCGCTAGATCAGGTCTTGTAGTATAGCCCCGATGGATGCCTTGGATTTTGAGACCTAAATGAACAATAAACCCATTATCGTCTGGTTTCGTCGTGATCTTCGTTTGGGAGATCATCCGGCACTTACTAAAGCTGTCAATCAGGGGTGCCCGGTCATTCCGGTGTTTATTCACGATGAAGTTGTCGAAAATCATGGGGCCGCCCCAAAATGGCGATTGGGCCTGTCTGTCGAAAATCTGTCACGTGAAATCGCGGACAAAGGTAGCAAACTAATTTTGCGTAGGGGCAATGCAGCCGATGTCTTAAAGGGCTTAGCGAAAGACACAAATGCACAGGCTGTTTATTGGTCAATGGCGTATGATCCGGATGCGGTCAAGCGCGACAAAGCAGTCAAAAAATCCCTTGAAGACATGGAGGTCGAAACGAAAGTTTTCCGCGGACACCTATTGTTTGAGCCGACAAGTGTCGAAACAAATACCGGCGGATTTTACAAGGTTTTCACGCCGATGTGGAAATCCGTTCGAAACCGTGATGTTGCCGATCTGATCGCTGCGCCCTCTGATATACCTGCACCGGATCAATGGCCTGTTTCTGATGAAATCAAAGATTGGAGCATGGGGGGGGATATGCAGCGCGGGCGCGATATTGTTGCACAATATGTCTGTGTCGGCGAAAGTGCAGCCACCAGCCGATTGGGCAATTTTATCGGCAACTGGATTAATGATTATCAAACCAACCGCGATTTGCCATGGCAACCCGGTACATCCAAGTTAAGCGAAAACCTGACCTATGGTGAAATCAGCCCGCGCAGTTGCTGGCATGCCGGTCAACGCGCGATGCAAGAAGGTAAAAAAGGTGCCGAAACATTCCTGAAAGAGTTGGTTTGGCGTGAATTTGCATATCATCTGGTCCACCATACGCCGCGCATTATCGATGACAACTGGCGTGAAGATTGGGATGCATTTCCTTGGAACGAAGATGAACGCAAGGCAGAAGTGAAGGCCTGGAAACAGGGGCGCACAGGCATTCAATTTGTCGATGCTGCCCTGCGCGAAATGTATGTGACAGGTCATATGCACAACCGCGGCCGTATGATCGTGGCCAGCTATTTGACAAAACATCTGCTGTGCCATTGGAAAATCGGTCTGAACTGGTTTGAAGATTGTCTGATCGATTGGGATCCGGCCAGCAATGCAATGGGATGGCAGTGGTCCGCAGGATCTGGGCCTGATGCAACGCCTTATTTCCGAGTGTTTAACCCCGTTACACAGCTGGATAAGTTCGACAAGAACCGCGAGTATGTCAGCACATGGATTGCAGAAGGCCGCAAAAACCCGGCCAAGCAAGCATTGCAGTATTTCGACGCAATACCGAAACAATGGAAAATGTCACCTGAAGATGATTATCCTGATCCCGTTGTAAAGGTAGATGAGGGGCGAAAAGCTGCACTTTCTGCCTATGAAAATCGAAGTTTTTAACAATGACAGGTGTATGAAAACCAAATAAGGTCAATACCTTGTCCAATAAGTATTCAGTGAGTTTGGGGAAAACAGGCATGATACTGACAACAACAGAAGGGCAGACTGATCTGCCACGTTACTTTACGGCTGTCTTTGACATGGCGCAGCACATGGAAAATGGTCGGTTGGATATGATATTGCCAGATGGTCGGTGCTTTAGGGCCGAGGGCAAAAATCCCGGTCCTGTCGCGCAATTGAATATTCACAATAAGGATATCTTTGCACGTCTTATCCGCGAAGGGGATTTGGGGTTTTGTGACGCCTATCTGGATCAATGGTGGTCAACACCTGATCTTCAGGCCTTTATGGATCTGGTACATGCCGACAATGATACGATTTACGACGGCTTTCATGGCCAGGCATTCATACGCGCCTATGAGAAATTTCGCTTTTGGTTGCAGTCAAATTCTAAGCGTCAGGCGCGCAAAAACATCTCATATCACTATGATCTTGGGAATGAATTTTACGGACTGTGGTTAGATGAAACCATGACCTATTCTTCGGCTCTTTTTGAGACCGGTCAAGAAAGCATGGAGAATGCCCAGGTCCGAAAATATGCTTCGATGATTGATGAAATGGGGGCTCGTCCCGGGGATCATGTTCTGGAAATTGGCTGCGGATGGGGTGGATTTGCGGAATATGCTGCTGCTGAACGTGGCCTTAAAGTCACAGGGCTGACCATCAGCCAAGAGCAGCACGACTATGCCCAAGAGCGTATCAGAAAAGCGGGTTTACAGCACCTTGTCGAGATCAAGCTGCAGGATTACCGCGACGAAAAAGGCACGTATGACGGCATCGCATCCATCGAGATGTTTGAAGCTGTTGGTGAAAAATACTGGCCTATATATTTCAACAGTGTTCGTGACCGTCTTAAGCCTGGAAAACACGCAACTTTACAAATAATTACAGTGCAAGATCGACGTTGGGATGTTTATCGACGAGGTGTTGATTTCATTCAGAAATACATCTTCCCAGGCGGCATGTTGCCCAGCCCCAAAGCTTTGCGGGCCGAGGTTGAACAATCGGGCCTAAGGGTAACTCGATCAATCGAATTTGGCGAAAGTTACAGTCAGACTTTGCGTCGTTGGCATGATACATTCAATGCTAAGTGGGATCAGGTTTCGGCTCTTGGGTTCGATGATCGGTTTCGCAGAATGTGGAACTTTTATCTAACCTCTTGCGCTGCGACCTTTCATAGCGGAAATTGCGACGTGACTCAGATTACAGTCACACGTCCCCAAGGGTAGGGGGCGCGTAAAAAGGGGACTTTTGTGATGCCGACTTCGCTTGTTATGCCAACCGCAGCCAAGCTAACCGCAGCGATTGCGTTCGGGGGGCTTGCAATGCTGACTGCCAATCTTGTGATTGAGGCAATGCCGACCGAACAAAATATGGGATATTTCATACCCATAAATATTCTGATCGGCGCAGGTGCAGGTTGGATGGTTGCAGGGTCGCGTGCACCTGGTGGATATGTTGCATCGTTCAGTTATGGCATAACGGCGGCCGTTATTTTCGCAGTCGTATCGCTTTTTACATTTTCCAGCTACATTATGATTATACAATCGCTTAGAAGGCGGTATGATAACGGTATGGAGGCTGTTGTTGGCGTATTTGAGTTGATGGCTGAGCATTTCATAATCATGGCAAACTACGAGATACTTGGTACCCTATTAATCGGCGGTATGTTGGCAGGTATGCTAACAGAATGGGTCGGGCAACGCTTTGCCTGACGCACTGTTTCTTTACGGAACACGTCGACATCATTTATTGTAGGTTTTGAGAAAAACCGATTTTCCGCCATTGAATGCTGCGTCGCTGCCCGCACATAAGGTCTGTCGTGCGAAATCAGTTGCATATCCGCTTTTGATCGAAAACAAAGAGCAGTCCGCGGATGGCATTCTAGTATATAATCTGCAGTCCAAAGATATCGAACGGCTGGATTATTACGAAGCCGTTTTTTTGAGTATTCAAGGCAGTCTATTGATGTCAATTCTGGTGGTAACTCTGTACAGGCTTGGGCCTATTTTCCAAATTTGCAAGACCGCGAACATGACGGTGACTGGGATCTGAAGACTTAGGTAAAAGATTACGGACAGCTTCAGATCGCAATCTCCCAAGATGTATGAAATACTATAACATTTTTTAAAACAAAATATTACGGCGCGTTATTAATGTATCTCAAGGCAAGCGTGGGCACGACTTATGGCGCAAACACCCGCGCCGTGTGATGTACGTCACAACATGGACGCATCTGAGGTTCATCAAATCACCTATGAGCCGCTTTTTTCAGGTTTCTTTTCTGCAAATCGACTGGGATTACGGCATCCAACATTCAATGGTTCATTATGTGACATACAAACGCGCGAAGTGTTCATCGGCAATGATGCGGCCCTGGTCATCCCTTATAATCCAATCCACGATACTGTTTTATTGGTCGAGCAATTTCGCATGGGTCCTTATGCGCGGGGCGATAAAAAACCATGGATGCTTGAGCCGGTGGCTGGCTTGGTTGATCCCGGCGAAACACCCGAGCAGTGTGCGATCCGTGAAGTGGAAGAGGAAGCCGGTATTGTTCTGTCGAACCTGCATCCCATTTCACAATACTATACATCGCCAGGATGTTCGACCGATTACTTCCATAGTTTCGTTGGCCTATGCGACTTGTCAGATGTTAATCACAGGCTTGGTGGTCTGGATGCAGAAAGGGAAGATATATTCATGCATGTTCTTGCCTTTGATGACGCACTCAGATTGATCGAAACGGGCGAGGCGCAGGTTGGGCCGCTGATCTTGATGCTGCTTTGGCTTGATCGAAACCGCGAAAGATTGCGCGCATCTGCTTGAGTTCCGCAAAAGCTGGCCCTAAAGCTATGTCAGCACGAACGGAGCAGCCATGCCTATCCATAACGATCTGGCCGAAGCAATCGGCAACACCCCATTAATCCGCTTGAAAGCCGCAAGTGAGGCGACAGGATGCACCATTCTGGGTAAAGCAGAATTTATGAACCCTGGGCAGTCGGTCAAAGACCGCGCCGCACTTTATATCATTCGTGATGCCGTGGAAAAGGGCCTGTTGAAACCTGGCGGAACCATTGTTGAAGGGACGGCCGGGAACACAGGGATTGGACTTGCCTTGGTTGGTGCCTCTATGGGCTTTAAAACTGTCATCGTCATTCCTGAGACGCAAAGTCAGGAAAAGAAAGATATGCTGCGTCTGGCGGGTGCTGAACTGGTACAAGTGCCTGCGGCCCCTTATAAAAACCCAAATAACTATGTGCGTTATTCGGAGCGACTTGCAGCAAAATTGGCTAAATCTGAACCCAATGGCGCGATCTGGGCCAATCAATTCGACAATATCGCCAACAGACAAGCCCACATAGAAACCACCGGGCCTGAAATATGGCGTGATACTGATGGCAAGGTTGATGGTTTCATTTGTGCAGTCGGCTCTGGCGGGACATTGGCAGGCGTGGCGACAGCGCTTAAGCCAAAGGGCGTTAAGATCGGTTTGGCGGATCCTGATGGTGCCGCATTGCACAGTTTTTATACGACAGGAGAGATGAAATCCGACGGTTCTTCCATAAGTGAAGGTATAGGGCAGGGGCGTATCACCGCCAATTTACAAGGGTTTACGCCCGATATGTCATTTAACATTCCAGATGCCGAGGCGCTGCCAATCGTCTTTGATCTGCTTCGCCACGAAGGATTGGTTTTGGGCGGATCGTCAGGTATCAATATTGCGGGTGCAATCAGAATGGCGCAGGATATGGGGCCAGGCCATACGATCGTGACGATCCTGTGTGATTACGGTACGCGATATCAATCCAAACTTTTCAACCCCGAATTCTTGGCGCAGAAAGGTTTGCCGGTGCCGGATTGGCTGGAAAGCGCGCCGCGCAGTATTCCCGGTGTATTTGAAGACGTATGATGCTGTATCGCTTTGTTTTTCTGATCATCTTTGCCTTTTTCGGCTTTTCAGCATTTGCACAGGATGTAGCCCCACCTGATTATCAACAGTGGGAAAATATTGCGACACGTGCCGAAGATGCCATACAGGCCGGGCGGGCTTCTAGCGCTGCGTTAGAACAGCTGCGATCACAGCTCGCTGTCTGGCGCGAAGGGTTTTTGTCAGCACAAAATACCAACCGGGCGCGGATTGAAACACTGCAAAATCAAATTGCGTCTCTTGGGCCTGCCCCGGAAGAAGGGCAAACAGAAGCTGCTGAAATTGCCAGTCGACGCACAGCGCTGCGCGAACAGCTGACGCGATTGCGTGCACCTATTGTAACGGCCGAAGAAGCATACAGCCGTGCCAACGGATTGATCGGTGAAATTGATCGGATTGTACGGGATCGCCAGGCCGATGCTTTGCTGCGTGCAGGTCCAAGCCCGGTGAATCCATCCCATTGGGATGATGCCCTTGATGCCGTTCAAACAACGTCAGTTCGTATCAAGGATGAAGTGCGAAATGCGTGGCTTAGTCCAGCGCAGCGTACCGAGTTACGCCAAGGTTTGCCTGTGGCTATTATTTTCCTGATATTTGCCTTGATCCTAATTCTACGTGGCCGCATCTGGATGGAACGTCTTGCGACCAAACTGTCAGGACGCGGGCAGGGGGTCTGGAGTTTTTTAATCTCGATTGGTCAGATCATCATACCAATGATTGGTATCATTGCCATCACGCGCGCTGTTTATCAATCTGGTCTTGTTGGCCTGCGCGGCGATATTTTGTTGTCTGTTATACCGTTTATGGGGCTTTCTTTCTTTGCGGCGCGTTGGTTGGGCATGCGTGCTTTTCCCCGCAGCGATGCGCAATACAGTTTGCTTACCTTAGATGAAAGGCAAAGACGTCAAGCCCGATTTAACATGGCAAGCCTTGGTTTTTTGCTGGGGTTTGTCGCCCTGATTGATGCCTATAAAGGGTACGAACGGTATTCAGCAGAAGTTATCACAGTTTTACAGTTCCCGCTTATTGTTCTGTCTTGTGTGATTTTGTACCGGATCGCGAACTTGATCAAAGCACATCTAAATGCCGATATTCAGGAAAACACAGAAAAAAATTACCGAAATGGACTTTTATCGATCCTTTCCAAGGTCATTTACGGCATTTCTTTTGCAGGACCGATTATCGCAGCATTTGGATATAACATCGCCGCAGAGTTCATTGTTTTTCCTACAGTTTTGACGCTTGGTTTGATAATTCTAGTCAGCGTTTTGCAGCGCCAGGTTTCTAATGTCTATGCGTTGCTAACCCGACGAGGTGAAGACAGTAAGGATGCCTTAATACCAGTGTTAATCAGTTTTGTACTGGCAGTTGCTGCGATGCCGCTTCTGGTATTGATCTGGGGTGGCAGGGTATCAGACCTAACTGAAATGTGGACCCAGTTTCGCGAAGGCTTTGCCATTGGTGAAACACGGATATCTCCAACTGATTTTCTGACCGTTGCCATCGTCTTTGCTTTAGGCTTTATGCTGACACGGTTAATCCAGGCGGGTTTGCGTAATTCTGTTTTGCCAAAGACCCGTGTCGATGTCGGTGGACGTAACGCCATTGTATCAGGCACCGGTTATATTGGTGTATTTCTTGCTGCTATTGCAGCAATAACTGCGGCTGGTATCAATTTGACATCACTGGCTTTTGTCGCTGGTGCACTTTCTGTTGGCATTGGTTTTGGTCTTCAAAATATCGTTTCAAACTTTGTCTCTGGTATCATTCTTTTGATCGAACGTCCCATCAGCGAAGGTGATTGGATCGAAGTTGGCGGCAGAATGGGCTATGTGCGTACAATTTCCGTACGATCAACACGTATAGAGACGTTTGATCGTACGGATGTAATTGTTCCAAATGCGGACTTAATTTCAAATCAGGTGATCAATTGGACCCGCGGCAACTCAATCGGCCGCGCCATCGTGCCTGTTGGCGTTGCATATGGAACTGATACAAAGAAAGTCGAAGCCATCCTGTCAGAGATCGCGAAAGACCATCCCATGGTCGTTCTCAACCCGCCACCAAATGTTCTTTTCATGGGCTTTGGCGCTGACTCACTCGATTTCGAAATCCGCGCCATATTGCGCGATGTAAATTGGCTTTTGAGTGTAAAATCAGAAATGAACCATGCCATAGCAAAGCGATTTGCTGAAGAAGGAATTGAAATACCGTTTGCACAACGTGACGTATGGCTTAGAAATCCTGAAGCTTTGAAAGCTAATAAGGATTGTGAGTGACAATGATTATTTTTTATAAACGAATAATTATTGGTTAAATTAGATGTAATTTAAATTATTAACATAATATTGATTATTGGATTTTGGTACTTCATCTAACTGGAGTATTACAAAATGTCGGAAAAAGTCACTACTCTCTTTAAGCGCAACAAGACGCGCTCTAAGTTGGCGGTACAGGATGAGATTATTTCCATCCTTGACGAAGCCAAAGACCGTATCGCTGACGATACTGGCGTTGATCTTCTCGTCGTCATCGACGAAATCGCGCGCGTAAAGCGTCTTTTCGGGGGCGCTTAACATAGCAAGCGTTACTGGCGGTCTTATTGACCGCCAGTCGCGGCGCGAAGATCGCCGCCACAATGAACGCGAAGCTGATCCTCGCACAGCTTGTCGTAAGTACGAGCGTGAAGGCCTTCGATTTGAGATCGCTGCCGTTGTCGCTGCTGATGACAAGTGGGAGCCCGTGGGCCGGCCATTTTAGGCTAATGCCCATTTGACGAAGATAATCTGCCTTCGGAAACACTGCCCGTTGAAAAGCCATCATTAGATTGACTGCCGATGGCGCATCTATTGAAAGGTAGATGCCCGTTAGCATTCGGGATCCGAGATCAAGCAGCACCGTCAGGTAGGGACGGCCGATTGGATCGTTGGAGATTTGATCGACAACAATAATGTCTAGTAGTGTGGTCGATTTGCACGACTGCCAGCGAGTCCTTTACTTCATATCGACCACGAATGATCTGGAAAGCCTGTCTTGCTGCTGTACTCCCTGCCCGCTTTCTTTTGAGGTATCGATCTTGAATGATGCCGATCCGACGCTCGACAGTCGACTTGCTGATTTTGTGAAGCCCCCTGCCCTCTAGCTCGGCATTGATGGATATAAGTACGCCGCTGACGGAGGCCCCGTTTCTTATCAGGAATTTCTTTCGCAGCACGCGTTTGATGACTTGTTCATGATGGTCGCTTAGCATGACGCTTGTTGGCTTACGCCCTGGCTTTGGATCGGCGCAGAATGCTGGCCCGATCATCGGTTCTCGCCCGTGCCAGACAGCGGTAAGCCGTGGACTTAGAGCATCGGTAGTCACGGCAAAAGTCGCGCAATGCTCCGAACGTATCAAAATCGGCAGTTTTTCGAACGGTACACACGCTTTTGCATGAAGGGTATCTCCTTGAAGTCCCCGAGCATGGCCGATTCAAGCTGGGGCCTAGCGTCTTGCAGCTCACTTATGGCTACCACGCCAGCAGCGAATTGCTTGAAGTCAGCACACCTATGCTCACGCGGTTACGCGATCTGACCGATTGGTCGACGCACTTGGGTGTCCTGGATGGACAATACGTGATGTATTTGCTGCGCTTTGCCGCAACCAGCGGTCTTTCTTCGCTAGTCCACGTAGGAAGTCGGCTCCCCGCGGCAGCCACCTCTATGGGTCGCCTGATGCTATGCCCCAAAAGCGAACCGGCGATACGTCGTCTCTACAAGGACAGTCCCACCGAAGCAGTCCAGAAAATACTCGATTTTCGCAGGCAGGACCTCAAATCTGATCTTATCGTCAGCATTGGCAATTTTGAAAGCGGCCTTTGCTCCGTCGCCGCACCGATTTTCGATATATCAGGTGAAATGATTGGCGCGATCAGCACGACGCGCATGACGGATACTGTTCCAGACTCGATACTCGTGCAAACGCGGACCGCAGCTAGCCAAATCAGCCGCGCCCTCGGTGCGCGATGAGCAGCCAAACATCGGGAAAACTCCCGGACCGGATACCTAGGCACCGTGATGTGATGCACCGCGTCGCGCTTAAACTCATCGCTGTAATTGCTTGTCCCCTTATCCGCCCCCTTGCCACAAAACTCTGTTCACACATATCTCAACCCGCCCTACCAACTAGGGGAGCAGCATGACTGAGCGAAAAGTCAAACAACAAGAAAGTTTGAAGGTGTTTGAAAGAACCGACCCACTCTGGTCTCGTATCATGTACTTTTCTAATCTATAATTATTCAATGAAGCCAAGCTCCTCATCCATTCCGCGTTCCTCGCCGCAACCGCTGATCCTTATCGTAGAGGACGACCCGGAGATTGCCGACATCCTGTCGCGATATCTGGAGCGGTCGAACTATCGGACGGTGACAGCTGCCGACGGCGATATGGCTCTGATGCATGCTGCAAAGCTTAAACCCGATCTTCTGCTTCTTGATTTGAACCTTCCAGCACGAGACGGTTTCGCGGTTTTGTCTGCGCTGCGGGTTGACGGTGAGACGCCAGTGATAGTCGTCAGCGCGATGGATGACGACTTGGATAAATTGTCCGCGCTCCGGATCGGAGCAGATGATTACGTGACCAAGCCTTTCAACCCGAACGAGGTTGTAGCCCGAGTTGCCGCCGTTCTAAGGCGGGGACGGTCTGCTGAGGCGCGAACCTTGCGTTTGGGGGCAATCACGCTCGACCTGGATGCCCATCGCGCCGCGGGTCCAAATGGCACGATTGAGCTGACGCCCAGCGAGTTCAGCCTGCTGTCCCATTTGATGCGCCATACCGGTCGCGTGTTCTCGCGGGACGATCTCTTGGACGCCTGCCTTGGTCACAGCGAGGCGATGGACCGCACCGTCGACAGCCATCTGTCGAACCTGCGCAGGAAGCTTGCCGACAGCGAGGCGGAGATTTGGATACGGACTGTACGAGGCGTAGGTTACCGGCTGGATTCTGTGTAATGAGGCCGCTGTCGTCTCATCTTCTTCGCATCGGCGGATCGGCTGCGCTTGCGGCAGTCATCGTGATCCTGGGGTTGGTCTGGATCGGAGAAGTCGTCTTGTGGAACGAGTTCGAGCGATCCTTGCCACCTGATCTACTGGCCGAACTGAATAAAGAAACAGAGGCTCTTTCGACGGAATTAGTGGATCGTATGGACGCCTATTACTCTGGTCGGATCGTTGGCATCGGGATCGCCGCAATCGCTTTGGTCGGACTATTAACAGGCGCAATCGTCAGCCTGATCGGTGGGCGGCGCCTGCTGCGCCCGCTGTTGTCTCTCTCGGAGGTCGCTGGCAAGATCAGCGCGGGCGATCTGTCTGCCCGTGCGCCGACCGTCCTGCGCACGACCGAAGAGGTCGAACGCTTCATTCGTGACTTTAATAAAATGGCGGCTGCAGCCGAACGCTTGGAACGAGAGCGTCGTGAAAGCTCGGCAGCCATCGCCCACGAACTCCGCACGCCGCTGACGGTTCTGTCGGGGCGCTTGCACGGGATGCTTGACGGCGTATTTCCGACAGATCGCTCGGACATCCTTGCCCTTCTGGGCCAAGTGAACCTGCTCACGCGGATCGTGGAAGACCTGCGCCTTCTGACATTGTCCGAGGCAGGTCGGTTGTCTTTGACGTTAGAATCCGTCGACCTGGCCGAGGTGGTCCGTAGCCAAATGACGACCGCAAACGCCATACCGAACATGGACAGAACAACTATCGCGACGGACCTCAAGCCGGCACCTGTCGAAGGGGATGCCCTCCGGATTATGCAAGTACTTCAGGCCCTTCTATGGAACGCCGTTCACCACGGGGGTGGCACGATACGGGTCGAGACCGGATCGAACGAGAACGCAGCGTGGCTTAGAGTAATGGATCGTGGCCCTGGGCTTCCAGCCGATGAGGCCGGCCGCGCATTTGACCGTTTCTGGCGGGCCGACGATGTGCGCGGGGATGTCGGATCAGGCCTCGGGCTCTCGGTCGTACAGGCTATCGCCAAGGCGCATGACGCCGAAGTATGCTATGCAGATCGCCCAGGCGGAGGTGCGATCTTCGAACTTCGCTTCGATGCTGCGCGCACCCCATCCATCTCCACAGTCTCTCCACAAAACGCGCAAACAGCCTGAACATTCGGGTTCTAAACAAGGTTATCCACGGCATCTCTATTTGGAGCCCCGATAATGACCCGGCTTGCGACTTTTCATAGTGCTATTCAATTTGGCCATCGGCCTTTCCGTTCGTACGATCATGTTGGGCTAAATGGTGAATGCCGACCAGAACTGCGCTGGCCCAGATGATTTCCTGTTGCCTGTTCATTGACACCGCCGGTTGCATGGGTGGTTTCGCAGCCCTTGTGATAAGCCGCTCCGAAGCCGACTGACCTATGTTTCGGATTGCGTGGTCTTCCGTTCGGCACGATTGGCGTCGCTACCTTCCGGTGGTGATCTCGGTCGCCGTGTCTGGCCTTCTCATGATGATGCAGCTTGGGTTGATGATGGGGGCGTTCCGCAGCATCGTGGCGCCTGTTGTCATGTCCTCGGCTCAGGTCTGGGTCGGGCCGTCGGATACGCTCTCGATAGACGATACGGGAACCCTCAAAGCATCGGATACTGCCCTGCTCTGGCTCTTTCCCGAAATCGACGATATCGAGCCATTCACAAAAGAATTCGGCACCCTTTCCCTCATGGCCGAGGTTGATGAGCTGGGCGATGTTGAACGCCGTTTTGTCGAAATCGTTGGGACGGCGAGTTCGCCGGATGCGATGCTTTTTGGTAAACTGGTTCCGGCTGGCATGCGATCTGCGCTGGCGGAACCGAGCACAGTCATCATCGACGAGGTTATTGCAGCTGGTCTCGGGGTCGAAGTCGGTGCGCGGGTCTTGATAAACGAGCGACCGGTGAGGGTCATCGGCGCCCTGCCGGGTCTGCGGGGCGCATTTACCTCCACAGTGATTACATCGCAGGCAACCGCACGCATGGTCAATGGCGAGGGAACGCCTGAAACGTCCTTCATGCTGCTCAGCCTGCGGGACGACCTGCCGCCCGAGGCTGTAGACGCATTGCTGACAAGCCAAATGGTGCCCTTCGGCGAGGGTGATATGCAGTTGGATCCGAACCTGACAGAGATGGGTGGACCTAAGCTTGCGTTCTGGACCCCTGAGGAACTGATCCGATCCACCATGTTCAGTTGGGCGTTCACCTCGTTTCTCGGCGTGATCTTCATGGCCTCGGTGGGCATTGCGTTGGTCGTCACGCTTCTTGTCGTCAGCCAATCGCTCAGCGGGGCTGTTGCCGCGTCAATTCGTGAATACGCGGCACTTCGGGCTTACGGGCTGTCCTTCGGTCGGCTGCAATGGCTGGTCATGGCTCAGGCCGGGATCGTGGGGATCGCATCATTGTGTGTAACAGGCGCCGTGGCGGGCGCGCTGATAGGCTACCTTGGACGTCTTGGTGTCTCGCTCGCAATGACACCGACCCTGGCGATATCCTGCGCAATTGCGCTTATGGCAGTCGTTTTCCTGTCAAACCTCATGGCGCTGCGCCGGCTGCGCAAGGCCGACCCGGCGGCGCTATTGCGATGACCCAGAGCGTTGCACCCTTGGCCCTTGAAGCCCGTGGGCTGGCCAAGTCGTTTCAGAATGGGCCGACCTCCGTCAACGTGGTACGAGACCTCGACATCTCGGTTCGCGTCGGGGCTTTCACCCTCATCAAAGGGCCCTCGGGCTGCGGTAAGTCCACACTTCTGGCAATGCTTGCCGGGCTGACACAGCCGGACAGCGGGGTCGTGACAGCCCGGGACACATCGCTCTGGTCTCTCCCCACGAAAGCGCGCGATGCGTTCCGATTGGCTCATATGGGCTTCATCTTTCAAGGCTCAATCCTGCTGCCCAGCTTGCGCGCGCGCGAGCAGATCGCCTTTGTGCTGCGCGAGATGGGTATGCCTCGGCATAAGGCTGACACAATGGCGCGGTCATCTCTTCGGGATGTCGGCCTGGGCGATCGGATGGAGATGCTCCCCGCCGCCCTGTCCGGCGGTGAAAAGCAACGCGTCGCTGTCGCCTGCGCCTTGGCGAAGCGACCAAGTGTGATCTTCGCTGATGAACCAACCAGCGCTCTAGACAGCGAAAATGGACAACTTGTTGCTTCGCGTCTTCGCGACCTTGCTCGCCAATCCGGTGCTGCGGTGGTTTGCGTCACGCATGATGACCGCTTGACCCCTTTCGCAGACAGCATCCTGCGCATGGAGGATGGGCGCATCATTGGAACACAAACCAGGGAAATCGCTCCAATATGATCCGTATCTTTCTCGTTCTTATAACACTCGTTTTTCCAGCACCTTCCTTGGCGCAACCTCTCGATGGGCCTTGGTTGGCCGTAGCGAACGGCACAGTGGATGTTGAGGGTGGGCTAATGCGGCTCGCGGCGCGGCGTGAGGGGTTGATCGCCGAAGTTATGGTGACCGAAGGCATACGGGTTCAGGCCAATCAGCCCTTGGCCAGGATTGACGACACGGCCGCCAGGCTTCAACTCGGTATTGCGCGCGATGAGCTTCGTCAGACCGAGCTTTCATCTGAACTTGCCTCTCTCCGCGCCGAACAGGCTCAGGCAGAAGCTGCGCGTCTGGCGCCGCTCGCCGACGCTGATGCAATTCCCGCGCGGCAGGCTGATGAAGCACTTCGGGCTGCGGACGTGGCCGCGCTGGAGGCGCGTAGCGCGGTCCTTGCTATCGAGCTGGCCCGGCAGCGGGTGGCACAGCAAGAGCAAGAGGTTGAGGCCCATGTCATTCGCGCGCCGATTGCGGGGTTGATCCTTCGCAGCTCGGCTCGGGTCGGCGATGGGACAAGCACATCGACGATCACCGAGATGTTCCTTCTCGCCCCCGATGCACCGCGCGTTGTGCGCGCCGATCTTGACGAGCAGTTCGTGGGCCTTGTCGAGCCAGGCCAGCGGGCTGAAATCCTGCTTGAGCGGGGTAGCGGGGAGAGCTTGGCGGGCGAAGTCCTTCGTGTCGCAGCTGTCTTTGGCACGCCCGGCCAAACGGCGGGCACTGACGCCCGGACGATCCAGATCGTCGTGCGGATAGACGAAGACCCGGGGGTTACCAATCGGCTGATCCTGGGTCAGCGAATGATCGTGCGCGTGCTGCGATGAGGATTGCCGCCCTCCTGCTGTCGGTTGCACTGTCTGGGTGCGCCTTGCCGCCAGATCTGGACGGGCGGCCCACCGATGCTGTGCGTGCCGCCGATCTGGCTGTATCCGAGGCATCCGTCTGGTCGCTGGACTTTGGCGATGCGGGTCTGCGCCGCATGCTGACGGAAGCCGATATTGGCGGTCTTGACGTCGCCGCGGCACGCGCACGAGCTCGCGCTGCCGACCTCGCCTTGGCTCAAGCCCGCGCCTCGACAGGGCTTCGGCTTGGAGGGTCGAGCCGTATCACTGCCGGAACGGAGACACAGTTTGGCCCAGATAATGGCGGCGAAACCGAGACACGCCGCAATATCGGCATTGAGCTTACGGCCGAATACGAGCCTGACCTGACCGGACGTTTGGACGCGGCCTTGGCGGCGGCGCGGCTGGAGTGGCAAGCGGAGGGGCTTGACCTGTTCGCGGCGCGACGGACCCTTGCAAAAGCCGTCACGGAAGCCTGGATTGCCCTTGCCGAGGCCCGAACCCAAGCTACACGCGCAGCCGAACAGGTGCGCCTGACGGAAGCAGTGATCCCGGCACTTCGCGCCCGGGCAGAAGGCGGTGAAAGCACCGGCGCTGATCTTGCGTCCCGTCTTCAGGACGTAACCCAGGCCCGAGTTACCGCAGCCGAAGCGACCGGTCGTGTCGCCTTGGCAGAGGCCCGACTGCGCGCCCTTGGGGTGCAGACGATACCGGGGCGCATACCACTGCGTGATCTTCGCCGTCCTGCGATCGCCGCGCGGACAGACCTTAGTCGCGTGGCGAACCGCCCCGACGTTTGCGCGGCTTGGTTACGCTTCCGCGCTGCCGATGCAGAGCGTGCCGCAGTCCTCCGCGACACACGGCCCCGCCTCGTCGTAACCGGATCGCTGGCCTCGACCTCCCGAACGTTGGCAGGGCTTTTGGCAGGAAATGCAGCCGTACTGGCCAGCACCGTTCGCCTCGAAGGCACACTTCTTGACGACGGCACGGCCCGGCGACAAGTCGACAGGGCGCGCCTTGGTGTCGCGTCGGCTGAGATTGCTTGGCTCCGGGCACGCATGACCGCCGAAATCACCGCATTGGAAGCCAGCGTTGATCTTCAGGCCGCAGAAGCTCGGCTGACGGCCCGCCTCGCGTCCTACCGCCTCCTTGCCGCCGACCTCGATCGGGTACGGGCAAGACGAAACGCCGGACTTGACGGTGACCTTGAACTGGCCGAGAGCCGATTGGCCCTTGCCAATGCTCAGACAGACATCGATGCGGCTCGCGCCACAGCCTTCCGTGCGGCAGTCGAGCGCCATGATGCAATGGGATCGGACGCGAGCGATCAGAACTGCCCCTAGCATCGAAGACAGATGCTGCCGCTGCCATATCTAGAGATCAGCTTCAAAACGCTACAGACCAAGTCATGCTGTTGCTCATTCGATTTTTTTGCGTGACAATTGGTTACACTGACGACTGCCATGGCAGGTACCAAATGAATGCCACCATGAGTCCAGCGCAATCTTTGTTTGCAATGGTTTTATTGCGCTGTAATTGGCTTTGGGGTTCATGTTCGCATTTAGTTGCGGACAGCTGCTGGCGCGCAGGAAAATACCGTGCGCAGAACTGAACTGCGTTGGCGATAATCCCGTATATCTCTGACATTGCGCCTGAGGAAAACGGGGGTCGTACGTGCTGCGGGCCGCTTGTCGTATGGCGGCCAGCAACTTTGATTGTGAGCGGTGCGCGTGTTAGATCAGGCGCAGCCTTTTTGAGCGAATACACGGTTAAGTCTGTTGAGTTCGCTTTGCGCCGCAGCGCCCGATATGTCGCCGATCAGCGCTTCGACGCCGCCTTCGATTTCCTCGGCTCTGGTGTCGGCAATTATAACATCAATTGCACCAACGGCACTATCAATGGCAGCCTCATCGCGTGCCTGTGTCATTTTTCCAATTTCCATCGCGAGTTCGGTGCAGCTCATGCTGGTCAGAGGCTTTTCGGGTGTGGTGCAACCACTGAGCGTAAGGGCGACGACCGCTATGGCGCTTGTGGTAGTCTTCGTGATAATCATTTTGGCTTTTCTTTCTGAATGGGCGACCGTCAGAGACGAGATCGCATAGCTGATTGATTGGGTGTCAGTCAGGCCTACAGCGCGCTGATCCACGTGCTGATCCGGTTCAGGACATCAATTGATATGGTGGTTTCGATGTCGGAATATTCGGATGGCAAACCTGTTTGCGACGGCTGGAACAGGTGATTTGCCCCTGCGATCACTTGCACTTCGGACCCGGGGTGCCGAAGGGACGCGCGCATTGCCGGGGCTTCCTCTTTCGCGGAGACTTGCAAGTCTTTTTCACCGAGCAGAGCGAGGACCGGATTTGACAGCGACCGCAATTCCGCCCTTGAATCGTAGTTTGCGTGGCTCACGCCCCAGCGGGTCGCGAATTGATCGAGAACCTCCCGCCGATCACGACGGCCCATGCCCTGTGACGTCAGATAATTGTCCAGGTCATCGCGTATCTCAGACAGCGGCGCTTGCTGTTTCAGAATTGACGATCCTGCGTGAAACTGCGTCACAGCGGCGTCGATTGTGGCTTCATCAGCCCCCTGCGCCCGCATGAGATCAGCTGATTGTGTTGCAATCACATCGGGAAAGAGCGGACGTGCAGCACCGGCGAGAAATACCATAAAGGCAGGGTCGGTTTGCCGCGCGGCGACCGGCGCAATATAAGCGCCTTCGGAATGGCCGATATAGCCAATAGCTGCATTATCAATCTCTGGGCGGCTTTGCAGATAGCGATAGGCACCCGCAGCATCATCGGCAAAGTCGTACAAGTTCGCCGTCTCAAAAGTCCCGGTGCTTTCGGCAAAGCCACGATCATCATAGCGCAAAACGGCAAAACCCGCGCGGGTCAGATGGTCAGACAGGACCAGAAACGGCCTGTGTCCCGCGAGTGCTTCATCCCGGTCTTGTGGACCAGAGCCTGAGATCAACACAATGGCCTGAAAGGGCCCGCCTGTTTGCGGCATGGTCAGTTCACCTGCCAACGTGACGCCCGGTCCGCCAGCAAAGCGGACCTCTTCGATTTTGTAACGCCGATCAACCGGGTCCTGCGGCCGTGCGGAAAGGTCTGTGATCCCGGTGCATGCGGACAACAACACTGCGACGCTCAGCATAAGTTTCCCGGTGTTGGAAGTACGCTGCTTGATTGATGGATCGCGCGATAATCGGCTGTGTGAGGGTGTGGGTGCTGGCGTCAAACGACGCCATAGTGCCTTGATGGGGTGGCGGGAAGTCATTCTTCGTCTCCTGATCGGTCATGATGAGATCAGGTTTCGCGCACCTTTTGGCTTGCGTCGTCCATCCCCTCACGGACAGACAGTGATTTTCGATAACCGGTCGGCGTTTGACCGGTGACGCGCTTAAAGGCGTTGTAAAAGGACGACCGTGCGTTGAAGCCGACATCATAGGTGATCGCCAAGACGGTATCGTCGGTCGTGGACAGCAGCTTCATCGCTTCGATGACACGGTGCCGGTTGACGAAATCAAAGAAGCTTTCACCGATCACGTCGTTCAGTGTCTGCGAGATATAGTTCGGCGATGCCCCGATATGGCGCGCCAGCGCCCAAAGCGACAGGTTTGGGTCACGGTGCAGGTGGTCAACCTCCATCGCGGCCTGCACCTTGCGGGCAAGGCGGGCAGAAGCCTCTGCGCTGAGGGCGGATTTGCCGTATTTCGGGGTCGCTGTCTCCGTCTGACCGTCCGTGTCGTTTTCAGCCGGTTGCTCATCCTCGGTTTTGGGAACCAATGGCGGACGCTGGCGCAACCCCCAGAGCGTCGTCGCCGCAAAAAGGGCAAGTCCTGCGAGGCTCAGTATCGCCGTTGGTACGATGGTCCACTCGGGATCAATCGAAATAGCGAGGAACACTGATTGAGCCACCCAGAAAAGTAAACCCAGCGCTCCGATCACGTAGATCCAGCGAAGCTCGTGCGCTTCGGTGCTGGCATAGATGTCACGCAGCCTGCGTTTGTACTGCAATAAGCGGCGCATGATTAAAAACAGATAAACCGCCAACTGAGGGTAGAGCGCCAGCTGCAAAAGGCCGATCCACGTGGCAAGCACCAGCAACCAACCGGACAATGGCACGTCAGTATCTGAAAGAAGAACCGCTATCGTGTCGCTGGGCCCGAGGATCCAAAGGATACCGGCGACAGCGCCAAGTGCGGGCAGCACAATATGCCGGTACGGCTGTTTTGGGCGACGTTGCGCATGGGATGTCAGCGTAAAGACATATGCCCAAAGAGATGGGGCAAGACATAAGGCACTGCACAACCAAATTGCGAAGATGACACCTTGCAAAAAGCCCGGCTGCGTCAGGTCGATCATACGGCCGAATGAATCGGGGATGTTGTTCAGTGCCACAACGCCGAGGAACGTTGCAAAGCTGAGATTTAGGCAACGGTATGCGGTCTGCATCAAACAGAACGCAATGCCTAACACCGCAATCGCAATAGTTGCCGTACTGATCAATTCAACGATGATTTCGTTCATGCCGCAAACTGTCCCAAGGGGCCTTGGAAAGCCAGATCAAAAATGCTCCGGGCACCAATGATCTGTCCGTCCCTGTAAATACGGACGATCCGATGCTTGGACATTGGCAGTCAGATGACATTCACATCTCAAGCAAGGATAGAACGATGCGTAAACAAATGTTGTCGGTGGTGTTGGTTATAATGGCCAGTGCCGCGTCTGCCGAAGGGCAATGGACAGTCGGGGGCGCAGGCGTAGCTGCGACCGGGATCTATGTTGGCGAAGAAGATACAGCCAGCTTCGCACCTGTCATCAGCTATGACACCGAAAGGTTCCATATCGGTTTGGACGGGCTGTCATATCAGGTGTTTGACTACGGCTTGGGTCAGGTTGACGTCGCACTAGGGTATGGGTCTGGTTGTTTATCGGCGAAACGGTCACGCTGAACACATTGACTGGAGGCGCAGTTTTGCTTGCGGCCATCGCTGGAAACGCTCTGTCAGGCAAGCGACGCAAACCGATGCCGCGTAGTCCCGCACCAAGAACGATTGAGGATTGGCGCAAATGAGCTATCGGAAAATCCAGCGATTCATCAATCCAGAGACACCCATTTCCCGCCTGTAGACGACGATGCGACACAGGCGCTGATAAATGCCATTCCCTCGAGTCCGGCATTGAGCCCCGGGACGAGTTCTGCCGCTTCGTTTTCGCCCCGCAAGGCGCGGGCGATTTCCGCATACAGCGTTGCGAATGCTTCGAGGTAGCCTTCCGGGTGGCCCGCCGGGATGCGCGTGGCCAGGTCGCTCGTTCCGGCGCCCGCACGGGTCAGCCAGCGCGCGGGGGCATTGAGCGATGTCAGTTTCATGCGGTTTGGGTCTTCCTGCGACCATTCCAGTCCCGCCTCGTCCCCGTAGATGCGCAGCCTCAGTCCGTTTTCGCAGCCCACGGCAACCTGGCTGGCCCAGATCATGCCGCGTGCACCGCTGTCGAAGCGCAGCGTGATATGGGCGTTGTCATCTAGCTTGCGCCCCGAGACGAAACTTTGCAGGTCGGCCGACAGGTGCGCTGGTACCTCACCCGTCACGAAGCTGAGTAGGTTGAGCGCGTGCGTGCCTATATCACCAATGGCCCCGCCGGCCCCGGATTTGTCGGGGTCGGTGCGCCACGCCGCCTGTTTTTGCCCCTCGCCTTCCAGCGGCTGCGCCAGCCACCCTTGCGCATATTCGGCCTGAATGACGCGGATTTTGCCGAGATCACCACGCGCGACCATGGCGCGGGCTTCACGGATCAACGGGTAGCCGGTGTAATTGTGGGTCAGAAAAAATGGTGTTCCCGTATCGCGCACCGTTTGCGCCAGCGCATGCGCTTGATCCATCGTGGCCGTCAAAGGCTTGTCACAGATAACCGGAATTCCAGCCTCCAGAAAAGCGATGGCTGCTGGTGCGTGCATATGGTTCGGGGTGACGATGGCGACAGCATCTATCCGGTCGGGATGTGCGGCCTCTTGCGCCGCCATGTCCGTGAAACTGCCATAGCTACGATCGAGATCAATGCCCAGTTCCGCCGCAGATGCGTGCGCGCGAACTGCGTCCGATGAAAATGCTCCGGCCACGAGTTGCCAATGGCCATCAAGTCGCGCCGCCATGCGGTGTACGCCGCCAATGAAGGCACCCTGCCCGCCGCCAACCATGCCAAGTTTCAGCGGTCTCATGGCTCAAGCCCCAGCATTTTTCTGTTGCGCGCGGTATCGGTCGCGGCCCCGGCAAAATCGTCAAACGCCTTATCTGTCACGTCGATGATGTGGCGCGCTATGAAAGGTGCGCCTTCGGCTGCACCCTGCTCCGGCGATTTCAGGCAGCATTCCCATTCGAGAACGGCCCATCTGTCATAGCCATATTGCGCCAGCTTTGCGAAGATACCGCCAAAATCTACCTGCCCGTCACCAAGCGACCGGAAACGACCGGCGCGGTCCGTCCAACCTGCATAGCCAGAATAAACGCCCTGCCGACCCGTAGCGTTAAACTCAGCGTCCTTGACGTGAAAAGCGCGAATGCGGTCGTTATAGAGATCGATAAACTGGAGATAGTCGAGCTGTTGCAGCAAAAAATGTGACGGGTCGTAGTTGATCGCGGCGCGACGATGCCCGCCCAGTCCATCTAGAAAACGTTCCCATGTCGCGCCGTCGAATACATCTTCGCCGGGGTGAATCTCATAGGCGATATCAACACCATGATCGTCGTAGATATCAAGGATCGGGCGCCACCGTTTTACCAATTCACCGAACGCGTCTTCGATCAGGCCCGCGGGACGTTGCGGCCATGGATAGAGATAAGGAAAGGCCAGTGAACCGGTGAAACTGACCGATACATCGAGGCCAAGATTGCCGGACGCCTTTGCAGCGAGCGTCATTTGTTCGACGGCCCAGGCCTGCCGCGCGGCTGGTTTGCCGTGCACCGCCGCAGGTGCGAAAGCGTCGAAAGCAAGGTCATAGGCGGGGTGTACAGCGACAAGCTGACCTTGCAAGTGGGTGGAAAGCTCTGTGATCTCAACGCCAGCATCAGCACAGGTCCCCTTAACCTCGTCACAATATGCCTGGCTGTCCGCTGCCAGTTTCAGGTCGAACAGGCGGCTATCGAATGTCGGAATCTGCACACCCTTGTAGCCAAGGCGCGCAGCCCATTGTGTAATCGCCTCAAGGCTATGGAACGGCGCCTCGTCACCAGCGAATTGCGCCAGAAACAGACCGGGGCCTTTCATGGTAGCAGCCATGGTGTTTCCCTCTTGCAGAAGTACTGATGTCCGGGGCACAAATCCTGGGCGCCCCGGACTGGGAGGACGCCTTACATCAGTAAGGCGAATTCGGGAAGTAGAACGCGGCAGCATTGTCCGCCGTGATCAGCGGCGAGGCCAGATTGAAGGTCCCTTCCACCGGCCCGTTAGACATGAAACGTGCAACCGTCAGATCAATCGCCGTGGCGATCATCGACGGCGGGTAAAGCACCGTTGCCGGGATTGCCGTATCGCCTTCGGCCACACCTTTGATCACCGCAGAGGCGCCACCGCCACCGACAAGGAACATTTCATCTTCGCGCCCGGCTTCACGGATCGCTTCCAGCGCACCAAGGGCCATGTCGTCGTCAGCTGCCCAGACCGCATCGATCTCTGGAAAGCGAACAAGATAGTCCTGCATGACTTCGAACGCGTCGTCGCGCGACCAGTTGGCATGTTCGGCAGCCATCAGTTCGATGCCCGAGCCGGCGATCGCCTCTTCAAAGCCCTGCATGCGCTGATCATCGATGACCGTCGGGATACCGCGCATGGCCACGACCTTGCCCGCACCGTCAAGCGCGTCGATCATGTATTCGCCGGCCGACCGGCCAAAACCCACATTATCGCCCGCGACATAGATGTTTTGGATCGATGGGTCCGCCAGACCGCGGTCGACCACAGTGATAAAGGCACCACTTTCCGCGACCTGTGCGACCGGGTCGGTCAGCGGGTCGGATTCGAATGGCAGGATCACCAGCGCGTCGATATTCTGAACCGCGACAAGATCTTCGAGCGCGTTGGCCTGCTCAGTGGCTGAACTGGCGGTCGTGATGACGATATCGAGGCCTTCATGCGCGGCTTCGAGCCGGCGTTCGGCCTCTGTCGCGTGCCAATTCAGGCCGCCGGCCCAGCCGTGGGTTGCGGCGGGGATCGATACGCCGATGGTGATATCCTCTGCCATTGCGGCGGTTGATGTGATCGCAATGGCGGCCACTGTAGTAAACAAGCGTGTCATTAGGTTTCCTCCCGTTTTATTTGCTTGAAGTCAGGATTTGCGGCGCAGCCCGCGTTGCAAAAACACGGCTGCGATGATGATGACGCCTTGGACAGCGCCGTTGAGGTAGTTTGAGATCAGATCGGTGAGGTTGAGGATGTTACCGATCAGGGTAAGGATCAGCGCACCTGCGATGGTGCCACCGATGCGGCCATATCCGCCCTTCAAAAGCGTGCCGCCGATGATCACGGCCGCAATCGCCTCAAGCTCCCACAGAACCCCAGTGGTGGCAGACGCTGACCCCAGACGCGGAACATAGACGATTGTGGCAAGGGCAACGCACGCCCCTTGGATCATGAAGGCATAGACCTTGATACGGTCGGTATTGATGGCCGAATAGCGGGCGACATCCTCGTTCGCGCCGACCGACTGTACGTGGCGTCCGAAAGCGGTGTTGTTCAGCACTATCCAGCCAAGGATCGCCGCCAGCGCAAAAAACAGGACTGGGATCGGTAGGCCAAAAATGTCACCGTAGTAGACGGGCCGGTAGAGCGCCCGCACCTCGCGGTCGAGGCTGAGCGTGCCACCATCGGCGAGGTAAGTCACAAGGCTGCGGTAGATGCCCATAGTGCCAAGCGTCACGATAAAGGCCTCGATCCCGCCGCGGGTGATCAGGATCCCGTTGAGCCAGCCCGCCGCACTGCCGATTAGCGCCCCTGCCATGATGCCGACAGCAACGATCAGCCAGATCATGTCGGTCATGCCGAGCATCCAGTTCATCAGCATGATCATGACACCCGCCGTGAAAGCCGCCATGGACCCGACGCTCAGGTCGATGCCGCCGGATGAGATCACGAAGGTCGCGCCGATGGCGATGATCCCAATGAAGGCGGATCGTGTCAGAATGTTCAGCAGGTTGCCCGACGACAGGAAGTTTTCGTTCAACAGGCTACCGATGATCAACAGGACAACCAGCGCCGTCAGAGGGCCTAGCAATTTCCAATCAAGTCCTGCCAGCAAGCCCGGCTTGGTCTGTCGTGCGGTTGTATCTGTCATAGGCGTTCCTTCACGCTGCGCGTTCGGACACAAGGCCCGAGGCGTAGCGCATGATTGTTTCTTCGTTGATGTCTTCACCGGACAAACTGCCAGTGACCATGCCGTTGTGCATGACGACGACACGGTGGCTCAGCCCGATGATCTCGGGTAGTTCGGACGACAGGACGATTACGCCCCGCCCTTCGGCTGCCAGATCAGCGATGAAACCGTAGATCTGCGCCTTTGCACCCACATCGATGCCGCGTGTCGGTTCGTCGATGATGATGACCTGCGGATTTGCTTCGAGGATTTTGGCCAGTAGTAACTTCTGCTGGTTTCCACCGGACAGGCTGCCCGCCGTCATTTTCGGCGATCCCGCCCGCAGATCGACCGCCTGCGTTGCTGCGTCATATGCCGCGCGCTCTGCCTTCCGGTCTAGGAACGGTGTCGCGAACTTGTCGAGCGCGAACAAAGAAAAGTTCCAGACAAGATCGTTGCCCAGCAAAAGCCCCTTGCCCTTGCGGTCTTTGGTCAGATAGGCGATACGGCTGGCTTTTGACTTTGCGACGCTATCAAACGTGCAAGCATCGCCGTTCAGCCGCAATGTCCCGCTTTCTATGGCATGAAGACCAATGATAGCTTCCATGAGCGCCGTCCGCCCTGCGCCCTGAAGCCCAGCAAAACCTAGAACTTCGCCGCGCCTGAGGTCGAAACTTGCGCGACGTACGCCCGGTGCAGAGACTTCTTTGACCTCCAGCAGGGTTTCTGCCGACGGCGCCGATATATTGGGGTAGAAATCCGATAATTCGCGACCCACCATCATCCGCGCCATATCGTCGGGGCTGATACCTTCGGCGGATACCGTCGTCACATGGTTGCCATCGCGCAGCACGGTGATCCGGTCTGCGATGGCTTCGACTTCATCAAGCTTGTGAGAGATGAAGACGATACCGACGCCTTCCGCCTTAAGACGCGCAACCAGCGCGAAAAGCGAAGCGGTTTCGGCCTTTGTTAGCACCGCTGTCGGTTCATCAAGGAACAGGACCCGCGCTTTGCGCGACATCGCCTTCGCAATTTCGACCATCTGTTTGTCGGCGACCGGCAGGCTGGCGACCTGTGCCGTCACGGGGGCCGCGCAATTTAACTGATCAAGCAGCATACGCGCCTCGATACGCATCGCTGCCTTGTCAAGAAACAGACCCTTGCGCCGCTCTCGCCCAAGAAAGATGTTTTCCTCAACGGTGCGAAGCTCGGCGAGATTAAACTCCTGATGGATCAGCACGATCCCCGCATTCTCCGCATCTGCGACGGTGGCAAAGGCAACGGACTTATCGTCCAAGGCAACCATTCCTTCACTAGGTTGCACGAGGCCGGAAAGGATCTTGACCAATGTCGACTTGCCTGCGCCGTTTTCCCCCAACAGCGCATGCACTTCCCCAGCACGGACCTCAAAATCGACACCGTGCAAAACCTCTACTGGCCCGTAGGATTTGCGCAGGCCCGTTCCGCTTAGCAAGACGGTGGGATGCGTCGTTTTCGGCGCCATGTTTCCTCCCCAAAGAAGCAATGTAATCCTTTACATAGGAATGTAATGCTTTACATTTCTAACTGTAAAGAAGAATAATTGCTCGGTGAAATAGAACGAACTAAGCCGTTGGCACAAAAGGGAATTGAATGAACAAGCGCGCCACGATCGGAGATGTTGCCAAACTTGCCGGGGTATCGACTGCCACTGTCAGCAGGGTCATTCACACACCAGACCTTGTCACTGATTCTACACGCAAAGCCGTCTACAGCGCGATCAGCCAAACGAACTACACGCTCAATCTTGCAGCGCGAAATCTTCGCCAACAGCGGTCAAATGCGATCGTTGTCCTAGTTCCGGATATCGGCAACACCTTCTTCTCGGAAATCCTCGCGGGGATCGAACGCGTTGCTTCTTCAGCGGGTCAGACAATCCTGATCGGTCACACTGCCCACGACCATATGCGCGAGGAGAAATACCTCAACAACCTCCTCAATAGCCAAGCCGACGGCGCGCTTCTGCTGAACGGTCACTTGCCGGCTTCTGTGGCGACCAAGATCGGTGAAACACCGGGGCGTCGCCTTCCCATTGTCTCGGTTTCGGAAGCCCTCGCCGACCAGATCGTGCCGCATGTGGGAATAGACAATGACCGCGCAGCAGCCTTGGTCACGCAATATCTGCTCGATCACGGACATCGTCGTATCGTCCACCTGCGGGGCCCAGTAAGCAACATTCTGACGTGTCAACGTGCCAAAGGCTTCGCGCGTACCATGAAAGCGGCTGGCCTTCAGGTTTCGCCAGACATGTTTCTCGATGGCGATTTCACGATCGAAAGCGGCATTGCGGCAGCCTCGGTCTTGATCGCAGCGGGATCGATGCCAGACGCGGTACTCTGTGCAAACGATGAAATGGCCATTGGGCTGATGTCACGTCTGGCAGAACACGGCATTCATGTCCCCCAAGATGTATCAGTCGTCGGATTTGATGACATTGCTTTCTCCAGAACGGCTCAGCCCGCACTTACGACAATCCATCAACCACGCGCAGAAATCGGCGAGCGCGCAACGCGGATATTGCTTGAGTTGATTGCAGGTGACAATGACGCAAGCAATATGATCACGACTCTGCCGGTTGAGCTTGTCGAGCGGGCGAGTGTCGCACTAAATCGTGGGTTCACAGCAACGTAGCCCACGAGCCTAGTGATTAATTCTAATCTCAGTCCTTGCTGAGCGAGCAAGTGTGTAACGGTGTTTGGTTATCAGTACGAGCTACTACCGTGACCGCCCTGCCCTGTAGCTAACCTCGTTTTACTGAGTAACGATAATCAAGAGATATCGTTATAATGCATTTCGTATTTAGGAACAGACATTCGAACAAACTGCAGGGACGATCCGGAACGAGCCTTTTTTGAATGATGCTGCAAACTGCACCGACGTCAGCTTTGCAGATTGCTCAGGTGATACTTTTAGCACAGAGCAACTTCAGCCAACATTAATCAGCGGAAATCCATCCTCTCGGTACGGATGTAACGCCTGCGGATGGCTCAAAGACTGTTAATGAATAAATGTATGGGATATGTATGTCATAGATTAATGACAAAGATGCTGCGCTGTGAGACATCCACACCAAATAATAACAATTACCCAAATCGGTCTTCGCTTTTGGGGCATGGGACCATGATGGAAATGGATTTTCGACACGTGATTCGGGAGCAAACACGCACGGATCATGATCTTCTGGATCGAATGATCACGACGCTCGACATTGCGCAATTGGATGATTTCAGAGTGTTTTTGCAAATACACCATTGCTGCTTTGTTGTGATGCGGTCACGATCGTTGGATCAGGGGCTTTCTACGTCGGTACTGTCTGACATGATCGACGGGCTTACCGCAGATCTTGAGATTGTATCTGGGAACCGACATGCGGTTGACCTACCGGCGCCATCTGCGCTCGACCCCTTATCCATCGATTATATGGTGGCGGGATCCCGGCTTGGTTCAAAAATCCTGCGCAAACGATGGGGCGCATCGACGGATCCCTGCGTCCAACGCGCAAACACATATTTTAGTCAAGCCATCGATCCGAAACTGTGGCCCGAAACATGTCGTGCGCTTTCAGCTATGCCACCTGGCAGCGCACGTGCTGATGGCATCGTAGAAGACACAAGAATACAATTCCAACTTTTCGCGGCGGCGTTCGCCAAGATAGTTACAGTTGAGGGTGCGCTCGCATGACCGAAGAACAAAACTACATCACATCAGACGAAGCGGTTGATCTTACCAATTGTGACCGGGAACCAATCCATTTGCTGGGCGGTGTGCAGGGGTATGGATGTCTGATTGCAACGTCTTCTGATTTCATGGTTAATCATGTCTCAGAAAATGTGCAGGATATCCTCCAGGTCTCGCCAGACGACGCAGTCGGTGGACGGTTGATGGACTTGCTGCCTGAGAAGACAGTTCACGATCTACGTACAAAACTGCAACTATTGAATGTAGAGACCAGTTCGTCCCGGCTGTTTGGATACGACGTTCTGGGCGACGGCAAGTTGTTCGACGTGTCGGTGCATATGTTGGATCAAACGTATGTCTTCGAATTTGAACCCAAGATTGACATCGAAAGTCGCGACGAAATGAGTTTGGTTCAGCCTTTGATCGCGCGGGTAAGACGTGCCAATGACATCAAAGCCGCTTGTGATCAGGCCGCGATGGCTGTTCAGGTCATGTCCGGTTTTGACCGTGTGATGGTCTACCAATTCGACGAAGACGGTACCGGTGAGGTCATCGCGGAAAAGCGTAAGTCGAGTATGGTGCCCTTTCTTGGGCTTCGCTATCCTGCCAGTGACATCCCGAAGCAAGCACGCGCGTTGTATATGCGCAGCACGCTGCGGCTTATTGCTGATGTCGACGGGGCGGTATCGCCGATTACCCCGCCCACGAATGTGCAGGGCATCCCAATGGACCTGTCGTTGTCTGTAATGCGCGCCGTGTCGCCCATCCATCTGGAATATCTACGGAATATGGGCGTGGCAGCCTCTATGTCAGTCTCGATCATCAAAGATGGAAAGCTTTGGGGTTTGTTCGCCTGCCACCACGAAGCGCCTCACCACGTCGATTTTGAGCGGCGCACTGCAATCGAGCTGTTCGCGCAGTTCTTCTCGTATGAGCTGGTTCAGAAAATCGACATAGCATCGCGCGTTCAGAGCAGCGAAACGCGGCAGATGCATGACAATCTGATGATCCAACTCTCCGGTGGGACAAATCTTATCAATGGGTTTGAGATGATCGCGGACGAATTGCGTGGCCTCATCGCAAACGATGGTGTCGCGGTTTACTCAGATGGGCGCTATGCATCTATTGGGGACGCACCTGACGAGGTGGAATTCAAGAAACTCGCACGATTCCTGAACACTGCTCCGACAGGTCAGGTCTTTGCGACGCACAGGCTTGCGGCGCTGTACCCGGAGGCTGCGGATTTCTCTGCTGATATTGCGGGTGTCCTTGCTGTTCCGATTTCTCGTACGCCACGGGACTATATCGTGTTTTTCCGGCGCGAGGTCGCCAAATCGGTTAAATGGGCGGGTGACCCGAACAAACCGGTCGAAGTCGGCCCAAACGGGACACGCCTGACACCTCGCAAAAGTTTCGATGCGTGGTCGGAAATGGTCAGGAACACGTCGACCCGTTGGACCGACAGTGAGGTTCAAATAGGCGAGTCGTTGCGGGTGTCACTGATCGAGATCGTGCTGAAACTGACTGATAACGCGAATGAAACCCGCCAGAAAGCCGCTGACAAGCAAGAACTTTTGATCGCCGAGCTTAACCACCGTGTCCGCAATATTCTCAATCTGATCCAAGGCTTGGTCTCTCAAAGCCGGGCTGGCGCGCAAGACGTCGCAACTTACACCAAAGTGCTGGACGGACGCGTGCAGGCGTTGGCGCGCGCGCATGATCAACTCACACGGCAGGAGTGGTCACCCAGTTCATTAAGACAGCTGATTGAGGTCGAAGTGAACGCCTTTCTGACGGATGCGAAGGATCGCGTGTCGATCACAGGCGATGCGCCCATGCTCAGGCCTGATGCGTTCTCAACGATGGCATTAGTGATCCACGAAATGGTGACAAACGCCGCTAAATACGGCGCGCTGACGGACCGTTCTGGAAGAATTTCAATTGATCTTCGTATTCAGGATGACGGGGCGTTGCAGATCGAATGGCGCGAAATTGGTGGCCCACCGGTAAAGGCGCCATCCCGTCAGGGATTTGGAACGACAATCATTGAAAAAACGATACCTTACGAACTCAAGGGTACGGTCAAAACGCGTTATCTTATGACCGGATTTGAAGCAGACATCATGATCCCATCTACTGCCATTTCTGATATCCAAGAGATTGTTGCAGACGACAGCCTGAGTATCGTGGACAACAAAGAAAGCCGATCATTAAACCTGAGCGGCGACGTCCTGGTGGTTGAGGACAATATGGTGATCGCGCTGGATGCCTCCGATATTCTCAAAGACAACGGAGCGGACAATGTTCACATGTCCAGCTCTGTCGCCGATGCGCTGGCTGTTCTTAAGGCTAACACAATCACCTTCGCGCTTCTTGATGTAAATTTGGGTGACCAGACGTCCCTTCCTGTCGCGCAGGTTTTGGCGGACCGCAACATCCCTTTTGTGCTCGCGACTGGCTATGGTGACACCGAAAGTATAACGGCCAGCTATCCACCTGCGATCATCGCTAAAAAACCTTTCACTGCCGAAAGTCTTGTCAAAGCGATGAGTTCTGCTTTCTCACGTCCAGATGATTAGAACCAGCTTCCGCCGACTAACCTGGATCACAATCTTCCGGAAAGTCGGTAAGTAGCTTGTTCTGAACAGATCGACGCTCATCATCTGGCTTCGAAAAGCGGCCATTGGCGCAGTCGCAGCGAATGCACTCTTTGTCGGCGTCTTAACAGTTCATGCTTCATGCAACGAACGGTAGTGTTTCTTGAACCGGTCGTTCGTAAAGATCGCGGTGCAGGTGCCGGAAGAGCCCAGATTCACCGATGCTGCGCGGTGCATGAATGGCAGCTATAACAGTTTGTGCTGCACAGGCAGCATGGGATTTCGTACAAGTCTGAACCTGCCGTATGAGCGTTCTGAAACCCAAAAGGAATGCCGTTTGACGGGGCGAGACATTTTGGTCGAGTCCACATGGGCGCAGTTGGTTGGAACGATATCCATAATCAGGCACCGCCAATTACCGAGGTTTAGCTGCTCCAATCAGGCACCGCCAATTACCGAGGTTTAGCTGCTCCAAAAATTTGCGCCGGCCATGTTGGCTCGCAGTCGTCGGATGGGCGTCTGCAAATCATCGATTAGATCGCGTCGTGCCCTAATGTCCATGTCATAAATCTGTCGTAAAATAATCCTAGCTATGATCACGTCAAACTCTGGAGCTTTTCAATGAAATCTGTTCGCCAATCCTTCTTCTTAGCGATCAGTTTTGCGGCTTGGACTGCCGCAGTTATGGCGAGCGCGGACCCGATCGCTGACACAACAGACGCGATTAAGAACCGCTTCCTGCAAACCCTCGCGCCAGAGCAGATCATCGATGCCGAGTCAGGCGATTTCGAAGCCCTCCTCACCGAGGACGAGCGCGCCCTCTTTGCCACCGGCTATATCATCTTCACGGCGCAGGAACCTGTCACCGTTTACATTTTTCGCGACACCCGCCTCGATGAAGTGAACGAACCCTTCTGGCTACAAGACCAAGGCTTCGACCGCACCAATTTCTCGGCCGAGGCCTACCAGCGCAACTTTGACGTTTGGCGCCGCGACTACCCGGCTGGAGAGGTCGGGCTCGGCATCCACGCCCTCCGCGTGGTCCGCGAACACTACTTCATCGGCGTTACCCCTCAGGGCCAGATCGCACCGGCTCAGATCACTAACCTCGTCCCCGACACCCTCAACACCGGCACACTGGAACTGGGGGCGCTGACCTATGTCGACCGCTCCGTCACGCTGGATGCTGTCTCGCCGGAACTCGAAGGCATGACGCTTATTCGCACCCCATCCGACCGGCGCTCCGCCGCTGCGATCTACGGCGCGTTCCATGAAACAGACCACCCGGCGACCAACCGCCCCGATCAAATTTTCCTGACGATCGCTGAAAACCCGCGCGAACAGATGGCCGTCAACTGGCGCACCAGTACTTCCGTCACGGACCAATCCGTCGCCCTCTGGCTGGCAGAGGACTATAACGCCCCGAGCCGGCCCGACCCGCAGATTTTCCCCGCCAACACCGCCGTCGTGGAAAGCCGGCGTGTTGTCAACCAGACAGCAGTCCACCGCCACAGCGTACTCCTCGATGATCTGGAACGCGGCACTGAATATACCTACGCCGTCGGCTCTGACCAAACCGGCTGGTCCTCCGCTGCGACGTTCGAGACAGCGCGCAGCGGCGAACACCCCATGTCGTTTGCCTATATCGGCGACGTCCAGGAAGGCTTCGACCGGTTCGAAAGCGTCATGGACACACTCATGCGGATGCGTCCCGATATCGACCTTCTAATCTTCGGTGGAGACCTAGTGAGCCGCGGCAACGATGCCGATCAATGGGACGATTTTTTCGCCGCCCTCGGCGATGCGGGCCGGTCGATCCCCCTTGCACCGATCGCGGGCAATCACGAATACCTGCCCGATGACGATCCTGCCTATTACCGCGCCACATTCCGCCTGCCCGAAAACGGGCCCGAAAGGATCCCCGCAGAGCTCGCCTACCACTTCGAATTCGGTGGCAACACTTTCATCATGCTTGACAGCAATGCTTGGAACGGCGAACAGCGCGACTGGCTGCCAACGGCCCTTGAAGACGCTGCCGACGATTTCTCCTTTGTGTTCACCCACCATGCCGCCTACACGTCGCGCCCGGGCCGCTATTATGGCCACATCACCGAAAACTGGATGCCCACCTGGGAACAGAACGACGTCATCTCGATGGTCTTCCAGGGCCACGACCACGGTTATATGCGCACTCATCCGATGCTGGGCGGCGAGGTCTCGACGGTCGATGACGGCGGCATCTACTATGTCGTCTCCAGCGCGGGAGAGAAGTTCTACGAGATCGACAGCCACGACTATATCGAGCTGTCCGTGAAAGAGCGGCAGATGTTCCAGATCATCGACGTCATGCGCGACGACGACCGTATGATCTACCGCGCCTACGACGTCGACGGGATAGAGCACGACCGCATTGAAATCGAAGACTGAATTCCGGCCGCGTTATCTGCCCTGCGCAGTCAGTGCATGAGTGCCGACACCACAAAGAAGGCGAAGGAACAAATACCAGCTTCCGAACCCAATCGAAACGCTTGGAGCTTTCCACAATAAAGAGACCCGACATTTCTGGTTATCTTTTTTCGCCTTCGCACTTAATAGTTAAAAGCCGCGCCTGTAACCCCTTTTTGGCCCCAGAAATGGCATAACTGCGGCTAGGTATAAGCCTGAGCAAATAATCAGCGGCACGAGAAAAGCCAACGCAAACAGCACTGAGGTTTCGCTATCGTCATCCACATAGAAAATTAGAGCAGCAACCAAGACAAAAAGTAGAGCTGCACACGCCGCCAAGCCCACGCCCCAGTGTAGGATTTCAATCGTACGGCCTTGCTTGGTCGTATTCATCTTGGATTGGTTCCATCCAGTTCGTCATAAAGTTGAAAAACTCATCAAACTAGATGCGAGGTCCGACTATATCTGATCCTCAGCAACGCCTGCGGCGATCAGTGCATCGCGCTGGATATCCAACGACTGTGAACCATCTGCCTTGGGCGATTGTTGTCACAGGGGGAAAAGATGCCCCGAGTCACTCACAAGGTTTTTGGTTGCTCAGCTTGGACTGAATCCCGACGATCTGATCGATTATGCCCATCGGACAGAAACGAGGCGTGCGCATCTTATCGAGCTTCGGTCGATCTATGGCTACCGGATGTTCTCGGGGCGGGGCGCGCGTGATCTTAAGGTCTGGCTTGAAAACGAGGCAGAGACTGGTCATTCAAACAAGGAGTCGGCGCAGAAATTTGTCGAACAATGTCACCGCACCCAGACGATCCTGCCGGGTGTCTCGTTTGTGGAGCGGCTGTGTGCAGACGCTCTTGTCGCGGCAGAGCGCCGCATATAAAGCCGGATCGCAGGTCAGCTCAGCAATAAAGAAAGAGACCGGCTGGATGGTCTTTTGAAAGAAATGGTCGGTGGTATCATCAGTAGGGTTCGTTTGGCTTCGGCAACCTTGGTTTAAACAATATGGCCGAAGCGACCAACACACGTGACTTCTTTCAGCCATCACGTATGTCTCGCTGCCACATTGAAAGCGGTGTCATAAATCGGGCGCTCGCAACTGTGATCACAGCAAAATCACACTTGCCAATGACGATACATTGGGGTGGCGGCGTCACCGCGTCTAGCGATGGCCAGTTCTTTCCCGCCGCGCGACATGGTGAAACCATTAATCTCATCAACGTATCCTGCACTCAGCCGGAATCTACCCCTCTTTCCCCTTTTGCGGCGCAGATGCGAGCCTGAGAGTGCGATCATCCTACCGTTTGAAAAACTGCGATTGACCGATACTGATCTAGAAACGCTGTATGTTTGCATGTGTGAGTGGCATGGACTGGATCGCCTGAAGGAGCCATGCGATGCTTAACGACCTGCTTGATTAGAGAATTCCAACATACAGAAAAAAATCGCCGCACATCCAAGCTGGGATGGCGGCGAAAGGTGGCGTATCTATCGTATCGCAAATTCAGTCGGGTGAAGGACAGATCACCCTAGGGACTTGAAACAAGGCAGTATTCAGTCAAACACATCAAAGTTGGGGACAAGATGCGGGACTTGCGATACAGACCGCAGGCAGGAAGAAACGGTCATAAAAGACCGGGCACCAGTAATCCAACGAACAGCATCACAATCAAAGCACCTGCCCCAACTGCATCTAGCAGAAGCGTATCGGATGACCGGACGAAAGCGTCTTTTACATCGTTCAACATGGGTTATCTCCTTTGATCTGATGTCTGTGTTAACCTTTTGTTCTCATTTTTCTTAATCGATGTAAAGAACTTTTTAGGAACATTTGTGAACAAATTAGCACAAAACTTTCTAACCTACTGAAATCAAACGAATTGCTTTATCCTGTTCCATTAACCAAAGCAGAACACGTGCAGCACGCCCCCGGTTGGTTTCCAGGGTCGGATCATCCAGAAGCAATTTACGTGCATCGGTTTGCGCCAATGCCATAAGGCCAGTGTTGCGTTCCAGGTCTGCAATACGAAATCGCGGCAACCCGGATTGTGCTGCACCAATTACGTCACCTGCCCCACGCATGGCCAGATCCTCTTCCGCAATCTTAAAGCCATCTTCGGTGTCACGCAGCGTTTGCAACCGACGGCGACCCGTTTCGGACAAAGGCACTTGATAGATCAGCAAGCACGTTGATGCGGCAGATCCACGACCGACACGGCCGCGCAGCTGATGCAACTGTGCCAGACCAAACGTCTCGGCGCGTTCAATGACCATAATCGTCGCGTTTGGAACATTGACCCCGACTTCAATAACCGTCGTGGCGACCAAAATCTTAGTCTCACCGGCCACAAACCGGGCCATGGCTGCATCTTTTTCAGCAGACGGCAATTGCCCATGAACCAACCCAACGACATCATCGCCCAAGACGGCACGCAAGCGTTTGAAACGTTCCTCTGCCGCGGTCATGTCCAGAATTTCGCTTTCCTCAACCAACGGACAAACCCAATAAGCCTGCCGCCCTTCGGCAATTGCATCGCGTAGATGGGATATCACCTGATCCATCCGTCCATCCGAGATCATCGCTGTCTTGATAGGCTTTCTGCCGGGCGGTTTTTCATCGAGGATTGAAATATCCATATCCCCGTATTGCGCCAATGACAGCGTACGCGGTATCGGCGTCGCCGTCATCACCAGAACATCAGTTGCTGCCCCTTTGGCACCCAATTCCAACCTTTGCCGCACACCAAAGCGGTGCTGTTCGTCAATAATAGCCAGGCGCAAGTCTTTAAAAAAAATGTCTTTTTGAAAGACTGCATGAGTACCGATCAAAATTTGGATATTGCCATTCGCTAAGTCCTGCAATTTAGCAAGGCGATCTTTGCCCTTGTCACGACCCGTCAAAATTTCAAGTCGCACCCCTGCGGCATTGGCCAAATTTACCAGCCCCTCCTGATGTTGTCGTGCCAGAATTTCCGTAGGGGCCATCATGACGCCCTGCCCGCCCGCTTCGACCGCGATCAGCAAGGCCATGAACGCGACCAGAGTTTTGCCCGCACCAACATCCCCTTGCAAAAGCCTGTTCATTCGAACGGGCTGTGCCATATCATCTTTGATCTCAGCGATTGCACGCGTCTGCGCGCCAGTGGGGGCATAGGGCAAACTGTCCAGAACCTTTTGCTGCAATCTACCCGTGCCGATGACAGGCATGCCCTTGGCCTTGCGGACAGCAGACCGCGCCAATGCCAATGTCAGTTGGTGTGCGAATAACTCGTCATAAGCCAAACGTTGTCGCGCTGGCGCTGATGGCGAAATATCTGTTGTTTTTTCAGGCATATGAGCCAGTTGAATTGCGGTTTTAAACGCTGGCCATCCTTCCCGTTTGCACAGCGCGGGATCAATCCATTCTGCTAAATCCGGCACGCGCTCTAATGCCGACGCTGTTGCTTTGCCCATGGTTTTCTGCGTCACCCCAGCTGTCAGCGGATAGACCGGTTCGAAATCAGGCATATCGCCTGCTTCGTCCAATCGCAGAATATGATCCGGGTGGACAATCTGGGCCAGACCATCGAACAGCTCAACCTTGCCGGAAACCAAGCGGCGCTGTCCTGTTGGCAGGATTGATTGCAGATAGGGTTCACGTGCATGGAAGAACACCAGCTGGAACGAGGTTTTGGCATCCTGAACATTCACGCGATGCGGGCCGCCCTTGCGTTTGGCCGGAATGTGCGTGCCAACTGTTACCTCAACCGTTACTGTCGTTGGTGGTACGACATCCATGACCGATGCACGACGGGTTCGATCAATGCCAGAATGCGGCAATGTAAACGCTAAATCACGGGGCGTTAAAATATGGGCGTTTTCCAGATTTTTGGCAGTCTTGGGCCCTATCCCGTCAAGCGTATCCAGCGCGGAAAACAGGGGAAACAGAATTTCCGGACGCCCGGTCATGCGTCGCCGATCAAAGCAAGCCAACCATCTTCGTCAATGGTTTCAATGCCTAACTCGACGGCCTTTTTACCCTTGGATCCCGCACCCGGCCCCGCGATGACCAAATCGGTTTTTGCCGATACAGACCCTGATACCTTTGCACCAAAAGCTTCAGCGCGTGCTTTGGCTTCGGCCCGTGTCATTTTTTCCAATGCCCCGGTAAAAACGATAGTTTTGCCTGCTACCGGACTGTCTGTGTTCACGCGTTTGATTGCAGGTTGAATATCAAGATGGGCAATCAGTCGGTCAATTGATGCACGCTCGGCTTCTTGATGAAATGCCGTAACGACCGAGGCCGCCATGACGCTGCCCACCCCGTCAATTGCGATCAGTGTATCCCATTCATCGCCTTTGCCAATTGTTGCAGATGTCATTGCCGTTTCAAAAGCCTGCCAGGTGCCATAGTTATTGGCCAGCAGACTGGCAGAGCTGTCACCAACATGGCGGATACCTAACGCAAAAATAACCCGGCCAAGTGAGATTTTACGTTTTTCATCAATGGCTTGAAACAGGTTTTGCGCAGATTTCTCACCCCAGCCTTCGCGATTTTGCAGCTGCTGCAAACCGGATCCATACCGATCACGCAAGGTGAAGATATCCGACGGTTCTCTGACCCAGCCATCGTTATGAAACTGTTCAACCTGTTTCGCACCCATGCCTTCAATATCGAACGCTGCGCGGCTGACAAAATGTTTTAACTTTTCAACGGCTTGCGCAGGACAGATAAGCCCCCCGGTACAACGCCGAACAGCATCACCCGTTTCACGAACTGCATCCGATCCGCATTCCGGGCATTGGGTTGGAAAATCAAAGGGGTGTGTGTCATCTGGACGTTTTGTCAGATCAACATCTTTGATCTTGGGAATGACGTCACCGGCGCGATAAATCTGAACCCAATCGCCGACCCGAATATCGCGCCCACCCCGAATGGGTTGCCCGCCTGAATCCTGACCTGCGATATAATCTTCGTTATGCAAAGTCGCGTTTGACACAACAACGCCACCGACGGTGACAGGAGTCAAGCGTGCCACAGGGGATAAGGCACCAGTACGTCCCACTTGGATATCAATATTTTCAAGGCGCGTCCAAGCCAGCTCTGCAGGGAATTTATGAGCAATCGCCCAACGCGGCGTTGTGGACCGAAAGCCAAGGCGGCGCTGCAATGCAAGATCGTCAAGCTTGTACACAACACCGTCAATATCATAGCCAAGCGTTGCGCGCTGCTCTTCGATCTGTACATAGTGGCGGATCATTTCTGTTGGCCCCACACAAAGGACTGTCAGTGGATTGACTGAAAACCCCAACTGCGCCAGGCGTTCAATCGCCCCCATTTGCGTTTCTGCCAGCGGGTCCGACAAAGCACCCCATGCATAGGCAAAAAACCGTAGCGGCCTGTTTTGTGTGACACTTGCATCCAATTGGCGCAAAGACCCCGCAGCAGCGTTTCGCGGATTGGCAAATGTTTTCAGACCTGCTGATGTCTGGCGATTGTTTAAAGCAGAGAAATCCTCATGAGACATGTAAACTTCGCCGCGCACTTCCAGAATATCGGGGGCATCTGAAAGCATTTGTGGTATATCACTGATGGTACGCGCATTTTCTGTGACGTTTTCACCAACCTCACCATCGCCCCGCGTGGCCGCTTGAACAAGGTGGCCGTTTTCATAACGCAACGACAGGGATAATCCATCAATCTTTGGTTCAGCGGTGTAAGTTAAAGCTGGCGCATCGGTCAGCCCAAGGTATTTTCTGATGCTTATGTCGAAATCAGTAACATCTTTATCGTTAAATGCATTGCCCAAAGACAGCATTCGAATTTCATGAATAACCTTTGAAAAGCCATCGGCAATCGGCGCCCCGACTTTTTCTGACGGGCTGTCATTGCGTTTCAAATCAGGAAAGCGCGTTTCAATCTGTATATTGCGGCGTTTTAATGCATCATAATCTGCATCGGAAATATCCGGTGCATCAGCTGTATGATAATCGCGATTTGCTTTTGAAAGAAGATCCGCCAACCGCGCCAGTTCAACTTGGGCCTGATTGTGATCAAGAAGATCAACGTCGATGTCTGCGGTATCTTTGGAAGTCATTGATCTGCCTCTTTCGTAATGCCTTAGTGATATGAGGCAGTGCGAAAGAGGTCCAGACCAGAAGCAATATATGAAGATATGCCGTGTAAGAAAATCAGCCCTTTTTACAAAGAGCTGATAAAATTATGCGCCGACCGCTATGCGTTCGGCAGGAATTTGATCACGTTGAGGGTCGCGCAGTACATAGCCACGGCCCCAAACTGTTTCTATGTAATTGTCACCATCTGTTGCAGCGGCCAGTTTCTTGCGCAACTTACAGATGAATACATCAATGATCTTGAGTTCCGGTTCATCCATGCCGCCATAAAGATGGTTCAAGAACATCTCTTTCGTTAACGTCGTCCCTTTGCGCAGGCTTAAAAGCTCAAGCATTTGATATTCTTTTCCGGTCAGATGAACAGAAGCCCCTTCGACATCGACCGTTTTTGCATCAAGGTTAACCGCGATCTTACCGGTTTTAATAACCGACTGCGAATGTCCCTTGGAACGTCGAATAATCGCATGAATACGGGCAACCAGTTCTTCGCGGTGGAACGGCTTTGTCAGATAATCATCTGCACCGAAGCCAAATCCTTTGATCTTATTTTCAGTATCATCCGCGCCTGATAGAATCAGAATGGGGGTTTCAATCCTGGCAAGGCGCAGCTGGCGCAGCACCTCATGACCGTTCATATCCGGAAGGTTCAAATCCAGCAAAATCAAATCATAATCATATAATTTTGCCAGATCGATACCTTCTTCACCCAAATCTGTCGCATAAACATTTAGATTTGCGTGGGTTAGCATCAGTTCGATGCTTTTGGATGTGGTGGGATCGTCTTCAACCAATAACACTCGCATACTCTTTAATCTCCGCTGGTATCGCTTCATTCCCTGCTACACTCGCAAGCAATGGTTAACGACAAGTTACCGTTGCGAAAATATTAACTAAGCAACTTAAGGTTGTCGATATTTTTGTATCGCAGTTGTCTTAAGGGCACCTATCCCATGGTCCGCGATTGCATTACACCAGGCATCAAACTCCTCTTCCGAGATGTCATAGGTGCTCAACGCCTCTTTTTTGCCCAATAGCCCGTGGGCCACAGCCCGCACCACACAAGCCTTACGCGATGCAACCCATCGGCTTGTTCCAATGGGCGGCAAATCGGCACGTGTCATAATCGATCCATCCGACAAGGTTACAGATCTTGGTCCTTCAATTTTCTTTAGATACATAGTACTCACCCCTTTAGTCATATTGTGGTCACCATGACGTGACGGGATTAACGTGTGGTGAAACACCCCCTTGTTAGTCTTTCGCATTTTCCTATATTTCGTTTAAAATTCAGGAGAATTTTATGGCGCTGGACAATGACAAAGTAGTGAATTCACTGGGGTTTGCGAAAACTCCGGCTGAAACACGTGTGGTGGTTGCCATGTCCGGTGGTGTCGACAGTTCTGTTGTGGCAGCACAATTGGCTGAAGAAGGATACGATGTCGTAGGCGTTACCCTTCAGCTTTATGACCACGGTGCTGCCTTGGCCAAGAAAGGCGCGTGTTGTGCGGGCCGTGATATTCACGACGCCCGGCGCGTGGCTGAAGAAATGGGCTTTCCCCATTACGTGCTGGATTATGAAAACACCTTTAGGGAAGCCGTCATCGACGAATTCGCCGACAGCTATCTGGCGGGCGCGACGCCTGTTCCTTGCATACGCTGTAATGAGAGGGTGAAATTCAAGGACCTGCTGGAAACGGCCAAGGATCTGGACGCCGATTGCATGGCCACAGGCCATTACATTCAGCGCAAAATGGGGCAAAAAGGGCCCGAGTTACATAGCGCCGAAGATGCCGCGCGGGATCAAAGCTATTTTTTGTTCTCGACGACCCCGGAACAATTGGATTACCTACGTTTTCCGCTTGGGCATTTGCCGTCAAAAGAGGCAACGCGTGCTTTGGCCAGCCGATATGGGCTAAGCGTGGCGGACAAACCGGACAGTCAGGACATCTGCTTTGTGCCAAACGGGAATTACGCCAGCGTGATTGAAAAACTGCGCCCTGGGGCTGCGGATCCCGGAGATATTGTTGATGTCGATGGGAATATTCTAGGCCAGCACAAAGGTGTGATCCATTATACGATTGGTCAACGTCGCGGTCTTGGGATTGGTGGCCTGGGCGACCCGCTTTATGTGGTCAGGCTTGATGTCGATAAACGTCACGTAATTGTTGGCCCCAAAGAGATGCTGGCCACGCGCACCATTCCTGTGCGTGAAATCAATTGGTTGGGCGATGGAAAGTTTAGCGATCAGTCCGAACGTCACGTCGCGATCAAAGTACGATCAACACGTCCTCCGCGCGATGCGATCATCCGACCAATTTCAGACACAGAAGCAGAAATCGAACTGTTGACCCCCGAAGAAGGTGTGTCACCGGGTCAAGCTTGCGTGTTTTATGAAACGTCTGGCAGCCGTATCCTGGGCGGTGGTTGGATCTGGCGTGGATATTAACCGCTTATCAAACCCTTGCGGGTTTTGCGCGACAATTGCGTCATCATCTTTGATCAGTGGCGGATATTCTACTGATATCGTCAATGATGGCTTCAGCAGCGCGAAGCCCCGGGTCCTTTTGACCTTGTCCCAGTCGCGATAAGGTTACGCGCATCGCGTCCAGTTGCGCTGACGGATCGGCCAAAACACCAATCAAAGCTTGCCCAATCGGTTCAGGCTGGCAGTCAGCGCCAAGAAATTCAGGCACTGTCCGCGTTTCAGAGACCAGATTAACCAAAGTGACTGTATCAACCAGCAACATACGCCGGATCAGGTATCTTGAAATGATGTTCATATCATAGGCGATGACCATTGGCGTCGCACTTGCAGCTAATTCAAGCGACACGGTTCCAGAAGCAGCCAACGCCACATCAGCGGCACGAAAAGCTGTACGTTTTTCGGAAACATACGCATCAATAGACATTTGGGCTGGATCAAGAATGATTGGCTTGCAGGGCCAATCACTGGTCAAATCCTGAACCAATCCTGATACGGGCGATGCCACAGGGACAACAATACGCGCATCTGGATGTTTGGTCAGAACAGGTTTTAAAGCCTGCCCGAAAATCGCTGCAAGGCGACTGACCTCGCCCTTGCGGGAGCCAGGAAGAACAAGAACGACAGGGGTCTGATCAGCGATATCATATCTTTGGCGAAACGCCTGCACATCCGCATCATTCGCCTGTGGTTCGGACACCACAGGATGACCAACAAAATCGCACCGCATTCCGGCCGCTTGCATGTATGGCGGTTCAAACGGAAATAGTGCCAGTACATGATCGATCATTTGTGCCATTTTCTGTGCCCGCTTTGGGCGCCAGGCCCAAACGGTTGGCGCAACATAATGTACTGTTCTGATATAACTTTGCGCTTTTACAATCTTTGCAACACGCAGACAAAAATCAGGGCTGTCAATTGTGATCAACGCATCTGGCTTCAGTGTCAGAACCTTATCCGCAGTTTGCCTGATCCGTCGCTTTAGATGGAAATACTTTGGCAAAACCTCGGCAATGCCCATGATACTAAGTTCGTCCATCGGAAACAGGCTGATCAAACCCTGTTGCTGCATCAAGGGACCACCAATACCGTGAAATTCTACGTCAGGAATAAGCTGCTGTAGCCCTTTCATAAGGGCCGCGCCAAGTTTATCGCCAGACGGTTCACCCGCGATTAAAAACAGTTTCATAGGGATCTTTCACGCACCCAAAGGAACAGGCCCTTTTCATTTGCACGTGCCACAACCTTGTCAAAATCAAGAACCTGGACACCGCGTGCTTCGATCACAATCCCGTCCAAGCCAGCGGCTTCAACAGAATCCACCGTTGATACACCAATCGTCGGCATGTCAATCCGACGGTCCTGGTCGAATTTGGGGGCTTTATAGAACACCCCCCCTTTTGGTCGGGCAGCTGACTGTTCAATCAGATCAGGATTTAGTGACAACAGCATCCAGTCTGTGCCCATGATCCCTTCGACTGCAATGACCTGGCCAGAGCCCACAACACAAGCCTGCCCAATATCTAGCGGTGCGATTGTATCTAATAACTTAACGGCACGACTGGTATCTTTTTTATGAATATCAGATGGGAATACGTCGGTATAATTACCAGCATCAGGCATCAAATTAGGTGCAATATCAACAGCGGCACAGATCGAGAATCCTGCATCCTGAAAGATATCCAATACAACACGTAATGCTGCATCATCGCCTTGCTGTATTGCCTGCATCATGCGTGGCACCAAAGGTATGGTCTGCGCATTAATTGCGGTTGGATCAATCTTTGGTCTGTGAACAGATCCGGCAAATACCACTTTGGTTACATCCCGTGCCTTAAGCTCTTGCAGAAAACTGCCCAACTGTTCAATTCTGAATTCAAGAACCGGGTGATCAAGGGAAACGGGAAATCCATGCATCTGGCATAGTTGAAATGGCAGATTTTGCGCTTGCAGCGATTTTATAATGTGGCGCGGAAGATCACCCTGCCCTGCAACAATCGCAATCATCAGCGCGGGGTCAGGAACGACCGATCCGAGTCGCCCAGAACGAAATCAACTACCTCACGTACATAATCACTTTCGGTTTCATCTGATAATTTTCGGGCGCGGTCGATAAAAGCACCTTCGCCTTGTGCCAGCATTTGAAAGGCCGCCCGAAGGGCAGTAATATCGCCACGCGCAACACCTTTGCGTTTCAAACCGACCAAATTTAGCCCGTCCAGCTCTCCCCGGGGCCCCTGTACCAAGCCGTGCGGGATCACGTCATTCGTGACCATGCTAACAGCACCGATAATCGCGCCGTTGCCAATGCGCACCCATTGGTGAATACCTGACAGCCCGCCGATGATAACGTCATCTCCGATAATGCAATGCCCTGCCAAAGCAGAGTTGTTGACCATAATAACCCGGTTTCCAACCTTTGCGTCATGGGCAACATGGCACCCGGCCATGAACAAACCATCATCGCCAACGCGTGTGACGCCGCCGCCACCCTTGGTGCCAGTATTCATCGTGACATGTTCACGAATTCGATTTCGTGCCCCGATGACAAGGCGCGTTTTTTCGCCTTTGAATTTCTGATCCTGCGGAATTTCGCCAATCACCGCAAAGGAAAAGATAACGGTTTCTGCACCAATTTCAGTTTGACCAGTCACCACCGCGTGGCTTTTCAGTTCAACCCCATCGGCCAAAACAACATCTGACCCAACCAGAGCAAATGGGCCAATGATACAATTCTTTCCAACAACGGCACCCTCTTCGATATGGGCTGTTGCGTGAACCTGTGCAGTGGGGTCAATTGCCATTATTCAGCCTCGGGCAGATCTAGCATGGCCGTGAATTCTGCTTCGGCAGCCAGTTCGCCATCCACCGTCGCGCGCCCGCTGAATTTCCAGATCTTAGATCCGCCACGTTTGGTTTCGATGTTCATTTCCAACACATCCCCCGGCATAACTTTACGTCGGAATTTGCATTTGTCGATTGCCATGAAATAGACAAGCATCTCCTTGTCTAGCATTTCCATATCGACACCCACCATAACAGCAGCCGTTTGTGCCATCGCTTCGATAATTGTCACACCTGGCATAATCGGGGCGCCCGGAAAATGGCCCTGAAAATGGGGTTCATTGAATGTGACGTTCTTGATACCCTTTGCCGATTTTGAACCGTCAATATCAACGACTTTATCGACCAGCAAAAAGGGATATCTATGCGGTAAAATCCGCTGGATCGTATCGATATCGGCTGTTTTCAAATGATCGGTCATCGGGCCCTCGTCTTTATTATCATTTAAGATGGGCTAGCATTTGGGTCGAACCTGCACAAGGTATCTACTGCGGTGTAGATCCATTGGCGCTGAATTCAGCATCAATGCGTTGAATGGCAATCGCTGTTACATCAACCTTTGGAAGTGCCATGAAATTGCTGTCTTCAGTCTGATACAAAATGATCGAAGCGCCGCTTTCCAACAATATTTTCTCAAGAATTGGAGCCGTTTTATTTGTAAAGTCGACCCTTGTCTGTTCCACAATCAGATCAAAACGACGTTCTTGCGTGTCGCGATCACGCCTGATCTTTTGCACTTTTTCATCGAAAGCTTCAGCAAGGGTTTGAAATTCATCTTGTGGCAATGTGGAACGCTTTAACGCAAGATCACGTTCTTCTGCTTCAAGATCTTGTATAAGCCTTTGATTTTCCGCCCTAATTTCACCAGCCCGTTGGTTCAAGGTGAACAGGATAGCACGCCCATAGGCGCTTTCTTCAAAAAGACGCTGTCTGTTAATGACCAGCACATCACTGGATGGCAAAACCTGATCTTGTTGCGCCATGGCCTGCCCTGCGGCAAGCCATAGCATCAAGATTGCCATCCACCTTAGCATTAAAAGCTCGTTGAGATGGACAGGTCGAAGTATTGCGGATTGTCATAGTCTTCGATTGACAAGGGTTGTGCAAAGTTAAAACGCAGCGGGCCCAATGGCGTCGTCCACAAGAAAGACAGCCCGACAGAGGATCGCAAGATCAGATCGTCATCAATCGTTCCGCCAAGATCATCATCCAGATCCCAAACCGACCCGATATCAAAGAATGCCCCGCCTGATATGCCATATTCTTCTGGCAAAGGCAGTGGAAAATCCGCTTCGAACCGGGCGGCTGCGAAAATGTTGCCATATACCGCGTCTTCATTTTCGGCATTCAAATCGCGTGGACCATAGCCATTTGGTTCAAACCCGCGAATTTTCCCGTTCCCGCTAAAGCGATCCGTGATTCTTGAATTTCCGTCGAACGTATTGATCGCGCCACCTTCGAAAATGGCCCGCAACGTAACCTCTTCGTTCAGCACTGCTGTCTGCGCGCCCAGAAACGCGACCGTTCGCAGATATTCACGATCCCCACCAAGACCTGCGATATCCTGACTGAACCGCAGCAAGATACCGGCATTGGGATTCAGGCCCGTCACGCGGTTATCAAAGGTGTAGCTGTAACCAACTGAACTGGTTATCAAAGCGCCAGCATCGCCATCCTGGATAACCAATTGCGAGGAATCATCTTCGACATCAGAAATTTCATCCTGTTGCAGCGCATATCGAACAGATAGCCGCCCATTTTCGCTGACAGGAAAGGAAAGTGATGGGCTGAACCGCGCCAATGTCGTGGCATAGTCAGAAAACCGCCCGTCAGTCGTGGCGTACCTTAGATCAATACCAAAGCGAAGATCCCGCCCCAGAAACGCAGGTTCAGCAAAGCCGAAGTTATAACTTGCATTGTCTGCTGATGTGTTAAACCCAAACGAAAGCGATTGCCCGCGTCCCAGAAAGTTGCGTTCACGGAACCCGACAGCCAAACCAATACCGTCATTTGCATTAAAGTTGGCACCAAAGTTCAAAGACCCGGTATTCTGTTCTTCGACATCGACATCAATAATAACAGTGTCTGGGCTGGATCCTTCGCGTACGTTTGCTTCGGCATTTGCAAAAAGTCCAAGGGCACGGATACGTTCAGCACTTTGTCTGATTTCACGCGGATTGAACGGATCACCTTCTACAATACGAAACTGACGGCGAATGACACGATCAAGCGTTGTGGTGTTCCCCTCAATATCAATACGTTCCACAAAGACACGGGGGCCACGTGTGATTTCGAAATTGATATCCAGCGTCTGCTGACGATCGTTTCGCGATACGTTGGGTTGAACGCGGACAAAGTTCAGACCTTTTTGCAGTGCCAGACGTTCCATTCGGGTGATAACAGTTTCAATGGCCGTGGGGGAATACGTCACGCCAGGGCGGATATTAATCACGTCCTGAAAGTCTTCCTCGTCCACATTGTCGATCAAACTAACGGCACGAACCTGACCAAATTTGAACTGCTGCCCTTCACGCACATTAAACGTAATCAAGAAAGCGTCACGTTCACGTGTCAATTCTGAGCTGACATTCAGCGTCTGAAAATCAACATACCCGCGCGACAGGTAAAAATCACGCAACACCTGCTTGTCGAATTCAATACGGTCTTCAACAAAAGTATCGCGACCGATCAACTGACGGAAAATGCCAGCTTGCTTGGTTTCCAAAACGCGGCGCAACCGGCGATCAGAATAATCGCGATTGCCTGTAAAGCTGATGCGTTCGATCTCAATCACACCGGATTCGCTGATATCAAAAACCAGATCGACACGGTTATCAGATCTGCGAATGATGGATGGTGTTACAGTCGCCGCAAACCGTCCAGCTTGAGCATAGGCTTGCGTGATCAACGCGGCATCCCGTTCGGCAACAGTCGGGCTATAGACTCGACGTGGCCGCGATTGCAACAAACCCAAAATGGCTTCGTCCTTGATACGGCGATTGCCTTCGATGCTGATGCGGTTGATCGTCGGGAATTCCCTTACCCTGATGATCAGGGTCGATCCGCGCGGCTCAAGCTCAACGCTTTCGAATAATCCAGATTCCAGAATATTCTGATAAGCGTCATTCAATCGCCCTGCTGACACGCGTTCGCCCCGCGCAATCCCGGCATAGGTCAGGATTGTGCCTTGTTCGACACGCTGATTGCCTTCGATCTGAACTGTGTTGAAAGTGTATGATTGTGCATTCACGACCAAAGTCGTTACCAGAAATGCTAATAAAGCTAATCCAGTGAAACGCAATTTTTTAAATAAAGAAACACTTTGTGTGAAAGCGCCCCAACATGCGGCCATGATTCTTCTCCGCCAATGCTGCCCCGTTTCAATGCAGTTAACGGCTTGGGGCAGACTTGTCAAAACCTAGTCGGCGTATAATCGGGCAACACTGTATGATGTGCCTAATTCAGGCGCGACGCGCGAAATTCCGCCCCTTTTTAGGGGCAAAAAATGTCATTTGTCAGCGCAAAAACCATGAATGAAAGCATGATCGTCAATCCGGCAATCATCATGTACTTCAACGCTTGATCATTGGGGGGCTTACCCCGAACGGCCTCATAGGCGTGAAACACCAGATGGCCGCCATCCAAAACAGGAATGGGAAACAAATTAATAAAACCAATCGCAGTCGACAAAACCGCGATAAACTGAATAAAACTCATTGTACCCTGGCTTGCCATGCCAGACGACATTTCAGCGATACCAACAGGACCCGAAAGATTGCACGTGCTGATCGCACCCGTGATGATATTCCAAAGCGCATTCACGCTTGAGCTCATGATGACAAACGTATTTTCAACACCATACCAGACAGCTGTGAAAAACCCGACATTCTCTGCCTGACGTTCAATGAACAATCCAGATGTCATGCCAATCAAATAACGCTTCTCAAATGTGCCATCCTCAAGCGGATAATCTATTTTGCGTGGAACAAGCACGAAATCCATCTGTTCGCCGTCGCGCCAGACGTCAAGTTTCAGCGGCTTCCCTTCGGAATTAACGACGATCTGTCTGAAGTCTTCAAATGTGTAAACCGGCGCGCCATCTACAGCCGTAATCACATCGCCGATCTTCATATCAATATCCATTGCCGGAAGACGCGGTGTCAGGCCATGCACAACAGGCGGCATCAGATGTGGCGCTGTTACTGTTATGGCTTCACCGTCGCGAATGATACCATAGTCAATTTCGCGTGCGCTTGGCAGATTGGCCAAGACCGCCCCAAGATCTGCGCCGATTTCTTGACCATTGATCGCCACGACAACATCACCAGGCTGAAGTTCCTGCGTATAGACATCCGGTAAGGGCAGAAAATCTTCGATTACAAAATCTTCGGTCGGCTGACCTTGATAAAGGATCAAACCGGTGAAGATGGCGATAGAAAAAATAAAGTTAAAGACAGGCCCCGCCACAACCGTGGCAGACCGTGCCCAAAGTGGGGCGCCGTGCATTGTCCGGCGTTGTTCTGCAGCACTTAGGGATGCAACACGTTCACCATCTTTGCCACTGGCCGCATCCGCGTCGCCAAGAAACTTTACAAATCCACCCAAGGGTAAAATGGCGATCTGCCATTGCGTGCCACGTTTGTCCCGACGTGAATAGATGACGGGCCCGAACCCGATGGAAAACACTTCGGCATGAATACCGCACCAACGACCGACGATGTAATGTCCGTACTCATGAATGGCTACGATAATTGACAGCGCAATGATCAAAAAGAGGATCATATACGTCACACCACCAAACCCCGCGGCAAAACTGGTAATATCCATGTAAACGCTCCTTAAAGTGCGTGTATAATCTCGGTTGCATATATGCGTGCCAGATGATCGGTTTCCACCACGTTATCAAGACACATCTGATTACTTAAAAGTGTTTCTTTCGCGACCATGCGGTTCAACGTCGCGTCAACAACATCAGCCATTTGCAAAAATCCGATCTCTCCGGCGATAAAACCATCCAATGCGCGTTCTTTGGCGGCATTGAACGCGGCACCGGATAAACCGCCCGCCTCCATCACTTCACGCGCCAAGCGTAAGGCTGGATAACGAACTTCGTCCGGAGCAATAAACGTAAAAGCACCAATATCTACCAGGTTCAACCGGTCAACAGGCAAGGCGCGGCGTTCAGGCCAGTTCAAAGCAAAACCAATCGCGTGGCGCATATCAGGTGGCCCCACATGCGCCATCAACGCCCCATCGCAAAAGCCAACCAAAGCATGGATCAGGCTTTCAGGATGAATAATAACTTCGATCTGATCAGGCGTAACGTCAAAAAACTCTTTTGTTTCAATAAGTTCCAAAGATTTATTAAACATGGACGCGCTGTCAATTGTGATGCGCTGACCCATATCCCAGTTCGGGTGACTGGATGCCTGCGCCAGTGTCGCATTGGCCAGCTTATCAAGGGGCCAATCACGAAATGCCCCGCCCGAGGCTGTGATGATAACCCGCTCAACCGCTTTGATGTCTTCGCCAACCAAGGCCTGAAACACCGCAGAATGTTCACTGTCGACAGGTAGAACCGTCGCGTTGTACTTTTTTGCGGTGCCCATCAGTAAAGATCCCGCTGTCACCAGTGACTCTTTGTTTGCCAAAGCCAATGTTGTGCCCTGCTGCAGCGCACGCAAACCTGGTTTCAAACCGGCCGCCCCCACAATCGCTGACATGATCCAATCTGCGGGACGACTGGCCGCGTCTTCAATCGCCTGCGCACCACTGGCGACTTCTATTCCAGTTCCTGTAAGCGCATCTTTCAGATCTGCCAGACCGTCATCATAAGCCGTAATCGCAATTTCAGCATGCAAGGCTTTGGCATCCTCTGCCAATGCTTGAATGTTACGTCCACCAGACAAAGCGACAACGTCAAATTCATTAGGTGCGCGCTTGATTAGATCAATCGTATTCTGCCCGACTGATCCTGTTGCGCCAAATATGGTGACTTTGCGGGTCAGAATCGCACCTCTGGAATATCAACGACCAGTGCGACGAACAGCATCACCAAAGCCGCTCCCAGTAATCCGTCGAAACGATCAAATAAACCACCGTGTCCTGGGATCAGGGTCGAACTGTCCTTGACCTTCATGCGTCGTTTCAAAGCACTTTCCGCGATATCACCCATTTGACTAGCAAATGACAGCGCCACAGAAATCCACGGCAAATCATTACCTGCATTTGTGAACCCCAAGAATATGAAGCCGATAATGGCTGAAGCAACCCAACCCGCGATTGTTCCCGACCAGGTTTTCTTGGGGCTGACCGCAGGCCAAAACTTGGGCCCGCCAATCATGCGGCCCGCGAAATAACCGAATATATCCGTCGCAATCACAACAGCGATCAACCAGAACAACCAGACAACCCCGTAGGTTTCGCGAAAGACAACCAATCCCCAGCCCGCCACAACAATGCCAAGCGCAAACAGAAAAAATGTCAGCCGTTCCCGTGGCATCATAACTGCGCCAACAATGGCGGGCACAAAAAGCAATGACAGGATCAGGCCAGTTTGTTCTGTGGCCAGCAATCCTGATAAAACGCTGGCCGTAAACGCCGCCAGCAACATGCCTTGGGTCGGCGCATCAAGACGCACCATCAAAGTCAGCTCCCAGATCATCACAGCCGTGACAAACACGGCCAGCATCTGAAACCAAATGCCGCCCAACCAAATGCCAAGCATGCCCAAAACGGCCATACCTGCACCATAGATCACACGATCCCGTAAATCTTCCCACTTGGGGTTCTTAGTCATGTCTTGATGGCACCAAATCTGCGGTCCCGCTCGGAATAATTTGCAATTAGTCCGGCAAATTCATCCGCTTTGAAGTCAGGCCAAAGCGTATCGATAAACTCGTATTCGGCATAGGCAGATTGCCATAGCAGGAAATTAGAAATACGTGCTTCGCCACTGGTGCGGATCACCAAATCAGGGTCAGGCAACACATAAGTGTCCAGAAAGCGTGGCAAGGTTTCGTCGTCCACGTCCTTGGGGTCCAGACGACCAGCCGCCACTTCATAGGCCAAGCGTTTTGTTGCGCGCGCAACCTCATCCCGACCCCCATAATTCAGGGCAATTGTCAGATGCACCTTAGAGTTGACAGCTGTCAACAATTCCAATTCATCCATCAATGTGACCAGCTTATCGTCCAGCTTCATACGGTCACCGATAAATCGAACACGCACTCCTTCTTCGAATAATGCGCGTGCTTCGCGTTGGATATAACGACGAAACAGACTCATCAAACCGGCGACTTCAGTTTGGGTGCGTTTCCAGTTTTCAGTCGAAAACGCAAAAATCGTCAGGTATTTTACGCCTAAATCCGGGCAAGCCTCGACGATTTCGCGCACGCGCTTGGCCCCTGCGTGATGACCAAACAAGCGTGGGCGTCCACGTTGCGTGGCCCAACGACCATTGCCATCCATGATGATCGCGACATGATTGGGGCCGCGTGTTGCGATATCTTTGGCCATAAAACCGGGCCTTTCTGACGCTTGGCGCCTTAAACCTGCATTATCTCTGACTGCTTCGTTTCCAGCGCTTCGTCTATCGCACTGATCATTTTATCCGTTAATTCCTGAACTTCATCTTCCCACAGCTTTTGGTCGTCCTCGGACATCCCATCAGCTTTGGCTTTCTTGATCTGATCCATCCCATCACGGCGAATATTGCGAATGCTGACCCGCGCATTTTCGGCATAGGTTCCGGCAACTTTGGTCAGTTCTTTTCTGCGTTCTTCGTTCAACTCTGGGATTGGCAACATGATGATCGTGCCGTTCAGCTGCGGGTTGATCCCAAGACCACTTTCGCGAATTGCCTTTTCAACCTTACTGACCAGCCCTTTGTCCCAGACATTGATGGTGACCATCCGCGGCTCAGGCACGTTAACGGTTCCCACCTGATTGATCGGCGTCATGCTACCGTAGGCATCCACCATCACCGGTTCCAACATGCTAGCCGATGCACGCCCTGTACGCAGCGATGCAAATTCAGTCCGAAGCGAGGCCATGGCCCCATCCATCCGGCGCTGAAGATCATCTGTATCTAGTTCAAAATCTTCTGACATATCTGTGCTCTTCGTATGTTACGTGACTGCTATAGCTGCAAATTGGGACATTTGTATAGAACGCCTGTGCAGTTCCTGTGCAACTTGCCGCTTTGTTTCCACTATCAACCCACTGCATTGTTTATCAATAATGACACAGTGGGGGACGCGGTGATCGTGGCTGACCATCTGATCCGCCCGTGTACCATCCTGCCGCAATTGCAATTATGTCGTATTCGAAAAACAACCAGCTGTTTTTGTTATCAGGTAAAATTTGCCGCGTGACCTGAAGACCAGATGCCCCAGGATCTATGCAACTATTCGCTTTTCCCAAGGCCCGGACATATGATCCGAAATCAGCGACAAGATAGGCGTGATTTGCCTCAATCACATCTCTTTGAGGAACATCGGCGCAATCCCCTGTCATCACCTGAATGCCAATGGGTGTCTCAAGCACCTCTTCACCGTAAAACCGCAAATCACCTGACATAAAATGCGATGCAAGGAATTTAGTATATTCTGTCTCTGCGGTATTCGCATCGCCTTCATGACGGGCATTGAAAACCGTCTTAGCATCTTTCAAAAAGCAGCCATTCTGACCCATTTTAGCATATTCATCGATTGCTGATGTTACGCCCATGATATCCGGGTCTGTTACCAAAACAGACGTTGTTATGTCCGGCAATCGTATATCACAAATCTCTTCACCCAGAACGATCCAGATAGCCTGCGGCGATGCCGCTCCATTGGACAGGCTTTCCTGCATCAAGGTATTTATTTGTTCATGCGTGAAACCGGATGCACGTGCTGCATTGCGGCTTTCCTGACTAATTGTGCACCCATGCCCGCCCATGAATTCAAGAAGTGCAGACTGTTGTTCATCGGCCGATGCCACAAAGGCAAAGCAGATCAAAAAAACAGATAGAATGCGCATTACCCATGTACCCTTGTATACGTACCTTCGCCTGCCAGAATGCCCCTGAAGCCACCCGGTTCATCCAGTGAAAAGACGATGATCGGAAGATTGTTGTCGCGCGCCAACGCAATGGCGCTGGCATCCATCACGCCCAGATGCTGTTGCAAAACCTCGTCATAGGTAATCTGTCCATACCGTACGGCATCATCATGTTTCTTTGGATCTTTATCATAAACACCGTCGACCTGCTTGCCCATAAAGATTGCCTCGCAGCTCATTTCATTTGCCCGCAGGGTGGCGGCGGTATCTGTGGTGAAATAGGGGTTTCCGGTGCCAGCCGCAAAAATGCAGACCCGTTTCTTTTCCAGGTGTCGCACGGCGCGGCGGCGGATATAGGGCTCGCACACCTGATCCATCGGTATCGCACTGATGACACGGGTGTGGATGTCCAGTTCTTCCAGCGCGGATTGCATCGCCAGCGCATTCATGACTGTGGCCAGCATCCCCATGTAATCGGCTGTCGTGCGTTCCATCCCTTGCGCGCTGCCTTGCAAGCCGCGAAAAATGTTGCCGCCACCGATGACCATACAAATTTCGACACCCATATCGTGAACGGATTTCACTTCTTTCGCGATACGTTGAACCGTCGGTGGATGCAGCCCATAGCCCTGATCACCCATCAAAGCTTCGCCCGATATTTTCAGCAAGACCCGTTTATATGTCGTCTTGGCCTGCCCATCTGCCCCATCCATTTCCGTCATCCCTGATCCCTTTTTGCGTTGCGGTGCAAAATGTCGTAAATGCCGCCCGGGTTCAATCACCAAAGGCCAAGTGCGCAAAAAGATGTTCATGACTGCACAAATTCCATTCCGACAGCCGGGATAGCCATGTCTTTTGCCATCAAAAACCTCGCACAGGACCGCGCTGTCTTGATCGCTGGCCCAACCGCATCGGGTAAATCCGCCCTAGCGCTTGAAATTGCAGACACTCAGGGCGGGCAAATCATCAATGCAGACGCTTTGCAGGTGTTTTCGAATTGGTCTGTGCTAACGGCGCGTCCGTCAAAGGCAGATTTAAAGACTGCCGATCATTATCTTTATGGGCATATTGGGGCCCATGCGGATTATTCGGTTGGGCACTGGCTTAACGATCTGCGGGACATTCTAAAAAAGGTAGATCGACCGATTATTGTCGGGGGTACTGGGCTGTATTTTACTGCATTAACAAAAGGGTTAGCGGACATTCCTGCTATACCGTCCGACGTGCGAACACTGGCAAACCATAGGATGGCAGATGAAGGCAGCGATGTCTTGCTGGCAGAACTGGACACAAAGACCGCGGCACGGATTGATACATTGAACCCGGTGCGCGTTCAGCGGGCATGGGAGGTTTTGCAAGCCACCAAAACAGGATTGGCCGACTGGCAGGATCGGACACCACCGCCGCTTATGCCCCTGGATCAAGTGCAACCCATCGTCTTTCAGACCGACAAGGATTGGCTGAATTCACGCATAGTGAAACGTTTTGACACAATGCTTGAACAGGGCGCGATCGAAGAAGCGCGCCACAATTTGATGGATTGGAATCCCAATTCGCTATCGTCAAAGGCGATTGGTGCACCCGAGCTTATTGCCTATTTGAAAGGGGGAATGACCTTGGGTCAGGCACGTGAGGCAGCGATTATATCGTCGCGGCAATACGCAAAACGACAGCGAACCTGGTTTCGGGCCAGAATGAAGACGTGGCAATCTTACGCCTGCCCCTTTTAAAAGGTTAACAAGCGCTTGAATTGCATGCCACATTTTTTCACTACTAGGGCTGCCTGGAAATTTAACGACAAGATGACGCTGTGGTATCGAAAGAGACGCTAGATCAAATCAAAAGCCTGCCGCTGGCCCAAATGGTCAAGCGTGAACCGTGGCGTGCCAGTCTGCCCCACAGCGAAACGTCGCATACGTTGCTGTGGATTACACGGGGACAGGGCCGTATTACGGTTGCGGGTCGGCGCAGTGGGTTTGGCACCCATAATGCAATTTTTATTCCAGCAGGAACAATGTTCGCGATTGAACCGGGGACCGGCACATTTGGATCAGTGATCTTTCTGCCCCAGGATGAACGGTTGGGATTGCCCACTGATCCTGTGCATCTGCGAACCCGTGATGTATCTGCGCACAAGGAATTCAATGCCAATCTGGAACAGCTGCAACGTGAGTTGGATAGCGAACGTCCCGGTCAGGACCGTGCTGCGTTTGCCTATGCCGCGTTGTTGGGTGTTTGGCTTGACCGTCAGCACGCCGAAGAAGCCGCGGCGCAATACAGCGATGCGGCCACGCGGTTGGTTGCGCGTTATACCAGATTGATCGAAAACAAATATCCAACCGGGCACAATGTTCAGCACTATGCCACGGCACTGGGTGTGACGGCGACGCATCTGACCCGCGTTTGCAATCAGGTCAGTGGCCAGCCGGCATCGCAAGTCCTGAATGATCGTGTGATGTACGAAGCGCGCCGCCTTTTGCGCGACACCAAAGAACCGGTCAATGCGATTGCGAAAAGTCTTGGATTTTCAACACCTGCCTATTTTACACGGGCGTTTCAAAGCCATTCGACCATGACGCCTTCGGCGTATCGCAACGGGGCGCATATCTGATCGCGATGTCTGACAGCGCGGTTTCAGATTTCTTATTTCCAACCATGAAATAGCATCGACCACACAAAGAATCCCTTTAAAAAATAAATACATCTTTTCGGTTGCGTTTAGCGCTCAGGTCGTTTTTGTTATAGGCAAACGTCGCTTTTGACACAAAAATAGCAAAAGCAAGCGTTGACGCGCGACATAAAGTTGTGCCGAATATAGCGATAATGAAAGGAACCTTTGGGCGTGACGCGAAACACAATGCTAAAAAGACTTTGCGACCTCCAATGGCCTGACTTCACAAAAAATAAAAATCATTGTCTCACAGGGAGAACACGATGACGCATTCCACCCTAACCGGTAAGCCGGTCCATCCGGCCGTTAAAATGTACGCAGAGGAAGCAAAGGCTGGCAAACTAAGCCGCCGCGAGTTCTTTTCGCGTGCAACAGCTTTGGGTCTGACCGCAACGTCGGCTTATGGCATGCTTGGCCTTGCAACACCCGCGAAAGCCGCAGGTCATGCACAACAAGGCGGCACGCTGCGCATTCAGATGGATGTGCGCCCGCTGAAAGATCCGCGCACCTATGACTGGCCGCAAATTTCAAACATCAGCCGCGGCTGGCTGGAATATCTGGTCAATTACACGCGCGACGGTGCTTTTGAACCCGCATTGCTGGAAAGTTGGGAAGCCAGCGACGACGCGACAGAGTATATGCTGAATGTGCGCCAAGGCGTGAAGTGGAACAATGGCGATGACTTCACGGCACAGGATGTGTTGGTGAATTTTGAACGCTGGTGTGACAAGTCGGTCGAAGGCAATTCGATGGCCGCGCGTATGAACACGCTGGTTGATCCCGACACAGGCAAGATGATCGAAGGCGCGATTGAGGTGATCGACACCCATACGCTGAAGCTGACGTTGCCACAGCCTGACGTCACAATCATTCCAGGCCTGTCCGATTACCCTGCAGCTGTTGTGCATCCGTCTTATGACAACGGTAACCCGATGGATAATCCAATCGGAACCGGTGCCTATCTGCCCGGTGAGTTCGAAGTTGGCATCAAGGGCGTGTTGGTTAAAAACGAAGATCACGAATATTGGGGCGAAGGCGCCACGCTGGATCGTATCGAATACATCGACTACGGCACTGATGCCTCATCCTGGGTGGCGGCGGCTGAGTCCGGTGAAGTGGATATGCTGTATGAAACAGTGACTGATTTTGTCGATATCATGAACGCGATTGGCTGGAACCAGTCCGAAGTACCAACCGCAAACACGATCGTTATTCGGCCCAACCACAATGCCGAAGTTGACGGTATAACCCCATATGGTGACGCGCGTGTTAGACGGGCACTTCAGATGGCCGTAGATAACAGCATCTGTCTTGAACTGGGTGTAGCCGGTCTTGGAACAATTGCGGAAAACCATCACGTTGCCCCACTCCATCCTGAGTATGCCGAAATTCCAAAGGTCGAATATGATCCTGCCGGTGCCAAGGCACTGATGGAAGAGGCAGGCATGGCCGATTACGAACATGAGCTGATCTCGATCGATGATGACTGGCGCAAGAACACGACCGACGCAGTTGCAGCACAGCTGCGCGATGCCGGGATCAATGTTAAACGCACCATACTGCCCGGCAATACGTTCTGGAATGACTGGACGAAATACCCATTCAGTTCGACGGACTGGTCAGGTCGCCCACTTGGTATTCAGGTTCTGGCGCTGGCTTACCGGTCTGGCGAGGCATGGAACGAAAGTGGCTTCAGCAATGAGACGTTTGACAGCAAATTGTCCGAAGCCATGGCAATTGCCGATGTGGATGCGCGCCGCGAAGTTATGGCCGAGTTGCAGCAAATCATGTTGGACGAAGGTGTGACACTTCAACCTTACTGGCGGTCAATCTATCGCCACTATACCGACAAGGTTCTGGGGGCCGATATGCACCCCAGCTATTTCATTGAACCCACAAAGCTGGCCTTGAAAGCATAAATTGTACCGTAAGGGCCAGAGGATGATCTTCTGGCCCTTCGTTTAGGATATGTTTGCTGAATTGAATATGTTTTACATCCATTTTGACCAGACCCGCGGGCCTTGGGACATACAGAAGACACAGGGATTGCGATGATACTGTTCGTCCTGCGCCGCATCGGCGTCATGATACTGACTGCGCTTTGCATGACGATGATCGTCTTTGCACTGACCAACCTGCGTCCAAATCTGGAAAAGATTGCCCGAACCGAAGCCGGATCGCGGATCACTGATGAACAGGTCACAACCTGGCTTGGGGAACGCGGCTTTCTTGAGCCGATGCCAATCAGATATGGTCAATGGCTTGGCGTCGTACCGGGTTGGACAAAAATCCAATCGGATGGCAGCGTGACGGGGTATTGTATCAATCGCACGCAATCTGCCGAAGATGCCCCCAGATATTGCGGTGTTCTGCAGGGAGAATGGGGATATTCCAGATCATCGCGGGATGATGTTGCAAGTGTTTTGACCAAAAGGCTGGGCGCCACTGGCGTTTTGATGTTCTGGGTCATGATCATCATGATCCCATCTGCGCTGATCATCGGCATTTTTGCTGGCATGCGCGAAGGATCACGCACAGACAGGGCCTTATCGACAGCCTCAATCGCCGCAACGGCGACACCTGAATATGTGTCTGGCGTTATCTTTATCGCACTCTTTGCATCATCTATTACTGGAATTTCACCAATCTTAAGGGAATGGGGGGTAATAGATCGGACCTTGTTCTTGGCATCTGCCCGATCAGCTTATGACAGTGGGCCAACATTTGCGAACTTTACCCTGCCGGTTATGACAATGGCGATTTACGGGATGGGTTATATTGCACGTATGACCCGCGCATCGATGGCCGAGGTGATGACATCACAATACATCCGCACCGCGCGACTAAAGGGCGTCAGTTTCCGCAATATCGTGATCAAACATGCCCTTAGAAATGCACTGATTGCGCCGTTTACGGTGATTATGTTGCAGATACCATGGCTTCTGACCGGCGTTGTGATTGTGGAAAGTATCTTTAATTACAACGGCTTCGGATTCACTCTGGTCGCTGCGGCTTCGAATAATGATATCGAGCTGCTGTTGGCCATGTCGGTGGTTGCCGTATTCATCGTGCTGGTCACGCAGCTTATCTCAGATATTGGCTATGTCGTGTTGAACCCACGCATCCGTATTTCGTAAAGGGACTGGACGTATGGAAGCGCTTAGCTGGCTGGAAATCATCACGCGAATGGCCGCACAGTTCACGCCCGTGTGGATTGCCCTGGCCGCCACATTTACAGTGTCGATCGTGCTGAAACGGCAATTGGGCCTTTATGGTAAGCTTTTTGACAGCTGGATCGGCATGATCGGCTTTGCACTGGTGATGTTCTGGGTGTTCTCGGGCGTCTTTGGCGCATTTGGCATGATCATGACCCATGATCCGTTGGGCCAGATATCATCATTGCGAAATGATCCACCTGGTGTTGCTTTGCCAAATCCGGGTGACGGGGTTTATACGCACTATCTTTTGGGGGGTGACTTGCTTGGGCGCGATGTGTTTTCGCGCATGATTGCAGGCAGTTGGACGGTAATCCTGATTGCACCTTGCGCTACGCTTTTTGCGTTTATGGTTGGTATCACGCTTGGTCTTCCTGCGGGATATTATAGCGGCTGGTTAGATACATTGCTGACGTTTCTAGCCAACCTGATCCTGGCCTTTCCGGTAATTTTGCTGTTTTACCTGTTGGTCACGCCCGAGATTATCCAATCCAGCCTGCCGCGCGTCATGGCGGGTGTCTTGTTTATATTTCCGATTGTCTTTTTGGTTATATTGTTCAACTCGCGCTTTTACACGCAGCCCGTTAAACGAAATATCCTGTTGGGTATCACTGTGATTTTTGGCGGATGGATCTATCTTGGAACTGCCTGGAACGCGGACCCGTTTGGCGTAATCGAATTCCCTGCAAATCTGCTGGTTGTTTTTGTGTCAGTCGTATTTGTGAATGCGCCCACGGTTTTCAGAATTGTGCGCGGGTTGGCGCTAGATATCAAAACACGTGACTATGTGGCGGCGGCGCAGACCCGTGGCGAAGGACCGTGGTATATCATGCTGTGGGAAATCTTGCCCAATGTACGTGGGCCGCTGATCGTCGATTTTTGTCTTCGGATCGGCTATACGACGATCTTGCTTGGTACACTTGGCTTCTTTGGCTTGGGTCTATCACCCGAAAGTCCCGATTGGGGGTCAACCATTGGGGCGGGCAGTGACCGGATATCCTTTTTCCCACATCCCGCACTGGTACCCGCCATTGCGCTTTTGACACTTGTGTTGGGATTGAACCTGCTGGCGGATGGTTTGCGTGAAGAAAGCCTGAAAGACTAATGAATATAACCCGCTTATCATGCCCTCACAGGCATTTGTCGCGTACCATCCAACTTTTTAGGGTAAGGAGAGACTGATGACCAAATGGGATTACGAAGGCCCCATTCTTGAAATCGAAAATCTGTCGATTTCCTTCTTTACCCGGCTACGTGAAATTCCGGCCGTTATGGACTTTTCCTGCACAGTTCAACCAGGCGAAGCGATGGGGCTGGTCGGCGAATCCGGTTGCGGTAAATCCACCGTTGCTTTGGGTGTGATGCAAGATCTGGGTGTGAACGGTAAAATCGTCAATGGAACGATCAAGTTCAAAGGCCGCGATCTGAATGAGATGAGCCAGGAAGAATTGCGTGATCTGCGCGGATCTGAAATCGCGATGATCTATCAGGAACCAATGGCCAGCCTGAACCCTGCCATGAAAGTCGGCAAACAGCTGATCGAAGTACCAATGATCCACGAAGGCAAGTCGCGTAAAGAGGCGTGGCAACTTGCCCTTGAAGTGGTCAGCGATGTGGGCCTGCCTGACCCTGAACGCATCATGAAAAGCTTCCCACACCAGCTGTCTGGCGGGCAACAGCAGCGCATCGTGATTGCGATGGCGTTGATGTCCAAACCGTCGCTGTTGATTTTGGATGAACCCACCACAGCGCTGGATGTCACGGTTGAAGCTGGAATCGTTGAACTGGTCAAAGGGCTCGGCAAGAAATACGGCACATCCATGCTGTTTATCAGCCATAATCTGGGGCTGGTGTTGGAAACCTGTGACAGACTTTGCGTGATGTATTCAGGCGAAGCGGTTGAAACCGGATCCATCGCGGATGTATTCGACAAGATGCAGCACCCCTATACGCAGGCGCTGTTCCGGTCGATCCCCCTGCCCGGCGCTGATAAAACGGCGCGCCCTTTGGTGGCCATTCCGGGCAACTTTCCCCTGCCCCACGAACGCCCACCCGGATGTAATTTCGGACCGCGTTGCGATTATTACGAGGAAGGTCGCTGTAACGCGCAGGAAATCCCTATGCAGACCGTGCCCGGCGATGATCGTCACGCAACGCGTTGTTTGAAATTTCAGGAAATTGACTGGAATGAATCCCCGGTGATAGGCGACGAAAAAGGTAAAGCAGAGGTTGGCGATGTGATCCTGAAAATGGATCAACTGAAAAAATACTATGAAATCAGCGGCAAAGGCATGTTTGGCGGCGGACAGGCGCGTGTTGTTAAGGCCAACGAAACCCTGACGTTTGAAGCACGAGAAAGCGAAACCCTGGCGATTGTGGGCGAATCCGGTTGCGGGAAATCGACCTTTGCCAAAGTCCTGATGGGACTTGAAACGGCGACCGAAGGTCAGATTTTACTGGATGATAAACCCATTCATGACATTGCAATCGAAAATCGTGATACGAAAACGATCGCAGATGTACAGATGGTTTTCCAAAACCCCTTTGATACCCTGAATCCCTCCATGACAGTGGGCCGGCAGTTGATACGGGCGCTTGAAATCTTTGGTGTTGGCAAGTCTGTTGCCGAACGTCGTGAACGTATGTTGAACCTGTTGGATCTGGTCAAACTGCCCCGTGCTTTTGCCAACCGCATGCCCCGCCAGTTATCCGGTGGGCAAAAACAGCGCGTCGGCATTGCCCGCGCCTTTGCAGGCGACGCGCGTATCGTTGTCGCGGACGAACCTGTGTCTGCGCTTGATGTATCGGTGCAGGCCGCAGTCACCGATCTGTTGATGGATATTCAACGCGAACATCGCACGACCTTGCTGTTCATCTCGCATGATCTAAGCATTGTGCGATATCTGTCTGACAGAGTTATGGTGATGTATCTAGGGCATGTGGTCGAACTTGGTACCACACAACAGGTCTTTGCCCCGCCTTATCATCCCTATACCGAGGCGCTTTTGTCTGCCGTTCCAATTGCCGATACGCGGATCAAGAAAAAGCGTATCGTGCTTGAGGGTGACGTACCATCCGCCGTGAATCCACCCTCCGGATGTCCGTTCCAGACAAGGTGTCGCTGGAAATCGCAGGTCGCGGGTGATTTATGTGAAACTGAAATGCCGCCCATGCAAATATTGGCCGACAATCATCAGATGAAATGCCATCTGTCGAAAGAGCAACTGGATGAAATGGAACCTGTGATCGAATTTCAGTCTGATTAGGGTATTCTTGCCCTTGCAGAACGCGCTGCTATTGGCCACCTGTCGGTCATGGGTAAAAAGCGACCAAAACAAAAACGGTTCCGAAGTGGTTGGTGGATATTTCCTACTGCTATCATCGGGTGCGGGTTTTGGGTGGCAATTATTATTTTTATTTTACAGTAGCTTATTGTCCGTAAATCACCTTGACGTAATTGCGGGTTTCACGAAATGGGGGGACGCCACCATGCTTTTTAACAGCCCCGGGTCCGGCGTTATAGGCAGCCAACGCCAAGCGCCATGATTTAAATTCGTTATATTGCATCCGAAGATACCGCGCGCCGCCATCAAGATTTTGGGCAGGATCTTTGGGATCGACGCGTAATTCACGCGCTGTTTGGGGCATCAATTGCGCCAATCCAATGGCCCCTTTGTGAGACCTTGCATTGGGTTTCCACGCGCTTTCCTGTTGAACAAGCCGCAGAAAAAGATCTTCGGGCACGCCATGTTTGCGCGCGGCTGCCCGGGCCATATCCAGATAAGGACCACGATACCGGCCAATATATCTGGGTGACGCGCCCAACCCTGTGGGGATCGTCACGCGCGGCGGCTGCAATCTGACCGAATTGGCATACTGCTTGGTGGCCCGGCGGTCCAGAACATCGGTTTGCGATTTGAAAAGACCCGCACGTGATTTAGAGGATAATGTAAATTCCTCGGATATCGCGACCCCGGCACTGATCAAATTGATACAAATAAAAACAGCAAACAATTGACGCATAATAATCCTCGTCTTTTGATTGGCTGCAATATATGCATTTTTACCTGCATGACCAGTCGTATATTGCGGCTTAAGAGCATATTTACGATACAGTCACAGAATTATGAGATTCGGCAGGAGGTTACGATGGCAGGTTCAGTAAATAAAGTAATCCTGGTGGGCAATTTGGGACAAGATCCCGAAGTGCGCACCTTTCAGAATGGTGGGAAAGTCTGCAATCTAAGCATCGCGACATCTGAAAACTGGAAAGACCGCAACACCGGCGAACGCCGCGAGCGGACAGAATGGCACCGCGTTGCTATTTTTTCCGAACCTCTTGCACGTGTCGCTGAGCAATATTTGAAAAAAGGATCCAAGGTTTATATCGAAGGCCAGTTGGAAACCCGCAAATGGCAGGATCAAAACGGTCAAGATAAGTATTCGACCGAAGTTGTGCTGCGGCCTTATAAATCAGAGCTGACAATGCTGGATGGCCGTGACGGCGGCGGCGGTGGACAGGTCAGTGATCAGTCCCGTGGATCAAGTTATGGCGGTGGGTCATCACAGGGTGATTATGGCAACCAACCCCCGGCAAATAACGATATTGATGACGAAATTCCATTTTAGGATGTGAAGCAGTCGGCGACGGGCTTGTTTGGCGCACCACAAGCCCGTCTAACGCGCGTCATTCAAGACCGCTTTTACAAGATCAGTGTCGACATTTGGCGTTACAAAGGCTTTGCCGATGCCACGGGCCAGAACAAACCTTAGCTGTCCATCAAGAACCTTTTTATCCTGCGACATCAAATCGATAAGATCATCCGTCGACGGCAACTCCCCTTCAATATCACGCAGATCAATCTTCATCCCAAGTGCGCGCAAGTGGGCCCGGACGCGACTTGGGTCTTCTTGACTGCAAAGCCCCATGCGCGCCGACAGATCAAAAGCCAACGCGCACCCCACAGCAACCCCTTCGCCGTGCAGCAAACGATCTGAATATCCTGTCGCGGCTTCAAGCGCATGGCAAAATGTGTGCCCCAGATTCAAAAGCGCGCGGTCCCTCAATTCGGTTTCATCGCGAACGACGATATCTGCTTTCATCTGGCAAGACCGTTTGACCGCCGCGATGCGCAAATTGATGTCACCCTCGGCCATTGCGGGGGCGTTTTCTTCCAGCCATTCAAAGAATGCCGCATCCCCTAAAAGCCCGTATTTCACGACTTCCCCATAGCCCGCCAGAAAGGCGCGCTTTGGCAATGTGTCTAAAATGCCGACATCGGCTAATACCAAAGACGGTTGGTGAAAGGCCCCGATCAGGTTTTTGCCATGCGGCGCGTTGATCCCGGTTTTACCCCCGACCGAACTGTCGACTTGCGCCAAAAGCGTTGTCGGCATTTGCACAAAACGCACACCACGGCGCAAAACAGCGGCCGCAAATCCAACCAGATCGCCAATCACACCGCCCCCAAAAGCGATGACGATATCGTTTCGTTCAACCTTTTGATCCAACAGCCATTCGACTGTGCGTGAAAATTGTGGCCAGCTTTTGGTCGCCTCGCCTGCGGGTAGGGCAAGCGATACGGTTTGGATACCAGCATCATTAAAGACGGCGCACAGCCTTGCCAGATACTGATCTGCGACAGTTTCGTCTGTTACGATAGCGACGCGGGATTGTGTCAATAGAGGCGTAATCCATTCTGGCGCGCGCGCCACGACATCTTGGCCGATCTGAATATCATAGGCGCGATCGCCCAAGGGAACGTGAACCGTCTCAATCATCATACATCTCCAACACATCGGGGCGTTTTTCTAAAACTATTTCAATAGCTTGGGCCATATCATCAATTTCGAATTCCGGGTCGGCAGGGACAGCCAAATCGGCTTTTTCGTAAATGGGCACACGTTGATCATAAAGATCAGACAACGTTGCATATGGGTCCGCTGTGCGTAGCAAGGGGCGCGTATCTTTGTGCCGCACACGCTGCCACAACAAATCCAAATCGGCATTCAACCAAATGGAAACACCCTTGGCTGAAATAATGTCGCGATTTTCAGATTTCAAAAATGCGCCACCACCCGTAGATAAAACACAGGGCGCATCGTTCATGAGCCGTTCGATCACTTGCGTTTCTTTTTGACGAAAAAACTCTTCACCATCGCGGTCGAAAATTTCGGCGATTGTCATGTTTGCGGCGGTCACAAGTTCTGCATCACTGTCTTTGAACGGAACATCAAGCCGGGTCGCCAATGCACGCCCCACTGCCGTTTTTCCAGCCCCCATCATACCAACCAAAACAACCGTTTTCTTCAATCTTCCGGCCACACAGCCCCCACTTTAATGTCGGCGCATGGCCGCTTACTGCTTGCATTGCTCATTCAATGGCGTGAACTTGCCGAAAAGACCATATATAAAATCAAATGCATAGATATCCGAAGAGATATCGCGCAGGGCAGGCAAAGGCGAAGGACAAATAAAATGGGGCGTATTTTTAAATACATTGGATATCTTGCAGTGCTGGGTTTTCTGGCATTGGTAGGCTATGCTTATCTTGGGCCGTATCTGGGTGCTGATTTCAGCCCTGATCAGGTCGAAGTGACAAAACCGGTAACATTGGATGTTGATTAGATTAACAGTTTTTACGGCACTATTCGGATCAACAGCGCTGGCAGAGGCACCTTTGTCTGCGATTGACTGGTTGTCGGACAGTCTTGCGATTTCGGTTGAACCACCTCTTGGCGGCGCCGAACCCCCTGTATCCGCAGGGGCCGGGATCGAAAATGTCAGTGTCATGCCACTAGATGTTCAAACCCCTGATGCTGTTGGCCTTTTACCCACATCCGTGACCGGTCTGCCCCCTGAACTATGGGGCAGCAGTGATGGCGATACACTGTCGCAATTGATTTTGCTGACCCCTGCCCCGCGATTGCCTGCCTTGCAGGATCTGATGAACATGCTGCTATTGGCCGAAGTTAATCCGCCAATGGATGCTGATTTTGAACCCAAGCTATTGCTGGCACGGATTGATGCCTTGCTAGACGTGGGCGCGATTGATGCGGCCAAGGCACTGCTGGAACGGGCCGATACAAAACAACCGGATCTGTTTCGCAGATGGTTTGATCTGGCTCTTTTAAGCGGAACCGAAGATGCCGCGTGCGAGGCATTGCGCGATAAACCCGGTCTAACCCCCAGCTTTTCAACGCGTATTTTCTGTTTGGCCCGCAACGGGGATTGGTCAGCCGCGGCTTTGACATTGGAAACGGGCGTGGCGCTTGGGCAGATAGATCAGGCCGAAGAAGATCTGATGGTGCGTTTTCTGGAACACGAAGAAACCGATCATATCATCGCTACACCGCCACCATCCCGGATTACACCACTGGAATTCCGCATTCGCGAGGCAATCGGAGAACCGCTTCCGACGACACGTTTGCCTTTGGCCTTTGTAGCGTCTGACTTGCGATCAAATACCGGCTGGAAAGCACAGCTTGAGGCCGCCGAACGGCTGGCCCGGGTCGGTGCAATTCCCGAAAATCAACTGTTAGGCATTTATTCTGACCGCAGGCCGTCAGCATCCGGCGGAATATGGGACCGCGCACGCGCAATTCAAAATCTGGACAAAGCTTTGACAGATCGAAACGCCAAGGCGGTTCAAAGCACCCTTTCAACGGCTTGGGCTGCTATGCAACAGGCTGATCTGGAAGTTGCCTTTGCTAATTTGTTCACCGACCAACTGATGGGTCTTAAAGTTGACAAACCAACAAAATCACTTGTCTTGCGTATTGCGTTATTGTCAGACAGCTACGAAGCCGCTGCAAATCAGATGGAAGACAACGATGCAGAAACGCGTTTTCTAAAAGCCCTTGCGCGGGGCGAACTGCAGACAGCTACGGCCCATAACACAACTGCTGCTGCGGTAAAGGATGCGTTTACAGATAACAGCCTACCTGAAAAATTCGTTCCGATGTTGCGCGAAAAGCGTATCGGCGAAGCTATTTTGCGCGCTATTGCCTTGCTTGATAAAGGCGCCGGCGGCGATATGGCACAGGTCACACAAGGGTTAAAGGTGCTGCGATCTGTTGGTCTTGAAGACACGGCGCGGCAAGCCGCTCTGCAACTGCTGCTGCTTGAGCGCGGATAATGACAAACCTGAACTGGATCGAAGCCTTTGTCCAAGCCCAGGCCGCAGAACTGGACGCATCGCATAACACGCAACTGGCCTATATACGTGATCTGAAAGATTTTTCTGAGTGGTTAGCGCAGAATAAAGTCACTTTTGCAACGGCCACCCGCGACCATGTCGAAGGGTATCTGATCCATTGCACCGCGCAAGGCCTTGCCAAAACCACACGTGCGCGCCGGTTATCATCAATCAAACAACTTTACCGTTTTACGTTCGAAGAAGGTCTGCGCGAAGACAATCCAGCACTTCAGATCAAGGGGCCGGGACGCGACAAGCGTTTACCTAAAACCCTTAGCGAACAGGATGTTGACCGCTTGTTGCAGGCAGCCAAGACCTTTGGACGCAATAAACATGACCAACTGCGCAACACATGCCTGCTTGAATTGCTTTATGCTACCGGTATGCGCGTAACTGAACTGGTATCATTGCCCATATCGGCGGTGCGCGGTGATCCAAGATTGATCCTGATCCGCGGAAAAGGCGGCAAGGAACGTATGGTGCCACTATCATCATCAGCACGAACCGCGTTGGCTGAATGGATCAAGACATGGGACAAAAAACAGGATCTGGCACGTGCAAAGGGTTTGCATGTTTCACCGTTCTTATTTCCATCAAGCGGCAAATCAGGTCATCTGACCAGGATCAGGTTTTATGTTCTGATCAAGGATCTTGCCGCTGCAGCTGGCGTCATGCCTGATCTGGTCACGCCTCATACTTTGCGTCATGCCTTTGCGACACATCTTTTGGCAAATGGTGCTGATTTACGGTCGATTCAAACACTTTTAGGGCACGCAGATGTGGCAACGACAGAAATATATACCCATGTTTTGGATGAGCGCTTAAAAGAACTGGTGTTGGATCATCATCCGCTGTCCAAGAAACGATAACAGCTTGATCCATCGCATCGCTCAGCCCATAAGACCTTAGAGTTTGAAAAAGTGACACCATGACCCCTACTGTTTTCGATACGGCTTTCTGGATCACCACCGGCGGGATTTTAGTTCTGTTGATCTTATCGGGCTTCTTTTCTGGATCAGAAACAGCCCTGACCGCTGCCTCACGGGGGAAATTGCGCGCGCAGGCAGACAAGGGCTCCAGAGGGGCCGAACGCGCGCTAAAAATAACCGAAGACAACGAACGTCTGATCGGGTCAGTGTTGCTGGGTAATAATCTGGTGAATATTCTTGCGGCTTCGCTTGCCACGGCGCTGTTTACCCGGGTTTTCGGCGAAAGCGGTGTGGCCATTGCGACATTGGTCATGACGCTGCTAGTGCTTGTTTTTGCAGAGGTTTTACCTAAAACCTATGCCATCACTAACGCTGAAACAGCGGCATCAAAGGTGTCCCCGGCGATATCAATTGTCATCATGGTTTTCGCCCCGGTCGTATCGGCTGTGCGCGTTTTGGTCGGTTCTATCCTGGCGCTTTTTGGGGTAAAGACAGACCCCGACAGTCACATTCTGGCTGTGCGTGAAGAAATTGCAGGTGCTTTGCAGTTGGGGCACTCTGAAGGTGTCGTTGAAAAAGAAGACCGCGATCGAATTTTAGGCGCACTTGATCTAAGTGATCGTACGGTCGAAGAAATCATGTTGCATCGTTCAGGCATTGAGATGATCAATGCCAATGACAACCCTGAAAAAATCCTGTCGCAATGTTTGGAAAGCAATCATACACGTCTTCCCATTTATCGTGATGATCCCGAAAACATCATCGGCGTTATCCATGCAAAAGATCTGTTGCGCGCGATTGACAAGTTGATCCGCGGTCCGGATGCGTCTCACAACGCTTTGGAATCATTTGCAGTTACAGATGTCGCCATGACACCGTATTTTGTGCCTGAAACTACAACGCTTGATGATCAAATGCGTGAGTTTTTGCGTCGTAGCACACACTTTGCGCTGGTTGTGGATGAATACGGTGCGCTGCAAGGTCTGATTACACTAGAGGATATTCTGGAAGAAATCGTTGGTGAAATCACTGATGAATTTGACCCGGATGCCGAACAACCTGTTCTGAAATCATCCGATGGTCATTTCGTGATTGATGGATCGATGACGATCCGCGATCTGAACCGTGCAACCGACTGGAACTTGCCCGATGACGAGGCGAATACAGTGGCTGGCCTTGTCATTCATGAGGCACAGATGATCCCCACCGTTGGTCAGGTGTTCAGCTTTCATGGCTTCCGGTTCGAGGTCGTCGCACGTGATGCAAACCGACTGACACAACTTCAGATACGCCCGCTTTAATGGAATTTGGGTCAATTGCTATGTGCTTTTTGTACATAACGTGCTGCCAATTTCATCTTTCGGTTTAATCAGCGACAGATAACTTATCCCCTGTGGAACCGTCGAGGAACAAACAATTTATGAAGTATTTTCTTTGTACATTTTTAGCCTTTTGTCTTCCGGCCTATGCCAAGGTCGATCTGAATGAATTTCGCCGTATGATCGATGCCAAGGATTTTGCGGCCCTTGAACGATCTATCGGTGAACGTCACGAAAATGCGTTGAAAACAGGCAACAGCATCGACTTGTGGAAAATCTATGGGACACTTTTCCAAACAACCCACCCCCAAAGGCGCGCTGCTATTCAGGAATGGACGAACGCTTATCCGACATCTGCTTATGCGCATTCTGCGGCGGCCTGGATGTATGTAAAGTCGGGTTGGTTGTATCGGGGCGAAAGAATTGTATCTGAAACATCGCCCGAAGCAATGCGCGCCTTTCAATTCAATATGAACAAAGCCAACGAGCATACTTTGACAGCTTATGAACAGCTTCCAACGTTCATTCCTGCTAGCGATGCCGTTTTTCTGATGCAGCAGATTGGGCAACAGCGTCGCAACCCCGAGCCAGTGCTTGACGTTGTTTTGGACTCAATTCCGAACAGCCGTTCCGTCGCAAAAGCGGTCAGTGTGATGGCGCCGGAATGGGGTGGGTCACGCCGTAAACAGGAACGTTTGTGTAATATCTATGCTGTGGAAGTCAGTGGCTATAACGCCGAAATTTGCAAAGTTAGCCTGTTCTTTGCGAAATATGGTATCTACTATTTCACCATAAATGCCTCTAAAAGAGAAATAGCGCAAATAAAGACAGTGCTTGAAAAGTATGCGGATGCGCCAGAACTGGAATACTGGCGATATGTTTTCAGCCTTGCGACAGACAGAAGCTTTGAAAATTTGCGGCGATTGCAGAAGCTGCATTTTGATGAAAATTACGGAATACATGACCACGAATATTACGCTGGAAATGGTATGAGGTATGCACGTATCGACAGGGATCCGCAGGTCATTGTTCAATCATACCTGAACCTTAAGGACTATGCAGATCAAATCTTAAAAGATGATCCGCTGAATTATGAATGGCTTGAAATTGCCATTCTTCACGAACTCGAATTCAGGCACTTGGATCATTATACAGGTATCAGTGTTAGCGAAACTATTTTGACAGATGGTCAACTGAAGCAGTTAAGACGTATGTGGTATGACGCTATGGTTTATGGCCGCTTTGACAGTGATATGTGGATCTTAGGCGGGCAGCTTGCAACAGTCAGAACGGATTTTCATGATGTGAAGTCTAAACAGATTTTCACGCAAAACCGACTGTATTATTCGGGTCATAACCTTGACACCACTTTGGAATATCTGGCGCAAATTAATCTAATTCACAAACAACTTTCCAATCCAGAGTTAACCTATGATAAGCTGTCAAGCTCGCGCGAAGATGCGATTGAAACCGCCGAATGCGATATTGTTCGCGCTGTTCGTATTGTCGAAAAACGATGTAGTGAAATGAGTTATGCAAATTGCATTGGGACAAATAATCATGGGCGGACATTTGAGCAAGGCCAGCAGATCAGCCGGAAATCCACTCAATGTCTGACAGAACACCGCATGCCCCTTGATGCTATTTTATATGAGCCGGTGCCATTTGATCAGATCGATTTTCAAGCGATGGGATGGCCTTAGTCAGGCGCCAGATCAATCCTGCATCCATCGTATCCGACTGTCACTTCACCATTCCAGACGGTCTTGATCTGCGCAATGAAATCTGCGGGGCTATATTGCGGGTCATCGGCGGGGATCAGGTGGTTCAGGCACAGATGTTTGACATTTGCATCACGGGCGATGCGGGCAACATCAGCGGCAGCGGTATGACTTGCCAACAAGTGCTGTTTCAGACGATCCGCATTTCCGGTGCGCGCCACCAAAGCATCAACAGCCTCCAATAACATTGCTTCATGAACCAAAACATCAGCGTTTCGGGCAAATTCAGCAAGGGACGGAAAATAGGCGGTGTCAGCCGAGAAGACGACGCGTATATCATCCGCTTCAAACCGCAGTGCAAAGCAGTCCGTAACCGGCGGATGGTCAACGCGCAATGCATCAACGTTTATCCCGCCAATATCTGGCAGTGACCCTTGCGTAAAGATTGACACTTCGATCAGCGTATCCAAGGGAATGCGCCCTTCGTCGCGAACGCGAATATCATTATCAAACGTCATGGATTGCAAGAAATGATCAAGATAATCATTGGTCCCAACCGGGCCGAAGACCTGGATTTTGCGCTTCAATCCGGTGGTCCAGGCCGTGTGCAACAACGGCCCAAGTTCCAATATATGATCGCTGTGCAGATGCGTGATAAAAATCGCATCGACATCCATCAGGGTCACACCTGCGTTGACAATTGCGCGGGTCACGCCAATGCCGCAGTCAATCACTATGACCTGATCCGCGATGCGCAACAACGACGATGTCGGCATCGAACCACCTGTACGTACGGCCGGGCCGCCCTTGGTGCCCAGTAGAAACAGGTCGTTCATCAACGCCCCTTGAATAACCCACCCAGAATACCGCGAACGATACGGCGACCTGTGGTGCCTTTGAGTTCTTTGATGACCATGCCCGTCATTGCGGCCCCGAAGCTTTCGGTTTTACGTGTCCGGCGCGATGTGGACCGGCTGACTTTGGTCCCGGAGTAGCGGCGCGCGGCGCGATATTCGCGTTCGGCCACAGCCAGTTCTTCTTCCTTGGCTTCGGCGGCTTCGGCTTCTTTCGCGGCGACCTCGGCGCGTTTTTTCAACATCTCAAAGGCTGAGGCACGATCTATCAGCGCCTCGTATTTGCCTGCGATGGGCGACATCGCAATCACGCCCTTGCGTTCAAGATCGGAAATCGGCCCAAGCTGTGAAGATGGCGGGCGGATCAGCGTACGTTCGACTAAGCCGGGCACGCCTTTTTTTTGCAACATCGATGTCACAGCTTCGCCAACGCCAACCTCGCGGATCGCCTGTTCGGTGTCGAAACGTGGATTTTCGCGATAGGTTTCTGAGGCTGCGCGCAATTGCTTTTTGTCTTTTGCAGTAAAAGCGCGCAAGGCATGCTGGATCCGATTACCAAGCTGGCCCAAAATATCTTCGGGCACGTCAGCCGGATTTTGTGTGATGAAATAGACACCAACGCCCTTGGACCGGATCAGCCGCGCGACCTGTTCGACTTTATCAACCAGTGCTTTGGGGGCGTCTTCGAACAGCAAATGCGCTTCGTCAAAGAAAAACACCAGTTTGGGCTTATCGGGGTCGCCTACTTCGGGCAATTCTTCGAACAGTTCAGATAGCAGCCACAACAGGAAGGTCGCATAAAGCCGCGGGGCACCCATCAACTGATCCGAGGCCAGAATGTTAATCCGCCCCCTGCCCTGATCATTGGTCATCATGATGTCAGCCAGTTCTAATGCAGGTTCACCAAACAACTTGGCCCCGCCTTGATTTTCCAGCACCAGAAGCCGGCGCTGGATGGCCCCGATCGACGCTTTGGATACATTACCATAACGTAAACCAAGATCGCCGCCGTTTTCACCAACCCAAACCAACAACGCCTGTAAATCTTTTAGATCCAAAAGCGGCATGCCTTCTTCATCAGCCACACGGAACGCGATGTTCAAAACCCCTTCCTGCGCCTCGGATAGCTCAAGCAGACGTGATATCAGAAGCGGACCCATTTCGGCGACAGTCGTGCGGACCGGATGACCCGATTGGCCAAACAGATCCCAAAATGTGACGGGGAAATCCTGATAGTTGTAATCGGTAAAACTAATTTTTTCCGCGCGACTGGTAAAGGCATCATGCAGCTTGAAATCAGCACTACCTGCCTTGGCAAGGCCAGACAAATCGCCCTTCACGTCAGATAGAAAAACAGGGACGCCGGCGTTGGAAAAGCTTTCCGCCAAAATCTGAAGCGTGACCGTTTTGCCAGTTCCCGTTGCCCCGGCGATAAGGCCATGACGGTTTGCATAGCTAAGTTTCAGTGCCTGCGGTTCGGTATACCCTTCGCCACCCCCACCGATAAAAATATCATTAACCATGTCTGCCCTTTCTCGTTACCCACATTCCCCAAGGTCACCATAGGGGGCTTCGGTTTTTTGCACCAGTCATGATGCACATTCAGTAATCAATCAGCGTCAAAAAATATGCATTGATCATAACTTGAACCCCAATACGTTAACGTTTTAAAGAAAATTGTTCCGATGCAAAAACGTGAACAGATCGTTATTGACGTAGATCATGAAACTTCATAGCGTACCCTCAATAAGAAGTCGGCCAGTCCGACGGGGAGAGACTTTAGTCTGAAAAAGGGTTCCTTTGGGGGGACCCTTTTTTCCATGAATCACGGCGGTTTTATGCTGTGTTTGACGGCATACGGGACTGACACCGTAAGATCGACGTGTTAACGACGATGTCAAAGATCAAAACAAGCAGGATCACCAATGTCCGATATTTTAAAAACGTTTTGCGCCGTGACTTTAGTTGGGCTCGCAGCACCGGTTTTTGCCCAAGACACCACGAATGAGGCCGAGCCGCCAGCCCAAGAAGAAGCCGCACCGACTGAGGCCCCACAGCTTGAGATGGGCGAAGATGTCACAAATGAAATTCGCCCCGGTCAACGATTTATTCGCGAAGAATTCAGCGATTGGAAAATTCGGTGCACGCGTCTGCCTGATGGTCGGGATGGTTGCGAAATGCACCAGCTATTGATGGACAGCGAAGATAATCCCGTGGCCGAGCTGAACATTCTGCCATTAGCCGAAGACCAGCGCCCTGCCCGTGCCGCCGTTAACTTTCTAGCGCCCCTTGATACGCTGTTGACCGAACAAGTTACGCTGACCATCGACAGTGGGACCGCACGCCGATATCCTTTCAGACAATGCGCTGAAATTGGTTGTCTGGCGCAGTTCGGCGTAGATGAGAATTACGTGAATAACTTCAAACGGGGCGGGCAAGCGCGGATCAGAATTGTTCCTGCCCTTGCGCCGGATCAGAATGTGGTTTTGACTGTCTCCCTTAACGGGTTCACAGCCGCCTTTGACGCGCTGGATCAGGCAAATGAAGAAGATCCACAACCTGCGACAATTCCCGAATAGTTTTTCGATAACAGAATAAAAAACGCCGCCCAGTTGAATTTGAGCGGCGTTTTTTTATTAGTAATCTTCACGGTAATAGATATCCCGCCCGATATCGATGCATTCGTAATTTTCGGGAATGGGATGCAGCGCACGCAAAAGTGCGTGCTTATAAGGAAAGAAGTTGAAGTGCGGATTAAAGGTATAAAGTGCCTCGCGTTCGCGGGGAACAACGATGATCAGGCGCTTTTTCGCAATTCGCCGTAGTTCAGCCAATGCCACGCGGTATTCCAAGATATGTTCGATGACGTGGGTGCAAATCACGGTATCGAACGCGTTATCCTCAAACGGTAAATCTTCGATTCGGGCGGCGACATAGTTCACGCGATCCAGAGCCTTGGCGTCTTCGATCACGAAATCAACGCCTGTCATTTCTTTGATATCATTGCGTTTTTCTGCGACGCGCAACAACAGCGCACCTGTTCCACAGCCGACATCACATACGGTGTCCCCGACAATATCCTGGGTGATTTTATCGATGCAGCCTTGCGAATTGTCTGTTTCATCATGAACCCGTGGATGGTCGCGATAGAGGGTTTCGTATTCTTCGGGTGTCAGAAACGGGGCGTTTTGACGAAACTCGGCAAGCCGCGTAATGTGTTCACCCCAAACCCGTTTAGCCAAAAACAGATACATCTTTGTGTCCCGCAAAGCAGGTGGAAGAATTTCTTCCAGCACATATCGAATACGGTTGGTTTGTTCGCGGTTCATGAAACGGTGATCCTGTTTAACAAGCAATTCTGAAAGGGTGTATCACCAGTTTTAATTTAGTCAAACTTTGCGCAGGGCAAGAACGGCGTTCAGGCCGCCAAAGGCAAAGGCATTTGACAGAACGGCCGATACTTTGACTTCGCGCGCCTCGTTCGGGACAACATCCAGTGCGCATTCTGGGTCGGGCTCTTCGTAACCGATTGTGGGCGCGATAATCCCGTCGCGCAAAGCCATGACGCAGGCCAAAAGTTCAACGGCACCAGTTCCACCAATCAGATGACCATGCATGGATTTTGTGGATGATATCATCAGTTTATCGGCATGTTTTCCAAAAACATCCGCCACAGCAGCGCATTCGGTTTTGTCGTTAGCAGCAGTTCCAGTGCCATGGGCGTTGATATAGCCAATGTCTTCGCGGTTTAACCCTGCATCCCTTAACGCGCCACTTATTGCACGCCCTGCCCCCTGTTTTGACGGCATCACAATGTCCGATGCATCCGATGTCATCGCAAAGCCCACAACTTCGGCCAGAATATCAGCACCGCGGGCTTTGGCATGATCATAGTTTTCAAAAACGAAAACAGCTGCTCCTTCGCCCTGAACCATGCCGTTGCGGTTGGCGGAAAAGGGGCGGCATGCGTCTTTGGACATCACACGCAGTCCTTCCCAGGCCTTCACACCGCCAAAACACAGCATTGATTCCGATCCACCCGTGATCATCGCCTTGGCCATACCGCTGCGGATCATGTGAAAAGCTTGCCCCATCGCGTGATTGGACGATGCACAGGCCGTAGCAACGGTGAACGTGGGGCCACGCAGGTTATATTCCATCGACACGTGACTGGCAGCCGCATTGTTCATTAACTTAGGAATAACAAAGGGATGCACGCGGTTTTTACCATCTTCATAGACGGATCTGTAATTGTCATCCCAGGTGTTCACGCCCCCCGCAGCTGTGCCAAGAACGACGCCGGTTGTATCAGATAACTCACCACTGAAATTGATGCCGGACTGGTCAGTTGCTTCTTTCGCCGCAAGCAACGTAAACTGTGTGAAGCGGTCGTAAAGCACGATCTGTTGGCGGTTAAAATGCGTGGTTTCATCATAGTCACGCACCTGCCCGCCGATCTTGACGCCTAGCCTGTCGACATCGCGAATATCCAGCGGGCCAATCCCACAACGGCCTTCGCGCATCGCCTCAAGCGTGGTGGCTGCATTGTGACCAAGTGCATTGATGGTTCCTACGCCGGTGATGACAACGCGGTTTTGGGTCATGCCTGTTCAGAGACAAGGGTTTCAACAGCCTTGACGATCGATGCCACAGACGAAATATCGAATTCGCTTTCGCCGGGTTCATTCGCATTAAATGGCACCTGGATATCAAATTCTTCCTCGATGGAAAAAATGCTTTCGACCAGCCCCAGACTGTCGATGCCCAAATCTTCAAGCGTGCTGTCCATTTTGACGTCCTCGACATCCAGAACGGCTTGCTCAGCGATGATTTTCATGACGCGATCTTTGACGCTCATCTTACTTTCCCCATCCATCTGCCAAAGATTTAGTCATTCTGTTCAGGCTTTGAAACCGCTTTCTTTAAGTCCGCGACATCACGGAAAAGACGCGATAGCCTGCGCAGACCTTTATAGGCTTCTACATGAGTTTCCATCTTCATAGCCGGGTACCCAAGCAGCACGCGCCCGGCAGGCGCATTGGTGAAAATCTTGGTCGCCCCGCCTGCGATAACGTCATCCCCAACAAAAATATTGTCGTTCACACCGCACTGCCCGGCCATTACCACGCGGTTGCCGATGGTCGATGATCCCGCCATGCCCACCTGTCCGCAGATCAGGCAATCTTCGCCGATCTGAATGTTGTGACCGATATGAACAAGGTTATCCAGCTTGGTACCACGCCCGATTTTCGTCGCACGGATCGTACCTCGGTCAATGGCTGTATTCGCGCCGATTTCCACGTCATTCGCAATTTCAACGGTGCCAAGGGAATGAATGCGCGTCCAGCTTTGCGCCTTAGCATCCTTTTGATCGCCCAAGGTTTCACGTACGTTTTCAACACCGGATTTTTCCGGTGTAACAAAAGAAAACCCGTCTGATCCGATCACAGCGCCCGGTTGCGCGATAAACCGGTCGCCGATCTGAACCCGTGCACCGATTTTCACACCTTGCAGGATCATGGCGTCATCACCAATCACTGTCGCCTCGGAAATAACTGTGTGTGCGGCAATGCGGGCGTTGTCGCCGATTGTCACATCGCGACCGATCACAACCAGTGGGCCAATTGCTGCGTTTGCGCCAATATGTGCAGACGGATCAATAATAGCAGAGGGATGAATACCTGTGGCTATGTCTGGCCCCGCATCCAACAATGTGGTTAATCCCGACATTGCATAACGTGGGCGTGGCACAAAGATCGCGGCATCAAGCCCCAGTTCCTGCCAATCGGCCCCGGCCCAAAGAATCGCTGCGCGCGCATGTCCTTTTGCAAGGCCTTCGCCATATTTTGGATCCATCGCCAATGCGATCTGTGTGGGACCTGCCATCGCGGGTTCTGCAGCACCTTCGATCAAAAGATCAACGGCGCCAAAGGCTTCCGCCCCAAGCGCCGCTGCAATCTGTTTGACAGTATGTGCCATGTGTTTTCCCCTGAATATCTCGGGGTGTGGCTTACCCCCGAACGGCGCGCAATGCTACCCCTTCGCGTTCAAGGGCGCGCCAGATACGCGCATCGCGACCATAAACGTCGCGACGAAAGTTGATAGGACCTTTGGCTTGCGTAAAAGCCGTACGGTACATGATGTGAACTGGGACTGGTTGCTTCAGATCAACCTGCACTTCCTTGCCTGTGCGCAATTGCGCTTTGAAGAAACCTTCGGGATCGTTGGTTTGCTTTGCCAACAGCGCATATGCAAAATCAAAGGGATCGCGCAGCCTAATACAACCATGACTATAGGCACGGGTTTCCCGATTAAATAGGTTTTTCGCAGGCGTATCATGAAGATAGATGTTGTACTGGTTTGGGAACATGAACTTGACCAGACCAAGCGCGTTACCCTGACTTGGGGGTTCGCGCATGGTATAAGGAAAGTTGTTTTCCGTATAATTTGCGAAGTCCGCTGTCGCGCGATTGACCCGGCGACCACGTGTATCGCGAATTTCCAAATGACGCACAGCGTTTGGATTTCGACGCAGTAGCGGCAGATATTCCTTGGTTGCGATGGATCGCGGCACATACCAGCTTGGGTTAATCACCATGAATTCCATCGTATCGGAAAATTCAGGGCTGCGTTGATCATCAACATTTTTGCCGATGACAGACCGGGTCGAAAATGTGACCTTGTTATTATCGATGATTTTGGCAGTAAAATCTGTCAGGTTGACCATGACATGGCGTTTACCACGATCCATGTTCATCCAGCGTTCCCTTTCCATCGCGACAATGACCGATTGCAAGCGTGCTTCAACCGGCTTGTTGATTTCAGACATCGTGCCCTTGCCGGCAACACCATCAGTGCGCAGACCATGGTCACGTTGGAACAATGCGACAGCCTTGCGAATGTTGTCGTCGTACGTCTGTGTTGACGACCGACGGATATACCCCATGGCCCGCAACCGATCACGCAATGCCACAACCTGAGCACCCGTTGCACCGGGTTTCAATTCCCGCGCACGAACTTCGGGGCCCCACCCGCCGCGTGCCAAAAGGCGTTCAAGACGCATCTTTTCCTTCATAAGGCGTGTGTATTCGGGGTTTCGAGGGGGAAGTGATTTGATAAAACCATTTGCTGAGCTTTTCGAAAAAGCTGTCAGCGTCGCAGTACGATCGCGATAGGGTATCTTGCGAACGATGCCGCTGTCCACACGCGATGGGACTAATACACCGGTTTGAATGTCACGTGCATAGTCAAGAAACATCTTGCTAAGCTGCACTTCGATCTGTGCACGTTCGCGGACTGTTTTAGCGCCACGCAAATTAGACAGGATTGTGTCAGCCTTGTAACTTTCTGCAGGCAAACCGTGATCATCTGCGGTCTTTAACGCTTTCAGAAAAGACTGTCTGCGTTGCCGGTCTTTTGACGACGATCCGGTCCAAATTGGTTCATAATTCCGCGATTTATAAAATTCGGCAATACCGCGGTCACTGGCAGCGGCTTCCGCCAGTGCCTGACGTGCCTGCAAATTCTGCGATGCGGCGGGAATTCCAGTTAAAACAACAAAAAGCAATGCGATGATTGCAAAAATTGATGAAGGTCGGGGCTGCGAAATAAGCATCTCTGGCCTCTGTTTAAAGTTTCGTTTATCTGATCAGTTCATGTTTTGTTACACGGATTGATGCAAGTCCATTCACAATCGTGCGCTTGCGCCAATAATCTGTAATCCGGTGCACTTGCACCACGGCGTTTACTTTAAGGCAAGAAAAATTAGGGCTTTTTTAGCAAAATTTTGCCAATTTTCATGCTTATACAAGGTTAACAGCTAATCAGGGGTTGGTTGCTGATTCGAGATATGGCATACCATATGCAGGGGATGACCAGGCAGGGGCACGCGAAACGCGGGCCAAAACACTAAGAAACGGGACGGGCGTTTGGGACATGACAATATCTGGCTCTAGGGGCTTAACACGACGTGGGCTCTTGGGTGCGTTTGCAGCAACTGCGGTGACTGCAGCACCTACTTACACAATGGCGGCAGGTTTTCTTCGCGGTGCTGGCGATGTGCGCAGATTGCGTATGCATTCTGGCAGAACCGGCGAAAGCATCGACATTCTTTATTGGATCGATGGAAAATACGTTCGCGAAAGTCTGAAAGAAATCAATTATTTCATGCGCGACTGGCGTCAGGACAGTACCACCTCTATCGATACCCGTACCATTGATATTATGGCCGCGTCCCACAATCTGCTTCGTGCGGATGAACCTTATCTGTTACTCTCTGGATATCGCACCCCGCAGACCAATGCGATGCTGCGATCCCGTTCAGGTGGCGTTGCCAAGCAATCACTGCATATGAAAGGCCAGGCGGCCGATCTACGGATGAATTCGAAAAGCGTCACCGAAGTTGCACGTGCCGCAGCGGCCTGTGCCAGTGGTGGTGTTGGTCGATATTCAAAATCAAACTTCGTCCATATGGATTGCGGTCCAATTCGGACATGGGGGCGTTAACCGTCTTTTTTCCCAAACTCTATTCTGAAATCGCCCCTTAGGCGGGGCTTTTTTATGCCCGGACCTTTGTAAAAAGAAACGCCCTATTAGGCAAAAAGATCGTGGCACAGTTCCAGCGCATCGACCAGAACATCGACCTCTTCCTTAGTGTTATACATGCCAAATGATGCGCGACATGTGGCGGACACACCCAAATGTTCCATCAATGGCTGTGCACAATGATGGCCTGCGCGCACAGCAACGCCCTTTTTGTCCAAAACGGTGGAAATATCATGTGCATGTGCCGCACCATCCAAAGTAAATGAAAAAATCGCAGCCTTATCTGCTGTCGTGCCCTGGACATGCAGCCAGTTCAATCCGTCCAGTTTCTGGCGCGCATAATCCCGCAAGCTGTCCTCATAAGCAGCAACCTTATTCATCCCCAAATCCATCATATAGGTCAGCGCGGCCCCCATGCCGATCGTCTGAACAATGCCAGGCGTTCCCGCTTCGAACTTCATTGGCGGATCGTTATAGGTCACACTGTCCTTGTGCACATCACGGATCATATCGCCACCACCCATAAAGGGCTGCATTTCCTGCAGCCGCTCTTTCTTGACGAAAATCGCACCAGATCCACTTGGACCGTAAAGTTTGTGCCCGGTAACCGCGTAAAAATCGCAATCAAGATCAGTCACATCGACAGGCATATGCACAGCTGCCTGTGATCCATCGACCAGAACTGGCACACCGTGATCATGGGCTGCCTTGGTGATGGCTTTGATATCCACCTTCGTGCCCAGAACATTCGACAGATGCGTCAACGCCACCAGTTTAGTCTTGGACCCAATCGCGTCGATCACCTTCTGCGGATCTAATGCACCGTTCACATCGACATCGACCCATTTTAGAACGACACCTTGCCGTTCACGCAGAAAATGCCACGGTACAATGTTCGCATGATGCTCCATCACGCTAAGAACGATCTCATCACCGGCCTGCAGCCGTGGCATAGCCCAACCATAAGCAACCATGTTGATGCCTTCGGTCGTGCCGGAATTCAAAACAATCTCATCCTCAGAGGGCGCATTCAAAAAGCGCGCCACGATCCCGCGCACGCTTTCGTATTTTTCAGTCGCGACGTTGGAAAGATAATGTAGGCCACGGTGAACATTGGAATATTCATAGGAATAGGCCGTTGTGATCGCATCTATCACGGTTTTTGGTTTTTGCGCAGATGCCCCATTGTCCAAATATACCAGCGGTTTGCCGTTCACCTGGCGCGACAGTATTGGAAAATCGGCCCGGATTTTATCAATATCATACATTGGCCGCCCCTTCAGGTGGTGTGAAACCAAAAATCGCCAAGATCATAGCGGCTGCAAAAACCAGCCCCATGAACGCAAGAAATAGCATCAGCGCTGATTTCCCAAGCGAATTGAACCGGAAAATAACATCTGCGAAGTTGACTAAAATCCAGATGCCATACCCCACAAGACCAAGCAGCACCAAGCCACCTAGCATGGGTGAAAGCAAAGCCAGAAACAGCCCCATAATCCGTGCAGTATTCGATATGATCAGCCACCATGACAACACGACGACACATTCATCGAAGCTGCCCTGACTTTTAAAAGCAAGTCCTGCCACGTGAACGGCACCCATAAATGCCACTATAAACACAGCATACATAACCAAAAAAAGCACAGGGTTTGTCGGGATTAACTGCATTGCTTGCTGTTGCTGTTCAGTGGGCGTGGCAATCGTTTGCCCAAGCACGCCTGATATTGTCGATAAAATCACAGCCAGCGACACAAGCAGCCACAAAGCCTCACGCGGGATATTCAAAGCTAAGACAGCTTCGGCCGCTTGCTTTGGCTGGGCAAAACTAAGCTGGAATAACGCGAGGAAAGATTGAATTGTCATTGTCATAAAAGGTACTTAGTCCGCTTTGAGGGGGGTCTCAAGCTCTGCGACACGAAGGCACAGACCCCAAAAGACCAAAAACACCACAAGCCAGACAACCCCAACGACCGAAAGCTGCGTGCCAGGTCCGATAAAACCGGCAACAAGACCGTGCAACATCAATAGCGGGGTCGAGGCTAAAAGGCTCCAGAATAAGGCTAATCTGGCACCAAACCAACTGCCCCTGCCCCCAAATACGCGTGCAATCATATGACTTAATGCTGCCAGACCATACAGCATCAAGGGCAGTAAAAAGATAATCCCCCAAAGCGCACCGGCGATTAATTGCTGAATCTCGACACCTTCGGTCAGATGGGCCTGGCGCGCCAATTTAGGCCATTGTGCAATAAAGATCAGCGCGCTGGCGCCCATGACCATTGCCAAGGCCCGATCTTCGCGTTGACCTGCATCCAAAAGCCGCTGCATTACCCGCGTCGGCCCCCGGTAAGTTGCTATGATATTATCCGCAACGGGCATCAGCGACGTCTGACCAGCCAACCTTCAAGCCGCGACAGAATATCGGCGGCAATATCTTCATCTTCGATTTCTTCAATCGCTTCGGCCAGGAATGCCAAAACCAGAAGATCCTGCGCCTGATGTTCAGGCACACCGCGTGATCGCAGATAAAACAGCGCATCTTCATCAATCGCACCAGATGTCGACCCATGCGAACAGGCCACATCATCGGCATAGATTTCAAGTTCAGGTTTGGCTAGAAACTGGCTGTCTTCATCCAACAAAAGTGACTGGCTGATCTGATAGCCATCGGTCTTTTGCGCACCTGGTTGCACGAGAATTTTGCCTTGAAAAACGCCGACAGCCCCGTTGCGCAGAACCTTTTTGAACACCTGACGGCTTTCGCAATTGACGGCATCATGGGTGATAAAAACAGTGTCGTCGTGGTGAAAATCACCATCGCCCATGGCCGCACCCGCTACATGGGCAATCGCGTCATCGCCCCTTAGGTCAATGATGGTTTCATTACGGGTTAACACGCCATTCGCGGTCAACGTAAAGCTTTTATAGGTGCTATTTGCACCCAAACGCGTGAACATATGCGTCACAGCACGCCGTTCATGATCACGCCCCTGCGCCCGCACATGGTGAAAAGCCGCGCCATCAGCTACATCAATCTCCATGCATTTGTTAAAGCGCGCAGCCGCCGGGCCATTTTCCAGAACTGTCAGTTCCGCACCCGATTCAAGCTTGATGCAATGATGCAAAATGGCGTCGGATGTATCTGAACTATGATGATAAATCATGCTGACAGGCTTTGGGGCCTTACCCGTGACATGGATCAGAATGCCGTCACTGGCAAATGCGGTGTTCAAGGCCGCAAGGGGCCGTTCGACTGGACTCTGGCCATCAATTTCCAGCGTGCCATACATGTCTTTGGCCCAGTGGATATCTTTTTCACCCGCTTCGGCCAGGCGCGCGATTGTCACGTGCTCCATCGCCAGTGGGTCTGATGCATCGGCATCATACACACCATCGACAAAAACGATTTTCAAACGATCAATGTCACCAAACAGCTGTGATTCATCACTCATATCAAATGTCGCCGCTGGCGGGCCATTTGCATCTGTCAGCGTCGTTGGGTTTGTATATTTCCAATATTCATCACGCCGGGTCGGCAGGCCCATCATCCGAACGCGGCTTAGCGCATCCGCACGGGCCGCATCTGACCAATGTCCGCCTTCGGGCATTTGCATGGCCGACAGACGTGTTTCAGTCGTGTCTTGTTTCAGTTTCGCAAGCGCCATTTATGCCACCTCGGCCAGAATGTCGGCATAACCGTTATTTTCAACTTCAAGCGCCAGTTCTGGGCCACCAGTTTTGATGATTTTACCGTCCGCCATGATATGGACGACATCTGGTTTGATATGATCCAAAAGGCGCTGATAATGCGTGATGACCAAGAATGATCGCCCTTCATCGCGCAGCGCATTCACGCCTTCGGCGACCAGTTTCATGGCATCAACGTCCAGGCCTGAGTCCGTTTCATCCAAAATGCACATCTTTGGCTCAAGCATTGCCATCTGCAGAATTTCATTGCGCTTTTTCTCACCACCCGAAAACCCGACATTCACCGGACGCTTTAGCATGTCAGCGTCGATTTTCAAACTTTTGGCTTTTTCGCGGATCAATTTCAGGAAATCGGCTGCACTTAGTTCATCTTCGCTGCGCGCCTTGCGTTGGGCATTCACGGCCGTGCGTAGGAATGTCATGTTGCCCACACCGGGAATTTCGACCGGGTATTGAAAGGCCAAAAACAGACCAGCCGCAGCGCGCTCTTCTGGATCCATTTCCAGGATATCTTCACCGCCCAACTTAGCCGATCCGTCGGTGACCTCATAGCCGTCGCGGCCCGCAAGGACGTAAGATAAAGTCGATTTACCAGACCCATTCGGCCCCATGATCGCATGCACCTTACCGGCCTCAAGCGTCAGATCGACCCCTTTCAGAATTTGTTTGTCTTCTTCTTCAAGTTTAACGTGCAGATTTTTGATTTCTAACATAATTTCCTCTTAGGCAACGCAAAAAGGGACACCTGCGATGCAGGGTCCCGATTAAGGTTCAGTGATGGACTGTTTTGGTTTAGTTTTCTAGCTCTTCGGCCAATTCGGCCCGAAGATTCTGATAAGTTTCCATGCTTTCTAATTTGACCATGATCACATCGCGTGCGGCCAGAAAGCCGGCGTCGGGTGTCATAAAGTCCGGACTTGTGCTGGACATGGTTTGCGCCATCCATTCGGGGGCAAACGCCATTTCGATTTGTTCGGGAAAGGCATGTACAGCCATGTGAAATGTGCCAAATGCCACGATGATGCCCAGCAAATGATTGCGGATTACATTCTTGCCCTGAATTTTCAAAAGTGACCGGATGATCCAGCCTGTTATGATCGTTCCAAGAACAATAATGCCGAAATCTTCGATTGTTGTAAAGTTGACCGCCGCCCATTCTTTCAGGTGCCATGCGCCCAGTATAAAGCCGACATAGGCCAAAATTCCGGTTACGAACCCAACAATGAAATTGGGTTGCTTTGCGCCACCGCGCCCGCGCCCCGTTATTAAACCATCTTGACCTGCTTCCACGCGCCCGATCCTGCTGCTGAACGATGTTTGACCAACTGACATACAAAAAACCCCCAAGTTTCTTCAAACCTAGGTAGCAAATTGGGCGGTTCTTGGGCGAAAGATTGGTGATTTGGGCGTTATCACGGCGAATAGCCGCCGAGTTTACTGCCCGAATACAACAGCAATCGGGCCGATCATGAATGAGTTTATCTCTGTCTGATCCAACACAAGTTCGACCCATTCGGGTGAGAAGATCAGTTCGAACGCTGTAGGAAAATACCAAACCAGATTGTGCATAAGACCAATCATTGCTGTGATTCCAAAGCCTTTGGCGCTGATATGAATGGGATCTTCCAGATTGAAGGCGTGCCGCATGATAAAAGCGATCCCGCCGGCAAGCAGGCCTTCGATTACCAGTGCGTCGTAAGATATCGCCGTTGGTTCGCCAATCGCGATATGAAAACGTGCCCACCGACTGATCAAAACGCAGATCATACCCAGAAGAAACGCACCGATTATCGATAGTGGATATCCGAAGTTCCCCAGCATCGGTTCTTTGTGAACTTTGCGCGCCTTGGACTGGGATGGCTGCGTCACCATGTTCTGTGGCATGGACTGCGCGGATTGCGGGCCATTTATTCTGGCCAAACGATCCTGAAAATTGGCTTTTTGCTCTTCGCTCATTCTGACGATCTTTTTTGTCTGCGATATCGCCCTTGGGTAGAAAGCGATTAAGGCGACAACTTGACTGCGAAAAGAATAATTTCGGCACTTTTGACGATACGGAATCAATGCATGTGTCAATCAAATGATTGTCTTCAAATTGCATCCTCATCTTCGTCATGATTTCTTCCACAAAATAAAATGCGCAAAAAGGCTGCCTAAAAAGCCTGATATCGCGCCGGCAGCTAATATCTCAAGCGCCCCAAGACCATCCGAAAGGGTATCGACGATCAAAGCAAATGGCCCACAAAACGCACCCGTTGCCACTGCAGATAAAAGTGCCGTGCGTTTCATTTTTCAGTCTGACCGAACCGATCAAAATCACCGCGCGCTTTTGCTTCCTGAATTTGACGCGCGGTCTGTTTTCTGCGGTCTTCTTGTGCAGTATATTGCTGCTGTGATTTGATCATCTGCCACTTCTTTTCAGCCCGTCGTGCGCGCCAAAACAGCAAGATGGGTGTTAGAATGACCCCAATCAGCGTACCTGCGGCAGGCATACCAAATATCACATAGAATATAGCACTGAACACAAAAGCACCTGCAGGGATGGACAACAGATATGTCAATCCAGACGTGTAGGACATCGTACCATGCATGTGCTGACGATGCATTGCTGCTTTATCTGTGGCGACGCCATTTGGCGTATAGGTGCCATGATGCATGGGAAGGTCGCGCATTAACCCACTGACCCTTCCAGAGAAATCGCAACCAGCTGCTGAGCTTCCATCGCAAATTCCATCGGCAGCGCCTGCAGCACTTCCTTGCAGAACCCGTTCACGACAAGGGCCACGGCCTCTTCCTCGTCCATACCGCGCTGACGGCAGTAAAACAGCTGATCGTCGTCCACCTTGGATGTTGTCGCCTCATGCTCAACGCGGCTGCTATTATTCTTGACCTCAATATATGGCACTGTATGGGCCCCGCATTTGTCGCCGATCAACAGACTGTCGCATTGCGTGTAATTTCGGCTGTTCTTAGCCTTGGGATGCATCGATACCAGCCCGCGATAGGTATTCTGCGCCTTGCCGGCACTGATCCCTTTGGACACGATCCGGGATTTGGTGTTCTTGCCCAGATGCACCATTTTTGTTCCGGTATCGGCTTGCTGCATATGGTTGGTGATCGCAATCGAATAGAACTCGCCCTGACTTTCGTCACCACGCAGAATACAGCTTGGGTACTTCCAGGTCACAGCTGATCCGGTTTCCACTTGCGTCCACATCACCTTGGAACGATCCCCGCGGCAATCGGCACGCTTGGTCACAAAATTATAAATCCCGCCCTTGCCGTTTTCATCACCAGGATACCAGTTCTGAACAGTAGAGTACTTGACCTCGGCATCTTCAAGCAGCACGATCTCAACCACGGCTGCGTGTAATTGTGATGTATCACGCTGCGGTGCGGTACAGCCTTCCAGATAGCTGACGTACGATCCTTTGTCGGCAATGATCAGTGTGCGTTCAAACTGCCCCGTATTTTCAGCATTGATCCGGAAATAGGTGCTCAGCTCCATCGGGCAACGCACGCCGGGCGGCACATAGACAAACGACCCGTCTGAAAACACAGCAGAGTTCAACGTGGCATAGAAATTATCCGACACCGGCACGACCGACCCCAGATATTTCTTCACCAGTTCAGGATGTTCGCGGATTGCCTCAGAAATGGAACAGAAGATCACACCGGCCTTTTTCAATTCGGCCTGAAACGTTGTGCCCACGGAAACCGAGTCAAACACCGCATCCACGGCCACCTTGCGCCCCTCGGCAGGCATATCCTCGGCCCCTTCGACACCAGCCAAAATCATCTGCTCTTTCAGAGGGATCCCCAACTTTTCGTAAGTCGCCAGCAATTTCGGATCAACCTCATCCAGTGATTTAGGCTTTTCAATCATGCTTTTGGGGCGGGCATAGTAATACTGATCCTGAAAATCGATCTCAGGGTAATCCACCATCGCCCAATCGGGTTCTTTCATTTGCAGCCAACGGTCATAGGCCTGAAGGCGCCACTCGGTCATCCACTCAGGCTCTTCATTGCGCTCTGAGATCAGCTTGACGATATCTGGCGTCAGCCCTTTTGGAGCATATTCCATCTCAATCTCGGTTTCCCAACCGTATTTATATTTGCCCGCAAGCTGTTGAACGGCCTCAACGGTTTCCGCTTCGACGCCTTCTTTGACATCAACATCCAGTGCCGCCATCTTGCTTTCCTCTCGTGTTATCACGCCGCACGGGCGCGTTGTTTTTGTCTTGCATTCAGCCAAGCATCCGCAAACGCCATGACCTGCTGTTCTGTTGTCTCGGGCCCCAATGACACGCGCACCGCGCTTGACGCCACATCATCTTTGTATCCCATCGCGCGCAGCACTCGGCTGGACTTGACCTTGCCGCTGGAACACGCACTGCCCGCACTGATCGCAAAGCCCGCAAGGTCCATCTGCATCACCTGTGTCTCAGCCTTCCAACCCGGTGTGGCGAAACAAGATGTGTTCGGCAAACGTTTAGTCCCTTTCCCGACAAAAATAGTATCGTTTGAGCCAGCCTCAATAGCACTTTCTAGAATATTTCTAAGTTTCTCAACTTTTTCCCAGACGCCCGCCTCAATATCTCGTGCCGCAGCCTCGGCCGCAGCCCCAAATCCAGCAACCCCGATGACATTCTCAGTCCCAGACCGCCGCCCCATCTCTTGGCCGCCACCTTTGATCTGTGCTTGCAAATCAATACCCTGTTTCACGACAAGACATCCGACACCATAAGGGCCACCCATTTTATGAGCTGATAAAACGGCATAGCTGTTCCAGGGCTGACCGAAAGAGATACTGCGTCTGTGCACAGCCTGAACACAATCCGTGACAAGCCGCGCACCGGTATCCAGAATGGCGCGCCTGATCATGCCCTGCTCAAGAATGCCTGTTTCACTATTGGCAAAGGAATGGGCAACCAGATTTAGCTTCTGACCCGCTTTTTTGACCTTCTGCAGCTCATCATCCAGCCAGCCGCTCTCGACATATCCGTTTACATTGATCGGAACAGATCTGACATTCGCATTATCAACATGCGCAAAAAAACAATCATGACAGTTCTCAGATACAAAAACTGTCCCTTTGGCATTCCGAAGGACCAAAGCTGCAGCCTCCGTCGCACCGCTGGTAAAAATAATCTCCTGTGGATCACACCCGACCAGCGCCGCAACCTGCCCCCGCGCTTTTTCGACAATCGCCTTCGCTGCGCGCCCCTCGGCATGAACCGACGACGGATTACCGACCACATCCATTGCCGCCAACATCGCCTCGCGCGCCTCCACCCGCAAAGGCGCCGTGGCATTATAATCCAGATAAACCCGGCTCATATTACCGCCTTCTTCTTGGCAAAAATATTCTCGCCAAAGGCGAAACCTGCACGAAGTGCCAGAAACCGCAGCGCCGCAGGCGTTTCATTTCGGTAATGCATCATTCGTCAACGAGCTCAAACAAATTCGGCACGGCAGGGCATGGCATAAGGTCGTTTTTCACCACATCCGACAATCGCGTCTGGTGCAAAAACACATAGACATGGGCCGACAGCCCTTCCCACAGACGGTTGGTCAAAGACTGTGCGCGGCTGCCTGACACGCCACCTGATGCCCCTGCCCCTGTGTGCATCGCGCTGACCGTCTCGTCCACCGCCGACAATATATCAACCACCCGAATATCAACTGCGGCCCGCGCCAGCCGATAGCCGCCACCGGGTCCGCGCACGCTGTCCACAAGTTTGGCGCGGCGCAATTTCACGAAAAGCTGTTCAAGATACGGCAAAGATATATCCTGACGCTTAGAAATCTCACCCAATGACACCAATACATCAGCGGGTTGCAGCGCCAGATCAGCCAGCGCAACCATTGCATATCTGCCCTTTGTACTTAGCTTCATGATCCAAGACTTCCGCATTTGCATTGACGCGCCAAGACAGATTGCTTAGTTGCCTTATTCCAGCACGTCCAGTGCATAACAAGTATAATTTAGAACTGTTCTAAGGTGACCAAGTGAATTCGTCAAGAATACCATGCGCCTTAAACACAAAAAGACAGGGACACCTATGCCCGAAGTGATTTTCCCCGGCCCCGAAGGTCGGCTAGAAGGCCGCTACCATCCGCAGAAGGAAAAAGACGCCCCCATTGCGATTGTGCTGCATCCGCATCCACAATTTGGCGGTACTATGAACAATCGCGTCGTTTATAATCTGCACTACGCGTTTTATAACATGGGCTTTACAGTTCTGCGGTTTAATTTCCGCGGGGTGGGTCGCAGCCAAGGCGAATATGATCAGGGCATAGGAGAGCTGTCAGATGCAGCATCGGCCCTGGATTACCTGCAATCGATGAATAATAATTCCAAGCATTGCTGGGTCGCAGGCTTTTCTTTTGGCGCCTGGATCGGCATGCAGCTTTTGATGCGCCGCCCCGAAATTACAGGGTTCATCAGCGCATCGCCACCCGCCAATATGTATGATTTTTCGTTCCTTGCGCCCTGCCCCAGTTCCGGGTTGGTCATCAACGGCACGAACGATCGCGTGGCCCCACCCGCTGACACGCATGCGCTGGTCGAAAAGCTGCACGAACAAAAAGGTATTACTGTCACGCATCAGGAAATCGATGGCTCTGGCCACTTTTTTGAAGATGATTATATGGATACGATGATTGGTAATGTGAAAGAATACGTACAACGCAGGTTAACTGAAAACACACGCTAATGGCTACGATTCAGGAAATGGCCGCGCAATTGGCCGAAGAATGTGTTGCTGTCCAAGATGAAATCGGGGACAGCAGCCTTTTTGTCAAATTGGCAGATATTATTGGTGCATCTTCTCAAACTCTTGAAGAAGAGTTTCTGGGCGCGGTACGCACACAACTGGCGTTCAACAAAGGTCGCATGTATCTGGCCGACAAACTGGAAGAACACCAAAAAACCAATCCACTTGATGCGGAATGAAAACAGGAATTCTGACGGTTCTATCCTTATGCCTTTTGGGAAGCGTCACATATTTTGTTTGGCCTAAAACCGATATTTGCCAAGCGTTTTTGAAGAATGACGGCCTGAACCTTCCCTATCTTGGCAAGCCCGAATGCCTAGTCGTCATGAATTCTCAAAAACTTATTCAGGTGAAATACTCAGTTCCTGCTGAAAACCTCATCGAGGCACATGCTTATCTGCAAACTGAATACGGCTTGGGCGATCTGCGCTTTGTTTGTTGCGGCTATGAAACTCGAAAAGGTAACGGGCAGGGTCATGCAAAATATCCCATAACTGAACCTGAAATTTTCGACCACTTGCTTGGTCCCGGGGCGATTCTAGGTGGTACGATCAACATGTTTGTCCCGGCTGAAGGTGCTGACGAATCTGCATCGCCCTCTCTACTTGGCACATTGGATGGTGTGATCACGATTGATGCGTATGGTGTGTAATCAAATTCCGTATACAAGCGTATACCTTCCCCGCGGCGGCGAATTGCGCTAGACGACGCGCAGACCGATTCACGCAGCAAGGGGGACACCATGTCCAAGATCAAAGTTGAAAATCCAATCGTCGAACTTGATGGCGATGAAATGACCCGGATCATCTGGGATTTCATCAAGAAAAAACTGATCCTGCCCTATTTGGATGTTGACTTGCTGTATTACGATCTTGGCATCGAAGAACGTGATCGCACAGACGACCAGATCACCATTGATGCGGCCGAAAAGATCAAGGAAATCGGCGTCGGCGTCAAATGCGCAACGATCACCCCCGACGAAGGCCGGGTCGAAGAATTCGGCCTTAAGAAAATGTGGCGCAGCCCCAATGGGACGATCCGCAACATTCTGGGCGGCGTTGTGTTCCGTGCTCCGATCATCTGTAAGAATGTCCCCCGTCTTGTACCAGGCTGGACACAGCCCATCGTCATTGGCCGTCATGCTTATGGTGATCAGTATCGTGCCACGGATATGAAATTCCCCGGGCCTGGAACGCTGTCCATGAAATTTGTGGGCGACGACGGCAAGGTGATCGAACACGAAGTGTTCAAGGCGCCATCATCCGGTGTTTACATGGGTATGTATAACCTTGATGAAAGCATTCACGATTTTGCACGCGCGTCGCTGAACTATGGTCTGAACCTGGGTTGGCCGGTGTATCTGTCGACCAAGAACACCATTCTGAAACAGTACGATGGTCAGTTCATGCTGATCTTCCAAAAGGTGTTCGAAGAAGAGTTCGCCGATAAGTTCAAGGCCGCTGGCATCACGTACGAACATCGTCTGATTGACGATATGGTCGCGGCTGCCATGAAATGGTCTGGCGGCTTTGTCTGGGCGTGCAAGAACTATGATGGCGACGTACAATCTGACACCGTGGCACAGGGCTTTGGATCGCTTGGTCTGATGACCAGCCAACTGATGACGCCCGATGGCAAAGTCGTTGAGGCCGAAGCCGCCCACGGCACCGTCACACGTCACTATCGCCAGCACCAAAAGGGCGAAGCGACATCGACAAATTCAATCGCGTCGATTTTTGCTTGGACCGGCGGGCTGAAGCACCGCGCGAAACTGGACGGCAACGATCAACTGACCAAATTTGCCGATACGTTGGAAAAGGTCATCGTCGATACGGTCGAAAGCGGCCATATGACCAAAGATCTGGCCCTGCTTGTCGGCCCCGATCAGAAATGGCTGACCACCGAAGGTTTCCTTGAGAAGATCGACGAAAACCTGAACGCTGCGATGTAAAAGAACACGGGCCGCCTGATATCGGGCGGCCCATTTTATTTGAATAATGAACCCAAAATTACCCCCCGACTTCCGCGCCATTTCGCCCAGATTATCATGGGTCAAATGGACGACTTATCTGACGATGGGTTTTTGTAACATCTATTTTATTATGCAAATACTTTGGACCGGTGTGTTTCAAAGGTATTTAATAACAACGCCAAGCGTTCAAAAACTATACCCGTATGTATATGTCGGACATAGTTTATTGATGCCTGTTACGATAATCGTCTTCATCATATCCTTTATCAGCTTTATGACGTGGATTTATCACGCAGCTTTAAATGCCCGTGCCTTAGGGGCAAAGGATATGCCAATACCCCCACTTCGTGCTGCATTGTGGAAATTGATACCAATTATAAATCTTTGGATCCCGTTCGCCGCCCTACGTGACATATGGAAAGCCTCGATTAATCCAAAAAACTGGCGTGATGCCAAGATCCAGGCCGTGTTTTACGTATATTGGATCAGCTCGATCCTTTATTTTACCGCTATAGCAATAATTACGATGATAATCTTCAATATTGATGAGTTCGTATCATACTTGCCGATCATGGTTATTATTCAGTTGATCTTGATGAATATTTCATTTCTCACATCGGTTCAGGTGGCCAAGGCGATCACACGCGCGCAAGCGGACATGCATAGGACAGTTGCATTTGACTGAATCGGCTCGACACGCGGCCCATTTATTTTTCCGCAATCAACCGCATCATGGCGCGTCTGTCCCCCGGATACAGCGCCCCGTTTATCACCAGAATGGCGCTAACCGCTTCGACAGCACTTAGGTTATAAGGCGCGCGAAGCACCTCGGACAGATATGCTGCTTGTTCTGTAAGGGACTGTAAAACAAACGGATCTATCGGGTCTTGTCCCGCGCGTTCTTTCAGACGCTCTGGCCCGCCTGACACCATCAGAATCACACAGACCAGCCGCTGTCGTTCTTCGATATCCTGTTCCAGCCATGCCCCGATCGACATATTCTGAAATGTGCGGGCTGTCATGTTACAGTCGGCGTCCAGCAAGACATCGCGCGCCTCGCCCCTGAAGATATCATCGATGCTATAGGGCGGTGTATCCACGCCCGCGACTTCTTTATTCGGGGTAAATTGTCGATCGACGTCCACTTCATGTGCGCTTACAGCATGTGTCAAAGCAGCAGACATGCATAATATCGTAATCAATTTGCGTATCATCAAATTTCCACCTGTTGGGAACGACCTCAAGAGGACGTCATAGCTATATGCCCGACTGGCACGGTCATTTTGAATGGGATTTTTTTCGATAGGACACAAAAAACATCCCACCAACAATCGGCAAAAGTAACGGCACCGCGGCCCATCCTCCTGCTAAATCGGTATTTACCGATAAAGCTATGGCAATGAAGGCAAGACATACCACCCCAATAACGACCCACGCGACTAAGAAAGTCAGGATTTTTTCTAGTATTGTCATGCTTCCTTATCACCGATGAATGACTTCATCGCAACCGCCTGCACCTTAACCTTGGCCCCAAAAGGCAGTTTGGCCGCTTGATAGATCGTGCGCGCCGGTGGTGTTTCAAACAGCTCGCCATAAAGCGCATTCACGTCGGGCAGATCATCCAAATCGGCAAAAGCCAGGTCGACATAAACGATGTCAGATCGGTCAAATCCTGCCTCGGCGGCGATCAGAAAGATCAGCTCAAACGCGCGCTCGGCTTCGGCGCGCGGTGTGCCCGGGCGGTATCCATCGTCATAAACACTAAGTTGCCCCGAGATATGGCAGGTATTCCCGACCACTACTGCATTCGCAATGGGTGACGGCGACTTAGGCACACCTGGCACATCGATTATCGTTCGTTTTGACATTTCGTATCCTTATTCGGCCGCTCAATTGAGCCGTTCGCAATCATATCAAATGTTCGCGGAACATTTTTTGACAACGTTGCGTTTGAAATAAACACCACGGCCAAAGGGGTAGATCATTGACGCAAGATGCAACGGGCCACGCGATAGATCAAGAACGCCCCTATCTGCTGATCCTATTCGGACTGATTGGTCTGCTGGGTTGTGTTGCTTTAATTCTTGGAACAATCATAGCGCCGTTTTTCGTTCCAGAATATAATTGGGTATCCGACACCATCAGTGATCTGGCCGCCGGTCAATCCGAGATTATTATGGACGTGGCCCTGTATGGCTTTGCGGCAGGACTATTCGCCACAGCACTTGCCGCCTCTCATGCGCATTTAGGGGGTATTTTCTGGTCTGGTGGGATCTTTTCGTTAGCCGTTCTAGCCGCCTTGGTCGTCGTGGTCGGCGCACGCAATGAATATGGTGACAACGACAATGAAGGCATCGTAATCCACATGTATCTGGTTTACTGTCTTGGCGTTTTCTTTTTGTTGGCCCCACTTTTCATGGCCAAGGGTATCGGTATCAATCACGATTGGGCCATGCGCACCCTGATTGGTCTTGGTCTGCTTTGGGGTATCACCGCACCGATCTTTTTTCTTCTGCCAACAACGGTCGATGGGCTTTATGAACGCGCTCTTGGTGTTATCGCCTGTGCCATCGTCAGTACGCTTTGCACCGTCTTTGTATCACGCGGTCGCAACGCTTTGAAAAGTAACTAGCTGATGGAATTTATCATCGTTGCTGCACAAACAATACTGGCGGTCGTAGCCGTGATCGTATTAGTGCGACTGAACGGGCTTCGGTCGTTTTCCAAAATGTCCAGTTTTGATTTCGGCCTAACAGTCGCTGCCGGGTCCGTGCTGGCCACGATGATGACCAGCAGCGATTCTCCTTGGCCGGAACTGGTGGCATTGGCCACGCTGTTTTTGACCCGTTTTGTCGTCTCAAAAGTCCGGCAGCGATACGGGTGGGCTGTAACTTTGACCGATAATGCACCCCTGATGTTGATGTATGATGGCGTTGTTCTTGAAAAGAACCTGCCATTGGCGCGCGTCACCCAATCGGATTTGCGCGGCAAACTGCGCGAGGCGAACGCAATCGCCCTAAGCCAAATCAGGGCGGTCGTGTTTGAACCAACGGGCGACATCAGCGTACTACATGGTGATACGTTTGATTGCGAACTGCTTAGATCCGTGTCATGGGGCGCAGAAGATATCCCCACCCCGGTACAGACCGAATTGTCCAAGCCCGTGCCTTAAATCGTGGCCAATCCTTCTTCGGCCAGCACACCATTGGCATAGGCTTTGGGCATATCCAGTGCTGCGATAACTTCCTTGATCTGCACGATTTCTTCGGGGTCCACGTTGCCGTCGGCTTTGGCCACCGCAATCGCGGATCGCAGCACCAGCTCTTTGCCCGTATCGTTCAACCCAGGGGCCACATCCGTCAGATAATCCTTGACCGTCAGTGTATCGTTGCGGGCCATTTCCAATTCAGCCGCCATATCAGCCGGGTCAATCTCGCGTTTGGCGATGTTCTGGAAGGCTTGTGTGATCTGTGCCACCTCGGCATCATCAATTTCACCGTCCGCCAATGCCATTTTGAACATTACGCGCTTGGCTGCGATGGAAAATTCAGCCTCGAACGCTTCGGCCTGCGATTCAGGATCATAGTCGCGAATACGCTCATTAAATGTGGCCTTGCAGCGTTTGCATTCCACATATTTGCCCAGATCCCCCATTGGAAAAATCGGTATCCAATAAAAAGTAAACCAATTTTTCACATGCATCAGATCCATATCCTGACGTCCGTTACATTCGGGGCAGAAAAAATCGCCGTTCTCAATAGATTTAGCCCGCCCGCGCGAGCCCCAAATAAAAATCATAACCCTACTCCAATTCACCCTGCTTTATACCCGTCAGCAAAGCCCGCGCTGCCGCACCAAGTTAACGGCTGCATGAAAACACCCCTTTATTATGTGACATTTCCAGCAGGTTTCACAGATTTGGGCGAAAGATACGTTTTACGCAGGGTGTCTTTGCATTCCCTCTGGCTTTTTGTGCACAGCCGCGTTAGGCCGCGCGCAACTCCAGCATAAGGCATGACACATGGACCTTCGCAATATCGCGATCATCGCACACGTTGACCACGGCAAAACCACACTTGTGGATGAACTTTTGAAACAGTCGGGCGCCTTTCGTGAAAATCAGGCTGTGGCCGAACGCGCGATGGACAGCAACGATCTGGAACGCGAACGCGGGATTACTATTCTGGCCAAAGCAACCAGCGTCGAATGGAAAGATCGCCGGATCAACATCGTTGACACCCCCGGCCACGCTGATTTTGGTGCCGAAGTCGAACGCATTCTGTCGATGGTTGACGGTGTTGTACTTCTGGTTGATGCCGCCGAAGGGCCGATGCCGCAAACAAAATTCGTCACCTCAAAAGCACTGGCCCTTGGCCTGCGTCCCATCGTTGTGCTGAATAAGGTCGACAAACCTGATGCCGAACCGGATCGCGCACTTGACGAAGTCTTTGATCTGTTTGCCAACCTGGGTGCCGATGACCATCAACTGGATTTCCCGGCCCTTTATGCATCCGGTCGATCCGGTTGGGCCGATGTCGAACTGAACGGCCCGCGCAAGGATCTTTCAGCGCTGTTTGATCTGGTCGTGCAACACGTGCCCGCCCCCAAACAACTTGATGCGATCTCGGATCCGTTTCGTATGCTGGCCACCACATTGGGCGCTGATCCTTTTATTGGCCGCATCCTGACGGGCCGCGTGGAAAGCGGCACCCTGAAAGCTGGTGAAACCGTACATGCCCTGTCGCGCGACGGTACCCGCGTTGAACAGTTCCGCGCCACCAAAATTCTGGCTTTTCGCGGCCTGGGCCAACAGGCCATCGACGTGGCCGAAGCGGGCGACATTGTCAGCATCGCAGGCATGACCAAGGCCACCGTCGCCGATACGATCTGTGCAACCACGGTCACCGAAGCCATTCCGGCACAACCCATCGATCCGCCCACTATCACGGTGACTTTCGGCATCAACGACAGTCCGCTTGCTGGACGCGATGGCAAAAAGGTTCAGTCCCGCGTAATTCGCGAACGCCTGATGAAGGAAGCCGAATCCAACGTCGCTATCAGTGTCACCGACACCCCCGGTGGCGAAGCGTTTGAGGTCGCAGGCCGCGGCGAATTGCAAATGGGCGTTCTGATCGAAAACATGCGCCGCGAAGGGTTTGAGCTGTCCATCAGTCGCCCCCAGGTGCTATTTCGCGAAGAAAACGGCGAAAAACTGGAACCCATCGAAGAAGTCACCATTGATGTTGATGACGAATATTCTGGTGCTGTTATCGAAAAGATCACCGGTACGCGTCGCGGCGATCTGGTTGAAATGAAGCAGGCCGGGGCGGGCAAAACCCGCATTATTGCACATGTGCCATCGCGCGGATTGATCGGCTATCACGGCGAATTCCTGACCGATACACGCGGCACAGGCGTGCTGAACCGTGTTTTTCACGATTGGGCTCCGCACAAAGGCGCCATTCCAGGTCGTCGCGCGGGTGTTCTGATTTCGATGGAAAACGGCGTGTCTGTCGCCTATGCGATCTTTAACCTCGAAGATCGCGGCAAATTCTTTATCGGCGCACAGGAAGACGTCTATCAGGGCATGATTATCGGCGAACACAGCCGTGAAAACGATCTTGAGGTGAATCCTTTGAAAGGCAAAAAGCTGACCAACGTTCGTGCGGCCGGCACCGACGAAAACGTCCGCCTTACCACACCTATGAAGCTGTCACTTGAAGAGGCCATCGCCTATATCGACGATGATGAACTGGTCGAAGTGACACCAAACGCCATCCGTCTGCGCAAGCGTTACCTGGATCCGCACGAACGCAAACGCCAATCTCGTTCTGGCGGATAAGCACGTGGCGTTGCCCCACTTAAGGGCAACGCACCTATAAATGCAGCGTCGCCAGACGCTTCATTTTTGAAACATATCACATACGATCTGTCACCATGACGTGACAGAACTGACACATGCCTTGTGTCTTGCGCAAACCTGTCCCAATTTCGAAACCAACACGCGCAAAGGGACACATGGCAATGCCTACCGAACGGATCACATTCACAGGTCACAGCGGTGATCAATTGGCAGCCCGCCTTGATTTGCCAGACGGCCCACATCTGGCAACGGCCCTTTTCGCCCATTGCTTTACCTGCTCAAAAGATATCCCTGCTGCGCGCCGCATTGCCGCGCGCCTTGCATCAATGGGGATTGCTGTTTTGCGGTTTGATTTCACCGGGCTGGGGCATTCAGGTGGCGAATTTTCAAATACGTCTTTTACGTCAAATGTCGATGATCTGATCGCTGCGTGTGAATATCTGGATGGGCGCAAGATGTCCCCCAGCATTCTGATCGGGCATTCCCTGGGCGGTGCCGCCGTTCTGAAAGCCGCCCCGCAGATCCCGTCAACCAAGGCTGTTGTTACCCTTGGCGCACCGTTCGATCCCAATCACGTCACCCACAACTTCGCCGACGCCCTGCCCGAGATCATCAGCAAAGGCGTAGCCGAAGTGCAATTGGGCGGTCGCCCTTTTCGCATCGGGAAAAACTTTCTGGATGACATCGCCAAGGGCGAACTGACCCCCGCAATCAGCAATTTAGGCGCGGCCTTGTTGATTTTGCACGCGCCGCTGGACGATACAGTTAGCATCGATAATGCATCCGAGATTTTTCTGGCTGCCAAGCACCCCAAGTCGTTCATCACCCTTGATAATGCCGATCACCTGATCACCAAGGCCGCAGATGCCGAATACGCCGCCAGCGTTATTTCTGCTTGGGTATCCCGCTACATTCCGCTGACCCAGCCTGCCCCGCCGATCGGCGCGCCCGAAGGCGTGATCCGCGTAACCGAAGCAGATCCAAACGGCTTTCTGCAAGATGTTCAATCAGGTGCCACCCATCATACCCTTGCCGATGAACCATTGGCCTATGGCGGTACCAATCGCGGTATGTCGCCCTATGGTTTTTTGTCCGCGGGGCTTGGGGCCTGTACATCCATGACAATCCGCATGTATGCGCGTCGAAAAGGCTGGCCGCTGACGAATGTGCGCGTCGATGTCAGCCATGATAAGGTTCACGCCCAAGATGCCAGCACCGGCACAGACACACAGATCGACGCCTTTATCCGCCAAATCCACCTGCAGGGCGACCTGGATACCACACAACGCACCCGCCTACTTGAAATCGCCGATAAGTGCCCCGTGCATAAAACTCTAGAAAGCAGCGCGCAGATCGTGACAAAGCTGGCTGACTGAGTTTTTAGGGGTCTGCTTCCTGCGCGATACGATCGTCGACGCTTGCCGCAGCGAAGTTCCCCTTCCCGCAGATTTTGTTCTCTAATCCGTCAATGTCTGTTTTCCAAAATTCCTGTTTGTCGATGTCTGAGGTTACCTTTGTTCTCT
>NZ_JABUFE010000069.1 GCF_013315265.1 Parasulfitobacter algicola | reverse complement strand
ATTGCCAGCAGCCTGGGGTCGACTAAGACTTTTCTGATGACAAACTCCTCGACGCGCTCGGTATTCTCCCTCTGAAATCAGCCGCCCGACACACACTCCAGATCAGGGTGAGATAGGCCTGTGCTTTGTCGGTACAGATGGTCACGGGCCGATGCAGGCGGACGCGCTCAATGGCTTTGTTCAGGAAAGCCTTTGCCGCCTTCGCATCGCGCCGGG
>NZ_JABUFE010000068.1 GCF_013315265.1 Parasulfitobacter algicola | reverse complement strand
CGAGCGCGATGTCGCGGTTGATCGCTCCACGGTGTATCGTTGGGTGCAGAAATTTGGCCCGGAACTGACCAAGCGTACGGAAAAGCATCTCCGGCGGGCCAGCGTCGATTGGCACGTGGACGAGACCGACATCCGCGTCTGAGGGAAGTGGCGCTACCTCTGGCGCGCAGTCGATGCGAATGGGCAGATGATCGATTTCCGCCTAACCGCCCGGCGCGATGCGAAGGCGGCAAAGGCTTTCCTGAACAAAGCCATTGAGCGCGTCCGCCTGCATCGGCCCGTGACC
>NZ_JABUFE010000067.1 GCF_013315265.1 Parasulfitobacter algicola | reverse complement strand
CGAGCGCGATGTCGCGGTTGATCGCTCCACGGTGTATCGTTGGGTGCAGAAATTTGGCCCGGAACTGACCAAGCGTAAACAGCGTGTACGAAACGCCCGGCACGAAGGGCCGCTTTCTTCTCGATGCGCCCAAGCTTTCGCACTCGCGGCGAATGACCGGTTCCCGCCCCTCCCCTCCGCCGATGCACTAGTCACCCGGCCCCTCAAGCTTGAGCCAGTAGCGGGTATAACGGCGTTCCCCGGTTCGCGTGAGGGCTCCGATTTCGACAAGTTCCTGCAGATCCCT
>NZ_JABUFE010000066.1 GCF_013315265.1 Parasulfitobacter algicola | reverse complement strand
ACACGTCTGCTTCTGACCAGTGCTAAATCAGCTTCAAAAATGTCTTGCTATGCAGAAGCTTTCCACACAGGACATTCAGCGGATGTCAGCAAAATCCCGCAGGGCGGACCTCGCCGCTCCTCGCGCTTGGCAGGCGCAAAAACGTGACAAAACCCCTTCTATTTTGCCGGGGGTTTTTGACCGGGCTATGTGCCTGATCTCACGTGGGGTAGAGCAAGGCGGCACAAACGACCGATTTAGGTGAAAAACTCGACCTACTAGATGTTGTGTTTGGGCTGCCCAAGGCTTCTCAAGCCGCTGTGATTGCGG
>NZ_JABUFE010000065.1 GCF_013315265.1 Parasulfitobacter algicola | reverse complement strand
CGAGAATTTCACAACAACCGCGTCAAGTTACTTGCCTGTTTCACATCAACAGCAGGGTGAATTGATCAAAGGTCTAAGCTCGGACGGGTAGCGAAGGTGTCGAAAGAGCCTATTATGACAGGTGCTGCTCTGATCTCGAATGACGGTTACCTTTGTCGGCGAAGTCCTCGACCGCGCACGCCACGGTGACGACGTAGCGGTTGTACTTGCTCCGAAGGGGCGGGAACTGACCCAGCCCCCTGATCCGGGCCGTTCAGGTGTGGAATCCGTTCCTGTTTTTTTCCGTTGATTTGGTTGCGGTCAAGATCTGCTGAGC
>NZ_JABUFE010000064.1 GCF_013315265.1 Parasulfitobacter algicola | reverse complement strand
CGTTTCAGTCCCATAGTTCGTCTCCTTTGTTGCAGTAAATGCTATCAAAGGAGCGGCATCAAACCGCGACAGGTCCACTGCAGACCTCGGAGCTGTCGCAGCATTTGGCCGGACTTGGCACAACGTCCCGACCATGGACGGCCCAAAGCTGCTGCTGACCACGTCATCTCGATGCTGCAATTGCAGCCCGCATTGCCGACATTCGCTGCGGCTGCGAGGTCAAAGGGTTGCCCGATGACTGCATCGCGGGACAAAAGCGCCATTTCTCTGCAAGCGCGCCAATGGCGGCTTTCATGATCTCGACAAATAGATCGCAAG
>NZ_JABUFE010000063.1 GCF_013315265.1 Parasulfitobacter algicola | reverse complement strand
GGTTTGATGCCGCTCCTTTGATAGCATTTACTGCAACAAAGGAGACGAACTATGGGACTGAAACGGACGGACGAATTTCGCCAAGATGCAGTGCGGATCGCGCTAACCAGCGGGCTGACGCGGAAACAGGTGGCTGACGATCTAGGTGTCGGGATGTCGACACTGAACAAATGGATTACGGCGCACCGAGACACAGGCTTGGTTTCCAAAGAGGATTTGAGCCTCGCTCAAGAGAATGAACGCCTTCGACGGGAGAACCGGCTCCTGAAGGAGGAGTATCCGTCTTGGTCAAGGCCGAGTTTCGGTCCACATTCGATTGCCGCGTAGCAAGGCATTTGCCATGA
>NZ_JABUFE010000062.1 GCF_013315265.1 Parasulfitobacter algicola | reverse complement strand
TCCCTGGTCGCGGTTGCCCGCGATGTCCCGGAGATCGAGATATAGTTCTCGGCGCTCAGGCCACCTTTGAACCCGTCCGGCCCCTCCCGGAACATTCGCTCGATCACCTTGGCCTGTCTTTCATTCAACGCGTAGCGATGCCGGTCGTAAAAATGTGCCTTGGCAATGAAGAAGCCCACACGGTCCAGGGTGACCTGCTGCGCTTCCAGAACCGCCTCTGCAAACCAAACCAACCAAGGTGTGACATCTAGCGTCTTCTGGTGCCGCTCAAGCTGATCATAGTAGTCTTTCCGCTTTCGTTCGATGATAAAGGCCAGCGCAATGAGGCTCGGCTGGCCAATATTCTGAGCCAGTGACTTTTCAGCCAGAGCCCGACCCAAGCGACCATTCCC
>NZ_JABUFE010000061.1 GCF_013315265.1 Parasulfitobacter algicola | reverse complement strand
AAGCATTGGTAATCGGGCTGACCGGGTTGATAGGTCAGGTTCTTGATAGAGTTGCAGGATGTTTCTGCAATTTGAGGAGAACGAAATGGATTACTATGTGGGTTTGGATGTGTCGTTGCGGTCGGTGGCTGTCTGCGTGATTGACGCTGATGGCAAGCATGTCTTTGAGCGCTCAGTGGCATGTGAGATTGAGGATATCTTGGTCTGCCTGCGTGATGTGCCCGCTGGTCAGTATCGGGTTGGTTTCGAGTCCGGTGCGATGAGCCAGCATCTTTACTTTGGCCTGCAGGCTGCTGGTTTTGATGTCGTCTGCATGGAAGCGCGGCAAGTGAATGCGGCTCTGTCGGCGATGCGCAACAAGACCGACAAAACGGATGCGCGCGGGATTGCACAGGTGTTGCGATCCGGTTGGTACGGCAAAGTCTTCATCAAGAGCCGCGAAGCGCACGCGCTAAGAGCGCTCCTGAGCAGTCGCAAGGCGGTTCAGAAAAAATG
>NZ_JABUFE010000060.1 GCF_013315265.1 Parasulfitobacter algicola | reverse complement strand
TCTGAGCAACTCAATCTTTCAAAAAAGGAGAAAACCCCATGCAGCTTGAAACTGGCCTGAAAGGTATTCTGACGCACCAGGTTGAGGATAGTGACCTGGCGACGAGTTGGCGCAACGATGTGCCGGTTCTTGCAACCCCAATCCTGCTCTGGCTGTCTGAATTGGCCTGCATGAATGCAATCGACGGATGCATTAAAGACGACGAAATGACAGTCGGTTTCAAACACGAGATGTCTCATCTGGCACCTACTCCGAAGGATTGGATTGTCCAGATCACGGCGGAACTGGTCGAGATTGGCTCAAAGATGTTGGTCTTCGAAGTTATTGCACATGATGACGAGGAATGCGTCCTGCGCGGCCGACACACCCGCGCAATCATCGCCAAGACCCCATTCATTGAACGCGTCCACACTAAATCTGGGACAATGTCACTTACTTCATGATTCTTTCGGAAGGAGACTTGCGATGATCCAAAGAGCGCAAAATACAAGTCACAAATCTGGGTTTGTATGGCCCTTAGTAGTGTTGCTGCTAGGGG
>NZ_JABUFE010000005.1 GCF_013315265.1 Parasulfitobacter algicola | reverse complement strand
TTCGAAGAGAACAAAGGTAACCTCAGACATCGACAAACAGGAATTTTGGAAAACAGACATTGACGGATTAGAGAACAGAATCTGCACGAAAGCAGACTCCTGCGCAAACGCAGCGAAATGGTGCTTTGTCCGCATCTAACCAGTTCGAACACGATGCAGCGAAAGGCAGGTGTATGGATACGAAAGGTTTCTCAGAATTTCATCTGTACCAACCATATGACACACGACTGTCGCCTATTTTTACTCGACTCAGACATGACAGGCGATTGTAACGCAGAACGAACCTACGAATAGCGCTTTCGGCGTTAACGTACTATTCTGCCCTCTACCGAAGCAGACCCCTTTGTACAAAAATTTCAGTACCAAACCCGTGTACAAAATATACAAAACTGCGCGCGGGGCGGCTACCTGTTGGTAATCCAACGGCACTGATAGGGCGCAAAACTTAGATCTGTGCCGGTGGCATAAACTGCTTCGCCCGACAGCACATCAACCCAATCATCCCCGTCAATCAGGTTGATCGAACTTGGCGCGATGGTGACTGTTTGATCACTGACATTATGCAGCGCAAAAATAGATTGCGACCGGTCCAGGCTTTGCCGCCATATTCCGAATATGCGTTCATCCAATTGCAGCGTGAATTGCGTAGCATTTGGATGGAAAGCGGGCTGCGCACCCCGGATTGAGATACGCTTTTTCAATGAATTCAATGCTTTGCTTTGAATGCTGTCCGGATCATCGAGCAACGCGCGCAAGGTCGGGTAATCCCATCTGTGGCGATTGATCGACCGCGCACGGCCTGTTTTTGCAACCGCACCCGAGTCATTTGACGTGGCCAGCATAGCGTGAATATAAAATGCAGGGATCCCTTCCAGCGCCATAACAATCGTCTGACTGGCCAAAAAGCGATCCATTTGCAAATCATCTTCGCCCTCAAATGTGCCCTTCATTGCATCGAAAAAGGTGATGTTCAGCTCATAAGGCGCTTCGCCTCCGCCGGGCATGGCGCGCATGGACACTTGCCCACCAAAATCTTTAACCTTTTGTATTATTTTACCTTTTTCGTCATCAGAAAGGATATCTTCGACAGGTCGCATGCCGATCCCATCGTGGCTGGCCGAGAAATTCAGATAAGCGCACCCCAATTGTGCAGGCGGCATTGAAACTTGCCAGCGGTTCAATTCGCGCGCTGATCCGCTTAGCATCGCATGCAGCAAAAGCGGTGGAAGTGGAAAATTATAGATCGCGTGCGCTTCGTTCCGATTACCGAAATAGCTTAGGTTTTCAGTCTTAGGCACATTGGTTTCAGTCAATAAAATAACGTGTTCTGTAGCAAAATCACACAGCAATCGCATCAGCCGAACGATAGCATGCGTCTGGGGCATATGGATGGATTTGGTGCCAATCTCTTTCCAGATGAAAGCCACGGCATCTAGGCGGATTACCCGAACTCCATGATCGATATGCAGCCGCATAATCCGCAAAAATTCCAGCAAAACCTGCGGGTTACGAAAATCCAGGTCAACCTGATCATGGCTGAAGGTACACCAAACGTGGCGTGTCCCGCGGCTTGTTTCAACTTGGCGCAGCAGCGGGTTCACACGGGGTCTGACGACATGCCTTAGATCATCATCAGGCGACGCCTCAAAGAAAAATTTATCATATGGATCATGGCCTTGCAGGTAAGAGTTAAACCACGTCCCCTGACTGGATACGTGGTTCAGTACCAGATCGGACATCAACATAAAGTCCTGTGAAATTCGGGTGATATCGGCCCAATCCCCAAGGGAAGGATTGACCGCGCGATAGTCCGTCACCGAAAAACCATCGTCTGATGTATAGGGGAAAAAGGGCAGAATATGCACGCCGTCTACGGTCCCTTTTAGATACCGCAGCAGGAAATCGCGTAATAAATCCAGTGGTTTATGCGTACCATCGACGATCGAATTTCCATAGGTGATCAGCAATGCGTCGCGTTCGGACCACAGATTGTTCCCGGGCACCCGCCCCCGTCTGCGGCGCGATGTACCGTCGGGCCAAAAGGCCTCAATCACCTGACTGGCCAGAATATCGTGACTGACATCGGGATAAATTGCCGCCAAAAGGTCGGCCAGTTTTTGGCTAAATGAACGGCTTAGATCAGTCATCGCGCAGGCTTACGTTGTTGCATCCGCACCGTTAAGCCAGCCCAGATGCCTAAACGTCAAGTCTGTGGCTTACAACAGGTGAAAAAAGATCAGCGTCTTGAAAAATAAGCCTAAAAACTAGCCAAGTGCGTAACCGGCACCGCGAACAGTGCGGATCGGGTCCTGACCTTCGTACTGGCAAAGCGCCTTGCGCAGCCGTCCGATGTGCACATCGACCGTACGCGTATCAACGTAAATATCGCGCCCCCAAACACGGTCCAAAAGCTGTTCGCGGCTCCAGACGCGGCCCGGTTTTTCCATGAATGTGGACAGCAGGCGAAATTCGGTTGGGCCTAACTTTAGTGGTGCCCCACCGCGCATCACACGGTGTGTTTCGGCATCCAACACAATGTCTTCAAATTCCAGCTTTAGTCCAATAGAAGCAGGCCGCGTGCGGCGCAACTGTGTACGTACACGCGCCATCAGTTCGACCAGAGAATAGGGTTTGACGACATAATCATCCGCGCCCGTTTCAAGCCCGCGCACGCGGTCAACCTCTTCGCCGCGTGCAGACAACATGATAATCGGTACGCTGCGCGTATCGGGGCGCATTTTTAGACGGCGGCATACTTCGATCCCGCTGACATTGGGCAACATCCAGTCCAGCACGATGATGTCTGGCGACAACTCATCTACCAGCAGCAATGCTTCTTCGCCATTTTCAGCCTTTGAAACTAAGAAACCTTCGGCTTCAAGGTTATAGGCAAGAACTTCGCGCTGTGCCGGTTCGTCTTCAACCACCAGAACACTGGGTTGATCTGCGGCCATATCCCTATACTCCGGTCATATCATAGGAGGTACGATCCCCTTTGGGACGCGATTCATCGGGCATTTCGCCCGTCACATAGTAAATTACCTGTTCACAGATCGAAGTGACGTGATCGCCCATTCGTTCGATGTTTTTAGCGATGAAATGTAGATGCATACAGGCCGTGATGTTGCGCGGATCTTCCATCATGAACGTCAAAAATTCGCGAAATAGTGCATTGTACATCTGGTCCACATCATGATCACGCATACGCACATCCTGCGCCAATTCGGGATCGCGCTGAATATAGGCATCCAGCGCGTCTTTCAGCATGCTTTCAACCTCTTTCGCCATACGTCGCAGCGCGACCGATGTGCCATCGATCTGCTGCATCTGCACCAGAATACCGGTTCTTTTGGCCATGTTTTTCGCATAATCGCCAATGCGTTCAAGGTTTGCGCTGATTTTCATAACGCTTAGAACAATCCGCAAATCCTGGCCCATAGGCGCGCGCAGGGCGATGACGCGGGATGCTTCTTCGTTCACCTGTTCTTCCAGCGCATCAATACGTTTGTCATTATCACGCACGGTTTCAGCCAGCTCTTCATCACGATTTTCAAGCGATTTGGCGGCGTCAACGATAGCCTGTTCAACAAGACCGCCCATTTTGACGATTAGCGCCTGAACCGCTTCCAGGTCACGATCAAAGCCGGATACGATATGTGGTTCGTTCATCTGATATCTCCTTAGCCGATCCGGCCCGTGATATAGCTTTCGGTACGCGGGTCTTGAGGATTGGTAAAAATGTCACCAGTCTGACCGTATTCAACCAGATTACCCAGATGGAAAAAGGCTGTTTTCTGACTAACGCGCGCCGCCTGCTGCATTGAATGTGTGACGATCACCACCGAATAGCTTTGGCGCAGTTCGTCTATCAGCTCTTCGACTTGCGCTGTGGCAATGGGATCAAGCGCCGAACAAGGTTCATCCATCAGCAAGATTTCAGGTTCTGTGGCCACCGCGCGCGCAATGCAAAGGCGCTGCTGCTGACCGCCTGACAACCCGGTGCCAGGTTCGTTCAGACGGTCTTTCGCCTCGTCCCACAGGGCAGCGCGACGCAAGGATTTTTCAACGATCTCATCCAGACCTGCTTTGTTTTGGGCCAGGCCATGGATTTTCGGACCGTAAGCAACGTTATCATAAATAGATTTTGGAAATGGGTTTGGCTTTTGGAAAACCATACCAACCTTGGCACGCAATTGCACCGGATCAACAGCCTTGTCATAAATATCTTCGCCATCAATGCGGATGTCCCCTTCGACGCGGGCCACATCAATTGTATCGTTCATTCTGTTGATACAACGCAGAAATGTGGATTTACCGCATCCAGAAGGACCAATAAAAGCAGTCACTGTCTTATCAGCGATACTCACATCAACATCTTTGATCGCATGATTGTCGCCATAATACACCTGCACACCTTTGGCAGAAATTTTGATGTCGCTGGTGTCCACGTCTCTCTCCAGTCGTCTCATATCGTTCATCATATCTCTCCTACCAACGGCGTTCAAAGCGGCGGCGCAACAGGATTGCGATCAGGTTCATCGTCATCAGGAACAAAAGCAAGATGATAATCCCGCCCCACGCCCGTTCGTAATATGCCGGATCGGCCCGTTTGGCCCATTCGAAAATCTGTGCGGGCATGGCTGAATTCGGGTCAAGAAAGCCCTCTTGAATGCCATTGGGATACTCTGAAGCGATAAAACCCACCATCCCGATCAACAGCAGTGGCGCCGTTTCACCCAAAGCCTGCGCAAGGCCGATGATCGTACCAGTCAGAATGCCGGGCATGGCCAGGGGCAGAACGTGGTGAAAGACTGATTGCATCTTTGACGCACCAACCCCAAGGGCCGCATCGCGGATCGATTGCGGCACAGATTTCAGTGACGCGCGGGTCGAAATAATGATTGTGGGCAATGTCATAAGGGTCAGAACCAGCCCCCCCACCAACGGGGCAGACTGCGGCAGATGCGCAAACTGGATAAAGGCCGCCAAACCCAGAATGCCGAAAACAATCGACGGAACGGCGGCAAGGTTTGATATGTTGACCTCTATAATGTCCGTAAATCTGTTCTGCGGGGCAAATTCCTCAAGGTAGATCGAAGCCGCCACACCAATCGGCAAAGATAGGCACAGCACAACCAGCATCATAAAGAACGACCCAATCATTGAAGCCCCAATGCCCGCTTGTTCTGGCCGTGCCTCGGACGCGTCGGTGCCCGTGATGAAGCCCCAGTTGAACACACGTTCAACCACACCCAGTTCTTTCAGATCATCAATCAACAGCAGATGCGCGGACGAAATGTTGCGGTCGCGCGCAATCGACTCGCGCGTGACACGGCCCTTTAGGTACCCATCAACCCGGCTTGAGGCCAGAAAGCGAAATTCAATCGTTTCCCCAATCTGATCAGGATTGCCCAAAACATAGTCGCGCAGTTGGGCCGCTGCACTGGCTGACATGATCGCCCGCATATCACCCCCATCTTCAAGCAAAGTTTCAATGCCCAGACTTTCGACTTTGTTTTCCAAAGCACTGTTGATCAACGGTGCATAGCCGAACGTTGATACCTTTTTGATATCCGCCGGGTTACGATTGCCGTTCTTGTCCAGAACATCTTCATTCAAAGTAACATTCATCGTAACAAAGGTTTGCGTAAAGGCGTTGGTCCCATTCACAATGATCGCCGACAACAGGGCGACCAGAAACACCAAACCGATGCCAACCGCGATCATACCATAAATCTTAAACCGTTTTTCGGCAGCATTCCTGCGACGCGTCCGCTGATCAAGCTTTAGGAGGGATGTTTTTTTGGGTGCCCCACCGGGGGCTGCGGGCTGTGTCACGGTGGCGTCGGTCATTCGTACTGCTCCCGGTATTTGCGCACGATATAAAGGGCGAATACGTTCAGACCCAAGGTGATCACGAACAAGGTCATGCCAAGGGCGAACGCCACCAAGGCCTCGGGCGATGAAAAATCTGCGTCGCCGGTCAGTTGGCTGACGATTTTCGCGGTGACGGTTGTCATGGCGTCAAAGGGGTTCATGCTAAGCCGGGCGGCCGCCCCTGCCCCCAGAACCACGATCATCGTTTCCCCGATGGCACGCGATGCGGCCAAAAGGATCGCGCCGACGATGCCGGGCAAAGCGGCAGGCAAAACAACCTGACGGATCGTTTCTGAATGCGTGGCACCCAGCCCAAGGGACCCGTCGCGCATGGCTTGGGGAACCGCGTTGATAATATCGTCGGACAGCGAACTGACGAAGGGGATCAGCATAATGCCCATCACCAAACCGGCGGTCATCACGGCCGTACCCCCTTGCATCCAGTTCAGACCCAACGCGCCGTCATCGCCAAAAGCGCTGACCAGCAACGGCCCAACGGTCAGCAATGCAAAAAGCCCGTAAACGATTGTGGGAATACCAGCCAGCACCTCAAGCATGGGTTTGGCAAAGGCACGTACGGGCGATGACGCGTATTCAGACAAGTAAATCGCCGCGAACAGCCCAATTGGAACGGCAACCAACAGCGCAATTACCGAAATATAGAACGTGCCCCAAAGCAGCGGCAGAATGCCCAGTTCTGATCCACCGCCAAAGCTTGGGCTCCAAGTCGTGCCGAAAAAGAAATCTGCAAACGCGCTTAAATAATCGCCCGTTGTCACACTGAATGTTTCACCCGTTACTGATGTCATTTGATCCAGCAAGGCCACATTCCCAAGCGGGCAGTTCTGTAGGTTCATGTCAGCCGCACGCAATGCCGCAAGGTGGGTTTGTTCATAGTTATCCACTTCGCTTAGACACGCCTGGATCGAAAAGAATTCGCCTGTTGTGAAAATCAGCGACAAGACGATGCCCACTGTGGTCAGGATCGCAATCGATGCGGCCCCAAGCAGCAGGGTATAGATCGTTTTTTCGACTGTGTTACGCGCCCGAAACGTGACAGAGGTTTTGCGGAACGCATAGGCAAATCCGGCCAATGCAATGCCGATCACAAAGATCGCGCGCAGCATGTCACCTGTGGATGTCATGGTGCGGTATTCCTGCGCGGCTTGCAGAACCTCGGGCCTGACGCTTGATCCAAGAACGACGCCCGCCTGGCCTAAGCGCGCGCGAATATCACTGGATCCTGCCTGAACAGATCGCGCATCTTCTTCTGTCATGAAGCCTTGGCTGACCGCCACATCCAAACCATTGGCAAGGCGCTGCACGTCACTCATCACAAGGCCGATTGTGCTGCCTGGGTCAATGGTATCTGCCGGAATATGACTGCGTACGCTTGAGCTGACGATCAGCGGCTGTGCAAGCATCCATATTACCAGCAACAGAAACGATGGAACGATCGTAAAAATCGCGATGTTTGATCCATAATAAGATGGTAAAGAATGCAGCTTGCGCTTGTCACCGCTGGCAACCGACATTGCCCGCGACGTGCCGACGAAAAATCCGATTACGGCAAGCGAGACAATGATCAAAAAAAGCCAAAACGAAGACATGGCGCAGCACTCTCTGGGTTAAATAGAGAAGTTGAATGAGGCGCAGCGGGGGCAGCACAAGACTGCCCCCAAAGCAATTTACATATTTGTGCCGATGGTATCTTCGTCAGAAACCATCGTCTGTGTTTGACCAAGCTCTGGATCAGATACCAGACCATATTGCGCCAGTGGACCGTCTGGGCCGGCGATTTCATCGGCCACGAAGAATTCAGCAAATTCTTTCAGGCCGGGGATCACACCGATATGGGCCTTTTTGATATAGAAATACAGCGGACGTGATACCGGATATTCCCCGCTGGAAATCGTGGCAACTGTCGGTTCAACACCAGCCATTGTCGCCACTTGCAGCTTGTTTGTATTGTTTTCATAAAACGACAGACCAAACACACCGATGCCGTCTTTATTCGCGTCGATGCGGGCCAGTGTTTCGGTGTAATCACCGTCGATATCGACCGAGCGACCGTCTGTGCGCAAGCTCATGCATTTTTCTTCGGCTGTGTCTTCGTCAACACCGCTGTCCAGCATGGCCTGAAAGAAACCGCCATCTTCACAGCCCTGCAGGATCACTTTTTCTTCGAAAACTTCGCGTGTGCCGTGCTTGGTGCCCGGAACGAATGCTTGAATTTCCTGGTTGGGAAGATCTGCGCGTACCTGATCCCAAGTGGTGAACTGGTTTGGAACCAGTTGGCCGTCGATAAAGTGTTCGGCAGCCAGCGCTTTGTACCAATCTTCTTGTGTGAATTCGAACGAATTGCCGTTCACGTCAGATGCGAAAACAATACCGTCATAGCCGATGCGCACTTCGATGATGTCTGTCACACCATTTTCGGCACAAATTTGAACTTCACGTTCGCGGATTGCGCGGGACGCGTTTGCGATGTCGATTGTGTTGGCACCAACACCTTCGCAGAAACGCTTTAGACCCGCAGAGGACCCGCCTGATTCAACGACAGGGGTGGGGAATTCAAAATTTTCACCAAAGGCTTCTGCAACGATGGATGCATAGGGCAGCACAGTTGACGAACCGGCGACCTGAACTTGATCACGGGCCGAAGCAGCAGTTGCGGAAACAGCAGCGATCGCCAGGGCAGAGGCGGTCAGTTTCACGAAAGACATAAGGAAAGCTCCCAGTTGATAGGTTCTGGCCCTATTGTGGACCTATGCGATGGCTACCCATTGCGCACTATGCTTTTGTGAAGTTTTTGTAACAGTTTTATGACGATCCGGGAATTCCTGATCCGGATTATGAAAAACTTGCACCTGCACGTGTAATCGGCCCCTGATCAATCGGTAAAAGCACTGTAAAACAAGTGCCAACACCCTGTTCACTGTCCACACGCATGCGTCCGCGGTGGCGACTGACAATATGCTTCACAATCGCCAATCCAAGTCCTGTTCCCCCCATTTCACGCGACCTGTGGTTGTCTACGCGATAAAATCGTTCCGTTAAACGAGGAATATGGAGTGGATCGATTCCCTCGCCCTGATCCTGAACCTGAAGTTTCACGGCTGGACCACGCAGCGATGGGTCGCGCGTACTTGTCGTCAGATCAACATGAATCGTCTGATCATTGCGACCGTATTTGATGGCATTATCGATCAGATTGGTTAGCACTTGCATCAGTTGATCTGGATCACCCTGAACCCAAATTGGTGCATTATCTAAGGTAAATTCAATTTTTCCGCCGTTTTCTTCGGCAAGCGGACGCAACGTATCAACCGCTGAACCGACAATGGCCGCAAGATCAATACGTTCATTGGGGCGCATTCGTTCTTCGCCCTCGACCCGGCTCAGTGACAACAGATCGCGGACCAACCGGTTCATACGCGTGGCTTCACGCTCCATTATGCCCAGAAATCTGTCGCGGGCTTTTTCGTCATTGCGCGCAGCCCCGCGTAGCGTTTCGATAAACCCCAGCAAGGCCGTCAACGGCGTTTTCAGTTCATGACTGACGTTCGCCACAAAATCCCGACGCATCTGGCCCAGTTCTTCCAGATGGGTGGTGTCTTCCAACGTCACAATGACCGCAGGTTGCCCCGCATAAGTGATCGGTGAACACCGCACAGCGAAGGTCGTATCGCGCCCGGCCTCTGATCCGAAATAGCGTGTTTCATGGGTTTGACCGCTGCCAAGTGCGTTTTCAATCGTATCCAACAGCGCAGGCTGACGCAAAACCGTTACATAGTTGCGCCCAGTCAAACCACGGCCAAACAAATCTTCGGCCCTTGGGTTTAGGGCGATCACCGTTTCGTCTTGCGCAATCACCACAAGGGGCAGCGGAACAGCGGATATCACCGAAATCAAAACATCATGATCCATGGCTTGCCCGCCCCCAAACGTCTATGACGTCGCTTTTGCGGCGTTCAAACCTTGGATAATCTCGCCTTGCAACAAATTTATATCTTCGACACCAACGGACAGGCGAAAGAACCCTTCTTGAACGCCCATGCGAAGACGTTGGTCTTCGGTCAGCGCACGGTGTGATGATGATGCGGGATGCGAGATGGTCGTGTTGATATCCCCAAGGGTCGGGGCAAAGGCAAGATTTTCGCATCCCTTCACAAAAGCATTGGCCACATTGCGACCACCGTCGATTTCAAAACTCAGCATGTTGCCGCCCTGTCCATTCAGCAGGAACTGCGCGCGATTATGATCCGGGTGATCAGGACGTGTGGGATAGATCACGCGTTTGATCATTGGGTGGTCGGCAATATGGTCGGCCAGGGTTTTGGCATTCTGGCAAGCGCGTTCGTAACGCAGATCGAAGGTGTACAGACCCCGTTCGGCCAGCCAGCAATCAAAGGGGCTGGCGGTCAACCCAAGGGTGGCAATGATCCCGTCAAGCTGTTCGCTGTGTGCGGGATCCTTGGCGGCAACATAGCCCAACATCGCATCCGAATGCCCTGCCAACAGCTTGGTCACGGAATGAATGATGATATCGGCGCCATTGTCGAACGGGCTGTATCCGCGCGGCGTCGTAAACGTGTTATCGACGGCCAGCAGAGTATCGTTTTCCTTACAGAGGGCTGCGATGCCTTCCATGTCTGCCACGCGGATTGTGGGATTCGATACGACCTCGACCAGGATTAGTTTTGTGTTTGGACGAATGGCCTGCGCCATGGCATCGGCATCGGTGGAATCCGCCAGTGATGTTTCGATCCCGAAACGCGGCAAATCATCGGCCAACATGCGCAGAGACCGGCCATAAAGCTGGCTACCACCCACAACGTGATCGCCCGCCTTTAGCAAGCCCAGCATCACAGCCGTAACCGCAGCCATGCCCGAACTGACGACAATTCCGCCTTCGGCCCCTTCTAGCCCGTCAATCAACGTGGCCAAAGCCGTTGCATTCGCGTGCCCTTCGCGGGAATAAACAAAGCCCGGCGTGATGCCGTCGTATTGATCATCCAGCATGTCAGGACTGTCAGACGCATAAACGACGGATGGCTGCAAAGGTGACACAACAGGGCGACTGGCGCTTGCAGGAAAATGGCCACGCCGAACGAATGTTTTTTTCATGTTTGGGTCTTTCAAAGTGGTTTCAATCCCGCCCGAAAGCGGCGCATGTTGTCTTGATAATGCAATGCCGACGCATGCAGCATCTGGATCGCGTTTTCATCCAGCTGCCGCACGACCTTGCCCGGTGCGCCCATGACCAGACTGCCATCAGGAATATCTTTGCCTTCGGTGATCAGAGCCCCTGCCCCGATCAAACAATTTTTACCGATTTTGGCACCGTTCAGAACAGTCGCGCCCATGCCGATCAGACTTTGATCACCAATTGTGCAGCCGTGCAGCATCACCTTATGCCCGATCGTGCAATTTTCACCGATGGTCAGCGGGGATCCCATATCAGTGTGAAAGACACAGTTTTCCTGAACATTGCTGCCTGCGCCAACAGTAATCATCTCATTATCGCCGCGCAATGTGGAACCAAACCAGACTGATGCCGCCGTTTCGATCCGGACCTTGCCAATCAGATTGGCATCAGGCGCAATCCATGTGTCATCTGCAATTTCGGGGGCAATGCCATCAAGGGAATAAAGCGTCATGGCAAATCCTCAAACTGTTGTTGCAATGTGCGCACATGGTTCGTCAGACCGGGCTGTTGAGACCGGCGCAATCGCGTGGCCTTCAGGATTGTTTTCAGCTGATCTTCGGTTGCATCCAGATCGTCATTCACCAGCACAAAATCATAACCATCCCAATGGCTGATCTCATCCCAGCTTTTCTGCATTCGGCGTTCGATCACATCACTGGCGTCCTGGGCGCGTTCCACCAAGCGACGGTGCAATTCTGCAATGGATGGCGGCAAAAGAAAAATCGACAACGTATGTCGACCCAATGCCGAGTTGCGGATCTGCTGCGCACCTTGCCAATCAATATCGAACAATACGTCCCGTCCCGCTGAAATCGCGGTTTCCACAGGGCCTTTGGGCGATCCATAGAAGTTTCCGAAAACATGCGCATGTTCCAGCATTTCACCACTGGCCACTTGGGCCTTGAATTCAGCATCTGTAGAAAAGTGATAATCTATACCGTTTTTTTCGCCCGCACGCGGCGCGCGTGTCGTGGCCGAGATCGAAAAGCGGATATCAGGGTCCCAAGTCATCAGCCGTTTGGCCAATGTCGATTTTCCGGCACCCGAAGGTGACGACAGAATGATAAGAAGGCCACGGCGCTGGATCATATTATTCAACATTTTGAACCTGTTCACGCATCTGATCAATCACTGCCTTCAGGTCAAGCCCGATCCGCGTCAGATCCACTGATCCAGATTTAGAACAAAGCGTGTTGGCTTCGCGATTAAATTCCTGAGACAGAAAATCCAGCTTGCGGCCCACCGGCCCATCTGCAGCCAGCAAGTCACGCGCTGCATCAACGTGGGCTTTCAGGCGATCGATCTCTTCGGTGATGTCGGCTTTGACCGCCAGCAGCGCCAATTCCTGTGTCACGCGTGCTTCATCGACGTTATCCGTATTTTCCAGGACCCGCGCCAATGCTGTTTTCAGCGCTTCTGCCGCATCGCCCTGGCGCGCCTTGGCGGCAATTGCGGCTTGATCTGTCAAAGTTGCAATTTGGGTAATATGGTTTTCCAGAACATGTTGCAGCGCCGCCCCTTCGGATTGCCGCGCGTTCAAAAAATCGTCCAGAACCGGTTTGAAATCTTCCAGCAACAGCGCCTTTAACTGGGTTGTATCTGATGTCTGCGCGACCGCTTGATAAACTGACTTATGCTGCAAAAGATCAAAGGCGGATACATTGGCAAGCGGCACGTCCGCGCGGTTGGCCTGCGCTTCGATATGGGCGATTGCATCAAGCAGTTTGTTCAGTTGATCTGTATTGATCTCAATCGGAACTGTTGCCTCGTCGCGTGTCAGACGAAGGTTAATATTGATGCTGCCACGCACCATCTTCTTCGACGCAGTCGCTTTGATCGATTGTTCAAGCCCTTCGATCCAGTCCGGAATACGCAGGCGCAAATCGAAACCTTTTGCGTTAACGCCGCGTATGTCCCATTGCCAAGCATATCCTTGGCCTTCGCCTGTTTTTGCTGCAAATCCGGTCATTGACTGCATCTGCTATCCCCCATCATTTTTAGTTACTTATGCGGCTTAGACCCGATTGAGCAAGTCTGTCTTTGCGATCATGCCCGTTCTTTCATCACAGCCTTTGCAGATGTGGCAGCCGTACGTCCAGTTAACCAATCATATACAATTTTAGTTACATTTCGCTTTAAACCGCTAATTTTAATGAAATGGTAATGAATATGAATCGGACGTTAACACGCCCCGAACTCAGTTAAGACTTATGGTCAGGCAAATGAACGAACAGCGCACTCAGATTCAAAGCAAAGATAATGTCGTCTCACTTTTTGATTTCCAGCCCGAACAGATCGTTTCATCAACCGATGAAGTTGAAAAGTATTGGAATAAAATTCGGAATGGACGCATGCTGCCCTATCGTTCTGATGTAGATCCCCGGGGTATCGAAAATTCTTTGGAATACGCCTTTATCGTTGAACGCATTGCACCAGGTCTTGCGCGTTTTCGCCTGACCGGATCACATTTGAAGGACCTGATGGGCATGGATGTACGCGGGATGCCGTTGACCTGCATGTTTACCCCCGAGTCCCGCAAGCAGATGACCGGGTATATTGAACGCCTGTTTGATGGACCCGAAACAATATCGCTTTCACTGACCGCTGAAACCGGAATGCGCCGTCCGCAAATCTTTGCCAAGATGGTTCTTTTACCGCTGAAAAGCGATCTGGGTGATGTGAGCCGTGCGCTTGGTTGCATTGTCACGCAAGGCAAAATTGGCCGCTCACCGCGCCGGTTCGACATAGATTTTGCCAATTGCAAATTGATCAATTCAAAGCCTGCATGTCAAAAGCTTGTACAACCACAGCCAAGCCATCAGACAGAAACGAAAAAGCCGGACGATATCCGTCCGGCCCTGACTTTGTTGACGTTTGACAACTGATTAAACCGCAGCAGCATCCATGTTTGCGATGCGAAGATCCGACAGTTCCTCGGCCACCAAAAACGCCAGTTCAAGCGCTTGACTGGCGTTTAGCCGTGGGTCGCAGGCTGTGTGATAACGATCACTTAGATCTTCTTCGGACACTGCGCGCACACCGCCGGTGCACTCCGTTACATCCTTGCCGGTCATTTCGAAATGCACGCCCCCTGGAATTGTACCTTCGGACTTGTGAATGGCAAAAAATTCCTGAACTTCGCGTAGAACACTTTCAAAAGGCCGTGTCTTATATCCAGTCGCGGATTTGATGGTATTACCGTGCATCGCATCACAGGACCAAAGCACATTGGCACCTTCTTCGCGTACAGTCTTGATCAAACGGGGCAGATGTTCGCCAACAGACCCTGCACCGAAACGTGCGATTAACGTCAGTCGCCCGGCTTCATTTTCAGGGTTCAGCTTTTGCATCAGAATTTTCAGATCATCCGCAGTTGTGGTTGGCCCGCATTTCAGTCCGATCGGGTTTTGCACTCCGCGACAAAATTCCACATGCGCGCCGTCAGGCTGACGTGTCCGGTCACCGATCCAGATCATATGACCAGACCCTGCCACCCATTGGCCACTGGTGGAATCGATCCGCGTCAACGCCTCTTCATATTCCAGCAACAAGGCTTCGTGGCTGGTGTAAAAATCCACGGATTGCAGCGTATGTGCAGTCGCTTTATTGATCCCGGCAGCCTGCATAAAGTCCAACGTGTCGCTGATACGATTGGCCATATCGCGATATTTCTCGGCCTCGTCCGCATCCGTAAAACCCAATGTCCAGCCGTGAACCTGATGCACATCGGCATAACCGCCTGTTGAAAACGCACGCACAAGGTTCAGCGATGCCGCAGCTTGTGTATAAGCCTGCAACATGCGTGATGGATCGGGGATGCGCGCCTCGGGCGTGAAGTCGAAACCGTTAACGATATCACCGCGATAGCTGGGCAGTTCCTGATCGCCTTTCACTTCTGTCGGGGCACTGCGCGGCTTGGCGAATTGTCCTGCCATACGACCCACTTTGACCACTGGAACCTTTGCGCCATACGTCAGAACCATAGCCATTTGCAGCATCACCTTGAAGGTGTCGCGGATTGTATCTGCGGAAAATTCCGCAAAACTTTCGGCGCAATCCCCACCTTGCAACAAGAATGCTTCGCCCCGCGATGCGGCACCCAATTGCTTTTTCAGCCTGCGTGCTTCGCCTGCAAAAACCAACGGAGGATACTGTGAAAGCTGGGCTTCAGCCGCTTTTAGTGCCACATCATCCGTATATTCAGGCATCTGAACCCTAGGCTTGTTGCGCCAGTCAGATTTGTGCCAATTGGTCATTGTCTTTGCTCCGGTTAGCGATATCAGATGCCCCATATAGCGAATGATACCCCTTTTTGCCAATGCCTTTCCGCAGTGCTTTACCCTTGAATGCGCCTTGTAAAACTGTTGTGGTGCAGCACGACACTAAAACAGGTTGGCTCATGCCATTGGAAAATCAGATTACCCCCATCGACACGGCTGACCCAAAGTCCCGTAAATTTGCGTTTGTCCTGATGGATAATTTCACAATGCTATGCTTTGCAGCAGCTGTTGAATCCTTGCGCATTGCAAACAGAATGTCGGGTAAAACGATTTATGAATGGGTTGTGCTAAGCGACAGCGGCGATGTTGTGACCTGTTCAGCCGGTATATCGTTTCAGGTTGATGGTGATCTGTCAGAACTGTCACGCGATGACACGATTTTGTTGTGTGGCGGTATTGATATTCAGATCGCGACAACCAAACGGATATTGAACTGGCTGCGCCGTGAAGCGCGCAAAGGCGTGACCATCGGCGGGTTGTGTACCGCCGGGTATTCACTGGCCAAGGCTGGTTTGCTGGATGGTAAAAAGGCTACAATCCATTGGGAAAATCAGGATAGCTTTATCGAAGAATTCGAAGACGTTGATCTGACAAAATCAATCTTTGTCATGGATGGCAACCGCTATACGACTGCCGGCGGAACATCATCGATTGATTTGATGCTGAAGCTGATTGCAAACAATCACGGGGAAGAACTGGCCAATGCCGTGGCTGATCAGTTGATCTACAATTCGATCCGAACCGATCAGGATACCCAACGATTGTCGACACCCACGCGCATCGGGGTACGGCATCCAAAGCTAAGCCAGGTCATTCAGATTATGGAATCCAACATAGAAGAACCGATCAGCCCCTCGATCCTGGCCCAGAATGTCGGGATGAGCACGCGCCAACTGGAACGCTTGTTCCGTCGTTATCTGAACCGCTCGCCCAAGCGATATTATATGGAACTGCGCCTGCAAAAGGCACGTAATCTGCTGATGCAAACAGACATGAGCGTGATCAACGTGGCCTTGGCTTGCGGTTTTGCATCTCCATCGCATTTTTCAAAATGCTACAGATCGCATTACGATACAACGCCTTATCGTGAACGTGGTGCACAGGCTGCGCGCTTGTCGATCTGACGACGATAGAACCCAACCAGCTGAACCACGCCTTGCCGCCTGCGCGCCAGCGGTCTATGACGCAGAAAAAGTTTTGCCCACACGGAAGGCCAGCCAATGATCCCTCGTTATTCCCGCCCTGATATGGTTGCCATCTGGTCACCTGAAACCAAATTTCGCATCTGGTATGAGATCGAGGCGCATGCCTGCGACGCCATGGCCGATTTGGGCGTGATCCCCCGCGAAAATGCGGATGCGGTGTGGAAGGCCAAGGATGTGGACTTTGACGTTGCCCGAATTGACGAAATTGAGGCCGTCACCAAACACGACGTCATCGCCTTTCTGACCCATCTGGCCGAACATGTGGGCAGCGAAGAGGCCCGCTTTGTCCATCAGGGCATGACCAGTTCCGATGTGCTGGACACCTGTTTCAATGTCCAGCTCGTACGTGCGGCGGATATTCTGCTGGCCGATATGGATAACCTGCTGGCCGCGCTGAAACGGCGGGCGTATGAACATAAAGACACCATTCGGATCGGCCGAAGCCATGGCATTCACGCCGAACCCACCACGATGGGTCTGACCTTTGCCCGCTTTTACGCCGAGATGGACCGCAACAAACGCCGACTTCAGGTCGCGCGCGAAGAGATTGCAACAGGTGCGATCAGCGGCGCCGTCGGCACTTTTGCCAACATCGATCCCGCGGTCGAGGCGCATGTCTGTGACAAACTGGGCCTGGTGCCTGAACCGATCAGCACACAAGTTATCCCCCGCGATCGCCATGCCGCGTTTTTTGCCGCCCTTGGCGTTGTGGCGTCCTCGATCGAAAATATCGCGATCGAAGTGCGCCATATGCAACGGACCGAGGTGTTGGAGGCCGAAGAATTCTTCAGCGCCGGTCAAAAGGGATCCAGCGCCATGCCCCATAAGCGCAATCCGGTGCTGACCGAAAACCTGACGGGCCTAGCGCGTCTGGTCCGCATGGCTGTGATCCCCGCGATGGAAAATGTCGCCCTTTGGCACGAACGCGATATCAGCCACAGTTCCGTCGAACGCAACATCGGCCCCGATGCGACAATCACATTGGATTTTGCTCTGGCCCGTCTGACCAGCGTTGTCGATAAACTGGTGATTTACCCCGATAACATGCTGGCCAATATGAACAAATTCCGCGGCCTGGTCATGAGCCAGCGCGTGCTGCTGGCCCTGACCCAAGCTGGCGTCAGCCGCGAAGACGCCTATCGCCTAGTGCAACGTAACGCCATGAAGGTCTGGGAAGAGGGCAAGGATTTTAAAACAGAATTGCTTGGCGACCCAGATGTAACCGCGGCACTGTCAAAGGATGACATCGAAGAAAAATTCGACCTTGGGTATCACACCAAACATGTCGATACGATCTTTGCACGGGTGTTTGAAACAGCCTAAAGCTTCAGCAAGTTGCTTCTCATCACTCATAAAATATTGCGGCATCAGCATTGTCCAAAAGCGTTCAATCAAACAACCTTCAAGAATGTTAAGAATGCACTTTGTGACAGTATAGTATTATGATATGTCGAATTTGCTTATTTTAGCATTTTAAATAATTTTTTTTGAGGAGTTATATTATGTCTGATGAATTCATTTTTGTACCAAATGGCGAAATCCTGACAGAGAATGGTGTTGTTGTAGAGTATGAGTGGGTAGAGTCCCCAGAGCTTATTGCTAACTATCTCATGGCTGACGAAATGCTCGCAGCATGGTTTCAGGATTTCCTGATCAACCCTGAAGAGGCTGAGGCAAAGCCAACACCAGTCCCGGTGAGAGATATGCCTGTTCTGGTTGCCAATGTTGACGTTTGGGCCGAAACTTTTGAACTTCTTGGCTGGTGCGGGAATGATGGTCTACCTGTGCCGTTCACCCCTGATGATTGGCGCAATCCAGAAGAGCCAGATGATTGTGGTGGTCCCTTCTTCACGGACATTGGTACATTCGAAGAAATGGGCTTTCTTTAAGTTTGTTCAGCCAACGGATATTGCAGAAGCACGTCTATTGACTGTGCTTATGTGGAATACAGATGACTATCGGTTAGCGCTGATAGTCATTTTAAGTCGCACGTTCTTCCAACAGCAGCCATTCTTCTTCTGCAGCCTGAAGCGCAGCCTGGCGTTCAACCAACGCCTCTGTTCCCTTTTGAAATTTCACCGGTTCTTTGCTGAACAAATCAGGTGCAGCCAGAAATTCTTCCAGCTTGGCAATTTCTGCCTCAAGTCGTTCAATCACCGAAGGCAGTTCTTCCAGACGATGTTTTTCGGTAAAACTAAGCCCTGGTTTAGTTTCTTTTTGAACCGTCGGCTTACCGTTTTTTGCAGACGATTTTAATGCGACATCCGGTGTTTTGGCCACAGATCTTTGCGTTTGATAATCGCTCCATCCGCCGGCATAGGTTACGGCCGTGCCCTGCCCCTCCATCGCGATTGTCGTGGTCGCGACACGGTCCAGAAAGTCGCGGTCGTGGCTAACCAAAAGGACTGTGCCATCGTATTCCCCCAAGATGTCCTGCAGCAGATCAAGCGTTTCTATATCCAAATCATTCGTCGGTTCGTCCAATATCAGCAGATTGCTTTCCCGTGCCATGATCTTGGCCAATAACAAGCGTGCCTTTTCGCCGCCCGAAAGACTTTTGACAGGCGCACGCATCTGTCTGTCATCAAACAGAAAATCTTTCAGATAGCCCACAACATGCCGTGGTGTGCCCCGCACCATGACCTGATCGGCCTTGCCAGACACACGCATATCCGGATCACCGGTCATACTGTCCCAAAGCGACATTTTCGGATCCAATTGCGCGCGCGCCTGATCAAAAACAGCCAATTGCAAATTCGTACCCAACGTGACGCTGCCGTCATCTGGCGCGACCTCGCCGGTCAGCATTTTCAGCAACGTTGTCTTACCCACCCCGTTTGGTCCGACAAAGGCCACACGGTCACCACGCTGCACTCGGATCGAAAAGTCGCTGACGATCACCTTGCCTTCAAACTCTTTGGATATGCCTTTGGCTTCGATCACTTTTTTTCCGGACTTTGATCCCGACTCCAGCGCCATATCCGCAGCCCCCTGACGACGAATCATGCTTGATCTTTCGGCCCGCAATTCCTGTAATGCCCGCACACGGCCCTGATTGCGTTTACGGCGCGCGCTGATGCCTTCAACGGCCCACCGCGCTTCGGATTTGATTTTACGATCCAACTTGTGACGTGCATCGTCTTCCTCTTCCCACGTCTTGTCGCGCCAGGCCTCAAAGGTGCTGAACCCTTTTTCCTGTCGCCGCACCATTCCCCTGTCAATCCAAAGGGTTGCGCGGGTTAGTTCATTCAAAAACGCACGGTCATGGCTTATCAGAACATAGGCACTACGGGTTTCTTTCAATTCCCGTTCAAGCCATGCAATCGCTTCGATATCCAGATGGTTGGTCGGTTCATCCAACAACATCAACTCTGGCGCTTCGGCCATTAGCTTAGCCAATGCTGCCCGCCTGCGTTCCCCGCCCGATGCTGTATCAATAGGTGTTTCAGGTTTAAACTTCAGACCTTCTGCATACATATCGGCACGGTATGCGTCTGCCGGATCCAAACCACTTGCGGCGTAGTCACCCAAAGTCGCAAACCCCGCCATGTCAGGGTCTTGTTCCATATATCCGACAGCGACCCCCGGCGGAATAACACGTGTGCCGTGATCCGCTTCGACCAGCGCTGCCATCACCTTCATCAGGGTCGATTTGCCCGATCCGTTGCGCCCAACCAACGCCACACGATCACCGGGTTGCACCACCAGCGACAGATCGGAAAATACAGGATCACCGCCAAATGTCAGCGAGATATCGGAAAGCTGTAATAAAGGGACACGTGCCATGGGCCCCAGCTAGACACGGTGGCGGGGCGCGTCAAGTCACCCTGCAACGGCACGTAAAAGCCGCGCGCGTGCTGGCGGGATCGCCTTGATCTCAAGTCCAGTGAAAACATGCAGCGTGTTCAGATCACGGTCCACAACCGCATGATCGCTAACCCAGCCCCCCATCACCAGATACGTCTTTAACAATGGCGGCATCCGCAGCATCGCCTGCTTGCGATCTGGCTTGCCCCGCAACAGATTGGTAAAGCGAAACACACTGGGGGCTTTAACCTTGGGCAACCAGCGTTTTGGTGCCAGATGGCGATCCCGTAATATCGCAAATGCGTCATGATAATCTGCCGCATCAATGCCCTGAAACGACGAACACCCAAACAACAGCTCGACCCCTGCATTATCGACATATTTGGTCATCGCAGCCCAGGCCACACGCAGGATATTTGCATCATAACAATCCGGATCAATACAAAATCGTCCCATTTCAACCATCGGACCCTTAAAATCCTGCAAGGCTGATAACTCGTAATATTGTGCCGAATAGCTTTCGCCGATGTGCTGGCCACCGTTCAAAGGTAATAAACGAAAACAGCAGACAAGCGCGTTAGTTTTTATGTCTTCGACCAGAACATGATCACATTTTTCATCAAAACTATCCTGATCAACACCAACGCTGTCATAATCCCGAAACGCCTTGTATCGAAGCTGTTGCGCGCGCAGAACATCACTTTGCCCGTCCGCCAATCGCGCATTATAATTGCCTTTTTTAAAGACCAACATCGCCGATCCTTTCTGGCGCGCTGCAAATTCAGACCTATCTATCTATAAAATGATCTGACACACCAGATGTGTCAAAGTTTTGACGACAGGACAGAATATATGGACAAAGTGATCAAATCCGAAGACGAATGGCGCGCAAAGCTGGATGATATGGAATATAAAGTGTTGCGCAAACACGGCACAGAACGCGCCCATACACATGACAATTTTCCAAAAGATCCAGGCACATTCCTGTGCAAAGGATGTGGCGCCCCCTTATTTGATCAAGCCACAAAATTCGAATCCGGCACCGGCTGGCCTTCTTTCTATGCCCCGCTTGAGGGCGACATGGTTGGCGAAAGCGAAGATAACAGTTGGTTCATGCGCCGGACAGAAGTTCACTGTAATCGGTGTGATGGCCACTTGGGCCATGTCTTTCCCGATGGCCCCCAACCCACAGGCCTGCGGTATTGCATCAACGGTGTCGCGTTGAAATTTGAACCCGAAGAATAAACACTTGCGATTAATCAATGAACGGGCCAAACAAAGCGGCAATCGCAAAGCAAAGGCCTTTCATTGTTGTATAAATACTCATTGTGCGAGGTGCAAAACTGCACGAAGTGCCAGAAAGAATGCGCGCAAGCGCCCCTTTCGATAGTCCCTCGCTAAGCTATGCCGTTTGATGCTCTGATCACCGCATTTGTCACGCTTTTCGTGATTATCGACCCCATCGGTTTGGCACCACTATTTGTTGCCCTGACCCAAGGGATGACACCCACAGAACGTCGTGCCATTGCCGCACGCGCTTGCGTCATCTCTATTGGAATTCTGCTGTTATTTGCTTTTTTCGGCGAAGCCGTTCTTGGGTTTATCGGCATTTCCATGCCCGCATTTCGTATCGCAGGCGGTATTCTGTTGTTCTTAACCGCCCTTGATATGCTGTTCGAACGCCGTCAAAGTCGGCGCGAAGATCAGGCTGAAGAACGCCCCGACCCATCGGTATTTCCCATCGCCATTCCCCTGCTTGCCGGTCCAGGTGCGATCACCACGATTATCCTTTTGACGGGCGACGAAGACTGGACCGGGTTTGCTGCGATCACAGGGGTCATGGTCGCAGTCATGGCCATTGTCTTTATCATGTTCATGGCCTCAAACTTGGTTGAACGCGCACTGGGTAAGACAGGCATCAATGTGGTCACCCGTCTTTTGGGTATGCTTTTGGCAGCCCTTGCGGTTCAGTTCGTTCTTGACGGAATGCGCGACTTTGGATTTGGCATCCTGTGACCCATATAGAACTGCAGGAGGGTTGAGATTATGACAGGTGACGATACCGCAAGACTGATTTATCTTGTTTTGCTTGGCGCAGTTATTGGGGGTTCATTCCTGATGCAAAGCCGCGGACAGATGAGTAAGACCGCACAACAGGCCGCGATATGGGGTCTTATCTTTATCGGCGTCATTGCAGCAGTCGGGCTATGGGATGATATCAGCAATGATGTCTCGCCGCGCCAATCACTTACACAGGACGGTACAATTCTGGTTCCGCAGTCCAGTGACGGCCACTACTATCTGACCCTTCGTCTGAACGATGTCCCTGTCGATTTTGTTGTTGATACAGGTGCCACAGATATGGTTTTGACCCAAGCCGATGCAGAGCGTATCGGAATTGACACCGAAAATCTGTCCTATTTTGGGCGCGCGCGTACTGCGAACGGTTTGGTTGAAACAGCACAAATCCGGGTGGATCAAGTCCAGTTGGAAAATATCAGTGACCAAAGCGTTTCCACATCTGTCAATCGGGGTGATATGGACATGAGCTTGCTTGGCATGACCTATCTGAACCGTTTCAACACGCTTTCCTTTTCGAACGGCCAACTGACCCTGTCGCGCTAATTCTTAATACGCGCCGCACGTCCGCCACGGCGCTTTGCCACGGGTGCAGGGGCCAAACCTTCGGTCAAAACCTGCGTCATCGGGTGATCTGGGTGATCCGACTGGTAAAGCTTAAGCAAAGCTTTGATAGATCGCTGTGCAGATCGCCCTTGTGGTACACCAATGGCCCAATCCAGAAAAATTGAACGACATTCGGGCAAGGCAATGTTTTCAATATTGTAAGCCTCGCGAATTAGTCCTTTGGGATCTATATTTTTGTCGCTCATCACGCTCTCCTTGATGCATTCAATTAACATCTAGCGGCGGATTGGCAAGCACCCGGTCTGCGATGGCCGCAACCTTATCGCGTAAACTTGATAGCGTTTTCAAAATATCGTCCAGACTGTTTTGCCCCGTTTCGCGCAACAGAATATCACAGGCGCCCTGACCAAGTGTATCTGGCGCAAAGCTGTCGTCCCCCAGTAACTGACCCGTTGCGCGAATTGCCCAAAACTGTTCATAGCCTTCGGTCAACTTCTGCATATCCTGATCGCTGTACCAACCAATATGTGCGCCCGCCTGCAACTGTGCAACGACATCATGCGAAGGTTCGCCGGCTATCAAAGCTGACGCTTGGGCCAAAAGCTCAATATCCTGCATGCCACCATGGCCAAGTTTGATATCCCATTCGGTTTTCGCGGGTTTCGCAGCGATCAACCTGCGACGCATATCGATCACATCATCACAGGTTTTCTGTGGCGCGCCCGCATTTTGCAACAGATCCTCGCGAAATGCTTCGATATCAGCGATTAAATCATGACGACCTGCGATGACGCGGGCACGGGTTTGGGCCAGATGTTCCCATGTCCAAGCCTCGGTCAGTTGATATTTTTGGAATGACGTCAAACTGGTGGCAACTGGCCCCTGCCGACCAGATGGACGCAATCGCATGTCAACTTCATACAGTTTACCCTGTGCCATCGGCGCGCTAAGGGCTGTGACCAAAGCTTGCGTCAGCCGTGCGAAGTAGCTGCGCGTAGGCAACGGGCGACGACCGTCTGATGCATCAATCCCCTGATCATCATAGATTACAATCAGATCCAGATCAGACGCCGCATGCAGTCGCCCTGCCCCAAGGGACCCCATTGCAACAACAGCCGCCCCGCGCCCCGGTGGATCACCGTGCTTGGTTGCAAACTGGGCAACAACACAGGGCCAAAGTGCGGCAACAACAGCCTGTGCAATATCTGCGTACTGTGCACCTGCATCTGCTGCACTGATCAAGCCACGCAAGTGGTGTACGCCCACACGAAAATGCCATTCCTTCGCCCACAGCCGCGCCGTATCCAGCTGTGCCTCATAGTCTTGCAGTTGCAACAGTGTTGTTTCAAGGTTGTGTGTCAAATCGGTCCCCCCCGGCCAAGGTGCAAAGAAATCACCCCCAATGACCGCATCCAAAACAGCAGAATTTCGGGACAGATACTGCGCCAATGCCGGGGCCGATGCACAAATATCCACAATAAGATCAACCAGTTGCGGACTGGCCTGAAACAACGAAAACAGCTGCACGCCTGCAGGCAGACCCGCCAGGAACCCGTCGAACTGAACCAAAGCTTCTTCGGGCTTTGCCGCCCTTTTCAGCTTGCGCAACAGCTCTGGCCGCAGACGTTTAAAAATCTCAACAGCGCGCGTGGATCGCAACGCAGGATAATTCGGCCAGCGCGCCGTAATCTGATCGCCGAACGTATCATCATCGTCGTTCGGCCGGTCCGATGGCGCGAAAAAGCTTTCTGTTAGCTCGTGGACCTGGGTCAGGCTATCATTTAAATCACGGCGCAGGGTTTCAGTCGACGTGCCCATGAAAGCCGCCAATCGGTCAAACCCTTCGACATTTTTCGGCAAGTCATGTGTTTGTGCGTCACCGATCATCTGCAATCTGTGTTCAACCTCGCGATGGGTCCGATAATGGGTTTTCAGAACATCTGCCACATGATCAGGCACCCAATTTCTGTCCACGAGCGCGTCAAGCCCGTCGATTGTTCCGCGCAGTCGTAAACTTGGATCGCGCCCACCTGCAATCAATTGGCGTGTCTGCGTGAAAAATTCAATTTCACGAATACCACCACGGCCCAGTTTCATATTATGACCTTCCAGCGTAATGGGGCCGTGTAACCCCTTGTGCGATCGTATTTTCAGACGCATATCGTGGGCATCCTGAATCGCTGCAAAATCCAGGTGTTTCCGCCAGACGAAAGGCGTCAGTGTCTGCAAAAACCTGTCGCCCGAAGCAATATCGCCCGCGCAGGCCCGCGCCTTGATATAGGCGGCCCTTTCCCAGGTCCGCCCGACGCTTTCATAGTATCGCTCGGCCGCGGCCATCGACAAACACACAGGCGTCACCGATGCATCGGGGCGCAGGCGCAAATCTGTTCGAAACACATACCCATCGGCCGTTATATCGCTTAGCATGGCAGCCATTTTGCGGGTGGCACGAACGAATGCCGCGCGTGCTTCGTGATCATCACCGGGGTTAAAGCGAGTTTCGTCAAACAAACAAATCAGGTCGATATCCGACGAATAATTCAGCTCGGCCGCGCCCATTTTGCCCATCGCCAAGGCAACCATGCCGCCCGCCGTCGGAATTGCGTCTTCACCCTGCCCCGGCACTTTGCCGCGTGTGATTTCCGCCCCGACTAAGGCTTTGATCGCGACATCGACGCTTAGATCGGCTAATTGCGTTAATGTTCCGGTCACCTGCTCTAAGGGCCAGACCCCTGCTAGATCGGCCAAGGCTGTTAATAATGCGATGCGCCGCTTGGCCTGTCGTAACGCCGCTGGAAGGTCCGTTAGGCGCGTGTCTTTAAGATCATCAAAAATCGTTTGTGCTGCTGTCTCGGGCGTATCGAATGCGGAGGCTAGCCATTTGGCCTCTTTTTCGATCAGAAGCTTCAGATACGGGCTGCACCCTGCAGTCCCTGCCAAAAGATCACATAATTCGGACGGAAGATGATCAAACAACGCTAAAACCTCGCGTCCGTGGACGGCATTATAAGGGTCTGGACAGCGGGTCATACGTTTGATGAAACTCATGCACTATACATGGTCAGATACGAACGATCTGGTCAATCAAACAGGGGCACCGGATGAGCAAAAGCCTGAAACGGGTAAAACACGCACTGGCAGAGGCTGGTGTGGAAACAGACGTACTGGAAATGGGCACAGAAACACGCACAGCCCAACAAGCGGCTGATGCAGCGGGTTGTAAATTGGATCAAATCGCTAAATCCATCATCTTTCGCGGCGAAACTTCAGGGGATGCTATTTTGTTCATCACCGCAGGAGGCAATCAGGTCGATAATGCAAAGGCATCAGCGGTCGCTGGACAATCCCTTGGCAAAGCCGATGCGGCGCTGATCCGTAAACAAACCGGCTTTGCCATCGGCGGCGTTGCCCCAATCGGGCATCTTTCCCCTATTACGACGTATCTTGATCCCAAATTACTGACATTCGATCTGATTTATGCCGCCGCAGGTACCCCGCGCCATATTTTCCCAATCAAACCTGCTATTTTACAGCAATTAAGTAATGCGCAAGTGTCTGATTTCACGTCGTAATTCAAATTAATGTAAATTTCCTTTACATATCCTCTTGATCCGTTCTCGTAAAACTCCAATATCAGTAATGTGAAAGACATTCACATACATTAAAATATGGAGAGCATAATGACCCCCGCCCCCGCAACACATGCGCAAATGCAAAATCAGGGTAACTGGTTTTCACGCGCCGAAGCCTGGATGGATCACAAGGGCAAAGGCGCCTGGATCGCTGCCATGGTGCTTGGTTTTATTTTCATATGGCCCGTTGGTCTGGCCCTTTTAGTATATATGATCTGGAGCAAACGCATGTTTTCAAATTCCTGCAGCCAAAAAATGAACCGTATGTCACGCAGCGCAATGACTTATCGGTCCAGCGGTAACAGCGCATTTGATGCATATAAATCCGATACATTGCGTCGTCTGGAAGAAGAACAAGCCAGCTTTGAACAGTTTCTTGAGCGTCTGCGCGATGCCAAGGATAAGGCCGAGTTTGATCAATTCATGAATGACCGCGCAAAATCGACAAAAGACGAATCTGATAACTAAAACTGAAATCAGGCAGCCAAAGCACGGCTGCCTCTTTCCATTTCCAACAAAATTCCCATATTTGGTAAACATGACATATAACGCACCATATTCCGGCCTGCCCGATCCTGGATACCAATCCGAATTCTATGACGATATTCCGACAAAGCGGTTTATTGCATGGATTATCGACGTTGTTATTGTGGTTCTGATATCCATCGGCATCAGCATCCTGACCCTTGGTTTAGGATTTTTCCTGTTTTTCGGCATCATGTTCATTGTCGGATTTCTGTATCGTTTCATAACGTTAAACGGAAAATCTGCAACATTGGGCATGCGTTTGGTTGCCATTGAAATGGTCCGCAGCGAAGGAACACCTTTTGATACCAGCACTGCGCTTTTACACACCGTCGGCTATTATATTTCGATGTGGTTTTTTCTGCTGCAGATCGTATCAATCGTGTTGATCATCGTCACGGCGCGTAAGCAAAGCGCGACAGATCACGTGCTTGGAACCGCCGCACTAAACCAAAAGGCGAGATATTAGACTTGGCGTGACGCATTCCTGTTGCTAACGTCTGTTGAACAAGCAGATAAGGTCCAATGCGCCATACACTACCAATTGCACCGCAGTTTTATGTAACCGCACCGCAGCCCTGCCCTTATCTTGAGGGCAGGATGGAGCGCAAATTGTTTACAGCCTTACAAGGTGATCATGCCGAAAAACTGAACGACGGTTTGTCAAAGCAAGGCTTTCGCCGGTCCCAAAATGTGCTATATCGCCCATCTTGCGCCGATTGCGCGGCCTGCCTATCAGCACGGATCAGAGTTGCGGATTTCAAGCCATCACGCAGTCAGAAGCGCACGATTAATCGCAATAAACCCTTGCAACGCTCGGCTTCAAGCCCTTGGGCGACAGAAGATCAGTACGAGCTTTTCCGCACCTATCTGGACAGCCGTCATTCCGATGGCGGCATGGCGGATATGGATATCTTTGAATTTGCGGCAATGATCGAAGAAACGCCAATCCGCAGTCGGATCATTGAATATACGCTGCCCTCAAAATCGGATCAATATACGACAGATTTGACAGCGGTCTGTCTGACGGATGTTTTGGACGATGGGCTAAGCATGGTCTATTCATTCTATGATCCTGAACAGGCGCGCAATTCGATGGGCACCTATATTATTCTGGATCATATCGCCATCGCGCAAGAGGCTGGCCTGCCCTATGTTTATCTGGGCTATTGGGTACCCGGATCGCCAAAAATGGGATATAAATCCAACTTTTCGGGCCTTGAGGTTTACCGCCGCGGCACTTGGGAACGCATGGATGATCCCAAATCCTATACCGCGGATACGCACCCGTTGTCTGTCGACCCGATTGCCGAACAAGTGGCCAAGATCAGTTTGCCGGATACGCGCAGCTAAGCCACGTTACGGTGTCATGCGATAAATCTCGCCATTTCCCACAGACATGAACCAGATCGACCCGTCCGGCGCTTCGCGAATATCACGCACGCGGACCGTTTCATCGCCTTCGATCTGCTCAACCTCAGCTACATTATCGCCGTCCAAGCGGCTGATATAACTGAACTTTAGCGAACCAACAAACATATCACCACGCCATTCAGGCCACAACGTGCCAGAATAGATCATCATACCGGACGGGGCGATAGACGGATCCCAATAGTGTGCAGGTTGTTCCATGCCCTCTTTTGACGTGCCCTCACCAATGGACAAGCCCGAATAATGACGACCATAGGAGATGACAGGCCAGCCAAAGTTTGCACCGCGCTTGACCTGGTTGACTTCATCCCCGCCACGCGCACCATGTTCGTTGACCCACAGATTACCTTGCAAATCCAATGCAGCACCCTGCGGATTGCGATGGCCATAGGACCAGATTTCCGGTTGCACGCCATTTTGTCCGACAAACGGATTATCATCCGGCACGGATCCGTCACGATTAATGCGCAATACCGATCCATTATGCATCGCCAGATCTTGCGCTGACGGACGATCGCCGCGATCACCGACCGTCAGAAACAGCGTGCCGTCAAGTGCCTCGACCAGACGACTGCCAAAATGGCGCCCCCCGCTTGAACCGGTTGCGATTTCAAAAATTACGCGCGTCTCTTCCAGACTGTCACCTGCTGCATTCAGCCTACCAACGGCAACAGCCGTGCCTTCACCCCGCCCCTGCGCCTTGGCGAAGGTCATATAGATCTGACGCGTTTGTGCAAAATCACGCGGGATCATCACATCCAACAATCCGCCCTGACCGTCCACATGAATGTCTGGCAATCCAGTGACCTGTGTGCGGTTTCCATTGCCATCATAATTCCAAAGCCGGCCACCGCGTTCTGTCACCATAAAACCGCCGTCAGGCAGAAAACCCATGGCCCATGGTGCATCAAGCCCGGATGCCATTTCGGTTATAGTGACATCCCCCTGACTGGTCCCAAGTGCAAAACCAGGCGAGGTTATCGCGCATGACAATACTGCAGACAGAATAAAGCGATGCATGTGAAATCCCTTTTAGGTGTCATTTCATCTCAGATATGTGCGTAAATCCCGGCGTCCAGTCTTGATAAAGCCGTTGTGAGGAATATTCGACTGATTGCGGCTCTTTTCATTTGAAAAAGACCGGCTTAGGCTCTGACAGGATTAAAAAATCCAATATGGGAGAAGAAAGTATGAAAAAGCTGCTTATGGCAACTGCGCTGACAGCTGTTACTGCCACCGGGGCTTTCGCTGCCGGTCATAGCGAAGAAATTAAACTGGGGATTATCCTTGGATTTACGGGACCAATTGAATCGCTGACACCGCCTATGGCTGCTGGTGCAGAACTGGCGATGCAAGAGGCGACTGAATCCGGTCTGTTGCTTGGTGGGGCGACAGTCACACCAGTCCGTGCGGATTCGACCTGTATCGATTCTGCTGCCGCCACAACAGCCGCCGAACGTCTGATCACATCAGATGGCGTCAAGGGCATCATGGGCGCAGATTGTTCAGGCGTCACAGGCGCGATCCTTAGCAATGTGGCCGTGCCAAACGGCATTGTTATGATTTCACCATCTGCCACATCACCCGCTTTGTCGCAGGCTGAAGATAATGGTCTTTTCTTCCGCACAGCCCCGTCAGATGCACGTCAAGGTCAGGTCATGACAGATGTCCTGATCGAACAAGGCGTCACAGAGGTTGCACTGACTTACACAAACAACGATTACGGTAAAGGCCTGGCAGACAGCTTTCAGTCGGCGTTTGAAGCCGCAGGTGGCATCGTAACCATCAGTGCGGCCCACGAAGACGGCAAAGCCGATTATACAGCCGAAGTTGCAGCCCTGGCATCAGCTGGCGGTGAACGCCTGGTTGTGGCCGGTTATGTTGATCAGGGTGGGAACGGTATCGTACGTGCGGCCCTGGATACGGGCGCCTTTGATACATTCCACTTTCCCGATGGCATGATGGGTCAGGGTCTGGAAGAAAACTTTGGTACAGAAATCGAAGGATCGACAGGTCAGCAACCTGGCACCGACAGCCCCGGTGCTGAACGCTTTATCGAACTTGTGGGCGATGCATTCGATCCAACATCGACCTTTACGCCTGAAAGCTATGATGCAGCGGCCTTGATACTGTTGGCCATGCAAGCGGCAGAGTCGTCTGACCCATCCGTTTACAAAAATAACGTCATGGATGTGGCGAACGCCCCCGGTGAACAGATTTTCCCTGGCGAGCTGGCTAAAGCCCTGCAAATACTGGCTGACGGCGGCGAAATTGACTATGTCGGCGCGACTGCGGTCGAGTTGCTAGGTGCCGGTGAATCCGCTGGTAATTTCCGCGAAGTTGTTTTTAAAGACGGTAAAATGACAACGGTTAAATACCGCTGATTGAATATAGGCAGCGCAAAGGTTTCTTTGTGCTGCCTTCTATAATAAAAGCGCGCAAAGCGTGACAGGGAAATAAGAATGATCGTCGTCGAAGACGTACACAAACATTTTGGCGGCTTTCATGCCGTGGATGGCGCATCACTGGAAATCGAACAGGGATCAATCACCGGCTTAATCGGCCCAAATGGTGCCGGTAAGACCACACTGTTCAACGTGATTGCAGGGGTTTTAAAACCCACGTCCGGTCGGGTGACGATGGCGGGCCAAAATATCACCGGCCTGCCCCCGCACGAGTTGTTTCACAAAGGATTGCTGCGTACCTTTCAAATAGCCCATGAATTCACCAGCATGACCGTGCGTGAAAATCTGATGATGGTGCCCGGCGGCCAATCGGGTGAAACGCTGTGGAATACATGGTTTGGACGCAAGCGGATCGCCGACGAAGAACGCGCGCTGCTGGCCAAGGCAGATGAGGTGTTGGAGTTTCTGACCATTGATCACCTGAAAGACGAACGTGCAGGCAATCTGTCGGGTGGTCAGAAAAAACTGCTTGAACTGGGCCGTACTATGATGGTCGACGCCAAGATCGTCTTTCTGGATGAGGTCGGCGCAGGCGTGAACCGGACACTGCTGAATACAATCGGCGATGCAATCATCCGTCTGAACAAGGAACGGAACTATACCTTTGTCGTGATCGAACATGACATGGATTTCATCGGGCGACTGTGTGATCCGGTCATTTGCATGGCCGAAGGCAAAGTGCTGGCCCAGGGCACGCTGGACGAAATCAAGGCAAACGAACAGGTGATCGAGGCATATCTGGGCACCGGTCTGAAAAACAAGGTCTCGGCGTAAGTATGATGGGTTTTTCATGCCTTCGGCGTAAGTATTTTGGAAATAATGAATGTAAGGGACAACAGATTTGGCTGATCCTTTTTTAATTGGTGACGCCATGTCTGGCGGTTACGGCAGTGGGCCTGATATCTTGCATGGCTGCACCATTGCGGTTGAAAAAGGCCAGATTGCCGTGATTGTTGGCCCAAACGGCGCTGGAAAATCCACAGCGATGAAAGCGGTCTTTGGGATGCTGAATGTGCGCGATGGGGCTGTGCGTTTGGCGGGCGAGGATATCACTGGGCTGACACCTCAGGCACGTGTGGCCAAGGGCATGGGGTTCGTGCCGCAAACAAGCAATATTTTCACATCCATGACAGTCGAAGAAAACCTTGAGATGGGCGCGTTTCTGCGCCGCGATGATATTATGACGACGATTGAACAGGTCTATGATCTGTTCCCGATCCTGCGCAATAAACGCAATCAGGCAGCAGGTGAACTTTCAGGCGGCCAACGCCAGCAAGTCGCTGTGGGGCGTGCTTTGATGACCCAGCCCAAGGTCCTGATGCTGGATGAGCCCACCGCCGGGGTCAGCCCGATTGTGATGGACGAGCTGTTTGACCGCATCATCGAAGTTGCCCGCACCGGCATCAGTATCCTGATGGTCGAACAAAACGCCCGCCAAGCGCTTGAGATCGCGGATAAAGGCTATGTTCTGGTTCAGGGCCGCAACGCATTTGCTGGGACTGGTCAAGATCTTTTGGCCGACCCTGAAGTACGCAAAAGTTTTTTAGGAGGATGAATAAATGCTAGAATATATAATGACATTTACCCTACATCATAAAGCTACGCTGACCGTGAAGTATGCCTTTTATGCGGCTTTAGCCGTTTTGTTTTCATCTACAATCGCGGCCGCATCTCCGCAGAGTTATTCATGCGCGATTACAACAATTTGCGCATCCGATCAAAGCTGTCAGCCAGCGACGGATCTGGAATTTTGGGTGACTGTGATCGACGACAATACTTTGGAAACCGGTGATTTCGCAGATGACAGCAATCGTGAACGATATGCCAGACTTGACGGATCGTGGGAAACCGGCGGCACATTTGCACTTGGGCTGAAAGGGAGCGCAATTATATTCACATCAAAGGCCGATAAGTCATTCGTATACACCGGTTATCAATACGGTCTGGCAAGCCAGGTCTCTGACGATTTGCAAACTGTGTATTCAGGCCATGGTACATGCAGCGCAAAATCATGATACGTTTGATGTCTTTATTGGCCCTGTTGCTATCAACAAATCTGGCCTTTGCAGGCAAAATGGAATGCGTTTTCTTTCTGCCGTGCCGCGATCTGGCCAATTGCAAGATGCGGCCCTTTGATATGATACTTGAATGGTCAGAAGGTACGGAAATTGCGAATATCAAAGAGACAAAATATACGTTCCGAGCCCTTCGTTCGGTCAATACAAAAGATGGAACTGAATTATTCCGCACCCAACCCAGTGAACTGGCGGCTTATATGATCGAAGTTCAAGCCAATGGCGATGCAATTTGGGTAAAACAGGTGCAAGCCATCGGCGAAGCTAACTTGCCTCAGGTGATCGTGCGCGATGGAAAATGTGAGAAATAGACGATAATGGATTTTCTGAACGCCATCGTGGCCTTGTCCAATTTTGTACTGATCCCCGCGGTCACCTATGGTGCGCAGCTGGCGCTTGGGGCTTTGGGCGTGACATTGATCTATAGCATCTTGCGATTTTCGAACTTCGCCCATGGCGATACGATGGCCTTTGGCGCGATGGTGACCATCTTTGTGACCTGGGGCTTGCAAGGTTTGGGCATCACATTTGGTGTGCTGCCTACAGCCCTTTTGGCCCTGCCCATCGGGATTGCAGCGACAGGGCTGTTGGTATTGAGCACCGATAAACTGGTTTATCAATTCTATCGACGCCAAAAAGCGGCCCCTGTGATATTCGTAATCGTATCAATGGGTGTCATGTTTATCATGAATGGCTTGGTGCGACTGTTCATTGGCCCTGATGATCAGCAGTTTGCAGATGGGGCACGCTTTATCATTTCAGTCCGCGATTTCCGTGAAATGACGGGGTTGCGCGAAGGTCTTGCGATCAAAACGACCCAAGGCATTACAGTCGTGACTGCAATTATCGTAGTGGCATTGCTGTTCTGGTTCCTTAACAAGACCCGAACCGGAAAATCCATGCGCGCCTACAGCGACAACGAAGATCTGGCACTACTATCAGGCATCAATCCCGACCGGGTTGTCATGTATACTTGGCTGTTGGTCGCGGCATTGGCGACTACGGCGGGCGTTCTGTATGGACTGGATAAATCTTTTAAGCCCTTCACGTATTTCCAGCTTTTACTGCCGGTATTCGCTGCTGCGATTGTGGGTGGTTTGGGAAATCCTATTGGGGCCATCGTGGGTGGCTTTGTCATCGCCTTTTCCGAAATCATGATCACCTATGCTTGGAAAAAAGTGCTGGTCTATTTGATGCCAGAAATGCTTGAGCCGTCAGGGTTAATGCAACTCATGTCCACAGACTATAAATTCGCGGTCAGTTTTGTGATCTTGATCATCGTCCTGCTGTTTCGCCCCACGGGCTTGTTTCGGGGGAAAGCCGTATGAATCCTGTGATGAAAAACTCTGCCTTGTTCGCGCTTGTGGGTGTACTGATCCTGATAACCGGCTTTCTGCAAAGCTGGAATACCGCGCTTTTGATCCTGAATATGGGATTAATCTCAGCCATTCTGGCCCTTGGGGTTAACTTACAATGGGGCTTTGCAGGGCTTTTTAACATCGGCATCATGGGCTTTGTGGCCCTTGGCGGTCTTGCCGCCGTACTAATCGCTATGCCACCCACCAGCGATGCATGGGTGGCCGGGGGGGCACGGGTTATTTTGGGACTGTTGATGGGGGTTGCCACGATAGTCGCGGCTGTTCTTGTGCAAAAACATATGCCCAAGGGACGCGTCCGCAATAGTGTCACACTGATTATTCTTTTGGGTGGTTTTATCCTGTATCGAATGATTTTCGATCCGGCTGTCGATGCGGTCGAAAGCGTCAACCCTGCTCTGACCGGATACCTTGGCGGGCTTGACTTACCGATTTTACTGGCTTGGCCTGTGGGTGGTTTGCTTGCAGCCGGTGCGGCGTGGATTATCGGGAAAACCGCTTTGGGTTTGCGGTCCGACTATCTGGCGATTGCCACCCTTGGCATTGCAGAAATAATCATTGCCGTTCTGAAAAATGAAGATTGGCTAAGCCGCGGCGTGAAAAACGCAATCGGCCTGCCACGACCTGTTCCGCGTGAAATTGACCTGCAACAAAGCGCCAGCTTTGTTGAGCGCGCAGAAGCTTTGGGCCTGAACCCGGTCACCGCGTCGTCGCTTTTTGTCAAACTGGGGTATTCGGTTTTGTTCACCATAGTGCTGGTTCTCTTACTGGTCCTAGCGCAACTGGCTTTGAAATCCCCTTGGGGGCGCATGATGCGTGCGATCCGCGACAATGAAACAGCCGCACGGGCGATGGGCAAAGATGTAACACGGCGCCATTTGCAGATTTTCATTCTGGGCAGTGCTATCTGTGGAATTGCTGGGGCAATGATGACAACGTTAGACGGGCAACTGACACCATCCAGCTATCAGCCATTGCGCTTTACCTTTCTGGTCTGGGTCATGGTTATTGTCGGTGGGTCTGGCAATAATTTTGGCGCCGTCCTGGGTGGGTTCCTGATCTGGTTCCTGTGGGTTCAGGTTGAACCGATGGGCTTGGCACTGATTGATCTGGTAACATCCGGGATGTCGTCTGATAGCCCGCTGCGCAATCACCTGCAGGATTCTGCTGCACATATGCGACTTTTGACTATGGGTATCATTTTGCTTGTCGTGTTGCGTTTCAGCCCACGTGGACTGATCCCAGAGCGTTAAAAATAGCCATTAGACACCTAAGCGCATTATTTCGGTTAATGCGACGTAAGGCTTTTTGTGTGCTTGAGCATTGCCCAGACCCATAGCCCTGCCAATCCAAAGGATGCCAAAGCATTCCAGCCAGCCATAGATATGCCAAGCATTTGCCACGCGATTTGATCACACATCACAATACCTGGACCATCAAGCGACAGAAGATCAGCACCGCTAAGGCCACTTAATCCACCACCAGAACATGATTGCGGACCTGCCCACCATTTCTGTTCGACACCAGCGTGATAGACACCAATCAAGGCAGTTGCCAGTGCCGCCAGTGCACCCAAAGCCATCCACAGCCGTGATGTTCCAAAAGCCACCGCCGCCGCACCAAAAGCAACCGCCGCCATATGTGGCCAACGCTGCCAATAACACATCTGGCAAGGGGCAAGCCCACCGATGTATTGAAACGCCCACGCCCCCATCAAAAGCGCCATCGATCCGGATGCGGCCAGTATAACCAAAGTTCTGGATGTCATATGTATTTTACCACTGCGAAACCCCCGACAAGAAGGACCACAAAGACAATAAAGACAAGCCCAAGCCGACGTTCAATAAAATCACGAATGGGTGTGCCGAACGCCCACAAAAGACCGGCCACGATAAAAAACCGTCCGCCGCGCGCGATAATCGATGTGATGATAAACGTTCCAAGCGGCATGCCTGTCCAACCCGCCATGATCGTGATGACTTTGTAAGGAAACGGCGTCAGTCCTGCGATCAGAACGGCCCAAAACCCAAAGTCGTTGAACCGGGTGTTAAACGCCTCCATCGCGTCGGCTTTTCCTAGTGATGCCAGGATCGGCTGCCCGATCTGTTCATAGAAAAACGCCCCTATGGCATAGCCCAGCAATCCGCCCAGAACCGACGACACTAGCGCCACGCTGGCAATCAGCCAGGCGCGCGACGGGCGTGCCAAAATCATCGGGATCATCAGAACATCCGGCGGGATCGGAAAGACCGAGCTTTCGATAAAAGATACAAACGCCAGGACCCAAAGCGCACGCGGATGATCCGCCAGGGAAATGGTCCAATCGTAAAGCCGTCTTAACATCACTGTTCCCGTCGTTTTCATCCTTAGGACATGGTTGGGCGACACCGTCAAGGATCACATAACAGGTTTAAAAACGCCCTTCGGCAAAGCTTGACTTACTGCCTGCCCTAAAATCGGCTGAACAAAGCTCAGATTCTTGACTGTACCCGCTTTACGCTTGATGACACCGTACAACGTACCCACGTTTGCAAACACCCACCGATTGAACAGGAGCCGCCAATGTCCCGAAAACTGCTTGATTTACAACGGCCAAGGCCCACCGGTGGCAGTGTTATATCATTTCATGCCGGCGTTGATCTGGCCACGCAACATAGCATTTTATCAAATCTGGCGGGATCAGATGTCGCATCTTATGTGCCGCAGGCCGGGCATTTTCCGGACGAAGCGCAGCAGATGGGCGCGTTGATCCTTGAACACGTCAACATCGGGTTTTTATCTGAAAATCTGGGCTTATCAGAAAATTCAAATATCAGATCAAAACTAAAAGACGACGAGCGGGTGCGGTCTGTGCGGCCAGAATTTTACTATTTCGCGTTCGAGACCTTTGAAGATGACGATGAAAAGACATGGGGGGTAGATGCTGTTGGCGCATGGACCAGTGCCTTGACGGGTGCTGGCGTCAAGCTTGCCGTTTTGGATACCGGGTTTGATCTTCAACATCCGGATTTTACGGGGCGCAACATCGTTTCCGAAAGTTTCGTGCGTGGCGAAACCGTGCAAGATGGTCAGGGTCATGGCACCCATTGCGCAGGTACCGCGGCAGGCGGCCTGACATCGGATGGCAGCTTTAGATACGGCGTCGCGCCCGAAGCCGATTTATATATCGGTAAAGTTTTGGGCAACAACGGTACCGGGCGTGAACGGGACATTCTGACCGGCATGGCGTGGGCCATCGAACAGAATTGCGACATCATTTCTATGTCACTTGGCGCCCCCGTCCGCGAGGGCGAGACATTTATACCGGAATATGAAGATCTTGCCCAGATTGCCTTGCAAAATGGATGTCTGATCATCGCGGCGGCAGGGAACGATAGCGCACGCAGCTATGGCTATATCGCGCCTGTGGGCAGCCCTGCGAATGCGCCATCAATCATGGCTGTCGCCGCGCTTGATCCGACACTGGCCGTGGCTGACTTTTCCAGCGGCGGCATCAACTCGAATGGCGGCGAGATTAACATCGCCGGTCCCGGTGTCGGTGTTTTTTCCGCCTCGCCCGCACCACAGTTGTACCGCACCTTGTCAGGGACCAGCATGGCCTGCCCACATGTGGCAGGTATCGCCGCCCTTTGGGCGGAAACTGACCCCAACTTGCGCGGACAGGCTTTGTGGGATGCGCTGGTGCAGAATACGCGACCATTGCAGGATGCAGAACGCGACATCGGTGCGGGTCTTGTGTTTGTGCCGGGCGTTGCAGATGCAATCGCCTAGGTTCTTTTTGCTGCAAAAGCGCATATATAAGGATGAACAGACACAAGGATCCACCACATGGCCCAAGTAGACATCAAAGTGATTGTCGACATCAAAGGCGGCACAGACCCAGAAGACGTCAGTCGTAGTGCGGCTCAGATGGGTATGCAGGTTGAACGGGTCATCCCGATGATCGGCGCGATTTACGGATCCTGCGACGCAGATAACATTTGTAAATTGGAAGAGCTGAAGGGCGTTCTGCGGGTCGCCCCCGAAAGTCACGTGCAACTGCCGCCAATTTCACCTAAGATCCCGCAGTAAGCTGCGGCAATACAGCGTCACGTATCACGCGCTCAAGATGCTTAGCCAAGGATTTACGACAGCTGAAATCAGCGATGCGGACCGGCGGGTGATAAACCACATCGACACGCCCTTGCCGACGCGCTGCCAGTATCTTTTTCAGATGGCTGCCAAAACCCATGTCGCCCCACCATCCGTAAAACCGCACATCTTCGCCGTTTGGCGCAGTGTATAGAACACTTACGGGCTGAATCCACAGAATATCCTTTAACTCATCTGTTAAGAACGCCGCAAAAAGCGTTGATTTAAAAGGTAAAACACGCTGCCCATCGGTTGAAGTGCCTTCGGGAAAGAAAAGCAGCTTATGACCCGCCTTAAGGCGATCCTGGAACATCTGCTTTTGCGCCTGCGCCTCGCGACGGTCACGGTTGATAAAAACCGTGCCAGTGGCACGCGCCAATAAACCAATTCCAGGCCAATCTGCGACCTCGGACTTGGACACAAAATAAATACGCTTACTGACATTCAATGCAAAAATATCCAGCCATGACCCATGATTGGCCACAACTGCACCGTGCTTTTTCATCACCTCACCGGTGACCCGATGCTTGATGCCCATAATGCGAAAGGCGCTCCAACACACAAACTGCGTGATAAAAGGCGTCACAGGGCGATGCACGCCGCACAATGGGCGTTCAAACAATCGGATCAGCAACAACACTGCAAGACAGCCAAAGGTCACCAAGGCCAGTGGCACCGCGCGCAGTCCGGCCCGCAACCAGCCCGCAAGCGTCATATGAACCGGCTGCGGCTGCAGCCCTTGATCCCAAGCCTGGCTCATGCGGCGTTGCCTTTTGTGTACAAATTGGCCTGCCGCGCATTCAAACGTTCGGTATCCATAATTAGACACACATCTGTTGTATTGAATGCATGATCAATAAAGGCCCCTTCGGCCACCACACCGCCAAGACGCAGATAAGCTTTGATCAGCTGGGGGGTCTTCATAATCGCCTGCTTGCGATCAATCTGATTTTCAGGGATCAAGTCCATGGATTGAAAATGACCGTCGCGCGCCCGTACCCGAATATCTTCTGGCGCAAGATAGCGATGGTGCAGAAAGCTAAGCGGTTGCGCCAAGGCTTGTGCGTCAGTGCCGTGAAAACTGGCCACACCAAACAGCACTTCGATCTGATGCGCTTTCACATAATCAGCCAGCCCGTTCCAAAGCTGAAACAGGGCAGTACCACCGCGATAATCTGCATCCACGCATGATCGTCCCAGTTCCAGCAAACGTCGCCCGCTGGTCTTTAACTTAGTCAGATCATATTCATCTTCGGAATAAAACTGTCCCGCATCCGCGGCCTGATCACAACGCAACAAGCGGTACACCCCTACAACAGGTGATCCGGTACGCGCATGATCCAGCAACAACATATGATCAAAAAAGGGATCAAACCGATCTTTTTCAAGCTTTTCGTTGTGATCGACCAAATCACCCTCACCGCCCAGTTCAGACACAAAAACACGATACCTAAGCGCTTGTGCAGCGCGCAGGTCATCCTCGTTTTCGGCCAAACGGGTTTCAAATTCGGGGCAATGGGTCATTCAGACTTATGTCGTTGTTGACAGTGCGCTGCTTCTAAGCATCGACCAGCGGAATGGCAACATCAGATTCATTGACTCGACCATAAGTTGTGATAGCTTCACCTGAACACAATTTTGCATAATTATGCGTCAAAAACCGGGACAAGTTCGATATGTGTACCATCAATCACGACCTTACCTGCGTCTCGGAAATTCACCGTGATTTTGCCACCAATGTTGGATTGCACCTGTCCCATCCCCCAATCAGGCTGATCCGGGTGACGCACCAGCATTCCAGGCTCTAGCATTGCATTCATATCCTGCATTCAAATCCCCTAAGGAAACACATCATGTCTGATCGCACACCCGACCTGACCGCGCTTGTCGGTTCTCGTATCTGCCACGACCTTATCAGCCCCATTGGGGCAATCGCAAATGGTGTTGAACTTTTGGGTATGTCGGGCGTCGCACAAGGCCCGGAAATGCAGTTAATTTCGGAAAGTGTCGAAAACGCGAATGCACGTATCAAGTTTTTCCGCATCGCTTTTGGGGCGGCCAGCGATGACAGCAAAATCAGCGAGACTGAGGTGATCGCGTCGCTGAATGCTGTATCTCAGGGCGGGCGCGTGGAATACGACTGGAAACCCCAAGGAGCCCAATCCCGTGTCGATGTCCGTCTGGTTTTTCTGGCCTTGCAATGTCTAGAAAGTGCTATGGCCTATGGCGGTGCGATCATGATTGAGAAAACCGCAGAACGCTGGACCCTGACAGCGACAGCTGACAAATTCAAAACGGATCCAGCACTTTGGGAACGGCTTTACAAGGACGATACCTCCGACCTTCCCGCCGCTGCACATGTGCAATTTGCACTTCTACCAGGATTTTTAATCGCAGCCGGTCGTAATATTGAATATACGCTGGAAGATCGCCAGATTGTTATCACTTTATAAGTCTGAATTAATTCGACAGTGATAAAATTACGAATTCAGTCCGAAACTACGCCTGCTTTTAGCCGATGTCATCAACACGAATTTTTTATTCTCTGAACAATCTAGATCAACGCAAAAGAGATTCTAAAGCCGCTTGCGCTTCATGATCGCCCAGATCAGCGGCGCGGCGATACCATTCGATGGCCTTTGCACGATCCGCCCGCGTTCCAATGCCTTCTTCATAAAAGTATCCGGCGTTATACATTCCAATAAGGCTGCTACGCTCTGCGGCTTTCAACGTTGCTTCAAAAGCCATCCTGTCGTTCTGGTCTGCACCAAGACCCTTCAGATGCATCATGCCCAGATTTGCCCAAGCATCGGCATGACCCAGATCAGCTGCATGCTGATAAAGATTTACGGCACCAGTCAGATCAGCCTCGCCGCCAATGCCGCGCCGTTTCATCACACCAAGATTATACATCGCATGAGCATTGCCAGCTGCAACGGCACGGTCATACCATTCCCTTGCAATAGCATTGTCCTGTGGAAGCAACCTGCCCTCACGATAGATAAGCCCCATCTGGTACTGCGCAGCGGGATACCCCAGTTCTGCAGTTTTTAACATCAAGGGCAGACCATGTTCAGCATTATCATCTGCCAGATAGGCCCGGGCCAGCTGAAACTTAAATCTCAAATTCTCGGGGTATGTATTAAACGCGTTCTGACAAGCCAGGATAGCATCTGGCAAATGCCGAACCAAGATGTCTACTTCTATGGCCTCTGAAACGGTCTGATGATCTCGCCCATAACTGGCAAGACGATCACACTTATGAATATCTGCAATCGATATACCGGCGCCAAAGATAAAAACACTGATAAAAACCCAGAATGTCTGCTTCATTGCCAGTCCATTTACATATGTAATACTTATCTGCGGTTAGCTGCGCACAGCCCCATCACCCGTCACAAGATACTTGAAACTGGTCAGCTGTTCGGCCCCAACAGGCCCGCGGGCGTGCATTTTACCCGTCGCAATTCCAATTTCAGCCCCCATTCCAAATTCGCCACCATCCGCGAACTGGGTCGAGGCATTGTGCATCAGAATTGCGCTGTCGAGCCGTATGAAGAAATGCTCGGCCGCCACATCATCTTCGGTCAGAATACAGTCGGTGTGCTGTGATCCGTACTTCCGGATATGCGCAATGGCTTCATCAATATTATCAACGGCCTTCGCGGCGATCTTCATGTCCAGATATTCGCAGCCCCAATCGGTATCTACGGCCTGAACCACGCCATCAATCGTCATCAGGGTTTCATCGCCACGAACTTCGACGCCCTTATCAATCAATGCACGGATCACACCCTGCCCGATTGTATTGACTACATCGCGGTGGATCAGCAGGCATTCGGCCGAACCACAAATGCCCGTGCGGCGGGTTTTGGCGTTCAGGATCACCTTCAGCGCTTTTTCAGGATCGGCCTTGGCATCAACATAGACATGCACGATCCCTTCCAAATGGGCGAACACAGGTACGCGGGCTTCGCGCTGGACCAGACCAACCAGACCTTTACCGCCACGTGGCACAATAACGTCAATTGTATCAGTCATTTGCAACATCTGGCTTACGGCATCCCGATCACGGATTGGGACACGCTGAATGGCATCTTCAGGCAGATTTGCACTGCGTAGGCCGTCTTGCAAACATTCGTGGATCAGGCCCGATGAATGAAAGCTTTCGGAGCCACCACGCAAAATCACAGCATTCCCGGCTTTCAGACACAACGCACCCGCGTCGGCCGTCACATTCGGGCGGCTTTCATAGATCACGCCGATCACACCCAGGGGCGTACGAACGCGCTTAATATGCAGCCCGCTGGCCATATCCCATTCGGTCATAACCTCGCCCACAGGATCTTTTTGTTCAGCAACAGCGCGCAACCCATCGACAATGCCGCGAATGCGATCTTCGTCCAGCATCAGACGATCCATCATCGCATCAGTCAGGCCCTTTTCACGGCCATAATCCATATCCTTGACGTTCGCCTCGATAATCTCAGCACGGCGTTGCCAAACGGCGTCAGCTGCACCAATCAGGGCAGCATGTTTGCGTTCTGCACTGGCAAAGGCCAAGTCATGCGCTGCAGCTTTAGCCAGCGCACCGATCTCGGCCATCATTGCGGCAATATTTTCCATGTCTTTCATAGCACCATATCATCCCTGTGGATCAACGCAGCGCGTCCGGGATAACCCAAAATCGCCTCAATGTCACGGCTTTGACGCCCTTTGATCGTCTCGGCCTCGGCTGCTGTATAGCGGGTCAAACCCTGGGCGATCCGCACGCCATCAGGGCCAAGAATAGTCACCGTATCCCCACGGCCGAATTGCCCGACCACCTGCGTCACGCCAGCAGGCAACAGGCTTTTGCCCTGTTTCAACGCCTGTACAGCGCCCTGATCAACTTTGATCTGCCCCTTGGGCTTCATTGCCGCAATCCAACGCTTACGTGCGACTTGTGGATCATCCTGTGCAGAAAACCACGTTGCTGCCGCGCTATTGTATAATTTTTGCAGTGGGTTATTAGCCGTTCCTAATGTAATTGCCATCGCGCAACCTGCATCAGTCGCCATACGCGCCGCCATTAGTTTGGTTTTCATGCCACCCTTAGACAGCCCCGATCCTGCGTCACCGGCCATTGCTTCAATCTGGGGTGTGATCACATCAATGCGATCAAATCGCTTAGCCAGCGGGTCATCGTTGGGATTACCGCTGTAAAATCCGTCGACATCAGACAGCAGAATCAATTGATCCGCACCCACGGTCACTGCGATTTGCGCAGCCAACCGGTCATTGTCGCCGTATCGAATTTCGTCTGTGGCAATCGTGTCATTTTCATTCACAATCGGCACGACAGAAAGCGATAAGAGCTGTTCCAACGTCGCACGGGAATTCAGATAACGCCGCCGATCCGCGCTGTCTTCCAGTGTTACCAAAACTTGCGCTGTGGTGATATTATGCGGGGTCAATGCCTCTTCATAAGCGCGCGCAAGACGGATCTGGCCGACGGCCGCGGCGGCCTGCGATTGCTCTAAAGGCAGGTCAGCGGTGGTTAAGCCCAACACACCACGTCCCAAAGCGATAGAGCCCGAGGACACAAGAATAACGTCTTTGCCCTGCCCCTTTAGCCACGCAACATCTTCGGCCAGCGCCTTAAGCCAATCAGATTTTAACGCCCCGGTGGTCCGATCCACCAAAAGAGCTGACCCGATTTTCAGAACAATACGTCGCGCGTCGTTTAGGGACGCCATGGCTCAGGCTCCACACCGGCATTGGCGATACGCAAGCGGTCCTGCTGTATTTCAGCCCGCACAGCGCGTAATACTTCTGTCAGCCCTTCGCGGCTGACGCCAGACATCATCAGGACAGGTGCGCCGACCGCATCTTCAAGCTCATCTTTGGCCGCAGCGCGTTCATCGTCGTCCAGCGCATCGATTTTATTCAGCGCCGTGACGCGCGGTTTGTCAGCCAAATGCCCGCCGTAAGCCTCTAGCTCGCCGATGATCGTATGATAGTCTTCGGCAATCGTGTCGGACGTACCATCAACCAGATGCAAAAGGACCGAACAGCGTTCGACATGCCCCAAAAACCGATCACCAATTCCGCGCCCTTCATGTGCGCCGGCTATCAGACCTGGAATATCGGCCATCACAAATTCTGCATTATCCACACCGACAACACCCAAATTGGGATGCAACGTGGTAAAGGGATAGTCGGCGATCTTGGGCCGTGCATTCGACGTGGCTGCCAAAAAAGTCGACTTGCCCGCATTCGGCAGACCCAGCAAACCTGCGTCAGCAATCAGCTTCAGACGCAGCCAAAGGGTTCGTTCAACGCCCTCTTGCCCCGGGTTGCCACGGCGCGGCGCGCGGTTGGTAGACGATTTGAAGTGCAGGTTGCCAAACCCGCCATTACCGCCCTTGGCCAGAATAACGCGCTGCCCGACTTCGGTCAGATCTGCGATGACAGTTTCTTCGTCTTCGTCCAGAATTTCAGTACCAACAGGCACTTTCAGCACGATATCGGCGCCATCTGCACCTGTGCGCTGCTTTCCCATGCCATGCACACCGTTCTTGGCAAAGAAGTGCTGCTGATAACGGAAATCGATCAAGGTGTTCAGCCCCTCGACCGCCTCGGCAACAACATCCCCACCGCGCCCGCCATCACCGCCATCGGGTCCGCCATATTCGATATACTTCTCGCGCCGGAAACTGACGCAACCGCCACCGCCCGCACCGGATCGGATATAAACCTTGGTCAGATCAAGAAATTTCATGGATTGGCCCCAAATCGTTCTTGTGTCAGGCGATAAAGGGAAACGGGTGCAGGCTCAAGCCGTGCTGCCGATGTTCCCATGCCGTTGCCCGTTTTTTCGAACCCAAGCCGTTCCAACACAAGCATTGAGGCAGGGTTGTCGTGAAACACATCCGCCTCGATGTCATCAATCGCGAAACGGGCATAACAAGCGGTCAGGAAAACATGCAGCGCCTCTGACGCATAGCCCCTGCCCCAATGGGACTGATCGAAGAAATAAAAGATATCAGGCACTTTGCTGATACCCACCGACCCAATCAACGTATCCTTAAGATAGATACCAAGCCTGAATCCAAGATCATCCTGCCAGCGCCAGTCATGTATGAAATCGCGTACTTCATCCTCGGGCCATGGCACCTTGGCCCGAAAAATCATGCGAGCGACATCCAGCACACCGGCCAATGCTGCCAAAGCAGGCGCGTCATCGGCTGTCATCGGGCGCAATGTCAGCCGTGGTGTGGTCAAATGGGGCAAGGTGCGGCGGGCAAGCCAATCCTGATGTGTCAGGATCATCCTTTGCATCGGGACTTGGACCCCGCGAAAATTGCAGAAAGCGTTTTCAACATGGGTGTTCTGAAAACCTAGCTTTGACAAAACTGCAGCCGATGCCGGATTATCAGTAAAATGTCCGGAATTCAGATCCGCGCCACCGCTTTGGAAATGATGATCAACAACGGCCGATGCGGCTTCGGGCACCACACCTTTGCGCCAACAGGGTTTTGCCAGCCAATACCCAAGTTCATTACGACAAGACACAATCCCCATTGGGTTTTTGCCCTGAATGACAAAAACATCCGTCCGCTGAGCACTCTGTTCAACAAATTCCTGCGCATCTTTCAAAGTATAAGGATGTGGCGGGCGCGTAAGCATGCGCTGCACGTCTGGATTTGCGATCTCATGTGCGATCCAGGGGGCATCGTCTGCGATCACCGGCCTAAGTATGAAACGCGGTGTCCGCAGCGTTTTTATGTCGGACACCGCAGCCATTCATCCAAGCTTTTTCAGATAGGTCCAAGTGGCAACTTTGGCATTTCGAGCAACCGAAAAGGCTTCGGCGTCACCAAGATATTCGAACCCGCAATGGGTCAGCACCCGCGCCGATGCAGGATTATCCTGAAAGACCGATCCAAACAGCGTTTTAGCGCCCTGTGGATTGGCCTCGACAATGGCTTGCAAGGCTTCGGATGCAAAGCCGGTATTCCAGAATGCAGGCGCGACCCAATAGCTGATTTCGGACTGTTGACGATCCATACGTTCAAGACCGATCACACCCAAAACTTCCGCCAGGCCGCGTTCGGACCCGTCCATCACCCAAACGTCTTCAGTGCGGTTGACGTCGCTTGCACGAGAGATAAACGCCTCTGTCGCGCCAGGGGGTAACGGGTGTGGAATGCTGGTGGTCATGCGCGCCACGCGTTCATCGCTGGCATACATGTCGATTAATCCCTGATCCGAGGCCCGTAATGGTCGCAAAACCAGACGTTGCGCCGTAATGACGTTTGGTTGGATAAATAAATCAACAGTCATAACTTTCCTCCTCCTGAAAAGTATGAAACGAAAAAAGGACCGGCTTTTAAGCCGATCCCCCTAAAATGTCTAATTCAGGTTTCGGCTTATTCAGCGGCCTCCGCCACCGGGAGAACCGAAATAAATGTGCGACCCTTCAGTCCTTTGTGGAACTGAACAGCGCCTTCGACCTTTGCAAAGATCGTATGATCTTTACCAAGGCCAACACCAGCGCCCGGCCACCACTTGGTGCCGCGCTGACGCACGATGATATTACCTGGAATAACGGCTTCGCCGCCAAATTTCTTTACGCCCAACCGGCGACCGGCTGAGTCGCGACCGTTCCGGGATGAACCGCCTGCTTTTTTGTGTGCCATGTGGTCTTACTCCTTCTCGGCTGCAAGTTTAGCAGCCTGATCAAGCCAACCGTCGCGTTCAATACGGCCTTTGAATGACAGTTGGTCATCCATATAGGCAATTTCATCCGCAGTCCAAGCTGAAATCTGATCAAAGTGGAAAACGCCATTATCGTGCAACAGACCTTCCAGCTTTGGTCCAACGCCGGAAATCTTTTTCAGATCATCAGGTTTGCCATCGCGGGCTTTCTTCAGCAGGTTGGCAGGTTTGGTACCAGCGCCAGTTGCTGCAGATTCTGTTTTCACAGCCTTTTTAGGCGCTTCTTTCTTTGGCTCAGCCTTCTTTTCTGCTTTTTTAGCAGGTTTAGCGTCGGCTTTTGCCGGTTTTTTCGCATCCGCCTTTTTGGCCGGTGCGCTTACGGCAGCAGCAGACACAGATCCCGCACCCATTGCAGCCTTGACGCCGGATTTATCAGCGCCTTTTTCCATAAGATCAGTGATACGCAACAGCGTCAGTTGTTGACGGTGTCCTTTTGTACGCTTTGATCCGTGCTTACGACGGCGTTTGACAAAGTGGATCACCTTGTCACCTTTGATCTGATCGATCACTTCGGCCTGAACGCCGGCACCTTTGACAAAAGGTGCACCAATCGTGCTGCCGATCATCAAAATATCGTTGAATTGAACTGTTTCGCCAGCGTCAGCAGCCAGTTTCTCAACGCGAAGCACATCGCCGCTGGAAACTTTATATTGCTTGCCACCAGTCTTTAGGACCGCAAACATACGTCTTTCCTTTTTGTTTCCGCGTCCTTTGGTCCCTTGTTTCCAAGGCGTTTCGGGGTATTCCACCACAGACTGCGCGCCCAATCGGGCGAATTTAAACTGATTCCGCGGGGGTTTCCCGCCGAAGTCGGGCTTATCCTTCCAACACACTTGCAAGTCAACCCCAAAGACACACACTTATAAGCTATGAAGGCTCGGATTCTATTACTACCAGCGGTTGCTGGCCTGTTAGGATGTACAAATGAAGCAAGTCATGTGCCAAATGTCTTGCTGCTTCCCGGGTATGCCGTATCTACAGCGATCGAGAACGCAGCTTATTATCGCAAACGCGATCAGGTCGAGGTTTTTGTCAAAAACAACCATCCTTCGTTGATTAATGAAATTCTGACTGGCGGCGGACCTTTATTACAAGAAGCTATGAAAATTGCCCGCGTTCCAATGTCAGAAAGGGAAGCATTACTTCTTGAATTACAGGAAAATAAAAACCTTTATGCCGAAAATGCAGAGGCAATGGTTGTGACCCTAATGGTACATGGCATCTAAAGCCATTGCCTTGCGCATTGACCGACAGGGCAACTGCGGTTTATCGCGACATTTATGAAAGCCATTATCACATATCTGATCGCAGCAGCAGCCGTGGCCGCCGCTTACTTCACAAAAGAAAGTGTCCCTGCTGATCTTCATCCGCAACTGGGTGCCGGGGCTGTTGTATTGGCTTTTGTCGTGGCCATGCTTGGAACAATCGACAACCTAGTATCCCTGAAAGTGCGCCGGATTGTCATTGCGGCACTATTTGCGCTTTATGGTTTTGCTGCAGTCTATGGTTACGACAGCGTAAATCCACAATCAGATCTGATTGTGGGCGGCGTTTTCTTGATTGGCGTTATGATCCTGTTTTTGACTAAAACCGTACCCGCCGGATGTTGCTTGCTTTTGATCGTTTTTGGTCTTTGGACCGGGTTTAACATCGGTTTGATCGGTGGGTTTATAACTATATTGATGGCATCTATCGGGTTTGCCATTATTTGGAAAATTCGGTCAAAAGAATTCGTAGGATGCGGCGCGCCCATCTGCATTGCCATTGCTCTTATCTTGGTCAATAGAATGGCGATTTACGGGCTGCCTTTTTTCTAAAGCTCCTGACCGCCCATGTAAATCCCGACAGACGTGCCAAGCGCCCGCGATATATTTGTGAACATCATATCAAAGCCGACAAACAGCGCCCTATTCATCGCCTGTGCTTCCTCAGAGGTGCTGAATTCGACATAGGCCTGCAATTCGTCATCCGTCAGCGGCTGATAGGCCAGTAATTGATATGAATAAAGCCATTCCGTCGTATTTTCGCGAATTTCAGGTTCCTGTTCCCAAACATCGGTCAGGATCTGTTCTTCTGTCAGTTGGTTTGGAAACCCGCCTGCATCTATTAATCCGATGAAAAACGCATAGTTTGAATTCATTGCCCCAACGACATTTGAATCAATTAGATCATTGGTGCGTGAGAATTCCTTGATCAGATCAAGCCGCGCATCGCCGTCCTGTTCCAACATACGAAAACGGTCATTTGCAGCCTCTTCAACGCTTTCATCCAAAAACGCCTCGCGCGCGGATAATTCCAATCCAATGATCTTTTTGCCAAGGTCACTTTGGAAAAACGTCACCAAAGGCTCAATCTCGACCCCTTCCATTTCGACTTCAAGCGTGGTCGCAATGGTCGTCATCATGCGCTCAGTCTCGTAAATACCACTGACAGTCGCTTGCCAATCCGGCCCCGTGCCGCGACCTGGAAACATGTCATCCGCAAGCTCGTCGCCATAACTCAACCCCTCCTGGCGCATCACGGTGATAATCTCTTCCAACCGCAGCGCTTCGATCAGCGGATCAACGCGATTTTGGGCGAACGATATCACCGGCGTACACAGAAAAACCAGAAAAAAGGTTAAAGAACGGATCATAGCACATCTCAACATTGTTGCGTTTCAAAAGGGATAGCACTGATAAGGCCCGTGCCAACCCATATGTCTGTTATCTATGCCATTTTGTTAAAAATCCTAGGGACCGGTACACAAATGCCCTTGCACGGCAGATCACAGCGCAGTAAATGGCGTATTCCCCCGCGGAGAGGTGCCGGAGTGGTCGAACGGGGCGGTCTCGAAAACCGTTGTCCCTTTACGGGGACCCAGGGTTCGAATCCCTGTCTCTCCGCCACCCACCATTTTCATTCAGTTCTATTGATAGCTAGTCAACCCCTTATGGGGCTATTTTGTTGGTTTATCTACATTCCTTCTTGCTTTTCAATGATCTTCGATTGGATTCTTTTCTATTCATTACATGGTAGAATTCGTGGTATTTTCATGACTGCTCTTAGCGGAAAGCTGACAAAAATCTGGTCCGAACCCTCGGCCATGGTCGCCATGGCGACGGCAGCGGTTTGTACCCTGTCGTCGATCCATCCGGCGCAAGACGCTGGACTGTACGTGTCACCGTGAAGGGCCAGCGGAACCGCGAAGGCAAGCCTCTGCGCACTGACTTCAGTCTTGGTGGCGCAGACGTTGTGACACTGAACGAAGCGCGTGATCGGGCCTTAGAATACAGGCGGCTGCCGAAGCGAGGGATCAACCCGCGCTACTGGCGTCGGTTGGTACTACATTGCGCCCGGTAAGCCGATGCAAAACGCATTCGTGGAAAGCTTCAACGGCCGACTGCGCGACGAGTGCCTGAACCAACACATCTTCGGCAACCTCGCCGAAGCCCGGGAGATCATCGAAAACTGGAGGATCGATTACAATACAGAACGACCACACACATCGCTTGGAGGGCTGGCTCCGGTCGTCTACGCCAATCTAAACCGCAGCACCCGGCCTGCTTCGCTTAAGCTCCGCAAAGGCTCCGCTCAGCAGGCCTTGACCGCAACCAACTCAACGGAAAGAAACAGGAACCGATTCTACACATGAACGGCCCGGATCAGCAGGCTGGGTCATTCACAGCTCGCGGCGGATGAAAGTTCAAGGCATCACGGTGCATGGTTTCCGGTCAGCGTTCAGGGATTGGGCGTCAGAGCAGCCGAACGTGACACGTGAGATTGCCGAGTTGAGTTTGACGCATACAGTCAGCAGTGAGGTCGAGCGGGCTTATGAGTATCTGGACTATCAACTAGCCGCCAAGTTCCATTTTCATCAAGAAATTCATCTTTCCCAGCACGAGGGTTTGTTCTAAGGGTACCGTTCGCTGCGATCTCGACCATGTCGCTCATGGTTTTGTGCAACCCGCATCCGATTTTGCCCAGGGCAGCGATCGACGCTCGGAAGGCATTGATGATGTCAACGATAACGCCCAAGCAGCGGGCCACCTGGATGTTGGCAAGGTCGACAGCCTCGGTGGCCAGTTTGCCTGCCCGGGTGGTCAGCCGGGTCGTAAAGGTTGCAATCCTTGTAACCAGCCATGGCGCGAGCGTCCCGCCGGATAAAGCAGCGATGACCGCCAGAATCACAGTAATGACGATCTCGGGCAGGATGAACCCCTCTACGACACCGATCATCTCGGCCCAGAAATTCGGCGTCATGTTCATGAAGACCGCGCCAACACGTGGAAGACGGCCTCGAACGCGTTGGTTTAGTTAATCAGTGGTTTATTCGCCGTATTTATTTTCTATGTGTCTATAAATTTTTACTTATCTCAAATGAGTCTTTTAGATCTAAAATGATTGAATTATTTGAATCAGGGTGTTTGGCTAAATCGATACAGCTTTGTTTAAGCGTCTCTTGCAATTCTTGAAGTACTTCTTTCAAATCCATTTCTATCTTGATACCAGGAAAAGAAAGCGAAGCAATTTTCCTATCTCCATCAAAAATCGATTTATGACCGTCGTCAAAAGTATAGGATTCTTTTGTTGAATTTATATAAGCTGTATAAGCCATCCCAAAAAAGTTAAGTAATTCAACATAAACCATGTAATTTTTGGAGGACTGAGCATCTTCACTACTTAGTCCGGTTTTTTTGTCTTTTAAATGTAACCATCCGATATCGTATGGATCTGGATAATCTTCACCGGCTTTTGTAATGTAAAACACCACTAGCTTCCTCCTAACATAGGATACATTGTTACAACCTCATCGGTGACTGTATCAACGACAACCTTATAGTTTGCTCTCATACCATTAATTGTCATTCGCTTTGTGAAAGTTTGAACTTTATTCGTTGGTGGCGTTTGCCGGGCGCCGTTTTGAACAATTTCATCCGCCGCATCCTGAAGTTGCTCACGCGTTGTTCCCGGAGCGAAAAGGTCTGCCTCCCCATCTGGTGGCATATGTCGTTTTTGAATATGTTCCCAGCCCTTTCTAGAATTACCATCTAGGATTCTGGGCCGTCCTACTTTCCGCACAATTCTGATCGGAACTGGATTTGAATAGAGTGTACCGGGATTAAACCCGACAAACTCCGCCTTATACTGGTTCAGCGGCCGAACTATGCGGGCGGTACCGTTCGCTGCGATCTCGACCATGTCGCCCATGGTTTTGTGCAACCCGCGTCCGATCTTGCAAAGAGCAGTGATCGACGCTCGGAAAGCATTGATTTAGCGAAAATTTTTTAGATATTGGGAAACGTAGGCTTTTCTAATCAATCAGTTTTTGATCTGCTAAATGTTTTAGATAACCAAATGGTTCTTCTTTGAATATATCACGGCCTTCCATCATATAAGCACGTAACAGTGGATTAGTTGCTTCATCTTTACGATCAAGATCATAAAGCGATACCCCAAGACCAAACTGAACAAATGCGTTCATCGCACCGTCGCCGGATGCATTCGCAGACTGAAAGGCAGAAAGAGCATTTTCATGATCATTTTTGGCCCGGTAAGCATCGCCAAGGGATGCATAAAGCCACATCGCCGCATCCCATTTCGACTGCGGCTCCGGCAACAAACCAAGCGCTTTCCTCCAATATCCAATGGCTTCATCAGGCTTGCCCGTATCTAAGGCGACGTTTCCATCTTCGGACAAGACTTCGATTTGCTCAAAAATATCGTCTGGAAGCTCATCCACGTCTTTTTGCTCGCTCTTTTAGATAAAATTCAAGGTATTCCAAATGCTCGCCTTTGAAGCCATCACGATCATAAAGTTCATAGATACGGCCAAAGACATCATATGCTTCTTCTTTTAGTCCAAGTTTGTAAAGTGCGCTGCCTTCAATCATAAGCGTATAATGATCTTGACGATCTGGGTCACCATACATTTCGTAAACAGTATTTATCCATTTTTTTGTCTCGGAAACCTTGCCCAAACGAGAAAAGTCCTCAACGAAGCTAGTTGATAGGCTTTGAGGATAATAGTCCCAGTGCGATTTTGGATCAGGAATGATATTCCAAGCCTCAATACCAAGCTTCAGAGATAACTCAAGATTGTTTTCTTGATAAGCTTTGCCTGAACGTTGAAGAATAGAATCGATTTCTATTCTAAGCGGTCCTTCAATTTCTGGTTTACGTACCATAATTCTTACTCCGTAGCTGGTGGCAAGTATCTTGATGGTGTTGCACCACCACGAGATGTGTTGAGTGGCCCATACTCAAAGCGGTAGTTGCTTGAATCCAGCATCCAATCCCGGACCTGCGATGATTTTGCCCCATGATATCGTCCTGTATTATTCCAATAATCGACAGCATCAACTGGATGGTGTCCCATATGAGTATTTGGACTATCAACTAGCCGCCAAGTTCCATTTTCATCAAGAAATTCATCTTTCCCAGTACGAGGGTTTGTTCTAAGAGTTCCTTCTCGCCGCATTCGCTCACGAACTTCTCGTCCCGTTTTTGAGTACTTACTTGGCGTAGCTCCAAGATACTGTCGTCGCAAACTCTTCCGCACGATTCTAACGACAGCGAGCGGATTAGAATATAGTGTGCCTGGCTGATATCCGATATATTCAAGCTTATACTGGTTCAGCGGTCTCACAATCCGGGCAGTACCGTTCGCTGCGATCTCGACCATGTCGCCCATGGTTTTGTGCAACCCGCGTCCGATTTTGCCCAGGGCAGCGATCGACGCTCGGAAGGCATTGATGATGTCAACGATAACGCCCAAGCAGCGGGCCACCTGTATGCTGGCAAGGTCGACAGCCTCAGTCGCCAGTTTGCCCGCCTTAGCGGTCAGACGGGTTGTAAAGGCCGCGATCCGTGCCACAAGACCTGGCGCAAGAGTGCCGCCTGACAGCGCCGCGATGACCGCCAGAATTACGGTGATGATGATCTCGGGCAGGATGAACCCTTCTACCACACCGATCATCTCGGCCCAGAAGTTGGGCGTCATGTTCATGAAGACCGCGCCAAGCACATGGAAGACAGCTTCGAACGCATTGGTTTCGCTGGCGATCAGCACCATGCGTTCTTTCCATTCCTGCCCGGTTTCCCATGCATGTTTCAGCCCGGCGGCCAGATCACCGGGCAGGTCCATCAGCGCCTCGATCGCCTTTTGCATCACATCAACCGTGCCAGACGCCAGATCGCGCAAGGCGGTCATTATGGTATCGATATAATCTGCCAGGCTTTCATCATCCGAAAAGAAACTTGAAACACCATCGGCAATCGTGCCGTAGAACCACTTTGTGTAATCCGCGTACAAAACACCCACAGCCAACGGGCTATCAAGCATGGCTTGTTCCATTGGGCTTTTATTTTCGTAATACTCATTATACCAGTTTTGTGCGCGTTCTGCCTGTTGTATGGCAAATGTGCTGACGCCGCCCCAAAACTCAGTCTCGCCCTTCCACCAGGCGTTCAGTCCATTCATAACACCGCGTTTCTTGGCGTCATAGATCGACATGATACCGCGTTCTTCCCAGGCCGTGACCCATTCAGAGAGGTTTTCGATGGACCGGTCGCGAAAGGTTGTCAGGGCCGCCCCCAACTCATCCATGCCGGCGTCCGCTTCGGCATCCCCTGACGGATCGCCCACAAGACCGGCAAAGACCCGGCCATACATAACTTCTTCGTAGTCGAATGTGCCAAGGGTATTGATGGGTTCGACTTCACCATCACCGTCCGTCATGCCATGGGCATTCAGCCCTTCGGTCATATAATCTCCGTTGCAGACCACACGTTCACTATCTTCAATATAAATTGGTGCATTGGTGATCGAGGTCCGCCAATGATCCGCAAACGCAGCTTCTAGATCAACTGTACCGCGGCAGGGCTGGATGATCCGATCAATAGGTCCTGGGTTGATCCCGCCTTGCGTGGCGCGGGCCGCGGCATCGGCCGGGGAAGGCGTATCTGTACCACCCATCAGAGCAATTCCTTTTTGTGTAATTCGGTCAGGCGTAACTCAACTTGTTTTAATTTTCTACTTTCAGGGATATTAGACTGAAAGAGATTTTGCAACGTTCCCTCGGGGTCCTTATCCTCGAACAGGGGACCATAGAGCAGCTCCCATGTGGCCAGAATATTGAGATTTTGACGTTTTTTGAAACCATGTTCCTGCATTCGATTTACCAGGGCGGCAACTTGTCTTTGTAGGTCTTTGTCGCCGTAGTCTTTTGTCAAATCAGGAAAATTCTGGCGTTGCTCTGTAGCAATCACTCTGATTTGGCGCGCACGGGTGGCGCGGGCAAAGGCGTCAAGATCGGGTTGCGTCAGCGCGAAACCATCGCGCTTCTCGGGGTCCGGTTTGAAAGGCTTGGCGGTATAGATCATCGCGCGGCCCCAGGCTTCGCAGCACAGAATGCTGTGGGTTGTCTGGCCCGTGCTGGTTTCATAAAACACCCGAAAACGATCGGCCTCACGCGCGACGGTATCCAGATAGGCATTGGCCATCATCGGTTCCCAGAACCGAAAGAAGAACGCCTTGCCCGTATGGTCAGTAAACTTTGTAAACTTCCTGAAGTGCCTCCATAAATCATCTAGGCTGGCGGTGCTGCGAATATAGATTCCCGGTTCCTTGCTCCATAGATACCAGGGCACGCTGTCTTCGGGGTCTTGGGTGAACAGGTACCGGGTGAACGTGTTGCCGTCTTCCAACTTGACGATCCAAGGGGCGACGTCACCCAGATCGTCCTCAGCCTGTCCGTTGAACAAGCAGCGATGTTCCAACTCAGAGGTGGACAGTAGCTCGGGCAGGTTCGGAACCTTGGCAGCGTCCAGAATGGCATAGGTGTGGCATCGCGTGTCCGGATCGGTCTGACCGAACAAAGGCTCGTGAAGTGCATCCGGCACCGTCTTGGGCGGATAAAGCCCAAACTGGTCGTCCAGCGGCTCTAAGCCCTCGATCATTTGAATTATCAGCGGAGCGGCGGTACTCTCAGTCGTTTTGGCCGGGATAGACTGCTCGCCTTCGTTCCAGGGGTCTTGGTAGGTTCCGTCTTTCAAAGGGGTATTAGCGGTCATGCAAAACTCATGGGCAGCAAATATCGTTTCATTCTTAAAACAAACCTTCATCGTAATACGCGTCACGCTACAACACCCCGCACGGAATGCAACAAAAAGCTGAGGCGGATGCATCTCTCCGGTTGTTCAGTCCCAAAGCCCCTACGTCGCATAGCGCTTTGCCAACAGCTGCAGACGTTTTAAATAATACGTTGTGTTACATAGGCGGCCTTAGTCCGCCCCAAGACACAGCCCCACCATTCTTAAGTAACGTAACATTAAGGCCGCAATCGATACAGGCATAAAGGCACCGCCAGATGCATTTCGATATAGGGCATCGGATCTGTCTTGATCTCTTCAAGTTGACTAAGAAGAAAATCTGGCTCCAACGCGGCAGCCGCGCATATGTCTTTAGTTTAGGGCGTCTTCTGATGGGAAGATCCTTGGCTCTTCGACGTAGCAGAAGAGGGGCCCGGTTTCAGGCGGGTCAGTCAGAGGGGCGCAGCCAAAGGGCTGGAAGAACAGTACGGCGAGTATGCAATGAACATGCCCCAGACCGAAATTATACGCATTCGGGATACATATGCATCGCCCCCACCCCGCAGGGGCAGACAGCATGGTCGAGGCTGGGGACCGTGGACGATCTGAAAGTTTATTGTGAAGGAACGACCGAGCATCTTTGTTTGACTTTATTCATGTTCACCGCATGCCGGATCAGCGATACGGTTGTACTGGGTCGGGGCAACGAATTTGAACGAAGTGGCATTCGAGATACAGGCTGGCAACCAAAGAAAAAGGGCTCTGCAAAGGTGGAAATTCCGATTCTGCCACCGCTTTACAAAGCCACGCTGGCTGTGACTGTGCATGGATCAACCTATCTTTTAACGAAGCAAGGAAAGCCGTTTAACTCGCCGGACGCACTTGGGCAAATGTTTCGCCGATGGTCCAAAGAGGCTGGGCTGGAAGCACGTTCAAGTCATGGGATTTAGAAAGGTCGCCGGACATCTCTTGGCTCAGGCTGGATGTTCTCAATATCAAATCATGTCAATCCACCGGCACACCCAACCAAGGATCTCTGAGGTCTATATTAAGGGAGTCGAAAGGTGGAAAATGGCCGCTGATGCCATGCACACATTGGAAGCTATGGAGTGGTAAGTGTCCCACGGGCGAATCGGGCGTGGAACACAATCGACCTTAAGGCATTGAATTTAATCGAATATATTATTGAAAATGGAGCGGGCGGCGGGAATCGAACCCGCATCATCAGCTTGGAAGGCTGAGGTCTTACCATTACACAACGCCCGCTTCTGGGCTGTGATTAGTATACTGTCCGCACCGCGTCAAGAAAGCGTCACACATAAAACGCGCTTCTTTGGCTGGACGTCTTTTTAAACCCGCAGTATGACAAAACATATGGATATAAGAACGCTGACCGATACCTATTCGGTAACACCGCAAATTTCGCCAGACGACATGACGACCATCGCGCAGGCTGGTTTCAAGTCTGTCATTTGCAACCGCCCAGATGCAGAAAACCCGCCTGCCTATCAAATTTCTGAAATGGAAAAAGCGGCGTCTGATGCGGGCTTGGCTCTTTATCTAAATCCCTTCCCAAGCCCAATGATGTCAATGGAGCATGTCACCGAACAAGCGCGCCTTTTGACCAATGCAGATGGGCCTGTGTTGGCCTATTGCGCGTCAGGCACTCGGTCTTGTCGTGTGTGGGCGCTTTCGCAAGCGGGTCAGATGCCAGTGGATGATATCATAAACGCAGGTGCACGTGCAGGATACCAGTTAAACGATCTGCGCTCCCATATCATGGCGCTTGCCAACAGCTGATATCAGGCGAAAAGATGCGTAAGCAGTATCAGCTTATTCAGTCTGGTAATGGTGGAAAATCAGCCAGTTCTGGTAAATCATCTAGTGATGGAAAATCCGCTTCGGCCATTTGTGGCAGCTCATCCTTAAGTTCAATCGACATCGGCGGCAAATCAACGGCGGGCATCGAAGGCGATTCACTGATGGATATATCCGGACTTTGCGCTATTGCATTCGGAAGATGATCCATATCCATTGGGGGCGGTGTTTTATCTTGCAATCGTACCGCTCGCGCGCCGTTCAATTGCCCAAGACGCGCGTTTGACAACAACTGTCCTTGCATCGTTTCCAAACGGACACCGGCCACGGCAGATAGCGGAATGGATACTTCGTCGCCGGTTTTAAGTCCGACAACGGCAGACAAGGGTAATGAAACACGGCCAAGAACGGCGTTGACCTGTGCCTCGCCTTGTTCGACGCGCGCTTTCAGAGTTTCACCCCAGCTTTGCTTCATCACATCAGCTGGAACAGATTGCGTCGCCGACTGAGACGGCAGCGCGATCACGATCTGCCCCTCTTTCGCACCGTTTCCGAAATTGACAGTTAATCGAAACACACGGAAGGGCACGTCTTCTAGGACCAAACCTGCAATCCGCAGATTTTCCAGGACAAAGCCACAACGATATCCATTAACCCATGCTGCAGTCGGTTGATCAGCAAGTTCTTGCGAAAAACGATCCAGCGACGCGTTTAAGAACGGTTCAACCATGGCCGCATCGGTTCGGGTGGGTGTACGGGTGTCCGCCACAGTCGGTGTCACGCGCCCCATGGTTTGTATTTCAGTCACAGCAGCAATCGATTGAATATCCCAAGTGATAATGCCAAGCGCATCATCCGGACCGGACAGGGCCATCAACAAGTGATCTTCAGACAGGCTTTCACACAGCGGGGTCAGCGCCAAGCGTTGTTCTTTGATATCCAAAACCGTAAGCGGCAGATCATGTGTCACATCTGCTGCTTTCGACATCGCAAACCGCAACGCACGCGCAGGCGACATCATGCCTGCGTCAGCGGCGGCACGCCCTGCACTTGCCATGCGTCGAAGTATCGAGTCGGTTTGCGCGTCCATGTTAATTCTGCTGCTTTGCCCCACGCCCAACCCTAGCGACCAATTCCTTACCAATAGGTTGATACAGCCTTAAAAATCCAATGAATGTCACGCAATCACGTGATTTCCTGCATGGATACAGCCCCGTAATAGTAAACAAAACAATAATCATCCCCCCAACTCACGACCTTAGGGGCTGCCGTTAAAACACACCGGTAGCCCCATTTTCATAATTCAGCCGAAAAGTCGTGAAACCGCCCCCCCTATTGAAGTAGATTGCTTTTCAGCGCACAAGACACCGATTATATTGCGAACACAGCAGGGAACCTGCACCAGACAGGAAACGGGACACGAGGACGGTATGGCAAAAACGAACAATGATGGCGACGTGGCTTTCATCAAGGCACTGGCCAAGCTGCTGGATGAAAATGATCTGACCGAGTTGGAAGTGAAACGCGACTATGCCGAAGATGACAGTCTGCGTGTGCGCATCAGCAAAGGCGGGCCTGTAACAATGCAAATGGCGGCGGCTCCCGCCCCAATGTCAGCACCTGTGGCTCCAGCTGCCCCCGCTGCAGCATCGGCAGAGACTGCGTCAGAAGATCCGGCATCTTTGCCAGGGGCGGTGACATCCCCCATGGTTGGCACGGTTTACTTGCAAGCGGAACCTGACGCGCCGCCCTTTGTATCCATTGGGCAAACCGTCAACGAAGGTGATACGCTGCTGATCGTTGAAGCGATGAAAACCATGAACCACATTCCCGCGCCAAAGTCCGGAACAGTCAAACGCATTCTGGTCGAAGATAGCGCGCCTGTGGAATTCGGTGCCCCCCTGATGATTATCGAGTAAGGGGTAAAAATGTTTGATAAAATCCTGATTGCGAACCGTGGTGAAATCTCGCTTCGGGTGATCCGTGCTTGCCGCGAAATGGGCATCCATTCGGTCGCAGTGCATTCAACCGCTGATTCTGACGCAATGCACGTACGCATGGCAGACGAAGCGATCTGTATCGGCCCACCGTCCAGCACCGACAGTTACCTGTCGATCCCGGCGATTATTTCGGCCTGCGAGATCACTGGCGCGCAGGCCATTCACCCCGGTTATGGATTTCTGTCCGAGAATGCGAATTTCGTGCAGATTGTTGAAGATCACGATCTGACCTTCATTGGCCCCACTGCCGAACATATTCGCGTGATGGGCGATAAAATCACCGCCAAAGAAACCATGAAACAGTTGGGCGTGCCATGTGTGCCCGGTTCAGATGGCGGTGTTCCTGATCTTGAAACCGCCAAAACTGTTGCTGCCGAAGTTGGTTTTCCGGTCATTATCAAAGCAACAGCCGGCGGTGGGGGGCGCGGTATGAAGCTGGCTGAAACTGCCGAGGATCTGGAAAGCGCGTTCTTTACCGCGCGGGCCGAGGGCAAGGCCGCATTTGGCAACGACGAAGTTTATATCGAAAAATATCTAGGCCGTCCGCGCCATATCGAAATTCAGGTCTTTGGCGATGGTAAGGGCAACGCGATCCACCTGGGTGAACGCGACTGTTCGCTGCAACGTCGCCACCAGAAAGTCTTTGAAGAGGCCCCCGGCCCCGCCATCGACGCTGAAACGCGCGCCAAAATCGGCAAAGTCTGTGCCGATGCCGTGGCGCAGATCAATTATATCGGTGCGGGCACGATTGAGTTTCTGTATGAAGATGGCGAGTTCTATTTCATCGAAATGAACACCCGCCTGCAGGTCGAACACCCGGTGACTGAGGCGATCTTTGGCGTCGATCTGGTCCGCGAACAAATTCGCGTTGCTGCAGGTCTGCCGATGTCGTTCACACAGGATGAACTTCAGATCAACGGCCACTCGATAGAGGTGCGGATCAACGCGGAAAAACTGCCTAATTTTTCACCCTGCCCCGGTCGGATCACGCAATATCACGCGCCCGGTGGTTTGGGTGTGCGGATGGACTCAGCACTTTATGACGGCTATTCGATCCCGCCTTATTACGACAGTCTGATCGGTAAGCTGATCGTCCATGGACGCGACCGGCCCGAGGCATTGGCCCGTCTTAACCGCGCCCTTGGCGAGTTGATCGTCGATGGCGTCGACACGACAATTCCGCTGTTCAATGCATTGCTGCAGGAAGATGATATTCTGAAAGGCGATTATAACATCCACTGGCTGGAAAAATGGTTGGCCAGCCATTTGACCTAGACCTGTGTTAGGGGGAATAAGTCAACTCGCTCTGACGCCAGACGTCATATTGCGCGCTTATGCAGCGGGTATCTTTCCGATGTCCGAGGCGCGCGATGATGATGACATCTTTTGGGTCGATCCACGCCGTCGGGGCATTTTGCCGCTGGATGCTTTTCACATCTCGCGCTCGTTAAAACGTCGTATCCTGCGTGCGGATTATGGAATTAGCGTCAATGCAATGTTCAGCGATGTTGTGGCAGCCTGTGCAGATCGCAAGGACACATGGATCAGTGCCCGAATTTTCAATCTTTACGAGGAACTGCACGACGCAGGCTTTGCCCATTCACTTGAAGTGAAACGTGATAATCAACTGATCGGCGGCGTTTATGGTGTGACAATCGGAGGGGCATTTTTCGGCGAAAGCATGTTTTCGCGCCAGACCGATGGGTCAAAAATTGCACTGACCTATCTGGTGCATCGCCTACGCGTTGGCCGTTTTACATTGTTTGACACCCAATTCATCACACCCCATCTGGAAAGTCTGGGCGCAATTGAAATTGACCGAACCGTTTATCACGACATGTTGGACAAAGCTTTGGATGTTGATGCTGATTTCTTTGCCCAAGGGGCCGCACCTGCGCCTCAGGATGTGATACAGCGCAACGGCCAAACGTCATAGCGGGCATGATCCAAAGCATTGAGTGCCGGCGATGATGCCACCATCCAGCCCTGAAAAACCGGTGCTTCGGCATTCACCTCGCGAATTGTCATCAAGACATAGGCATTGCCGGATGGATCATCTGTCGGAAAGCGGCATTCCTGCATGGTGATTTCCAGCAATCCATAACGCCGCGTCTGGCCTTGTGACATTTCGATATCAATGACTGTACCGTTGACTTTATCCAATGCCCGTAACATCGCAGAAGACGCATTTGTCGTATCCTGCGCCCACAAAACCGCAGGTAGAAACGCCAAAAGAATGGCAAGCCTTTTCACTCTTCTTCTCCGCCTGACACGAATTTAAGCATCAATGAAATTAGGCTGACAGCTCCTTGGGTATCCAGAATTTCTGATCCCGGTTCATAATTGAAGGGCGACCCACCTGGTACGATTTCAACAAAATTACCACCCAAAAGACCTTCGGAAGATATCAGGATTGAACTGTCATCGGGCAGTTCAATGCCTTGAATAAGCGACACGGTTGCATCGGCCCGAAACGTTTGTGGATTCAGATCAAGATCGGACACAGTTCCAATTTTAACACCAGCCAAACGAACGTCTGTTCCAACGCTAATGCCTTCGGCAGACCGGAAACTGGCCGTCAAATCATAGTTGCCGGTATCACGGGAAAATCCAGTGGCTTGGGCTGCGTAAACAAGAAAGGCAATGGCTGCGACCAGCACAACGCCACCTGTGACGACTTCGGTTGTATTATGCGACATGCTCTGCCTCTTGCTTTTGTTATTCCGGTGTCCATGCTTCGTAATCGCTGCGATCTTTGGGGCGGTTCTGGCGAATAGATCCCGCAGGCGCATACGCCAAGGCTGTTCCGGTCAGGTTTTCCTGATGCGGCTTTTCCCAAGCCTTGTGCGGGATCGGGTTTTTCGTAGGTGGCTCGTCCCATGTGTAATGCAACCAACCGTGCCAATCAGGGCTGACACGACTTGCTTCGGGCTCACCAGAATAGATCACCCAACGGCGTTTGGCATCGCGGGTTTCATAGAAGATATTGCCATGATCATCTTCGCCAACTTTCACACCCTTGCGCCATGTAAACAGCTGGGTACCAAAAGTCTGGCCATGCCACCACGTAATTGCACGCAGAACTGATTTAAAAATGCCCATCAAAGCTCTCCTGTCTTACAGGCGATATGAACCATTCGCCGGGCAAGGTCCAGTGACAAGGCTGCAGGCTTGCGTAAAGTGAAGTGCGTTCGCAACGTTCATTATACCTGAGGTGCCGCGGCTTTCTTGCGTTTTTTCTCGGCCACTACCTTTTCGGCCAGATCGCGCGCGATTGCAAAAGCGCCCTTTATCTTGTCGCTGTCTTTCACCCAATCACGCCGCACAACGATCTTGTTGTCACGTACCTTGGCCAAGCCATTTTGCGCCTCGATGAATTCCACCAGTCCAAGGGGGGACGCAAATTTGTCGCGGTGAAACTGGATCGTCGCGCCCTTGGGACCGCCGTCCAGCTTGGCGATCCCTGCCTTTTTACACATCGCCTTGATGCGCACGATCAGCATCAATGTGTTGACCTCTTTCGGTAACGGACCAAAGCGATCGATCAGTTCGGCGGCAAAGCCTTCCAGTTCAACTTTGCTGGTTAACCCACTGAGACGGCGATATAATCCCAGACGCACATCCAGATCCGGCACGTAATCTTCGGGGATCAGAACCGGCACACCCAGATTGATCTGCGGGGCCCAGGTGCCGTCATCGTCGCTTAGCCCCTCCATCTGGCCGGATTTGATCTTGGCAATCGCCTCCTCCAGCATGGTCTGATACAGCTCATAGCCCACTTCGCGCATCTGGCCCGACTGTTCCTCGCCAATCAAGTTGCCCGCACCGCGAATGTCCAGATCCTGACTGGCCAGCGTGAACCCCGCGCCAAGCGTATCCAGACTGCCCAGAACCCGCAGCCGCTTTTCCGCCTGGGTTGTCAGTTTCACACGAGGCTTTGTTGTCAGATAGGCATAGGCCCGCGTTTTTGATCGCCCCACACGCCCACGGATCTGGTAAAGCTGCGCCAGGCCGAACATATCCGCGCGATGTATGATCATTGTATTAGCCGTGGGGATATCCAGGCCGGATTCCACAATCGTTGTGGCCAGCAGCACATCATACTTGCCGTCGTAAAAGGCATTCATGCGGTCGTCCAACTCGCCTGCCGCCATCTGGCCATGGGCGGTGATAAATGTGACCTCGGGCACCTGTTCGCGCAGGAATTCTTCAATTTCAGGTAGATCGCTGATGCGCGGGACCACATAGAACGACTGCCCACCGCGATAATGTTCGCGCAACAAGGCTTCGCGCACGGTAACGGTATCAAATTCACTGACATAGGTACGAATGGCCAGCCGGTCGACGGGCGGCGTGCCGATGATCGACAGATCGCGCACGCCCGACAGCGACAATTGCAGCGTGCGCGGAATGGGCGTGGCGGTCAGGGTCAGAACGTGGATATCTGTGCGCATCTGCTTCAGCCGTTCTTTATGCTGAACACCAAAATGCTGTTCTTCGTCAATCACCAGCAACCCAAGATTTTTGAACCGTATGGATTTCGCCAAAAGCGCATGAGTTCCGATTACAATATCCACTGTGCCCCGCGAAATGCCTTCGCGTGTTGCTGCAGCATCTTTTGCATTCACAAAACGTGATAACTGCCTGACTTCCAAGGGAAACCCACGAAACCGTTCGGCAAAACCGGCATAATGCTGGCGGGCCAGTAACGTAGTGGGTGCGATAATTGCGACCTGTACGCCAGACATTGCGGCCACAAAAGCTGCGCGCAACGCGACCTCGGTCTTGCCAAAGCCGACATCACCGCAAATCAACCGATCCATCGGTTGACCGCTGTTCATATCGCTTAGCACATCCTGAATAGCGTTCAGCTGATCGTCGGTTTCCTGATAGGGAAAGCGCGCCTGAAAGGCGTCCCACATGCCAGGCGGCGGATCCATCATCGGTGCCGTGCGCAACGCGCGTTCGGCAGCCACACGGATCAGACGATCTGCAATTTCGCGAATACGCTCTTTCAGCCGTGCCTTTTTGGCCTGCCATGCGCCGCCGCCAAGACGGTCCAGCAAACCTTCTTCGTGGCCAAACTTTGACAACAGCTCAATATTTTCAACAGGCAGATACAGTTTGGCGTTTTCGGCGTATTCCAGAAAAATACATTCGTGTGCGGCGCCGGCCGCTGTAATAACCTCCAAGCCTTTATAACGGCCCACACCATGATCGACATGCACAACCAGATCGCCTGGTGACAAACTTTGTGTTTCGCTAAGAAAATTTTCAGCACGTCGCTTTTTGCGCGGCGCACGGATCAGACGATCACCCAAGACATCCTGTTCGGAAATGACCGTTGCGTCTGGGGCTTCAAATCCGTGTTCCAGCGCCCAAACGGCCAAATGAATGCCAGATTTACCCACTTGCCCCATATGTGAGACAGGCGCGATATGACCCAAGCCTTCGTCTTCCATCAGCCCTGACAAGCGTTCGCGCGCGCCTTCCGAATAGCTGGCAACAATAACGGCCATGTCTTGTGTTTTATTGCGAATATGATCAGCCAAAGCGCTGAAAAGGCTTATATTTTTCTGCTGACGTTCGGGTGAAAAGTTGCGTCCGATCCGCCCGCCTGCATCAATAACGCCTGGACCTGTGGCTTGTGGCAATTGCACAAATTGCAGCACGCGGCGATCCGCCATTTGTGCCCCCCATGCCGCATCATCCAGATATAGCAGCTCTGGCGCACAGGGTTTGTATACGGTCCCTGCCCGCTTTTTCTGCTTTAGCGCTTCCTGACGGGCGTCATATTGATCGGCGATACTGTCCCATCGCGACAGTCGCGCAGGTGTCATCTGATCGTCCAGCGTGATGACTGCTCCCGGTAAATAATCAAAAATTGTCTCCAGCTTTTTGTGGAAAAATGGCAGCCAGTGTTCCACGCCAGAGGCTTTGCGCCCTGCGCTGACGGCTTCATAAAGCGGATCATCCGTGCCTGCTGCACCGAATTCTATGCGATAGTTCTGACGAAACCGTGTGATAGAGGGTTCATCCAGAATAATTTCGCTGACCGGGGCCAGTTCGACCATTGTCAGCTTTTCAGTCGTCCGTTGCGTCGCCGGATCAAACCGCCGCGCACCGTCCAGAACATCACCAAATAAATCCAACCGGACAGGACCGGATTCGCCTGGTGGGTAAACATCGATGATGCCACCACGAACCGCGTAATCCCCGGGTTCCATCACCGTTGGTGACTGAGTAAAACCCATCCGAACCAGAAATTCCTTTAGCGCCCTTTCATCGATCCGTTGACCCACCTGGGCTTTAAAACTGGCCTGTTTCAACACGTCGCGTGCGGGAACCCTTTGCGTTGCGGCATTAAGTGTCGTTAGCAAAATGAACCGATCCGGCATGCCATGAACAAGCCCCGCCAGCACGGCCATACGGGCGGCTGAAATATCTGCATTAGGCGACACACGATCATAGGGCAGACAATCCCATCCCGGCAGCGTGATAACCGGGACAGACGGATCAAAAAACCGCAAAGCGACACGCGTTTCTTCCATCCGCTTATCATCGCGGGCAACATGACAGACGGGTGCGCCGGATTTTTCCAGCTCTTTCAGGATGAGTTTGGCATCGAACCCTTCGGGCGCGCCACTGACGGTGATGTGCGACTTTGACATGGCCGTCACCTACCGCGATAAGGATTGAAGTCAACCGCATGTGTTAAAATTACCGTGACACATCCGACGCTTGGGGCAAATGTAGCAATTTTTGGATAATCCAAAGCTGGGTTGCCCAGCCCAAGATTAATAATAAAGGTGTCCATATGGGGTGAAAGAACAACTCTGTAAATGCCTCTGTCCCACGCCACGTATTCCCAAAATATATCTGGTAACTTTCCACAATCAAGGATGCTTCAACAAAGGAAAGACCCACATGCAGCAGCGTCACGAAAAGAAAAACCCACTTTGTTTTTCTTAAAACATAGACAGATGCCCCCAACAAAACGGCATAGTATACAGCACAGAAAAAGCTTTCAAAGAACATACTGTAGATATCAAAGTAATGTCCCGGCACTGCTGCTTGGACCGGATCCATCAGAAACCCATGGATTATTCCAAAAACAATCACGACATGAACAAACATGGCGACACCATGGATCAGCAAACCCGATAAACAGCTTATGAAAAAAAGGCGCATTCTATTCGTTTAATACCAAGCCGTGTTATGGTTCATATTGTACCACATACCCCAGGTTGAGGTGATAAAAAGTGCAATCACCCCAATCACTTGTATCCAAAAGCGCAGACCGACAATCTGTTTGCGCAGATCGTCACCTGTAAATGATCCAGCATGTAGTTTTTTGGCTTTTTTCACGGTCATAAGTAAAACAATTGACGTTGGCAGCGCCAACATGAAAACGGCTTGCGCAAACTCAAACCCATAAAAGAACCCAAGCAAGCCAAGACCGGTCAGAACAAAGCAGAAGAATCCGGTCGCAAGATAAGCAGACCAGCCGATCAAATGAAAGATGCGGTTTACGTTGACGCGCACCATATCTTCGAAGTCCTGCTGCGGTTGCCCCCCCTGGCGCCTGGCACGTGTGATCATATCATAAGGAACACCCATGACCCAATTGGTCAGCACAGACCATATCATCAGCACCCAAATCCAATACCAAAGGCTTGAAAATGATCTGAAATTCATAAGGCGAATGGTTATTTCGTATAGGTCGCTAAAATAGGGATCACTCGTCATTCTGAACGTCTCATATACACATTTGCCATTTCCCGGGCTTGAGTGACTTGCAAAACCATGCGAACCACTATGCTATATTTAGGTCTGGCAGGTAAACATGAAACCCACCCTTGCATCATTTCCACGTTCCAGGCCGCGCAGACTGCGCAGAACGCCTGCTTTGCGCAAATTAACTGCAGAATGCAAATTATCTGTTGATGATTTAATCTGGCCGGTTTTTGTTCAAGACAGCGATATCGCCGAAACACCCGTACCGTCATTGCCCGATGTGAACCGATTGTCCATCAAACAGCTGATCCGAACAGCCGAAGAGGCGCGCGCACTCGGAATTCCAGCGATTTGCCTGTTTCCCTATATAGATCCTGCTTTGAAAACAGCGGGATGTGAAAATGCCTGGGACCCGGATAATCTGGTTAATCGCGCCATTCGCGCGCTGAAATCAGCGGTTCCGGATATCGCTGTTATGACAGATGTGGCCTTGGACCCCTATAACACATACGGGCATGACGGTATCGTAAAGGGCGATGAAATCGTCAATGATGAAACGATTTCAGCGCTTGCCAAAATGGCTGTTGCACAGGCCGATGCGGGTGCCGATATTCTGGGGCCGTCGGATATGATGGATGGCCGGATCGGCGCCATGCGCGATGCGCTAGAAAGTGCAGGGCATCACAACACCCTTATTCTAAGCTATGCTGCGAAATATGCATCTGCTTTTTATGGTCCGTTTCGTGATGCTGTCGGGGCATCAGGCGCACTTGTCGGTGACAAGAAAACCTATCAGATGGATCCAGCAAACAGTGATGAGGCACTGCGACTGGTGGAACGTGATCTGATCGAAGGCGCTGATATGGTCATGGTGAAACCCGGACAGCCTTATCTGGATATCTGTCGACGGGTTAAAGATACCTTTGGCGTGCCGACGTACGCCTATCAGGTGTCGGGCGAATACGCGATGATCCGTGCTGCAGGCGAAAAAGGTTGGATTGACGAAGATAAAGTTATGATCGAAAGCCTGATTGCGTTCAAACGCGCTGGCTGCGACGGCATTTTGACGTATTTCGCACCGCGCATGGCCAAATATCTTCATAATATTGATCAATAACCCCAACATATCGGCAGTAAAGAGCTGTATTCCACAAGATCAAGACATGACAACGCTTGAAAACCAGCGTATAAGGCCCTTAATCGCATCGCACAAAAGCATGCGAACATATAAACAACGAGCAATAATCAGGCAGCTAAAATGACACATTTCACAAGACGCAGTTTCACTTTTGCGACACTCTCTGCCCTGCCCGTCCTTGCGGCATGTGGCAATGGCATCGGCAGCAATGGCGGTAATGTAATTGACGCACGGGTCGATCAGACACTTAGCAATATGTACAATCGTTTTCCCGGAACGCGCGATCTGGCAGGGAAATCCTCGGGCATGTTGGTGATGCCACTGGTGACAGAAGCTGGATTTGGTATTGGCGGATCATATGGTCGTGGCGCGTTGCGCGTAAACGAAGCAACCGTCGATTACTATTCCGCAGCAGCCGCTAATATTGGTCTGCAAATCGGCGCACAACAATATGCACATGTTTTGTTTTTCATGACCCAGGACGCCCTGACCGAATTCCGCCGCGCCAGTGGCTGGGCGGCAGGCGCAGATCTTGAATATGCGATTAATGATCAGGGCGAAACGCTTAAAGCCGGCACCACCACATCGCTGGCCCCAGTAATTGCAGTGGTATTCGGTCAAGCCGGCTTCCGGGTCGGGGCTACGTTGGAAGGCACAAAATACACGCGCATCATCCCGTAACGATCGCGCTTGATAAAAAGGGGCAACTCATAAAGTGGGTTGCCCCATCTTTAAAACGGCATTAATCACGGCCTCTTTTCCGCAATCAGAAGCCCGTCATGCCACATACCATGCACTCATCAAATATCCTGGGCATTGATTTTGGCACCTCAAATTCGGCTGCTGGATTTATGTGCGATGGTCAGCCCAAATTGATCCCGATTGAGGGCGACGCAAACACACTGCCCACATCTTTGTTTTTTGATTTCGATGCACGCCAAACTATGATTGGATCGGCAGCAAATACTGCTTTGGTAGATGGGCTTCATGGACGTTATATGCGCGCCTTAAAACGTGTGCTTGGTACATCGTTAATGCATGAAAAGCGCCAAATCATGAACGAACGTATTAGTTTCGTTGATATAATAGGCCGCTTTATCGCCGCACTGAAACATAGGGCCGAGGCACAGACAGGCCAGCGATTTGATCATGTTTTATCCGGGCGCCCTGTTCATTTTCATACCGCCGATCTGTCTAGGGATAAGCAGGCCGAACAGGATTTGATCGAATGCTATAGGCGCGCCGGTTTTGACGAGGTTCAGTTTATGTATGAACCCGAAGCGGCCGCATTCGCCAGCGGTGATCGAATCCCTGGTCTTGGGTTGATTGTGGATATTGGCGGTGGGACGTCGGATTTTTCACTTTTCGAAACCACAACGAAGCACCCGCAGATCATTGCCAGCCATGGTATCCGGACAGGCGGCACAGATTTTGACAAAAGCATCAGTCTGACACACGTGATGCCGTTGCTGGGCAAAGACAGCCAGCTGCGTCGTGAGATGGGCGATGGCCATACGGCAATGCCCAAAGCAATTTATAATGATCTAGCCACATGGGAGATGATCCCATTTTTGTATAATGGGAAAACGCAACGCGATGTCGCACAAATGCGCCGTCTTGCGATAGAGCCGGAAAAACTGAAACGCCTTGAAACCGTTCTGGAAATGGAACTGGGTCACGAAATGGCCTTTGCTGTGGAAAGCGGTAAAATTGAAGCCAACACTGCGGCAGAGGGTTTAAATCACATTGTATTGAACCTGATCCAAGATGACCTGACCGCACCCATCACTAAGGCCAGTCTGGATGGTGCGATCCGGCAACACGCTGCAGACATAAGTGAGGCCGCAAAAGAAACATTGCATATGGCACAATGCAGTCAAACGGATGTGAAGCAGATCATCTATGTCGGCGGATCCAGCCTGATGAGTTGCGTTCATAACAGTATGACAGATATTTTCCCAACAGCAGAACACCGTTATTCTGATGTTTTCACTGCAGTTGCTGATGGCCTTACCTTGGCCACTGAAATTTTTTGAACGACCGTTCCATAAAATCCAGATCAAATCTGACTGATCACTATTCTGTAAAAACTGGCTTATTTACAGCTTTTACGCCTGTTTCACCTGAACCAGAGCGTCATCCACAATAGTTTGCAAAGTGCTTTCATCCGCGCCCGATCTGGCCAGTACCACCATACCATTGACCAAAGCAGTCAAATAAACAGATAGACGATCTGCATCCTGAACAGATATTTCACCCCGTTCAGCTGCTCTGACAAGGGGCCGGCGAATAGTATCAACAAAATCCTGATTGGCCGTTTTAAGTGCCTTATCAATAAGCGGATCTGCCCCCGCCATTTCCAATGTGGAATTACACCTTAAACACCCATCTGGCATATCACCACCGGTCAGACGCGCGACAGATGCCCCAAGAATACGTTCAAGCACTAGCACTGTATCGGGCTCGTCCTGCATCGCTTGGGTAACCCAGTCCGCAAATTTCTGACTATAGTTTTCGATGGCCGCAATGAATAATCCGCGCTTATCACCGTAACTTTGATAAAGACTGGCGCGTGCGGCACCACTGGCTTTGACCAGATCATCCAGCGATGTCGCGCGATAACCGTTTTGCCAGAACGTCATCATGATCGCATCTTTGGCAGCCGCATCATCAAACCCTTTAGGGCGACCCCGGGGTCGTTTTTTATCTTGATCAATTACCTTTGGGCTGCTCATGTCGAAAGGCCTTTTATACTTTATAGACCACACAGTCTAGATGAAACCATCAACATACAAAGTAGGGCGCTGGAATTCAGCACATAGGGTTTAGTCAGATCCCTACATTGCGCGCAGACGTTTGATCAGGCTTGAGGTATCCCAACGACCCCCGCCCATATTCTGAATGTCCTTATAATATTGGTCAATCATGGCCGTTCCCGGCAGGCTGGCACCATTTTCGTCAGCTGTTGACAGACAAATACCCAAATCCTTGCGCATCCAGTCGACGGCAAATCCGTGGTTAAATTCATCATCCATCATGGTCGCGTGACGATTAACCATTTGCCAACTGCCAGCGGCACCGCCTTGAATCACATCAACAACGGCCTTGGCATCCAGCCCTGCTTTTTCGGCGAAATGCAGACCCTCGGACAGTCCTTGCAGCAGCCCTGCAATGCAAATCTGATTAACCATCTTGGTCAACTGCCCTGCCCCCGACGGCCCCATCAATTTGCAGATCTTGCCATAGGCTTCAATGACGGGTTCGATGCGGGCATAGGCACCGTCATCACCGCCGCACATGATCGATAACGCACCATTTTCGGCCCCCGCCTGCCCACCAGAAACTGGCGCGTCGACAAAACTGATCTGACGAGCGTCTGCGTGATCATACATCTCGCGCGTCACTTTGGCAGAAACGGTCGTGTGATCCACGAAAACCGTTCCGTCTGACATTGCGGCCAAGGCCCCGTTTTCGCCCAAACAGACCTGACGCAAGTCATCGTCATTGCCGACACATGACATCACGAAATCAGCGCCCTTAACTGCATCCGCCGGTATTTTTCCGAAATGACCGCCGAATTCCTCGACCCATTTTTCAGCCTTTGCCGTCGTCCGATTATAGACCGTCACGCTGTGACCTGCTTTCGCTAGATGGCCTGCCATCGGGTATCCCATCACGCCCAAACCTAGAAATGCGACATTCGCCATTTTTACTGCCCCTTGCATTGCATTCTGAATATATGTCAGTCCCTATCCAACAGCAGTGCGCACATCACCACAAGGGGCATCAATGGCATTTGTTTTTCGCTGGCTTCTCAGACTAACGACCGGGCTTTTGGTACTTGCGTTTTTGGCGTTTCTTTTGATCTATTATTTCGCCTCACGATCCTTGCCAGATTATAATGCCGATCATCAGGTCGCAGGGCTGTCCGCCCCACTTGAGATTGTGCGCGATAACGCAAATGTGCCACATATCTTTGGCGAAACAGATAGCGATGTGTTTTTCGGGCTTGGGTATGCACATGCGCAGGATCGGCTGTGGCAGATGATGATGTTGCGTCGCACAGCCCAGGGACGACTGTCAGAGCTGTTCGGCGAACGCACCTTAAATATCGATAAGCTGATCCGACGGCTGGATTTATACGGTGTCGCGCGCCAATCGGTTGAGGTTCAGGACGAACGCACAATGGCCGCCCTGAAAGCATATGCGGCCGGTGTGAATGCGCGGATGACGCAAGTGAATGAACAGGCCCTTGGTCGTGGCGCCCCGGAATTTTTTCTGTTTTCCAATCAGATTGCCCCGTGGCAACCCGCAGATTCTATTGCGATCATCAAACTGATGTCACTTCAACTGTCCGCGCACCTAGAAGAAGAGGTGCTGCGCGCCCGCACGTCCCTTATCTTGCCTCAGGAACGCCTGTTGGATATTTTGCCCGACGCACCCGGTGATGGGATTGCAGCAATGCCATCCTATTCCAGCATCATGCCGGGGCTGCCGCAGTACAGCGAAGCTGCCGACCAGCCCTTTGATCCTTTATCGCCATTTCTGGCGCGTCCCTTTGCGGGTGCGTCAAACGTATGGGCCGCTGATCCGTCGCGGGCAGCTGCCGGTGGTACGCTTTTGGCCAACGATCCGCATCTGGGCTTCACGGCCCCTGCGATCTGGTATCTGGCACGGGTTGAGCTGGAAGCAGGTGGCGTAATCGGTGGAACCATTCCTGGTGTGCCGGTCATTTTGGTGGGTCGAACGAAAAATCTGGGCTGGGGTCTGACCACCGCATATGCCGATGATCAGGATGTATATCTAGAAGAACTGAACCCGACCAGCCCGAATGAATATCGCACGCCTGATGGGTTCAAGCCCTTTCGCACGCGTCCGTCCATCATCAACGTCAAGGACGCAGACCAAGTCACAATCGATCTGCGCTGGACAGAAAACGGACCTGTTCTGCCGGGATCACATTACGGATTAGGCACTATCATTCGCCAAGGCTATGTGACCAGTCTGGCCTGGACAGCGCTTAGTCCCGCCGACACATCGCTAAGTGCGGGTATGGCCCTGATGCGGTCAAATTCGATCATAGAGGGGATGGAAGCCACCAAAGATTATATCGCCCCAGTCCAAAACCTTGTGCTGGCCGATCAAAATTCAATCGCGTTAAAAACCATCGGCGCCATCCCAAAACGCAATCCGCTGCACCAAACCCAAGGGCGTCTGCCCAGTCCCGGTTGGGTTGTGACAAACCGCTGGCAGGGGCGTCTGGATTACAGTCTAAATCCTGAAGTGATCGCCCCCGATGGTGGTATTTTAGGCAATACAAATAACAAGGTCACAGACCGCCCTTTTCCCGAACATGTCAGCTTTTTTTATCCCGACAGTCAACGCATTCTGCGCTGGCGCAAGCTGATGCAGGATCGCAAAGTTCACACGCGCGAAAGCTTTATCGAGGCGCAGTTGGATACGGTATCAAATACCGCCGTGACGCTTCTGTCACTTGTGGGCGCGGATCTGTGGTTCACCGGCGAAGCTGCCCCCGACGGCACCCCCGAACGTCGCCGTCAAGACGCATTGGCATTGCTTGGCAACTGGAATGGCGAGATGAATGAACACATGCCAGAACCGCTTTTATACGCTGCATGGTTGCGTGCGCTGCAAGATCGATTGATCCAGGATGAACTGGGGCCACTGACCCGTGAGTTTACGCATGTGGAACCCCTGTTCATCGAACGCGTCTATCGCGATGTCGATGGCGCAGCAGTATGGTGCGATGTGGTGCAATCCAGCCCAATCGAGACATGTGCAGAAATGGCGCAACTGGCGTTGGACGATGCGCTGGTCTGGATCGATGAAACTTATGGCACCACGCTGGAAAGCCTGAGATGGGGCAACGCGCATGAGGCAACGCATGATCACCCAGTTCTGGGCGACACACCAGGCCTGAGTTGGTTCGTGAATATTCGCCAATCGACCAGCGGTGGGGATAACACTTTGCTGCGCGGTCGCACCATTGGCACAGGGCCTGACCCGTTTCTAAACGTCCATGGTGCTGCGTTTCGCGGAGTTTATGACTTTGCCGATCCTGACAGTTCGGTCTTTATCATCTCAACAGGACAATCGGGCCATCCCTTAAGCCGTTATTATGATGATCTGGGGCAACTGTGGCGGCGGGGTGAATATATACCGATGTCCCTTGATCCGGACCTTGCGCGCGCTGCCGCCGTTGGCGTCACAGTTCTGACACCGCGATAAAAGAAATCCCGCAAGCACTGAAAAAACAGTAAAACTCTTACACAATCGCCTGATAAGCCTGACGATGGCGCTTTGACCATCGCACATCCAACTGCCACCCGTCATCAGTCTGCAGTTCATCTTCAACCAGGTTCTTTTCGTAAAGCCAGGCCCGCGCCCTACCCCGATCAAAAGGCACCAAGATCTGGTCATCATATTTTGGATCCTGCAGCGCACCGCTAACCGCTGACAAAAGTTGGTCCAGCCCATCCCCCGTCAAAGCAGAGACGGCAAATATCTCGTCGCTTCGATCTGCCTGGGTTTGCAATGCATCCCGGCGGTCTGCATCAAGCCTGTCGATCTTATTCCAAATCTCTAACCTTGGGGCAGTTTCATCAACACCAAGCTCGGCCAGAATATCGTCTACATCGGCTGCCTGTTCCTGCGATTCAGGATGCGAGATATCGCGCACATGCAAAATCAGATCGGCGTCCAGAACCTCTTCCAGTGTTGCGCGGAATGCAGCGACAAGTTGCGTCGGCAGGTCCGAGATAAATCCAACTGTGTCGGACAAGATAATCTCGTCCGCAGATGGCAGTGTCAGACTGCGCATCGTGGGGTCAAGTGTAGCGAACAGCATGTCTTTTACCATCACATCTGAGCCCGTCAACCTGTTGAAAAGCGTTGATTTTCCTGCATTGGTATAGCCCACGAGTGCCACCACAGGAAATGGAACCTTGGCCCGTGCCGCACGGTGAAGCGCACGAGTTTTAACCACTTTAGAAAGTTGTCGTTTGATCCGGTTGATCGCATCGTCAATCGCACGCCGGTCGGCCTCAATCTGGGTTTCACCAGGACCGCCCACAAAACCAAGTCCACCGCGCTGACGTTCAAGGTGCGTCCATGCACGGACAAGCCGTGTGCGTTGATAGCTAAGGGCAGCCATTTCGACCTGCAGTACCCCTTCACGTGTGCGCGCACGGTCCGAAAAAATCTCAAGGATCAACCCGGTGCGGTCCAACAGTTTGACACGCCATTCCCGTTCCAGGTTACGTTGTTGAACGGGGGTGACAGGACCATCGACCAAGACCAGCCCAATATCTTCATCTTTGAATATCTGGCCCAATTCTTCGATCTTACCCGACCCGAAAAGCAAACCCGGGTGCGCTTTGGGCAGTCGCACAACGTCTGATCCGGCAATATATAAATCGGGCAAGGCATGTGCCAAGGAAACGGCTTCGTCCAAAGCAAATTCAGGACTGCGGCGCCCGGGATCATTTTTTATGTCAGGATGCAGCACCCAAGCGCGCATCGCGCCGGGGTCATCAGAAGCCATAACGATTATTCTTCACCGTCATACAGGCTGATGGGCTGTGATGGCATAATTGTTGAAATGGCATGTTTATACACCAGCTGCGACTGGCCATCGCGACGCAAAAGCACGCAAAAGTTGTCAAACCAGGTAATGACACCCTGTAATTTCACCCCATTGATCAGAAAAATCGTAACCGGAACTTTTGTTTTACGTACGTGATTTAGAAATGCATCCTGCAAATTCTGCTTATCGGCAGCCATCGCCCTTACCCTTTTTTCTTATACGGTCGTTTGCCGACCTGCGTTCCCCTCGTTCTGTCCTAAAGTATGTAGCGGCAGGTGAAAAGATTCCACCCCTAAAAACAGTCCGTTATGGCGCTATTTCGCACATGCCGCATTAGCTGCGCCAGAACTCAGGGTTTAGCAGGGCCACAATGGCCAAGGTTTCCAACCGACCCAAGACCATCGCACCGATCAAAATGATCTTGGCCGGATCCGTTAAACCCGCATATGAGATTGGAGTTTCCGCAGCAATAGATGCTAACGGTCCGGTTGTAGATAATGCAGCCACAGTGAGCACCATCGAAGTTTCAAACTGCAAACCGGTCAGCGACAATAACGTCATAATGGCCGCCACAGATAACGCAAAAAGCATGAAAAATATCCATGCGATATATGCCCCCTGCCGCCTAATTTTACGTCCGTGCCTGCCCGACCGCGCCACGGATGACGGGTGGATCAAACGTTCAATCTCGCGTTGACCATGCTTGTAAAGCGCGTAGACCCGCAGCAGTTTCACGCCCCCTGCTGTCGTCGCGACCCCACCGCCAAGCAGCGCAAGCCCCATCAAGATCAAACCCGGCGTACCCAGACCAGACCAATCCCGTGCCGTGGCCCAATCGGCCGAAGCAAACCCGGTTGTCGTCAGGAACGACAATACCGTGAACATACCGCCCCACAAGGCGCGAAGTGCTGCCAGACTGTCCTGTTGGCCCTGCACGTCATAGGCTCCGATCCAATGACGCAAGAATAAAAACAGCGGGATTGTTATCATCAAAACAACTGCAATTCTAATTTCGGGATCACTTTGCAGCTGAGAAAATCGTCGCGCGTTCTGGTCCCTGCTGAACGTCATACGCGACACAGCAAGCATCAAAAACAAAAATACCAAAATTTCACCGAACCGACCTGATGCGCTTTGTTCAAGCCCTCCGACGGGAGATATACCACTGGTCGAAATCACGGACATTGCATGACAAATCGCTGTCAGCGCATCATCACCCAATAGTGCCAGAACCACCCATAAAAACGCAGTTGTTCCAACGTAAACAGGCAGCAGGTCCAGCGTAAATCGCAACAGGCGTTCAGATGGATCTGCGATGCGGATGAATTGCGTATAAGTCTCGCCGCTTTGATTCGCGTTGTCTTCCGCTGTTACCTCAAATCCGCCGAGGTTCATTGGCGCCAGAATAGCCAGCGCTGTAACCCACATCAAAAATCCACCCATCCATGCGACCATGGCGCGCCAAAGATGCAAACTAGGCGGCAAGCGTGCGGGATTATCAAAAATCGTGGCCCCTGTTGTGGTTAGGCTGGATACCATTTCAAAATAGGAATTCAGGAAGGTTGTTGTGCGCAACGCTTCGTTGAATGGAATGGCAAGCATGACAGGCAACAGCACGAAAGCGGCCATCAACGACAATAATTGACTGCGGGCCGCATGGTTGGGTTGATAATTCGATGTGGCGATGCCCAGCATCCCGGTCAGCATCAAAAACAGCGTTGCCCCATAAAAAAATGTGCGGGCTTCGTGCATATCTCGCAACGCAAAAGCATGGATCGCAGGCAGATACATAGCCACTGCACCGATGCCCATCAGCAAGACAAACAGCGGCAGTTTCATCAACCATTGCATCAGAAAAAATCGATAGAGACTTGAAGTAAACGTTCCACCTCGGGCACGTCCGCGGCCATACAAAACAGCGCGATCACATCGCTTTCATTAATCCGCGTGCTGCCTGTCGGCTTGATAACCTCATCGCCCTTCATCACGCCGCCAACCAACACGCCTTCGGGAAAATCAATTTCCTTGATCCGCTTTCCTGCAATGGACGATGTGGACAAAACCTGTGCTTCGATCATCTCGGCTTCGGCATCGCCGATGGAATAGACCGCCCGCACACGCCCTTGCCTGATATGACGCAGAATCGAACTGACCGTGGTCGAGCGCGGATTGATATAAGCATCAATATCAAGGGGCCCCAGAATAGACACAAGCGTGGGGTCATTTACGAGACAGATTGCCATAGGGCATCCATTTGCTTTGGCCCGTACCGCACTGAGAATATTGGTTTTATCGTCATCCGTCACACATAAAACCGCATCTGCACGATCAATGTTCGCCTCAAGCAAAAGGTTGCGATCCAGACCATCGCCATTCAACACGATTGTCCGTTCCAAAATGTCAGCCGCCCGTTCTGCACAGTTGCGGTTCTTTTCGATCACCTTGGCGCGGATCCGTTTGGTGCGGCTTTCCAATTCGCGGGCGACCGCCAAACCAACGTTGCCCCCGCCGATGATCACCACACGTTCCTGTTTTTTGACACTTTTGCCAAAAATTTCCAACGTACGGCCAACATCTTCTTTATTCGTGAAAATATAGCAGTCATCGCCAGGAAATAGTTGATCACCTGCTTCAGGTGCGAACAGTTTTCCGCCCCGTCGAACACCCACAACAATTGCACGTAATGTTGAAAACAGATCCGTCAACTGACGCAATGGGGTGTTGACCACAGGGCAATCCTGCCCGATTTTGATACCTAAAAGTTTGGCGCGCCCATCCAGAAAATTTTCAGTGTCAAAAGCGGCAGGTGCTGCAAGGCGTTGCAATGCCGCCTCGGCCACTTCCTTTTCAGGGCTGATCACAACATCGATAGGCATGTGATCACGGCGATAAAGATCGGAATAAATCGCATCCAGATAGGATTGCGACCGCAAACGCGCGATCTTGCGTGGAACGGAAAAAACCGAATGCGCGACCTGACAGGTGACCATGTTCACCTCGTCTGAGTGCGTGGCGGCAATCACCATATCGGCGTCTTTGGCCCCTGCCCGTTCCAGAATATTGGGATAGCTGGCGAACCCGGCGATGCCTTGCACGTCAAGCACATCTGTCGCTCGGCGCACCAGTTCGGCGTTATTGTCAACGACTGTTACATCGTTTCTTTCGCCAGACAAATGGCGCGCAATTTGCCAGCCCACTTGCCCTGCACCGCATATGATAACCTTCATCCGTGCGTCCCTTGTCGCCAAGCCTTAAGCGTTTGCACGTTGATCGCCGCGCGTCAATCGACCGTATCTTCGATATAGGCCACACGGGCACCTGCTTTGTTAGACGTGACAACCCCAAGGGATTTCAACTTGCGATGCAAAGCCGAACGTTCCATCCCGACAAAAGTTGCGGTGCGACTGATATTGCCGCCAAAACGGTTTATCTGGGTCAGTAGATATTCCCGTTCAAACAACTCGCGCGCCTCGCGCAGGGGCAATGTAGCCAACCCGCCAGACAGCACGATCCTGCCTTCGTCTTGCGCCGGGGCGTCCTGTTGTGGCAGTTCCTTGGCTTCGATCGGACCAGAGTTGTCGCCCATGATCAACACCCGTTCGACCACATTTTTCAACTGCCGCACATTGCCAGGCCAGTCCATCGTCTGCATCAATGCTTCTGCCTCGTCCGAGATATCGCGCAATGGCAAACCTTGCGATGCATTAAACGCCTTGATGAAATAATCCGCCAAAACCGGAATGTCTTCACGGCGTTCATCCAAACCGGGCACATGAACCGGCACAACGTTCAAGCGGTGATACAGCTCTTCGCGGAACCGGCCACCCAGAATTTCAGTTTCAAGATTTCGATTGGTCGATGAAATAACCCGCAGATCAACACTGACCTTATCGGCACCGCCCACGCGCTGAAATTCCTGATCCACAAGAACGCGCAGAATTTTCGATTGCGTACCAAGGGGCATGTCGGCAATTTCGTCAAAATACAGAATGCCACCATTGGCTTCTTCAAGCAGTCCAGGTTCGATACCGCGGTCAGAGCTTTCGCGACCGAACAGAACATCCTCCATCCGGTCTGGCGCGATAGAGGCAGAATTGACACTGATAAAAGGCCCATTTGCACGTGACGAATTGGCATGGATATAGCGCGCGGCGACTTCTTTGCCAGCACCGGCGGGCCCGGACAACATTACGCGGCTATTTGATTTTGTTACTTTTTCAAGCTGTGATTTCAATGCCTTGAACGTAGCACTTGAACCAATCATCTCACTGGAGGATACATCCTTGCGCCGCAGTTCACTGTTTTCACGCCGCAAACGCGATGTTTCCATCGCACGGGATATCACAACCATCAACTGATCAATATTGAATGGCTTCTCGATGAAATCATATGCACCCTGTTTGATCGCCGCGACTGCAATTTCGATATTCCCGTGACCCGATATAATGACCACCGGCACCTCGGGCATATCACGTTTGACCTTTTTCAGAATATCGATCCCGTCCATGTTGCTGTCTTTCAGCCATATGTCCAAAATCATCAGCGCAGGGCGACTTTCGGTCAGCGATTTGATGCAATCTTCTGAATTTGCGGCCAGCTTCACCTCATAGCCTTCGTCTTTCAGAATATCGCCGATCAGTTCGCGGATGTCTCGTTCGTCGTCAGTAATTAAGATATGGCTCATAGGTCACCTCAAGCGGTTTCTTCTATTTTTAGGGTTTCGGTTTGCGCCACACGCGGCAGACGTATTTCTGCCAGTGCGCCAGCGTGGTCATTTCCTTCAAAAACGGGGGCATCCACCAATTGCAGACTGCCACCGTGTTCTTCGATAATTTTCTTGACGATCGGCAGGCCAAGCCCCGTGCCCTTGTCGCGGGTCGTAACATAGGGTTCAAACAGACGCGCGCGATCTTTGGGTAGGCCGATACCGTTATCCGCGATTTGGATAACAACCTCATCTTCGGTCAGTGACATGGAAACGTGAACTTCAGGGCTGAAGCTATTTGGGTTTCGCTTTTCTATATAAGTTTCAATGGCTTCCCCCGCGTTTTTAATTAGGTTTGTCAAAGCTTGCCTAATCATTGTCGCGTCAACATTTGCAAAAACAGTCTGTGTTGGCAGATCAGATTTCAGCGTTATATCCTGTGCACTGCCTTGCAAAAGTACGGCTGCCTGCACCAATGCGGTGACATCTTCGTCTTTCTTGGCAGGTTCCGGCATGCGGGCAAATTTGGAAAATTCATCCACAATGCGCCGTAAATCATTGGTTTGACGTACGATCACATCGGTCATTTGATCCAGGTCTTCAGGCACTTCGACCTGAGGGCGAAATTTTCGTTTGATACGCTCTGCGGACAGCTGGATCGGTGTCAGCGGGTTCTTGATTTCGTGCGCGATACGACGCGCCACATCACCCCAAGCCGCCATGCGTTGCGCGCTGACCAGATCAGTCACATCCTCAAATGCCACAACATAACCGTCCAAGGCCCCGTCTTCGTGACGCCGCAAGGATAATCGCACCAATAGCGTTTCTGTTTTACCGTAACGTGTAATCTGGATTTCTTCCTGCACCACTTCGCTTTTGCTGCCAGGCAACCGATCAAACAATGCACCAAATTCCGGTACGGCCAAGCCAATTACGCGCGCTTCAGATGCATCAATATTCAAAAGACGCTCAGCCGATTTATTCACAAAAGTCACGGCCCCGCCGGCATCCAACCCGATCACCCCTGATGTGACCGAACTTAGCACGGAGTCAAACAGCCGCCTGCGTCGTTCGATCTGCTGAGTGTTGTCCAACAGTGTCTCGCGTTGCGCTTTCAGTTGGCGTGTCATCTGATTGAAATAGCGCCCCAACATGGCGATTTCATCATCGCCGCGTTCTTCGCGCACCTGAACACTTAGATCACCCATACCGACCTGTTGTGCCGCCCCCGCCAAACGCCCCACCGGGCGTGACAGCCGTTCTGCAAACCATAGCCCCAGCCAGATCGACGCCAGGATCAAAGTGACGGCAAAACCCAGATAAAACAGACCGAAATCGAATACCATCCGGCCGCGCTGCGTTTCCAGTTGCTGATAAAGCGTCGCTGTTTGCTGTGTGTCATCCAGCAGTTTCAGCAGATTTCCATCCACTTCCCGCGTGACATAAATATAATGGTCTAGATACCCGCGAAGAGGCATCAGACCGCGGTATTCATCGCGATCAGGATCTTCGATCAGTACCAATTCGTACTGTCGGGCCTGCGCGATTACAGCAGACTCTGGTTTTTCGAAATTGAACAAGTAACTGCCGTCGCCACGGGCGCGAATATTGCCTTGGCCGTCGATGATATAAATTTCGGTCAGATTGTTCAGCAAAAATGTCTGAATACTGTTTTCGTCATTCAGAAATTTGCGCAATTCACCGTCATCAACGATGCCCCTGTCGTTACGAAGGCTGTTCAGATCGGCAGCCAGCAACAGGGTATCGCGTGCAATAGCCTCGCGTTGTTCAGACTCGTAAGCTTGCGCTGCTGCCAGGGATGTTCCCACCACATTGCTGACGCGGTCCGAAAACCATCCTTCAAGTCCGATGTTGATGGTCAATCCAGCAAAAATCGCAACCAGAACCGTTGGCACCAACGCCACAATCGCGAAAACACCCGTCAAACGAAGGTGCAGGCGCGACCCTGCAGATCTGGCCCGCCGTGCCGCCACAATCCGTGCCACGCGTTGCATCACCAGCGTTGCAATAATTAGCACATAGACCAGATCGGCCATCAGCACCAACCGCAGACCAACGACAGATCCGCCAACGGCAAAAGGCCCAAAAACAACAAAGGTGGCCACAGCCAATACCGGACCCATGGCAATAACGCCAAACGTCAGCCAGAACTTCAGCCGTTTGTATTCATTCAAACGACTGAGCGTATTCCAGAAAGACCCGCGCACAGATGCTGACAAGCCTGCTCTCTCCTGATGTGTTGCGCCCGCAACGTACCGCTATATTTTGTGGCTTCGTCATCGACTGACGCCGATCGGCCACGGTTCTGTTGCGGTTTTACATCAATTTACGGCGGCGTGTCACGCGGATATCGAGATCAGTGATCTTCTTTCGCAAAGTATTCCGGTTAATTCCAAGTAAATCAGCACATTTTGCCTGATTTCCACCCGTCGCATCCAAAGCGATTTCGATCAGCGGTAGCTCTACCTCTTTCAAGATTCGCTGATACAGTCCCGATGGCGGCAATACCCCGCCATGCAGATCGAAATAGCGGCGCAGATGTTTATAGACGGAACTAGATAGTTTTTCGCCCTCGCCCCCGCCGACCAGTGGTTCCATAGCTGGCTGGTTGCCCAACATCATTTCGACCTGGGACCTCGATATATCATCTTCGGCTGATGTCACGACAAGACGCCGGATCGCGTTTTCAAGCTGCCGCACATTACCCGGCCAGCTGTAGGCACGGATCAGATCTGTGGCGCCCTCGGTCAATCGTTTAGTCGCATTGCCATCGCGTTCCGCACGGGCCAGAAAATGATCCGCCAGCAGCGGAATATCATCAACCCGTTCGCGCAAAGCCGGTACATTTACGGTCACACCGCCAAGGCGATAGAATAAATCTTGACGGAAGGCCCCCTGCTCCATCCGGTGCATCAAATCGGCCTGACTGGTGGCCATGATCCGCGGGGCGTTCTCACCCAGGCTGTCCAGCATGCGTACGATGCGCGCCTGTGCCTCAAGGCTAAGATCGCCAACTTCATCAAAAACCAGTGATCCGCCTTTGGCACGGCTTAGCACAGTGGCCGGACCTTCCATTCCTTCCAGATCGGCAGCGCTGACCACAACATAAGGCAGCGGGCGACGGTCGGAAAAATCGTGAATGGCCTTTGCGATCAAGGATTTGCCCGTACCGCTTTCGCCCGTAACCAGAACGGTCAACTCTGTGTTCATGACCCGCGCCACAAGCCGGTAAAGCGCCTGCATCAACGGCGTACGACCAACCAGCGGCAGATCATCCGACGGCTTTGCCCCATCCACTTTGGGCGCAGGCGCACGACGCTTTACTTCAAGCGCCTTGGCGGCACGTTTCATCAGATCAGGCAGATCAAAGGGCTTGGGCAGATAATCATAGGCCTCGGCCTCGGCCGCCTGAATGGCTGTCATGATCGTGTTTTGCGCCGAAATTACGATGACCGGCAGCCCTGGGCGTTCCTGTCCGATCTTCGGCAACGCCTCAAGACCGTTTCCATCAGGCATGACCACATCTGAAATCACCAAATCGCCTTTGCCTTCTTCGACCCACCGCAGCAGTGTCATCAGGCTTGAGGTGGCGTGTACCTTGCACCCCGCACGGGTCAATGCTTGCGTCAGCACCGTTCTGATCGTGCGGTCATCATCAGCGACAAGTACGGTTCCGTCCATTTAGTGTGTCTCCACGTTTAATCTGCGGGTTTCATCAGTGGTGATCGGCAGGGAAATACGAAACACCGTGTGGCCGGGCACTGAATCAACTGCGACCCAACCATCGTGTTCCGTAATAATCTTCGACACCAGTGCCAGCCCAAGCCCGGTGCCATTTTCGCGGCCCGATACAAACGGCTCGAACAGGGTATTTTCAACGGCAGGTGGCAAGCCTGGGCCGTCATCTATGATCTCGACCAGCAGAGGGGCCGAAACTGTCGTGCCATCCTTACGGCGCAGCCTTAGGGACAAATCATATGAGGTTTTCAACCTGATCGTGCCCCCATTATTACCCGCCGCTTCACTAGCATTTTTCAAAAGGTTCAGAAAGACTTGCAACAGCTGATCGGCGTCTCCTAGCGTAGGGGGAAGCGACGGATCGTATTCTTCAACAAATGCCATGGATGCACCAAACCCGACCATTGCGGATTTCCGCGCACGGTCCAGCACATCATGGATATTCACGCGGTTCTTATCCGGCGGACGCAGGTTTCCGAACTGTTCAACCTGTTCCAGCAACTTTACGATTCGTCTACTTTCGGCGACGATCAGATCAGTCATCTCAAGATCGCCATTAGACAGGTTCATCGACAAAAGCTGTGCGGCCCCAGTGATGCCCGCAAGTGGATTTTTGATTTCATGAGCAAGCATTTCAGCCATGCCGATTGCGGATTGCGCTGCAGACTGGGCGCCTTTTGGCCGACTAAGGCGGGCCACAAGTTCGCGCGGCGAGATCAGAAAAATCATTTGACCATCGCTGCCCGTTAGGGGTGCGATCTGAATGTTGCACATCACACCAGCCCGGCCCGGTGCGCCGACATCTATATCATTGACATACAGAACCGAATGGTCGCGACGGGCGCGGGCAAAAGCATCTTCAAGCGGTGCATCAACCCGTATCTTTTCCCAAAATGAAGCATTCCTCAAAGACTTGCGCGATGTGTTCAAGAACCCTTCTGCAGCAGGATTTGCATCGACGATATGATCATCTGACGCCACAAGAAGCGCAGGTGTGGGAAGCGATGTCCAAAGATCGTCATCCATACTCATGCAGCTAACCCGGTTTGCATTGCAAGCGCGTCAGGCAACAGGCGGATCACCTCAGTCGATGTAGCGGTCAGGACAGATTTTCGCAGACCAGCCCCCGTGCCCGCATAATCCATGTACCAACCCAGATGCTTACGGGCGACGCGGCCCCCCAGATCGACGCCGTAAAATGACAACATGTTATCGTAATGGGTGCTGACCATATCGACAAAACTGCGCCCTGTCGGGATATCGGGCGCCTTTGTTCCGAATAGCTGCGCAGAAACCTGTGCCAACAGCCACGGACGGCCCTGTGCACCCCGGCCAATCATCACACCATCCGCACCAGAGGCGTGCAGCGCCTGACGGGCGGTTGCTGCATCTATGATGTCGCCGTTGGCAATAACCGGGATGCTGACGGCCTGTTTAACCGCTGCAATGGCTTTCCAGTCTGCGTGACCTTTATAAAATTGGCATCGCGTCCGACCATGGATTGTGATCATCGCGATCCCCGCCGCTTCGGCACGCTGTGCCAGATCAGGCGCATTCATCAGATCATCGTCCCATCCCAGACGGGTTTTCAGTGTCACGGGTATTTTCACCGCCGTCACCACGGCGTCGATCAATCCAAGCGCATGATCCAGATCTTTCAACAGCGCCGATCCAGAATAACCGTTCACGACCTTTTTAGCTGGACATCCCATGTTGATATCAATGATCTGCGCGCCGTTTGCTTCGACCATCCTTGCCGCTTCAGCCATCCATTTTGCATCGCGCCCGGCAAGTTGAACGGCAGTGTTGGCGATGTCAAATCCCAGCTCGGCGCGTTCGCGCACGCCCGGCTTGGCCTGAACCATTTCCTGACTTGCGACCATTTCGCTGACCACGCGCCCAGCACCAAACCGCGACACAAGTGTCCGGAACGGCAAATCTGTTATTCCAGCCAAAGGGGCCAGGAAAACGGGCATCTGAAGTGGGCTTTGCGCCACCGGAATGGACAAATGATTAATCCTTAAGCGTTTCACATCAGTTATCGTGCCAATAAGACAATCGCAAACGATCCACTGCACCTAAATGCTACAAATTTGCGCATTGCATAAAAAATAGGCATTATTTAGGTCGATTTCTTGCCGATTGCCCCCGCTGCAATCAAAGCCTAAACAATTCTGAAAAAGCGGAGACTATCCATGACCACAGCCGCCGTCATCGTTGCGGCCGGACGCGGGACACGTGCCGGGGGTGAAATTGCCAAGCAATGGCAGACGGTTGCCGGTCGCCGGGTGGCAGACTGGACGCTGGATGCCTTTCGTCAGATTACTGAAATTGAACACATCGTTGTGGTCTTGCATCCAGATGATCTGGGGCGCATGCCCGATGTGCCTTGTGTCATTGGCGGGGCGACCCGTTGCAGCAGCGTTTTGGCGGGATTGCAGGCCTTAAGTGGGTTGGGCGTCACCAAAGTGCTGATTCACGATGTGGCGCGGCCCTGTATATCGGCTAAGCTAATCCAGCAAACCATTGACACACTTGACCACGCCCAAGCCGCAGCGCCCGCGCTGGTCGTGACAGATGCGCTATGGCGGGGCGAAAATGACTATGTAACCGGCACCCAGGACAGGGCCCATCTTTACCGCGCGCAAACCCCACAAGGTTTTGATTACAAAGCTATTTTAAAGGCGCATCAGGCGCATGACGGCACGGCTGCAGATGATGTTGAAGTGGCCCGCGCCGCTGGTATCAAGGTTGCAATTCTGCCGGGAAGCGACGACAACCTGAAAATTACGCAGGCCAGCGATTTTGCCCGCGCAGAAAAAATATTGGGATCAAAGATGGATATTCGCCTTGGCAACGGGTTCGATGTGCACCGCTTTGGCGCAGGCGATCACGTGACATTATGCGGGATATCCGTGCCGTTTGATCGGGGCCTGCAAGGGCATTCCGATGCTGATGTCGGCATGCACGCTGTCACCGACGCGATTTATGGCGCATTGGCACAAGGCGATATCGGACAGCATTTTCCGCCCTCTGATCCACAGTGGAAGGGTGCAGCCAGCGATATCTTTTTGCGCCATGCCGTTGATTTGGCCGCCGAACACGGTTTTCAGATCGCCAATGTTGATTGCACATTGATCTGCGAACAGCCCAAGATCGGACCCCATACGGCACAAATGAAAGATGCCATGGCCCATATCATCGGCATCACGGCTAACCGGGTCAGTATCAAGGCCACAACATCGGAACGGCTTGGTTTCACAGGGCGCGAAGAAGGCATCGCAGCCCTTGCCACCGCCACGCTGATCAAACCATGAGCCGCCTGATCGCCACATTTTTCTTTATCGGCTATTTGCGGCCCGCACCCGGCACTTGGGGGTCGGCGGCAGCTATCCCTGTGGCATACCTGCTGCATGTCTTGGGCGGCTTTCCGGCACTTGCGCTGGCCACAGTTGTTGTTTTTGCAGCCGGTTGGTGGGCCACACTTCAGGAAACCCACGAAAGTGATGACCATGACCCTTCGCAGATCGTCATAGACGAGGTCGCGGGCCAATGGATCGCTCTTTGGCCCTTGTCAGCCGGGCTTTGGCACGCAGGCGCGGACCCTTGGGTCTTCCCTTATCCCGGCTGGATCGCGGCTTTTGTGCTGTTTCGCTTGTTTGATATCTGGAAGCCCGGCCCAGTGGGTTGGGCAGATCGTCAACACGGACCACTTGGTGTCATGCTGGATGACGTGATTGCTGGAATGCTGGCCGCGATCTGCGTTGGGCTGGCCGCAGCAGTGGCACACATGGGTCTTGGATTGTGAGTGCACCTGCCTTGTTGAATACAGCCCGTGCGGCACATCTGCGGATTGCCACAGCCGAAAGTTGTACTGGTGGTATGATTGCGGCGGCGCTGACCGATATTCCTGGATCATCTGATGTATTTGACCGCGGATTTGTGACATATTCCAACGCCGCCAAGCGAGATATGTTGAGTGTACTCGCAGAAACATTGGATGCGCATGGCGCAGTGTCAGAACAGGTCGCACGCGAAATGGCCAAAGGCGCATTAGCGCGGTCTGACGCACAGTTGGCAATATCCGTCACAGGTATCGCAGGGCCCGGCGGATCAGATCACAAACCCGAAGGCCGCGTTTGTTTTGGTCTGGCATATCTAAATAATAAAATCGTGACACAGACCATTGATTTTGGTGCGATTGGTCGGGCACTTGTACGTGAAAAATCAACGCATTACGCAATAAACCTAATGTTAAATGTAATCCGGGATCACGAAGAATAAAGCTGTGCTGCGCGTCGTTCAAAAGCCCGTACAATCCGCTGCATCGCTTCATTGAAAAACATACCGGCAGCGCCTTGCAAAATGCGGTTTTTAAATTCAAAATCAACAAAAAATGTCACTTCACATCCACCATCCGCATCCCGAAAATCCCAACGAGACTCCAGATAGCGGAAAGGGCCGTCGATATATGCGGTGTCAATCCGGCTGAAGTCTTTCCAAAGGGTGACTTTGCTGCCGAACCGTTCACGAAACACCTTGAAAGAAATCACAAGGTCGGCCAGCATCAGGGTCGTATCCCCTTGATCATCGGTCGATCTGATCCGAGCCGCAGCCGTCCAGGGCAGAAATTCAGGATATGACCCGACATCAGCTACCAAATCATACATTTGGCGGGCGGTGTAAGGCAGGTGCTTGGTTTCTGTGTGCGTCGCCATGGGGGACCTTTTGTGCGTGACAGTGGGCGTGCATGTCGTAGACTTACGCCGAAAAATCAAGAGGAGTCTCTGCGTGACGCGTCCTTATGTCATCGATAAAATGATCTCGGCCAAGGCGATCGCGGCCAAAATAGAAGAGCTTTCGCGGACAATCGAACATGAATTCGCAGACGCTGAAAAATTAATTGTAGTGGGGCTTTTGCGCGGCAGTTTTGTTTTCATAGCGGATTTAGTTCGCGAATTGAACATGGATGTTGAGGTCGATTTTCTTGAAGCGTCGTCGTACGGTGATGCCATGGAAAGTAGTCGGGAAGTACGCATTCTCAAAGACTTACGCGGCGCCATTGAAAGTAAGAATGTTCTTCTGGTCGAAGATCTTGTCGACACAGGCCACACGCTGAACCATGTCACGAAACTATTGCAGGCCCGTAAACCACAAAAGCTGCGCACGATTGCATTACTGAACAAACCCACCCGCCGCGAGGTGGATATCAAGGCGGATTGGACGGGTTTTGAAATACCTGATGAATTTGTCGTGGGCTATGGCATTGATTATGCGCAGCGCAACCGGAACTTGCCCTATATTGGCAAGGTGCGCTTTACGAACGAAGGCTCTGCCGCTTCGTAAGACCCCAGGTCCCTTGCATGCGCGCATCACGCGCTCTACATCTAGGGCAAAAGACAAGGACCTGATTTTATGCCTATGCAAGCACAGGAAATCGAAGAACTGCTGCGCGCCAGTTTTCCCGATGCAAAGATCACCATCACAGACATGTCCGGAACAGGCAGCAAATACGCCGCCGAAGTGATTGACGAAAGCTTTCGCGGACAAAATCGTGTTCAGCAACAACGTGCCGTTTACGCCGCTTTAAAGGGCAAAATGGACGGCAATCACGGTGATCTTCATGCCTTAGCTTTGACCACTAAAGCCCCGTAATGGAATATTTTTTCTGGATTATTGCTATAATTTCGGCACTGACCATTGCTTTGGCTATTGTACGGGTGAAACAAACCCGTGGGACGGAACGTGGTAGCTTGCCGGGCAAGGGTGATCATATCATTGAAGCAGACTATTCATCGGGCATGGGGGGTGGGCATCACACCCAGTACCGCGTGCCGAAAGACCCACAGGAATACGCGAAAATGTTCGTGCCGAAGGAGAAATAAATGACCGACGCAACCTCACAAATCAAAGATACGATCACCACAAATGACGTGGTGTTGTTCATGAAAGGCACCAAGGAAATGCCCCAGTGCGGCTTTTCATCCCGCGTGGCTGGTGTGCTGAATTACATGGGTGTAGAGTTCAAAGATATCAACGTGTTAGCGGACGACGGCATCCGTCAGGGCATCAAGGATTTTTCCGACTGGCCGACCATTCCGCAGTTGTATGTCAAAGGTGAATTCGTCGGTGGATGTGACATCATCACTGAAATGACACTGTCGGGCGAACTGGACACTTTGTTTGAAGAAAACAGCGTGACCTACGACAAAGACGCCGCCGACAAAATCCGCGAAAGCAACGCCTGAGTTGCTGTCTTTCATAACAAAAACATAACGTGGCGAACGCAGTTTTGTATATTTTGTACATGGGTTTTGTACCAAATATTTTGTACAAAACTGCGTTCGCTGCGATTTTAGGTTTTGTTGGAGTTTAATCTCATTCTGAGCGCATCTGCGGATTGCATAACGGCTGCAAAGCGGGACTTTGCTGCCGTTCTTGCAATACCTATCAAGGTCTGCTTCGGCTTAGATGTCACATCCTATCATCGCCCATCTTGACTAATAGGCGGCCTGATTGTCATCTCCTGCAGATGTTCAATTACATCTTCTTACCGACTGATGTCTCTGTTTCCTTTCCAAAGGAAATGACCAAATTCAAGTGCCTGATACTCATCGAGCGCGAAGTTGATTGGGAATATCGTAACGAGGTCAGCAAAGCGCTCGTGAAAGCTGGGTGCGTCTATTCGTTGGCTTGGGGCATTGATTGTTCTGCATGGGACGATAGCGTCGATTGGGCATTTCTGGAGGCTCATAACTTCGGCGACTACCCGAAGGTTAAATTCGTTATGACAACTTGGCATGAAGACGAAACGCTTCAAGAAGTTGTGGAGTTTGCAAAACACTGCACCGATTATTCTGAAGCGAAGCTTGAAGATATCTTAGTTCTCGATTTTGCGCATCACGAACGCAGTGAGTTGATCAAGAAGCTTTACCTTGCCGCTTGAAAGCTGCCATTCGCGCACATCGCAGCATCTGACAGATTGGGCTCTTTTTACACCTTCGCTGCACCCACACACAAACGACTAATAGGGTCAACTGTAGGTTTACAACACCAACCCAATGATCCGGGTTGGTGTTATTTTTCGTTTAGACGATGGGCGTGTCGCTTAGGTCCAGACCGATGATCAGCGGGTCGTGGTCGGCGGCGCGGTAGAGGTCGTCGTTATAGAAATCCGGATTTGTAAAGCGACCGGAATATCCCAGAAGGCCGGGTTCAGACGCGTTGACGTTCCATTCAGTAGCGCCGGTGATGTTATCGACCAGACCGTCTGATGCGAACGCCTGATCCAATGTGCCTTGCTGGCCGTCAAAGACAAAGCTAAACGCATCGTCCTGACCGCCGGGGATGAAATCGTCGATGATATCGACATAGCCAGGATCATCGCGCAGTAATTGGGTCGGGTCTTCCTGGGCATAGGCGTTGAAATCACCCAAGATCAGCAGGTTGTCCGCGATCAGATCATTCGGCGTCGCGGCGTCGGCTTCGGCCAGATAGGTGTTTTCCAGCCACTCCACGACCTCGGCTGACGCATCGGCGCGCACGGCGTTCCAGAACCCCTGCCCGTCGTCCTGATTAAAGTTCGGGTCTGCGATCAGGGCGTCGATATCGGCTTGCGTGATGTTGGTGTTACCGCCATCCAGCGCGTCCTGGGCCGCATCGACAAGATCCTGCAGATTGCTGTCGCCCTTGGATTTAAAGTGGTTGGACACGACGGTAAAGTTTTCGCCGGTATCGTTATCCTCAAACGTGGCGGCGACGGCGGGGCGGTTGCGCTGCAGATCGTTAACCTGTTCGCTGGTGGGCACTTCGGCGTTCAGAACTTCGGCCAGATCAAAGGTGTCTTGCGCCGATTGTTCGTCGAAAACATGCACATCTGAATGCAGCAGCATGACCTGATTGGCGTCATAGATGATGGCATTGGTAATCGCGTCTGTGCCGACAAAATCGCCCGTGCCTGTGGGATCGACGAACTGGTAATTCGCGTCCAGCCCACGCGCCACCGCTTCAGCGTTCAAAGCATCAACAAGGGTTGCGATGGCAGATGCATCGTCAAAGCCGTTATTTTCGATTTCCTGCAGGGCCAGAACCTCGGCCCCTGTACCAAGCAGTTGATCGACCAGTTTGTCGGTCTGGCGCACCAGATCTTCGGCGGTGGTCGCCCCGCGCGGATCAAGATCGTTGTTCGGGCCCGTCGTGCCGCCATCATCCAGCGTGGTAAAGAAGTTCTGTACATTCACGCTGGCCACTTGCAGGTCACCGCCCACATCATCGGGTGTGTCCTGACGCGCGCCGGTGTTGGTATCGGGGTCGATGGTGATCTGATCATCGACAATCACCTTGAATTCCGCACTGGTGCCGCGGCCATTGTCGGTGAAGGTCATGACGCCTTCGACCGGTTCGGTGACCTCAGTGCCCAGGCGCAAGGTCGGACCATCTTCGCTGAAGTCATCCCCCGCATCCAGAAAGCCGTTGCCGTTGTCGCCTTCGTCTGCCGTGACGGGGATGTATTCGAACTCATCGGGGTTTTGCGCACGCACGCCGTCTTCAAGCACCAGACGGTTGTTGGCGTTATCTTCGGCCAGCTCAGCGATCTGATCGGCTTCGGTTTGGGCATCGAACAATTGCGTGGGCTGGGTTTGTCCGCCCGAGCTGATCGTGATCTGGCCATAGCGGCCCAGTTCGAAATTCTCGATCACGGTTATCGCATCGCTGGTGCCGCTGGTGACCGATACGCGCATCCCCTCAACCGCTTCGTAATCGGCCTGGGTCGTATCGGGTGACAGCAAAACGCTGGCGGCGGTCGGCATGTCTTGATCGGTGGCCAGGGTCGCTGTGGATGTCACATTGCTGATCTGCGTTTCGCCGTTGAATTCGGCCACGGTGCCCACAACAGTCAGCTGATCGCCCACGGTGATTGTGCCCAGATTGTCACGCCCGGTGAAGACAAAGATGCCTTCGGATGTGGCGGCGTTTCCGTCGGCATCGGCGTCTTCTTCCTGCAGGAAATATCCGTCTTCGTCGACATAAGTGACAATCGCGGTGACTGACACCTGCTGGCCGACAAAGGCGCTATCGCCACCTTCACCTTGAATGTCCGACAATAGCAATTCAGTTGGATCGCCCCCGCCCGTGTCGTCGTTGGCTGCACCGCGCGTGTCTTCGCGCGGGGCGTCCCAGGTGCCGTCATCATTGCGCTGAAGGGAAAATCCGATGGGTGTGCTGCTGCCTTCTTGTTGGCCGATATCGGTTGAGGTCACACCCGCTGCTGTGCCGTCTGCCGCTGTTAGCGTCCCTTCATAGCTAAGAAATTCGACAACTTCGCCTGCGTTGATCAATGCGATACCATCAGCATTTCCGTTCTGAATACCCGCAATTTCAAGAACGTAATAGTCATAGGTGCCATCGGACGTCGGCGTGCCGGATACAATGGCGGTCTCATAGACCTGATTACTGCCGCCATTATACAGTTCAACCGACAGACCCGACACGTCCGTCCCGGCATCCACGCGGATTTCAATAAATTCACCCTGATCGCTGCCTGCATTGTCATAGTGAAATTCGTTGATGCGCGGCGCACTGCCGCCTTCGTCAACGTCTGTCACTGTGATGTTAATATTGTCCTGATCGGTTGCGCCGTTTGCATCGGTAGCAGCCACGGTCACCTCATAAACATTGTCACCATCTGTGTCGCCGGGGGCTTCGAAATCAGGGGCATTGATAAAGGTCAACGTGCCGCTGGCCGCATCAATCTGGAAAAGCGCTGCGTCTGCGCCACCGCTTATTGAAAAGCTGATCGCGTCGCCTTCGGCGTCTGTGGCCGCGATCTGAGCATCAATCACGGTGCCGTTTTCAGCCACACTGACAGCGGTCACAGCCGTCAATTCCGGCGCATCATTGGTGCCGTTTATGGTCACGGTGACTGTAGCTGTATCTGTGCCGCCACGTCCGTCATCAACGGTATAGGTAAAGGTGTCGGTCGCGGTTTCACCTTCGGCCAGACCCGCAAAAATATCGCCGGGATCATAGCTGACCACACCGTTTTGTACCGTGACCATCGCGCCCGCGTCGCTTTGGGCGGACACGTCGGTGATGGTCAGCGCGTCGCCGTCAAATTCCTGATCATTGGCCAAAAGATCATCTGTGTTGATCTGCGTGATGCCATCTTCACCCGCATCAACCGTGTCATCATCGGCCAAAACCGCGTTATTCGTGCCGTCCAGAAATAGGGTAAAGTCATCGGCTTCGAAATAAAGGGCCTCGACCCCTATCAATGTGTCTGTGCTGCCGTCATCCGCCATAACGGTGATCAAGGGAAAGAAATAGCCATGCTTGGCGATGGAATAATCGCGGATCGATCCTTTGTAGGTGACCGTGTCAAAGCCCCTGCCCCCAAAAATCTGATCGCTGCCAGCGCCCCCCAGGATAGTGTCATCGCCAGCCCCTGCAAAGATCACGTCATCACCTGCACCTGCGTCAATGATGTCATCCCCGCCAAAGCCAAAGATATAATCATCCCGCCCCGTGCCTGTCAGAACATCATCGCTGTGCGTGCCGAAAACAAATGCGTTGTGAAACCAAGTCATTATCGAATCCCCCAAGTGAATGTGACCTTTGTCGAGGCTAGGGCTGACGCATGTCTGTTTCAATTTTGTGTCGCAATACGAGATGAATTGGCGGAAAAACTCCTATTGGTTGTGCATCACGAACGCTGGTGGCATTGGATCGCAGGTCCAGTTGGGCCATTTTGATTTTGCCGTATTTAAATGTAGACCTGCCAGCCAACGTCTGATGTGCTAGACAAACAAGTCTGTCATTTTCAGTGAGATCCAGTTTGAACAAAAGCCCTGCCCTTTCCAATGATGCCGACGACCATGCTAAGCGTGACGGTCGTAGATTGCGCAGCGTGCGCAGCCGTGAACAGATCGCCAAGGCGTTGATCAATCTGGTGCAGGCGGGTAATTTTATGCCACGATCCCATGAGCTTGCCACGGCATCCGGCCTGAGTTTACGCACTGTTTTCCGCCACATAGAAGATATGGAAAGCCTGTATCGCGATCTGGCCGAACAGATCGAGGCCGATGTTATGCCGATCTTGCTGCGGCCCTATGAAAGCCATGACTGGAAAGATCAGCTGAATGAGGCCATTACGAAACGGGCCGAAGTCTATGAAAGGATCCTGCCAATCAAAGTGTCAGCGGATGTGCGGCGCTTTCGGTCAGAGTTTCTGATGGAAAACTATCGTCGTGGCGTCAATTTTGAACGCGCGCAGATCAAAGCGGTTCTGCCGGCACAGTTCGAAGCCGATCCGGACCTGCTTGAGGCGCTGGATCTTGCAACATCCTTTGAAAATTGGCGCAGAATGCGTTACGATCAAAATCTGACGCCGGATATGGCCGAACGGGTTATGCGGCGTATGGTGCAAAAACTGGTTGAGCTGCTATGAAACTGTCTATTCTGAAATACGCTTTGCTGGCCCTTGGCCTTTTGGCTGCCGCCGCTGCAAGTTTTGCAATTTTCCATTATCGCCAAACGGTCGGTCTGTCTGTTGAACCGGATACGACCGTGGTTGGCAGTATGTATCAGCTGATCGGTTGAAATCAGCTGTAAAAACACTCTGTATAATTTCTGTCATATCACACGCCATTACTTGCGCGATTCTGATTCAAACTCTGATTAAGTCTATAAATTTAAACTTTTACGTAAGGTCATTAAGAAAAAGTTTGTATCGTTACGTCAATGTTGCGCGAAAAAAAGAATTGGATCAGGGTGTGACACAATAATTGCGGACAAGACGAAGGGAGGCGCGTCATGACCCAATCGAAGATGGGCAACTATCAGGTGATCGGACGCGCTTTGAACAGGCGTTATGGCGATCCTCAAATTGAACTTATCGCAAAAATATGAAACATCGGGTTATACAACCTAAGACTGTGCCCAAGCGGTACTGTTATAATTTAACCGCCCCAAATTAGGGCTGAACACAACCAAAAGGAAAAATCACGTGAGCCAAGTTGTTGAACAAGCCGTTGCGGCAATGAATGAAAAACTGTCCCAGGGTGAGTTGGACAAATCCGTAAAATTCGTCATCGAAGACGAAGGAGCATTTGTCATGGATGGCGACGGGGCACGTGCGGGTGATGAAGAAACCGACCTGACTGTGATTGCCGACGCTGAGACTTTCAAAGGCCTGCAAGACGGCAGTGTCAACCCAACGACGGCCTATATGACTGGTCGGATCCAAATTCAGGGCGATATGGGTCTTGCCATGAAATTGGGTTCACTTCTAGGATGATTAAATATTGGGCGCTTTATGAAAGGTGCCCGTTATTTATGTAGGTCAGTAATCTGGAGAAGATACTATGAAAAAGTACCTCGCAATCGCGGTTTTGCTTATTGCAACTGCGGGGACAGCAATGGCCAACAGCCCAACGGGTATATGGCAACTGCACCGATCTAAAACCAATGGTATCGATCATCTGAATGTTCAATTTGGTGCCTGTGGAAATGCCGTCTGTGCACGGATTATCGAAGCGATTGGCGTGAATGGAAGGCCGGTTGCAAGTTATCCGCACGTCGGCAAAACGATTATCCGCAATATGGTTCACCAAGGCGGCGGTAAGTATGCTGGGGGTACAATCTGGGACCCGCGTCGCGATAAGACATTTGCGCTTGAAATGCAGGTGCGGGGCGGACGTATCCGTGCGGAAGCCTGTGCAAATGCAGTGCTGTGCAGATCGTTTCGCTGGTCGCGCATTCGCTGACAGATTATCATTTACAGAAAGTTAAACAGGAATTTGATCCTGTGTGACATGGCGCTAGTATTGCGTCATGGGTGATCTCTTAACTTTTACTGACAGCGGCATTTATTGTGAAAAGGGCGGTTTTTATGTTGACCCGTGGCGCCCGGTTGATCGGGCCCTGATTACGCACGGCCATGCCGATCACGCCCGATCCGGACACGCGCATTATATGGCAACGCACGCCGCAGCGCCGGTGATGCGGCATCGCTTGGGTGACATTGATCTGCAATCGATCGACTATGGTACGGTGCAGCGCATTGGCGATGTTGACGTATCCTTTCATCCTGCAGGTCACGTACCTGGATCAGCCCAGATCCGGATCGAACACAAAGGCGAGGTGTGGGTGGTTTCAGGCGACTACAAGATAGAACCAGACGGGTTTTCTGAACCCTTTGAACCTGTTACATGCCACGCTTTTATTACCGAATGCACCTTTGGGCTACCTGTTTTCAAATGGCAGCCACAGAATAATGTCATGGACCAGATCAATGATTGGTGGCGCAAGAACGCAGCCGCAGGGCGGACTTCGGTTTTGGGGGCCTATGCCCTGGGCAAGGCGCAGCGGATCTTAAGTGCCGTGAATGCCGATATTGGTCCGATCCTGACCCACGGCGCGGTTGAAAATACAAATGATGTGTTGCGTGCCCAGGGTTTGATCCTGCCTGACACGATCCGTGTGACACCTGACCTGGACCTCAAATCCTATTCAGGTGCTTTGGTTGTGTGCCCCCCATCAGGTTTTGGCAGTTGGACGCAGCGCTTTGGAGCGCAATCGACGGCGTTTGCGTCGGGCTGGATGGCAGTGCGCGGGGTACGGCGCAGACGAGCCGCTGACCGCGGATTTGTGATGTCGGACCATGCGGACTGGGATGGATTGAACACCGCAATTGCCGAAACCGGGGCAGAACGTATTTTTGTAACCCATGGATATACCAGCATTTTTCGCCGCTGGCTGGAAGATCAAGGATATGATGCGCAGATTGTTGAAACAGAATACGAAGGGGACGCGTTGGACCAAACAGACCCAGAGATTGCTGCATGAAACGCTTTGCGCAGCTTTTCACAGTGCTGGATCAGACGACAAAAACGACCCTTAAAACTGCTGCAATGGCCGATTATTTTCGTGATGCACCCGATGATGACAAATTATGGTGCATTGCGTTGTTTTCATCCCGTCGTCCCAAGCGCGCAATCAACACAACGCGGTTGCGCGAATGGGCGGCTGAACGCGCGGGCATTCCACTTTGGTTGTTCGAAGAAGCCTATCCCATTGTCGGGGATTTGGCGGAAACGATCTCTTTAGTGCTGCCCCTGCCATCAAATCCGCAGGACCACAGCCTGACCCACTGGGTGAATTATGTCATTGATTTAGGTATGTTAGAAGAAACCGATCGGAAATCAGGTATTCTGAAAGCATGGGATCAGTTGGATGGGGTCGAGCGGTTTTTATTCAATAAACTGATCACAGGCGGATTTCGAGTGGGGGTCAGTCAAAAACTGATGACGCGCGCGTTGGCCAAAGCAACCGATCAACCAGAGGCACAGTTGACGCACAAGCTGATGGGCAACTGGACGCCTGCGACAACCAGCTATCACGCGCTGATCTTGACCGATGATCCGGCGGCGGATTTGTCCAAACCCTATCCCTTTTATCTGGCCTATCAACTGGACGGTGAGGCGCAGGACCTGGGCGATGTGACCGAGTGGAGCGCTGAGTATAAATGGGACGGTATTCGCGGCCAGCTAATCTTGCGCGACGGGCAGCATTTTTTGTGGTCACGGGGCGAAGATCTGATGACAGATCGTTTTCCAGAGCTGGCGCAACTGGTCGATTTTGTCCCCCCAGGCACCGTTATTGATGGCGAAGTTTTGGCGTGGCAGGGTGATGCCCCCCTGCCCTTTAGCGCGCTGCAAAAACGGATTGGGCGCAAAACGGTGCCGAAAAAGCTGCTGAGTGAGGCACCTGTGGTTCTGAAAGCCTATGACCTGCTGGAATGGCAGGGGCAAGATATTCGCGACTGGTCATTCAAGAAACGACGCGCGCAACTGGCTGATATGATTGTAGATTTACCAGATGATCTGCCTTTGCGGTTGTCTGACAGCCTGACGGCTGACAGTTGGCAAGATTTGGCGGATCAACGCGCAATTTCGCGTGATTTGGGGGCCGAAGGGCTGATGCTCAAACGGTTGGACAGCCCCTATCTTTCGGGGCGCAAAAAAGGGGATTGGTGGAAGTGGAAGGTCGATCCGCTAACGATTGATGCGGTTATGATCTATGCGCAATCGGGTCACGGACGGCGGGCCAATCTGTTCACCGATTTCACCTTTGCGGTGTGGAATGGCAACGATCTGGTGCCCTTTACCAAAGCCTATTCCGGTCTGACCGATGCAGAATTTCGCCAGATTACACAATGGGTTAAGAAAAATACACTGCAACGCTTCGGACCTGTGCGGCAGGTCAAACCTGAACATGTATTTGAAATTGCATTTGAAGGCATCCAGGAAAGCACACGTCATAAATCAGGCGTTGCACTTCGATTTCCGCGGATGTCGCGGTGGCGTCACGATAAACCGCTGCAAGAGGCAAATACCTTAGGCGATCTAAAGGAAATGCTGCAGCAATATGGATAAACAGGTTGCGGTAGCCGCGTCAGGGCATATCTTATGCGTAACGATAATCAGAGGTATCATATGAGCATGTTTTCCAGCCCCGTTTTTGACGTACGCCCTGCCATTGGCGGTGATAATCTTGGTGATTTGCCAGAATGGGACCTGACCGATCTTTATCCGGCGACCGACAGCGCCGAAATCAAGCGCGATCTGGACTGGCTGGAAAAAGCCTGTGCTGATTTTGCCCGCGATTATCAGGGTAAGCTGGCCGATCTGGACGCGGCCGGTTTGTTGGATGCGGTACAAAGGTATGAAAAGATCGACGTTATTGCCGGGCGAATTATGTCATTCGCGGGCCTGCGGTATTATCAGCAAACCACCGATGCGGATCGTGCAAAATTTATGGCCGATATGCAGGACAAATTGACCAGTTTCACGACACCGCTGGTTTTTTACAGCCTTGAATTCAACAGATTAGATGACGATCATCTGAACGGGTTACTGTCTACAAACACTGATCTTGCGCGCTATAAACCGGTTTTTGATCGTATTCGCGCCATGAAACCATATCAGCTGTCGGATGAGCTTGAGAAATTTCTGCATGATCAGTCGACAGTTGGATCTGCTGCTTGGAACAGGCTGTTTGATGAAACCATCGCAGGTCTGACGTTTAACGTTAATGGCGACGAATTGGGTATCGAAGGTACATTGAACCTTTTGACGGATCAGGATCGGTCAAAGCGTGAAGCCGCAAGTCGTGAGTTGGCGCGCGTTTTTGGCAATGATATCAAGTTGTTTGCCCGCGTTCATAATACGTTGGCCAAAGAAAAAGAGATCGAAGATCGCTGGCGCGGGATGCCGACACCGCAGACCGGGCGGCATTTATCAAATCATGTCGAACCTGAGGTGGTTGAAGCACTGCGCAATGCTGTGGTCGCAGCGTATCCGAAATTGTCGCATCGGTATTACAAGCTAAAGGCCAAATGGCTGGGGTTAGAGACGATGCAGGTTTGGGATCGCAACGCGCCCTTACCGATGGATGATCCTAAGATCATTGGCTGGGACGATGCGGAAAAAACGGTGATGGAGGCGTATGGTGCCTTTGATACGCGCATGGCTGATCTGGCCAAACCGTTTTTCACCAAGGGCTGGATTGATGCGGGCGTAAAACCTGGCAAAGCACCGGGCGCGTTTGCCCACCCAACGGTAACCGAAGTGCATCCTTATGTAATGTTGAACTATCTGGGTAAGCCCCGCGATGTCATGACATTGGCCCATGAGTTAGGTCATGGCGTTCATCAAGTTCTGGCGGCAGGGCAAGGTGAATTGCTCAGCTCGACCCCGCTGACTTTGGCGGAAACGGCCAGTGTGTTTGGCGAAATGCTGACCTTTCGTAAGCTGCTGGATGCAGCAACCACGCAAGAGGAACGCAAAACGCTGTTGGCCGGCAAGGTTGAGGATATGATCAATACGGTCGTTCGCCAAATCGCGTTTTATGATTTTGAATGCAAATTGCACGACGCCCGTGGACAGGGTGAGTTGACGCCAGATGATATCAACGCGCTATGGATGAGCGTTCAGGCCGAAAGCCTGGGACCCGTTTTCGAATTTATGGATGGGTATGAGACATTCTGGGCTTATATTCCGCACTTCGTGCATTCGCCGTTTTATGTCTATGCCTATGCATTTGGCGATGGCTTAGTGAACGCGCTTTATGCCGTTTATGAAGAAGGCGACGCTGATTTTCAGGAAAAATATTTTGATATGCTGAAAGCAGGCGGATCAAAGCATCACAAAGAACTGCTTGCACCGTTTGGTCTGGATGCGAGTGATCCAAAGTTCTGGGACAAAGGGCTTAGTATGATCAGCGCGATGATAGATGAATTGGAAGCGATGGACAGCTAGAAAACGTAATTTCGGGCGCTCTTTTGCAGAAGCGCCCGTTTACGTTTGTGACAGGATCACGCGCTGGCTGTAGCACCATAGGCGTTTTCAAAACGCAGTGCTTCCAGATCTTCTTCTTCAATCCAGAAATCAGCAATGCCATAATCTGAGAACATGAAGTCCACGGCATAGTCGCTATCAAGCTGCAGTAATTTCACACCTTCGCCACTTGTCGGGGCTGTCTTAAAGGATTTTGGCCCGCCAATCATATGCTCGCCATCGTTGATGGACGGCTGAAGATCGCGGCGGAAGTGGTCCATGAACCCATCTGGCAAACTGGCGCGCAGCTTTTCGTCACTAACGGCCAAACGCGCGGCATGCCGCAGAGCAATGTGCAAACGTTCGGTCATTGTCCAACCGTCGATAAAGCCACTTTTGACTTCGACCTGTAACCACAGCTCAAACGCTTCCATCAGTTTTGGCGGCAAAGCGTCATATACATCAATGGCTTTCAAACCATTCAGCAGCCCGCGTGTCGTTGGCATATAGCCTTCGAGATAAGCTAATTCGGGTGTTTTCTTGCCACGTTTCCCTTTGGAATAGCTGTCACGACGCAGCATCAAGCTTTCATATTTTGATTCAGCTTCGGTCAGGAACGTCCGAAGAACGATTTTCGCAACCTTGCCATTATACGGGAATTGGCCGCCAAGGCCCTCTGGTACGAATTCGATTTCTTCGTCTGTTTCTTCGCCTAACAGAGGCCTGCGCGCATTCGCACTGGCCTTGGTGATTTTGATCAAGGATTTGGCACCAGGACTTTCGGGGGCATCTACAATCAAAGCTGTAATCTGGCGGGCCGCAAGATCCTGTGCGCCACTGATCAGCTTGGGTGAAACCTGTTCGCGTGATCGGGACCAATCGGATGGAATGGTATCCACAACGTGACCTTTGACCGGCCATTTCACAAAGGATTTCTTATCCTTTTCCGCAAACCCACCACTGGCTTTATCATCTTCGTGACCAATATCCGGCAGATCAGACGGTGGCATGGTTTCTTTCAGGTCGCGAATATCTTCGTCCGTGTATAAAACACGCGTATCTTCCTGCATCGCACAGGTGTCTTTCCAATGCATTTGTTCGGAAATATCGCCGAAAAAGAATAGCGTACCTTCTTCGGGAAATTCGGGGCCATCAAACAATTCCGGCATTTCATCGAAATTAATCTGTGCCAAGAAGTGCAAAGGCAGACCTGTACGGCGATTGCGCGGCCAGGAAATACTTTCAGGAAGGGTTGGGAAACCACCCAGATAGCTTGTCGGCGCTTCATCCTCATTTGGCCATTGGCGGACAAGATAAATGCTGGAAACGGCATGTTCTTCAAAAAAAGCGTCGATCTCTTCCTGCGTCGGATCAGGCCATTGATCATCTTGTTTGACAATCCGGATCGGTTGCGGTGGCTGGGCCGCTGCATTTCTGACGTCTTTCAGCGATACACTCGCACCGCTTGCGTCATAGGCAAGGACATCTGGCATGGCGCGTGTGCCTTTCATCTGTTTTGCAGATTTCTGATCCTGATTTTCAGGAAAACCGCTTGCGACTTGGGGGGGTTTGGGGCGCTTTAAAAACGTTCCCATCAGAATGAAAAAAATTGCAGCACCGATTCCAATAGCAATCGCTGCATTTGGGCTGTCGACCCAAAATGGAATATCGCCAAAAAAAGCTTTCAGCAAAACGAAATCAGTGCTCTCAATCAAACCACACCTCTACAACTTTTCACAATCAACCTTTAATAGCGTCATTGTGGAAGTTTTAAGGCTAAAAATAGCCAATGAAACAAGAGTGTGCAGTTTTATTAAGTATTTTTCAACACCCAGATTGTGTCAAAGGGTGTTGAAAATGTCATAATTAACGGAAAAGGCACAACTTTTAGCCGTTATGTACGGGTCAGGACACCCTTTTCGATTGCAAGGTCCCGCATACGCTTTTGTAATTTTTCAAACGCGCGCACCTCAATTTGGCGGATCCGTTCGCGGCTGACATCATATTGTCCAGACAAATCTTCCAATGTCACGACCTGATCCTGAAGCCGTCTTTGGGTCAAAATATCGCGCTCGCGGTCATTCAGAACCTTCATCGCTTCGGCCAAAAGTTCACGGCGCGTGTCCAGTTCATCGCGTTCGGCATAGTCGCCAGCCTGATCAGCATCTTCGTCTTCCAGCCAATCCTGCCACTGCGTCGCACCTTCGCCATCTGAACCGACAATCGCATTTAACGAGGCATCGCCACCAGACAAGCGGCGGTTCATTGAGATAACCTCTTTTTCAGTCACATTCAGATCATGGGCAATTTTGGCCACATTTTCCGGGCGCAGATCGCCATCTTCCAAAGCTCCGATTTTTGATTTTGCCTTGCGCAGGTTGAAAAACAGCTTTTTCTGAGCCGAGGTTGTGCCAAGTTTCACCAATGACCATGAGCGCAAAATATATTCCTGGATCGAGGCACGGATCCACCACATCGCATAGGTCGCAAGGCGGAAGCCCTTTTCTGGGTCAAACCGTTTGACAGCCTGCATCAGGCCCACGTTGGCCTCGGATATTACTTCGGCCTGGGGTAAACCATATCCACGATATCCCATAGCGATTTTGGCGGCCAAACGCAGGTGCGACGTAACCATTTTGTGCGCTGCGCTTGAATCTTCTTCTTCGACCCATCGCTTGGCCAGCATGTATTCTTCTTCCGGCTCAAGCATCGGAAACTTGCGAATTTCCTGCAAATAGCGGTTCAAGCCCTGTTCAGGCGACGGCGCTGGAAGGTTTGTATATGTGCTCATCTTCTTTGTCCCTTTCCCAATGTTTACGGGATTAACATGTACATATGTAGCGCTAACAAAGGTTTCAAGATGTTCATGCGCGCTTTGGTTAAGAATAAATTAAGATCAATCATAGCAGTGGTCTAGATGTGTTTCAGTGCTTTCACGCACAAGTAATATCAGATTACAGCAGATATTGTGCGCAAAAGCTGTTGCATATCATCGGGAAGATCGGCCTGAAATTGCATATCATCCCCCGTGACAGGATGTCTGAACCCAAGGGTTTTCGCGTGAAGTGCCTGCCGGGGAAAGGCTTGCACGTCGGAAATAGCCTGCGAAGACAAGGCCTTGGCGTTCAATTTGCGTTTTCCGCCATAGGTTGGATCCCCGATCAAACCATGACCTGCATGGGCCATATGAACCCTGATCTGATGGGTGCGGCCGGTTTCCAGCCAGCAATCAATTAATGCCAAAACGGGCGGCGTTCCATATGACTGCACAATCCGCGCGCGGGTTATGGCATGCCGACCGCCATGGAATAAAACGGCCTGACGCTGACGGTCTGTTTTGTGGCGCGCAAGCTGCGTTGTTAGTTTTAAAATATTCCCGGGTTCAAAACTTGTGCCTTTAATGCCCCGTAGGCGCGGATCATTGGCATCAGGCACACCGTACACAATCGCGCTATAAACACGTTCGACCGTGTGCGCTTCGAATTGCGCGGCCAATCCGTGATGCGCGCGATCCGTCTTGGCGACAACCAAAAGCCCCGACGTATCCTTGTCGATGCGGTGCACCACGCCTGGGCGTTTTGCGCCGCCAACCCCAGACAGACTGTCACCGCAATGATGCAGCAATGCATTGACTAACGTTCCACTGGGCGAACCCGGTGCGGGATGTACGACCATACCTGCGGGTTTATTGATCACGATCAGATTATCATCTTCATAGATCACATTCAGCGGAATATCTTCCGGCAGTATATGGCTTTCTTCCGCATCGGGCAGTGCGACGATGATCTGTGCACCTTCGGCGATGCGCGCTTTGGGGTCTGTCGCAAGTACGCCGTTTACAGTTATATGTCCGTCTGCCAGCAATCGCGCCAGACGTGACCGGCTTAACGATGCGGCCTCTGGCGCATCGCGGGCAAGCGCTTTATCAAGGCGCAACGGCGGATCGGCGGCAATGGTGAACTCAAGGGATGACGACATGGAACAGGCCCCATTTCCGGAAGAACCGGCAAATCTGAAATTTCTGCGCAGGATGGTTAATTTGCTGACCATCGTGATGATTGCAGGCGTTGTAATCATCACGACGGTGTTTGTCATCCGCTTCTCATCCAGCGTGCCCGCCCTGCCCGATCAGATCACTTTACCAGGCGGTGAAACGGCCAGTGCCTTTACACAAGGGCTCGATTGGTATGCCGTGGTGACCGAAAGCGACAAAATCATAATTTTTGATCGACGCACAGGCGCATTAAAGCAAACGATTGAGATCGCGAACTAGGTTTTGACCTCTTCTACGATCATCAAGTCCCGTTCGGATGCACCTTTGGCAAAACTTAACGCTTCTTGATATTTCGCTGATCGATAGCAGGCTTCAGCGGCCTCAAGCGATGAGAAACGCGCCACAACGTTTCGTGGCCTGTCCTTACCTTCCAACGATACATAGCGTCCGCCACGCGCCAGAAAAACGCCACCATGTTCTGCGATGGCTTCTGTCGCAATGGCAGCATATTTACCATAAGCGTCATCGTCAGACACTGTTACATGTGCAATCCATAGGGCTGTCATTTGTTTTCCAGTACCTGTTCTGCGGCTTTGATCGCGGCGTCGGCGTTCGCGGCATCGCGCCCGCCACCTTGCGCCATATCAGGTCGCCCGCCGCCACCCTTGCCGCCCAATTCAATGACCGCAACCTTGACCAAATCAACGGCAGACAGACGATCTGTCAGATCCGATGTGACGCCAGCTGCCACGGCAGCCTTACCGTCGGCATCCGCAATCAACAGCACTGCACCTGACCCAATGCGTACCTTGTGGTCATCCACCAACGCAGGCAGATCCTTACCAGTGACACCATTTAGCACTTGGGCCACAAAATCTATTCCATTGATTGTTTTGATCTCAGGTGCCGCGGCTTGCCCGCCACCTGACATCGCCAATTCACGGCGCAATTGTGCGACTTCGTTTTGCAGCGCCTTGCGTTCATCCATCAATGCCTTGACACGGTCGCCCACTTCACCCGGCTGCGCCTTAAGTTGTGATGCCACATTGCCAAGACGTTGATCTTGAAGGCTTAAATATTGAAATGCTTCGGCCCCGGTCAGCGCTTCGATACGACGTACACCCGAAGATGACGCACTGTCGCCAAGCGTAACAAATACCCCAATATCCCCAGTTTGGCGCACATGGGTACCACCGCACAGTTCAATCGAATAGGTCTGGCCATCAGTACCTTTGCCCGTAGCAGCCCGGCCCATCGACACCACGCGTACCTCATCCCCGTATTTTTCACCAAACAACGCTTGTGCACCGATGTCACGCGCATCGTCCGGTGTCATGATCCGTGTCTCAACAGGGCTGTTTTGACGGATGAAGTCATTTACTTCAGTTTCGACCTGTTTGAGTTCATCATGGCTAAGCGCCTTGCCGTGACTGAAGTCAAATCGCAAACGATCCGACGCATTCAGCGACCCACGCTGCACAACATGGTCGCCGAGCGCCTTGCGCAACGCTTCATGCAATAGATGTGTGGCCGAATGATTGGCGCGAATGGACGTTCTTCGCGCATGATCAACGTCAAGCCCAACGGTATCATTAACATTAAAATCACCACTTAGAACTTTGATGTAATGTGCAAAAACACCTTCACTGCGCTTTTGAACATCGCTGCATTCAGCGATCATGTCTTCATTGTCCAACCGGCGAATAAATCCGTGATCGGCCACCTGACCACCAGACTCTGCATAGAATGGTGTTTGATTTAGAACTACCCAACAACTATCACCATGCCCGATAGAGTTGATCGATTTACCATCTTTGACCATCGCCAAAATCTGGCCTTCGGCCGTTTCTGTGTCATAGCCAAGAAAATCAGTGGGGCCATGCTGATCAGCAATATCAAACCAGATCGCTGCGTCAGCTGTTTCGCCTGATCCAGACCACCCTGCCCGCGCCAGTTCTTTTTGCGCAGCCATTGCCGCATCAAAACCGTCGGTATCGACCGAACGGCCCTTTTCACGCAGCGCATCCTGCGTCAGATCCAGTGGAAAGCCATAGGTGTCATACAGCTTGAATGCCGCATCGCCCGGTAATTCAGCGCCTTCTGGCAAGCCGGTCAGTTCATCGTCCAACAAACGAAGCCCACGTTCCAGTGTTTGCTTAAAGCGTGTTTCTTCCAGTTTCAGTGTCTCGGTGATCAAGGCCTGCGCGCGCGTCAATTCGGGATAGGCTGCACCCATCTGACTGACCAAAGCCGGCACCAGCTGGTGCATCAACGGGTCTTTTGCCCCCAGTAAATGTGCGTGCCGCATAGCTCGGCGCATGATCCGGCGCAGCACATAACCGCGACCATCATTAGACGGCATCACGCCATCAGCCAGTAAGAACGACGTCGACCGTAGATGATCCGCAATAACGCGATGATGCGTTTTGCCAGGGCCATCAGGATCAGTCGAAGTCGCATTGGCCGAAGCCTCGATCAAGCTGCGGATCAGGTCGGTGGCATAGTTGTCATTCGTGCCCTGCAACAGGGCAGCAACGCGTTCCAATCCCATCCCCGTATCGATCGATTTGTTTGGCAAAGGCGCGCGACTTCCGTCTTCGAACTGCTCGTATTGCATGAAGACCAAATTCCAGATCTCGACAAACCTGTCGCCGTCTTCGTTAGGGCTGCCGGGTGGGCCGCCCCAGATATGGTCACCGTGATCAAAGAAAATCTCGGACGATGGTCCACACGGGCCGGTCGGGCCCATCATCCAGAAATTATCATCTGTCGCGATACGGATGATCCTGTCGTCGGAAAATCCCGCGACTTTTTTCCAAATCTCGGCGGCCTCATCATCATCATGGTAAACAGTCACCACCAGCTTATCGGCAGGAATATCCAGTTCCTTGGTGATCAGGTTCCAAGCAAAGGGGATCGCGTCAGATTTAAAATAATCGCCAAAGCTGAAATTTCCCAACATTTCAAAGAACGTATGGTGACGCGCGGTATAGCCAACGTTGTCCAGATCATTGTGTTTACCCCCTGCCCGCACACACTTTTGCGCAGACGTGGCACGTGTGTAATCGCGTGTTTCAACACCGGTGAACAGGTTCTTGAACTGGACCATGCCAGAATTCGCAAACATCAACGTCGGATCATTGCGCGGCACAAGCGGGGACGAAGGCACTTTTGCATGCCCATTTTTTTCAAAATAGGTCAGAAAGGTCGAACGAATATCATTCAGCGTGGGCATAGGACTCTTCCGGGGCAACTGTCATGTCGGGTTGGTTTATCTTTGCGCGAAACAGGTGTCCACCACAAGAAAAAGGCCAGACGCAGTGTCTGGCCCATTCAATTCGAAATTTAGTGAAATTTACGCTTCAACGACGTCGTTGTCACCATCTTTCGCCTCATCCGAGGGCATGTCGAATTCCAACCCGTGTGCGGCCCTGATCTTGTCTTCGATTTCAAGCGCGATGCGGGTGTTTTCCTTCAGGAAGGTTTTTGCATTTTCACGCCCCTGCCCGATACGTTCGTCGCCATAACTAAACCACGCACCAGCTTTATCAACAACGCCCGCTTTGACACCAAGATCCAGCAATTCACCCATTTTACTGATGCCTTCGCCATACATGATGTCGAATTCGACCTGCTTGAAGGGCGGTGCCACTTTGTTTTTCACAACTTTAACACGTGTCTGATTGCCCACAACTTCGTCGCGATCTTTCAGCGCGCCGATACGGCGGATATCCAGACGAACCGAAGAATAGAATTTGAGCGCGTTACCACCTGTCGTCGTCTCAGGGCTGCCAAACATGACGCCGATCTTCATCCGAATCTGGTTAATAAAGATCACCATGCAATTTGATCGTGCAATCGAACCGGTCAATTTGCGCATGGCCTGACTCATCAAACGGGCGTGAACGCCAACACTGCTATCGCCCATATCACCTTCAAGTTCGGACTTTGGGGTCAGGGCCGCGACCGAATCGACCACAACCATGCTGACAGCACCAGAACGCACCAGCGTGTCGGTGATTTCAAGCGCCTGTTCGCCGTTATCGGGTTGTGAAATCAACAGCTCATCAAGGTTAACGCCAAGCTTTTTGGCATATTGCGGATCCAGCGCGTGTTCGGCATCGACAAACGCACAAACGCCACCTTTTTTCTGTTCTTCCGCCACACAATGCAGCGTCAGCGTCGTTTTCCCGGAACTTTCAGGGCCATAAATTTCAACGATGCGGCCTTTGGGCAAACCACCGATTCCCAAGGCAATATCCAGGCCAAGTGATCCGGTTGATGTGGACTCAATTTCCTGAATCGCCCCATCACCCATTTTCATAACCGACCCCTTGCCAAACTGCCGTTCGATCTGGGCCAAAGCGCTATCCAGCGCTTTTTGTTTATCTGCGTTTTTTTTGTTATCCATGCTAAGAAGATCTGCCATTGCCATTTCTTTCGTTCCTTATTTCACACCCGTGCCGGTGCGGCAATCACTGCTGATGTTCGCCTGTTGTTCTCAACTATATGAGATCAAAACGTGAACATATCAACAGTTTTTTCCACAAACGACTTTTGCTGAACAAGGTTAATGGCTAGTTTACAACTGTCAGAAATAAGGAGTGCCGCGTAAATGCTTGTTTTTTGGAAAGAAAAGCTGGCTATACTTTCTCAGGCCAAAACAGGCAGCACAGCATTGCAACATGCAATTGGAAGCAAAGCGGACATTGTTATTACCGATCCCGCGCAACTGAAACACGCAACGATTCAGCGTTATAACCGCTTTTTTCGACCCATGTTTCGGGTCGCAGGGGCAAATGATATCGAAACTGTCGCCCTGGTGCGTGAACCATTTGATTGGCTGGGCAGCTGGTATCGATATCGGTCGCGACCCCTTTTGGATGGAACGCCCAACAGCACCGCAAAGATGAGTTTTGATGACTTTGCGTTGGCTTACATTCAGCCAAAGCGCCCCGATTTTGCCGATGTTGGATCACAAGCCAGATTTTTGCGCGGGGCCAAGGGCGATCTGCGTACAGATCATGTATTTCGATACGAGGATATGGCTCAGTTTATTGCGTTTCTTGAAGATCGCATTGGTGAAAAAATAAATTTGCCCCGCGTAAATGCGTCACCCAAAATGAAATTAACTTTAACCGCTGATACGAAGAAAGCGCTGAAAACAGCGCTTTCGGTCGAATATGAAATCTGGAAAACGGCTAAACGCTAAGGTTTACAGATACTTGGCCATCGCAACTGCAGTGTCAGACATACGGCAGGAAAAGCCCCATTCATTGTCATACCAGCTTAGCACGCGGCACAACGATCCCTTCATGACTTTTGTCTGATCAGTGGCGAAAATTGACGAATGTGGATCATGGTTAAAATCGACCGAGACCAGTTTTTCATCCGTCACGCCCAGTACATTTTTCAACGACCCATTCGCGGCGTCACGCATAGCTGTGTTAATTTCTTCGGCGGTTGTGTCGCGGGCGGCTTCGAAGGTCAGATCCACAACGGACACATTTGGTGTCGGCACACGAATGGCCACGCCATCCAGTTTGCCTTCCAGTTCAGGCAGAACCAACGTCACGGCCTTGGCCGCGCCTGTGGATGTTGGGATCATCGAAAGGGCTGCAGCACGGGCGCGATACAAATCCTTGTGCATCGTGTCCAGCGTGGGCTGGTCGCCGGTATAGCTGTGAACTGTGGTCATAAAGCCCCGCGTGATACCCACGGTGTCGTTCAGAACTTTGGCGACAGGGGCCAGGCAGTTGGTCGTGCAGGATGCGTTTGAGACGATCACATCATCGCCTGTCAGCGTATCGTGGTTAACACCATAGACAATCGTCTTGTCCGCGCCCTTTCCAGGGGCTGAAATCAGCACGCGTGATGCACCATTTTCAAGGTGAATAGCTGCTTTTTCGCGATCTGTGAAAATGCCGGTACATTCCATCACGATATCAACATCTGACCATGGCAACTCAGCCGGGTTGCGAATGCCAGTCACCTGAATTGGGCCACGCCCCACATCAATAGTTGTGTCGGTTGTTGTTACTGTTGCCGGAAACCGGCCATGCACACTGTCATAGCGCAACAAATGTGCGTTCGTTTCAACCGGGCCAAGATCGTTGATGGCGATCACTTCAATATCAGTCCGATTATTTTCGATAATCGACCGCAGAACATTTCGGCCGATACGACCAAAACCGTTGATTGCCACTTTAACTGCCATTTTCCAGCCCTCCTAAGGATATGCGTCCTATATCAATGCACGTTACCGCTAACAAGAATGGAATGGTCCGGATCGTCAACCCCAATTTCCAATTTGCAGACAGGCGGCACGTGTCAGCGCCAAAAGGCAACGTAATCGACCAATTCCACAAATTTACGCCCCAAAAAGACGGAATTTGTCAAATCATACACAAAATAATCTACTATGAAAAAACAAAGGATCAACAATGCCAGTGCAATGGCAAGCCGGTTCGTCATATGGCCAGGCCTTTATTCTATCAGTGCAACAGCCGCCCCATTGCCGTGGCAACATCCGCCATACGACAGGAAAAGCCCCATTCATTGTCATACCATGCCAGAACACGCACCGTTCTGCCACCGACAACTTTGGTCTGATCAGGTGCAAAGATAGATGACTGTGGCGTATGATTGAAATCAATCGACACCTTGGGTTCAGGATCATAGGCCAAAACCGCACCCATGTGACCTGCTGCGGCCTCAGCGACCACTGCGTTCACATCATCCACTGTCACATCACGGCCAGCCTCGAACGTCAGGTCCACTGCACTAACATTCGGCGTCGGTACGCGCATCGCAGTTCCATCCAGCTTGCCATCCAATTCTGGCAGCACCTCGCCCAATGCCTTGGCCACACCGGTTGAGGTGGGGATCATTGCCATTGCAGCAGCTCGTGCACGGTAAAGATCATCGTGACGACGGTCCAGTGTCGGTTGATCACCGGTATAGCTGTGAATGGTGGTCATAATCCCGCGTTCAATCCCGATGGCATCATTCAGCACCTTAGCCAACGGGGCCAGACAGTTTGTGGTGCAAGATCCGTTCGAAATTATTTGATCTTCGGGCTGCATATCGCGGTGATTCACGCCGTAAACAACGGTTCGTTGCACGTTCTTCGCCGGCGCCGAGATCAGCACTTTCTTCGCACCACGGTCCAAATGAATGGTAGATTTTTTACCATCATTGAATTTGCCTGTGCATTCCATCACCACATCAACCCCGGACCAGTCCAATTCACCTGGGTCATAGGTTGAATACATCTGGATTGGACCGCGCCCCAAATCCAGTGTGTCGCCTTTGACCTTAACATCGGATCCAAACCGGCCATGGATGCTGTCGTATCTTAACAGATGCGCGTTCGTCTCAATCGGCCCGGTCGCATTGATCTTGACCACTTCGATATCATTGCGCGCACTTTCTGCGATGTGGGCCAATGTACATCGTCCAATTCGCCCAAATCCATTGATGCCGACCTTGATCGTCATTGCGCTGCTCCTGTTATTATAGCTTTCGGGCTGTCCTTACCTTGGACCAAGGCAACGCGTAAATCGGAAAATGCTTTAATGACAACGTGTTAGCGGTAACCGGAGCAGATCTGCCTATGATATCGCTAACTGTGGGCGCTAACACAATCGAAGGTGTTGCAGATTAGCTCAATTGTAACAGGCTTGCCCAAAAAAGAGGCCCCGGATCATGTCCGGGACCGTCATAACGCTAAAGTAAACCTTTGGCTTTTTTGACGACAGCTTCGGCTGTAATCCCAAATTTCTGATAAAGTTCACCCGCCGGCGCCGACGCGCCAAAGCTGTCCATTCCGACAAAAGCCGCCTTGGCCTCGCGTCCGCGTTCACCAAGCAGCCACTGATCCCATCCCTGGCGCACGGCCGCTTCGATACCGACACGAACCGGACCACCAGGTAGCACTTTCTTGCGATAGCTATCGGGTTGCTCTGCAAACAGCTCAAAACACGGCATCGATACAACGCGCGTACCAATCCCCTGGTCCTGCAGCATATCACGCGCAGCCAAAGCGATTTCAACTTCGGACCCGGTGGCCATCAGGATCACCTGACGTTTTCCATCTGCATCCGCCAGAACATATGCCCCTTGCGCCGTCAGGTTCGACGTTTTGTGCTGCAAGCGGACTGTCGGCAATCCCTGACGCGTGAGTGACAGAACCGAAGGCGTGGTTTTCGACGACAGCGCGATTTCCCAGGCTTCGGCCGTTTCAATCGTATCAGCAGGGCGAAACACATATGTGTTTGGCGTGGCGCGCGATATCGCTAGATGTTCAACCGGCTGATGCGTCGGGCCATCTTCGCCCAAACCGATGCTGTCGTGCGTCATCACATAAACCGTCGGCACTTTCATCAACGCTGACAAGCGCATCGCGGGGCGGGCATAATCAGTGAAACACATGAATGTTCCGCCATATGGACGCACGCCACCATGCAAAACCATACCATTCATCGCAGCTGCCATCCCATGTTCGCGGATGCCATAATAGACATAGCGGCCCTTGCGATCTTCGGAGGAAAATACGCCCAAATCAGCCGTCTTGGTGTTGTTTGAACCAGTCAAATCCGCAGACCCACCGATGGTTTCGGACAGAACGGGATTGACCACCTCAAGCACCATTTCGGACGATTTCCGTGTTGCAACTTTGGGGGCGGTTTCGGATGTCTGCTTTTTCAAAGCGCGCACAGTTGCAGCCAGTTTTTTCGGGACCTCAAGGGCGAAAATGCGGTTGAATTCCTTTTGCTTGCCGTTTGACAGCGTTGCAAACCGATCTTCCCAGGCCTTGAACTCAGACGCACCGCGGCTGCCGATCTTTTCCCAAGCAGATTTGATAGCTGCAGGCACTTCAAAAGGGCCCGTTGTCCAGCCATAGGCGGCTTTTGTATCCGCGATCAACTGATCATCGGTCAAGGCGCCATGACCCTTGGATGTATCCTGCGCGGATGATCCCAATGCGATGTGCGTCTTGCAGGCGATCATCGACGGTTTCTGGGATTTCTTTGCAGCCGCAATTGCTTGGTCAATCTGTTCTGGGTCGTGGCCATCAATATCCTGCACATGCCAACCGCTGGCCTTGAAACGCATGATCTGATCAGTGCGATCAGACAGGTCAACTGTGCCGTCAATGGTGATATTGTTGTTGTCCCAGAAAACGATCAGTTTTGACAGTTTTTGATGCCCAGCCAAGGTTATGGCTTCTTGACTGACCCCTTCCATCAGACATCCGTCGCCTGCGATCACATAGGTATAGTGATCCACAACTTTCTTGCCATACTGCGCACGCAGACTTTCTTCGGCCATGGCAAACCCGACAGAATTGGCAAGTCCTTGCCCAAGGGGGCCGGTTGTTGTCTCAATTCCCTTGGCGTGACCGTATTCAGGATGCCCCGCCGTGATCGCGCCCCATTGACGGAAATCCTTGATCTGCTGCAATGTCATGTCGGAATAACCAGTCAAATGAAGAAGGCTGTACAACAGCATTGATCCATGACCTGCCGACAGAATAAAGCGATCACGATCAGCCCAATCAGGCTGGCTTGCATCAAATTTCAGATGTTTTTCAAAGAGAACCGTCGCGACATCGGCCATTCCCATAGGCATGCCAGAATGTCCTGAGTTCGCTGCATGGACAGCATCCAGGGTCAACGCGCGAATGGCGCAGGCTTTGTTCCAGTGATCGGGGTGCGCTTGGCGCAGCTTGGCTATATCCACGGGGCTGATGTCCTTTGTTTAATATAAGCAAGGTTTCGCGCGGGTGTATCAGTGTTGCCGCCAAGATCAAGTCACTGTGGGCATTTGCCTGAAGAAGTCGCGCTAAGCCTTTGGAACCTATGCCGGACATTTGACTGTGGCTTTGATAAAAGAAAAATAAGACAACAGGTGCGATTCGCATTGCAACAGATACAAAGCGCCCAAATCAAAGGCGCAAGAACAATAAGGGGGCCGCAGCATGAAGGACATCGATGCACTTCAAAGCCGCATTATTTCCGCAATGGACAGGATCAGCAAAGGGTTGGATAAAATTGGATCTGAAGCCAATAATACAGCCGTTGAAGAAGAACTGGATGCGCAAAAAGCATCAAATATCAAACTGTCCCAAGAACTGACTGCGCTGCGTAAGGCGTTGAAAAAAAGCGAAGATGCCAATCCGACCGGTTCTGAGGATCAGCAAAAAGTCCTCGATCTTGAGACTGAAGTTAAAGAATTGCGCCAAGCCAATCAAAAGCTGAAAGACCTGCAATCTGCTGACCGGGCAGAATTGGATGCAATTCTGGCTGAGTTGAAAACAGTCGTTAAGGAGAAAATATAATGGCACAGTTGGAAGTCAGCATCGGAGGTCGCAGCTTTGAAGTGGCCTGTCAGGACGGCGAAGAACATTTTCTGACGTCGGCTGCAAAATTACTGGACGCCGAAGCATCTGTGCTGATCGGTCAGATCGGACGTTTGACCGAAGCACGCATGCTGTTGATGGCGGGACTGATGTTGGCCGATAAAACTGCGGGCCTGGAAGATAAAGTGAACGCTGCAAATGAACGCGTCGCAGGTCTTGAAACGCAAGTGGCCGAGTTATTGAACCGCCCGGCCCCCGAACCCAAACGCACAGAGGTCGCCGTCGTGCCCCCTGTCATCACCGAAACACTGGCGGAATTGGCCGCACGGGCGGAAGCGATTGCTGAGAAAGTTGAAGAAAAAATCAGCACTTCAGACGGCTAGGCACAATTGTCCGTCCTAGTTTGGTGCATCTGATTGAAAAGCTTTGAAATATCCTTTGCCACCATCGGCTTGTAAAAGATATATCCCTGTACCGTAGTGAAACCTGCGGCGGTGATAACTTGCAATTCATCATTCGTTTCAACGCCTTCGACAATGATCCGCGATCCGGTCGCTTTTATCATCTTATTAACCGCACTTAGAATTGTCTGGCCGTTGGGGCGAAGATGGCAATCGGTGACAAGAGATCGATCGACCTTCACGCAATCGGATGGATATTTATGCAAATAGCTTAGTGATGAATAGCCCGCGCCAAAATCATCAACGGCTATGGAAATACCGGCTTGCCGCAAGCGCCGCAGGTTTTCTGTGGCCGAGCTGGTGTTTTCAAGCACTTCAGACTCGGTAATTTCGATGCAAAGACGCTCAAAAGGGAAACCTGTCTGTTGAAGCAGGCTAAGGACATGACCCGCAAACCGGCTATCCTGCATTTCGCTGGCGGTCACATTTACCGATACAAAGGCATGGTCAGGCCAATCCATTGCAGCGGTAATCGCTTTTTGCATGACATAAAGCGCCAATTCAAAATTACATGCTTCTTGGGCAGCAATACGAACAATGATATCAGGACGAATATAGCCGAACACAGGATGGTTCCAGCGCAACAAAGCCTCGGCCCCGGCAATTTGATTGGTCTGCACCTTGACGGCAGGTTGGAACACCAAAGATAACTCATCACCAGCAAGGGCACTTTTGATATCATGGGCAAGCTGACGTTCTTTGCTTAATTCTGCACCCATATCCGCATCATAAAATTCCAGCCCGGCTTTGCCACCGGCCTTGGCCTGATACAACGCGCGATCTGCTTCTAGTTCAAGCGTTGAGATGTCTATTCTATCACCTTGCCATATACTAACCCCCAAGCTGCATGTCAGCGGCACGATACGACCCTCAAACTCAAGACTTTCGCACAAAAGCGCATGGGTTTTCTTGGCAAAATTCTGCGCCTGTTCAATCGTATCAAAGCCTTTGCAAACCAGAAATTCATCGCCCCCTTTGCGGCCAATCAAACCGTCTTCACCGACAATATCAAACAGCCTTTCCCCGACTGTTTCGATCATTTTATCGCCTACAGCATGACCAAAATTATCATTTATCGACTTCAGGTTATCGGAATCCACAAAGATAAAGAGGATTGTATCTTGCTGGTATTTTTCACCAAACAGATTTTCGCATTTACGATAAAATTCTGTATAATTCAAAAGACCGGTCATGGCGTCATGCGTGGCAAGATATTGCACTCTTGCATTGGCTTTAACCTCATCCGTGATGTCCTTGACGTAGCCGTGATAGCCAAGTGTCATGCCTTGTTCAGACTTAGACCTGCTGCCAGCGATGATCAGAATGCGTTCCCGCCCCAACAGGTCAATCGCCGTCAACTTCAACTCAAAGTAATTGGCTTTGAATTCATCAGGGTTATCTTTTAAGGCATTAAAAACATCGGTATATTTTGCGCTGCTGGCCGCGGCCGAGATCATGTTGAACAGCGCAGCCATGTCCGGCAAGTTAGACATGTTTTGCGAAAACCCAAGTGCTCGTAAAAGCGGTTGAGACGCCGCAGAAAGTTTTAGGTTTTTATCACTTTGCCACAGCCAAGATCCACTGTTCTCGTGAAATTTCCCTAACAGAAGTGAGATCATATCGCGCTGACGCACAGCCTCAACCTTGCCTTTGAACTCAGATAAAAACAGTCCTGTGTGCCGTGTACTAGACCACAAAATAACAAGAAAAAATGCGGTCATCATTGCAACAAACGGCAGCACAGGATCCACGATGCTTAGTGACAACCCAACGACTGCAGCGACGAAAATAATTGCAAAATAAGACAAAGTAGCCAAGGCAATAGGGTATAGTGCAAATGCTCCGCCTGTGATCATACCTGCGGTCATGGCTGCGATAAAAGCAACCTCGGTCACGCCACCGCCCGGCAAAATAAACAAAACAGGATACGTCCAGATCGTGGCCAAAATTGTCGAAGATAAAACAATGGCACCGGGCCCGCGCGGACTGGCATAGCTGCGCACCTTATGACGCGATAGTTGTTTAGTCTTGGACAGGGTCAGTAACGCAAAGGCTAAAACAACCAGTCCCCAACAGACCGTCCCAAATGTCAGGCGATTAACAATGAATTGTAAACTGATAAGCGTTGCAGCGTTGAAGATATTGATTGCCATCATCATCGGAGCCAATGAAAATATCGCCTGATATTGTGCACTGCGAATAGATCCAAGAACATCGTCCCCGATGTCACCATCTTTGGACACGCCGCGCCCGGCATCCAGAAATGCAACCGTCACCCGGTCTGAAAGCTGCCCTAGAAATACTGACAAACCGGTAAGTTGCATGCGCGCTCCGTTAAATAGTCTTAACATCTCTAGATTGCATTCCTTAAGCGAACCTTAATAAAACGCGACGCACCAACCAGAGAAACGCACACGAAAAGATCCAAAACGCCTTGATACCATTAAAAAATATCGCAAAAGCAAGTTTCCTGTTTGCAAGCCAGCACTTTTTGGCTTTTTACTTTTACCTTAACGAATTGTGAAAAGCGGAAAATCAGCGGATGCTTCGAAACAGTGACAGCGCCAGAGGACTAACGCTGATCAGTCCCCCGTTGCTTTATGCTGTATTGATGCTTGCAGGGCCGTTGGGCATGATCCTGATGTTTAGTTTTGTACCCCAAAGTGATGGACCAAACACGTTGATCACTCTTCAAAACTATACCGAGGCATTGGGCGACCCTCTGTATCGGCAACTGATCATACGGTCGCTTCTTATCTCGGCCGCGGCGACAGCAATCACAGTTCTGCTGGCTTTCCCCATCGCGTATTTCATCAGCTTTTACGTCCCCCCAAAGCGCAAATCTCTGTGGCTTTTTCTAATCACAATCCCCTTTTGGACCAGCTATCTGATCCGGATCTTTCTGTGGAAAGTGATCTTGGGTCTGAACGGTCTTTTGAACACCGGCTTATTGAAGCTTGGCTTGATCAATGAACCGCTTGAATTCATCCTGTATAATCCTGCCGCGGTTGTGATCACGCTGGCACACGCCTTTGCACCCTTTGCGATTTTACCGATTTTTGTCGCACTGGAAAAAATTGATCGCAGTCTGCTTGAGGCATCGCAAGATCTAGGTGAAAGCAAAGTCAGAACTTTTTTCCGCGTAACATTGCCCCTGGCCGTGCCGGGTGTTGTGGCCAGCGTTCTGATTGTGTTCATTCCCACCGTTGGTGATTACGTCACGCCGCGTCTTGTCGGCGGATCCGAAGGCACGATGATCGCCAATATGATCCAAGTGCAGTTTTTACGGCTGGATAACCGCCCCATGGGGGCCACTCTGTCGGTCATCACAATGATCTGTGTCACGATCATTTCGCTGCTGTTTGTGCTGGCAAACCGCCGTAATATGAAAGCCAGAACATGAACGGCCTGCGGATTTACGCCCTGATCTATCTGGTTTTTCTATATGCGCCGATCATCTTGCTACCGATCTTTGCGTTTAATGACGGCACAGTGATCGCCTTTCCGCTTCAAGGCGTCACGACCAAATGGTTTTCAGAACTGATGACCGTGAATGCCTTGCATGACAGCGTGAAAAACAGTCTTTATGTTGCTGTGATCACCGCGATTTTTTCGACACTTTTGGGCATTTGCGCAGCACGGGCACAAGCGCGTTACAGATTTCCCGCCAAGAAGGGTATCGTTGGACTGATCATGCTACCGTTAGTTCTTCCTGAAATTATCGTGGCGGTATCGCTGTTGATCGTTTTTCTAAGCCTGGGTTTTAATATCGGTCTGTGGACCATCATTTTGGGACATGTTCTGATCTGCACACCTTTTTCCATAGCCATCCTGAATTCCAGTTTTCAAAATCTGGATCCTTCGATCGAAGAAGCCGCACAGGATCTAGGCGAAACTCGGTTTGGCACGTTCCTAAAAATCACGTTACCGCTGGTCATGCCAGGCATTGTATCATCCTTGCTGATCGCCTTTACCATCAGCATGGATGAATTCATCATCGCCTTTTTCCTAAGCGGAACAGAACCCACCCTGCCCGTTTATCTATGGAGCCAGCTGCGTTTTCCCCAACGTCTGCCTGTTGTTATGGCACTTGGTACTATTCTGGTTGTCCTGTCCATTCTGATCCTGATCCTGGCCGAAGCCATGCGCCGCTATGGGCTACGGCGCAGCGGCATGCAGGACAAAGGGGGTTTTCTATGACAATGATCACGCTGGATGGCGTCGAAAAATACTATGGTGACTATCGCGCATTACGCGGGATCAATCTGACAATCGGCGAAGGCGAATTCTTTTCCCTGCTTGGGCCCTCAGGCTGCGGAAAAACCACATTGCTACGCACCATCGCAGGGTTTGAGGACGTAACAACCGGCGCCGTCACAATCGATGGCAAGACCATGACAAACGTGCCTGCCAACAAGCGGCCGACAAACATGGTCTTCCAAAGCTATGCTATTTTCCCGCATTTGAATGTCGCTGAGAACGTGGCTTTTGGACTGCGACGGCGGCGGGATTTAAACAAAAAGGCCAAAAATACTCTGGTCGAGGACGCGCTGGATATGGTCGGCCTTGATGGATTTGGCGACCGTGCAGCGCATGCACTGTCGGGCGGTCAACGCCAACGCGTCGCGCTGGCCCGCGCACTGATCCTGAAGCCCAAGGTTTTGCTGTTGGATGAACCTTTGTCGGCACTGGATAAAAAGTTACGCGAACAGATGCAAAGCGAACTGCGGCGCTTGCAACGGCAGGTTGGTATCACCTTTATTCTGGTCACCCATGATCAGGAAGAAGCATTGATTATGTCCGACCGCATTGCCGTGATGTTCGAAGGCCAGATCGCGCAACTGGCTAATCCGCAAACCCTGTATCGTCGCCCTATCAATCGTAAAGTTGGTGAATTCATCGGTGTGATGAACACATTGCCCGCACAGGTCAAAATCGCCGTCGGCGCGCGCGTATCAGTGGATGTCGCCGGACTTGGCCCGGTGATGCTGACACCCGATCAGTGCCCAAGTGGCGCAAAAACGGGTGAAACACACGTGGGCATCCGGCCTGAGACTATGGCAATTCTTTTCGACGGTGAAACCAGCGACGGAAATATCGCAAACGGCATGATCCACGAATTGGCCTATTACGGCGATATGACCTATTACGATGTCAAGTTAGATGGGATTGAGCGGCCTGTCACGATTTCAATGAAAAACCTTGTCGGACGTCCGGTTCTGGAACGTGGTCAAAGAACACGTGTGCGGTGGGATGAACGATCTTTGGTGCTGTTCAAGGAATAGACGCTTTCCTATTCCGCGTTAATCGCTAAACAGGGCGAACCCAATTCAGGATCGCCACCATGACCCCCGCTGCCCGTGTCGCTGCCGCAATTGATATTCTTGACCAGGTTTTGGACGGCATGCCTGCCGAACAGGTCCTGACCCGATGGGCGCGGGGCAGCCGGTTTGCAGGATCAAAAGACCGCGCCGCCGTGCGGGATCACGTGTTTGACGCCCTACGTCAGCGCAACACATTCGCGCATTTGGGGGGTGGATTGAAGGGGCGCGGTCTGATGATTGGTCAGACACGTGCGGCAGACATTCCCTTGGATCAGATATTTAATAGCCAAGGTTATGGCGCCGATGCTTTGACCCAAGCCGAACTGGATCATCTGCCCACGGGTCCATTGCCCCCCACTGCCGATATGCCAGAATGGCTTCACCCTGCCCTGCGCGATAGTTTGGGCAATGATTTCGAAGCCGTTTGCGCCCAGATGCAAACCCGCGCACCCGTTTTCTTGCGGGTTAATCTGCATAAAACGACATTGGAACAGGCCCAAAAAGCGTTGCAGGAAGAAGATATTCTAACCAAACCCAATTTGCTTGCTTCCACCGCGCTGCAAGTGACCAAAAATGCCCGCCGTGTGCAAAACAGCAAAGCGTATGCCGCAGGCCTGGTCGAACTTCAGGATGCCGCCAGTCAAGCTGTGACAGCGGGCTTACCGCTGAAATCAAGCCGCGTGCTGGATTACTGCGCAGGTGGTGGTGGCAAAAGTCTGGCGATGGCAGCCCTTGGCGCAACTGTGTTTGCGCATGATATCAATACTGACCGCCTGAAAAATATTGCGCCAAGGGCTGACCGCGCCGATACGCCGATCACATTGCTTGATTCTGATGAAATCGCAGACCACGCCCCCTTTGATCTGGTCTTGATCGACGCGCCTTGTTCGGGCAGCGGATCGTGGCGCCGTAGCCCTGATGCAAAGTGGCGCTTGACGTCCGACGCACTGTCCGACTTGCATGATATACAAAGCAAGTTGCTGGAAATAGCGCACCCGCTGGTATCATCGGATGGCATTTTGATCTATGTCACCTGTTCAATCCTGATGTCTGAAAACCAGACGAAAATCACTGATTTCACCTCGAAAAACCTTGATTGGCATGTGAAAAGTGAACAGATTTTGACGCCCTTAGATGGCGCAGATGGATTTTATTGCGCCCGCTTAAAGCGAGTTAAATAAAATAAATCAATCTTTAATAGAATTACATACCAAGTTAAGGTATCTTTAATACCTTAACAGCGATAGATCGCATGACCCGAATTGAAAGGAAGACCAATTGGCCGATCAGTCAATTTCTCTTCAACCGATAATACATGCGGCCCTGCGACTTTCACCCCAGGCAAGGTTTATCCTGCTTGCCGGATCCGTTTTCGTTATCATCGCGGTTTTCCTGCAAGACCCGATCCTGTCTTTGATTGCGACAATGTTATCAGGAGTTTTCTTATGTCTGACCACTCTGATCTGGACAGTAACGCTTCTTGCATACCGATCTGAACGACAGTTCACCCATTCCGTGTCATCAATGGTGCAGGACGATCATGCGTTTTGCTATCTAACAGACAGCGAAGGCATGGTCGAATATCAGAATAAAGTTGCCATTCAAGAAGGTGAAGATTGGCTAAAACAACCACTATCTGGATATCTGAAACGGTATTTCGCAAATGCATCCGCTGTGCTGCACCGCTTACAGAATAAAGCACAAACTGCAGGTGCGGCACAGGAAAATGTGATCACGCGCCAAGGACACATGCGCTTGTCTGTACACAGATTAGCTGACAGTCATTTTCTGTGGCGGGTCGAAGAAATTGCAGAGTCGCCATCCTTTGTGCGCAATATGTCTGCGATCAATCTACCCATGCTAACAGCGACCAAACACGGTACAATTCTATCAATGAATGATGCCATGCAGGACATCATCGGACATCGCACCAAATCCCTGAACAAGATTATTGCCGACTTGCCTATCAGATCCGGGGGCCTGCATTCAATCGAAGGCGCAAATGGCCTTATATCCGCCCGCATTATCGAAACCCAAGGCGCCGCTGGACGTCGTGAAGTCTTTATACTGCCAAATGCCAAAGCAGACAGTCAAAGCCATGTGAACTGGGCCTTGTTCCAGACATTGCCCGTACCACTTTTGAAGATCAGCTCGAACGGCAGCATCATGGCCAGCAACCAATCGGCACAACAGCTGTTCGATACACCAATCAAGGCCGATATGCGGTTAAGCGACCTGGTCGAAGGGTTGGGCAGATCCGTCACAGACTGGATCGCCGACACATTGGAAGGGCGCAGCTTACCCCATGCCGAGGTGCTGAAAGTCAAAAGTGCGGAACAGGAAAAATTTCTGCAAATCACGCTAAGCCGCATCATGGATAATGATCAACCTGTCCTGATTGCCGTTCTGAATGATGCGACCGAATTCAAAACCCTGCAGGCGCAGTTCGTGCAAAGCCAGAAAATGCAGGCCATTGGTCAATTGGCGGGCGGTGTGGCCCATGACTTCAACAACCTTTTGACAGCAATTTCAGGGCATTGTGACCTGTTATTATTGCGCCATGATCAGGGCGATCATGATTATGGCGATCTGATCCAGATCAACCAAAATGCCAATCGAGCGGCCAGTCTTGTCGGTCAACTTCTGGCTTTTTCACGTAAACAAAATCTGCAGCCTGAAACCATAGACCTGCGTGATACATTGGCAGATCTGACCCATTTATTGAACCGCCTTGTCGGTGAAAAAATCACACTTTCACTGCTGCACGATATGGGCCTGTCACCCATTCGTGCTGATAAGCGTCAACTGGAACAGGTGTTAATGAACCTGGTTGTAAATGCCCGTGATGCTATGCCGGAAGGCGGCGAGATTATCATCGAAACCAAATCACGCGTTTTATCTGAGCCGCTTGAACGTGACCGCGCTATTGTGCCACCCGGCAGCTATGTCACCGTGAAAGTAACGGACCATGGCAGCGGTATTCCACCCGAAAAATTAACTAAGATTTTTGAACCGTTTTACACCACAAAACGCACGGGTGAAGGCACGGGTCTGGGTCTTTCGACCGCCTATGGCATTATAAAACAATCTGGCGGTTTTATCTTTGTCGACAGCGTTCGCGGATCAGGCACAACGTTTACACTTTATTTTCCAGCACATGAAAAGCCCACCGTTGTGGACATGCCGAAAGCCAAAAGCGTCGAGAAAGCCCCGGAACGGCAAGGCGAAGGTATTATCCTTCTGGTCGAAGACGAAGCCCCGGTTCGTGCCTTTGCATCACGCGCCTTGCAATTGCATGGTTATTCCGTAATCGAAGCCGAAAGTGCCGAAGATGCACTTAACACTCTGGAAGATGACAGCCTTCAGATTGATCTTTTTGTCACCGATGTGATCATGCCTGGTCTTGATGGGCCAACTTGGGTCAAGCAAGCATTAAAGAAACGGCCCGATGTTAAAGTGGTCTTTGTTTCAGGATATGCCGAGGATTCGTTTGCAGACGATCAGGCGCAGATCGCAAATTCAGTTTTCCTGCCAAAACCATTTTCACTGACAGAACTGACTGCAACGGTGCAAAAACAATTGGCCTAGGGCTGCGTCGCCGCTGTGATTACCGGACGAATTTGTTCGGCCAGTGCACGCTGTGTCACTGGACCTGCAAAGCGTAACAAAATCGTGCCGTCTACATCAATAACATAGGTTTCGGGTATGCCATAAACCCCCCAGTCCAAGGCCGTATCCCGCCCGGTGATATCAGTCCCAATTCCGGTATAGGGGTCACCCAGTTGCGTTAGAAATCTCAAAGCAGCCGCACTGTCCGGCTCTTTATAATTGATCCCGTATATCGGAATACCTTCTTCGGCCAGTTGCATTAGGTTGGGATGCTCAACACGGCAAGGCGTACACCAACTAGCCCAGAAGTTAACCAGCTTTACACCATCACCGCGCAAATCTTCATCCGAAAACAATGGTTTGTTCGCAAGTTTTGCGATCTCAAGTGGCGGTGCACTCTGCCCCACCCGCGCAGAAGGCAGCGCATCTGGATCATCGCGCATCGTACCGAACAAAACCAATCCCGCAAACCCTGCAAAAACCAATGGCGGCAGCAAAACCAAGGGCTTAACCACGATGTTCTCTCCGATCTTCCATATCTTTCAACCGCTTCACAGCCATGCGTGATTGCAGCCAGCAAAACACAACAAAGCCAAGGATCAGAATGATCGACACGGCATAGGCTAGCAGCACATCAGCTGCGTATTTTCCAAGATCGGGCATCATGCCATCCGTTCTCGTGCCATAAGCGCCCGGATACGGCGTGATCTGATTTCCGTTCGCGTGCGCACCAGAACAAGCGTGATAAACAGCAACACAAACCCTGCCATGCAAATCAGTAACGGATAATAAAACTCGTTCGCAATATTGGTTTCCTTATCCAACGAAAGCGACGCTTCCTGGTGCAGTCCGCGATCCCAAAAAATGAACGCGTATCGCGACAACAGCGCAAAGACCGACCCGACAAGGCAAAGAATAGATGTCATATCAGCCGCCGCGTCCACATCATCCACAGCTTCCCACAACGCGATATAGCCAACATAACAGAAAAGCAGGAACATAAAGGACATCAGCCGCGGATCCGGTGCCCAATACGTGTTCCAGATCGGTTTACCCCAGATCGCGCCAGTGAACAGCGCAATTAATGTCATGACAAGCCCAATCGGGGCTGCAGCCTTGGCTGCAAGCGCACTGACATGGTGTCTGCGGATCAACCAGATTAGGGACGCCACCAGCATCATCAACCACGCATTGATTGCCATTAACGCCGATGGCACATGCAGATAGATAATCTTGACGGTTGATCCTTGTCGAAAATCATCTTGTGTGAAGAAAAAACCCCACACAAGGCCGACCACCAGACAAGCGGCTGTTATGCAAATCAACCATGGCAGAATGACCTGCGAGGTCGACATGAATTTGCGCGGATTTGCGTATTCCCAGAATGACATACTGCCTAATTAGCCCCCCATGCCGCGCACCACAAGATGCATCACTACCTTAGTCCCACACGAATTGCCGCAGCCGCCGCAAACGGTATCAGCGCCATGCAGCCCGCCGTAATGCCACCAAGCATCATCAGCGCCGTTTGCGTACTGGCCCCCTCTGCTCCGCGACGCACAACTTCGCCACCATAGATCAGTGTCGGTACATAAAGCGGCAAAACCAGCAATGATAACAACAACCCACCCCGCTTTAGTCCAACGGTCAGCGATGCGCCAAATGTTCCGATTATGCTTAGCGCAGGCGTTCCGATTAACAATGATATCGCTAACCAACCATAGGCCGACCCAGGCAAGTTCAACAACACCCCAAGCGTCGGTGCGGCTAGGGTTAATGGTAAACCTGTTGTGATCCAATGCGCCAAAGCTTTCATCGTCACCACGCCTTCCAGCGGGATTGGCGCGGTCGCCAGCAGATCAAGCGACCCATCTTCATAATCAAGTGCCAGAATTCGGTCCAAAGACAGAAGGCAGGCCAACAAAGCCCCCAGCCATAAAATTCCTGGCGCAATTCTGGACAGTAGTTCATTGTTTGGACCCACTCCGAATGGGACCAAATTTACCAAGATCAGAAAAAACATCAGGCTTAGCCCAAAACCACCCCCAGCGCGAATGGCCAGGCGAACGTCCCTTAGCAAAAGCGCAATCACAAAAAAGCCTCGTCAAAATCGGTCTCAACTGCGGCTGCGGCCTTGTAGGGTGTCAAATCAAGCGTATCAGCCTGCAGCCCCAGATCGATATGCGTGGCCATCAACACCATGCCCCCGCCAGCACAATGCGCGCGAACCGCATCTGCGAAAAGGCCTACGCTGATCGCATCCAGTGATACCGTCGGTTCATCCAACGCCCAAATTCGTCGCCCGGTGACCAGTAAACGCGCCAGACCCAGACGCCGCTTTTGGCCTGCCGACAAATCATGCGCGCGCCGATCAATCAACATTGTCAGATCAAACGCTGCAATCGCGTCGTCAATGCCCGATGTTCCATAAATCTTTGCCCAGAATTGCAGGTTCTCCGAAACAGTTAGCGTGGCCTTCAATCCGTCGGCATGACCAGCATAGGCGATCTGTTCATCAGCACCGTCTATCTGTCCGCTGACCGCAGGTTGCAATCCTGCGATCACGCGCAATAACGTCGTCTTACCGATCCCATTGGGCCCGCGCAGCATCAACGCCTGTCCCGATGCCAGCGCAAATGTGACACCATCCAGCACAATCATGCCCCCGCGTGCGCAGGCAATATCAGTCAAACGCAACTCCATTCCCCAGCCCTATCCTACTCTGGCCTCAAGAAAAAGTGCGGCCTTGTGCCTGGGGTTTTCTGAAATATTTTCGGCGGCAGGATCACAGACTTAAACCGGCAATAGCGCCGCGCCGATGCGCCGCCCTTCCGACAAAAGCACATTATAAGTCCGGCATGCAGACGGCGAATTCATCGTCTCAATGCCGATGCCAGCTGCCTCTATCGCCTCACGCATCGGCGCGGGAATATGTGCAATTTCACCCCCTGTACCGACGAAAAGCACATCCAGCTGATCGGCGACGGCCAACACTGCATCAAGATCATCGTAACCACCCCAGGGTTGTGCACCCGATGGCAAAACCAAAGCGGGTCCTTCGATCACCTGCCCGCCAATACGGAAAAACCCAGGGCCATATCCTTCAACCGGAACGGCATCTGTATAAGTGACTTCATTCAAACGCATGCATTCCCCCTAGCGGTTATAAATCGGCAATCCAAGCAGCACAGCCACCGCAATAATGCCATAGGCGCACAGACGATAAAGCCGTTCATACTGCGGATTGAACAAAGCCTGTCCGACCACCGCGCCCACACCATAAGGCACCAAAAGCAAAAGCCCAAGCAGAACAGAGGCCAAGCCAAGCACACCCTGCAACGCCATAAGCGGTAACAATGCCAGACTGCTAAGTGTCAGAAATACCAGCGAATTAGCACGACTTACAGATACTGGATCCGTTCCACTTAGATTAAACAGCACAACAATTGGGCCCATCAACCCGGTGGCCCCGCCCACAAATCCCGTGGCGGCACCAACACCGAAACGGGCGGCATGGGACGGCACGCCCTTGTATCGCCATCCAGTGATCAGTGCCAGAAGTGTGATAAAAACAACGACTGACACAGCCCAACGCAACAGCGTGTCATCTGTCGTGCGTAAAATCCAGATCCCAAGCGGGGCGGTTACGACGGCGGCCCCAATCATGCGCAGCGTGGCACCTTTGTTTGCCACAGCCCAAGCCTTGGGCACAACAGTGAACAGGGACGCCAATGCAGAAATGGAAAAAGCTGCGACCGCGACTTCAGGGGCGATAAAAATCGTGGCAATCGGCATAAAGATCAATGCCGCACCAAAACCTGCGAACCCATAGACGACGCCTGCAGCCAGTGCCGTTGCAACCAGCCACACCAAACCGGGTGTGGCCAGCGCAGTGGCAATACTGTCAGGCATCCACATTCGCAAATTGGTTACCGGAAGTGTTATCCGGCTTGGACCAATCGCGTTTGACGCCAAGAAACAGCAATACGGTCGAGGCCACAAAGACCGAAGAATAGGTCCCTATAATCACGCCCCAGATCATCGCGAAGACGAACCCACGGATCACGTCACCGCCCAGCACATAAAGTGAAATCAGTGCAAGCAGTGTCGTCACCGATGTCATCACCGTCCGGCTTAGCGTTTCGTTGATGGACAGGTTCAAAACCTCTTTCAGGTCTTTCTTTTTATATTTCCGCAGATTTTCCCGAACGCGGTCAAAGACCACCACCGTATCGTTCAGTGAATAACCGACAATCGTCAGCAATGCAGCGATAATAGCCAGATCAAAGCGGATCTGCAGTTCTGAAAAGATACCGATGGTCAGTATCACGTCATGCACCAATGCGGCTACCGCCCCCAGGGCAAACTGCCATTCAAACCGTAACCAGATATAGATCAAAACAGCCCCAATCGCCAAAACGATGGCCAAAGCCGCTGTCCAGATTAATTCGCCGGACACAGATGGCCCCACGGATTCAACTGCCTGTACGCGAAGCGTCGGATCAATCGCCACCAACGCTTCAGTCACAGCAATGACCATATCACCCGTTGCGGCCTCTTGCCCCTCTTGCGCTTGAATGTTGACCATGGCGACGTTTTCATTTGCCGCGAACTGCGGGTCAAACACTTCGGTAATCGACACATCACCCAACCCAAGCGGCGTGACTGCATCGCGGTACACACCGATATCAATAGGGTCTTCCGCCACCGTGCGGATGGTCGTGCCACCACGAAAATCAATGCCGAAATTCAAGCCCTGCAGCAGAAACGACCCGAAAGCCACCACTACCAGCACCGCAGATATCCCCAACCACAGCTTCCAGCGGCCAAAGAAATCCAGATTTGTTTCCTGTGGAACCAGTCTTAAGCGCATGCGCTATACCTCAATCGTTTTGGGACGGCGGAATTCGAACCACATCACAACGAACAACCGCGTGACATAAATCGCCGTAAAGACCGAGGTGATGATCCCCAGACCAAGTGTAATCGCAAATCCCCGCACCGGGCCGGACCCCATGACAAACAGGATCAGCGCCGTAATGAAGGTGGTGACATTGGCGTCAAGAATGGCGCTTAGCGCTTTTTCATAACCCAGCTCAATCGCACGGGCCGGACCTTTGGCTGATTTCAGTTCTTCTTTGATCCGCTCAAATATAAGCACGTTGGCATCCACCGCCATCCCGATAGTCAGCACGATCCCCGCGATCCCAGGCAAGGTCAGCGTCGCCCCGATCAGAGACAATAGACCAAAGATCAGCCCCACATTGATGATTAGCGCGATATTGGCAAACATCCCAAAGGTGCCGTAGCTTAGGAACATAAAGACCAGCACTGCGATAAACGCCACAATACAAGCAATGCGGCCCGCATCGATACTATCCTGGCCCAAATCGGGACCAACTGTGCGTTCTTCAAGCCAGGTCAGCTCAGCAGGCAAAGCACCCGCGCGCAGCAAAACCGCAAGCTGTACGCTTTCCTCGACGGTAAAATTACCGGTAATAATTCCCGATCCACCCAAGATCGCATCATTGATCCGTGGCGCGCTGATTACCTCGCCATCCAAGACAATCGCAAACGGCAGTCCGACGTTTTCAGCTGTATACTGCCCAAACTTCGCACCGCCCGATGCGTTGAAGCGAAAGCTGACCGCAGCTTGACCGTTTTGATCAAAAGATGGTTGAGAATCGACCAGATCTTCGCCAGTGACAACGGGACTTTCGCGCAAAATATAAAATGTGCCTGGCTGATCCAAAGACGGCAGCACGATCTGCCCGATCCGGGCCCGCGCGTTCGGATCGCTGGTAGAGCTTACGACGTGATTGAACGTCAGTTTTGCGGTTGTGCCGATAAGATCTTTCAGCTCTTGAGCCGACCCGATCCCTGGTACCTGTATCAAAATGCGATCATCGCCCTGTCGTTGGATGTTCGGCTCACGCGTACCAACCTCGTTGATACGTCGCTCGATGATCTCACGGCTTTGTGCCATGGTGCGTTCGCTGGATGCTGTCCTCTCGGCCTCACTGACCGAGATAATCAAGATTGCCCCTTCGCTGCGTACATCAATGTCACTGACTGGTACACCCGTTAGCGATATAGTTTGCCGCGACAAACCACGCACAACCCCGATCGCTTCTTCCATGCGATCGGGGTTGTCATTCAAACGAATGCGCATTTCACCGTTCTCAACACCCAACCGCTCAATACTGCCAATCGTCCCTGTTGCCCGCAAAGCATCGCGCACCTCGGGCCAGAACGACACCATTCGTGCATCCAGCACCTGATTCACCTGAACTTCGGCTAGCAGATGCGCACCACCGCGCAGATCAAGCCCCAGATTGACCAAGGACGACGGCAGATAAGACGGCCACAGTGCCGCCTGTTGTTCTAATTCCGGCGTCGAGACACCTGTTCGTTCCATCGCAATCTGCGCGTCATTGTGCATCTCAACACGCGTATAAAACGCATTCGGCATCGCCAGCAAAAGACCCACCGCCACGGTCATCAGGATCATGACCCGTTTCCAGGCATCAATTTGTAACATACGCGCTTTCCTTGATGGACCGGATCAAGCTGCAGGTTCAGTCTTGTTCAAGACCTGCGCAATTGTCGATTGAACCACACGAACACGGACACCATCGGCCAGTTCAACTTCAACCTCATTTTCATCTTTGACCTTGGTCACCTTACCGATCAGACCACCTTGGGTGACCACCTGATCACCGCGCCGCAAAGCCGCGACCATCGCCTGATGTTCTTTCACTTTCTTTTGCTGTGGGCGGATCAGCAGAAAATACATGATCGCAAAAATCAGAATTAACGGGGCGAATTGGGCGATAGCACTGCCTTCCATGGGCATCCTCTTTATGTTGGCGGGGCCTGTCCCCCGCGAAAATTCGGCGCAAGATACGTCTGCGCGACGCAAAGCACAATGGGCAGCAAAGGTCAATTTCAAGGTTTTCAACCCCGCGGCTCTGCGGCATATGGGGGTTTCGGGCTGACAATCAAACAAAGGAGCCAGATAAATGCACGACATACGCGCAATCCGCGAAAATCCAGTCGCTTTTGATGCGGCAATGACACGCCGTGGGTTGGAACCGCAGTCATCATCCATTCTGGCCCTTGACGAAGCACGCCGCATCAAAATTCAAGCCGCCGAAGAAGCCAAGGCCGCCCAGAACGCCGCATCCAAAGACGTGGGCGCTGCCAAAGCACGTGGCGATAACGCCGAATTCGAACGTCTGCGTACGCTTGTGGCCGAAAAGAAAGATACCGTGGCTCGCCTGAATGACGAAGCCAAGGCTGAAGACGCCCGCCTGAGCGATCTGCTGATGGGCCTGCCCAACGTAATTTACGATGATGTGCCCGATGGCGCAGATGAAAGCGACAATGTTGAAATCAATCGTCATGGCGACCCGCGCGTCTTGGATTTCCCCGCGAAAGAGCATTATGAGCTGCCTGGCGTGATCCCAGGCATGGATTTCGAAACCGCCGCAAAACTATCAGGCAGCCGGTTTGTGGTGTTGTCCGGCGCCGTGGCCCGTATCCACCGGGCGCTGGCGCAATTCATGCTGGACACGCATGTTGATGAAAACGGTTTGACCGAAACATGGACACCCATCTTGGTACGCGAAGATATGATGTTGGGCACAGGACAACTGCCGAAATTTGGTGAAGACAGCTATCAGACGACAAACGGCTGGTGGCTGGTCCCCACGGCCGAGGTCACCCTGACCAATATCGTCAACGGTCTTACGGTCGACGAAGACTATCTGCCCCGCCGCTATGTCGCCCACACACAATGCTTCCGCTCTGAGGCCGGAAGTGCCGGTCGCGATACTGCCGGTATGTTACGCCAGCATCAATTTGAAAAGGTTGAAATGGTCAGCATTGTGCACCCTGATCAGTCTGAAAACGAACAAAAACGCATGACACGTTGCGCCGAAGGTATTCTGGAAAAGCTCGGGCTGGCCTATCGCACGGTGAACTTATGCACTGGTGATATCGGTTTTGGTGCCAAGCGGACGTATGACATCGAAGTCTGGCTGCCCGGTCAGGGGCAATACCGCGAAATCAGTTCTGTTTCGACCTGCGGCGATTTTCAGGCCCGCCGCATGAATGCGCGATATAAGCCCTCAGATGGTGGCAAGCCACAGTTCGTTCATACACTGAACGGGTCAGGCTTGGCCGTGGGCCGCGCGCTGATTGCAGTGCTGGAAAATGGCCAACAGACCGATGGATCCGTGGTACTGCCAGATGTGCTGCACAGTTATCTGAGTGGGAAGTTGGTTTTGACGACTGACGGTCAGCTTAGCTAAAAATCCCCAAAGGCCCTGGATCAGGTCCGGGGCTGCTGTTCGTCATGCTCTGTGGCGGAATGCCAGCTTTGCTAATGTGCTGCGCGTTAGTTAGGGCATAGCCTTAGCGCATTAGCCAGTTGAACGCTTGCTGCAACGCCTCTTTTGCACCTGACTGCATAGGGGTGCCATGCGCCATAACGAGGCGGCGAGCAGGCCATTCCAAGATGCGCTTGACGTCATCTCGCGCGCTGGCTTTGTCTATCGTTGCAATACGAAACTTGCGAGGCACGGACGGTACGGGGGCCGTCATCAGGTCAAGTCGGGCGACCACAGCGCGCCACCCACGATACCAGCCTTGTGGGATCTGCTGCACCAGGTCCGTCACAAGCACAGTGGCAGATTCCTGGTGGAAGAACACCACCTCGGTCGTGATCCGATTTCCCCGTACCGCCACCTGATCCACCGCCCCGGCCCAAGCGGGGTCAGAGTCGTCACCCATCGTCGAATGAATTGCGGTTCCTGTGATTTGTTGTGTCAGACCGGGCGCGGCGTGAACTCGTGCATCTGGATAGGCAGCGGCCCATTGTGCAAGAAACATATGGTGCAAATTATTGGGGGCAACCAGATGATGAACAGGACCAAGGGCATCAATGGCGACGCGAACATCTTGAGTCAAAGCGACAGGGGACCAAATCCATAACCCGCCGTCACCGGGCAGGCGAATTACGGCCATGCGGGTGGGAAATTGAAAGCCCGCTGCACCTGTGACCGCAGGACCATCAAAAAGCCAAAGCGCAGGGCCAAAGGGTGTCACGGCTGAGCTGTTCCTTTTTTTGGCGTGTGTCTGGCAACAATATATTGCAGTGTCCGATCTGTCCAAGGTCATAGGACTGTGTTCATTGAAATACGTCACTGAAACCGTCATTCGGACGTAATTATGAATTAACAACCTTGCTCAGTTTTTTCCGCCTCCGACGTTACGAATTGTTCCCAAACCTCTTTGCCATTGTCATCTAGTCGTGAGGGCGAGCAGAAAACCGAAAGCGTCATTTGCGCCTTTAGTGCTGCGGCGCCGATTTCTTGGACTTGACCGGCTGCCAACTCTTCCTTGATGGCAGAAAAGGGCAGCCAGCCAACGCCACTGCCGTTCAAAACCCTGCGTTTGATCGCCTCGACCAGCCCATCCACATAACGGACGTTTAGATGCAGATTTTGCCTGCTGATCGTTTGATCGACAACTGCGCCCAGAAACGAAGATCGTTCGTATGCCAGATAAGGCACGGGTTCACTCGCGCGGCCAGGCAATCGCCATCCATGGGTTGTCATCGCCTGTGTCTGGCCAACCGGTATCATCCATTCAGTCCCTAGATCACAGCAGGAAAACTGACTTTCATCCAAGACAAGTGGCACATCAGGGTGACGATAACACAACAGAAAGTCACAGCCCCCTTCTGCCAAAAGTTGACAACATGTACTTAGGCTATCGGAAATAACACGCGCCCTGAGGGTATCGATCTTTGCTTCCAGCTCTTCCAGTCGCGCCGTTAGATAGTTAACAGAAATCGTATGAAGTACTGCGAAGCGCTGGAATGATTTATCGCCTTGGTCTTGTTCGCGGATCGCTTGGCGTGCGTCCAGCAACTCTGCAATGATGGCCTTGGCAACCGGCAAGAACTGTCGTCCTGCGGGTGAGAGTTGAACTGGAAATGTTGCGCGATCTATCAACGCGACGCCGATCCAGTTTTCAAGCGATTTGACACGGCGACTGAACGCCGATTGCGTTATATTCCGCTCTTCTGCGGCACGAGTGAAGCTAAGCGTACGTCCAAGACAAACAAAATCCTGCAGCCAATTCAGATCCATCGCATTCTGCCTTTTTCATGCGAACCTACGCGCAGCACAAAGGTTATGCAAATTCAGAATAACCCGATGAATAGTTTGAATTGGCCACGTTGCACCTTTCGTGACTACGCTGATGATGCAGGTCAAGCCGCTAGATTATTACTATTGGAGACACCTCATATGCATCAAGCCCGATACCCGTGCATCCAGTTTGCAAAATGTACGTAACAGATCGCCAATATGCATAAACTTGCAGCAATTACCGCCCAAATGATCGGCGAACGGGATGAAACATCCAAAAGCATAACCTTGGCATATGCCGATGACTTAGTTTCTGACTATGGGCAAACCACGAACAGCAAAGTCGACGCGATTCCACTGCTTGGGCTTGAAAAGTCGATTTTCCCTGATCCCGTCTATTCCGACAAAGATATGTCGGGCACGATAAAGTTGATTAAGAAAAGCATTCTGAACTGCGAAATAAACATCGTCTTTATTCACTCAGGCGGTGCTGTATGAACATCAGCACACCCCTTTCGGCCGAGAACGGCCTCACTTACTTGCGCAAAGGGCACGGATTTCCGTTGGTGTTCGTGCATGGGTTCTTGGGTGGGGCGGCCCTTTGGGAACAACAGTTAGTGTCGTTTAGCGATACGTTCGACGTCATCGTACCAGAATTGTCTGGCTATGGCGGCAATACGGATCAGCTTTCTTTGGATACGATTGAAGGCTATGCCGATCAGATTTTAACCTTTCTTGATCGTCTTGGGATCGGCCGTTTTCATCTGGTCGGGCATTCCATGGGCGGCATGATCGCCCAGCAAATGGCCGCAATGGCGCCTGTGCGGATTGACCGGCTGGTGTGCTATGGCACTGGCCCGCAGGGCGTAATGCCCAACCGATTTGAAACCATTGATACCTCAAAGGATCGCGTGCGCAATGATGGGGCCGCGGCAACTGCGCACCGGATCGCGGCGACGTGGTTCACCGAAGGAAAAGCCGCCCAAGGTTTTCCCATATGTGCCATGATGGGCGAAAACGTCAGTGTGGATACCGCATTGGCGGGTCTAACAGCCATGGAAGGGTGGGATGGGCGTGCCGCCCTTGACCAGATCACCCAACCGACACTGATACTCTGGGGTGACCGTGACCGGTCTTATGGCTGGTCCCAACCCGAAGCTTTGTGGCGTGGTATCAAAGGCAGCAGTTTGGGCGTTTTGCCTGGCTGCGGCCACAATGCCCACATGGAAAAACCCGAAATCTTCAACGCAATGATCAAGGAATTTCTGCCGGAAAATGTCTGAAAACAGATTGCGCCAACCGGCGGCGCGTTCATCAACAGTGGAGAGAAAAAATGAAAAAATTACTATTCTCAACAGTCTTCGCCATGTCATTGACTGGTGCAGCTTCTGCCGAAGAGGTTAAGATTGGCGCGCCCGCATGGACTGGTGCACAGGCCATCGCGCATCTGATCGCTGAAATCGTCGAAACCCGTATGGGCGGTCAGGCAGAACTGGTCCCCGGCAATAACGCCAGCATCTTTCAGGCGATGGGCCAAGGCAATGGCGATATTGACGTGCATCCGGACGTTTGGTTGCCCAACCAACAAAGCTTTACCGATAAATATGTCGAAGAAGAAGGAACCGTTATCCTGTCTGACAACTCCTATGAAGGAAAGCAGAGCTTTTGTGTCAGTCGTGCGTTTTCTGAAGCAAATAATGTGACCTCGATCTTTGATTTGGCCCGTCCAGAGATTGCCGCGCTGATGGACAGCGACGGCAATGGCAAAGGCGAAATCTGGATCGGCGCACCTGGCTGGGCCTCTGCAAATGTGAACGAAGTTAAGGTCCGTGATTATGGCTTGATGCCATTCATGGAACCGATCCGCGCAGATCAGGCTGTCATGACGGCAACCGTAGGTGACAGTATCCGCAAAGAGATGGGTTATGCATTTTATTGTTATTCTCCGCATGCGATTTGGTTCCAGCACGATATTGTCCGCTTGTCCGAGCCCCCTTTCGATCCTGAACAATACATTGCGATCCAACCCTCTGATGATCCTGACTGGTTTGAAAATTCAAAGGTCATGACCGAAGATGCACTTAAGAATGTCCAGATTGCTTACTCAAGCACCTTGTCAGAGCGATCACCGGCGATTGCCGACTTGCTGGCAAATATCCAACTTGATGGCGAAACAGTGTCGGACTTTGCATTTCAAATTGAGGGCGGCAAAGACCCTGCGGATGTGGCCCGCGACTGGGTTGCTGCCAACTCTGACCGTGTCGACAGCTGGCTTGGTCTTTAATCCGATTTGAACAACTGGTACCGCACCTTTGGGGCGGTACCCTGTCTGCCAAGGGGATCTGATCCGTGTCGCAAGAATTCGCAATCGAAATATCAAACGTCTGGAAAATCTTTGGCGCCCGCGCCACAGAGGCGATTGCAGATGTTCGCGCCACCGCAATCACCAAAAAGCAGGTGTTGGAAAAATATAACTGCGTCGTGGGTGTTGCCGATGCCACGATGCATATCAAACCTGGCGAGATTTTTTGTGTCATGGGACTGTCTGGGTCCGGCAAATCGACGCTGGTACGCCATATAAACCGTTTGTTGGAACCGACCTCTGGGACCATCACCGTCAACGGACAGAATATCATGGCGATGGCTCCGGATGAATTGCGCCGATACCGCAACGAACATATCGCGATGGTCTTCCAAAATTTTGCGCTTATGCCGCATCGGTCTGTATTGGACAATGTGGCCCTGCCGTTGGAAATTCGCGGCGTCGCGAAAAACCAACGCATGGAAGTGGCTGAGCGGACCATTGAAATGGTCGATCTGACAGGCTGGGGTAATAAATTTGCGCACGAGCTTTCAGGCGGTATGCAGCAACGTGTGGGCCTTGCCCGTGCTTTGGCCGCTGATCCAGAAGTCTTGTTGATGGATGAACCGTTTTCAGCACTTGATCCCCTGATCCGTCGTCAATTGCAGGGCGAATTTATGGGGCTCGCCGCCAATATGAACAAAACAACGGTGTTTATTACCCACGATCTGGACGAAGCTGTCCGCATCGGCGACCGCATCGCAATTATGCGCGATGGTATGGTGATCCAGACCGGCACACCCGAAGATATCGTGATGAACCCTGTTGATGACTATGTTTCGGACTTTGTTGCAGGTATTTCGCGACTAAAGGTCGTGCGTGCCCACGCCGTAATGCAGGATCTGGCCGCGTTTGAAAGCGTCCATGGCACACTGTCCGCAGATGCACAGACATTCACTCAGGATGCCCACTTGGGTGAATTGATTGATGCCGCCATCACCTCTGACCAACCTGCAGCAATCGTCGATGCAAACGGCGCGCCTGTTGGTGTCATTACCCGATCTGACCTGCTGCGCACGGTCATCGAAGGAACGGAGACGTCTTGAGCTATGACCGATAAAACCAAAGATGAGCTGTTGTCTGATTTCGTCACAACAAGCCACAATTATTACCGCAACCAGTTCCAGAAAATCGGCGCAAGCGCAACATTCACGTGGACCTTTAATTGGGTTGCTGCCCTGCTTGGTCCCATTTGGTTCGGCATGCGCGGGCTTTGGAACTGGGCGCTGACCTTCGTTATTCTTGAGGCATTCGCCTATATCCAACTGGGCCGCGGACTGTTCGGGGATCTTGGCGCCAGTGCGCGCGACAGGATCGCACAGATCGAAGGCACGCTGGCCTTTCGCCGTGAACAACTTGCCGCCGCGATAGAGAATAACGCCGACAACGTGGCCGTATTCGAGCGTACGATTACATCGCTTGAAGGTGCGTTGACAGACATCGAAGCTGAGATCGTGCAGCTGGAAGCAGGTGCCATTTGGGTCACCCTGACTGGTCTTATATCGCTTATCATTATCAAAATTTGCGCAGGTGCAATCGCCAATAGCGCCCTGGAAAAACGGTATTCGGAATGGCTTTCAGACCGCTCTGTCAGCGCGGGGCTTAATCCTTTCAGAACTGCAATCGCCGCGACGTTCAGTGTTCTGGTGATCGGAGCCACCGTTATTCATTACGCCTTCCCGGGCGTGATCACATGGCTGACCGACTTTCCGACCAGCCCTGATATTCGTCTTGATGCGATTGATCGTGTCGAAGCATTTTTCGCAGTGGTAATCGAGTCTGGTGAATGGTTTTTCCAGGTGATCACATTCGGCATCCGCTCTGTTCTGGATGCGTTAGAGGTTTTGTTTGTTGATACACCATGGCCCGTGATCGGTAGTTTCATTATTCTTCTGACCTGGCTGTCTGCAGGGAAACGTGCGGCGATCTTTTCCGGCGCATTTTTGGCCTATATGGGCTTTCTGGGATTTTGGGAAAAAGCAATGACAACGTTGGCCTTGCTGGGGACAGCGGCTTGTATTTCCATCGCGATTGGTATCCCGGTGGGTCTGTTCTGCGCGCGACGCCCACGCTTTTACGCCGTCGTGCGCCCAATCATGGACTTCATGCAAACGATGCCAGCCTTTGTGTTCATGATCCCTGTGATCGCATTCTTCGGGACCGGTAAACCTGCTGCGGTCGTCACCACGATGATCTTTGGTGGCACCCCAGTCGTCCGCCTGACGGTGCTGGGCCTGCGCGGTGTTCCGGACACTATCCGCGAGGCGGCCATTGCTTATGGGGCGTCCAAATGGTTCTTGTTGACCAAAGTTGACTTGCCCCTGGCTGCTCCCTCTATCTTGGCGGGTATAAACCAGACGATCATGCTAAGCCTTGCGATGGTCGTTGTTGCATCATTGATTGGGGCAAAGGGCCTGGGCGAGGATGTGCTTGAGGCACTTCAATATGCATCCGTAGGTCAAGGTATACTTGCCGGCTTTGCCATTCTTTTCTGTGCCATGATTTTGGATCGAATTGTCCAAGGCAAACGCGAATAGTCTTTTACACTGGACGCGGTCCGATACAGGAATGGCGCCAAACAATATGGATGCTAACTTGGATTTTGCCGTTGGGGCACGATCAGCGCAGTTCCGTTTAACAGCTCGTGAAAGTCCGGCACATGTTAGTCGATCATCATAAATTCCCGCATCGCATCTAGAAACCAGCGTGCAGCAGGGCCAATCGTTTTGTCACGCATATGTGCTGCATAGATCGGTGGTCCTTGTTGTGGAGCATTGTCGTCTTCAATGTCGAGCAAAACGAGCCGCCCTTCTGAAAGGGCTTTGGCGATAAGGTGGTCGGGCATACGGCACCAACCGAACCCGCCAAGAAGAAAATCAAGCCTGCGGTTCAAATCGGAAAATCGCCAGATGCGTGTGCTGGTCAAACCATAATTTGGTCCACCAGGGTCGACAGGATCGGACAGAACCAACTGAATGTGGGGTTCAAGATCGCTGCGCTGTAGGGATCTCTTGTGTTGTGCAAGTGGATGATTGACCGAGACGACCGGCTTCATTGCAACCTGCATCAACGGATAAGCAACAACATCGTCCGGAACAGTCGGCAAGAGTATGCATATTCCAAGCGCCGCCGTTCTATCCCGCAAGCGCCGCAGTGATCCGCCTAAACCTTCGGTAGAAAAAGAGATTGAAAGGTCAGGATATCTTTCATTCAGATCGCGAAGACCGCGCATGAAAGGATCGCTTGGAACGAGCGGATCGATTGCAAGGGTCAACTCTGCCTCGACACCGCTGCGCATATGTTCGGCCATGGCTTCAAAGCGTTTGGCATTGGAAAGAGTCGTACGCGCTTGCGAAACAAGAACTCGTCCGGCCTCTGTCAGCACGGGCCGGTAGCCAGTCCTGTCAAAAAGCTGCACGCCTTGCGAATTTTCCAACGCTGCTATCATCTGACTGATTGCAGATTGTGCCCGGCCCACTGCGCGGCTGGCGGCGGTAAAGCTGCCGGTGTCTGCGACCGCGACCAAGACGCGCAGTTGATCAAGTGTGAGTTTGCCGATCATAGATCATCATCCTGCATGATGCTCTTTATCACTATTTCATCGGTTTTATAAAAGGTTTTTTTCGCAATGGTGGCGATAAATGCGGCGCCTCACATGCGCGGCTTTGTTTTAAAGCATCTAGGAGCCAACATATGTCTAAACTACTCGTCGTAGAAACCAGTCCCCGCGGAAACGGGTCCATCTCGCGCAATATGACAGAAAAATTTATCTCTGAATGGAAGACCGCCCATGCTGGTGGCGAAGTCTTGCAACGTGATCTGGCAGAAACGGCTTTAGAGTTCGTATCTGCGCCTTGGTTGCACGCCTATTTTACACCACCCGATCAGCATACACCTGAGATGAAGCAAGCGCTTGCGCTGTCTGATGCATTGGTGGCCGAGCTTTTGGACGCAGATGAGATCGTCATCGCTACGCCGGTCTACAATTACAATGTCCCTGCATCCTTGAAAGCCTGGGTGGATCATATTGTACGCAAGGGCAAGACGCTTGGCATGGATGGCTCTGGTCTGGTGACGGATAAAAAAGCAACGGTACTGATTGCCTCAGGCGGCGTTTATACAAAGGGCTCTCCCATAGCACACCGTAACATCGCACAGAAATACTTGGAACTGGTCCTGAACACCATCGGCATCGAAGATGTCACGGTGGTCGCCGGTGGCGGTGCGAAAGCCGTCGACATGGGCGAAACCACGATGGAAGAATTCATCGGCACACTCGCAGGTGCGCTGTCAACAGCCGCAAAATGAAAGCAGCAACTGCAAGCGTGCCGGAAAATACCAATTGGCTCGTTATAGCACAGTGACCATATCTAATACGCCTCAAAGACAGAAAGGTATCGCCCGTGTCTCGGTTTTCTCCCTATTGGCTGTGGGTCTGCTATCCCTCCCTGCCCTTGGATTTACTATCGTCCTTGCGACCGCTGATGGCCCTAAAATCGTGCATCAATTATTGCATCCAACCGGAGAGTTTTCTGCCCGTTTCATGATTATCGCGATTTTGGCATCCCCACTGGTTTTGCTGTTGCGTGGGTGGCGTGGGCCACAATGGCTTAAGAAAAACCGTCGCTATTTTGGGGTCGCGGCATTTGGCTATGCCGCTATGCACACCGTTTTTTACCTTATTGATGAAGAAACTGCGGCGCGCATGGTTGCCGATTTGCCAAAGCTATATATCTGGACTGGTTGGCTTGCCGTTGTGATATTTATTCCACTTGCTGTGACCTCGATGGATTATTTCTTGCGCCGCATGGGGCGGTTTTGGAAAATGTTGCAACGCAGCACATATGCGGCCGCTCTTTTAACGTTGATACACGGGGCTGCATTGCATAATTGGAACAGGCTCGGCCCGGTGCTTGTTCACTTTGCGCCGTTGGTTCTGCTCGAACTTTACCGGATTTGCTATTTGTATCTGCGACCCAGGAACACTGCTGCACCTTAAGCAAAAACTAAGCATTCTGACGTTTAGTTCGCTATGTGCGGCCCAAACATTCTTCAAATTGGACCGCCATAAATCCTAGGGTTCTGGTGTGTCGCTTCCGCCGAAAAAATCGCCAGGATTGAAATTTCCAAAATTTCCAAGCAGCTGACGCAGGAATGTGATGCCTTCGATATTACTGTCTGTCACACGGCGGGACAGTGGAACAACTTGGCCATCCTGCAAGGTGAACCGTTCAACATTGCTGACCACGTCATCCTGGTCAAAGCGCACGACAACTAGCTGACGATCCACTGCACGCGGCGCCTGATAGGCATAATGGCGCCAGCGACTTTGCAGGTAAAAGACGCCGCTGTCGTTTAAAACACCTTCGGCTGACGGCATTCCAACCGATTCAATCACACTGTCACGGGTATCAAGACCGACAATGATATCGTCTAATTCATCATCTGACGGCGCATATCCATGATTGCGATAGGTGGCAACACAGGCCGAAAGACTGGCAACAAGGGCAAGACTGATAAATAATTTAATGAATGCCTGCATCTAATCCTCGTGCCTTGGCGTTTGTATGCCAGAGGCTTATAGAAGCTCAGAGGTCTGTTCAAGAATGGAAACGCATCAATGGCTATTCAAAAAAACGTGCTTCGGGTGGCGGACCTGCCCCAAAAGAAGCCAACACAATTTGATATTCAACCTGAAGCAGCACAGCTGGATCAGATTACGGATCAGCTTGAACTGTCGGCCTTACGTAAGGTTCGGTTCAAAGGCGTCGTGGCGCCCATAGGCCAGCGCGATTGGGAACTGACCGCACACCTTGGCGCAACAGTGGTGCAGCCTTGTGTTGTAACCTTGGCTCCGGTGACCACACGCATTGAAGAAGACATATCGCGGCTATATCTGCGCGAATTGCCAGAAATATCGGAAGGGTCTGAAATAGAAATGAATACTGATGATACGGTCGAAGCATTACCAGCAACGCTAAACCTTGACGACATCCTGATTGAAGCGCTGGCATTGGCTTTACCGCTTTATCCAAAGGCCGATGACGCAGCCCTGACACAGGCTGCATTTACCAAGCCTGGTGAAAAAGCGATGACCGATGATGACGCCCGCCCCTTTGCCGGATTGGCGTCCTTACGTGACAAACTTAACAAAGATAGCGATGGTTCGGCATAAAACACTTGCGCCGCGCCTGAATCACAGTATTTAGACGCTTCTTGGATTCACCGGGGTAGACAGGCAGAGCGATATCATTTATCGCCCGCATCAATCCCGAAACGACACTGATGGGCACATGCCCTGATATAACCCCGAGGTTGAGACATGGCTGTCCCTCAGAATAAGATTTCGAAATCGCGTCGTAACAACCGTCGCTCACACGACTCACTTGTTGCCGCAAACCCGAATGAATGCGCAAACTGTGGCGAACTGAAACGCCCCCATCATATCTGCGCCGCATGCGGCCATTATGATGATCGTGAAGTTATCGCAATGGTCGATGAAATCGATCTTGACGAAGACGACGCGGCCTAGATCATAAAGGGCGCCATGCCAAACGAGGATATCTCAGAGGCTAAGCGCGCATCCGGGCGCGTCACGATTTCGGTTGACGCTATGGGCGGCGATATGGGGCCTGCGACGGTTGTTGCGGGTCTTGCCATTTCTGCAAGCAAAAACCCCGATATCGGTTACATTCTGCATGGCCCCGAGGATGAGTTGCGCCCCTTGGTCAAGAAAAAGCAGTTGGAAAACCGATGCGAGATTCGGGACGCCAAAGGTGTCGTGACGATGCAGGATAAGCCGTCGCAGGTGATGCGGCACGGCAAAGACACATCCATGTGGTCCGCCGTTGAAGCTGTTCGAAATGGCGATGCCCAGGCCTGTGTGTCTTGCGGCAACACCGGCGCGCTGATGGCCATTTCTATGATTCGGTTGCGTAAGATCGAAGGCATCAATCGCCCTGCAATTGCTTGCTTGTGGCCCTCAATCAATCCCGGCGGTTTCAATATCATGCTGGATGTTGGTGCAGATGTACGCGCTGACGAAGATGATTTGATGCAGTATGCTCTTATGGGTGCTTCATATGCCAGAAACGGCCTAGATTTGCAGCGCCCCCGCATTGGCCTGTTGAATGTTGGCACCGAAGAAAACAAAGGCCGTGCCGAATTAAAAGTCGCGCATGAAATGATTGCGCGGGCTGCCCCACGGGCAGATTTCGACTTTGTTGGTTTTGTCGAAGGTGGTGATATTCCATCTGACCGCGTTGACGTGATTGTGACTGATGGCTTTACCGGCAATATCGCGCTGAAAACGGGTGAAGGCACTGCAAGTACCATTCGAATGTTGCTGAAAGAGGCGTTTCAATATTCACCGCTATCGCGCATTGCAGCCCTTTTGGCGCTGACATCCTTGCAAAGACTGAAGAAACGCATTGATCCACGCCGAGTGAATGGTGGGGTGTTTTTGGGTCTGAACGGCACAGTCGTGAAATCACACGGATCATCAGATTCACTTGGCGTAGCATCGGCTGTTCACCTTGCGTTCCGCCTTGCGCAGTCTGGGTTTACCGAACGTCTGGCGGCACGGGTTGCATCGGCAACCGAGCTGGCCCAAGATGACACCGAGAGCGGTCAAAAAGGCAAAAATGAATGATACGTGCCGTTGTGAAGGGTGTAGGTCACTACCTGCCCGAACGCGTGGTTCCCAATTCCGAGTTCGAAGAAAAGCTTGATACGACTGATGAATGGATCAAGTCGCGATCCGGTATTGAGCGACGTCATTTTGCATCAGACGATGAAACAACGTCAAAGATGGCAACGTTAGCTGCACAAGCTGCGTTGAATGATGCAGGACTGACAGCCGATACGGTGGATGCCATTGTTCTGGCCACGTCGACCCCTGATCTGACATTTCCGTCTGCTGCCACCATGGTTCAAAATGCCCTTGGTATGCGCCATGGCTTTGCTTTTGACATTCAGGCAGTCTGTGCTGGCTTTGCCTATGCCCTGGCCAACGCCAATGCGTTGATCGTTTCGGGTCAAGCCAAGCAGGTCTTGGTGATCGGATCCGAAACATTCAGCAAAATCATGGATTGGTCCGATCGTGGCACTTGCGTTTTGTTTGGCGACGGGGCCGGTGCCGTTCTGCTTAGCGCCGAAGACAGTGACGGCACCCCCGCTGATCGCGGCATTCTGGCCAGTGATCTGAACTCTGACGGGCAATATCGCGATCTTCTTTATGTCGATGGCGGAATATCGTTGCAATCAACGGGCTATCTGCGGATGCAGGGCAAGGAAGTCTTTCGCCACGCCGTTGAAAAACTTGCCGAAACGGCCGAGACCGCAATGGCAAGTGCTGGGGTCGAAGCCAAGGATATCGACTGGATTGTGCCCCATCAGGCCAACTTGCGAATCATCAAAGCTACAGCACAAAAGATGAACCTATCCTTGGATAAGGTTATTTTAACCGTTCAGGATCATGGCAATACATCTGCAGCATCCATCCCGCTTGCGCTGTCTGTCGGAAAGCAGCGCGGCCAGATTAAACAGGGTGATTTGATCGTAACAGAAGCAATTGGCGGTGGTCTGGCTTGGGGCGCAGTCGTCTTGCGCTGGTAAGCATAACTCTGCCAGCCAAGTCCTTGATATTGACTCGGAAATTGCGGATCGCCTAAAGTCCCTTCAAATCAAGGAGCGTCACAATGGCCGACAAGACACTGACCCGTATGGATTTAAGCGAAGCTGTGTTCCGCGAGGTAGGCCTGTCGCGCAATGAAAGTGCCCAGTTGGTCGAAAGCGTTCTGGCGCATATGTCAGACGCTTTGGTCAAAGGCGAAAGCGTCAAAATATCATCTTTTGGAACATTTTCTGTTCGCGAAAAAGCAGCCCGCGTTGGCCGCAATCCAAAAACCGGCGAAGAGGTTCCGATCCATCCCCGCCGCGTTCTGACATTTCGACCTTCGCATCTGATGAAAGATCGTGTGGCCGCTGGCAACAAAGGCTAATCCGATGGAAAAGGCGCGTGATGCCTTTCGTACGATTTCCGAAGTGTCGGACTGGCTTGAGACACCGCCCCATGTTTTGCGCTTTTGGGAAAGCAAATTCACACAGGTAAAGCCGGTCAAGCGTGCCGGCGGGCGCAGGTATTATCGCCCGTCAGATATGATGTTGCTGGGTGGTATCAAAAAGCTGCTGCACCAGGACGGGCTGACGATCAACAGCGTCAAGAAATTGTTGCAAACCAAAGGGATCAAGCATGTTGCATCCTTTGCACCGCCTTTGGACATGCCCTTTGATGCATTCATAGATGATAACGTCAGCGACAAGACTGAAGCTGATAATGTTGTTCCGATCAAACCTACGGATCTGACCCCGTCAGATACCAGTGAACCTGTTCAGAACACATTCTTTTTTGATGATATCGAAGATCCGGCACCACAAGAACCAGCAGATACACATGTTCTGGCTGCATTAAACGCCACGGATCCCGCCATTCTTTCAGCCAAACACGAAAAATTGGAAACCTTGATGTCCAGACTTGTGGCTTTGCGCGATAAAATGGCCGCGAACGCAGCGCAATAAGACGGTATTTCGTGCAAATACGCCCTTGCCCCTGCCTATCAAATCAGTATGACTACGCCAACGTCGGGCTATGGCGCAGCCTGGTAGCGCGTCCGTCTGGGGGACGGAAGGTCGCAGGTTCGAGTCCTGCTAGCCCGACCATTTCAAACCGCCCGCTGGCCCGTGCCTGCGGGCGTTTTGCGTAAAAGGAAGTCGAAGATGGGCGTTTTGCCAAGTCAGATGATTGAAGGGATGATCCGTGATGGTGCCCTGAAGGCGACGCCCGCTATTCTGCCCGAACAAGTGCAGCCCGCTAGCCTTGATCTGCGTCTGGGGACTGTTGCGTACCGTGTCCGCGCTTCCTTCTTGTCCGGGCAAAACGCGACTGTCGCCAGACGTTTGGAAGAATTCGAAATGCACCGCATTGATCTTTCGGACGGTGCTGTTCTGGAAAAAGGGGCCGTTTACGTAGTACCTTTGATGGAAAGTCTGGCCCTGCCTAATGGTGTACAGGCCGTAGCAAATGCCAAAAGTTCAACCGGCAGGCTTGATCTTTTGACCCGTACGATCACCGATGGTGGGGTTGAATTTGATCGTATTGCCCCAGGTTATTCTGGCCCGCTTTATGCCGAAATCTGCCCCCGATCATTCAGCGTTCTGGTCCGCCCCGGCATGCGCCTGAACCAGATCCGCTTTCGCAAAGGCCAGGCCGTCCTAAGCGATATCGAACTGCGCAAGCTGCATGCCGAAGAAACACTGGTTTCTGGCGAGGCGCATATTGACGATGGCTTGGGGTTTTCGGTTGATCTGAAACCGAAAAATGGCAATCTGGTAGGCTTTCGTGCCAAACCACATACGGGCGTGATTGATCTGGATAAACTGTCCTTTTACGAACCCGAAGAATACTGGGAACCAATCCGCACCAACGAGGGACGCATCATTCTGGATCCCGGCGCATTCTATATTCTTGTCAGCCGCGAGGCCGTGACAATCCCCCCTGATTGCGCAGCAGAAATGGCCCCATATTTGGCCATGGTCGGTGAATTTCGCGTACATTATGCGGGGTTTTTCGACCCCGGCTTTGGTCATGCCCGTGCAGGTGGTACAGGATCGCGCGGCGTTTTAGAAGTGCGCTGCCACGAAGCCCCCTTTGTGCTGGAACACGGCCAGATCGTTGGCCGTCTGGTCTATGAGCGCATGGCAGAAGTCCCAACACAGCTTTATGGGACTGGTATTGCTTCAAACTATCAGGGGCAAGGTCTGAAACTTTCAAAGCATTTCAAAGCCATATAGCTTTACTTTCAGCTACCGGCTTCGCAACGCGTCCCAAAACATCCGCTATTTGATATGTGGGCCCAAGGCCAATTCGTCAGAAATATCAGCTTGAACGGTCCGCTCAAGGTGCGTGGACAGGGCAACATAGGTTCGCGTGCTGCGGACGCCATCAACGTCGTAAAGTTGTGACAAAAGCCCCTCTAACGCTTCTGATGACGCAACGCGCACTTTCATGATCAAACACGTATCGCCCGTGGCAGAATGAATTTCCTCGACCTCGGGCAACTTTGCCAAGGCCATCAACGCGGCTGTCTTTCCCCAGCCTGTGGTATCGACATGCACAAAAGCCAGTAAGGTCTTGCCAAGGGCGGGACCATCCAGAATTGCGACCGTTCTTTTGATAACTCCAGCCGCCTTAAGCCGCTTGACACGTTCATGCACAGCCGGGGCCGAAAGACCCACACGTTGGCTTAAATCGGAAAAGCTAAGCGTCGCATCGCGGCCCAGCTCACCTAATATTTTTCTGTCAATTGCATCCAGGGCCCGTACAGATGCTGCATTCTGCGGAATATGATCTGTATTTTTCATCACAGCCTCACTTCTCTGTTGTGCTGAATTTCATAATTATAAATGCATATATCACCTTATAAATTTCGGTGAAAGCATATGCCATCTTATCAAGTTATTCTTTTGACAGCCTCAGTTGGTGTGATTGGCGCGAATTCACTGGTCTTATCACCAGTATCAGCGGCAGTGGCGCAAAGCTTTGCTGGCAACTCTGCAGCCGATATCATGATCGCAGCTGCCGCCTTTGGTCTTGGCACTGCAGGATCAGCATTGTTGCTGGCCCCGTTGGCTGATCGGTTTGGCGCGGATAGGTCTTTGATTGCAGCGATGATCCTGTTTGCCTTGGCGTCGATGTTCAGCACAATTGCCCCTGCCTTCTGGGTATTGATCGCGGCACAAACTATGGCCGGGGTTGCATCTGGCATTGCGTTGCCAGCCACCTATAGTCTGGCAGCCGACATCGCATCTCCCGGGCAAGAAGGTCGCACCATGGGTACCGTTCTAACAGGCTGGACGCTGTCGATGGTCTTTGGGGTCACGCTTAGCAGCATTCTGGCCGACCTTCTGCATTGGCGCAGTGTGTTTGCATTCGTGGCAGGGCTGGCCGCCCTTTTAAGTATCCTGTTGCTGACGGTTTCCTTCCCGCGCAGAATCGCAAACCATGTGACATCGCCCTTAACCAGCCTGAAAGTGCCCGGTATTTTTACAGCACTAATGGTTCAGATTTTACTGATGCTGTCATTTTACGGCACGTACAGCTTTCTGGGCACACATCTGGGCGCCATGGGCATGACCACAGCTGCGGGCGCAGCCCCTGTGTTGGCGTATGGCATTGGTTTTGGCATCGCGGCACGCTTTGATGGGCTGATTGATCGGATGGGCTATAAAGGGTTGGCCCCTTACAGCTTTGCTTGCGTGACAGCCGCATTGGTATTGATCGCAGTTCTGTCATACAGTCTGATTGGGCTAACGATCGCTTTTTTATGTTGGGGTTTGGCGAACCATATCGCGCTGAACCTGACCGTAGGTCGATTGATCGGACTTGATCCAGATCAGCGCGGCGCAATCATGGGGCTGAATTCAGCGGTCACTTATCTTTGCGTATTTGCAGGAGCTATCGGGTTTCGCCCAATCTTTGAAATTGGCGGTCTTGCGGCCTGTGCCGGGTTAGCCGCGATTGCTGTCAGTTTTATCGTAATTGAGGCTTGGCACCTGAAACGTTCGCGACCCGCCAACTAATCTTCGAACAATTCGCTTTGACCTTCGGTCGCCTCGTCTTCTTCGTCGCCTTCACCAAGGCCTGGCATTTCACCGGGTGGTGGACGGTTTTCCAGCAAGCCTGCGGCGCGCAGTTCTTTCAGCCCCGGCAGATCGCGGGCCGTTTCAAGGCCAAAGTGATCCAGAAACATCTGCGTGACAACGAATGTCACAGGCCGGCCGGGCGTCATCCGACGACGACCAAATCGGATCCATTCCAGTTCAATCAGCAGATCAACCGTACCCCGGCTAACGGCAACGCCCCGAATTTCTTCGATCTCGGCCCGTGTAACCGGCTGATGATAGGCAATAATCGCCAACGTTTCGACGGCAGCGCGACTTAACTTGCGCGTCTCAACTGTTTCTTTTTGCATCAAAAAGCCCAGATCACCAGCGGTACGCATAGCCCAGGCATCGCCCACACGCACTACATTCACACCGCGCCCTTCATATCGCTTGCGCAAATGCACCAGCGCTTCAGCCGCGTCACACCCATGGGGCATGCGGCCTTGCAATTCTTTCACAGTGACAGGTTCGGCCGTGGCAAATAAAATCGCCTCGACCATGCGTTCCTGTTCGCCCATTGGCGGCGCTTCAAAGAGGCTTTCTTCAACCTCGGTCATTTGTTTTTTTCCGTATATGAATGGGCGAGAACGTGTCGCCCTGTCTGATATCGATCAACCCGACTTTGGCCAGTTCTAAAGTTGCCGCAAATGTGGCGGCCGTGGCGGATCTGCGTTTTTGCGGATCGGTTTCCCAGCCTTCGGGCAGATAGCTGGACAAATCGGTCCAGTCGCCCGCAAATCCGATCAGACCGCGCATCCGCTCCAGCGCCTGTTCCATTGTCAAAACCGCGTCTCGGTCCATGACAAAGGGGCGGAATTCATCCTTGGTACGAATGCGGGCATACCCCTGCATCAGATCCAACAACGTCGCCGAATAGGTGACCTTGCGCACCCGTTCGACCCCTTCGGGAATACCGCGGGCAAAGAAATCACGCCCCAACTGATTGCGACCCATCAGCTGGGCAGACGCTTCGCGCATCGCTTGCAGACGTTCCAGCTGAAACGCCAGATGTGCGGCAAGTTCTTCGCCGGATGGGCCGTCTTCGGTGGGATCTGGGGGCAACAGCAGGCGCGACTTCAGAAACGCAAGCCATGCGGCCATCACCAGATAATCCGCCGCCAGCTCTATGCGCAGACTTTTCGCCTGTTCGATAAAGGATAGATATTGTTCGGCCAATTGCAGAACGCTGATCTTGCGCAGATCAACCTTTTGCGTGCGTGACAGGGTCAGCAAGAGGTCCAGCGGCCCCTCGTACCCGTCGACATCAACGATCAGCGCTTCGGCTGCCAGCCGTTCCGCAACTGAATTTTCACTTTCAACTTCAACCATAAACACGCCCGTTCAGCAGCGCCTTAAGGTCTGCCTCTACGGTCGCAATGTCAATCGTGTCTGGGGTTTTCTTGCAAGAAAGCGCGTTTTCAGCACGTCTTTCTGCCGGTTTTGTCATCACACCACTGGCTGAAACCACGGCCTGCATTTCGTCCATGACGCCGTTGCAATGCAAAACTACATCACACCCTGCCGCCAAAGACGCGGCTGACCGTTCGCCAATCGTTCCAGACAGTGCCTCCATTGAGACATCATCGCTCATGATCAGGCCATCAAAACCGATCTCATCCCGGATCAGTTGCATCATTTGCGGGGATGTCGTGGCAGGCAAATTTGGGTCAATCGCAGAATAAACAATATGTGCTGTCATTGCCATTGGCAGATCAGACAGCCCTTTGAATGCCGCGAAATCCGTATCGCGCAATGTGCCGATATCTGTATCCACTCTGGGCAGGTCTTTGTGGCTGTCCAATGTCGCGCGACCGTGGCCCGGAATATGCTTGACGATGGGCAGAACGCCCCCGTCCATCAGGCCATTCGCCACAGCGCGGGCGGCATCCACCACATCCGATACGTCTGTACCATAACAACGATTTTTCAAAAAATCATGGGTCTGCGCATTGGCGACATCAGCCATTGGTGCGCAATTCACATCAATCCCAACTGTGCGTAACTCATGGGCAATCAAACGATATCGCAAATACATGGATTGTATCGCCTGCCCAACACCGGCCTGTTGCATATGATCCAAAGGCGGCAACCAGTTCCGCCAGCGGGGGGCCGTCAGTCGCTGAACGCGACCCCCTTCCTGATCGATCAGAATCGGGGCATCGCGCCCTACAGTTTCGCGCAGATCCAAGGTCAACCCACGGATCTGATCCGGCGCATTTATGTTGCGCGCAAACAGGATAAAGCCCCAAGGGTCGGCATCACGGAAAAAGGCGCGTTCATCTGGTGTCAGATTTTGGCCTGAACAGCCGAATATATAAGCACCAGAAGCCATTTAGCGGGTGACAACAGGGATGCAGTCTGCGCCCTCTGCAATCAGGGCCGTGCAGAACCGACGGGCATCTGAGAGATCATCAAAGCCAATGGCGCGCAGACGATAAAAGGTGCGCCCTGCCCGTTCGGCCTGTTCTATGACGCGCGATTTGTCATCCAGAAATCCGTTAAACCGCTGCCCGATACGCTGCCATTCAGTGCGTGCGATCTGCGGGCTGTCGAATGCGCCAAGCTGGACCACGGCAGTATCTGCAGGCACATCAGATGCGTTAAGTTCCCTGACATTAGACGCAGCCATTGGTCTGATGGCCGTAACTGGCCCCGTTTGCAGGGATGCAGGGCGCAGTTGTGGGCGCAAGGACCGCCCCAAACCACCTTCGACGCCCAAGGGCTCTGATTGATTTGCGATTTGCTGCACCAGCGCGCGCAATTCGTCTTCTGTCGGGGATGTACCTGCCAGTGTCTGCGGTTGCGCTTGTGGCGGTTCGGGTGTTGTTTCAATCGTCTCGGTTTGACCAAAACCGGCTGGATCATCGGCACCGATACCAACTGGATTTGGCGCCAAGACCACTTGATCCACCAGCGTATTTTCACCGTTTTCTTCAGCAATAGAGTTGACAGAAAGACCCTGATGTTGCGCTGGCAATCCACCGGGATTATCCGGTTGAACCCGCATCGGTCCTTCCAGCGCCCGCACGATGGGAACACCCGACATATCCCTTGAAATCAGCTGATAGCCCCAAACGCCTACGCCTGCGATCAAAGCAAGCGACATTAGTGCCCCGGCCCAATTCACAATTGCACCAAAACCAACATTACCCCGGCCTGGGGGTGCCATTTCCGCCATTTTGCCTCACTGCCCGCGGACACTTAACGTGTCTCATCGGTTTCTTATTACTGCCTCAAACCGGCCAAAGCTGCGATTTTATTATCGCATTTCCTGAACTGGTTCGACACCCAAGATACCAAGACCTGCGGAAATAACAATGGCTGTAGCACGGGCAAGCGCCATTTTTGCTTGACTTGTGGCCGCGTCGCCCTCTTGCACAAAGCGCAAACTAGGCACATCGTTACCACGGTTCCACAAAGCATGAAATTCTGACGCCAATTCATAAAGATAAAAGGCAATACGATGGGGTTCGTTATTACGCGCTGCAATTTCGACCAAACGCGGCCACTCGGCAATCTTCCGCGCGACGGCCAGTTCGGCTTCGTGATCCAGCTTCGAAAAATCGACCTCCGATAATGTGGCGTCATCTGATGCAATGTCCGCTTCAACCGCTTTGCGCAATACCGAACAGACCCGCGCATGTGCATATTGCACATAAAACACCGGGTTATCCTTGGATTGCTCCAGCACCTTGCTAAAGTCGAAATCCAGCGGCGCGTCATTTTTGCGCGTCAACATCACAAACCGTGTGACATCGGGACCGACCAGATCGACCACATCACTCAAGGTTACAAAGGTCCCTGCCCGCTTGGACATCTTGAAGGGCTGGCCGTCTTTATATAACTTCACCAGCTGGCACAGCTTGATATCAACCGACACTTTACCATCGGACAGCGCCGAAACGGCGGCCTTCATCCGTTTGACGTAACCGCCATGATCGGCGCCAAAAACATCGATCAACTGATCAAACCCACGATCAATCTTATCGTAATGATAGGCAATATCGGGCGCGAAATAGGTCCAGTTACCATCGGATTTCTTGACAGGTCGATCCACATCATCACCATGTTCTGTGGATTTGAACAATGTTTGTTCGCGCGGTTCCCAGTCTTCGGGCGTTTTGCCTTTGGGCGGCTCAAGAACACCTTGATAAATCAGGCCCTTATCGTCCAGCGCCTGCAACGCCTCTTCAATGCGGCCGGTACCATACAGGGCCTTTTCGCTGAAAAAAACATCCATCTCGACCCCAAGCGATTTAAGATCGCTTCGGATCAGGTCCATCATTTTTTCGGTTGCGAATTCGCGGATCTCGGCCAGCCAGTATTGTTCGCCTTTATCCACGAACTGATCGCCAACCTTGTCTTTCAGCGCTTGACCCACATCAATCAGATAATCACCGGGATATGTTCCGTCTTCAAAGGCGACCTGTTGGCCGTGTGCCTCAAGATACCGAAGATAGACTGACCGGGCCAGTACATCGACCTGCGCACCACCGTCGTTGATGTAATATTCCCGCGTGACGCCATAGCCTGCGTAGCTCAGCAAGCTGGCCAATGCATCACCAAAGACCGCACCGCGGGTGTGGCCCACATGCAAGGGACCCGTAGGATTGGCGCTGACATATTCGACATTTACACGTTTGCCCTGCCCCAGTTGCGATTGCCCGAAAGTGGGATCGGTCAGGGCCGTTTTAACCACATTCTGCCAAACACCATTTGCCAGCCGCAAATTAAGAAACCCCGGGCCTGCGACCTCAACCAGATCAATCCGTGGATCATCGGTCAGTTTTGCGGCCAAGGCATCAGCAATATCGCGCGGCTTCATTTGCGCGGGTTTCGCCAGCACCATCGCGGCATTCGTCGCCATGTCCCCATGCGTCGCATCACGCGGGGGCTCGACCGTGACATTGGCAAAATCAAGCCCCGCAGGCAAAACGCCCTGGGATTGCAACACCGTCAGGCTGTCTGTCACAAGATCACGTATGCTGGCAAAAAGGTTCATCTGACTTATCCTAGGTTTCGGGGCCGGGTTTACCACGGGGCCATGCCGCGTCAATGCCTGCCCGCGCGCAGTACACGGCCAGCAGGCATATTTTTACGGTGCAATTTGAAAATGTGATTGTTAAAGTTCAGCATGAAACGTTCGATAATGCCGACTGTATGCCTTGTTTTTTTATGTCTAATCGTGATCGGAATGGGAACGATTGCGCTGACAGTCCAGTCCATTCAGCCTACTCAACCGCTTTTGGCGGCCCTGATGCGGATCGCCCCTTTTGCAGGCCCTGCCGTTATCAGCGCCTTTGTGGCGTTTGTTGCGGCAAATCACGATAACGGTAAGATGGAGTGGCTCGGATGGCTCGCGTTGGCGTTCATTCCATTCGTGATGATTGCGAATATGTTGCCTGTTGTTTTGTCAGACACGATGTCCCCGATTATAAGTGCGCTATGGCAGCAAAATAATCTGCGGCCCGGTCTTTTATCAGAGCCTTGGCAAAATTGGTCACTGCTTTGGATATCCTGCGTTTCAGTCATGTGGCTTTTTTCCAGCGCCAAGGTACGGCTGACAGGGGTAATATCGGCCAGTCTGCTGCTGATAATAACTCTGATATTCGGCGTTTCGGCGATCGCTCTGCATACAACTGCACTTTTGATCGTAACGACCATTGCCCTTTTGATTTCGATCTCACGCCAGAAGCATGCGGCTATCTGGTACGCCGTTATGGCGTCTGTAACAGGGCTGATTGGATTGGCTTTTGCGCCTTGGGGGCCATTTCCCATAACAAACACACCACAGTTTCTGGACAGCACATATAACATGATCGCACAGGACAGCTGGCTTGTTTTCACAGTTCTTCTGATGATATTTTTTTCGGCGTTGGTCTTTTGGGTCAACCCAAGATTACCGCGTATCATGCTGATATTACACGCCGGATGTCTTGGCGTTTCTATGGCAATCAGTCACATTAGCCAGTTTATAATGATCCAAAGCTATGGGGATATTATAGGTGGACCGGCACCAGAATTCAGCCGTTGGTTTTTGATCAACGATTTTGCCACAATGACATTTTTCTTTTTGGCTCTGATCGGTGTTATTCTTATAATATTAAGACACAAAAGGGGTTTACCAGTATCGCAAAAAGTGCATATGACCTCATAGTCTTATATTGTTTTATGACGCTTCGGCGTATTTTTCCCTGAATACCTTTGAATTGAGTACAACTTCACAATGCTAAATCCCAAAAAACCCAGGCGCAAACCTGCTCTGGCAACATTTGAAACAGGCCTGGCCGCCCTTATGCTGGTCCCGACAATTTGGCTGATATGGAATGGTTTCCAACTGCAGCTGGCAATCCCCGACCCCACAAGATCTGCATCTTTTGTTGATATCCGCGCATCCCATGCCCAGCTTGGCATGTGGCAGATTATATTGGGGGCTTTCCTGCCCATCATGGTGGGTGTCTTTGCTTTTGTTGCCGCAGCGCGCATTGGCAGGACGATCTGGCTGTTTGGCGCGGCCTTGTCGCCTTTGGTCTTCCTGACTGGCATGCCACAGACGCTGAATTTACAGATGATTGCGGCCTTTTTTGAATTTGCCGATGCAAGTGGACGGCTCGCCATACCATCTGATGGTCAGATTATTGCAACCGTGGCACTGTTTTACATGCTTGTCGGGCTAAGCGTTCTTGTCGGCGTCTATGCCCGACGTAAAACCGTCTGGATCTGCATTCTGGTGCTTTTGGTACTGTCGCCGTTAGTCGCAATGATTATGGTATCTGACGTGCGCAATATCAGTCAGGCCGCGATATTTGCAGGCACGATCATCTTGGCAACCTATCTGATCACACTTTTCATATCGGTGTTGGACAAAGGCATACGTGCTGCCTATTTTCCGCTAAGCCTAATCATGTTCGTTACCATCGTGATTGGCACAGGCGTTATATTTCCGTGGGTCAGCGGCTTAACTGCCTTTTATATCCAACCCGAGACATTCGCACTGCTGCAAAACCCCATGCAACAAGAGCAAGTACACCTGTCCGATACGATTGATCGAATGCTTCAATCTAACATGGCACAACCCGTGGTGATGGCCGCAACATATCAGCTGAACGGCCTAATCGCGACATTGGGACTATGTCTTGTTTTCATGCTGGCCGCACGGCAACCCGTGACCGTATGGCTAAGCTGGCCATTGACCATAATCGCATTTGCAGGCGTCATTGCCGCCATTCTTGCAACGACGACGCGGCTTGATTTACTGACATTGCAAAGCATGCTTCAAGATCGGGGCATTATATTGCCCGATTGGTTGCTTTATCTGAATCAGGGTATTGGTCCCACATCAGGGCTATATATCATTTCGATGGTAACATCGATTTCGACATTGTTGTATCTGATGCCCAAAAAACGGATGCCAGACGATATCCGTAAGTGACCAGTATCGTTAATATGTCACAGCCTGTTTTGATCGCAGCCCCGCGTTCTTGAGTGTCCTGTCGACCCGTGCACAGTGCATCAAAGTAAATTTTCGAAAAGCGGTTTCAAAATGCTGAACGAACCATATCAGACACAATTCCAGATCAATCCTCTTTTTAGCATGTTGGAAAAAGGGCTGGCCGTTCTTTTGACTATTGGTGTGGTGATATTTATGATCGACACTGCAATGCTGTATCTGGCCGTACCAGACCCGATCAGTGATGAACAATTCGTCGATATCACACAAAGCCATCTTGGCATGGCAACACGGCATCTGATCTTTTCGATCCTTTTGCCGCTTGCTGTTGGTCTTTTCGGGTTTGTCGCTGCCTCAAAACACGGGCTGGCCGCTTGGGCATTGGCCGGGGTTGTTCTGATGGCTGCCGGTTTTATCTATGCGCCAAGTATGCTTGGGCTGATGTTCAACGCCCAATTCTATGACATTCCGGTTCCATCGCCACAATTCGGAGCAAATCCGTCAAGCGCACAGATTTTGTCGATGGCAAGTCTGGGGTACATGTTTGTGGGCCTTTTCACATTGATCAGCGCCCGCGCCACATCGCGCCTGCTGGTCGGTATCAATCTTGCCATACTTATTCTTGCACCCCTTGCCGCGATCGCAGTGTCATTGGACAGCAATGACACATCCGAGGTCTATATTCTGTCAGCTTTATTCAGTGCAGGTGCGCTTATCATAACCGGCATAATATCCCTTTTTGATAAGGGTATGCGCATGCACTATTACGCACTGGCGCTGGTTGGCCTGACGATTTTACCAGCGCTTTTTTTGTTGGTTTACGCGCTACCCGCTTGGACGACGGCAACGCTGATCAATCCCGGCGCATTTGCACTGTTACAGAATGCCGATCAACTTCGCGGACAAAATATCGAAGTCCTTTTCGACCCGACCCGGGGATATTCTACGCCATCCCCCATCGCATGGGCCTTTGGGTATCAGTTGGCAGGATTAATCGCCGTTGCTGGCTTTGCGTTGGCAGTGATTGCCACACGACGCATCGGAAACTGGGGTCTGGTTCTTTTGCCGCTGGCCCTGGTCGGCTTGCCCAGTATCTTCAGCATTGCTTTTTCGAACTTGATGCGTATCGTATTTTTTGCATTTCAAGATGAACTGTACCAGGATATCAATTCACCCACTTTTGCACTGACGCAGTATCAACAAATGCCGGGACCGATAAATTCAGTCGCGATTTTTGCAATATTGATCTGCGCTTGTATCGTGATTTATTTCATACCCAAGAGGGTCTTTGACTAAGCTGGCCGTATTTTTCCAACGCAAATCGGTCAGTCATTCCTGCGATATAATCTGCCACGATACGCGCAAGGTCCGTTTCATCGGCCGCGTCTTTAACATCGCGCACCCATGCCTTGGGCAACAGATCAGGTTGCGACATGAATAAAGGGAACAGATGATTGACCACATCTGTCACCTCGGCCCGGGTCTGCATCACGCTTGGCGCGCGATACATCCGCTTGAACAAAAATGCCCGAATATCCTGAAGCTGTACCCAGATATCGCTGGAAAACCGGATCATAGAGCGCCCAAGATGCCGAATATCTTCCACACTGCCCGGACCCGCCTGCGTGATCAGATCATGCGATGTCGCGATCACGTCTGATACCATCACGCCAAAGACGCGACGCAACGCCTCGTGCCGCCTGCGGTTTGCCTCAAGCCCCGGATACGCCTTGTCCACCTGCGCATAAGCCGGGCCAACAATCGGCAAATCGCAGATATCATCATCGGTAAACAACCCCGCACGCAGCCCGTCGTGCAGATCATGGTTATTATAAGCGATATCGTCGGACAAGGCAGCCACCTGTGCCTCGGCGCTGGCGTGGGTGTGCAATTCCAGATCGTGCCGCGCGGTATAATCGGCCAGCGCAAACGGCAGATCACCTGTCACAGGGCCATTGTGCTTGGCTAGCCCTTCCAACGTTTCCCACGTCAGGTTCAATCCATCGAAATCCGCATAATGGCGTTCCAACGATGTGACGATCTTAACAGCCTGCGCGTTGTGATCGAACCCGCCATAGGGCTGCATCAATGCGTCCAGCGCATCTTCGCCCGTATGACCAAACGGCGTGTGCCCAAGATCATGGGCCAGCGCGATTGCCTCGGTCAACTCGCCATTCAGCCCCAAAGCCCCGGCGATTGTGCGCGCCACCTGCGCCACTTCAATCGAATGGGTCAGACGCGTGCGAAAATAATCGCCCTCATGTTCCACGAAAACCTGCGTTTTGTGCTTTAACCGCCGAAACGCACTGGAATGAATAATTCTGTCCCGATCACGCTGAAAACATGACCTGAAACTGCTTTCCTCTTCCCAAATCAGCCGTCCCCTGGCTTTTTCCGGATCCGAGGCATAGGGCGCTGCCATCACACCTCACCTTGTCGCATGTCCTTTGACTTTCTATATGTACCTAAGATCAATCAGAAACAACCGAGTCGCCCCATGCTTAGCATACCACCCAAAGTGACCCCCCGCGCATTCGAGCGTTTGTCCGAAATCGGTGCCGCAGATCAGGGCAAAGCCTTGCGCATCGCGGTCGAAGGCGGGGGATGTTCCGGATTTCAATATGAAATCGATCTGGATGAAGTGAAAGAGGACGATCTGATCCTGGAAGGGTCTGGCGAAAAGGTTGTGATCGACAGCGTTTCGTTGCCGTTTTTAACTGACGCAGTGATTGATTTCAGCGAAGAACTGATCGGGGCGCGTTTCGTGATCGAAAACCCGAACGCCAGCAGCAGCTGTGGGTGCGGCACCAGCTTTTCGATGTAATTCTAGCTTCTTATTTATGGAAAACGCGTAACCCGCGTTATAATTCCCTCACGACGATAATGTGCGACGCACTGCATCTTTCCAACCGGCATATTTCGCGTAACGCGTATCTTCGTCCATAGCGGCCTCAAACCGTCGGTCCAGGGCCCATGTGTCCGAAAACCCCTTCTGATCGGGATATAAGCCCGCTTTCATCCCTGCCAGCCAGGCCGCACCTAATGCCGTGGTTTCCAACACTTTGGGTCTATCGACAGGCGCGCCGATGATGTCGGCCAGAAATTGCATCGTCCAATCACTGGCACTCATCCCGCCATCCACGCGCAAGGTCGCAGCAGTGCCAGACCAATCCGCCGTCATTGCCTCAAGCAGATCACGTGTCTGATAGCCGACGCTTTCCAATGCGGCCCGCGCAAATTCCGCAGGGCCAGACCCCCGTGTCAAACCAAAGATCGCACCGCGACAGTCGGCATCCCAATAGGGCGCGCCAAGCCCGGTAAACGCCGGGACCAGATATAGCGGCTGCCCTGTATCGGCTGCTTCGGCCAAGGGTTGGGTTTCACTGGCCTCGCGGATCATCTTCAGCCCATCGCGTAACCACTGCACCACAGCGCCGGCAATAAAGATCGACCCTTCCAGCGCATAGGTGGGTTTACCATTCAACTGATAAGCAATCGTTGTCAGCAGCCGATTTTCCGATGTCACTGCCGTATCGCCAGTGTTCAAAAGCGCAAAACACCCCGTGCCATAGGTTGATTTCATCATGCCTGGTTCAAAACAAGCCTGCCCGATGGTTGCTGCCTGTTGATCACCCGCGACCCCCAGAATAGGGATTTCCTTGCCAAACAAATCCGCGCGCGCCATGCCGAATTCGGCTGCGCAATCTTGCACTTCGGGCAGCATTGACATCGGAATATCAAAGCGATCACAGATCGTCTGATCCCACTGACCGTCATGGATATTATACAGCATCGTACGCGCCGCATTTGTCGCATCGGTCACATGACGTGAGCCCCCCGTCAATTTCCAGATCAGAAAGCTGTCCACAGTGCCAAACGCCAGCTTACCAGCCTTGGCCTTGTCCAAAGCGCCATCCACAGTTTGCAGAATATAACGCACCTTGGTGCCGGAAAAATAAGGATCGGCCAGCAGGCCTGTGCGTTTTGTGATTTCGGCCTCGAACCCTTCGGCGCGCAGATCTTCGCAAAACCGCGCCGTCCGACGATCTTGCCAGACGATCGCATTATGAATGGGTTGGCCGGTTTCACGGTCCCAGATCACCGTCGTTTCACGCTGGTTTGTAATACCAATCGCCGCAATGTCCGCCGCCCGAATGCCTGCCTTTTCAATCGCCGCACGACACGTACCCGCAGTTGTGGACCAGATATCTGACGGATCATGTTCAACCCAGCCAGAAGCCGGGAAATGTTGGGGGAATTCTTCCTGTGCAGTCGCTTTGATCTGCATTTTATCATCGAATACAATGGCACGGCTGGACGTTGTGCCCTGATCTATAGCCAGAATATGGGTCATGCGCCCTCCCCCTTGTTTGCTGACAGTTAATCCTGCCTTTTGCTGCGTGAAAAGTCCCTAGGTACGGTTTTCAGCAATGAATTTCTTTAGTTCAGTCACTTGATCCTTGGAAACCCGCAGACCCAGCTTTGAGCGTCGCCACAACACATCTTCAGCCGTTTGTACATATTCCCGGGCGATCAGCCAACGCACTTCGGCACCGGTCAAGGTCCCACCGAAATCGGGGGCAAGATTGTCAGCGGCCCTGGCATCACCCAAGACATCCCATGCATCAGTCCCATAAGCCCGGATCAGCCGCAACGCCCACCGGTCGCTTAAAAATGGATAATCCGTATTCAGCTTTTTGATCTGTTCAGCGACACCTTCAACTGGAAAATCGCCCCCTGGCAGGGCCACGCCCGCCGTCCAATCCCCTGTACTATCAGGGAAAAATGGCTGCAGTTTTTGCACTGCATGTTCGGCCAGTTTGCGATATGTCGTGATCTTGCCACCAAATACATTCAACAGCGGCACGCCTGTATCATCCAGCGACAGCACATAATCCCGCGTCGCTGCCGTAGCCGACTTTGCGCCATCATCATAAAGCGGTCGCACCCCGGAATAGGTCCAGACGATATCATCCTGGGTCACCGGTTTTTTGAAATACCCCGATGCGAACTTTAGCAAATAATCCCGTTCAATATCGCTGATCTGGGGTTTTATATTCGCATCCGTATGTTCAGCATCGGTTGTGCCGATCAGAGTAAAATCCGTTTCATAGGGAATGGCGAAAATGATCCGCCCGTCTTCGCCCTGAAAGAAATAGCAGCGATCATGATCAAACAAGCGCTTTGTTACGATATGACTGCCCCGCACCAAGCGCACGCCTTCAGTTGAATTGATGCGCACTGTATTGCGGATCACATCTTCGACCCAGGGACCGCCTGCGTTTACCAATGCCTTGGCTTTGAATACCGCTTCAACACCATCATTTTCGACGGTTATCTGCCAATAATCATCCAGACGGTCTGCTGATATAACCTTGGTGCGCGTCATGATTTTAGCGCCACGCACTTCGGCATCGCGTGCATTCAGCACGACAAGGCGTGAATCCTCAATCCAGCAATCTGAATATTCAAAAGCATTCTGAAACCGGTCCTGCAAAGGTGCCCCTGCGGGATCTGTCGTCAGATCAACCCGGCGCGTCGCGGGCAGAATTTTTCGCCCACCCATATTGTCATACATCAACAGACCCAACCGGATCAGCCACTTGGGTCGTCGCCCTTTCATCCAAGGCATGACAAGCGACAGCAGTTTTGACGTAGGCGTGTCGCCTTCGAATCGCATGTCCTTGTGATAAGGCAATACAAACCGCATCGGCCAGCTGATATGCGGCATTGCGCGCAGCAACGTTTCGCGTTCGATCAACGCCTCGCGCACCAGACGGAATTCGAAATATTCCAGATATCGCAGTCCGCCGTGAAACAGCTTTGTAGACGAAGACGATGTCGCCCAGCCCAGATCGTTCATCTCGGCCAGTGCAACTTTCAGGCCACGCCCTGTGGCATCGCGCGCGATACCGCAGCCATTGACACCGCCCCCGATGATAAAAAGATCAAATATGTCGTCTGCCATGATATCCCCCAACTTGGGATTGGCTGTGTCTGAATTGGATGTGATTGGCAATTGAAAACTGCCGTGGCTTTCGTTTTTATGAAAACGAATATATACGCGCTGCTTGTAAATATCAGTAAATCATATGTTCTTATTGGAACGATGTTCGTTTAAAAAGGAAAACCGAACATGCGATTGACGGACCGTCAGGGCGATATTCTTGCGACCGCTAAACGTTTCGGCAAAGTCACTGTCGATGATCTGGCGCGCAGTCTGTCCGTCACGGTGCAGACCGTGCGGCGCGATCTGGGGCTGCTGGCTGATGCAGGTTTATTAGAACGAATACATGGTGGTGCGGTTCTTCCGTCGGGCGTGCGCAATATCGGATATGGCGACAGGCGCGGCCTGAACCGCAGTGCCAAAGCGGCAATCGCGCGGGCCTGTGCCACCGCGATCCCGGATGGATCATCGCTGTTTTTGAATATCGGCACCACGACCGAGGCGGTTGCGAAAGAACTGTTGCGCCACAAGGGTTTAATGGTTGTCACGAATAATCTGAACATCGCCAATATTCTGGCTGAAAATCCGCATTGTGATGTGATCGTTGCCGGTGGCCGCCTGCGCCGCACCGATGGCGGGTTGGTGGGCGATCTGACGACCGAAATGATCGGTCATTTCAAAGTTGATATCGCCATTATCGGCGCGTCTGGCTTGGATCAACACGGCGATCTACTGGATTTTGATCCACAAGAGGTCCGCGTCAGCCGCGAGATTTTGGCACAGGCCCGGCAAAGCTATCTGGTGGCCGACGCCAGCAAATTCACCCGCGCCGCGCCCGTCAAAATCGGCTCACTTGCGCAGATCGATAGATTTTTCACCGATGCATCACTGGGTGAGACGCTTATAAACCGATGTCAGGATTGGGGGACGCAAATCGTCAGGGTGTGACCAGTCAAAAGGCTCATATCAGACAATGTCTAATTCCATGTCTTTATGCCAGATACCAGCGTCCAGATATTGATCACCGAATTCAACAAACCCGAGCCTGCGATAGAACTCAAGCGCATGCATTTGTGCGCCTAATCGGATAAATTGGGCATCGCCCCTTTGGGAAACATAATTGATCATAAACCGGATGATTTCAGCGCCAATGCCCAGCCCCCTGTGGTCTTTTGGAACGCAGACCCTTTGAATTTTCGCATATGTTTCATTGTGTTGAAGTCGCGCAGCACCAACGGGAATGCCATCTGACGTGGCAAGAATATGAATGCTGTGGTCGTCTTGCCCATCAACATCTTCATGCTCAGCCACGTTCTGTTCTTGGACAAATACTGTCCAGCGTAGCTGCATGCATGCGCTGATATCACTATCGCTTTCAGCTATTTTTATGTCTAGTTTCATACCAAACGGCCTTGCTGCCCAATCAGGATTGATGGTTTGAATTAAACCCTGGATATGTATCTTGGAAAGACGATATCAGAACCCGCGAAGAAAGCCCGCAAGGGCTTGATAAGCGATCAACCCCGAAACCCCGTTGCGATCACGAATTTCTCTGAACTGTCCGTACGGGACGCGGCTGGTTTTACATTCGCCACTTTGGTGAATTTTTGCTTCAGCAACTTTTGCAATTCACCTTCCGCACCGCCTGCCAGCACTTTGGCCACGAACGTGCCGCCCTGTTCCAGCACGTCAAATGCCAGATAGGCCGCCGCTTCACACAGCGCGATAATCCGCAGGTGGTCTGTTTGTTTGTGACCCGATGCGGACGCGGCCATATCCGACATCACCACATCTGCCTTGCCGCCCAGCCAATCCTTGACCTTGGCATCGGCATCATCTTCCATGAAATCCAGTACGTGGATTTCCGTTCCCGCAATCGGCTCAACCTCTTGCAGATCAATGCCCAAAATACGGCCAATCGGCTTGTCGGCTTGTTCGCCAAGCGCATTCACACGCTTGACCGCAACCTGGCACCACCCCCCTGGCGCACAGCCCAAATCGACCACACGGGCGCCCGGCACCAGAAAGCCATATCTGTCGTCCAATTCTGATATCTTGAACGCTGCACGACCCCGGTATCCTTCGGCCTGCGCGCGTTTGACGTATGGATCATTCAGTTGCCGTTGCAGCCACAGAGTCGAACTTAGCTTGCGCCCCCGTGCCGTTTTAACTTTGACCTTCAGATCGCGTTGACCGCGCCCACTGGTGCCGCCGGGTTTCTGTGCCATCTTTTAAAACCCGCCCTCTTCCAACACACCGTCTTTTGTCATCTGCGCATAAAGCAATCCTTCGCGCAGACCACGATCTGCCACCGACAGACGATCTGTCGGCCAGACGCGCAATAACGCCTGCAAGATGGCAGCACCAGACATAATCAGCGCCTGCCGGTCCCGACCAATGCGCGGATCTGCACGGCGACCTTCGGGACCAAGCGACAGATAATCGCGGATCACCCGGTCAATCTGATCAGACGTCATGCGCAACCCGTCGACCTTATTGCGGTCATAGCGTTTCAGACCCAGATGGCTGGCCGCAACGGTCGTCACAGTGCCGCTTGTCCCGATGATCTGGAACCCTTCGCGCGCCTGTTCTGAAAGATAGGGGGAAAAGCTGGCCATGTTTTCCTCGAAAAACCAGCTCATCAATGCGAAACGGGCCGCATCGTCATCTACATCATTGAACTGATCGCGCAATGTCGCCACACCAAGCGGGATTGAAATCCAGTCAACCACCTTGGCCGCGGGAAACGGCCCATCCGCCGCCGCAAAGCCCGAATGCAGACGCATAATCGCGCGGGGGCGGTCGTGGCGCGGGACTTTGGACAGGTCGATCCAGACCAATTCAGTCGATCCGCCACCGATATCAACGACCAGCAATTGTTCGGTTTTTACGCTGACCAAAGGCGCACAGGAAATAACCGCCAGACGGGCCTCTTCTTCGGGCTCGATAATCTCAAGCGGCAGGCCGGTTTCACCGCGCACATAGTTCATGAATTCGGCGCCATTTGTGGCACGGCGGCAGGCCTCGGTCGCGACTAAACGCATCCGGCGCACTTTATGACGGCGTAACTTTTGACGGCAAATACGCATGGCTTGTACGGCACGCGCGATGGACGCCTCGCTTAACTGGCCCGAACTTTCAAGCCCGGAACCAAGTTGTACAGACTTCGAAAAACTGTCCACCACATGAAATTGACTGCCCTTGGGTTGGGCAATCAGCATACGGCAACTGTTCGTTCCCAAATCCAGCGCGGCATACAGCTCGGCTGGATCGGGCGGATTCGGCGCGGGGCTCTCAACCGGTTTAGGGAAAGCGCCCACACCCTTCGGACGCCTGGGCGCCATTTTCACGCCCTCCATATCAAGTTGACCTTAACGTAATCGCAGAATGCCGCAGGTGCAACCTGTCACCTCATGATGTTCATGAAGATTTTTCCGATCTGAAACTGTAGCCGCGCCCAAGCGGAACCCATATGATGATAAAAGTCGCAGCCAAACAGCGTTCTGTCGAAAACAGGCGTTGTCGGGCTGCGTATTCGTCGTATGCAGATCATAAGATAAGGGAAAAGACGCAAGATGCCTGATGTGACCATAGTCTATTGGCGTGATATTCCGGCACAAGTGATTGTTGGAAAAGGTCGGCGTGGCTCTAAAAAACAGCTGCCCGAACGGTTTGAACAGGCCATCGACCGGGCCGCCATGAAAACCGGCGCGGCAGGTACGGATGAATATCTTGCAGAATGGCGCAAAGCGGCACCTTATGTGATGGAAGGTGATCCCGATCAAATTGCGCTGGATGAAGCGGCACGCTTGGACGCGGAATATGATCAGGCACGGATCAAACAACTGATCGACAACGACGGACGGGCATGACCCCGAAAAATCTGTGGGAGGCGGCAATGGCGCTGTTACAATTCAAAAAGAAAGACACACCGGCAGATCGCAAGGTGTCGCCACAGGTTGAAGCTTTTTTAAAGGATTATTCGATCGAGGTGATGCCCCGCACCGCCGAAAAGGTCGAAAACTTCCGCGATCTGCTGCCCGAAGGTACGCGTGTGTATATTGCACATATCGACGGTACACCGATTGACGACATGGTGGCTACCGCGCGCCGTCTGGCCGAAGACGGATATGCCGTCATGCCACATTTCCCTGCGCGGGTTATCAAAGATCAGGCCATGCTGGCCGACTGGATTGCCCGCTATCAGGGCGAGGCAGGCGTGGATCAGGCACTTTTACTGGCCGGTGGCGTGGCACAGCCCAAAGGTCAGTTCGAAAGCTCAATCAATCTGCTGGAAACAGGGCTGTTCGATAAAGCCGGGTTCAAACGCTTGCACGTGGCTGGCCACCCCGAAGGCAACCGCGACATCGATCCCGATGGTAGCATGAAAAACGTTGATGAAGCCCTTGCTTGGAAACAGAAATTCAACGACACGACCGATGCCGAGATGGCGTTGGCGACGCAGTTTTGCTTTGAAGCCGACCCCGTGATCAAATGGGCCGACGCGCTGCACGATGCGGGCATCACATTGCCCATTCACATCGGAGTGGCCGGGCCTGCAAAACTGCAAACATTGATCAAATTCTCAATCGCCTGTGGTGTTGGTGCATCGCTTCGCGTTTTGCAAAAGCGGGCCAAAGATGTCACCAAACTGCTATTGCCGTTTGAACCGACACAGTTCGTCGCTGATCTGGCAGCCCACAAGGCGGCGAACCCTAATTTCAATATCACCAATGTTCATTTCTTCCCGCTTGGCGGGATCAAGACCAACGCGACATGGGCCATTGAAAATGGTGGATCTTCCACTGTTCCGGCTTCTCAAACCAAGGATCACGTATGACCCGCACTGTACTGGAATCAAAGACGAAAACTGTCACGATCGGGTTTGATGAACCATTCTGCGTGATCGGTGAACGGATCAATCCGACAGGACGCAGCAAGCTGGCCGCTGAACTGGAACAGGACGATTTCACCACTGTTGAAAAAGACGCTTTGGAACAAGTCGCCTGTGGCGCGATGGTGCTGGATGTCAATTCTGGCGCGGTGTTCAAGAATAAAATGGCTGATGATCCACGCTATGCTGACAACAATTTTGTCGAACCGCCGCTGATGCGCGAGTTGATCAAACGCATTCAGGCATTGGTCGACGTGCCATTGTGTATCGACAGTTCGGTTCCCGGCGCGCTGCAGGAAGGCTTGGAAAACTGCGAAGGTCGTCCCCTGCTGAATTCAGTCACTGGCGAAGAAGAACGGCTTGAGATGATCTTGCCGCTGGTCAAGAAATACAATGTGCCGGTTGTGGCGATTTCTAATGACGACACAGGCATCAGCGAAGATCCCGATGTGCGGTTTGCAGTGGCCAAGAAGATCGTCGAACGCGCCGCTGATTTCGGCATACCTGCCCATGATATCGTGGTGGACCCGCTGGTGATGCCCGTGGGCGCGATGGGGACGGCAGGTCTGCAGGTGTTTACCCTTGTGCGCAAACTGCGTGAAGAACTGGGCGTCAACACCACTTGTGGTGCGTCCAACATAAGCTTTGGTCTGCCCAATCGGCATGGCATAAATGCGGCTTTCCTGCCTATGGCGATTGCCGCCGGAATGACCAGCGCGATTATGAACCCCGTACGCCCCGTCGAAATGGAGGCTATTCGCGCTGCAAACTTCTTGATGAATAACGATCCGAATGGCAGCGAGTGGATAAAATTTTCCCGTGTCCTTGATGCAACAAAGACCGGAATCCCCTTTCCAGAAGCCTCAAAAGCGTCCTCCGACGCGTCCGGCGGGCGTGGTGGACGCCGCCGCAGACGCGCATAATGTGGTGGAAAACAGAAAACAGTGGTTATATAGAGCTGTATGAAGATAATAGGTCTTCATTACTGACGTAAACAAAGGACTATGATAATGCGTATTAAATCCATCCTTGGTGCTGCCGCGATCGTAACAGGCTTCGCAGCAACATCCGCATTCGCGGAATGCACACAGGCGGATATTCAAGCCAAAGCCATGGAACTGAATACAAAGATCCAGGAAATGGCCGCATCTGACCCTGCTAAGATGAGTGCATTTGCAACAAAAGCCCAGGAAGCTGGTGCGAAAATGGCAACAGCTTCAAATCAGCAAGAAGTATGCGATTTTTATGACCAACTGCTGGCTGAAGCGAATTCATAAGCCAGACTGAGATTTGACGGTGGCGCCTTTTATGGGTGCCCCGTCACCCCCCCATTGGGGCACGCTGCCCCGCTTTTTAAACCACTTGAAAAGGCGCAGGCAGCATGACTGATCCCCTTGTCATCTTCACCCCTTCCGGCAAACGCGGCCATTTTCCCAAAGGCACCCCCGTTCTGACCGCCGCCCGGCAATTGGGCGTTGATCTGGACAGTGTCTGTGGTGGGCGTGGCATTTGTTCAAAATGTCAGATCACACCGGGATATGGCGAATTTTCCAAGCATGGGCTTACAGTTGCGCCTGATGCCTTGTCTGATTGGAATGCCGTCGAACAGCGCTATCAGGACAAACGCGGACTGACCGAAGGGCGGCGATTGGGGTGCCAGGCCAAAGTTCAGGGCGATATCGTCATCGACGTGCCACCCGAAAGCCAGGTTCACAAACAGGTTGTGCGCAAGGCCGCATCGGCCAGACCGATCATCATGGACCCCGCCACCAAGCTTTATTATGTCGAGGTGCTGGAGCCTGACATGCACGAACCGTCTGGCGATCTGGAACGTCTGGCGGCGGCGCTGAAATCGCAATGGGATATCGACACGATCCGCGCCGATCTGAATATTCTGCGCAAACTGCAACCCGCCCTGCGCAAAGGCGGTTGGAGCGTAACTGTCGCCATTCACAAAGGCCACCGAGATGATCATCACAGCATTCTAAACCTGTGGCCCGGCTATTATGATGGCAGTATTTACGGCCTTGCCATTGATCTGGGCTCGACCACTATCGCGGCGCACCTGTGCGATCTGCGCGATGGCATGGTCAAGGCATCATCGGGCATCATGAATCCGCAGATCCGCTTTGGCGAAGATCTGATGAGCCGCGTCAGCTATGCGATGATGAACCCGGGCGGCGACGTTGAAATGACCGCATATGTGCGCGCCGCGATCAATGATCTAACCACAGAACTCGCGGCCGAGGTTGATATCGACGCGGGCTTGATTATGGAAACCGTCTTTGTCTGCAATCCTGTGATGCATCATCTGTTGCTTGGGATCGACCCGGTTGAACTGGGCCAGGCCCCTTTCGCGCTTGCGACCTCCAGCGCGCTGTCGCTGGACGCGCGCGATCTGGATCTGAACGTGATGAACGGCTCGGCCAAGGTCTATATTCTGCCGTGCATTGCCGGCCACGTCGGGGCCGATGCCGCCGCCGTCGCCTTAAGCGAAGCGCCCGGCCAATCCCCCGATCTGGTTCTGGTCGTCGATGTGGGCACCAATGCTGAAATCCTGTTGGGCAACACGCAAAAGGTGCTGGCCTGTTCGTCGCCCACCGGTCCCGCGTTTGAAGGTGCGCAAATCTCATCCGGCCAACGGGCCGCGCCCGGTGCGATTGAACACATCACCATCGACCCCGATACCAAAACCCCCCGCTTTCAGGTGATCGGCAGCGATCTATGGTCCGATGATCCCGGCTTTGCGCAAGCCATCGCGACAACAGGCGTCACTGGCATTTGCGGATCCGGCATTATTGAGGCTGTGGCCGAGCTGCGCATGGCAGGTCTGATGGACCCGTCGGGTCTGATCGGATCAGCGGAACAAACCGGAACAGACCGCTGTGTTCCCGATGGTCGCACGCATTCCTATATCGTCCATGACGGCACCGCCGATGGCGGCCCGCTGATCGCTGTCACCCAAGGCGATATCCGCGCCATTCAACTGGCTAAATCCGCGCTTTATGCAGGCGCACGGCTGTTGATGGACGAAATGAAGGTGGATACCGTCGATCGGGTGGTACTGGCAGGCGCGTTCGGCGCGCATATTTCTCCCAAGCACGCCATGATCCTGGGCATGATCCCCGACGCGCCACTGGACAAGGTCACATCGGCAGGCAACGCTGCCGGACATGGCGCACGTATGGCGCTGTGCAATGTGCAGGACCGTGCCGATATCGAAGAAACCGTCGGCCAGATCGAAAAGGTCGAAACCGCGATTGAGCCGAAATTTCAGGAACACTTTGTTAACGCCAACGCGATCCCCCACGCGACGGACCCTTTCCCGAACCTGCCCGCCCTGCCCCATGTCAGTTTCAACATGGGTGGACGGGATCCGGGATCCAGCCGCAAACGCCGCAGACGCGGATGAGCAACTCTGATCAGGCAGACTATTGGACCGGCCAAGCCGGTTGGGTCGAACAGCAGGATAAGCTGGATGCAACGCTGGCCCCCGTGCTGGATTTGTTACTTGCCAAGTCCGCCCTGACACCCAACGACCGCGTTCTGGACATCGGCTGCGGTACGGGCGCCAGCACCATCGCGGCGGCTTCATCTGCAGGCTATGTCACCGGCCTTGATATCTCGCCCACTTTGCTGGCCTGCGCCAAAACCCGCACGAGCCACGTACAGAACATTGACCTGATCCAGGCGGACGCGCAAACATACGCTTTCGACACACCCTTTGATGTGGTGATATCCCGTTTTGGCGTCATGTTTTTCGAAGATACCGTCGCGGCCTTTCAAAATATTCTGTACAATATGAAACCCGGCGGACGCATCATCATGGCCGCGTGGGGCCCACCCCATCAAAACCCTTGGTTCATGGAACCTGCCGCTGTGGCCAGCGCCCATCTGGGTGATCCACCCAAGACAGACCGAACCCTGCCCGGCCCTTTCGCGTTTGAGGACGCCCCGCGCGTGCTGGATTTGCTGACCAAAGCCGGTGTCAAAAATCCAGCCTGCGATGCTGTCACTGTGCACCTGACAGCAGGTCCATTGATGCAGGCCGCAGAGCTTTGCACACACATCGGCCCTGCCAAACGCGCATTGGGCCATTTCAACGGATCAGAGCCCGTACGCATCGCAATCCGCGATGGCATCATGGATGTATTCACAAAATACGACAGGCCAAACGGCCTGCAGATTCCTGCGGTGATTAATCTGTTTACGGGGCACGCAGCGGGCTGATCTGACAGCAGTTGTGGCTCCGCTCAGCAGGCATTGACCGCAACCAAATCAACGGAAAGAAACAAGAACGGATTCTACACCTGAACGGCCCGGATCAGGGGGCTGGGTCAACTCATTTCCCAATCTGCATCACAGTTTGTACAAAAATTTAAGTACAAAACCCGTGTACAAATTATACAAAACTGCGTGCGCATGGGGCCCCGGGGCCCCTATTTCAATTTTTGATTTATAAGGTAATCATCGCCTTAGGCCGGTTTGAATTTCAATTAATCACAGCTCAACCACAGCATAAATGCACTCTTAAACGCATTCATCTTGCCAATACGTGTCCACCATAAACCGGCTTAGTCTTTGAAATTACGGCTTTCTTTGACTTGATCCCAGGCCCAAACGACCTCTTGCAGTTTTTCTTCGTCAGATCGATCACCACCGTTCATATCGGGGTGCAAGATCTTGATCAGACCTTTGTACGCCTTGCGAATCTCAGCCTTGGTCCAATTGTCTTTGGCTTCAAGAATATCCAAAGCCCGCCGTTCCGTCGGTGGCAATTTGCGATTACCGGTGACACCCTTGCCCGGGTTGCGTGTGGCATTTTCGCCCAGAACCTGATGCGGATCATCCACACCCAACCTTGCCCAAGCACGTTGTTCTTCCTTGCTGGCGAAGGGTTTGGTTTCGCGTTCCCAGACACGATCTTTTTCCATCTGTTCGGCAAATTCTTCTTCTGTTGTACCGTCGAAGAAATTCCACTTCAGATTGTATTCGCGCACATGATCTTTGCAAAACCACAAGAAATCATCCAGAGAGTCCGGTGATTTGGGCGCACGATATTTCCCTGGCTCGTCACAACCTGGCTTGTCGCACACACGTTTTGACGTTTCAAATGCACCAGACATTCCGCGTCGGCCACGCGGATTTTTCTTCTTTGCAGACGATACTGACATATCGAAACCAAAGGGATCATTCTTTGCCATTTCGTTCGCCTCACCTTTCCGACTCGGACAACAGAGTTTAGACTTTCTGTCGTCAGACAAAAGGGGGTCTTTTGAAAAATGTCCGTGACCGATGAAATTAAAAGCAGATTAGAGGCAAGCTTTCGCCCAAAAGAGCTGAAAATTGTGGATGAAAGTGAATCCCATCGCGGGCATTCAGGCTTTCAGGAAGGTGGCGAAAGCCATTTTCATGTGCGTATAGTTTCTGACAGCTTCAACGATATGTCTCGATTGCAACGTCATCGCGCGGTTCACAGTGCAATTGGACAAGATATCATCAGCCGCATTCATGCGCTGGCGCTGGATATCAACTAGCGTCTATTCAGCGGCGACACTTGTATTGGATTGGGTGTCGTCCTGTACTGTTGTTTTGGCGCGAACCACAACGGGCGTTGGCTTTGCCATAACCTCGGGTTGCAATCTGGACACACCGTCACCGGTTTGACGGCGAAAAACCAGCACATTTTGATAAACAGTCGATTTGCCCCGAATACCGCTGCGTTCTTCAGATGGCAGTGTATCTGTCCGCAGATATTCCCAGCCATCAGCGCCATAAGTGTTCATCAACACCTCAAGCGCATTGGCAAAACGTGCTTCGGTCCCCTTGACACCTTTAGCCCGTTCACCTTTTTTCGGCGCAGGAATTACTTTGTATTGGTATGTCGGCATCGACGACTCCTAATGTACCGACATAAAATATTCAGTATGCCGGGCCAAGTCCAACGCCAGCGGAGCGGAAGATCACAAACTGTCAACCCGTGGCACAACTACAACGGAAAACCACTATGACGGCCGACCAGATCATCGCACATCTTAATCTAAGCCCGCATCCTGAAGGCGGTTGGTACCGTCAAACCTGGATCGCAGACGCCCGACCCGGCGAACGTGCTGCAGGAACGGCGATTTATTTTCTGTTGAAATCGGGTCAGGCAAGCCATTGGCACCGCGTAGATGCGGCCGAGATTTGGCATTATCATATTGGCGCGCCCCTTAAGTTGGGAATATCCGCAAACGATCAAGGGCCAAAAGAAACGGTTATTCTCGGCTCAGATCTTTTGTCAGGCGAGGTACCGCAGGAGATTGTTCCAAAAAATTACTGGCAAGCTGCGGAAACAACAGGCGATTTCACCCTTGTCAGCTGCACGGTCTCACCCGCGTTTCAGTTCGAAACTTTTGAACTTGCCCCCAAAAACTTTTACATTCCCTAAGCCTTTGTATTTTAAAATATTTACATTGCGCTTATTCCACCAGATTAGGGGGCGCTGAGTATTCCGCCAGATATCGCATGCGCCACCCCAGTGGTACTTGGACAGGTGATTGGCAGTGATTTCGCAACACGCACGGCAAGATAGCCAAAAGCCTGTGCTTCCAACATATCGCCGTTCAGCCCGACATCCTCAACAGGGGCAACCGGACACTTCAAGGCATTGGACAGCCCTGCCATCAAAACCCGATTATGCCGCCCACCGCCCGTTACCAGAACCCGTTGCGGTGCAACTGGCATTTGCGTGATCGAATGGCTGACCGATGCCACGACGAAACCACATAATGTAGCAACGGCGTCAGCATCAGACAAATGCAAAATCCGATCCAGAATATCCGGAAAATCGTTCCGGTCCAAAGACTTCGGCGGCGTTATGGTGAAATACGGATGCGACATGAACGCATCAACACTTGCCTGATCGACATGCCCTTTCTGTGCCAGTTCTCCGTCCTTATCAAACGCTAAACCATAGCGCTGTTGCATGAAATCATTGATCGGCGCATTTGCAGGGCCTGTGTCAAACGCCAGCAGCGCCCCTTGTTGTGCCGGGTCGTCTTTACCGGGATCAACCCAGGTCAGATTGCCGACACCACCCAGGTTCAGAAAAACCAACGGCTGTGTGGCGCCGATCCATTTGGCACAGGCAAAATGAAAGAACGGGGCCAATGGTGCGCCCTGTCCGCCTGCCACTACATCAGCAGTGCGAAAATCCCAAACCACAGGACGGCCCAACTGATTGGCAAGCCAGGCCCCGTCCCCAATCTGATGTGTCCGCCCTTGACCCGGATCATGAGCCAATGTCTGGCCATGAAATCCGATCATATCGACATCTGTAAAAGTTGTCAGGATATCCTTGTGCGCCTTTTCCACCACCTGCTTGGCAGCCAACACGTTGTCTTCTGGCCAAAGACCCAAAGATGCCTTCAGAACGGCGCGTTCATCTAAGGAATAAGCGCGATAATCTGTCTTGCCAAATCCCGTAATAGACCGCCCATCTGTTTCGATCACAGCCGCGTCGACGCCATCCAGTGACGTGCCGGACATGGTTCCGACAACCTTAATCACCTCATCCATCCGCATGGTCTTTCCCTTTGCGTCCTGCCCGCCTATAGAGTGCACCGCATCACTTTACAGGACAAGACCATGACCTATCACCCGAAATCAGATTTTCTTGCGGTTATGATGGACCGCGGCTTTCTGGCCGATTGCACGGATTATCAGGGCCTGGACGAGGCTTTGGCAAATGGGGTTGTTCCGGCCTATATTGGGTTTGATGCGACAGCCAAATCGCTGCACGTCGGGTCGCTGATCCAGATCATGATGATGCGTTGGCTGCAAAAAACAGGGCACAAACCGTTGGTTTTGATGGGGGGCGGAACAACCAAAGTTGGTGATCCCAGCTTTCGCGCCGACGAACGCCCCCTACTGACCGAAGACGAAATCAACGCCAATATTGCAGGTATTAAACAGGTCTTTTCCAGCTATGTTACCTTTGGTAACGCCAAAACAGATGCTTTGATGCTGAACAATGCCGAATGGTTGGACGACCTGAACTATCTTGAGTTTCTGCGCGATATCGGGCGGCATTTCAGTGTGAACAGAATGCTGTCGTTTGAATCCGTCAAATCCCGTCTGGACCGCGAACAAAGCCTGTCGTTTCTGGAATTCAACTATATGATCCTGCAAGCTTATGATTTTCTGGAACTCAACCGCCGCTATGGCTGTCTGCTGCAGATGGGTGGATCGGACCAATGGGGTAATATTGTCAACGGCATAGACCTGACCCGCCGCGTGCTGGACCATGAGATTTACGGCCTGACTTCACCCCTGCTGACGACGTCGGACGGCAAGAAGATGGGCAAATCGGCCAGCGGCGCGGTCTGGCTGAATGCGAAGATGCTATCGCCTTATGAGTTCTGGCAGTTCTGGCGCAACACCACCGATGCCGATGTGGGCAGGTTTCTAAAGCTTTATACCGAACTTCCCCTTGATGAATGCGACCGCCTTGGCGCGCTTGAGGGGTCAGACATCAACACCGCCAAAATCACTTTAGCAAATGAAGTCACAACGCTTTTGCATGGTGCTGATGCCGCAGCAACGGCCGAGGCGACGGCGCATGAGGTGTTTGAAAAGGGGGGTGTCGGTGATGATCTTCCGACGTTGACACTATCTGCCGATGACATTGGTGACGGGATATCAATCGTGCAGTTGATCGTTCGTTCCGGTCTGGCAGGGTCGGGAAAAGAAGCAAAGCGCCTGATCGCTGAAAACGGCGCCAAGATGGATGATGCAGCGATAACAGACACCGGACTAATGATAGGCCAGAATGATCTATCGCAGCCGATCAAGTTGAGTGCCGGCAAAAAGCGGCACGCTATTGTCCAGCTTGGTTAAAGCCAGAAAAACTCAATCACAGTCAAAAGACTGAAGACTGGCACGGATAAAGCAGTCGCCAACAAAAAGGCTGCTGTTTTTGTCACTTTGGGTGTTGGCGCATGAACGCCGCGAACAGGACTTGGCATGGCCGCATTAAGACTGCGTAAACCTAACCAAGTGTTAATGCAGCCATGAAAATAACACCAATACCCGTTCCCGAAACCGCAGATGTCCCTCTGCAACAGCATCCCAGCTTTGCGCGGGCTGTCGGGCGCATTGGTCGGTCCGTTCACTCTTTGGGTTTTATAGATGGCGCGCATTGCTGCGGCACGGTTCAAATCATAACACGTCATTTGCGCGGGCTTGGCCAAGTTGCCCTTGCATCGCGCGGTCCCGTCTTTCACCACCCCATGACCCCGGATCAGATCACGAGCGCCTATCGCAATCTGGCACAATACATCCCACATCTGGCCTTTATCGCAAACACGCAAACATCAGCCCCCCTTCAGACTGCCGGATACGCACCACTGATGACGCCTGCACATATTGCGCAACTCGATCTGCGCGGTACGCCAGATCATCGCATGGCCAGATTGCATCAAAAATGGCGTAATCGGCTGCGGCGGACGCAAGAAGGTCCGTTGACCGTCACCACAGCGCTGTATGATCCACAATCCCATCTTTGGCTTTTGAAACAGGACGCCGCACAACAGCGCACGCGCGGTTATAAAAACTGGTCAATCCCGCTGACATTGGCCTTTGCGATGGAAAACCCAAAGCACATGCAGGTTTTCACAGCTTGCATTCATGAAACGCCTGTCGCCGGTATGATCTTTTTACGTCACGGGGCACAGGCGACCTATCATATCGGATACACAAGCGATCAGGGCCGTCGGCACAATGCCCATACACTTTTGTTATGGCATGCAGTCAACTGGCTGGCAGAACAGGGGCACATCACACTTGATCTTGGAATGGTTGATACCGAAGTTAACCCCGACCTTGCACGTTTTAAACTTGGCACCGGCGCTAAGGTGATACAGCTTGGCGGCACGTGGTTACATTCTTCAATAACCGCAAGGCTAATACGATATTTTCATAACGCTTTTTGTACGGAATAAATTCCGGGCGCTGGGTTATGCACCAATCGCACGCAGTGCCAGAAGACGTGCGCGCGATAGCGTGCTCAGTTGGATAACATCCAGGTGCCTTCGGGCCAAAAAGCGTGGAAAGCAAAAGCAAACATCACATCATGGGGCACATCACGGCCGCGCGTATCCCGCACACGCACTGTTCCCACGTCGCGACCTTTTCCAATGTTGGCACTGTCCAGCGCAGAGGCCTGCCCCTTTTCCCAAGTGATGTTCAAGCCCGCTTCTTCGACCTTGCCGCTGCGTAAACGCGCAACAGGCCAAGCACGATCTCCCACACGCACAACCCTTGCCAAAGGTTCAATCCCATGGGGCGGCATTTCACCATTATATAGAAACGGCCGCGCTGACGTATCATAGCCGGTATAAGGGTTGCGCCCGTAATCGCGCGGATAGTTTGGTTGCGCCATCACCAGTCCGTTTGGATTGCGCGCCTTGAACTCGGCCCAGCTTTCCATCCAGCTTGGTAATTGCGTCAACTCGACGCCCGTCATCTGGCCGACAATGCCCTGCCCCAGCGCCTGTTGCCACCAGCTTTCGGTTTCGCGATCATACATGACCATGTCAGAATTGCGCAGTTTTCCTGATACACCAAAAGTCAGCACCTTGCCTTGAATACGCCGATCAAAGGTGATGCCGGAGTTACAAAGCGGGCAAAAGGTTACCGCCACCGGGACACCGCCGACGGTATCATTCACGATCTCGTGCCAGGTCAGATAGCGGATGGGAAACGCACGCGGCGTATCACCAGGCAATTCCAATGTAATCACCGGTTCGCGATCCAGAATACGCTTTTCCCGGGACACTTTTATGTAATCGGGATCGGTAAGTGCGGGAATACCATCGCGTGGCGGGCCACCTGACAGGATCTCGGACCAGCTGCCGATATTTGTTTTACCAAAGTCGGTATTGGGCCATTCGACCCTCCAGCGATCCGGTGTTGCCTGTGCTGTTGTGATCAAGCAGCCAACGACGAAAGCCGCGATAAGATATTTGAAACGCATTGGGCTTCTCCTCTTCACGAAAACTGTGACAAAGGAAAAGCCCCAAGGATACCCCTGCTCGCACAGAGTTTACTGAACGACAGTGACTTTCGACATCACATCAGGTTGGCCTGTGACTGCGCCGTTGCGACCCTGACCCCGTTTGATTGCATCGACAACGTCCATACCGTCAGTCACACGTCCAACGACTGTATATTGGCCGTTCAGATGCGATGCGGGTGCAAACATGACAAAGAATTGGCTGTTTGCGGAATCCGGATTTGAAGACCGCGCCATGCCAACCACACCACGGGCAAAATCCTGCGATGAGAATTCTGCAGGCAGGTCAGGCAAGTCAGATCCACCCGTCCCAGCCATACGCATATCCGCACCCATCTTGCCATGTTCCACATCACCGGTTTGGGCCATGAAGCCGTCAATCACACGGTGAAAAACCACGTTGTCATAGGCCCCATCTGCGGCCAGCTTTGTGATCTGTTCCACATGGGCAGGTGCCACGTCTTCCAGCAGATCAATGGTAATTATACCGTTTGCTTCGCCTTCGACTTCGATTTGTAATCCGGTCGCCAAGGCTGGACTGGCCGCAAAGGCCAAAGCAAAAATCAAACTACGCATCGGCGGCCACCTTGACGCTGATCATTTTATCGGGATCAACAGGCGGTTCGCCGCGGGTGATCTTATCTACATGCTCCATGCCGGAAATAACCTGACCATAGACAGTATACTGGCCATTCAGGAAATCGTTGTCCTTGAAGTTGATGAAGAACTGGGAATTTGCAGAATTCGGATCAGACGCGCGCGCCGCACCAATGCTGCCCCGCGCATGGGGGACTTTTGAAAATTCAGCAGGTACATCCGGTAGATCAGACCCACCTGTGCCAGTACGACTTATATTAAAGTTACCTTCGGTATTTCCATTACTCACATCACCGGTCTGCGCCATGAACCCGTCAATTACGCGGTGAAAGATCACGTTGTCATAAGCGCCCGCACGGGCAAGCTCTTTCATACGCTCGCAATGTTTCGGAGCCACATCGGGCAGCAATTCGACAATCACATCGCCATCTTTCAGAGTGATGATAATCGTGTTTTCGGGATCTTTGATATCGGCCATCTGGCTCTCCTTTGTCTTGCGTTGGGGCGGAACCTAAGCCCCTTACAACAGATTGCCAAGCAAGTGATGTTGACGCGCCTGTCCCATCGCGCGACTAAGGGGTGAAATCACGTAAACCGGGGGCACGATATGGGCTGGAAAACACTTGATGATATGGACTTGGCGGGAAAGCGGATTCTGACCAGGGTTGACATTAACGTGCCTATGGAAAATGGCCGCGTGACAGACACCACACGGATCGACCGCATCGTACCAACGGTCAAAGATATACTGGCCGCAGGTGGCATCCCCATCCTGCTGGCGCACTTCGGCCGACCCAAGGGTCAGGTTGTACCAGACATGAGCCTGCGCCAACTTATCCCCACACTTGAAACGGCGCTTGAGCAATCTGTAAAATTTGCTGATGGAAACTATGGCGCGACAGCTCAGGCGCTTGAACCTGGTGATATCCTATTGATCGAAAATGTCCGCTTTGCGCCAGGCGAAGAAAAGAACGATCCCGATTTTGCAACCCGCTTGGCATCACTTGGCGACATTTATTGCAATGATGCGTTTTCCGCCGCACATCGCGCACATGCCTCAACCGAAGGGATTGCGCATATTCTGCCGTCGTGTGCGGGCCGCCTGATGCAGGCCGAACTTAGCGCGCTTGAGGCCGCATTGGGCAAGCCCGAACGCCCGGTCGTCGCCGTTGTGGGCGGAGCGAAGGTATCAACCAAACTGGATCTTCTTGGTAATCTGGTCGGCAAGGTCGATCATCTGATTATCGGCGGCGGCATGGCAAATACGTTTTTGGCCGCACAAGGTATCGACGTTGGCAAATCGTTGGCCGAACATGACATGACAGATACAGCCCGCGAAATTTTAGACAAAGCCAAGACCGCAGGTTGTCAGATCGTTTTGCCCGCAGATGTGGTTGTTGCCCGCGAATTCAAGGCAGGTGCGGCCAGCGAAGTTGTTGCGGCCAATGCCTGTCCTGCGGATGCAATGATTTTGGACGCAGGCCCGGACGCGGTTGAAACAATCAGCAAAGTGTTGGAAACTGCCAAAACACTGATCTGGAATGGACCCCTTGGTGCGTTTGAAATTGAACCGTTCGATACTGCTACCAACGCCGCCGCGCAGCTTGCGGCACAGCAAACGAAAGCTGGCAAGTTGATATCCGTTGCAGGCGGCGGTGATACAGTCGCAGCCCTGAACAAGGCCGGCGCGGCGGATAATTTCACCTATATCTCAACCGCCGGCGGCGCGTTTCTGGAATGGATGGAGGGCAAAACCCTGCCCGGCGTCGCAGCATTGGAAAGATGATATGAAACATTGGACATTGATCACCGGCGCATCCGAAGGCATCGGCAAGGAATTTGCCCGCATTGCCGCAAAAGAAGGCCGCAGCGTGATTTTGGCGGCCCGTTCGGAAGACAAGCTGAACCAATTGGCCGAAGACTTGCGCAGCAATACGGTCCAGGTTGAGGTTATCCCTGCCGACCTAAGCCGGATTGAAGACACAGCTGCCCTTTGGGATCGCGCCACAGCGGACGGGCGCATTGTTGATGTGTTGGTCAATAACGCTGGCCTTGGACGCAACGGCGTGTTTGGGGATGGAACGGATTGGGATCGCGAACTGTTATCGATACAGGTCAATATGACGGCGCTAACCTATCTTATGAAAAAAGCCATTCCGCATATGCAAAACAATGGTGGGGGTCGTATCTTGAATGTCGCGTCCACAGCAGCGTTTATGCCGGGGCCGAACATGGCGGTCTATCATGCTACCAAGGCTTATGTTTTGTCCCTGTCCGAAGCAGTTGCGGAAGAATTGCGCGGATCAAAAGTGACCATAACCGCCCTTTGTCCCGGCGCCACCCAATCGAATTTCTTTAACGAAGCGGACATGCACGACGTGACATTGGTCAATATGGGCAAACTGCCAACGGCGCGATCCGTGGCGGAACTGGGCTGGATCGGAATGCGGGGCGGCAAACGGATTGTCGTGACTGGTTTCCAGAACAAGGTTTTTGCCTTTCTGCCCAGAATTTCACCACGCAGTTTTGTCACCAGAATAGCGAAATATTTCCTATCCAAAGGTAGTTAGGCACCTTTCAGCCGATCTGTTGGCGCTATCAATGCAGCTGTTCGCGCTAACGTGTTTGCAACCCGCCGCCCGTCTCGCTAGGCCGTTAAGGAAATCAAGCCACAGGGGATTTGAGCATGAGAGCAACACGGACCGTCCAACGCATTTTGGCAAATTATGAAGGCGAAACACCCGGTGTGAAAGGGAAGCTGTGTCAGATGCTGATGCACGGCAAGCTTGGCGGTACGGGCAAGATGATTATCCTTCCTGTCGATCAGGGTTTCGAACATGGGCCCGCGCGCAGCTTCGCGCCAAACGCCCCGGGATATGATCCGCATTACCATTATCAGTTGGCGATTGATGCCGGGCTGAATGCCTATGCAGCGCCTTTGGGCATGCTTGAAGCCGGGGCCGATACCTTTGCCGGACAAATTCCGACGATCCTGAAAGCCAATTCAGCCAATTCACTGATGTCAGATACGGCTGGCAAAAATCAGGCCGTGACCGCCAGCGTCGATGACGCGCTGCGTCTGGGCTGTGCTGCGATCGGGTTCACGATTTACCCGGGGTCCGATATGGCGCTGGATATGTTCGAAGAAATCGTCGAAATCCGCAAGGAAGCTGCAGCAAAAGGTGTGGCGACTGTGATCTGGTCCTATCCACGCGGCGAAGCGATTAGCAAAAATGGTGAAACGGCGATTGATATTGCTGCTTATGCCGCGCAAATCGCCGCCCTTTTGGGCGCTCATATCATCAAGATCAAACTGTCCACAGATCATTTGGAATTGCCCGAGGCTAAAAAGGTCTATGAAGAGCAGAAAATTGACATCGCCACTCAGGCTGATCGCGTAAAGAACTGCATGCAGTCCAGCTTTGCTGGTCGCCGGATCGTCGTATTTTCAGGCGGGGCAAAAAAGGGCACCGACAGTGTTTATGATGATGCCCGCGCCATCCGCGATGGGGGCGGCAACGGATCAATCATCGGTCGCAACAGCTTTCAACGCGATAAAGCCGACGCGCTGGATATGCTAGGCAAACTGGTTGAGATTTATAAGGGCAAGGCTTGATGGGCGTTCGCTGATTAACCCGGGCGGTAGGAATGCCGCCCAACCCGACCAGCAGACCTTATCTGTCAACGCTTGGGTCACATGGATACGGAATGTGTCAGCCGTATCAGCGACATGCTCAAATAATGCGCGATCTTCTGAATAACCACCCTTTCCCATTCTGGCCCCTTGGATTATGACACCCCCAATCAATGCCTGATGGGGACACTATAGCAATGACCGACCCGGCGATTACGCCCGATTTGATAACGGCCCACGGCCTTAGCCCCGACGAATACCAACGCATTTTGGATATCATTGGTCGCGAGCCGAGCTTTACCGAGCTTGGGATTTTTTCGGCCATGTGGAACGAACATTGTTCTTACAAGTCCTCAAAAAAATGGCTGCGGACGCTGCCGACCGAGGGGCCTCAGGTTATCTGCGGGCCGGGTGAAAATGCGGGCGTTGTCGATATCGGCGACGGTCAGGCAGTTGTGTTCAAAATGGAAAGCCACAACCACCCCAGTTATATTGAACCTTATCAGGGCGCTGCAACCGGTGTGGGGGGCATTCTGCGCGATGTGTTCACCATGGGCGCGCGGCCGATTGCGGCGATGAACTCACTATCATTTGGCGAACCCGCGCATCCCAAAACCCGCCAGTTGGTCAATGGCGTGGTCGAGGGCATCGGCGGCTATGGCAACTGTTTCGGCGTGCCGACCGTGGGGGGCGAGGTGCGCTTTCACCCTGCCTACAATGGCAACTGTCTAGTCAACGCCTTTGCCGCCGGTCTGGCGGATGCGGATAAGATCTTCTATTCGGCCGCTTCGGGTGTTGGGATGCCCGTCGTCTATCTGGGCGCCAAAACAGGCCGCGACGGTGTCGGTGGCGCAACGATGGCCAGCGCGGAATTTGACGAAAGCATCGAAGAAAAACGCCCCACGGTTCAGGTAGGCGACCCCTTCACCGAAAAGCGCCTGATGGAGGCCACGCTTGAGCTGATGGCCACCGGCGCTGTGATTTCGATCCAGGATATGGGCGCGGCGGGGCTGACATGCTCGGCCGTTGAGATGGGCGACAAGGGCGGTCTGGGCGTGCGGCTGGATCTGGAAAAGGTCCCCGTGCGGGAAGAGAATATGACAGCCTATGAGATGATGCTGTCGGAATCCCAGGAACGCATGCTGATGGTGCTAAAGCCCGAGCTTGAGTCCGAGGCAAAGGCCGTCTTTGACAAATGGGATCTGGATTTTGCGATTGTGGGCGAAACGATTGCCGAAGACCGCTTTGTCATCATGCTGAATGGTGAACTGAAAGCTGATTTACCGCTGTCCAAACTGTCGTCCGAGGCCCCCGAATATGACCGCCCTTGGGAACCAACTCCGCAGGCCGATCCGCTTGGGGATGTGCCCGAAATTGAGCCAATCGACGGTCTGAAAGCTCTGCTGGCCAGCCCGAATTATGCGGCCAAGCAATGGGTTTACGAACAATATGACACCATGGTCATGGCCGATACGGTCCGCACACCCGGCCTTGGCGCGGGCATTGTCCGCGTGCATGGCACGGAAAAGGCGCTGGCCTTTACCAGCGATGTGACCCCCCGCTATGTCAAGGCCAACCCGGTTGAGGGCGGCAAACAGGCCGTGGCCGAAGCCTATCGCAATCTGACAGCCGTGGGCGCCCGCCCCCTGGCCACGACCGATAACATGAATTTCGGCAACCCTGAAAAACCTGAAATCATGGGGCAATTCGTGGGCGCCATTCAGGGCATCGGTGAAGCCGTCAAAGCGCTGGATATGCCCATCGTGTCCGGCAACGTCAGCCTTTATAACGAAACGGATGGCAGTGCGATCCTGCCCACACCAACCATCGGGGCTGTGGGTCTGTTGACGCAGGATCAGATCATCAACGACACCGCACGCGACGGGCATGTTGCATTGCTGGTCGGCGAAACAACAGGACATCTGGGGCAATCGGCCCTTTTGGCCGAGGTCTTTAACCGCGAAGAGGGCGACGCGCCTATCGTTGATCTGGACGCCGAAAAACGCAATGGCGATTTCATCCGTGACAATATTGATATGATCAAAGCCTGCACCGATCTGTCTGACGGGGGCCTTGCCCTGGCCGCGTTCGAAATGGCCGAGGCGGGTGGCGTGGGCGTACAGTTGGACGCCAGCGACACACCCACCCTGTTTGGCGAAGATCAGGCGCGTTACCTGATCGCCTGCAACTTCGATCAGGCCGAGGCATTGATGATCGCAGCTGGACAGGCCGGTGTCACCATCCAAACCGTCGGCCGCTTTACGGGTGACACCGTTTGGTTTGGCAAATCAGATGCGCCTTTATCAGAGCTACAGACCATCTTTCGCAGCAGTTTCAGAAGTGCTTTGGATTAGACCTTAAATTCGCAATGTCGGCGCTTCGAGTTTGGCGGTTTTATAGATGAAAGTCTTCGCATGGCGATAAAGTAAAGACAAAAAAAAACATGACCTATGTATTTGATCTGCAGATTGTTGGGCCCCAATTCCAAATTGGCGGTTTCATTGGGTTTGAGGAACAAATCCCTGACTTAAATACTCGAGCAAATCTTTCGAGTGTCTATGCTGAGGGTACTCGTAAACTCGGTTCAGATGAAGTCCCCAAAACTTTTAAATTAAGCAAAGCACGCGATAGTTTACCAGCCAGTTTTATGGTTCAAGATGGTCTTTACATAGTACAAAAGCCGTTTCGTGATCTGATCGAACAGCTGGACCCGGGACTGCATCAGTTTTTCCCAATTGAGGTCCGCCACCGCAACGGAACGCCGCATGATCCACCCTGCTATGCGATTAATGTGACAGAAACACGCGACAGTATCGTGGATGATCAATCAACTGTCGATAAATTTGTAACCGATCCGGAAAATACCGACAAACGTATCGTATATTTTAAAAAGGACATTACTATTGATCCCTCAAAGCTAACCAACATCCATCTCTGGCGAGAAGTGCGGTATCCAAAATCCTTGCTGATGTCGGACGAATTGCGAGATGCTCTGAAAGAAACTGGCTTAAGAATGCCCAGATGTTTCAAGGCAAAAAACCTTAGGGCTGCGATATAAATGCTTCATGGTTGACGTGACTTGGTGTGGGTCTAGTCACACAAAATCAGGGTCTGATCAGCTAACCCCTCGACATATCGAACATTCTTTCTATGCAAGGAAAACCCGTTCAATAAACCAGAATGCGCCAACGGCTGCGATAAGGCAGGATGCGGGTTTTGCAATATAGGGTTTGTACCACGGCTTGTTGCGAAACCATAAACCAACCGCTAAAAATGCAACTGCGATCACAGCCAGTTGGCCCAACTCGACCCCCACATTAAAGCCGATCAAGGCTGCAATCAGTTGCCCGTCGGGCAGACCGAATTGCCCCAAGACACTTGCAAATCCAAGACCGTGCAGCAAACCAAAGCCAAAAATCACAACAGGCCGCCACGGCTTTAACCCATCCGTGAACAGGTTTTCCACTGCGACATAGACGATGGATGCCGCGATCAGCGGTTCCACGATTTCCGCAGGCACATTGACCAGCCCCGTCACGCCAAGCGCCAAAGTCACCGTGTGGGCCAGTGTAAAAGCAGACACCTGCCATAACAGCCCCCCAAGACGGGCTGTCAGAAAGAAAAGCCCCAAAACGAACAGAATATGGTCCAGCCCCTTGGGGACGATATGATCAAACCCCACAGGAATATAGCGCATGAATGTCTGCCATCCGTTTTCCGCGGCTGCCTGATTGCGCGACAAAGGCGGGCTTAGCTGACCAGGGGCAAGATATCCGGTAAAGGCATCTTCGTCCGGCCCGATCTGTCGCAAGATCATGCTGCCAAGGGATCGATCCCATCCGACCTGCACGGGCGCGTTTGTCGGGTGATCCGCAGCCATCGTCACTATTGATTGTCGCGGCAGTTCGGCATTGCCAACGGGCGGGATTTCGACCGATTGCAGTTCAAACTGCAACATCTGCCCTTCTGACATAACAATCAGACGGCTTTGCATCTGCGACCAGTATGCCATGAATTCAGCGCGTATATCTTCGGGCGGTAAAACGCGCAGTGCATCATAATCAGCTGAATTTTCCGAGGCGTCGGTGTTTTCGATGGTTTCCAAATCAATGCCCGCCACAAAGGCTTCAAGGTTCAGCGTGACCTGCAAGGTGACGCGACCATCGTCGAGGATAACATCTGTCACGGTTGGATCAATTTCATGCGATTGCGCAGTTACAGCGAACAGCAGGGTTGACACCACCGCAATCATCCACACCCTTAAGCCCATGAAATGGATCATCGTTTTCTTCCTTTTACCCCTGCCCGTTCTTGCACATGAGTTCTGGCTGGATTCCACCGAATTTCAAGTCCAAAATGGCACTGAAGTTTCACTTTCGATACGAAATGGCGAACTGTTTGATGGCAGCGATCTGGTCTATAGCCCGCGTCGGTTTGCGCTGTTTGATCGCTGGCATCAGGGCATAAAGCATGATGTCGCAGGTCGGCTTGGAGATCGGCCCGCGGTATCGCCACGTGTCTTGCCAAGTGGGCTGCATATCTTTTCCTATCAAAGCACTGTCTCAACGCTTACGTATCAGGAATGGGAAAAATTCTTGCAATTTGCAAAGCACAAGGATTTTTCAAATATCACAGCGCGTCATCAGGCGCGTAATTTGCCCGATACAGATTTCAAAGAGTTATACACACGCTTTTGCAAAGCATTGGTCGCAGTCGGCGATGGCGCGGGCGCGGATCAAAAGACCGGGCTTGAGACTGAGTTCATCGCGCTGGCCAATCCATATGTCGACCCAATGGATCAGGGCTTGCCATTGCAATTGCTGTATCAGGATGCCCCCCGCCCCAACGTGCAGGTTGAACTGTTTGAACGGACGCCACAGGGCGATGTTAACGTCACCCTTCACCGGACAGATAAAACAGGGCGTGTGACAATTCCCGTAAAAGCCGGGCATGACTATTTGGTTGATGCAGTTGTGTTACGTATCCCGTCCGATGCAATTGCCGCTGAAAAAGATGCAGTTTGGGAAACACTCTGGGCTTCCCTTACCTTTGCGGTTCCGCAATAAGCCATGGTATGACGAAAACACTGCCACATTCTGTTGATATTTTGTGTATCGGATCCGTTTTGTGGGACATGATCGGGCGGTGCCCCAGTCACATGAGCCAGGGCGCGGATGTTCCAGGACGCATAACGCGGTTGCCAGGCGGGGTTGCGATGAACATCGCCATGACACTAGCCCGCTTTGGCCTACGCCCCATTTTGCTGACAGCTGTCGGGCAGGATGCGGAAGGTCGCGATCTGATATCCGCTTGCAGCGGGCTTGGGCTGAACACAGATCATGTCTATGTCTCGCAGGATTTGCCGACAGATCGTTATATGGCGATTGAGGGCGCAAATGGTCTGATCGCCGCCATTGCCGATGCGCATTCATTGGAAGCTGCTGGCGATAAGATACTGCGCCCCTTGTCTGACGGACAGCTTGGCAGTGAAACAGCCCCTTATGACGGACCGGTCGCACTGGATGGCAATCTGACGCTGCAATTGCTGGAACAGATTGCCCAAAGCCCACTGTTTGCCAAAGCTGATCTGCGAGTGGCCCCGGCATCGCCTGGCAAGGCCGAACGGCTGATGCCCCTGTTACGCAACAACCGCGCGACGCTTTACGTAAATCTGGAAGAAGCATCGCTGTTGTGTCACCAGAATTTCGATGATGCCCCAACCGCCGCGCGCACTTTAGTCGAAAAAGGTGCCGCGCGCGTGCTGGTCACCAATGGCGGCGAAACGGCAGCCGAGGCACGTGTTGGCCAGTTGCTGACCGCCTGCCCGCCCAAAGTTCTGGTCACACGTGTCACAGGGGCCGGTGACACCTTCATGGCCGCCCACATCGCTGCCGAAACCCAAGGGGCAGACTCGCAAGCCGCGCTGGAAAAAGCCCTGCAAACTGCCGCAATCTATGTCTCCGGAGAAACACCCCTATGATCCCAATCGCCTTTTCCCCAGATGTAATTGATGCGCGTGAAACCGGAAAGCCTATTGTGGCACTGGAAAGCACAATCATTACCCACGGCATGCCGCATCCGCAAAACGTGGAAACTGCGACGCTGGTCGAAAAAACTGTGCGCGAAAACGGTGCTGTGCCTGCCACCATCGCCGTGATGAACGGCACACTTCATATCGGTTTGACCAGTGCTGAACTGGACCAACTGGCGCAGGCAAAGGGTGTCGCAAAGCTGTCGCGCGCCGATCTTGCCACCTGCATCGCCACGGGTGGCACCGGGGCCACGACAGTTGCGGCCACCATGATTGCCGCGCGCTTTGCCGGCATTCACGTGTTTGCCACCGGCGGCATTGGCGGGGTGCATCGCGGCGCAGAAGAAACATTCGACATCTCGGCCGATCTGCAGGAACTGGCGCAAACACCGGTTACAGTGGTCGCCGCCGGGGCCAAAGCCATTCTGGATCTGTCCAAAACGCTTGAGGTCCTGGAAACCCTTGGCGTCCCTGTCATTGCCTTTGGTCAAAGCAAACTGCCTGCATTCTGGTCGCGTAATTCGGATCTAAAAGCACCACTGCGCATGGACACGTCTGCCGATATCGCGCGGGCCCATCTGATGCGGCAGGCGCTGGATTTGCCGGGCGGTCAACTGGTGGCAAATCCCATTCCCGAAGCCGATGAAATACCTAATGAAAAGATATTGCCCCTGATCGAAAAGGCTTTGGCCGAGGCACACCGCCTGGGTTTGTCTGGCAAAGCTGTCACGCCTTTTCTGTTGCAACGCATTTTTGAGCTGACCGATGGAGCATCGTTAAAGGCTAATACTGCACTTGTTCTGAACAATGCGCGCCTTGCGGCCAAGATTGCACACGAATTGATGACACAAACTGCCGATTCATCGCTAAAAGTGGTGCTGTGATTGTAGAATGATGTGAAAGAGCTTAAGTGATTTTTTAGAAGATTTTCAGGATTACTCTGCCCATGACGACCCCATTTGACAAAGAACCGCCCATCCAAAAACGTGGTATTTTCGCAGGCCTACGCGCAAGTTTTCTGACCGGGATCGTCGTGATTGCGCCTATTGGTCTGACCGCATGGCTGATCTGGACAGTCGTGGGGTGGATTGATGGATTTGTCTTGCCGCTGGTGCCCTCACAGCTAAAGCCTGAACAATATATTGGCATCAATCTGCGCGGTGTTGGTGTTATCATATTCCTGATTTTCACCATTTTTGTAGGTTGGGTTGCCAAAGGGCTGATCGGTAAATCACTGATCCGTTGGGCAGAACATCTGGTGCAACGCACACCTGTGGTGCGGTCGATTTACGGCGGCGTCAAGCAAATCGCCGAAACCGTATTCGCGCAATCTGACACCAGTTTCGACAAGGCCTGTCTGATCGAATATCCGCGCCGTGGTATCTGGGCCGTTGGCTTTATTTCAACCAGTACCAAAGGCGAAATTCTGGAACGCGGTGGGGCAGAAAGCATGACAAGCGTTTTCGTTCCAACGACCCCGAACCCCACGTCTGGCTTTTTGCTGTTTTTTCCGACTGAAGATATCATCGAATTGGACATGAGCGTCGAGGACGCGGCCAAACTGGTTATTTCAGCCGGGCTTGTTTACCCTAACGGTACCGACGGCGATGAATCGGAAGACGCGACATAGCATCAAGTTTCAGCGTATTGCCCGGCGGTTGAAAAAATGGTTTTCAATTTTTGTCCGTCGCCGATTTCATTTGCCATAATCAAAACTAATCGTGCATTCAGGGCGTGGCTTTCTGCTTCAGTCAATCCCTGGTGTGCAGCCATAAGAGCCGCATAAATCCCATCGCCTTCTACGCCAAGATTATCATTTTGCATTACACGTCCCCATCTATCTTGCCACACGCCCGCGCATAGGCTTTCGCAACGGCTTGCGGTGTCGGATCAAAAAATGCTGCCGCCACATGGCCATCTGGACGAAAAAGGTAGGCTATATCTGCACCATAACGATCCAACGCCAAATTATCTATCGCATCGTAAACAGGATAATTTTGGGCAGCCTGCTCTATGCCAATACGATCAATTCCATCAATATCAGGCAATGCAACATTTCCGAAGCCCGTCAATACGAAACGGCCCTGCACTGCATCCAGCAACCACACATGATTGGCCAATGGCGCATCCATTATGGCTGTGCCAGGTCGGATCGGCGCAGTATTCGCAGTTTGCAACGGCAACCCGGCCAGGGACCCCGGCATCGACAAACGGCCCGAGTTGATCAGCCGCCGCGCAAAGGGCATGTCGTGGGCCAGTCGTAGAACCTCTTGCCGAAACAGCGCCTCGATCGGCGATTTTGGGGTCATGAAGTTCGTGGCCCGTGACGAATTCAGAATGTTTTCGTCACAGCAGTGCCGCCGCTCCTGATCATAACTGTCCAACAGGCTGGCATCGGACTGCCCCTGCACCACGCGCGCCAGTTTCCAGCCCAAGTTATCGACATCCTGAATACCACCATTCCCGCCCCGCGCACCAAAGGGGCTGACCACATGGGCGCTGTCACCGGCAAAGATCATGCGGCCGTGGACGAATTGATCCAGCTTGGCACAGCGGAATTTATAGACGCTCATCCAATCCAGTCGAAAGGGCCGGTCGCCCACCATCGCGCGGATGCGGGGGATGACCTTTTCTTCGGTTGCCTCAGACTTCGGGTCGGTCTCGGGGCCCAGTTGCAGGTCAATGCGATAGATGTTGTCGGGTTGACGATGCAGCAGCGCGGACTGGCCGTTGTGAAAGGGTGGTTCGAACCAGAACCAGCGTTCGGGGGTATCGGTGCCAAAGGGGCTGTCGTCCATCTCGACATCGGCGATCAGGAAATGTTCGTCGAATGTCTGCCCCTCAAACGCCAGCCCCATCCGTTTGCGCGTGGGCGATCCCGCGCCATCACAGGCGACGCAATATTGCGCCTCAAGCTGGTACGATCCATCCGGCGTCTCGACCATCAGGGCCACATGGTCGCCGCGATCCTGATGGTCTGTGACCGCGTTCTTAAAGCGCAGATCGATCAGGTCAGGGAAGTCCCGCGCGCGGTCGATCAGGTATTCTTCGACATAATATTGCTGCAGATTGATGAAGGCAGGGTATTTGTGGCCGTCTTCAGGCAGCAGATCAAAGGCATAGACCTCATCCGCGCCATAAAACAGCCGCCCCACCTGCCAGGTTACACCCTTGGCCAGCATCCGTTCGCCAACGCCAAGGCGGTCAAAGATTTCCAGCGTCCGCTTGGCCCAGCAAATCGCGCGCGACCCGACCGAGACGACGTTGTTGTCATCCAGCACCACGTTGCTGACCCCCTTGGTCGCCAGATCAATCGCCAGAGCCAACCCAATCGGCCCCGCCCCGATAATCGCCACCGCATGGCGTGGCTCGGGTCCCGTCAGACCGGGGGGAGCAATGTAGGGAAAGGGTTTGTAGTCATAGGGCATCGCGTCACCTGTCAGATAATCGGCACCAGCGGCACGCCGCAACCGGTCAGTACGACCATAGCCAGGATTGCCATAATAGCTTTTGTTTTCATGATATTACCCTTACTTTCGCTACGGTTCACTGCTGCAGCATAGAAAACTCGCCCGGTGGGCACCACCGGGCCGCGCCGACCCGCCCCCAGGGCGGCGCGATTGCGCCACCCTCGGGCCGGCGCTACCGGATTTCTAGTGCCGAATGGAACATCAAGGCTATCTTCTAACCAGCAACTTCTGCTTCCTTGTAAACATTTGTCTGAACATCTGTCTCGAAATCCGCTTCCTGCTCCACGCGCGTTTCGGCTGTATCGATCTTCTGAATAGATGCCGCCAGAAAACCGGATGCGGCTAACGTGGGAACGACCCAAACCATCTGCCCGGTAAGATAAGCAGCGGTGTAGGAGGGCAACAAAACGACCGTAGCCTTGACTATGGCGACTTTGAATTCGGTCCAATCGATGATGCCTATCCTCACTGCAGGTTTGTGACATTGTCATCCTTTAGTTGCTTAACACTCAGTTAAAATCCACGTCATCACCCCTGCAAATCCTCCCACATCTGTTTGTCCCGCTCGGCCGTCCAGATGCGGGGGGTGTCGATGCCGCGGGCCTCATCATAGGCGCGGGCGACGTTGAAGGGCAGGCAGTGTTCATAGATCGCGTAATCGCCGAACTTCGCGTCACAGGCATCGCGCACGGCTTCCATCGCGTCTTTCAGTGACCCGCCACGCGCAGCGACCTGAGCCGCGGGGCGATACGTGCTTTGGACGAAATCGCGGGTATTCTCAATCGCGGCACCCACCATCTGATCGCCAACCAAAGCATCGCCGCGCCCCGGCGCAATAGACTTTGGCTGATATCCCGCCACCGCATTCAGAGTACGACCCCAGTCGGCGAAATGCCCATCCCCGCAGTAGCAGGCCGAGTGATATTCGACGATATCGCCGGTAAACATCACCTCGGCATCGGGCACCCAGATCACGGCGTCGCCCGCCGTATGCGCACGGCCCAGGTGCATGATCTCGACCTTCCGGTTGCCCAGATAAACCGTCATCCGGTCGCTGAAGGTCGTCGTGGGCCATGTCAGGCCGGGGATTTCTTCGTGCCCCTGAAACAGACGCGGAAAGCGTTCGAATTCACTGGCCCAATCCTCGGCCCCGCGTTCGACGACCATGGCGCGGGCTTTGTCCGACATGATGACCTGCGGCGCGCCATAGGCACTGGCCCCCAGAACCCGGACCGCGTGATAATGGGTCAGCGCCAGATGGGTGATCGGTTTGTCCGTCACCCCGCGAATGCAGTCGATCACCTTCTGCGCCAAACGCGGCGTCGCCTGCGCCTCAACCACCATAACGCTATCATCGCCAATGATCACGCCGCTGTTCGGATCGCCCTGGGCTGTGAAGGCATAAAGCCCCTCGCCCACCTCGGTGAAACTGATCTGCTTTTCTTCCATATCGTCCGCGCTTGCGAATGCTTTGCTCACTGCCGTACCTCCATTAATTCAATCCTGTTCCCCGCTGGATCGACACTGAAAAAACGTCGAATATCGGGAATTTTAGTATCCCAAGTTACTGCAAGGTTTCGCTGTTCGAATCGCGCTGCCAAGTCATCAAGGTCATCCGTGCCAAGTGCAATATGCGGCTTTTTCTGCGCAACAAAGCTATCATCAACGCCGAAATGTATATTCATCATGCCAGCCTTGACCCAAAACCCACCCCTTGCTTCCAATGCATGCGGCTTTTCGACCTCAATCATGGCAAGTACATCAAGATAGAAATCACGCATGGCGTCCGTATCATCCGCGCGCATCGACAGTTGCACGTGATCAACAGTCTTGATCATCATTGCTTCACCTCTGGTTTTCCATACTCGACAACTGCCTCAGATATCGTGAACGCTGTTCGACATGACAAAACGTATGCTTCCCTATTGGATCACCGCCGCACTTATTATGGCCATGGCCGCCGTCCTGCTTTGGATGGGCCGCGAACCAATGTGTAAATGCGGCACGATCAAGCCGTGGCATTTCGAACTGATGTCGTCCGAAGGATCGCAGCATATCATCGACTGGTACACGCCGTCGCATCTGATCCACGGGCTTTTGTTTTACGGTGCGCTTTGGCTGGTGGCGCGGCGCATATCCATTGGCTGGCGGCTGGTGATTGCGACTGCAGTCGAAGCCGCGTGGGAAATTGTCGAAAACACCAACGCCGTCATCGAACGATACCGAGAGGTCACGATCTCGCTTGATTATTACGGTGACAGCGTCGTCAATTCCGTGTCCGATATGGCAGCAATGCTGATCGGCTTTTGGCTGGCGCGGCGGCTGCCGGTCTGGGTCAGCATCGCGATCGTAGTATTTTTTGAGGTTTTGACCCACTGGCTGATCCGCGACGGTCTGGCGCTGAACGTGCTGATGCTGATCTATCCGCTGGATGCGGTGAAGGATTGGCAAGGTGCGCTTTAGGCTCATAGCGCACGCACCGTCTGGCTGATTTCCCCAAAGATGGACTGACCCGTGTCATCCTCCATCCAGATTTTCACGTGATCGCCCGGTTGCAGAAACGGTGTCTTGGGCGCACCGTCCAGGATCGTTTCGACCATCCGCTGTTCGGCGATGCACGAATAGCCCGCCCCGCCCTGATCCACGGGTTTGCCGGGGCCGCCGTCCAGCTTGTTTGACACGGTCCCCGACCCGATGATCGTACCCGCCGCAAGGGGCCGCGTTTTGGCGGCATGGGCGATTAGGGTGGGGAAATCAAAGGTCATATCAACGCCCGCATCCGACCGCCCAAAGGGCTGGCCGTTCAGATCCACCTTGACGACACCATGCAACTTACCGCCGTCCCAGCCCGGTAGGGCATCCGGCGTGACGGCCACGGGGGAAAAGGCGCAGGGCGGCTTCGACTGGACAAAGCCAAAACCCTTGGCCAGTTCGCCCGGGATCAGATTGCGCAGGCTGATATCATTGCACAGCATCACCAACTTAATCGCCGCAGCTGCCTCATCCCGACTTGCACCCATCCGCACATGGCCCGTGATCACCGCCACCTCAGCCTCAAAATCAATGCCCCAGGCCGGATCACCGACAATGTCGTCCGAGGGGTTCAGGAAGCTGTCCGAACATCCCTGATACATCAGCGGATCGGTCCAAAAACTGTCCGGCATCTTCGCCCCCCGCGCCCGCCGAACCAGTTCGACATGGTTCACATAGGCCGAACCATCCAGAAACTGATACGCCCGCGGCAGGGGTGACAGGCACTCCGCCTGATCAAAAGCCTGCTGCCCTTCGCCCAACTCAAATCCCGTGCCATCCAGCGCGACCTGCAACGTCGCAGCTGAACAGCTTTGAATGCTCGTCAAATCATCCGAGACAACGCCCAGCACCCCATCAGCGCCCTCACCTTTTATTGTCGCAATCTTCATACATCTTCTTCTTGGCCAAAATACTCTGGGGGCGTGGGGGCTGGCCCCCACAGACACTCAAAGAAATCACTTCTCACCCGGCGTACCGTCGAATTTCTTTTCAAGCCCATCCCAGCAATCGATATAATCATCCTGCAACGGCGCTTCGTTCGCGGCTAATTCAGTCAGGTGCTGCGGAAACCGTGTCTCAAACATGAATGACATCGTGTTTTCCAGCTTCTGCGGCTGCAGATCAGCATTTGACGCCCCCTCGAACGCGGGCTGATCGGGCCCATGGGGCAGCATCATGTTATGCAGGCTCATCCCACCGGGCACGAAACCCTTGGGCTTGGCGTCATAAATTCCGTGAATATTCCCCATCAACTCGGACATGATATTCTTGTGATACCACGGCGGGCGGAAAGTATTCTCGGCCACGTTCCAACGATCACGAAACAGCACAAAATCGATATTCGCCGTGCCCTCCACCCCGCTTGGCGCGGTCAGAACGGTGAAAATCGACGGATCGGGATGATCAAACAAGATCGCCCCCACCGGGCTAAAGGTCCGCAGATCATATTTACAGGCGGCATAGTTTCCATGCCAGGCCACCACATCCAGCGGGCTGTGATCGATCCATGTTTCATGAAACTGCCCGCACCATTTGATCACAACTCGTGACCGGGCATCGCGATCCTCAAAAGCAGCAACCGGTGTCTTGAAATCCCGCGGGTTGGCCAGGCAGTTCGCGCCAATCGGACCGCGGCTTGGCAGATCGAATTTCGCCCCATAGTTCTCGCAAACGAACCCGCGACAAGGCCCCTCAAGCACCTCGACCCTGAACAGCATGCCGCGCGGCAGAATGGCGATCTCCTGCGGCTCCAGATCGATGATCCCCAGCTCAGTCGCAAAGCGCAACCGCCCGTCTTGCGGGACGATCAGCAGCTCACTGTCAGCGGAATAGAAATATTCGTCCTGCATCGACTGTGTGATCAGATAAACATGCGCGGCCATGCCCACCTGAGTGTTCACATCCCCCGCCGTCGTCATCGTCCGCATGCCCGTCAGGAACGTCAGCGGCGCATCGGAATGGGGCACCGGGTCCCACCGATATTGGCCCAGACTGATGACATCAGGATCAACATTCGGCGCGCTTTTCCAATAGCTTAGATCAATCTTTTCAAACCGCCCCGTGTGTTTGACCGACGGGCGGATGCGATAACACCAGGTGCGTTCATTCTGCCCCCGAGGCGCGGTGAATGGTGTGCCGGACAGCTGTTCGGCATATAGCCCATAGTTGCACTTCTGCGGGCTGTTCTGGCCCTGTGGCAGCGCGCCGGGCAGCGCCTCGGTCTCAAAATCATTGCCAAAGCCGGGCATATAGCTTGGCTTCAACAATAGCGGCTGATCGCCCTCAGCCTCTACCAACGTCGCAGATTGATCATTCATATCGCGGCCCTCCCACAGCACTCCGCTAACTGTTGCATTTGTAACTAACAAGCCCTAAGTCAACCCCCATGAAGAATGACCTGCCCCCGGATGACTTCGACCTGACCGATTTTCTGCCCTATCTGCTGAACCAGGCGGCCGAGGAATGCAGTCTGGCCTTTCAGAAACACTATAAGGACCGCTACGGCATGCTGCGCACCGAATGGCGCGTTCTGTTTCACCTTGGCCGCTTCGGCACCCTGACCGCCCAGGAAATCAGCGCGCGGTCCAAGATGCACAAAACAAAAATCAGCCGAGCGATCACAAAACTGGAACACCGCCGCTGGCTGAAACGCGACACCGATGCAAAGGATCGCCGACGTGAACTGTTGCAGCTAACGCCCTCAGGTCAAAAGGTTTATCACGATCTGGTCCAGGTGGCCCATGACCATCAGCTAGAGTTGCTGGGGCAATTCAAAATGACCGACGCGAAAGCGTTGCAAAATATGCTGAAAAGACTGGGACGACTAAAGTAGTTGATAACATGCGTACTTACTACAAAAATACCCAAAATGCATTCTTGCCCGTGGAAAAATGATTTTGAACCAAGTGTACAGGCCCACCATACAGTTACTTGTTGCCCAAGTTCAATAGCACTATGTTTTAAAAGAAAGACACGATTTAAGGGAAAAAGATGGGGATGTTTGCCGAACTTCTATGTATTGGTCCTTTTAAAAACGAACTGGTTGAACATTATGAATATAATCAGGATTACTACACTGAAACTAAGCAAAGCACTCCAATAATTTCACTATTATTTGGCATTGATGGCAACAGAAAAAGCAAAGAGTTTGCACGGTCTTTAGGCATTGATGATCCTTGGAACTTCAACCAGCATTTAATTGACAATCAAAGCATCGATTTCGCCAAGATTGAAGAATTTCTTGCCAGCTGTGATCCCGGACAACAGTATAAGCGAGATTACGAACGCCTCGTTGCTTTCGTTAAGCATGGATACAGCATTTACTTTTTACCGAACGGTTGACAACAGAGCCCCTCGCTTTGTCCAAATGCGCAGACCGATGAAATTATGCAAATTTACCAAAAAAACAAAGCGGGGCTCACCCATATGGGGAACCCCGCCTCTTCGTCACCGGTGACACTGAACGCGCTTTGATCAGGCGTCCAGCAGTTCAATTAGGCGTCGTCTGAGATGATGCCGGCTTTACGGCCATCTGCTGAACGGTCCATGTCGATGCTTTGGGTCGACACGATTTCTGAACCGCCTTCAAAGCCGAAACCGATACGATCATCACCGTCCTGTGCGGCTTTCAAAGAAGCCAGTTCATTCAATGTGAATTGACCAGGCTCAACACCAACTGAACCAGCCAGTTGATCATTTGCCAGAGCAGGTGTTGCGATTGCGAAAGCGATAGCGGCGATTGTAAGTTTACGTGTCATTGGTCTTCCTTTCCATGTCCCACAAAGCTGCAGGGGTTATATATTGACCCTTATGGGCCGTTGATTTGGCGGGTGGATCGTTGTGATCCGCTCGTCGGATGAGTTACATTTAGGGGCGTGCCAAAAATTGAGTATTGGCGAAAATGCGACTGCCCATTGTGCAAAATCGCACATCAAACACACGTGATGTGGAAAACCACCTGAGAAACTAAAATATCGCAATAAAATATAGCGTATTAGAATGTGCAAGTATACAATGTTACACTCTAGGGCCGATCCCGGCCGGATATTCACACATTGCGTGAGTGACCTAGGGTCAAAAGAATTTATTTTCGTCCGGCTTTATTGATCTATCACGATCAAAATTGCAGGTTTATTGCAAAACATAAGGTTGCCGAAGCCAGTCCTGAAGCGCCTGAGTCGTCGCTTGCGGTTGTTCTAACGTGGGCAGATGCCCTGCCCCTTCGATGATCTTAAGGTTTGCATGTTCAATCAGCTCGGCCATGAATTCGTGCCGTTTGACAGGCGTCATCGTATCATGTTCGCCACACAGGATCAGAACCGGGCATTTCATCTGGCGCAGGGTTTTCTGCTGATCTTTGCGCTTTTGCAGCGCGCGGGATTGGCGGATGAACACATCTGGGCCAAGTGCTTCGGCCATTTCCATTACCAGATTCAGTACATCAATGCGGTGCGTACCGGGGGCCAGATATTTTGGCTGCATCACTTCGCGCATCACATCGATCAACTGGCCGGTCTTGACCTTGACGATTTGCGGTTCGCGTTCTGCCGCGTGGGCCGGAGTTTCAGCAAGGGGCGTAGTGTCCAGCAATGCGATACGCGTCACCCGGTCCGGCGCGCGACGCTGCACCTCCATCGCGACGATGCCACCCATGGATAGACCTGCCAGCGCAAATTTGGGCGGCGCGACGGTCAGAATGTCTGACGCCATTTCCTCGACGCGTTCACCTGTCGTGATCGGTGCCACCATAACGGCACGTTCGTTCGCAATTGTATTGATTTGCGGCCCGTAAAGACGTGCATCGCACATCATACCCGGAATAAGAACAAGGGGCTCAGTCATCATTATTGCTCTGCACGTGTGTACCCGACTACCCGATTTGGTTTCTGCAATAAACTGCGATACTTAAGGCGGGGTCTGCAAGTGTGATCTTTGCAGCCAAGCAACAATCTTACAAACCGGGTGATGCCATATCACACTTACGCGGATCATCGCCGATTATGGCGATGGACAGTGCTGCATTTGCCAGTCCTGCAATTCGATCAACAACAAACGCGCATCCGGGCCGATGACAGTCAGATCAAGATAACTCATCGCATCGAAAGTATATATGTCGCCGTTCATATCAGTTTCTGTATAATTGCGCTGCAAAACAGGGCCGAATTCCCCAGACATCACACGATCCGCCAAAGCACGATAGGCATTGGATTGATCTTCGAAACTTGATTGCGGAAATAAGATCGCACGCCATATGTTAGGCGGATCAATATTTTGCCAAATCTTGACCACTTCTTTTGAATAAGCCTGCAGGTTATCTGCCTCAGCCTGCTCTAACTTGGGGCGCAAAGGAAACGAGACGGTCACATAAGCTGGTAACCCATCTTCAGCCGGCATGTTGGAATAGGATGCTTGGTCAAGGTCCAGAAGAAAATCAGCCAACTCATTTCTTTGTTCCCATAGATCAAACCGATCCGTCGATCGCAAACGCAAAACACATCCATCCAAGACTGTACGGATATAAGGTTCGTCATGATGGATCAAAGCAGCAGTGAACCGTTTGGGAAAGCTGTCATCAGCGATAGCCGTCGATACAGAAAACGCACAGAAAATCACGGCAAATCGGGTTTTCATAAATAACCTTTGGCTTTGTTCGCTTGCAGTTTTATTTTTGCACCATTTGCCGATAAAAAACAATCAATCCGACAATGGCCAGACCCAGAATAAACGCAGGCAAAAGCGTTACGTATATCTGAAGCGCAAACGCATTGGCGGCCTTTTGTCCGAAAAGCCAGATCGCGTCAAAGGCGCCCTCGATCGATTCACGTCTTTCATTGGCGGTGATGTCCATCAGGTTCGGGTAAATCGCCCATGGAATTTGCTGATAGGCCTGTTAGTCATACCCGCCAAAACGAACAGGCCCGAAATCGCATGCACATTGACATACGGCAGTGCGGCATAAAGCGCCGCAAGCAAAAGGATATAAAGACCCAAGCCGGTGATCAGCGCATTCAGTTTGCCCAAATTGATTGATACAAAAATCCAAACCACTTAGCTTAGAGTGGATCCCGCAACAAACGCTGCAAACATTAGCGATAGAACGGATAAAACGCGCTGCAGTGGATGAAAATGTATCACCATTGCCTAGTATCAGATGGATCGCCAAAAAGGGCAAACCCGCCGTGATCAATGCATCACTACTGTCATCACACCATAAAGACACGTCATCCGAAGGAACGCGCGATTAGCATTGCAAAACCCGTTTTTGGACTCTACGATTTGTTCAACAGGAGACCCAAAATGAAACAGACAACTGTCGTCGTGGTGAGCAATAGGTGCATGGTCCGATAAGGGTTTCCATATCCGTTACCATGCGCCCCCGACAGAGCTCGGGGGCTTTTTTGTTTTCAGATCAAAGATTTTCGCTATGACCAAAGACAAAACCCCGCCGCATCTTGCTACTCTCATCCTGCTGCCTGCGTTTTCGGTGCTGTCACTCAACATGTTCTTGCCGTCTCTCGCGAACATCGCTGCCGATTTGGACGCTGACTATGGGACGGTCAGCCTTTCAGTTGCGGGCTATCTCGCTGTCACCGCCATCGTCCAACTTGTCGTTGGGCCATTGTCGGACCGCATAGGAAGACGCCCCGTTCTCTTGGCGGCACTTACCTCCTTTTGCATTGCTTCCGTCGCATGTTCTCTCGCTACGGACATTTTGACGTTTCTGATTTTTCGAATGCTGCAAGGCGGGATCGTTTCCGGCTATGCGCTGTCCCTCGCTATTGTCAGAGACACCACATCAGAGCGCAAAGCCGCCGGTCTTATTGGTTACATCAGCATGACGATGGCGATTGCCCCAATGTTAGGTCCAATGCTTGGCGGTGCCCTAGATACGGCCTTTGGGTGGCGTGCAAACTTCTATTTTTATGCCATGTTCGGTTTACTGCTGTTGATCACATGTTGGATCGACTTGGGAGAGACGAAGCCAGCGAAATTAGAACAAACAGGCGCATCGCCAGAAAGCTTGCGGACTCTTATCCGGGAGCCTTTATTTTGGGCATATTCACTTTGTACTACGTTTTCGACAGGGGCTTTCTATATCTTCCTGACAGGCGCACCGCTCGTCGCTACGTCGGAATTTGATGTTACCACTGCTCAACTGGGGATTTACATCGGAACAATCACGGCAGGCTTTATGCTGGGAAGTTTCCTGTCCGGACGCTTTGCCCCACAATATGAACCATCAACAATGATGCTCGCGGGCCGCCTCACAGCCTGCGTCGGTCTTACGCTTGGTCTCGTCGCAATGTTAATGGGGTATATGACGCCGATCACCTTCTCTGGCAGCACGATTTTTGTTGGCCTTGGGAATGGCCTTACGATACCAAGCAGCAATACAAGTGCCATGTCGGTTCGGCCCAATCTTGCAGGAAGTGCAGCAGGTCTGAATGGTGCGCTGGTCGTTGCCGGTGGGGCTATACTGACAGCCTTCACTGGCCTGATATTGCCCATAGAGAGAGCCGGAGTAGTGCTTCATATGCTTATGTTGGCAGCATCGGGCGCGGGACTGGCTTCAGTACTATGGGCGATACGCCTTCAATCTCAAAGGCGGTATTGAATGTCCGCTAACTCAAAACGGGGAAGGTCGACTATGTCCTGCACATCAAACCATTGTCCGCCCCGCGTTGAAGGTCCGGTGTGGGACAGAAATGTTTAACGTTTGCGGTAATATTGCGTGATACAGCCCCCTTGATAGGATTAGAAAATCCGTTGCATCAGGTCAAAGGTGCGCGACGTTCCACACTGGGACCGTTCATCAGGGTCGCGTGTTATTTTGCCCACCCTAACCTCATAAGGGATAACAGTCATGATAAATCCGATTGTGGCAATCATGAAAAACAGCCGACCCAAAGCAGATTGCCTTTTATCTGAAATCCGGTGGAAACTGCGAAAAGCCCAATCATGCCGCCAGCCGGAACAAGCCCCCTATAACATCCATGGCGCTCGGCGCCCCCGTTTACTGTGGGTGCGGTCTGACGGATATCCGATTAACGGGGTCCGTTATGGTGTCAAAATCAAGACCGCTATTATCAAAGTTCCGGCCAGGGAAATCAGCACACCAAGATAACTGTTCAGAAATGCCAAAATCAGCAACTGTTTGAGCACCACGAACTCAACATGCCTGTGTTTGCCAATCGCAAACCGGCTTTTTGTGCTGTGGTTAACGCCATATTGGATGATTATTTTCCGCTTAGCCTCAGAACTTCGTAAATTGTCGCCGTAATCAAATCAAGGTTCTCGGGGTTGGACATCTGATGATCAGCGTCTTTGACCAGTGTCAAACGCATATCGTTTGATTGTGCATGATCCAGCAGCCGCAAAGCGGTTTCCGTCAATACGGCCTTGTCCGCGGTGCCTTGCAAGGATCGTACCGGAAACGGCAAAGGGAGCGGGGATCGCAGCACCAGATGATCACGCCCATCTTCGATCAGACGCTTGGTAATAATGTAAGGGTCGCCGTAATCTGACGGCACTGCGACATGCCCGTCGCGGTCCAGCATAGCGCGCTGATCATCATCAAAAGCGGACCAGTATCCGTCTTCGGTAAAATCCGGTGCCGCCGCAATCGTGATAAGCCCTGCGATGCGCTGTGGTATGCGTTTGCACATCAAAAGCGATATCCACCCGCCCATGGACGATCCGACAATCACCTGCGGCCCCTCAGTCAGATTTTCAATCACAGCCTGCGCGTCTTGAGCCCAATCGCCGATGCAACCATCCGTAAATGCACCTGATGATTGACCGTGGCCGGAATAATCAAACCTTAGAAAAGCATGTCCTTGCGCTTTGGCCCATGCCTCAAGATGCGTGGCTTTTGACCCTTGCATGTCAGATTTGAAACCGCCCAGAAAAATCACGCCTGGCCCTCTGCCACTGGTCTGATGATAGGCGATTCTGCGGCCTTGGGGGGTATCCAAGTATGCTGGCTCTGACATTGCGGCCTCCTCTTTCGTAAATAAAAACAACGATTTTTAAGATTACACAAGTTACTATATTGTCACGTGACTATTAAGTAACCTATGATTCTCATATGGATGCGATTTTCAAAGCCCTAAATGACCCCACCCGGCGCGCACTGTTGGACAGTTTGCGCCACAAAGACGGTCAAACCCTGCAAGAGCTGGAAGCTCAGTTAGATATGACACGGTTTGGGGTCATGAAACATTTGGGCCTGCTTGAAGACGCTTCCCTGATCATCACGCTCAAAAAGGGGCGGTTCAAATATCACTATCTGAATGCCCTGCCCTTGCAGGAAGTGATCGACCGCTGGATCGAACCGCTTTTGGCAAAACCCGCCGCGCGTGCTGTGCTTGACTTGAAAAACACCCTTGAAGGAGTTGCCGAAATGACCACGAAACCAGATTTCATGATGCAAACCTATATTCGCTGCACACAGGATGCACTGTGGCACGCTTTATCTGATGCGGACGCTGCCACGCATTATCATTTTGTTGCCAATCGCGTAGAAGAAAACGGCGATGAAATAACCTATTACGCGCCCGATGGAACTGTGATGTTGATCTGTAATACGATCAAAACTACCCCCAAAACCCGGCTTGAGGTTTCATTTGAACCCAAATGGTCCGGCCCAGACATGCCCGCGTCACGTGCCGTTTATCTAATCGAACCCGAAGGTCCGATCTGCAAACTGACCCTTGAACACTATGACATACCCGCAGGTCAGGAAGGTGTGGCAGACGGATGGCAGCGGATGCTGGCCGGTCTGAAAACATGGCTGGAAACCGGCCAGGATGCTAAATTTGGAAGACCGCAAACAGCGGCGTAAGTCTTAGGATCAGAGGTTTACCAATGCGGGGGCTTCTGATCTGCCACTGGCACCGTACCACCACTGTCCAGCTCTCGCCCAGCCTCGCGTTCCAATAAAACCTGCACCCGCCGTTTCAGTACGCCGATCTCGCCTTCTTGGCGGGCCACAATATCGGATAATTCATCCACAGTATGGGCCAGATGGGCGATCGTTTCTTCAAGGCGGGTTATCGGATCATCAGTCATATCCCCCCATACGACAGCTTTTTGCATTTTGCCACTGTTGCCCCCACCCGTCCCGCGCGGTAAAGGCAGGCGCGATAAGCAAAGGGACCGATCATGGCCAAGCAAAAAAAACAACCCCGCCCCAAGGCCATCACGCCAAAGGGCTTTCGCGACTATTTCGGCACCGAGGTGACAGAGCGCGCCGAAATGCTGCAAAAGATCGCCGGGGTTTATCATCGCTATGGCTTTGATGCGCTGGAAAGTTCCGCCGTGGAAACGGTCGAGGCGTTGGGCAAGTTCCTGCCCGATGTCGACCGCCCGAACGAAGGTGTGTTCGCGTGGCAAGAAGACGACGCCAAAGAAGGTCAGGATTGGCTGGCATTACGCTATGACCTGACAGCGCCCTTGGCCCGTGTCTTTGCGCAATACCGCAACGATCTGCCCACCCCTTATCGCCGCTATGCGATGGGCCCCGTGTGGCGCAATGAAAAGCCGGGTCCGGGCCGGTTTCGGCAGTTTTATCAATGCGATGCGGATACGGTCGGCACGTCGTCAATGGCCGCAGATGCCGAGATTTGTGCGATGCTGGCCGACTGTCTGGAAGAGGTTGGCATACCCCGAGGCGATTATGTAATTCGGGTGAATAACCGAAAGGTTCTTGAAGGTGTATTAGAAGCGGTCGACTTAGCAAATGTTTCTAATCCCAATGGCCCCCCAGATTACTACGATGATATGGGAGAATGGCAAGCGAACATACTTCGCACTATCGACAAATTCGACAAGGTTGGTGAACAGGGCGTGCGCGATCTGCTTGGCGAAGGTCGCAAGGATGCTTCCGGGGCTTTCATTGATGGTATTGGTTTAAGTGATGCCCAATCCGAACCAGTTGTTGCCTTCTTAACATCGAAAGGCGTCAACAACGCTGAAACTCTACAAAATCTTTCTAGCGCCGTTGGTAGTAGCGAAATTGGCTATGAAGGCATCCGTGAATTGGAAGAAATTATCGCCCTACTGAACGCTCAAAACTACCAAGCCGACCGCATTATCATAGACCCCTCCGTCGTCCGGGGCCTCGGCTACTACACCGGCCCCGTCTACGAGGCCGAGCTCACCTTCGAGATCACCGACGACAAGGGTCGCCCCCGCCAGTTCGGCTCCGTCGCCGGGGGTGGCCGCTATGACGATCTGGTCAGACGCTTTACAGGCCAGGAAGTCCCTGCAACCGGTGTATCCATCGGCGTTGACCGCTTGCTGTCAGCTCTTCATGCCAAGGGCAGGATGGACCAAACCGCGAAAGGCCCTGTTGTTGTCACTGTGATGGATCGGTCGCGCATGGCCGATTATCAGGCCATGGTGGCCGAGTTGCGCACCGCCGGTATCCGGGCCGAGGTTTATCTGGGCAATCCCAAGAACTTCGGTAACCAATTGAAATATGCCGATAAACGCAATTCACCGGCTGCCGTGATCCAGGGCAGCGATGAACATGACAAGGGTATTATCCAGATCAAGGATCTAATCCTTGGGGCCAAAATCGCAGAAAATGCGACCTATGAGGAATGGAAGGAACGCCCAAGCCAGTTCGAGGTGCCGCGCGATCAGCTGGTCGCCAAAATCCGCGAAATTCTGGACGGGCAGGACTGACCGATGCCACCCAAGGCTGATGTCAAAACATGTGCAGCACAGCTGCAGTCGTTCTTTGTAAACGCCGGGGCACACCCGGTCGAAGCTGACATATTGCAACCTGCTGCAACGCTGTTGGATCTTTATGGCGAAGATATCCGCGCGCGTGCCTATGTGACCCAAGATCCATTGCGCGGCGAACAGATGCTGCGGCCCGATTTCACAGTTCCTGTTGTGCAGATGCATATGCATGATGGTGCCGAACCCGCGCGCTATACCTATTCAGGCGAGGTTTTCCGCCGTCAGGAAACGGATCCGGACCGTGCCAACGAATATATGCAAGTGGGATACGAGGTGTTTGACCGCGATATCGCAAAGGCTGATGCCGAGGTTTTCGCCCTGTTTTCCAAAGCATTATCCCCACTGGGACTGCGCGCGGCCACAGGCGATATTGGTTTGCTGATCACTGCTGTCCAAGGGCTGCGCACGACAGACAAGCGCAAAGCTGCATTGATGCGCCACATCTGGCGTCCCCGCAGGTTTCGCACGCTGCTGGAACGATATTCCGGCCGCATACCGGTACCACAAACGCGTCAAAACCTGCTGGTCGCGGCTGATCCAATGTCTGAAGGCGGACCATTGATCGGTCTGCGTAAACGCACTGAAATCGCCGCACGCATCACTGCACTGCACGAAGATGCTGCGGCTGATCCAATCTCGGCCATCGAAGTCGACATGCTGGAAGAACTGATGGCCCTGCGCGAAACTGCATCCAATGCGCTGGCCGCACTGCGTGATATTATGGTCGACCTGCCTGCGATCACCCCTGCTGTCGATCAACTGGATAGGCGACTGTCTGAAATGAACAGCCAGGGCATCAACGTTGATACCCTGGAATTTGAGGCCAGTTATGGCCGCACAACGCTGGAATATTACGACGGCTTTGTCTTTGGTTTCTATTCTGATGCCCGTCCTGATTTGCCTCCGGTTGCTACAGGCGGGCGCTATGATGCGCTAACGCGGGTCTTGGGCAACGGGCGTGAAATCCCCGCCGTGGGTGGCATGATACGCCCCGGTATTGTGACCGAATTGGGGAGCTTGTCATGACGCTTAAGCTTGGTATCCCGTCTAAGGGCCGGTTGATGGAAAAGACCGGTGACTGGTTCAAAGCGCATGGCATTTCCTTGCGCAGAACAGGGTCTGACCGCGAATATGCGGGGGCCGTCGACGGCATTGACGGCATCGAATTGGTCCTTTTATCCGCTGGCGAAATTCCCCGCGAACTGGCCGCAGGGCGTATTGATTTGGGTGTGACAGGATCGGACCTGATCCGCGATAAATTGGCCCTTTGGGATACGCGCGTGACCGAGTTGGCCCTTCTTGGGTTTGGCCAGGCAGACCTGATTATTGCTGTTCCAAGTGCCTGGGTCGATGTGGATACATTGGATGATCTGGATGCTGTTGCCGCAGCTTTTCGGCGTGATCACGGATTCCGCCTGCGCATTGCCACAAAATATCACCGATTGGTGCGGGATTTCTTGCGTGAAAACGGTGTTGCGGATTATCAGCTTGTTGACAGTCAGGGCGCAACAGAAGGCACAGTCAAGAACCATACCGCCGAGGCCATCGCCGACATTACATCCACTGGTGAAACCTTGCGCGCTAATCATCTGAAAATTCTAAGCGACGGCCTAATTCATAAATCGCAAGCAACGCTTTACAAATCACGCATGTCTGATTGGACAGATGAAAAACGCCGCGTAATCAAAACCCTAAAAGATAGGTTGAACCTAGATTAACAGCGGTCTATCGTTTTTTATCCAGCTAAAGCTAAAGATCCTCGACCATGATCACACCATCCAAGGATTTGATGGCACCTTTGATCTGTGGGTTCACTGGGAATTCTTTATTCAGCGCGACATCAACCTCGCCTGGTAAATCCGGGTCCATCAGGCAAAATGATATTTGCCCCTTACTGCCGGTTTTCAACGTCTGTGCGGCATCCGTTAGAACCGTGGCAACAGACTGAATTGCCAGCGCGTCGTCGACAAAGACTTTCAGTCCTGACGATCCAGCATCCGCCAGAACCCCATCAATCGGCTGTGCACTGCGGCAAAGCAATTTCAGTTGATCGCCTTCAACCGTTGCCTCGACCGAGATCACAACTTTTGATCCAGTGTCAAAATGTTCCCGCGCTGTTTCCAACGTATCGGAAAACACTGTCACCTCGTACGCGCCGGTCGTGTCTGAAAGCTGAACAAAGGCAAACCGATTGCCGCGCGCCGATTTGCGTTCTTGCCGCCCAGCGACCGTGCCCGCCATCTTGGCAACAAAGGCGCCTTGCTCAGCCTTTGCTGTCACCTCATCCAGCGTCAAAACGCCTTTGCGTTTTAAAGGCGCCATATAATCATCCAGCGGATGACCCGACAGATAAAAGCCAATCGCCTTGAATTCTTCGCCCAAACGTTCTGCGGGCAACCAGTCGCCCACCGGTGACAGACGTGGTTCCGGCAGGTCATCGCCCGCATCGCCGAACAGGCTGACCTGGTTTGAGTTTTTCTGGTCGTGTATCGCCGCCGAATAATTCACCAGCGCATCCAGACTTTCAAAAACCCGCCGACGGTTCGGATCCAGCTGATCAAAGCCCCCGGCCCGCGCCAGCATCTCAAGCGGGCGTTTGCCCACGCGTTTCAGATCGACCCTGCGCGCGAAGTCGAACAGCGTCACAAAGGGCTTGTCACCGCGCGCGTCCGTGACCAGCCGCATCGCCTCAACCCCCACATTCTTTAGCGCGCCCAGGGCATAGACCAGCTGGCCGTCGTCCACAGTAAACAGCGCCTGCGACCGGTTCACGCAGGGCGGCACATAGGGCAGTCCAAGGCCTTTTTTCACCTCTTGAAAATAGACATTCAGCTTGTCGGTCAGATGGATATCGCAGTTCATGACGCCCGCCATGAACTCAACCGGATAATTCGCCTTTAGCCATGCCGTTTGATAACTGACCACAGCATAGGCCGCAGCATGTGATTTGTTAAAGCCGTAGTTAGCGAACTTGTCCAACAAGTACCAAACTTCCAGCGCTTTTTCTTTATCAACGCCATTCTCAGCTGCGCCTGCAAGGAATTTTGGACGTTCGGCGTCCATCGCCTCTTGGATCTTTTTACCCATCGCGCGCCGCAGCAGATCGGCACCGCCCAGGGAATATCCCGCCATTTCCTGCGCGATCTGCATCACCTGTTCCTGATAAACGATGATCCCTTGCGTTTCGTCCAGAATATGGTCAATCGACGGATGCAACCGTTCGCGATCTGCCTTGCCGTTCTTCACATCGCAATACTGCGGAATATTTTCCATCGGACCAGGCCGGTAAAGCGCCACCAGCGCCACGATATCCTCGATGCACGTCGGTTTCATCCGCTTCAGCGCATCCATCATGCCTGAGCTTTCCACCTGAAACACCGCGACAGTCTTTGCCTTGGAATAAAGCTGATAACTTTTTTCATCTTCCAAATCGATCGCGCCAATATCGATATTGATGCCACGTTTTTTCAGCAAATCCAATGCGTTCTGGATCACAGTTAAAGTTTTCAGACCCAGAAAATCAAACTTGACCAGCCCCGCCTGTTCAACCCATTTCATGTTGAACTGCGTCGCGGGCATATCTGACCGCGGATCCTGATACAGCGGCACCAGCGCATCCAATGGCCGATCCCCAATCACCACCCCCGCCGCGTGGGTCGAGGCATTGCGCAACAGTCCCTCAAGCTGTTGGCCATAGGTCAACAACCTGTCCACCACCTCTTCCGCCTTCGCCTCTTCCCGCAAGCGCGGCTCATCGGCCAGCGCCTTTTCGATGCTGACGGGTTTGACACCTTCGACCGGGATCATCTTTGACAGTCGATCCACCTGCCCATAGGGCATCTGCAACACCCGCCCCACGTCGCGCACAGCAGCTTTGGACAAAAGCGCACCAAAAGTGATGATTTGCCCCACCTTGTCGCGCCCATATTTTTCCTGAACATAACGAATGACTTCTTCGCGCCGGTCCATGCAAAAATCGATATCAAAGTCAGGCATTGACACACGTTCGGGGTTCAAAAACCGTTCGAAAAGAAGGCTATAGCGCAGCGGGTCAAGGTCCGTGATCGTAAGCGCATAGGCCACAAGCGACCCCGCACCAGACCCCCGGCCCGGCCCAACCGGAATATCCTGATCCTTTGCCCATTTGATAAAATCGGCTACGATCAGAAAGTAGCCGGGAAAACCCATACCTTCGATAATGCCCAATTCAAACTCAAGCCGTTGTTCGTATTCCTCAACCGTCGCGGCATGGGGGATAACAGCCAACCGATCTTTCAGACCCGCCTGTGCCTGACGTCGCAGTTCTTCGATCTCATCATCCGCGAATTTCGGCAAGATCGGATCACGGGTATAAGCTTTGAAGGCACAGCGCCGTGCTATTTCAACTGTGTTTTCAAGTGCTTCCGGCAGATCTGCGAACAGCGTCGCCATTTCCTCAGGCGATTTGAAATAATGCTGCGGGGTCAGGCGACGGCGCGGTTCCTGTTGATCGACATAGGCCCCTTCGGCGATGCAGATCAGCGCATCATGGGCCTCGTAAATCTTGGATTTCGGGAAATACACGTCATTTGTGGCAACCAACGGCAAATCCATAGCATAGGCCATTTCGACAAATCCACGTTCTGTCTTCATCTCAGCCTCAGGCAAGCCATTTTCGCCCGGATGACGCTGTAATTCGACATAAAGTCTGTCTGCATAAATGCCGGCCAACCGCGTCATCAACGCTTGCGCCTTGGCCTGCTGCCCGTTCTGCAGCAATCGCCCGACAGGGCCATCTGCCCCCCCTGACAGGCAAATGACCCCTTCGGAATACCTGGCCAGTTCATCCACCGTGACCTGCGGCAATTGCCCGCCCTTATCCAGATAAAGGCAGCTGTTCAGCTTCATCAGGTTTTCATATCCACGCTCGGATTGCGCAAGCAGTACCAAGGCTGCCGGATCACGTTGCTTTTCCCCTGGCGTGGCAGGATCATAGCACAGATCCACCTGGCACCCGATAATCGGCTGTACACCTGCTTTTGATGCCGCTTCCGAAAACTCAAGCGCGCAAAACATGTTGTTCGTATCGGTCACTGCAACCGCGGGCATTCCTACATCAAAGCAAAGCCCAGACAGCTTTTTGACAGGAACAGCACCTTCAAGCAGGGAATATTCGGTATGAACGCGCAGGTGAATGAATCGGGGGGCATTTGTCATGGCCCAACCGTACTTCAGCCTGCGGCGGGGGAAAAGTGCGATTAGCATCATTGATCGATTGCACTGTTCTTGATCAAATATCCATGGATACAGCGATTTCCCTGCGGAAAGGCTTGCAATACGCCTTGAAATTCGTCTTTGCTAAAAAATAATCAAAGATAGCGTTTCGCGTTCTACGCCGCATCGAGCGCGCGCCGACGTTTGGAAATTTGGTAAGGCGGCAGGTTTTCATTGATGGAAGTAACGTTTCTTCTGAACGGAGAGACTGTGCAAGTGGACAGCGATCCGACGCATACGCTGTTGGATTGGCTGCGCGAAAATCGCGGTCTGACGGGCACAAAAGAAGGCTGCAACGAAGGCGATTGTGGCGCCTGTACTGTGATCATGACGGATACCTATGGCGCGCGAACGCTGAACGCCTGTATTCTGTTTATGCCGCAACTTCATGGAAAAGCGGTACGTACAGTCGAAGGCATTTCTGGCCCGAACAATAAATTGCACCCCGTTCAAAAAGCGATGATCGAACATCATGGATCGCAATGCGGCTTCTGCACACCTGGCTTCGTTGTCAGCATGGCATGCGCGCATCAGAACGGGCGGCAGAATTTCGATGATCAATTGACAGGCAATCTGTGTCGCTGCACCGGGTATGCACCGATTGTCCGCGCTGCCCAGGCCGCAGCAAAAGATCCGGTGCCGGACTGGATGGCGGACACTCTGCCCACGCAAAATGCGCAAAATGCACATATACCGGAAAATGCCGATGCATTGGCGGACTGGTACACAGCCCATCCTGATGGAACCTTAATTGCAGGTGCGACAGATGTCGGTTTATGGGTCACCAAACAGTTTCGCGATCTGGGGCCCGTCGCTTTTTTGCACCGTTGCGCAGACCTGCAGCAGATTCATGAAACCAAAGATCGCACACACATCGGTGCTGCCTGTACGATGACGCAAGTTTTGGACTGGGCCGTTGATCATTTTCCCAGCTATGCCGAAATGATCCGCCGCTATGGATCCGTTCAGGTGCGCAATGCGGCAACAATTGGCGGGAATATCGCCAACGGTTCCCCCATCGGGGATAACCCGCCTGCCCTGATAGCCCTTGGAGCCAACCTGCATCTGCGCCAAGGGGAAAGACGGCGGGTGATCCCGCTTGAGACGTTCTTCCTTGAGTATGGCAAACAGGACCGCGCGTCCGGGGAATTCATCGAGGCGATCAGTATCCCACAACAACGGGATCATTTGAAATGCTATAAGATCAGCAAGCGATTTGATCAGGATATATCGGCCCTGTGCGGATGCTTTAACATTGAAGTCAAGAATAACCGTGTCACAGATGCAAAGATCGCTTTTGGCGGTATGGCCGGTATTCCCAAACGCGCCCATTATGTAGAACAGGCTTTGATCGGTTTGGAATGGCACAACGATGCCGTACCGGCTGTTTATGATACATGGCCCGCTTGGGAAAAGGACTTTAATCCGCTAAGTGATATGCGGGCATCAGCACAATACCGTTTGGAAACAGCGCGTAATCTGCTGGTACGCTATTATATGGAAAGCATAGGTCAGAACACATCGGTCCAGAAGGTGGCGCCATGACTGTTGCCAAACCTCTGCCCCACGATGCCGCGCATTTGCATGTGACCGGGCAGGCAAGATATGTGGATGACATTCCGGCCCCTATGAACTGCCTGCATCTGGCCTTTGGGATGGCCGATATTGCGCATGGTGTCATCACCGGCATGGATTTGACCGCCGTTCGCGAAGCGCAGGGTGTCATTGTCGTTCTGACAGCGCAAGATTTGCCATTTGACAACGATGTCTCGCCCTCGGCCCATGATGAGCCGCTTTTGGCAAAGGGCCAGGTGTTCTATCGCGGACAGCCGGTCTTTCTGGTGATCGCCGACAGCCATCTGGCTGCACGCCATGCCGCGCGGTTGGGTCAGATCACCTATGATGAACACCCTGCAATTCTAACGATTGACCAGGCCATGGCAGCTGATAGCCGGTTTGAGGACGGCCCGCGCATTTACACAAAAGGTGATGTGGACACAGCGATATCCGAGGCTCCGCATCATGTGCAGGGCAGCATCGACATCGGGGGCCAGGAACATTTCTATCTTGAAGGCCAGGCCGCACTCGCCTTGCCACAGGAAGGGGGCGACATGATCGTCCATTCCTCGACCCAGCATCCAACGGAAATTCAGCATAAAGTGGCCGAAGCGATTGGCCAGCCCATGCACAGCATACGGGTCGAAGTGCGTCGCATGGGTGGCGGCTTTGGTGGAAAGGAAAGCCAAGGTAATGCTCTTGCCGTGGCCTGCGCCGTTGCTGCACGCCAGACCGGGCAACCTTGCAAGATGCGCTATGATCGGGATGACGACATGATCATCACTGGCAAGCGGCACGATATTCGCATTGTTTATAACGTGGGCTTTGACGATGACGGCCAGATTACAGGTGTGGATTTTACACATTTTGTCCGTTGTGGATGGGCGCAGGATCTGTCGCTGCCCGTTGCAGACCGTGCGATGCTGCATGCAGATAATGCGTATCACTTACCCGCGGCGCGCATCACGTCGCATCGGTTGAAAACCCACACACAGTCGGCCACCGCGTTTCGCGGATTTGGCGGACCACAAGGGATGGTCGGGATTGAACGTGTGTTGGACCATATCGCGCATCATCTGGCCCGCGATCCGTTAGAGGTGCGAAGCAGGAACTTTTATACTTCCAGCGACAGCATTTCAAAAACAACAAGGCCGCAGACCACCCACTATGGGATGGAGGTTGAGGACTTTATTCTGCACGAGATGGTCGAAGCCCTAAAAGTGTCGTCCGAATACGAAAAACGGCGGGCTGCACTTGAAGACTGGAACGCAGCTAACGCAGTGCTGAAAAAGGGTATTGCCCTGACACCTGTGAAGTTCGGCATCAGTTTTACGCTGACGCATCTGAACCAAGCGGGGGCCTTGGTGCATGTGTATCAAGACGGCTCAATCCATTTGAACCATGGCGGAACCGAGATGGGCCAGGGGCTGTTTCAGAAAGTGGCACAGGTGGCGGCAGATCGGTTCGGCGTACCGGTTGAGGCCGTAAAAATTACCGCGACAGATACGGCAAAGGTGCCAAATACATCGGCCACAGCTGCATCATCCGGGTCTGATCTGAACGGGATGGCGGTCAAGCTAGCTTGCGATGAAATCAGGGATCGGATGGCGTGCTGTCTGGCTGACTTGCATCAGACCGATCCAAGTAAAGTCGTCTTTCGGAATGGGAATGTTGATATCGGCGCAGCACGTCTAAGCTTTGCTGAAGCGGCAGCGCTGGTCTATCAAAATCGGGTCAGCCTGTCGGCCACGGGGTTTTACAAGACACCAAAACTGTCATGGGATCGGATCAAGGGTCAGGGGCGTCCGTTCTTCTATTTCGCCTACGGTGCGGCCGTTACTGAAGTGGTGATTGACACATTGACGGGCGAAAATCGGATTTTGCGCGCGGATATTCTGCATGACTGCGGCGCGTCATTGAACCCGGCGCTGGATATCGGACAGATCGAAGGCGGCTATGTTCAAGGTGCGGGATGGTTAACGACCGAAGAATTGGTTTGGGATGACAAAGGCCAGCTGCGCACCCATGCGCCATCGACCTATAAAATTCCCGCCTGTTCGGACAGGCCGGATGTTTTCAACGTGACACTTTGGGATGCGCAGAACCCCGAACAAACGATCTATCGATCCAAGGCCGTGGGTGAACCGCCACTGATGCTGGGAATTTCAGCTTTGCTGGCGTTGTCGGATGCAGTGGGTGCCTGTGGTGCCACATATCCAGATCTGGACGCCCCCGCCACGGCCGAGCGTATTTTGATGGCTGTCAAACGGGTCCGCGCATGAGCTTTGATCTGGACACCCTGAAGCAAACCGTTGCGGATCATGGCGCTGTAGCGCGCGTGGTAATTGCAGATATAAAGGGGTCTACTCCGCGCGAAGTTGGGGCGGCGATGCTGGTTTGGGCGGACGGGCAAAGCGGTACAATCGGCGGCGGCACATTGGAATTTCAGGCCACCACGGCAGCACGAAAAATGCTGACATTAAATCAAGATCAGATCACAAAGCACCCCCTTGGGCCGGCGCTTGGCCAGTGTTGCGGCGGATCGGTGACGCTGTTGACTGAAATTTATGATGCAGCACGTGCAAATTCGATTGGCGATACCCCAGTCGTGCGAGGCAACGGCGATATGCCATTGGACGTGCAACGCATTCTAGCCTACGAACGCAACAGCACACAGCCAGTTACACCGCAGATGATCAATGGCTGGATGATCGAACCGATCATGCAACCCAGTCATGATATCTGGATCTGGGGCGCAGGCCATGTGGGCCGCGCGCTGGTTCATACCCTTGCCCCCTTGCCTGATTTGAATATTACATGGGCTGACACGGATTCGGATCGTTTTCCTGATGAACCTGTGAAATCAGTGACAAAGGTTCCGACAGCAGACATGCCCACCTTGGTCAAGCATGCGCCGACCCATGCCGAGCATTTCATCCTGACCTATTCCCACGCCATTGATCTGGAACTTTGTCATCAACTGCTTTTGCACAGCTTCCGATTTGCCGGGTTGATCGGATCGCTTACAAAATGGGCACGTTTTAAATCCCGTTTACGCGACTTGGGGCACGCTGACACATCCATTGCGCGTATTACCTGCCCAATTGGTGATCCCGCGCTTGGAAAACACCCACAGGCCATTGCAGTAAGTGTCGCGGCTGCGCTATTGAATTCAAACAAGAACGCCGCCCTCAAGGAGCGCACCGGTTGACGGGGAAACTTTTGACGATCAATGGTCTGACCAAGGCCTATCCTGGCGTGATTGCCAATGACGATGTTTCATTTCAGATCACCAATGGCGAAGTCCACGCGCTGCTTGGGGAAAACGGCGCGGGCAAATCAACGCTTGTCAAAATGATCTATGGTCTGGTCAAGCCGGATGCCGGATCTATGACGTTAAATGACGCGGCTTATGCGCCCAATGAACCCCGTGCCGCGCGATCTGCTGGTGTGGCGATGGTGTTTCAGCACTTTAGCCTGTTTGAAGCTTTAAACGTTGCTGAAAACATCGCACTTGGTATGGAAAACCCGCCTGCGATGGGGCAACTGTCAGCGAAAATTTCGCAAGTCAGCGGCGATTACGGTCTACCATTGGATCCGCACCGGCTGGTGGGTGATCTGTCAGCGGGGGAACGCCAGCGGGTCGAGATCATTCGCTGTCTGCTGCAAGATCCAAAACTATTGATCATGGATGAACCGACCAGCGTTCTGACCCCGCAAGAGGTTGATATCCTGTTTGCAACGTTAAAGCTGTTGCGCGAACAGGGAACATCCATCCTGTATATCAGCCATAAGCTCGAAGAAATCCGCACCCTGTGCGATGAAGCGACTGTTTTGCGCGGTGGCAAGAATGTTGGCACGTGCATTCCGCGCGAAACCTCAGCCAGTGCGATGGCTGAAATGATGGTCGGTACGCGTTTAAGCCCCCCGCAAAAGGCATACAAAAAACTAGAAAAAACAGTATTGCAACTGAACGGACTAAACCTTAGTCCGGCATCGCCCTTTGGGACATCTTTAAAAGATATCACGCTGGAAATTCGCGCTGGTGAAATTCTGGGGATTGGCGGGGTGGCGGGCAACGGTCAGGACGAATTGCTTGGCGCCCTGTCGGGTGAGGCGAAATCTGCGCCACAATCAGTACAAATGGATGGGCAGAACTTGGGACATCTTAGCCCAAACGCGCGGCGCAAACTTGGACTGCTGGCCGCACCCGAAGAACGTCTTGGCCACGCTGCCGCACCTGATATGACGTTAACCGAAAATGCAATGCTGACGGCTGCTGAACGTGAAAACCTTCAGAGCAATGGTTTTTTGAACTGGACCCGCAGCCGCAGTTTTGCTGAAAAAGTGATTGCGCGTTTTGATGTTCGTACACCTGGCCCTGAAAATGCCGCACGGTCCTTGTCTGGTGGCAACTTGCAGAAATTCGTCATCGGACGCGAGATTTTGCAAAATCCTCGGGTGCTTGTGGTGAACCAGCCAACTTGGGGCGTTGATGCATCGGCCGCGGCCGCGATCCGACAGGCCTTGCTTGATCTTGCCGCAGATGGCGCCGCCGTTCTGGTGATCAGCCAGGATCTGGATGAATTGATGGAGATCACAGACCGCTTTGCCGCCCTGAACGAAGGGCGACTGTCTGCCCCCGTCGCTACATCGGATCTGACTGTGGAAAAAATCGGTCTGATGCTAGGCGGCGCGCACGGTATGGAAGTGGCCCATGACACCGTGGTGCACCCATGATCCGTCTGGAAAAACGGAAACAACCGTCGCAAGTCTGGTCTTACCTGACGCCCATATTGGCCGTGATCGCCACAATGATCGCAGGGGGCATCATGTTCTGGATACTGGGCAAAAATCCGTTTGAGGCGATCCGCATCATTTTTTGGGATCCGCTTTTCAACACACAGTTCGCCAGCTATTCGCGCCCGCAACTTCTGGTCAAAGCGGCCCCCCTGATCCTGATCGCCATTGGGCTTAGCCTTGGGTTTCGTGCAGGTGTGTGGAACATCGGCGCCGAAGGACAGTACGTCATCGGTGCGATTTGCGGCGCAGCCGTGGGGCTTGCGTTCTATCCTATGGAAAGTTTTATAATCTTCCCGCTGATGGTATTGGCAGGTGCTTTTGGTGGGTTTTTGTGGGCGATGATCCCTGCCCTTTTGAAAATCGCTTTTCGCACCAATGAAATCCTTGTGTCACTTCTGTTAGTTTATGTCGCAGATCAGCTTTTGGCATCCATGGCGCTTAGCACGCTGCGCAATCCTGACGGCGGCGGTTTTCCGGGTAGCCGCAATTTGCAGCAATACCCAAGTGCCGCAAACCCCGAATTGATCGCGGGCACTGGTGCCCATTGGGGTGTCGTTGCCGCCCTGATCGCAGTGATCTTTGCCTATATCCTTTTGGCCAAACATAAGCTGGGCTTTCAGATCAAGCTGGCTGGCCAAAGCCCCCGTGCCGCGCATTTTGCAGGCGTGAACACAAGCGTGATTATTGTGGTGTGTCTGGGGCTTTCCGGTCTTTTGGCAGGTCTTGCCGGCTTGTTTGAGGTCGCAGGCCCCGCTGGACAAATCAGCATCGACTTTGCCAGCAACTATGGATTTACAGCAATTATCGTGGCCTTTCTGGGCCGTTTGCATCCTGTTGGCATTCTGCTGGCGGGGCTGTTGATGGCACTGACTTACATCGGCGGAGAACTGGCGCAACTGATGCTGGGCATCCCGCTGGCGGCCATTCAGGCGTTTCAGGGGATGCTGTTGTTCTTTCTGTTGGCAATGGATGTCTTGACAGATTATCGCCCGGTGATCGGCAAGGCAAAGGTGGTCTGATGGATTTATCCGCAATCAATCCCATTGTTCTGATCGCCTCGCTTATGGTGGCATCAACCCCAATCCTTTTGGCGGCCATTGGGGAACTGGTGGTCGAAAAATCAGGTGTGCTGAACCTGGGCGTCGAAGGTATGATGATCACAGGGGCAATCTGCGGCTTTGCGATGGCTGTAGAAACCGGGTCACCCGCGCTTGGGTTTATTGGCGCGGCTTTGGGTGGCGCCGCGCTGTCGCTGATATTTGCATTTCTGACGCAGGTGCTTTTGTCAAATCAAGTCGCCACAGGTCTGGCTCTGACCCTGTTCGGCCTTGGGTTTTCGGCACTGATCGGACAAAGCTATATTGGTGTCAAACCACCTACATCCGCCACACTTATCCTTGGGCTTGATGCGATGGTGTTTGTCGGCATCGGTATTATTGCGGTCACATGGTGGGTACTAAAGTACACGCGCGTCGGTTTGATTTTGCGCGCTGTGGGCGAAAATCACGATGCGGCCCATGCACTTGGTTACAAGGTGGTGCTGATCCGGACAGCCGCCATCGCCTTTGGCGGGGCCTGCGCAGGACTGGGGGGCGCCTATCTTAGCCTGATCCGCGTGCCCCAGTGGACCGAAGGTATGACATCGGGCGCAGGATGGATTGCGTTGGCCATCGTGGTTTTTGCAAGTTGGAAGCCCTGGCGCGTTTTGCTGGGCGCATATCTTTTCGGCGGTATCACCGTTTTGCAGCTGAACCTGCAGGCGGCTGGCGTCAAAATTCCTGTCGAGTATTTGTCGATGAGCCCGTATTTGATTACAATCATCGTTCTTGTCATCATGTCCGCCGATAGAACGCGGACGGCCCTGAACGCACCTGCGATGCTGGGCCGAAGTTTTCATGCCTCAAACTAGGGGCGCTGCTGCCAACCAACAGGGAGATACCTGAATGCAACTAAAAACAATCCTGACCACAGCCACAATGGCCCTTGGTCTTGCAACCGCAGCACTGGCTGACGGACATGAAAAAACAAAAGTGGGTTTTGTCTATGTCGGTCCCGTCGGTGACTTTGGCTGGTCCTATGAGCATAACGAAGGCCGTTTGGCTGTTATGGAAGAATTCGGCGACAGTGTTGAAACAACATTTGTCGAAAGTGTGCCCGAAGGGGCTGACGCCGAACGCGTTCTGACACAAATGGCGCTGTCGGGTCATGATCTGATCTTTACGACATCCTTTGGGTACATGGATGCCACGATGAATGTCGCCGCCAAATTTCCGGATGTGAAGTTTGAACATGCGACCGGCTATAAGCGTGCCGATAACGTGTCAACCTATGGCGCGCGTTTCTACGAAGGCCGCGCTGTCATCGGTCATATTGCGGGCAAGATGACGGAAACGAACAAGGTGGGATATATTGCGTCTTATCCGATCCCTGAAGTGATCCGCGGCATCAATTCGGCTTATCTGCATGCCCAAAAGGTTAATCCTGATGTGGAATTCAATGTGGTATGGGTTTATTCTTGGTTTGACCCTGCAAAGGAAGCGGATGCAGCAAAAGCGCTGATCGAACAGGGCGCTGACGTCATCATGCAACATACAGATTCGACCGCACCGATGACAATTGCCGAAGAAGCGGGCATCGTGGCCTTTGGTCAAGCATCCGACATGAAGAACTTTGGGCCCAACGCACAATTGACAGCAATCATCGACAATTGGGCCCCCTATTACATCGACCGGGTTCGCGCCGTGAAGGATGGGACTTGGTCCAGCATGGACACCTGGGATGGTATCGCACCTGGGATGGTCGAACTTGCGCCGATCTCAGACAAGGTGCCAGCCGACGTGAAAGCCGAAGCCGAAGCCATGGCCGCAGCGATTGCCGCGGGCGACTATCACCCCTTTACCGGACCGATTAACAAACAAGACGGCAGTGCTTGGCTGGCCGAAGGAGAGGTTGCGGACGACGGAACATTAGCCGGAATGAACTTCTATATCGAGGGTGTTCAGGGCGAAATTCCGAACTAAAAAATACCTCAAAAAGATCATTGGCCCGACATCGTATCGGGCCATTTTTATTTTCGCGCATAAGGTGATTCTCTCGCGAAACCGTCAACCTGTTGATTAGTTAACACATTAATGACACTACATTATGTAATTTACACAACCTGTAGCACAACTTGTGGTTGCCACATACAATTTTTCAAGAAGTGTTTGACAGCGGGCCAATCTGTTTGACAGCCTATAGGGGAATTAATGATTAACCTTGGAGCACTGAAAATGACACTTCGCAACACACTCGACACTGGCCTTGTTCACATCGCAAACAAGAGCCCAATTTTTGATACCGACTTCGATCACGTGACAGACGCAGGCCGTGTTCACATCGCGAATAAAGCGCCATCTTTCCGCACTGAATTTGCCGACGTACAAGATGCGGGAAATGTGCACATTGCGAATAAATCACCTGCTTTCAGTGTGGATTGTGAAGACGCCGGATTGGTTCACATTGCGAACAAATCCCCAGCTTTTAATGTTGATTGCCAGGATGCAGGCAACGTGCATATCGCGAACAAATCACCTGCGTTCAGCACAGATTGTGAAGATGCGGGTCG
>NZ_JABUFE010000059.1 GCF_013315265.1 Parasulfitobacter algicola | reverse complement strand
GCGGCGCAGGTCTGAGGCTCTTTGCTTTCAATCAGTCGGAGGCTTCAATAGACTTAAAGTACAAACGCACAGCAGAGTTTACGTGAATTTACACGCGTTTGAGTTATGGAATTGACTTCTATAACTCAAAAGTAGTCTACTCATGAGCTATAGAAAGGAACTCTATAACTCATGACATGGAACTGGCAGATATCCGGTTGGCCGGATTTCCGGTATGACGAAGCAGAGCTTGCACCACTCGAGCAGCGATTTTTGTTGTCTTCAGGCGAAGTCCTGGGTGCCGTTCACCATGTCAGCCCGTCAGAGCGTGATCAGCTCCGCATCGACTTGCTGAGCGATGAGGCCGTGAAAACCAGTGCCATTGAAGGCGAGATGCTGGACCGGCGCAGCGTGCAATCCTCGCTTCGCCGACACCTCGGATTGGAACCGGACAGCTATCCGAACAAACCCCGAGAGCAGGGCGTGGCCGAGATGATGGTCAATGTGTACTTGACCTATGCCGAGCCTCTCACGCATCAAACCCTATTTCGGTGGCATGAAATGCTCTTGTCTTTCGACAA
>NZ_JABUFE010000058.1 GCF_013315265.1 Parasulfitobacter algicola | reverse complement strand
TTTTTTCGAAGCAATTGGCAATTTGTCAGATACGGTCTTGTGTTCGGCCTGTTCGCGCGGAACTAAAGCCCGCTGGCCTTGATGGTTTCCGCTGATCAAGCCCCCATTCTCGCAGACGGACAGATATCGTCCTGGACAAAGCGCGGGGTGTCTTGATGTTGCGGCTGACTTGTCCGCCATCACTTCATGGGTCTTGCTATCTCCTTGTTCTCATCGTTCGTATCAGACTGTTCGTGTCCGATAGGGTTCATTGCGCGAGAGCACGGCCCAGATGATCCTCGCAGTCTTGTTTGCCATCGCAATGGCGGCCAGTTTGGCAGGCTTTCTCTGCAATATGTCGGCGAACCATGGATCGAACTTCTCTGGGGTGCTTTTGATCTGTTTGATGCGGGATGTCATGCCAACGACCATCAATCGTCGAATGTAGCGATCACCCATCTTTGATATACGCCTCAAACGCTCCTTGCCGCCGGTCGACTTTTTGATCGGCGTCAGGCCCAGCCAAGCGGACAGATCTCTGCCGCTTTGGAATTGCGCACCACTTCCAACAGTTGCCACAATA
>NZ_JABUFE010000057.1 GCF_013315265.1 Parasulfitobacter algicola | reverse complement strand
GCAATTCCCTCCATTTTCCCATGACGGAACTCGGTGTTGTCAGCCCACATGCGGTGCATGATGACGGCCAACTTTCTGGCAACGGCTACCAGCGCACGGCGGCGGCCTTTGCGGCGCATCAGGCGTAGGCCCCAGCTCTTGATTTCGGAGCTCGCGACGGAGCGCATCATCATCGCATTGGCCGCAGCATAGAGCGTCGCACGCACATCTCTGTCGCCTGCCTTCGAGATGCGGCCTGGGTTATCCATTTCCCCGGATTGATATCGTCGCGGGGTTAGGCCGAAGTGAGCGGCAACGGTGCGAGAGCTGGTAAACCGAGCTGGATCATCGACAGCCGCACGGAACGTCAGGGCAGCAATAGGGCCGACACCGGGGATCGCCATGAAGCGCAGACAGGTCTCATCATGGCTGGCCGCTTGCTTCACACGGCGGTCCAACTCGCGATAGGCTTTGTAAAGCACAGCCCGCGCATCTAGCAGTGGCAAAAGTGCATGAGACAAATCCGGGTCTGCCTCTATCAACGGACGGACACGTTCGTCGAAAGACCCCTGATCAACACGAGACGGTAATCGCAGCCCAAAAACCCTG
>NZ_JABUFE010000056.1 GCF_013315265.1 Parasulfitobacter algicola | reverse complement strand
CATGCGAAGTCGGATCGTGAGAAGGTTCCATCAGTCCGTTCGCCCTTGTCGAAGACCGGAATGAAGGGGAGGATTTGCCGCTTCAGTGCCAACCACACCAGAGTGTCGGAAGAACCGTAGGCGGTGTCTGCCGCAATCCAATCGGGCTTTAGGCCGAAGCGGTCTTCGGTCCGGTCGAGCATCTTGCGCATCGCACCAACCTCAGCAGTCTTATTGGACCGGCTGGCGTCCACATCCACGATGATGCCGTGGTCTGTGTCGATCAGATAATTGTCAGAATAAGCAAAAAACGCAGGGCCTTTCCGGGCTGCAGTCCATTGGCTGGCGGGATCGGCATGGGCTGTGAACTTGGGCCTGGCTGTGGTCGCCGCCCCGAAGGCCTCGTCGTCCAAAGTGTCGAGGTACTCGCGTACGGCACGCGGTGCATCAGCGGGATCAATCTCGCGAGCGGCCCAATCCTCCGGGTTGCTGGAGTTTTGTTTTTGGACATCGGCGCTGATCAAGCTGGCGTCGACTGCAAAACCCTGATCACCGACCAAACCTTCTTCCATACACCGCGCAACCGTCATCTCGAACACATGGCGTAGCAGGTCACTCTCACGGAAGCGACCATGGCGGTTCTTAGAAAACGTCGAATGATCAGGG
>NZ_JABUFE010000055.1 GCF_013315265.1 Parasulfitobacter algicola | reverse complement strand
CCTTGGCCGAGGATTTGACCAATCAGAACAAGCACCAGAAGCATCAGCACTGTCTGAATGGATTGCGGCAACGGGAAACCTTGCGCTACAAAGAAAGGCAGCAAAAACAATGTGCTAACAGCTGTCACAACTGCCATAATGGGAATCGTCGACAAACCGCGTTTTCGCAGCTCTGTCACGCCAACAACGTAGCAGGCGTAACAAAAGGCAGCCAGAAGCGCGAGGACGTTCCCCACCACTTGAGAGTCTGTGCTCTGAGGCGCGCCCATCAGCAAAGCGCACCCGCCTAGCGCGATAGGTAGCATGACCCAGAATTTCAGATCCGGGCGCATTGTTAGACCGACAAGCCCCAGAATTCCCACAAAGAACGGGGCACAATTGGTCAATAGCGTTGCTATCGCCACATTCGAAAGGCGGATCGCCATATGCATCAGGACTAGATCTACCGCGAAAATCAGAGCCGTCAGCAGACAAAGCACCTTTGTGTTGATCCTTCGGATCGGTTCGATGGACACCACAATGTTGCGCGCAAACAGGACGGTTCCAATCGCAAAAATTGGCGCTGAAAGGGCTACACGATAAAATGCTGATGCTTCTGGCGACAAATCGACGGACTTGACGATAACTGGTGCCACGCCTAAGCAGCTA
>NZ_JABUFE010000054.1 GCF_013315265.1 Parasulfitobacter algicola | reverse complement strand
TACCTGCTTTGACAATCCCCGCCAGCTGATGGCCTGGCTCGGGCTGGTGCCGAGCGAACATTCCAGTGGTAATACCACCCGACGAGGACGATTGACCAAAACCGGGAATGCCTTAGCGAGAACCATGCTGGTTGAAGCTGGGTGGTCATATAGACACCCACCAAAGGAAGGGCACCCATACCTGAAGCGTGCTGAACACCTGCCTCAAGAGATCAAGGATATTGGCTGGAAAGCTCAGGCCCGATTGTGCAAGCGCTATCGCAGTCTCAGTCGGACAGGTAAACCGCAACCGCGTGTGCTGGCAGCTATCGCACGGGAACTGGCTGGATTCATCTGGGACATCGCGCGCAAGACGCCGCTGACCGCCTGAACGACCGACCAGCCTGCCTGTGCAGCACGCTGGAGATGGCGGCCAATGATGGGGAAATACTCGGCGCACGTTGGGACAGATATCCGTGCTTAGAGAGAGGCAATCCCGCGCCGTATTAGGAAAGGCGGTAACCAATCCGCGGATGAGAGCATGACAACACTCGGTTCGGCCCACCGTCTCCAGCGCCTGTACAGGCTACATATTTTGACCATCCCGCGCCAGCGGGGTAGTTTCATCGTGCCGGGAAAATCAAAAACGCTCATGAGAGCGTAGGATTTC
>NZ_JABUFE010000053.1 GCF_013315265.1 Parasulfitobacter algicola | reverse complement strand
CACACGTCTGCTTCTGACCAGTGCTAAATCAGCTTCAAAAATGTCTTGCTATGCAGAAGCTTTCCACACAGGACATTTCGCACTCCTTGGCACTAGTATTGATGAAAAAGCTAACGCAAAAAACATGTGATGTCTCCAAAAAGCGACCAATGGCGGCAGGTCGCCGTCTATTGCACGCCAAAGGCCTGTGCCCATGCGGCATACATCGCTTCACGTGGTGGCAAGTCCGCCCAGCTGTGCATCGGGTCTTGATGGTACCGGTGGCCCACAGCAGGCTCAAGAACAGGTGCTGGCCCTCTTCGGCCTGCGAAAACGCCGCATCGCGCGCTGCGGGCAGCGCGGCATCGATGACTGCTTTGGTCACTTGCATCCGGTCCGCCAGATGGGCCTGTATCAGTGCCTTGAGCGTATCGGGTTCAACCCGCCTGGAGGGGTCCAGATCACCCAGCCGGCTGACAACATCGGCCCAGTTGTCGATCATTGCGCCGCGTGGAGAAACAACCCATGAGTCATTGAACGTGGCCTCAAGAGCTTTGTGCCGGTCGGTCTGTTCCGCGTCCCGAATGATGCGACTGAGCTCCGGGGCATTCGTCCCTTCGAACAGCCAACCGCCGAAGTGAACCATCACATGCGCAAGGTAGATCATTGGTGGCTGCGGCGCAGGTCTGAGGCTCTTTGCTTTCAATCAGTCGGAGGCTTCAATAGACTTAAAGTACAAACGCACAGCAGAG
>NZ_JABUFE010000052.1 GCF_013315265.1 Parasulfitobacter algicola | reverse complement strand
TTTTTATCAGACGATCACGATATCGTCGATAAGCGAGTTGGGGTCGGTCAGATCCGAAATGGCCAGGATATTGCCATTGCCAAAATCCAGGACCGTTTCAGGACCACGCGGTGAGCTGCGCACAGAGGCAAACGTATCCAGCACCTCTTGCACGCTCAGATCACCCTCCCACAACGCGTCATCCAGTCGGATCGTGTCGCGGTCCGCAAAGTCGCGGATCAGGTCGTCGCCGGCCGTATAGATGAACGTGTCGCTGCCCGGGCCACCCCAATAAACATCACGACCCTCGCCGCCCTGCAGATAATCATCGCCAATCCCCGAATACAGATAATCGTTGCCATCACGCCCCGTCAGCCAGTCGTTGCCACGATCCCCCCACAGCCGGTTGTTGCCCGCATCCCCCCGCAGGCTGTCGTTGTGAAGCGAGCCATACAAAAACTCTACCGACGTAAACACATCCCCCGAAGCTTCGCCCGTGTTGCGATCGGCAAACTGCAGATCAACCGTCAGACCCGTCCCGGACTGGCGGTAATCTGCACGGTCAAACCCGGCACCCCCATCCAGAGTATCCGCGCCAGCGCCCCCCATCAGAACATCGTCATCGCCCTGGCCAAACAATCGGTCTGCACCGCCACGCCCAACCAACCAATCCTCGCCGTCACGGCCATAAAACGTATCAGCGCTGCTCGTCCCGCGCAGGTTGTCATCAAAACCAGACCCGATCAGACCCTCAATCGACACATAACTGTCGCCCAAAGCATCCCCAGCATTCCGATCCGAAAACAAAACATCAGCCGTAACGCCAGAACCAGAATCACGGTAACTCGCAAAATCAAAACCCAAACCACCGTCCAAAACGTCAGAACCAGAACCGCCA
>NZ_JABUFE010000051.1 GCF_013315265.1 Parasulfitobacter algicola | reverse complement strand
CATCGCGGGACAAAAGCGCCATTTCTCTGCAAGCGCGCCAATGGCGGCTTTCATGATCTCGACAAATAGATCGCAAGAGATACGCAGTTTCTTTATGAAGTCGACTAGAGGCTGAACGTTCCGCTAAAGCGAGGAAAATACATGCAATCAGAACGTGTCATCGAGACGATTACCGACGCGCTGCACAGTCAACCCATAATTCGCGGCTTGTTCCTCAGCGGCAGCTTCGGCAATGGGCGGGCAGATGCCTACAGCGATATCGATTTCATACTGGTGTCAAAAGATGGGCCAACCGACGAGATTGCTGGAGCGTGGAAAGCCGCTGTCGAACGTACCGGCGAGATCGTAAAGTGGTGGGATAGAGGTGTCCGTCCCGCGCTTATCAATGCGATCACTGCAGACTGGACGCGTACCGATGTTATCATCCTCAGGCCCGAGCAGTTCGCGGCCCACAGCCAAGCGAGCCTTCGACCTCTCTTTGACCATGATGGCCTTTACGATCAGTTGCCAAAGGAGCGGCCCCTGAGGCAGGCCACACCCGAGCGTCTTCTTCGCGAATTTGAGGAGTTTATTCGTATACTTGGGCTTTTGCATCTTGCGGCAGGTCGCGAAGAGTACATCAACGGTGTTGTAGGCATCTTTCATCTGCGCTCGAAACTCATCGATCTCTTAGTCGAAGAGACTGGCGCGCCAGATCGAGGCGGAGCCCTTCACTTGAACCGCCTGCTTACAGAAGAGCAGAAGGAGTTGGTCGCGGCCATGCCAGCACCCATAGTCGAACGCGAAGCGATGATCGAAACGCACCTCGCCTACGCAAAGACGTACCTTCCGCGCGCAAGGCAGCTTGCAAAACGCAGAGGTGTGCCATGGCCCGAACGGTTCGAAGCAGTGACTTGGGACAAGCTGAAGCAGTCGCTCGGGCTGACGCGGCCCTATTAG
>NZ_JABUFE010000050.1 GCF_013315265.1 Parasulfitobacter algicola | reverse complement strand
TTAGACCTTTGATCAATTCACCCTGCTGTTGATGTGAAACAGGCAAGTAACTTGACGCGGTTGTTGTGAAATTCTCGTGCCCCATATTTTGCGACCAAGCCTTTTGCGTAGCCAACGGCAAATTGCGGTCGCTTAATTCATGCCCCAGAGTCTTGCGAACGCTGTGCGCGCCGTAAGGATACATCTGCACCTTAACGAACGCATCGCGAAAAACTTCATTCACCTTCGCACCGTTCGCATAGATGTCGCGAGACAAAGAGTCGAATGTGAATTTGCCATTTACTAAGCGCCGTTCGGGCTTGGGAAACAGCGCGTCCTCTTGGCCAAACATCTTGTCATTGCTTAGAAACATCATCCAATCGGTAAAATATGCCAAATAGTCAGGATGCATGGGAAAAAACCAAGTCGTGATGGTTTTTCTGCCTTTGGTGCGCACCTCGCGCCCGTCCTGATAAACGAAACCGCCCACCAGATTGATATGTTTTAGACGCAATGAAGACACAGCGCCAACGCGTGCTCCTGTGATCATCAGGAACGCGAAAATGGCCTTGTCGCGCCGCTCCAGCTCTGTCCGCTCTGGCATCCCCTGAAAGGCATGATAAGCGGCTTGGGTTGACGGAAACTGAACAAGGCGCTGGGTATGGGCGGCGCGGGCGTCGTTTCGGTTGTTGTTGAAATATTCCACATCCGCATAGGTCACCACTTTCTTGAATCCTTGCTGGCCCGCCAACCAATGAAAGAATCCTTTGACTAAGCGTAGCGTAGCATCTGTCGTGGTGAGGCTTAATGGTTTGCCCCGTGCTGTTTTGGCGCGGCTCAAGGCGACTTTGAACTGCCTCGCCTGCTCGATGTGGAACGATTTGAACGCCCTGTACTTCGTACTCTCTTCGAACTTAACCAACGCCGCGCGAACTTTGTCGATGGATTTTTCATCCTGCCCCTTGGCTTCGCGCATGTATTGCTCATATCGTCGCTTTAACCGTTCGTTTTCCGCATTGTATTTGCGCATGACTCCGCATCCTTTCTGAAGTGCTAATTTAAAGGGGGGTTGAGGGGTTCCTTTAA
>NZ_JABUFE010000004.1 GCF_013315265.1 Parasulfitobacter algicola | reverse complement strand
CCTCAAATTGCAGAAACATCCTGCAACTCTATCAAGAACCTGACCTATCAACCCGGTCAGCCCGATTACCAATGCTTGGTCCGGATATTGTTGCAAAAGTCCGTTGATCTGATGATCCAGTCCTGATTCACTTGATTTGAGAGTGGAGGACATGGCGATGATGGGTCCAAGGCAGATTGCGCAAGGCGCGCTTTTCTATGAGTTCTCAATCGAAGATTTTGTTCCGCAAGATCATCTCATGCGTGGGATTGATCGGTTTCTGGATCTGACCGATGTGCGGCCGTTGTTAGCACCATATTACAGTTCACACGGTCGCCCTTCGATTGATCCTGAACTGATGATCCGGATGTTGCTTTTGGGCTATTGCATGGGCATCCGATCTGAGCGGCGGCTTTGCGAAGAGGTGCATGTCAATCTGGCCTATCGGTGGTTTTGCAGGCTCGATCTGGCGGATCGGGTGCCCGATCATTCCACCTTTTCGAAGAACCGACACGGGCGGTTTCGGGAAAGCGGTTTGTTCCGGCATCTTTTCGAGACGGTCCTAAGGCGCTGCATGGATGAGGGGTTGGTTGGTGGCCACAGCTTCGGTGTCGATGCCAGCCTGATCCCCGCAAATGCGAACCAGACGCGTGGGATCGAGAGCAAAGAAGGGTTGCCACCAGACCAGACTGCCCGCGTTATCGACGAATATCTTGAAACGCTGGACGATGCCGCATTCGGCGCATCCACTAAGGTCGTTCCAAAATACATCTCACCGGTTGATCCTGCTGCCCGCTGGACCGGGGCAGACGGTGGGGCCGCGTTCTTCGCCTATTCCACTAACTACATGGTGGATTTGGACAATGCGGTGATCGTTGACGTTGAACCCTCCGTGCCAATTAGAACCGCTGAGGCCTTTGCAGCACGCCGCATGATCGACCGGATCACGGACCGCTTCGACATGACACCAGACAAACTGGTCGGCGACACGGGCTACGGATCAGCGGAGATGCTGGGCTGGCTGGTCGAGGAACGGGGCATTGCCCCGCATATTCCGGTCTGGGACAAATCAAAACGGACCGACGGCACCTTCTCACGCGAAGACTTCATCTACGATACCGCAACCGACAGGTACACCTGCCCAGGCGGGAAGCGCCTGCAAACCTATCGCAGAAACTTCTCCAAGCCGCGAAAGGCAAATGGTGGCAAAGACGGCTTCATCAGATACCGCGCTTCAAAGAACGATTGCGACGCATGCCCGCTGAAGCCTCAGTGCTGTCCGAAGGACAACGGGAGACGTCTCATGCGCTCCGTACATGAAGCTGCCCGAGATGTCGCCCGCGATATCCGCAAAACAGACGCCTACATGACCTCGTTCATCCAGAGGCGGAAGGTCGAAATGCTCTTCGCCCATCTGAAACGATACATCGGCGTCGCAACGATGCGGCTGCGAGGACCCAAAGGCGGCTTAAACGAGCACTCGGGGCGGCACGAAAGCGGGACAGGTCCATCTGCAACCTTTCGACGATGTAAACAAACGTGTCTCGCGTCTGGCGGCTAACATACCTCTTATCCGAAACAATCTGGCACCATTCTCATTCACCGACGTCCCTCAGCGCGCTTATACCGAAGCCATTCTGGGGGCCTATAAACGATCCGCGGCCCAATACGCAGCAGTAAGACAGTCTCTGGGTGAGCCTGATCCTTTCCGTCTGAAGTGCCGCATAGAACTGCGCGATGCTGTCGGACACATCATTCGCGCCCAGATCGCACGAAGAGAAGTAGCTGACGAAATCTCATGACTATCTGCAAAATCTATCCAGGCAGAGGATCGAGCCGCGTTTGCCAACGTCGTCGAAGAAGAACTTCTCAGCCTCCACGCCGGCAACTTCTCGCGTTTTCAGGTGCGCCCATCTGAGTTCTCCGCGTGGCAAGAAAAATGGACCGATAAGTGAGCGAACCAAAGTATCCAACCGTAGATGCCGACGACTTCGCCAGCAGGTTTTTGATGCGGTCCGGCAGCCTCATGTGGCTCCTCGGTGCCGGCGCCTCTGCGTCTGCCGGTACGCGCCGCACGACACTGATCAAAGCCAGTAAGGTTGGTTCGACGTGGTATGCGGCAGCAAGGGTTGAAAGCATTGATTTTACACCTCTGAAAGAATTATTAGGTTCAACAGTTTAAAAAATATTTGATACCAACGTTTCGGGTGCATTTTTACGCAAGGCTGCATGGCGTATTATCGACCGGGACATTGTTGGATGTCGCCGCAAGGCAGGCAGGGAATTAGGGTGATCGAACCGTCAGTTTTGGTTTTCAAGAAGTTCAACTTCAACAAACGTGCATTCAAAATCGTTTGCATTGATAACGTCATGTTCCACCCCGATCTGACGGAAATAGGGGATGCCGTTTTGCATTTGTGCTGTCACGATTTCCTTATCAGCAAGTCTAATCTCAAGTACTCCGTCGAATAAAGGAATGACTACATAATCGAATTCATGACGATGCCATCCTGTATTATCGCCCTTTTTAGCAAAACGCCATTCGGTCACCCTGACCCGGTCATTTTCGATCATGACGGTTGGTTTCGCAGTCCCTTTTTCAGAGCACATCGTTCGTTCCCTTAATCATAACAATGCCGATTGGCATCATACGACAGGCCTAAACCCATTTGGCCAAAGGCGGCAAACTCATCAATACCGCATTCGCATCGTGGCCGGTTTCAAGGCCGAACTTGGTACCACGATCATAGACCAGATTGTATTCAGCATAGAGACCCCGGTGGATCAGCTGCGCGTCTTTATCCGCATCGGTCCACGGTTGATTGCGGCGTTTTTCAGTGATCGGGACAAAAGCGGGTAAAAATGCGCGGCCGACGTCCTGAGTGAATGCAAAATCCGCCTGCCAGTCATCGGTGTTGTGATCATCATAGAATACGCCGCCGATCCCGCGCGCCCGATTACGGTGTGGGATAAAGAAATATTCATCCGCCCAGGCTTTATACTTTGGATAATACTCTGCGTCGTGATGATCGCAATATTGCTTTAAAACATGATGAAAAGCTGCCGTATCTTCGGTATATTCAATACATGGATTCAGGTCGGATCCGCCGCCAAACCACCACGCATGGGGTGTCCAGAACATGCGTGTGTTCATATGAACGGCTGGCGCATGAGGGTTTTGCATATGTGCTACCAGACTGATGCCTGATGCCCAAAAGCGCGGGTCTTCTTTCATGCCGGGCAGTCCCTTGCGCGCGGCCATGGCAGCTTGGGCCCGTTCACCCAGTTCACCATAAACGGTCGACACATTGACGCCCACTTTTTCGAACACACGTCCGCCGCGCATCACGCTCATCAAGCCGCCGCCTGCATCTGCGCCATCGTCTGATTTTCGCTTGGTTTCAGTCACCTCAAACCGGCCGGCCGGGCGATCATCGGTTTGCGTGTTTTCCAATTCTTCGAAGGCCGCAACAATCTGATCACGCAAATCACGAAACCACGCGGAAGCAAGCGCCTTGCGATCATCAAACATATCCGTCATCAGTATTTCCTTGGTTAAGCTATCAGTTTACCGTTTGGTGTTCGCGACAGCATCCGTTATTCTGCCCGCAAATGAAAGGTCTGAACGTATGCGTTTTCCTATTTCAGTTCTCTGTCTGCCGCTGTTGATCGCTGCGTGCGCCACGCCCTATGAAAAATGCACGTCAACCGCGACTAAGGATTTGCGCGTCGTTGAAAGCCTGATCGTCGAGACCGAAGAAAATCTGGATCGCGGCTATGCGCTGGAACAGGAAGTGGTGCCAAGAACACGGTTTGGTTGGTGTGTATCGCGTAGTGCGAGGTATCAACTATGCCGCGATACGCAATTCAGTACGCGGGACAAACCAGTGGCAATCGATCTGGCGGATGAGCGGAAAAAATTGCGTGAACTCAGGGCAAAACGCAATGAACTGGCATTGCGGGCAAACCAGGATATCACCCAATGCCGCGCAACTTATCCTGAAAGTCAAAGCTGAAAATGGATGTGGTCGTCGTGACGCGCGGCGCGGCAGCCTTGAAATCTGATCTTGTTCGATCTGACGCCAAGCCGTGTTTCCAAATGCGGCTCTAGCAGAATTTTCGAAACACGCGGGTCTTGTGACAGCTGCAATAATGCAGCCCGTGTGCGGGTTTCGTCAAAAACGGTATCGCGCATGAAAGGCGCAAGCCAAGCCATATCCCAACGCAGTGTTGGCCAGACATCCGGACATTGCGTTGGTCCGTCTTCAAAGCCCCAATACCCAATGGGCGAAGCCATTTGATCGTTTTGATAATAAAAGGCAATATCCAGTTTTTCGCCGTCATCATGGCTAAGATGCGGGATCAACGGAAATCCATCCCAAAAAGGAAAGCTGGCATCAAGAACGCGGGTCTGAGTGCCGGGGAATTCTGTTGCCATGCGTTCTGCCAGATCACCTGCCACGCCTGCCATTTCGGGCGTCACATATGTACGGTTCAAAACGCAATAAAGCGGACTGGCAACAACCAGATTTTCGTTCGAAAAACATGGCAGCGCCTGACGCCCGAAGTGTGGAGCCAGAAAAATCGCACCAAGCGAGGATACAAAATAGATTCCTAAAAACGCTATGATCCTGCGTTTGAAAAACAAAGCAACCAACCAGGCAATGCCACCAATCTGGGTTAATATGGTCAGCACTGCAAAAATCATAAAATGCCAGAGTATTTGCAGCAAAAATATAAATGCTTTCATTTTTGAATAATGCTCCGACACTTGGTTTGATGGGTTTTGGGATTATAGGTGTTTAAAGCGGCCACATGTAAGGAATAATGATCGAAGCCAAAAGACCGACTGACAAGTTCAGCGGTATACCGAACTTGAGAAAATCGCTGAATTTATATCCGCCGGGCCCGTAAACCAGCATATTGGTTTGATAGCCGATGGGCGTGGCAAAACTGGCTGATGCTGCGACCATGACGGCTACAACAAGTGGGCGTGGATCAATACCAATGGCAGTGGCCAGACCGATAGCGATGGGCGTTACGACCACAGCGACCGCATTATTGGATACCAGTTCGGTCAGAACCGAGGTCAGCAGATAGATGGCCCAAACAATCAAGAATGGTGGCAAAGTGCTAAGATAGGGTGCGATGGCTTCGACGATTAGGCGAACTGCGCCCGATGCTTCAAGTGCTGCCCCGATGGCCAGCATGGAAAAGATCAGCGCCAAAAGACGCCCATCGACGAAAGAAAACGCTTCTTCGGCATCAATGCAGCGCGTGATCAAAACGATAGCCACTGCCAGAACACTGAGCATCAGGATGGGCGCGACGCCAAGGGCGGCCATGCTGACAATTCCGATCAGCGCCAACACAGCCAAGGGCGCATGACGCCGACGAAATGCGCGGGCTTTGGGTTTGGCGATGTCGACAAGTTCCATATCGGTCGCAAGGCGTTGAATATCTTCGGCCCCACCTTCCAGCAGCAACGTATCCCCGACGCGTACCACAAGATCATCCAACTGCCGTCCGATATTCTGGTTGCGCCGATGCACTGCCAATGGATAAACACCGTATCGCCGTCGCAGGCGCAATGATCCCAAAGATCGGCCAATCATTTTGCAACCTGGCGTGATCAGAACCTCGACCGTTGTCGTCTCGACCGAGCTTAGCTTATCGACCATCCGCACGTCTTTAGATTGTTGTAATCCCAATAATTCGGCCATTTGCGTACGTAGCACAACGCGATCCCCGGCCCGCAAAGTCACATCGGTCAGGTTGCGCCGCAGAGATGCATCCCCACGCAATACATCAATCAATCTGACACCGTCGCGTTTAAACATGTCGACGTCGCTGACAGGTTGATCAATTAAGCTCGAGTCCTCGGGCACAGCGACTTCGGTAAAAAACTTCATCTTGGATTTCGATGACAAAAGCCCCGCCATACTGCTGCGATCTGGCAATAAAATCGGGCCAATTACTCGCAAATAGACCATGCCCCATGCCACCAGGATCAGACCAAGCGGTGTCACTTCGAAAATGGTAAACGGCTCTAGCCTGTTAACACGTGCAACCCCATCAACCAGCAGGTTTGTTGACGTGCCAATCAGCGTTAGAGTTCCCCCCAAAATGGCTGCATAAGACAGTGGGATCAGCAATTTTGATGGTGCAAGGCCCAGTTTTCCTGCCAGTTGCACAAAAACGGGGATCATAACGACAACAACGGGCGTGTTTGACACAATCGCGGATGAAAAGATGACAAACGCCATCATTCCCGCGATCGCCAGAACGGGCTGTGTTTCAACACGCCTTTCGGCCATCTGCGTAAACCACTCCAACGCGCCCGTGCGCACCAAGGCCCCCATAACGATGAACATCGCGGCAATGGTCCAGGGTGCAGGGTTTGCCAACACCGCGACTGCCCTATCATAAGGCAGCACGCCCAACAAAAGCATCAGCGACACGCCCGCGATTGCAACAACCTCAGTCGGATAGGTTTCACGCAAAAACAGAATAAACATGCCGCCGACTACGCACAGCGCAATCACGGCCTGTCCTGTTTCTGAAATGTCCCAAAGTGACATCATGCCAAACCTGCGCTGGTAAATACCTGTCGTTTCAACATCAGCACCCATGCCCAAATTGCGCCAGCGCTCAGATTAGCAGCGCGTCCTGCGCCATGCCAGATAAAATGCAAGCTAAAGCGCGCTTTGTTCAAGTCGACCGCCTTGACGCACCATCTTAACTGTTTTGGCCAGACCTGTCTTATCATCGGTTTCCACGAACAAACCCGACAGCGTGGCTTCTTCAAGCGCGGGGATAAACCGCCCTTTGGACATGCCTGTCACAAAGCGGCGTAACGGTTCGGCTTTTTCCATTCCGATAACAGAATTATAGTCTCCGCACATGCCGGCATCGCTTTGAAACGCCGTACCTTTCGGTAAAATTTGCGCATCCCCTGTTGGAACATGGGTGTGGGTGCCGACGACGACTGATGCACGGCCATCGCAAAAATGCCCCATGCCCATCTTTTCAGACGTGGCTTCGCAATGAACATCGACTAAAATTGCATGGGCCTGGCCACCCAAAGGGTGATTGCGCAGCGCAAGATCAACGGCGGAAAACGGGTCGTCAAAGGCGCGTTTCATAAATACTTGGCCCAGAACCTGCACGACCAAAATTTTGTGCCCGCCGCGCGCCTCAAACAACCTTGCCCCTTTACCGGGGGCGGTTTTGGCATAGTTCAGCGGCCGCAAAATGCGTGGCTCGCGTTCGATAAACCCAAGCATATCTTTTTGATCAAAGGCATGATCACCAAGGGTCACACAATCTGCGCCGGCGTCAAATAACGCTTTCGCATGATCAGCCGACAGGCCTGCACCGCTTGTCGCGTTTTCGCCGTTGACCACGACAAAATCCAATCGCCATTCATCACGCAATCCCGATAATCGCTGCTGAATGGCAGACCGTCCAGCCCGGCCCATAACATCGCCTAAAAATAAAATTCTCATCTCAAAAGGCCTAGGGCGCAAAATGCCAAAGGGCAAGTACTGTCGCCATATGTGTAAAATCAACTGCATGAATGGATGTTATCCGATAACAATCACGTGCTATTGCAAAGCATGATATTTGATAACAAAGACAGGCTACGTTTTAAATTCAGGAGATTTCAGATGATAGCCCGCCTTGCATGTGCAACCGTTTTTCTCTTGCCACTCATGTCATGCGCCAGCCTGACCAATAAACAATGTGAGCGCGGCGATTGGTACGGAATTGGTGTTTCCGATGGGCAAGCAGGGCGTAGTATCAGCTATCTGGATAATCACCGCGAGGCATGTGCAGATGTTGGTATCACACCAGATCGCGCCGTCTGGCTGAAAGGTCGCGAGGCGGGATTGCGCCAATATTGCACGCCCGAAAATGCTTATCATATCGGGAAAGCAGGCGATCAGATCAACAATGTATGTCAGCCCCAAGAACGATTAAAAATGTCGCGCCCGTATCTTGTGGGTCAACAGTATTACGATTTCACCCAACAAATTAACCGTCTGAAAAGTGAAAAAAATAGCCTTGAAGAAGATATTCGGTTGATTGAAGTGGATTACGATCCTGAAACAGACAAAAGCAAATTGCGCAGAAAATGGCGCGAAATTAGTCGAATAGAGCGCCGGATAGAAGATCTTGAAGATCAGCGATCACTTTATACCCTTCTTTATGCGCTTTATAATTAGGTGGGCAATGTCGCAAATGTTTATCATCATGGTGGGTGGCCAGTTTTACTGCCAATCAGATTGATGAGGTTACAGGCGTCCAAAGTATATTAATCTTTGTTTGGAATCCGCGCGATTACCTTGATTTCAAAATCAAAACCAGCCAGCCATGTCACCCCCAAAGCGGTCCAGTTTGGATAAGGTGCCGCCGGGAAATACTGAGATTTCACTTCCATAAGGATTTTAAATTGATTTTCGGGGTCAGTATGGAACGATGTGACGTCGACGATATCATCAAGTGTGCATCCCGCTGCTTTCAACGTCGCGATAAGGTTTTCAAATGCCTGTTCAACCTGTGTTTTGTAATCTGGATCAGGCGTGCCATCCGCGCGTGACCCAACTTGGCCGGATACGAACAATAGATCCCCTGACTTGATCGCTGCTGAATACCCATGTGCATCGTAAAGCGCGTGTCTGTCGGCAGGAAAAATCGGTTCTCTGGGTATCATCTGTAAACTCCTTAGTTTTCCGGTCGATCATTCGTCTCAAAATGATATACGTAGTGTATGTCAAATTAAATACGCCGCGTATGTGAAGATTGAAAGGTTTGCGTATGATGCGCCGTGCAGAAAAAATGGAAGAAACCCGTGCGAAACTGATTGCTGCGGCAAGGGATGCCTTTGCAGATAAGGGTTATGCGGCGGCATCAATGGATGAGTTATGTGCAGTTGCGGGCGTTACACGTGGCGCACTTTATCATAATTTTGGCGACAAAAAGGGCTTGTTGATGGCGGTAGTCCATCAAATGGATGCGACGATGGCAACGCACGCTGAAGAGGCGGTGGCACACTTGGATGACCCCTGGGGTCGCTTGCTGGCGGCGGGTATTAAATATATCGAAATGGCTCTCGATCCTCATGTCCGACGCATCGTCTTGCTTGACGGCCCAGCCTTTCTTGGAGATCCGTCGCAATGGCCCAGTCAGAATGCATGCCTTTTGAATACAAGACAGGCGCTGGAAAGCCTGCTTGATACAGGTCGGATAAAACCCGTCGATCCGGAAGCTGCCGCGCGATTGTTAAACGGCGCAGCACTTAACGCAGCGCTTTGGATAGCCGCCAGCGATGAAAGTAGCGTGGTGCTGGATAAAGCAGTTGACGCATTCCGGTATTTGGCTGAAGGTCTTTTGGCCGACTAATTGCAATGTAATGGACATACAACTTTCAAATTATGGCGACTTGATCAACAAAATAAATCGATAATTTTGTATACTGAAAACCTTATAAATAAAGTTTTGATCATTATAGCAGGAAGCGAAGAATTACTCTTCTGAACCATTTTTCTCAAGCGTCTTAATGAGGTGTTTGAGTTCTTTATCACCAAGTATTGCTTTAATTTTCGCTACTACTTTTGACTGTCTCGTTCTGCGGACAATTTCTTTTGCGTAAAAATATGATATTGCCGCCTTGCCGCGCTGTCCTACCCAGTGGGACAGTCTAAAAATATCGATTTTGGGGTGAATTTGTCTGGTACGGATATGGCATCAAGGTGCGCACTATTTCACGTTTAGCCCACCCATTTTGCATACGATGTCCCATTCGGTATCCTTAACGGGCTGAACCGACAGACGTGAGCTGCGGATCAGCGCCATGTCTGACAGCCGTTCATCGTCTTTGCACATTGCTAGGGTGACGGGCTTGGGCATCGGTTTAACGGCTTTGATATCTACGCAATCCCATCGGTCGTCGTCTGTTGTGCTGTCGGTGTGGGCTTCGGCGATGACTTCGACGATCCCGACCACGGCTTTTTCGGTTTGCGAATGATAAAAGAACCCAAGATCGCCCACTTTCATGTCACGCATGAAGTTGCGGGCCTGATAGTTGCGCACGCCGTCCCATTCTTCGCCTGCGTCGCCCTTGGCCACCTGATTTTCCCAAGACCAGACATTGGGTTCGGATTTGAAAAGCCAATATGCCATCAGCCGATCACCTTCTTCCACTGAATCAGTTGTACTTTGGCAAAAAGTCCGGCCTTGGCATAGGGGTCATTGTCGGCCCAGTTCTGCGCGGCCTGTTTGCTGTCCACATCCAGAATGATCAGCGATCCGCACATAGTGCCGTCGTCATCCAAAAACGGTCCGGCTTGCTGTACCACGCCGGTCTCCTTGATATAAGACAAATGTGCATCGCGATTGTCCAGCCGGGTTTGCAATGCGCCGGGTTTGTCTTGGGTGATCAGGGCAAAACTCATGGGTTATTCCTTTTTCAATGGCCGGGCCAGAAGAGCATCAATCGCGTCTTTGACCGTAATTTTATGTTCAATCACAGCGACGATAGCCTTGGTGATGGGCATATCAATGCCTTGATTGGCAGCAGTTTTGGCCACGGCGCGGGCGGTAGTCACGCCTTCGACGGTTTCATCGCTGGACCATGTCGCGTCTTTGGCCAAGGTTTGCCCAAAGCGATAATTGCGGGATTTATCCGACGTGCAGGTCAGGACCAGATCACCAAAGCCTGACAGCCCGATTAACGTATCTGCTTGTGCGCCCTGGGCCAGTGCAAAGCGGCGTAATTCTGCAAAGCCGCGCGTTATTATGGCTGCCCGTGCGCTTTCGCCCATACCAGCACCAATGGTCGCACCGCAGGCGATGGCCATGATGTTTTTCAGCCCGCCGCCCAATTCGGCCCCGATCACATCATGACTGATATAAAGTCGAAGCGTATCGGTTGATAAAATCGGCTGCAGACGCAGTGCTGTATCAGGATCGGCATTGGCAAGCGTCAGGGCGGTTGGCAGGCCACGCGCGATATCTGCAGCAAAGCTGGGTCCGGTCAGGATCGACGGATGAGAGGTTGGGAAAATCTGTTGCAACATCCCAACAGGGCCTTTCCCGGTTTGCAGATCTACACCCTTACAACAGGCAATCAGATCTTTATCGGACAATATCGTACGATGCATTTTTGCAATGGTCGATAGCTGCTGCATTGGAACGGCCAGCAGGATTTGATCAGCGCTGTGCAGGGCATCAGTATCAGCGCTGATCGTGATCTTTGCGGGCAGGGCGACATTCGGCAGTCGTTTGCGGTTTTCCCGCGTATTTTGCATGTGATCTGCGTTTTGCGCATCGCGGGACCACAGAATAACATCAGTTTTTGAGGCAAGACTTATGGCAAGTGCGGTTCCAAAAGCCCCCGCGCCCATAACGCCAATCATGCCTTGACCCCTTTTTTACCTGATCCCAGCATGGGGGCGCTTTTGTGATCCAAGGGCCAGCGTGGGCGGACGGACAGGGTCAGGTCGTCGGTTTGGCCTGCGCGAAATAGCTCAATCCCTGCATAGGCGATCATGGCCGCGTTATCTGTGCATAACGCCAGGGGTGGGGCCAGAAAGCTGGTTTGCATTTGATCTGCCAGGTTTTGCAGGCCTACGCGGATCGTTTGGTTCGCAGCCACGCCGCCAGCGACTGCGATGGCAGGTATTGCAGGGCATTCGGCCAGATAAAGCCGGATCGCACGACGGGTTTTTTCGATCAAAACGTCGGTGACGGCAGCCTGAAACCCCGCGCATAGGTTTGCGCGATCATCTGTTGTCAATCCACCTTTGTCTGCCACGGCCGCGTCGCGGGCGCGCAAAAGCGCGGTTTTCAGACCTGAAAAAGACATATCGCAATCATCGCGGTCCAGCAGCGGGCGAGGGAATGAAAAACGGCTGGGGTCACCATCGACCGCGGTGCGTTCAACCGACGGGCCACCCGGTTGCGGCAAACCCAGAAGTCGGGCCGTTTTATCAAACGCTTCGCCCGGGGCATCGTCAATCGTGCCGCCAAGACGTGTAAAATCCAAAGCCCCGCGCACGATCAGAAACTGGCAATGCCCGCCTGACACCAACAGCATAAGATAGGGATAAGCCAATTGATCAGTTAGGCGCGGTGTCAAAGCGTGGCCTGCCAGATGATTAACCCCGATAATAGGAAGATTGGTTGCCGCAGACAGTCCCTTGGCGCACATGACACCAGACAGCACACCTCCGATCAGACCCGGACCGGCAGTGACAGCGATGGCGTCCAGATCCCGCAGGCCAACGCTTGCCTGATCCAGGGCATGTTCTATGCAGTGATCCAGCTTTTCGGCATGCGCGCGCGCGGCGATTTCCGGCACGACACCACCATAAAGCGCATGTAGTTCGGTCTGGCTTTCCACAACGGACGACAGGATCATGGGCACGTCATCTGTCATACGAACAACTGCTGCTGCGGTATCGTCACAACTGCTTTCTATGCCCAATATCGTTGTCATTTTCGTCATTGGTTCCGTTGCCTTGGGGCCATGGGGCAGGTAACACCGACGGCATGAACATACAATCCCAGCCCACTGTCTTGCTGACACGACCTGCGGCGAAATCTTTGGATTTTGCGGCCCGGATCAGGGCGGGCAGAGCGGATGTGACCGTGATCATTGCGCCGCTGATCCAGATTGAATACTGCGATCTTCCGGCAGATGCCCTAGGCTATGATGCACTGGTGTTTACATCGACAAATGGTGTTCTGGCCTATCAGAACGCAAATGCACCCGCGCATAAAATCGCATTTTGCGTGGGTGATCAAACAGCAACCGCAGCACGGGATGCGGGTTTGCAGGCCATATCAGCCCATGGCGATGTGGATCAGCTATTCGACTTAATCTGCAAAGATGCGCCGTCACAGCCGTTGCTTCATATCCGTGGCGAACACAGCACGGGCGATTTGGCGCAACGATTAAACCAGCGGGGCTTTCAGACGTATGATGTGATTGCCTATCGCCAGATCGAAATCCTGCTGTCGCAGGATGCAAACGCTGTATTGCAAAGGCCAGGGCAGGTAATTGCCCCATTGTTTTCCCCCCGCACAGCCGATATTTTTGCACCTTACGCAAAGGATGCAAAAGCCAGTCTGGACTGTGTGGCGATCAGTGAAAATGTAAAGCAAGCAGCCACTGATTTTTGGACCAAAAGCAGCCGCGTTGCGAGCAGGCCGGACGCCCAATCCATGTTGGATGCAATCTTTGAAATCATTTGAATTGAGCGTGACGCTTGAGACACCCGCAATGCCAAGCTAAGTTATTTCAGGCAAATATATTTCGCCAATCAGATTCGCAAAGGGTGGGACACGTGGCAAACCGCAAAAAGCCTGTAAGGGCCAAAACGCAAAGATCGAAAAAAAGCCCTGTTCAGGATACGAAATCTGACAAGGCAAAGGCCGCAACAGATCAGGAAACCGACACCACTGTGCCTACAATGGCCAAGGGTGTGGCCGTTGAAGAAATCAAAGAAGATAAAAGTGCGGACCTGATAAAGGATGATGACACGATCGTAGATGCGGAAGTGGTCAGTGAAACGCCACCTGCGAGCGATGATGCAACGCCTGAAGATATCACAGATAATGAAAGTATCATGTTAGCTAAGGCGGATGATACTGTTGAAAATGCAGAAATAAGTGATGAAGTTGCCGACACAGATACAGTGCCAGATCCATCTGATGACGATGTTATTGCGGCGACCGAGATTGAAGCAGCCGAAGAGTTTTCGGCCGAAGATGAGACAGCAAAGCAATACGATGAAGCCCCGCCACCTGATACCGCGGCACCTTCGCCTGTTATTGTGGAACGAAAGGCCGGATTTATCCCGATGCTTGTCGGGGGGGCTATTGCAGCAGTCCTTGGGTTTGGGGCCGCGATGTATTTGAATATGTCAGGCGGCAATTCTGCAGCTTTGGAAGAGATCAACGAAGAGATTGCTGCGCTGAACAGCTCTGTTTCGGATCTGCGTAATGATATTCCGGCGCCCTATGATGACAGTTCGATAATGTCTTCGATTTCGACGGTTTCCGATCAGGCTGCCGATCTTAATAATCAGATTTCAGCACTATCTGACCGATTGGTCGGATTGGATGACCGCATTACCGAAGTTGAAAAACGCCCTGCTGCGGAAAATGCCCAAGCCTCTGTTCAGGCGTTTGAGCGTGAGTTGGAGACATTACGCGCCCAGATTGCACAGGAACGCGCCGAGATTGAAGGCATTGCTGCAGAAGCAGCAACCATGGAAGAAAACGCACAAGAAGCCGCCGAAGATCAAGCCGCGCGTGCTGCCTTGGGGCGTATTCAGGCGTCGCTTGAATCGGGCAGTCCTTTTGCAAATGCGTTGCGTGATCTTAGGCAAGCCAAACAGATTGAAGTGCCCGAAGCATTGACCGAGCTTGCGCAAACTGGTGCGCCCACAGTCAGTGAATTGCAACAAAGTTTCCCCAATGCCGCACGGGCAGCATTGGCGGCATATCGTGCAACAGATACAGAGGGCACAACTGGCAACCGGATTACGAATTTCATCATGTCCCAGACCCAGGCGCGATCAGTTGAACCGCGCGAAGGCGATGACCCTGATGCTGTCTTGTCACGAGCCGAATACTTTGCCCGTAATGGGAATTTAACCGATGCATTGGCCGAAATTGAAACTTTACCCGATGTTGCGCGTTCAGAAATGACGGGCTGGACCGAACGCACTCAAGCACGCCTTGATGCGCTGGACGCGGCTGAAACTTTGTCACAAACCCTGTTTTCAAATTAAGGACAAAGCAATGCTCTGGTCCATGATAAAAATTCTTCTTTTCGTCGCGATTGTCGCGGTATTGGCCTATGGCGCTGGCCTGCTTTTGGATATGGAAGGTGGCGTCCAGATCACCTTTGGTGGGATGGAGTTCACCCTGGGGCCGCTGTTAAGTATTATTGTGGTCGTGACATTGGTCTTTGCCGTTTGGCTGTTCCTAAAACTGTTTGGACTTTTGATTGCGGTGCTGCGCTTTATCAATGGGGATGAAACCGCCATTTCCCGACACTTTGATCGCAATCGCGAACGTAAGGGGTTTCAGGCGCTGTCAGATGGTTTGATGGCCTTGGCGTCGGGCGAAGGCCGTTTGGCGATGTCTAAGGCGGAAAAAGCCGAAAAATATTTGCGTAAGCCAGAGTTGACGAATCTGATCACAGCACAGGCTGCTGAAATGACCGGCGACACCAAACAGGCCGAACAGGTCTATAAGCGCTTATTGCAAGATGATCGCACACGCTTTGTCGGTGTGCGTGGAATCATGAAGCAAAAGCTAAGCGAAGGGGATACCGAAACGGCGTTGGCGCTGGCTGAAAAGGCGTTCGCGCTAAAGCCTAAACATGTGGAAACACAGGACGTTTTGCTACGTTTGCAGGCAGGAAAAGAAGACTGGTCCGGCGCACGGAAGACGCTGAACGCCAAGCTGAAATACGGTACCTTGCCACGTGATATTCACAAAAGACGTGACGCAGTTCTGGCCTTGTCCGAGGCGAAAGAGATTGCAAATCTGGAAGGCACGATTGAATCGCAAGAAGCCGCTATTGAAGCCAATCGCCTGTCGCCTGATTTGATCCCGGCGGCGATTTTAGCGGCCCAAACGTATATTGAACAGGACAAGAAACGTTATGCTGCGCGGGTTTTGAAAAAAGCGTGGGAAGCACAGCCGCACCCTGATCTGGCGGCGACATTTGCCGAGATTGAGCCAGACGAAGCGGCCGCAGATCGAATAAAGCGTTTTCAGGCCTTGACCAAAATCATGCCGGATCACCCTGAAACCAAAATGCTGCTGGCTGAACTGAATATCACCGCCGAAGATTTTCCAGAGGCACGCCGCGCGATTGGCGATCTGTCTACGTCGGCACCCACGGCCCGCAGCCTGACCATCATGGCCGCGATCGAGCGGGGCGAAGGTGGTGAAGATGCTGTTGTGCGTGGTTGGCTTGCCAAGGCTTTGACGGCGTCACGTGGGCCGCAATGGGTTTGTGACAACTGCCACAATATTCATGGCACGTGGGTTCCGGTTTGTGAAAACTGCGCGTCTTTCGATACACTTAGCTGGAAAGTGCCGCCTGCCGCCGATATCGCGATGCCATCATCGACGGAAATGTTGCCTTTGCTGGTCGAAAAGCCAAAACCCGATACGCCGGAATTGATCGAGGCTGAAGAATTATCGCCTGACGATGCTGTTTTGATCGAAGATGCGGCACTTGAACGGCAAGATAAGTAAGGTTTTTAGACTTTCACGCGTTCAGATGTGGGATCATAAAAAGGTTTCAGCGATGGCTCTGCTCTAACCCGCGTGCCGGCGATTTCGATTTCATAGCTTGAGGCTAAGATACCGGCAGCACTTTCCCCAGCGCAAGGGATATATCCCATCCCCAGTGCCGCGCCCAATGTATGTCCATAGGCGCCTGAGGTCAGATAACTGATCACTTGCCCGTCGCGCAAAATGGGTTCCGCATGATACAAAAGCGGTTGCGGTTCGGTCAGCTTGAACTGCACCAGTCGAGATTGCAAACCATCATCGCGTCGTTTTAGCACGGCATCGCGGCCGATAAAATTTGACTTGTCTGTTTTTACGGCAAAGCCTAACCCGGCTTCAAGCACATGATCTTCGCAAGTGATGTCATGACCGAAATGGCGAAAGCCTTTTTCCATGCGGCAACTGTCCATCATATGCATTCCGCAAAGCTTCAGATCCATATCACGCCCTGCATCGCGCAGAACCTCAAAAACATATGCAGCCATGTCGGTGGGGATGTAAATTTCCCATCCCAGTTCACCCACATATGTGACGCGGTGTACGCGGGCCAGCGCCATCCCGATTTCGATATTCTGCGCAGTTCCAAATAGGTTTGTGGCATTGGTGAAATCGGCAGGCGACACTTTTTGCAGCAAATGCCGCGACTTGGGGCCCATGACTGCCAGTACGGCTTCAGCATTTGTGGCGTCATGAATAAAGACGTTAAAATCGTCCATATGACGTTCCAGCCATGTCTGATCGGCCAGACGCGTCGCCGCAGGGGTGACAACGATATAAGATGTCTCAGACAGGCGTGTTACTGTCACGTCCGCCTCAATTCCTGCGCGGGAATTCAAAAACTGAGTATATATGATTTTGCCCACAGGCACCGATAGATTGCCACCGCAGACATGGTTCAAAAACGCTTCGGCTTGCGGTCCATCCACACGGATTTTGCCAAAGGATGTCATGTCATACATTCCGACATTTTCCCGGATCGCGCGATGTTCACGGGCGACGTTGTCAAACCAGTTTTGTCGCGTCCAACTGTATTCATATTCAGCGTTCTGTCCGGGATCAGCGATCCAATTGGCGCGTTCCCATCCAGCCAATTCACCGAAAACAGCACCTTCGGCATTTAGATGTTCATGAAAGGGCGTGCGGCGGATACCGCGGGCTGTGGCCTTTTGCCGAAACGGGAAATGATCTGCATAAAGCAGGCCAAGCGTTTCCTTGGATCGTTCAAACAGATAGGTTTTGTTGCCCTGAAACGGTTGCATCCGGCTGATATCCACATCGCCCAGATCAAAGGGCTTTTCGCCCGTATCCATCCATTCCGCCAGCGCCATGCCAGCGCCCCCTGCTGATTGAATACCAATGGAGTTAAATCCGGCGGCAACCCAAAAGTTACCCAATTCGGGCGCAAGGCCAAGGTGATAGGCATCATCAGGGGTAAAACTTTCGGGGCCATTGAAAAACGTATGAATGCCCGCATTCGCCAGCATCGGTACGCGGTTCACGGCGGCTTCCAAAATCGGTTCGAAATGGTCAAAATCTTCGGGCAATTGATCGAATTCAAAGTCTTTTGGGATGCCGTCCATCGCCCATGGTTTCGCGTTGGGTTCGAAAGCACCAAGCAGCATTTTGCCCGCATCTTCTTTATAATATGCACATTCATCGGGCACGCGCAGAACAGGCAATTGCGGCAGATCTGGAATGCTTTCCGTGACGATATAGAAGTGTTCGCAGGCATGCAGCGGTACATTCACGCCAGCCATCCGGCCAACTTCATGGCCCCACATGCCGCCGCAATTCACGACCATATCAGCTTGTAAAAAGCCAGTTTCATCGCCGCGTTGCCAGTCAACACCCGTAACGCGTTTGCCATCTTTGCGAATGCCCGTCACCAGAACCTGTTCAAGGATTTGCGCGCTGTGCTGACGCGCACCTTTGGCCAAAGCCAAAGCAATATTACTTGGATCGCCTTGGCCGTCTTTACCCAAATAAACCCCGGCTTTGATATCATCGATATTGACGTGCGGATAGCGCGCCTTGATTTCGGTTGGTGAGATTTCTTCGACCTCAACCCCGAACGCGCGTGCCATGGACGCTTGGCGCAGAATCTCTTCTTTGCGGGCATCGGTCAGGGCAACGGTGATCGATCCGCAGCGGCGAAAGCCTGTGGCGACGCCGGTTTCTGCCTCAAGCGATCCGTATAATTCCTGACTGTATTTGGCTAGCTTGGTCATATTTTTGGTCGCACGCAATTGCGCGATCAGCCCGGCTGCGTGCCACGTTGTGCCACTGGTCAGCTTTTTGCGTTCCAGCAGCACAACATCTTTCCAACCCAATTTGGTCAGATGATAGGCGACCGAACAGCCGATGACGCCGCCGCCGATGATGACAACGCGCGTTTTTGAGGGGATCGTTTTTACCATGATGCTAAGCCTTTAGCCTAGAATTTTCAGGGTCCCAAAGCGGTGCATCGGGCTGAACTGTCACTTTATGTTTATGACCAAAAATCTCGACCTCAAGCGCGGTACCCGGCGTTGCAAGATCGGCCCGGACCATGCCCAAACCGATTGACGCATTGATGCGGTATCCCCATCCGCCCGACGTGACTTCGCCCACGATCTGATCACCATGCCAGATCGGTGCCATATGTGGCGCATCGTAATCGCCTGCATCGATGATCAGGGTGACAAAACGACGTTTTGGCCCTGTGTCCTGTTCTGCCTTCAGCGCTGCTTTGCCGGGAAAATCCTGAGGTTTCTCAAGACGGACAAAGCGATCCAGCCCCCCTTCGAACAAGGTATAATCCGTCGATAAATCCTGTTTCCAAGCGCGGTAGCCTTTTTCCAACCGCAAACTGCCAAGTGCATACATACCAATGGGTTTCGCCTCACCCTTCAGCACTGCATCATAGATTGCGGGGATATCCGCCATTGTGGCATGCACTTCCCACCCCAATTCACCCGCATAGCTGACACGCAACAGATGGCATACAGCCCCCGCAACGGTGGCTTTTTGATGCGTCAGCCAGGGCATTGTCAGATCCGCATCAGTCAGCCGAGACAGCAGATCGCGCGATTTGGGGCCACTTATGATCAATGTCGACATCTGATCGGTTTGATCGGTCAGGCTTAAACCCGCGGCAAGATGTGCCTTGAGGTATTCATAATCGTGCCATTGCGCCACGGCGGCGGTGATCAGGGTAAACTCATCCTTGGCATGGCGAATGATCGACATTTCCGTCAGGATGCGACCGCGGCTGTCAGGGAAATAGCCAAGCGTCATACGTCCGACTTTTGGCAATGGCCCCGCGATCAGGCTGCGCAACCATTCTGCTGCCCCATCACCAGACAAAGCAAAGCGGGAAAATCCGGGCAGATCCAAAACGCCCACACCGTTTTGCACGGCTTCGCATTCTTCACGAACACGTTCAGCCCAAGGCCCGTCACGTAGCCATGTTTGTGTAGCGGCTGCAAGGGTATCATCACCGTCGTTGGCGAACCAATTTGCACGTTCCCAACCATTGTAAGCGCCCATCACCCCGCCCATTTCGCGGATTTTTGCATCAATGGACGATAGTTTTTTATCACGTCCCGCAGGCCATTCCTGATGCGGGAAGTGAATCGCGTATTCATGGCCGTAAACTTGCATCCCTTTTTGAATGCAGTAATCCATGTCGGCATGGGCGGTAAAACGGCGCGGATCCAGCGACCAACAGTCCCATTCGGTCTGGCCTTCGGTGATCCATTCGGCCAAAATCTTACCGGCCCCGCCGGCTTGGGCAATGCCGAAGGTATAGACACAAGTCTCAAACGCATTTGGCACACCCGGCATCGGCCCAATTAACGGATTGCCATCGGGTGAATACGGGATCGGACCGTTGATTACCTTGCTTATTCCGGTTTGTGCCAGCAGCGGCACACGAGCCATGGCATCTTCGATGTACCATTCCAGGCGGTCCAGATCATCGGGATACAGCTGGAAACTGAAATCATCTGGCATTGGATCGTCCGGTGTCACCCAATGGGCTTTGCAATTGCGTTCATACGGCCCAAGGTTCAGACCGGTCTTTTCCTGACGCAGATAGTACGAGCTGTCGACGTCACGCAAAAGGGGCAGCTTGCCGCCATTATCCTTGGTCCATTCGGCAACTTCAGAAATTTCATCGGTCAGCATATACTGATGGCTCATTACCATCATAGGGACTTGCCGCCCACCATGGGGGCGAAACCATTCCCCGACGTTCTGCGCATAGTATCCAGCGGCATTCACGATAAATTCGCATCGAATGTCACCCTTTTCCGTATGTACGATCCATTCATCAGCATCACGACTGACGCCTGTTGCGGGCGTAAAGCGCAAGATGCGCCCCCCGGCGTCACGCGCACCTTTGGCAAAGGCTTGGGTGATTTGTGCCGGATCCATATCGCCATCAACCGGGTCCCAAAGTCCGCCTGTCAGATCATGCGTTTCCATAAAGGGATAGGCCGCCTTTAGATCATCCACCGACATTATATCCATGCTCATACCCTGCGCGCGGGCCATGCTACGAACATGTTCAAATTCCTGCATGCGTTCCGTACTATGGGCCAGACGAACTGAACCTGTGACGTTATAATTGATCGGATAATCAACCTTATCTGCAATCTGACGATACAGGTCTGTTGAATAGCGCTGCATATTCATGACCGTCCAATTGGACGAAAACGTGGGAATATTTCCTGCCGCATGCCATGTCGACCCTGCGGTCAGTTCATTCTTTTCCAGCAGAACACAATCAGTCCAGCCGGCTTGTGCCAAATGATACAGGCTGGATGCCCCAACTACACCACCACCAATAATCACCACGCGGGCCGTTGTTGGAAAGTTTTCCATAGGTGTCTGTCCTTAATACACAGGGGGTGAAATGACCCAAACCGCGATGGCCGGGGCATCATACGGATTGGACCAGCGAAAGCTTTGATTGCGGATGCGAAAGGAATCGCCCGTCGCTATAGTAAAGGCCACATTATCCAGCCTGATATCTAATTTCCCGGACACCAGATAAGCCAATTCCTGTGTTTGCCGGAAAACCGGATCAGACTGGTCGGCCCCTGGCTGAAAAGTCGAATGAACGACTTCAAAATTATCGGTCAGATCGGGGGACAACAGCGTTTCAATCAACCCGCCAGCACGTTCGCCAATGATCCGGCGTTGATCGGCCCTTACGATCTTACCCTGCTCATCCGGGGCCGCAGGGCTGATACCAAAGAACAAAGATACAGGAACGCCAAAGATTTGCGCGATGCGTTGCAGGTCAGCATTATCAGGTTCCGAGATATCGCGTTCGATCTGACTAAGCCACCCGACAGATTTGCCAAGTTTTTCTGCCAGAACCTCAAGCGTTATTTTCCGGGATTTCCGGATCGCGCGAAGATCGGCACCAAGTGTTTTCTGCGGTTTCATGGCATTCCGTGAAAAAAAGATAGAAAATTTCACGACATATCGGTAAGAAAGTCAATGATTGAATGAATTGCGCCAAAGCAGTTCAGTACTGCCAGTTACCAACGAATTAGTTGCGGTGGGCACAGTGTTCGGGTCAATCGGGTGCTTCCAGATCAAGTTGAACGGGGCGATAGTTAAATAGCTCAAGCCGGGCTGGTTTTTTATCTGTAGCCAACCGAATAGCGGACAGACTGGCTGGGGCCACCGGGATTATGTTGGCAGGTTGAAGCATAAGATATCGCTGAAGGATCGCACGAATGACGCCGCCATGGCAGACGACCAACAGATTTTTGCAAGGCGTTTCATGCGCCTTTTCGATGACAGCGCAAACGCGGTCAGCAAAATCATTCCAGCTTTCGCCACCCGGCGGGGTTGATGTGCCCGCACGCCAGCCAAGATAGGCCTGCATATCCTGGGCTTGAATGTCTTGGGTCGTACGCCCTGTCCAATCACCCACATCGATTTCGCGCAACTGATCTGTTAGATCAAAATCCTTTGCCCCGATCCGTTTGGCTGTGTCCTGTACGCGCTGTAAATCAGAACTGATGGCGCGGCAGGGTTTGATACTTTCAATCACAGGTCGCAGATTATCTGCTTGTGTCTTGCCCAATTCAGACAGATTAATATCGGCCTGACCTTGCAGGCGATGTGTTGCATTCCATTCCGATTGCCCGTGTCGTACCAAAAGAATGCGCATCAATTGATCCTTTCGCCGTTTGCATCGAACCAGCAATCGGGTTGTGCGGGCAGTTGCATATGGACTGTATCACCGATCCGCAAGGCAGGGGCATTATCAACAATGGCGGTCAATCGAAAATCCTTGTTTAGACCAGTGATCATGGTACGCCCCGCGATTGGGCTGATCTCGACCATTTCCATTGGCAAACTGGTGGGTGTTTCGCCGTCAGCAAGTGTCAGCCGTTCAGCGCGGAACATGGCCAGGCAATCTGCCGCCGGCGGCTGATAGGGCATGTGTTTATCTGCAATCATATGACCGATGCCGTTTTGTATGACCGGGATCATGTTGTTTGGCGGGGTTCCTACGAACGTCGCTACGAATGAGGTTTCAGGGGCATTGATCAGATCATCTGGTGTACCAAATTGTTGAACACGGCCGTCATTCATAACGGCGACATGGGTAGCCATCGTCATTGCTTCGATCTGATCGTGGGTTACATAAACGGTCGTGGCCCCGGTTGCGCGGTGCAAGCGCATCAGTTCTGTGCGCATTTCAACCCGCAGTTTGGCGTCCAGGTTGGACAGCGGTTCGTCAAACAGCAAGACACTGGGCTTGGGTGCGATCGTACGGGCGATGGCGACACGCTGCTGCTGACCACCTGAAATTTCATTGGGGTAGCGGTCAGCCAGATGATTGATATCCAGCATTTGCAAGACTTCGGTCACGCGTGCCAGACGATCTGATTTTGACATGTTTGCCACTTTCAAAGGCCATTCGACATTGCCTTGGACCGACATATGCGGCCACAGTGCATAGGATTGAAAGACAAGTCCCGAATTGCGCTTGGCAGGATCGACAGACCAGTTTTTATCACCGTCCGATACTGTCTGACCCCCAAATATGATCTGTCCCGCACTGGGCAGTTCCAGCCCCGCCAGCATACGCAAAAGGGTGGTTTTGCCACAGCCGGACGGTCCCAAAAGAACCAAAAATGCACCATCCGGAACCGAGATCGAGACATCCTTGACCGCGGCAATATCATTGAATTTCTTAGTCAGATTTTTAATTTCAAGCATGGGTTTTCATCAGTTGTTCAGCCAGGGCTGGGATTTGGATTGAAGCCTGTTTGCGATCAGTGTTGTGACGATCGACAAACTAAGAATAACGACGGTAATGGCATTGGCGAATTGTCCGAACCCTTCTGAGGCATAGCGGTAGGCCACAACCGACAGAACCGGCATTGTGGGTGTGAAAAGCAAAACAACCAACGATAGATCGCGGATAATTTTGACAAAGATCAGAATGCTTCCTGCCGCTAATCCGCGAACGGCCAGTGGCATTGTGATGGCAGTCATACGCTTGACGAAACCAGCGCCGGTTATACGCGCGCTTTCTTCCAGCTCTCCGCCCACTTGTTGAATAACGGCCCGTCCGGTCTGTACCGAAAACGGCAGCAGATAAGCCGTTGCTGCAATCACCAGCAATGCAAAGGTTCCATATAGCGCGGGAAACGGGCCGATCGGCGCGCCCAAGTATGCGATATAAGCAGCCCCAAAGGCAATACCGGGCACAAGAAGGGGCAAAAAGCTGATCTGTGTGATGGCCGCGGAAATAACGCCTTCGCGATATCGCGCCAAGGTATAGGCCGTCAGTAGACCGATGATCATACCGGTAAAGGCAACCGCCAGGCCCAAACTTAGCGTAACACCAAGTGCGCGTAAAATATCGGGGTTATGCACAATCCCTGCGGTGCCTTGTGCGATATTAGGGGTCGATTGACCAATCCAGTAATGCGCTGTCCAGTTTGCGAACAGATCGGATGAAGATGGCGCGAAACTGGACGCAAACAAGACGATAACCGGTACCACAGTTGATGCGGTCAGAATGGTCATGGCGATTGCAAACAGAGGCCAGCGTGCACCGCGCAGATCAAAGCGTTTGGCGCGCCCGCCTTTACCCGTAATCGTGGCATAGGACCTGCGGCCTGAAATGGCCCGGTTCCCTGCCCATAGGAAAATACCTGATATGATAACCAGCATGATCCCGATGACATAGCCGCGTCCGACTTGACCGACCTCGATCATACCGAAAAGCCGGGTTGAAAGTGTCTGCATCCGAACTGGCAGGCCCAGTAGGGCAGGGGTGGCGAAATTCGATACAGCTCCGGCAAAGCACAGCGATCCAGCAGCGACCAGTGCGGGTGTTGTAACGGGCAAAATAACCCCCATCAGGATTTTGCGCCCCTTGGCGCCAGCAATTTGCGCGGCTTCGACCAGATCAGAATTCACCGTTGCCAGTGCTGCGGCAATGATCGTGAAGGCAAGGCTGAAGTAATGCAGCGTCAGTACGATTAGCGTGGGCACGATACCCCAGGCTAACCAGTCGGGGATATCAAGGCCGGACCCTTGCAAAAAACCTACCTGTCCGCCGACGCGGTCATTTCTGAACAATGTGCCCCAAGCCAATGCGGCTGCAAAAGACGGGATCATAAAGGGCAGCGTTGCCATCACACCGATTGTTTTTCGGAACGGTACGTTGGTCATAACGACCAGCCAGGCCAGAAATCCGCCAATAAGTACGCAACCTGTTGAAACGACGACGCCTATCAGTAATGTATTTGTCAGCGGTTTATAGAACAGGTTTTTCGACAATCTGCTTCCAAGCACATCCGACCATGCCTTGATCGTATCGGGCTGCAAAGTGAACAAAACCGTCCGCAGTAATGGCAATACGATCAGCAAAATCAAGATGATCAAGACAGATAATTTCAGAACTGTTCCCGGCCGGAACAGAACGCGTTTACCCTGTATATTCAACGTGGCGTCTGCCATGGTGCGTGTGATCCATTCATCGTTCAAAATTATCAGACCGCGCCGATAAAGGCGCAGCCTGATATTTCAGTTTTATTGCAGTGTCAGGATCAGATCGCCGACTTCAGCCCGGATTTTCGCAGTTTCAACTGGGGCCAGACGCCACGCATTGAAATCATCCAAGGGAACTGCATCGGGATGAGGCACAATGTCAGTACGTGTGACATAATCGCCCGCAACATAAAACGGTGCTAACCCCGGCCCGCCAGTGTCGCTTTCGTCGCCCATCAGAAAATCAATGACCAATCGCGCAGCGGCGGGGTTCTTTGGTTCGGACGCCAAAGCAACAATCGCGGGAAAGATGATACCCGGGGCAGGGGCCACATCATTGGCAACCTGCAAGGCCCAGCCTTCTTCTTCGTTATCACGACGGTCCGAATAGCTGGTGAAACCAATGGGCGGGTTGTCTTGCCCCAGCTTACCAACGGCGGCGTTCACGTCATCTGTCGACCGGACAAGGATCACATCATTGGCAAATAGATCCATGATGAACTTCTCACCTGCGTTCGCGGCGCCGTCCAGATCAATGGCTTGCCCGAATTCGGTCTGATAAGCCTGTGCCATTTGATCTGATTGCAAGACGATTTCTGTCATAAGATCCAGATAATCACCCCGCTGCAGCGGATCGACCATCACCACACGACCATTCCATTCGTCGCGGGTCAGATCCCAAAGACTGTCGACTGGCGCACCATTTGGATTGGCTTCTTCATTATACATCAACACTTTAGTGGACAGACGCTGTGCAAGCAAAGGTGATTTGTATTGTTCATCCACACGATCTGCCACACGTGGCGGCACGTAGGGGGCTATGATGCCTGTTTCAAGTAACTCGGTCAGCACAACGGGCGTATCCGAGATATAGATCACGTCCGCATTCGCAACACCGGCCTGCGCTTCTGCTTTTAGACGGGCGATCTGTTCGGTAGACGAGATATCGAAGCCCTGCAGATCAATACCAGGATAGGCCTGTTCAAACGCAGCTTCTACCTTGCTGATGCGGCTGGTAAAAGAATAGACTGTTACGCTGCCTTCTTGTTGCGCCAAGGGCAGTAAATCGTTTGGCGTCATTTCGTCCAGATGTCCGTCGGCAAATGCTGCCGTAGACAATAAAATACACATCGCGCCAAGGCGCGTTATATTGAGAACCGTCATGTTTTCCTCCTTCAGGTTCGGATGTTTTTATTCAAATCGCTCAATCAGCTGCCCCAATCTTTCTAGCTTTTTCAGCGTGTCTGTCTTGTCGTCTAATCCTGCTGCAATGATCACGGCATTGGTAATGGTCATAGGGATGGTTAGTGTCTGAAACCCATCCGGCGTACCGGATCGTGGGGCCGCCAAAAGGTGATCAGGTTGCGGCACCAGCATCGGGCCGATTGCATCAGCGATAACGATTGTCTTGGCATCTGTTTCGCGCGCGGTTTCTATCAATGGCAGATACCCACGCGGAGATCGGCGAAATGCAAAGATCAAAACAGCGTCATCCGCGCCCAGTTCAAGGGCTTGTTCGGCCAGTGTTCTGGGGTCAGCTGCCAACTTGTGCACCGCCATACCAAAACGTCTGAATCGCTTCAAAGTCATCAGGGCCAGTGTTTCGGCGTTACCATACCCATAAATAAACACCTGACGTGCTGACATAAGTTGTTTTGCGGCGGCATTGATTTGGTCTGGATTTATGAAATCTTCGATCTGGGCAAGGGCCTGCATTTCCTGCAGCGCAAGTGTGCCTAATATTGACTCAGATGTTGCGTTGCTGATTGTTTTCTCAAAACGCGTTGCCGTTTCGCGTGTGGCGATGAATTCATTCCGTAATGCATCGCGAAATCCAGCATAGTTTTCATACCCAAGTTTTCGGGCCAACCGCGATGCCGTCGCTTCGTGAACGCCAACGGTTTTTGCAAGTTCATTGGCTGTGCCCAACGCGGCCGAGGCCGGATTTTCAATCACTGTGCGAATCAACAACCGTTCATTTGGCGTTAGATTCGTAGCCGCATCAGCGAATTTTTCTAGCACAGACACCAACTATTCCCCCAGTCTTGCATATCTAGTGTGCACAAAAAAACAGCAATTGCAATAAAAATTGCAAAAAATATCATTTATGCAAGATAACTAGCATTGAACTATGAAAGGTTTATGACGAAACCAAAATAAGTGAATTATGGTTTTTGGCTTTATAAAGTTGCTGCGCTGGATACATAGGATTATGGGTATTCAACTGAGATACACATAAGGCGTATAAAATGCCCAAACGATCTGATTTTGAATTTGGCGGCGAACGCATTGCGCCGGGAACGCGTCGTACCATTGATCTGCCCGTAAGCGTCTTATCTGATCACACACCGATTACGATGTCTGTCCACATTATCCACGGCCGTTTGGACGGACCGACCGTCTTTGTCAGTGCGGGTATTCATGGGGATGAAATTATCGGTGTGGAAATTGTCCGCAGATTGTTACGTGCCAAAAACCTGAAAACAGTGCGTGGGACATTAATTGTCATACCGATTGTCAATGCCTTTGGGTTTATCAATCATTCAAGATATCTGCCGGATCGGCGTGATTTGAACAGATCCTTTCCGGGCAGTGAAAGCGGATCTTTGGCGTCACGGCTTGCGCATATATTTGTGACAGAAATTGTCGCGCGATGTGATCTTGGTATTGATCTTCATTCAGCGGCGATCCACAGGATAAATTCACCTCAAATCCGGGTATCACCTGAAAATCAGAAAACATTGGAATTGGCCAATGTGTTTGGTGCCCCTATCATCATGATCGCACCGATCCGTGACGGGTCGCTACGCGGGGCCGCAAAACAGCTGGGTAAAGATGTTCTGCTTTATGAGGCTGGCGAAGGTTTGCGCTTTGACGAAATGTCAGTGCGCGCTGGCGTTGCGGGTATTCTTCGAGTTTTGCACCATGTGAATATGATATCAGGCAAAGGTATAGCAAAAGCCAAGGCAAGCCCGATGCTGTGCCCATCAAGCAAATGGTTGCGCGCCCCGATTGGTGGTCTGTTGCGGAACTTTCGTGCAGATGGCGCCCTTGTCAGAACCGGGGATTTAATGGCGCTTGTCTCTGATCCATTCGGAGAGCGTGAACACGAGATTTTAGCGCCCTTTGACGGCATTATCGTTGGGCGTGCGATGATGCCAATCGTCAATGAAGGCGATGCAATCTTTCATCTGGCCCGCGTAAAATCAGTGCAAAAAGCCGAAGGCGCTGTTGAGGATCTGAATGCCCAACTAAACGATGATCCGCTGTTTGACGAAGATGAAATTATTTAGTGAAGCGTCTCATGAAAATAGATGGTCTGTTGCATCCCAGATTAGCTTTGATCCTGTCGCGACCAATAAAACATATGTCAGGCTGAAAAATACCCTTTCGGACACTAGATGATGCGCCCGCACACCCAGCCATGTGCCCAAAAGGGCAACCGGGGCTAACAGTAAATCAGCCAGAAACGTTTGCCACGTAAAGATGCCCAACAGTGCATAGGGGATAAACTTCATGATGTTGATCACCCAAAACACGATCACAGTTGTGGCCTGGTACGTCGTTTTGGGCAGTTTCTGTGATAGCAGATAAATCGCGATCGGTGGGCCGCCTGCATGGCTGACAAAACTGGTAAACCCTCCAACGGCGCCAGTGAAAAAACCAGCAGTTGGTCCAAAGGGTTTCGCACGCGCGCCAACCCAGCTCATGGATTTAGCGCCTTGGTACAACACGAACAGCAGTGACATCGCCCCGATCATAAACCGGAATATATCTGCGTTCGCGATTTGATATATCCAAACAGCGATAAAGATGCCGGGGATTGCCCCGATGGCCAAGCGGCGGGCAATGGACCAATCCCATTTGCCCCAATAGGGCCGCAAGCTGGCCGCGTCGATCAACATCAAAAGCGGTAACATCACACCCAAGGCCTGCCCTGGTGTCAGGATCAATGCAAGAATCGACGCCGATGCAAAAGATGCGCCAGAGCCGAAACCAGCCTTGGACACGCCTGCAAAAATCACGGCTGGTATCGCAAACAGAAAAAACGTGATGTCGAAAGCCATAAGTACCAATTATCCTGTTTTTTCGTTTCCTGAAAGCGCCTTAGCCTATGTTGATGGCATGTAGAAAATATTCTTTGATGTCAGATATGATCTGCCGGTCTTGCGTGTCGCGTCTGCAGGGTCTACCCAACTGCGAACATTCAACTGACCGGAGACAAACCATGGCCAGACCTAAGATTGCCTTGATCGGCGCAGGACAGATTGGTGGCACACTTGCCCATCTTATTGCACTTAAAGAATTGGGCGATGTCGTCCTGTTCGACATTGCCGATGGCACGCCTCAGGGCAAAGCTTTGGACATTGCAGAATCGGGCCCGTCCGAAGGCTTTGATGCCAATATGGCTGGCACAACTGATTATGCCGATATTGCAGGTGCCGATGTTTGCATCGTGACCGCCGGTGTGCCGCGCAAACCGGGGATGAGCCGGGACGATCTGTTGGGGATCAACCTAAAGGTCATGAAATCGGTGGGCGAAGGGATCCGCGACCATGCGCCAAATGCGTTTGTGATCTGTATTACGAACCCTTTGGATGCGATGGTCTGGGCGTTGCGCGAATTTTCTGGTCTGCCGCATGAAAAAGTCGTTGGCATGGCGGGCGTATTGGACAGTGCGCGGTTCCGCCATTTCCTGTCGCTGGAATTCGGTGTATCGATGCGCGATGTGACGGCCTTTGTGCTGGGTGGGCATGGTGATACAATGGTGCCATTGGCGCGATATTCGACCGTGGCCGGTATACCTTTGCCGGATCTTGTGCAGATGGGTTGGACCACACAGGAAAAACTGGATGCTATCATTCAGCGCACCCGTGATGGCGGCGCCGAAATTGTGGGTCTTCTGAAAACCGGATCAGCCTTTTACGCCCCCGCAACCAGCGCGATTGAGATGGCCGAGGCCTACTTGAAAGATCAAAAACGTCTGCTGCCTTGTGCGGCTTATGTAGACGGCCCATTTGGTCTGAAGGGAATGTATGTCGGCGTGCCAACAGTGATCGGGGCAGGGGGTATCGAAAAAGTTGTCGACATCAAGCTGAACAAAGATGAACAGGCTATGTTCGACAAATCCATTGATGCGGTCAAAGGCTTGGTTCAGGCTTGTAAAGGAATTGATGACAGTCTGTCTTAAAGCGAAGATGTTGACATGTTTGATACAAATTCGATTAGTCAATGACTGACGAAACAGTCTCAAGTCAGGGTTTTGTGCTTGCAGCAAGCGGTGCGGATTACGTGCCGTTTGCTTTCCAGGCCGCGCAAAGTTTGCGCGATGTTCATCCCGATACGCCAATTGATCTTTTTACGGATATTGAATGTGCCGACACGGGGCCGTTTGACCGAATTGTTCCACTTCAGCGCTCATGGTTTCGCCCTAAACTAGAAGCGCTTCGCCGGTCGCGCTTTGACCGGACCATTTATCTGGATACGGATATATTTGTATTGGCAGATATAACGGACGTTTTTGAAATTTTGCTGAAATTCGATATTGTTGGTGCGCACAATGAAAAACGAAGTGGTACCCGAGGCATAAATATATGGAATGAAAATATCCCTCCAGCATTCCCTCAGATTAATGGCGGTGTTCTTGGGATCGCAAAATCTGACAAAACCGATAAATTCATTCGTGATGTCGAAGATGCATTGATGAATCATGGATTAAAGCAGGATCAGGTCCCAATACGAGAACTACTTTGGAACGGTGATTTGCGCCCTTGGGTTTTACCTGTTGAGTATAACGTTATGAGTACGAGGCTGATAGAAAATATGCGGCCCAGAAAGCACACGGCACCACGTTTGCTACATCTTCAAGGGTTTCATAGGCACCTTAGGAAAGATGTAAAACAACAGCAGAATTTGGGTGATATTTTGCCATCGCGTCATATTTCCAAACTTCAAAAATTACTTGCGCAGGATCGTACATTAACAGGGCGGCGTTATGTTGATCTTTCGATACACAAAAAGACCATTTTTCAAAAACTATCTGCTATGTTTGATAAGCTATAAAAATGACAGTGAGTTTATAATTTAACGCAGTGTACTCAAACTTGAAATGAATGATTCTATTGCAGATCGATTTTTGTGATCACACGTGAAATTACTGTGATCACAAATTGCGGTTTTTGACTTGTTTGGTTGAAAATACGTTTAACCATATGCATTTCTTGTGCTTAATGAACCAAATCGCAACCAGACGGGACAGTTTCCATGAACATCCATGAATATCAGGCAAAAGCTTTGCTGCGCAGCTATGGCGCTCCGGTTTCGGACGGGCGTGTGGTTTTAAAAGCTGAAGATGCAAAAACAGCTGCAGGTGAAATGGATGGTCCGCTTTGGGTGGTCAAGGCTCAGATACATGCCGGTGGCCGCGGAAAAGGCAGCTTTAAAGAGGCCGACGCGGGCGAAAAGGGCGGTGTGCGCTTGACTAAATCAGTCGCAGAGGCCGCTGATGAAGCTAAAAAGATGCTGGGCCGTACATTGGTCACGCATCAAACGGGTCCGGCAGGTAAGCAGGTCAACCGCATTTACATCGAAGACGGCTCTGGGATTGAAACAGAGTTGTATTTGGCGCTTTTGGTAGATCGCCAAACCAGCCGTATTAGTTTTGTCTGCTCGACCGAAGGCGGTATGGATATTGAAGAGGTCGCAGCGGAAACACCTGAAAAACTTCTGTCCTTCAGTGTAGATCCTGCCACGGGATATCAGGGCTTTCATGGCCGTCGCATCGCGTTCATGCTAGGCTTGGAAGGTCAGCAGGTGAAGCAATGTGTCAAGCTGATGGGCACTCTTTACCAAATGTTCGTTGAAAAAGACATGGAGATGCTTGAGATCAACCCTTTGATCGTTACGGATAAAGGCGATCTGAAATGTCTAGATGCCAAAGTCAGTTTTGACGGAAATGCGCTTTATCGTCATCAAGATATTATGGCCCTGCGGGACGAAACGGAAGAAGATCCCAAAGAGCTGGCCGCATCAAAATTCGACCTGAACTATATCGCGTTGGATGGTGAAATCGGGTGTATGGTTAATGGTGCCGGTCTGGCGATGGCCACGATGGACATTATCAAGCTATATGGTGCCGAGCCTGCTAACTTTTTGGACGTGGGTGGCGGGGCTACCAAAGAAAAAGTGACTGAAGCGTTCAAAATCATTACGTCCGACCCTCAGGTAAAGGGCATTTTGGTTAACATCTTTGGTGGGATCATGCGCTGTGACGTGATCGCCGAAGGTGTGATTGCAGCGGTCAACGAAGTTGGACTGCAAGTTCCCTTGGTTGTCCGTCTGGAAGGTACGAATGTCGAAAAAGGCAAAGAGATTATCCGCAATTCTGGACTGAATGTGATTGCTGCTGATGATCTGAAAGATGGTGCTGAAAAAATCGTGAAAGCTGTCAAAGGCTAATCGGTTATGCTTGGATTACATCCTTTGTATCTGTCTATGACCAGCTTGCGTTTATTGTATCGCAGGCTGGGTCAAAAACTGATCCTAATGGGTGTCATAGCATTTACTTTGGCAAGCTGTGCCACAGCGCCTATGGGCGTCAGTTCAGCCCAAAATGAAATCGCAAAACAGCGTATGCGGTTCCTGATGGAAGCCGCGTGTCTGAACGAAACGACGTTGCGTGCGCAGCGTCAGGTACTGGATAAACAGGGCTTTGCGGACAAGCGCCCAGACAAGGGTGGGCTTAGTTATAATGATGGGCCGTCGCTGGTTTTTGCCAATCTTGATCCGAACAGATGGGTTGTTTCGAACCTTGACGGTCTTCAAAAGCGGATTGATGGCAATGGATGTTCCGTTGGATCGCCCGCGATTTCAATCAATGACGCCAATGATATCGTGGCACAGGTTCTGGCGCCCCGTTTGATCAGTGATACACGTCGGCTGCCCGCAACTTTGGGTGTTGGCAGGTCCAGTACAGATGGCGGGAATGGTTACTTCTTTGAAGATTTTGCCATTGTTGTCAGTCAGGGTCAGATCACGTTCAGTGATGCACAGGGTCGATCCTCAGTGTTGCCCATCACAAACATCACTGTCCTAAGGGAGCGTTGATCACAAAATGACAATTGCTGTCTCTGATAATGATGTGATCCGAATTGAGAAATCGATGACCAATTTGGTTATGCTGTGTGCGGGATCATTTGTGATGGCTTGTGTCAGTCTGATACTGGCATTGGGCTGGTTGCCGAGTGTGGATCAAACCAATTTTGTTCAGCGGCTGTCCTTTGTTGGCTGGATTGGTGTGGTTTTCTTTGGGCTTTGCACGGGTATGATCATTCGTACTGCTTTTTTTGGCCCGAAAACAGTTCTTACCATCGCGCCCACAGGCTTGCATGACACGCGTCTTAGCCAAAATGAAATTCCGTGGAATGCGGTTCAATCCGTTACGACTTGGGAACAGAGCAAACAAAAACTAGTTGTTCTTTCAATTTTACCTGACGCCGAAGCGCAATTGAGGTTGACGCGAATGGTGAACATGACACGCAAAGCCAATGCCAGATTGGGTGTCGATGGTTTGTGCGTCTCAAATGTTGGCCTGAAAACCACTTTTGATCAGCTGTTGCAGTTTATAACGAATTACTTTTCGCAATATGGATCTGTTACATCCGAAAGGCGCGTTTGATCATGCGGCTAATCATTCTGATATCGGGTCTTCTTATGGCGCTAACGGCCTGTACCCCACAGGTTGACAGGAATGCAGGTCCGGGGATTGATTTCGTGTCACCGGGCCGTGCGGCGGCACTTTACAAACAGGTGTGTGTAAGCAACGCGACTAATTTTGAAAACGTCCCTGCTGTACTTGCACAGATGCCGTTCCGCCAAGAACCTGAATCAGGTATTTACTATCACCAAGATCTGAACCTGTCGTTCCGGTTGGGGAAATCAAAAAACAGCGATTTTTGCGGAATGGTCTGGGCATCAGTTGATCCGGAAAACGCCAACCTGGCCGCTATCCGTTCGGTGGCCCCGCACGCGCAGGTGGAACAAACGCCTATCGTCGGATTTTTCCGTGCGGTCATCCCAGAAAGAAAGACCGCCAGATGAATAATATGATCAAAACAAACGGACTGTGTCCAATAGACTTACATGAAAACCTAAGGGATCAGAAATGGTAATACTCGTAGACGAAAATACAAAAGTCGTCTGTCAGGGATTAACTGGCACCTATTCCGTCCCCTGTTGGGTGAAGGCATTTTTGCTGTTTGAGCGGCTGGAGCCATTGGACACAATGCGATGAGAGAGCAGGATGAGCGAACTACAGTCGAATACCCAGGAAACGATTACGATTTTTCCCAATCAAATTGGATGGGGACTGATTATCGGGATTGCTTTGATCGGAGTTTTTGGTGCAGCAATGATGGTGGTGACCTGGTCAGAGCAGGAATGGATCATCATAGCGATGTGTGCCGCGTTGGGTGCCTTTGGATTGGGTTTCGCACTTCTGTTGATCCGCAAGCGTCGAAAAGGCATTTCGAACCCGACGCTGATGCTATCGCCAAGTGGACTGCATCTGATGGCAGGCGCCACAGGCGTGATCCCGTGGAATATGATACAAAGCCTTGGACATCTGTCAGTCAAGGGTCAACACGCACTGGTGTTAAACGTCGAAAAATCTGCGATCGATGTGTTGAATCAGTCTGCGGCGGTAAAGACATCCCGCAAGATCGATGCGGCCATTGGCATCAACGGAATAACGTTTTTTCAGCAGCATCTGCAGCTTCCAATCGAAGTGGTGGCCGAGCTGCTGCATCAGTATTCAGTCGCACATGGTGGCCTGCCGCTTGTGGCAGACCAACAACATCATTCCAGTTCATAAATACCACAGGAGGCCTCGATGGCTGTACTCGTTGACGAAAATACCAAGGTGATCTGCCAAGGCTTCACCGGCTCTCAGGGCACGTTTCATTCCGAACAGGCCATTGCCTATGGGACCAAGATGGTTGGTGGCGTGACGCCAAGCAAGGGTGGGATAACGCATTTGGATTTGCCTGTATTTAATTCTTGCCATGAAGCGGTCGCGACGACGGGTGCTAATGCATCTGTGATCTATGTGCCGCCGCCCTTTGCCGCGGATTCGATCCTCGAGGCGATTGATGCTGAAATCCCTCTGATCTGCTGCATCACCGAAGGTATTCCGGTGCTGGACATGATGAAGGTGAAGCGCGCTTTGGAAGGATCAACTTCGATCCTGATCGGCCCGAACTGCCCCGGTGTCATCACGCCTGATGCCTGCAAGATCGGCATTATGCCGGGTCACATCCACAAGCGCGGATCGGTTGGAGTTGTCAGCCGATCAGGCACTCTGACATATGAGGCCGTCAAACAGACAACTGACGTGGGCCTTGGTCAGTCGACCTGCGTCGGCATTGGCGGTGATCCGATCAAAGGGACCGAACATATCGATGTGCTGGAATGGTTCCTGGCCGATGACGAAACCCATAGTATCATCATGATTGGCGAAATCGGCGGGTCTGCTGAAGAAGAGGCCGCCCAGTTCATCGCGGATGAACGTAAGAAGGGTCGTTCAAAACCAGTCGCCGGTTTCATCGCCGGTCGCACCGCCCCCCCCGGTCGCCGCATGGGCCACGCCGGCGCGATCGTCGCGGGCGGCAAAGGTGGTGCCGAGGATAAGATCGAAGCCATGAAATCGGCTGGTATTGTCGTAGCTGAAAGCCCTGCGGGTTTGGGTGAAGCTGTTCTGAAGGCGATTGGGTAGAAATGGGACCACGGCAAGCTATAACCACCTGCTTGCGAAAATCCTTCGTATTCTCAGGCCGCGCCTCGCGGTCTGAGTTTTGGTGGTTTGCGACGTTGTGGCTTTTAGGAATTTTAACAGTAGCTTGGATTGAACCAGAATTCATGGTTAGAAATCTAACCGTTTTGCAGTTTTTCGGTTTTTTATTTGTAGTGTGTATGCTGCCAGTTTTTGCTGCAATTTACCGTCGTCTGTCAGATACCAAAGTCACGCCTAAAGTTTTCTTAATTATACCGTTGTTTCTAATAATAGCTCCACCATTGGTATATTTTATCGACCAGTCTCATTATGATTTCTATGCCAAAACTAGAATGATGCCTGAAGCACTATTAGCAATACTGGGCTATTTTGGTGCAATTACTGCTCTTTTAGTACTCTGTTCCCTTCCAAGCGCTAGTCACTCTAAAAAACACGGTCCCAACCCACATGAGGTAACCCCATGACCGAACATACCCCCAACGACGTCTTTCATGCCTCTAGCTTTATGCAGGGGCATAATGCCGAGTATCTGGAACAGCTTTATGCCCGATACGCCAATGACCCAAATGCGGTCGATGAGGCGTGGCAGGCGTTTTTCAAGCAGATGGGCGACGCCGATCAGGATGTGAAAGCCGAAGCGCAGGGGCCATCCTGGGCGCGTGGCGACTGGCCACCGCAACCGGCTGATGATCTGACGGGGGCGCTGACCGGGGAATGGACCGAACCAGCTGAGATCAAAGATGCGGGCAAAAAGATCGCAGCCAAAGCCACTGAAAAGGGCGTTGAGGTCAGCGATGATCAGATCAAACGCGCTGTTCTGGACAGTATCCGTGCGCTGATGATCATTCGGGCTTACCGGATCCGGGGGCATCTTGTGGCTGATCTGGACCCCCTTGGTATGCGCGATCAGACACCGCATCCTGAGCTGGATCCAAAGACCTATGGCTTCAGTGAAGCCGATATGGATCGACCGATCTTTATTGACAACGTGTTGGGTCTTCAGATTGCATCGATGCGGCAAATTCTGGATATTGTGAAACGCACCTATTGCGGCACATTCGCGCTGCAGTACATGCATATCTCGAACCCGGATGAGGCCGCTTGGCTGAAAGAACGGATCGAAGGCTATGACAAGGAAATCACCTTTACCCGCGAAGGGCGCAAGGCGATCCTGAACAAGCTGGTCGAGGCCGAAGGCTTTGAAAAATTCCTGCATGTCAAATACATGGGCACTAAGCGGTTCGGTCTGGATGGTGGCGAGGCGCTGGTGCCTGCCATGGAACAGATCATCAAACGTGGCGGTAGCCTGGGTGTGAAGGACATCGTCGTGGGTATGCCACACCGGGGACGTTTGTCGGTGTTGGCCAATGTGATGGCTAAGCCGTATCGTGCGATTTTCAACGAATTTCAGGGGGGCAGCTTCAAACCAGAAGATGTCGATGGGTCGGGGGATGTGAAGTACCATTTGGGCGCGTCGTCGGATCGCGAATTTGATGGCAACACCGTGCACCTGTCGTTGACTGCGAACCCATCCCACCTTGAAGCTGTGAATCCTGTTGTTCTGGGTAAGGCGCGTGCCAAGCAGGAACAGCTGAACGATAAGAAACGCAAACAGGTGCTGCCGATCTTGCTGCACGGTGATGCGGCTTTTGCAGGGCAGGGCGTTGTGGCTGAATGTTTCGGTCTGTCAGGTTTGGTTGGGCACCGCACTGGTGGTACGATGCATATTATCGTCAACAACCAGATCGGGTTCACGACGGCCCCGCATTTCAGCCGGTCCAGCCCCTATCCCACTGATATCGCGCTGATGGTCGAGGCCCCGATTTTCCACGTGAACGGCGATGATCCTGAGGCTGTCGTGCATGCGGCCAAAGTTGCGACCGAGTTTCGCCAAAAATTCCACAAAGATGTTGTGATCGACATCTTCTGTTATCGCCGCTTTGGTCATAACGAGGGCGACGAACCGATGTTCACCAACCCGGTGATGTACAAGCGGATCAAAAAGCATAAGACAACTTTGCAGCTTTATACCGAACGTCTGGTCAAAGACGGGTTGATCCCCGAGGGCGAGATTGAGGATATGAAAGCCGCGTTTCAGTCCTATCTGAATGATGAATTTGAAGCTGGTAAGGATTACAAACCCAACAAAGCGGATTGGCTGGATGGGCGGTGGTCGCATCTGGATCGACGTGATGAGAAGGAATATCAGCGCGGATCAACCGAAATCAGCATCAAGACCTTTAAGGAGGTTGGCAAGGCCCTGACAACAGTGCCCGACGGGTTCCCACTGCATAAAACAGTTGGGCGGCTTTTAGAGGCCAAAAGCAAAATGTTTGAAACCGGCGACGGCTTTGATTGGGCCACAGCCGAGGCTTTGGCATTTGGATCGCTGGTCACCGAAGGGTATCCTGTGCGCCTGTCTGGCCAGGACTCGACGCGCGGTACCTTCAGCCAGCGTCATTCGGCAGTGATCAACCAGAATACCGAAGAACGGTATTATCCTTTGAATAGCATTCGAAAGGGTCAGGCCCGCTATGAAGTCATCGATTCTATGTTATCGGAATATGCGGTGCTGGGTTTTGAATATGGTTATTCGCTGGCCGAACCTAACGCATTGGTAATGTGGGAAGCGCAATTTGGTGATTTCGCCAATGGCGCGCAGATTATGTTTGACCAATTCATCAGCTCGGGTGAGGCCAAGTGGCTGCGGATGTCTGGTTTGGTCATGCTACTGCCCCATGGATACGAAGGGCAGGGACCAGAACATTCATCGGCTCGTTTGGAACGGTTCTTGCAAATGTGCGGCAGCGACAACTGGATTGTTGCCAATTGTTCCACGCCTGCCAATTATTTTCACATACTGCGTCGCCAACTTCACCGTGATTTCCGCAAGCCTTTGGTTCTGATGACACCGAAATCATTGCTGCGTCATAAGATGGCGATCAACAAGATGGAAGATTTTGTCGAAGGCTCAAGCTTTCACCGCGTTGTGTGGGATGATGCTGAAAAGGGTAATTCGGACACTAAACTTAAGAAAGACAAGGATATTCGCCGTGTCGTGATGTGTTCTGGCAAAGTCTACTATGATCTGTTGGAAGAACGTGACGCGCGCGGGATTGACGATATCTATTTGTTGCGTGTCGAACAATTCTATCCTTTCCCGGCGATGTCGGTTGTCAAGGAACTGGAACGCTTCAAAGGCGCTGAAATGGTTTGGTGCCAAGAAGAACCCAAAAACCAAGGCGCCTGGAGCTTTATCGAACCCAACATCGAATGGGTCTTGGGGCGTATTAATGCAAAACACGGCCGGCCTGCTTACGTGGGTCGTGCGGCGTCTGCTTCGCCTGCGACAGGCTTAGCATCGCAACATAAAGCACAACAAAAAGCGCTGGTTGATGACGCGCTTACGATTGAAGGGTAACGAAAATGTCTACAGAAGTCCGCGTCCCAACATTGGGTGAAAGCGTAACAGAAGCCACCGTTGCCACTTGGTTCAAGAAGCCGGGCGATACGGTTGCTGTGGATGAAATGCTGTGTGAGTTGGAGACCGACAAAGTGACGGTTGAAGTGCCATCACCCGTTGCTGGAAAACTGTCCGAGATTGTGGCTGCTGAAGGCGACACCGTTGGTGTCGACGCTTTGCTGGCCAATATCAGTGAAAGTGGGGAAGCCGCGGAAACAAAAGAAATCGCCAAGCCAGCCAAGGAGGCTCCGGCTAAAAAAGCGGCGGCGTCTTCTGGTGGCAGTGTCGATGTGATGGTGCCGACGCTGGGCGAAAGTGTGACTGAGGCGACGGTCTCTACATGGTTCAAAGCAGTTGGCGATACTGTCGCACAGGACGAAATGCTGTGTGAGTTGGAAACAGACAAGGTCAGCGTTGAGGTTCCCGCCCCCGCCGCAGGTACGCTGACCGAAATTTTAGCTGCAGAAGGCGCAACGGTTAACGCCAGCGCAAAGCTTGCGGTGCTTTCATCAGACGTTTCCGCGTCTTCTTCAAGCGTCAGCCCCGCAGCACCAGCCGCAATTGCTGACCCTGCAGCGGCAAGCGGAAAAGATGTGGAAAACGCACCATCAGCCAACAAACTGATGGCCGAAAATAATATGAGCGCGGATCAGGTTACTGGCACCGGTCGGGACGGTCGCGTGATGAAAGAAGACGTGCTGAAAGCACTCAGCGCACCCAAGGCAGAAGCTCCTTCGGCCGCTACGATACCCCGTGCGCCAGTGGCCGCCGACGATGCAAGCCGCGAAGAACGGGTCAAGATGACCCGCTTGCGCCAAACCATCGCCAAGCGCCTGAAAGACAGCCAAAATACCGCCGCAATGCTGACCACGTATAATGAGGTCGACATGACCGAGGTCATGGCCTTGCGCAGCGAATACAAAGAGCTGTTTGAAAAGAAACATGGCGCGCGTCTTGGCTTTATGTCCTTCTTTACAAAGGCCTGCTGCCATGCATTGAAAGAGATCCCAGAGGTCAACGCTGAAATCGACGGCACTGATATCGTTTATAAAAACTTTGTCCATATGGGTATCGCTGCGGGAACACCAACCGGGCTGGTCGTCCCTGTGATCCGCGACGCCGACAGCATGTCATTTGCTGAAATCGAAAAAGCCATCGCTGAAAAAGGCAAACGCGCCCGCGATGGCAAACTGTCGATGGCTGAAATGCAAGGCGGGACGTTTACGATTTCAAACGGTGGTGTCTATGGGTCGTTGATGTCCAGCCCCATTCTGAACCCGCCGCAATCGGGTATCCTGGGGATGCACAAAATTCAGGACCGCCCGATGGTGATCAACGGCGAAATCAAGATCCGCCCGATGATGTATCTGGCCCTGTCCTATGACCACCGCGTTGTGGACGGCAAAGGCGCGGTGACATTCCTGGTCCGCGTGAAAGAAGCGCTTGAGGATCCGCGACGGTTATTGATGGATTTGTGAGGTAGCTTATGGACTTGAAGGAATTTATTATCGAAACAATTAGTGGAATAGTCGACGCTACTGACCAGTTGCAGACGAGCTATGAGCCGACAGGTACAATAATTAATCCACCGGTTTCGAATTCTGAACGTGATCTATACGAAGAAGGAAGTTCGAAGCACAGATACCGAAGGGTTGAGGTTGTAGAATTCGATGTAGCCGTTTCTGCAGCGTCTGAAACCGGCGCTGGAGGTAAGGTTGGTATCAAAATTTTATCTATTGAAGCAGGTGCAGACGGAAATCATAGCCGAAAAAATGAAGAAGCGAGTAGAGTTCGCTTTTCAATACCAATAGCATTAAAACCAAGCAGTGCTGAGGCTGCAAATAAAGAAGCATCGAAAAAAAGAAGACGATCTGCTAATGAAATGGCTAATAACTATAAATGACTAAGTATTATCCAGACAATTGCTGTGGAAAAATGTAAACAGGATTTATTGCTTATATCAGTGGCAATGATAGTCATTCCGTTTTCGATCAGTATGGCAGCCGTCTTCGCCAGTTCGGCCGCTGTGGCCTAGTTCAAAATCGCTTTTAGACATTTGAGCAACGGACATGGGCTGTATTGCCAAGACGCAAATCAATATAAGACTGCTAAAAGACATTGGCTTTGCCCTGAAAATCAAAATTCTCTTGGTCTGTCAGTGCCAAAATTTGATTAACGACAGATTAAAAGATGATATTATAGCGTGACCCAACAAACAGAATGACACATTTTGAACTTAGCTTTTTAAATGGACCATGTTGCTTATGAAAATGCTTAGAAACGTTGCTTTGATCTTACTTCTGATCGCAGGTGGTCTGGTTTTCTATACCCAAGCCATGCTCCGTATGGGGTCGGGTATTCCGCCCCAGATGGCGTCTACTGACCAGCAAGCGGATGCTATTTTTGTTGATAAAAGCGACCGCCGTCTTCAGCTGTTACGCGATGGAAAGGTTATCCGCGACTATACCATATCGCTGGGCGATCAGCCCTTGGGCCACAAAACACAAGAAGGCGATGAGCGAACGCCCGTTGGTACCTATGAAATCGATTGGCGCAATGAAAATTCCATTGCTCATTTAAGTCTTCATATCTCCTACCCCAACCCCGCTGACAAAGCCCAAGCAGCACAGCGCAGCGTATCTGCCGGTGGCAACATCATGATCCACGGTATCCTGAACGGATGGGGATTTGTCGGCCCCTTGCAGCGTCTGGCTGATTGGACAAACGGGTGTATCGCTGTCACAAATACTGAAATGCGCGAAATCTGGTCGTTGGTGCCGAATGGTACACCGATCACGATACAGGATTAACAGATGCAAACGGCCACAGAGGATACACGAAATGCCGTTTCGAAAGTTATCTATTGGGGATTTATCACCATTTTGATTTCCATCATTTTGATGAAAACCATGGCGTATATTTACCCGATAATAAAAGCTGAACAGCCGGAAATTGTAGTTCCCGGCCTCCGCAATGATACCGTGGTTTTTACAATTGTTTATTTTATTATTGGAATTGCACCGCAGACTCTATTGCTGATCACCATTCTTATGCGGTCAGGCGCAGGTCTTTGGATTGTTATCCTGCTTACTATTCCTGAATTGGGCAAAGTCGTCGTATATAATTTCACGGAACAATTTTTTGTGACTGTGTCTATAGAACAGATGTTTCAACAACATATTGCAATCATATCGCTTGTGATCGCCATTGTAATACTGATCTATCTGATCAAAACGCAGGAGCTGCGCCGCCCATGACGCCTGAACTTACCACTCTGACGCTGGCTGCTTTGTTGCAGGTGATCCAATTTATACTTATGGCGATACCCGCCAATCTGGAACTTGGCACGGCCAAAACACTAAGTCCGCGCGACCCAGGCCGTCTGGATAAGCCGTTGATGGATCAGATGTCACCAAGAACATCACGTTTATATCGCGCACTGAATAACCATTTTGAAGCGCTGATTCTGTTTTCTATCGCTGTTATGGTAATTACGGTTACGGATCAGTCCACGTTTGTGACGCAGTGGGCCGCATATCTTTATCTGCTGGCGCGTGTTCTTTACGTTCCGGCGTATGCGTTTGGATGGGTTCCATGGCGGTCGTTAATTTGGTTTGTCGGCATGGCGTCGACGGTCGTTATACTAGCGGCCGCCCTTATATGAGCAAACGCACTTGGCTTACGACCGCTCTTTATTGGGGTATTGCACTGATCTTGGCATGGTGTCTTTTGATTTCATTTCATGCCTCCACTCAGGAACCTTATCCCGCCCATTGGCGATTTATCATTTGGTGGGCCGTGCTTTTGGGCACGCATCTTTTGCGGCTGCCTATCGTTATAGTGATTTACATTGCTTACTTCATCGATGCTTTTAATGGTTTCATGCTGATGCTGTACTCTGCCCAACCGGGGGCTGATCCATTTAGTCTGTTGTTGGTGTTTTCACCGTTGATTTTGCTCGGACTTTTTATCTGGCTTTGGCAGAGTGATCAGTATGACCGTCTTTCGCGACGAAAGTCACAAGACGGCACTTGACCCTCAAGCCGCAACACTCTTTATCTACGGTAACCTCTGAAGGAGACCTTTATGTCCAGCTATGACGTCATCATAATCGGCAGCGGCCCCGGCGGCTATGTCTGTGCAATTCGCTGTGCTCAGCTGGGCCTTAAAACAGCCTGTGTCGAGGGGCGCGAAACCCTGGGCGGCACCTGTCTGAACGTGGGCTGCATTCCGTCAAAAGCCCTGCTGCATGCCAGTCATCAGTTGCATGAAGCCGAACATAACTTCGCCAAGATGGGCCTGAAGGGCAAATCGCCCTCGGTCGATTGGAAGCAGATGCTGACCTATAAGCAGGAAACGATTGAGGCCAACACGAAGGGCATCGAATTTCTGTTCAAGAAAAACAAGATCGACTGGCTGAAAGGCTGGGGATCAATCCCCGAAGCCGGCAAGGTCAAGGTCGGGGACGAGGTGCACGAGGCTAAGAATATCGTGATCGCCACCGGGTCCGAAGCCGCCAGTCTGCCGGGTGTTGAGATTGACGAAAAGGTTGTTGTCACCTCAACCGGCGCACTTGAACTGCCCAAGGTGCCCAAGAAGATGGTTGTGATCGGCGCCGGTGTCATCGGGCTGGAGCTTGGGTCGGTCTACACCCGTCTGGGGACCGAGGTGCATGTGATCGAATACCTCGATGCCATCACCCCCGGCATGGACGCTGAAGTTCAGCGCACCTTCCAGAAGCTGCTGACGAAACAGGGCATCAGCTTTACCCTGGGCGCTGCGGTCCAAGGGGTTGAGGCCACCAAGACCAAGGCGAAAGTCACCTATAAACTGCGCAAGGATGACAGCGAACATACCGTCGATGCGGATGTCGTTTTGGTATCGACCGGGCGCAAACCCTATACCGACGGGCTGGGTCTGGACGCGCTTGGCGTAGCGATGACCGACCGGGGTCAGGTCAAGGTAGGTGATCACTGGCAGACGAATGTGAATGGCGTCTACGCGATCGGTGATGCCATCGAGGGCCCCATGCTGGCCCACAAGGCCGAGGATGAGGGCATGGCCGTCGCCGAAACCATCGCCGGTCAGAAGGGCCATGTGAACTATGGCGTCATCCCCGGCGTGATCTACACCCACCCCGAGGTCGCGAATGTCGGCATGACCGAAGAGCAGCTGAAAGAAGCCGGGCGCGCCTATAAGGCGGGTAAGTTTTCCTTCATGGGCAACGCGCGGGCCAAGGCGAATTTTGCGGCCGATGGCTTTGTAAAAATTCTGGCGGATAAGGAAACCGACCGTATTCTGGGCGCCCATGTGGTTGGCCCTATGGCCGGAGATCTGATCCACGAAATTTGCGTCGCCATGGAATTCGGCGCCGCGGCCGAGGATCTGGCCCGCACCTGCCACGCCCACCCCACCTATTCCGAGGCCGTGCGCGAAGCGGCACTGGCCTGCGGGGACGGCCCGATCCATTCGTGATGAAACGCACGCTGGGCACCTGCTACTATCCCGAACACTGGCCGGAACAGATGTGGCAGGCCGACGCGGCGCGTATGGTGGACACCGGCCTGACATGGGTCCGCATAGGTGAATTCGCCTGGTCCCGACTGGAACCCACGCCCGGCGATCTGCAGTTTGACTGGTTGGACCGTGCGATCGATGTTCTGGGCGCCGCGGGGCTGAAGGTGATCCTGGGCACACCCACCGCCACACCGCCCAAATGGGTCGTCGACAAGCACCCCGATATGCTGGCTGTCGATGCAAACGGCCACCCCCGCAAATTCGGCTCTCGCCGCCACTATTGCTTTTCGCACCAGGGCTATCGCGACGAATGCCGCCGCATCGTCACACTGCTGGCCGAACGCTATGGTGCAAACCCTCATATCGCCGCCTGGCAAACCGACAACGAATACGGCTGCCACGACACCACCGTGTCCTACTCAGACGCCGCATGCCGCGAATTTCGCAACTGGCTGGCCCAGAAGTACCAATCCCCCGACGCCCTGAACCGCGCCTGGGGTAATGTCTTCTGGTCGATGGAATACACCGACTTCGACCAGATCGACCTGCCCAACCTGACAGTGACCGAGGCCAACCCATCCCACCACCTGGACTTCCTGCGCTTCAGCTCGGATCAGGTCGTCAGCTTCAACCGCCTGCAAACCGACATCCTGCGCAAACACACCGACGCGCCGCTGATCCACAACTACATGGGCCGCGTGCTGGACTTCGACCATTTCGACGTCGGCGCTGATCTGGATATCGCCAGCTGGGACAGCTACCCAATCGGGTTCCTCTCTGACCGGCTTGAGGCGACCGATGATCACAAAACCCGTTTCCTGCGGCAGGGCGACCCGGATATGCAAGCCTTTCACCACGACCTGTACCGCGCTGTCGGGCGGGGCCGCTGGTGGATCATGGAACAACAACTGGGCCCCGTGAATTGGGCGCCTTACAACCCGGCCCCGCTGCCCGTCATGGCCCGCCTTTGGGCGTGGGAGGCATTCGCCCACGGGTCTGAGGCCGTCTGCTATTTCCGCTGGCGTCAGGCCCCCTTCGCGCAGGAACAGATGCACGCGGGCCTTTTGCGCCCCGATAACGAACCCGCCCCGGCTTTGGCCGAGGCACGTCAGGTCGCAGATGAAATCGAAACCCTGCCCGACACCGGCACCGCCACCGCAGACGTTGCCCTGATCTTCGATTATCCGTCCGCCTGGGCGTGGCAGGTCCAACCCCAGGGCGCCGATTTCGATTATTTCCGCCTGACCTTCGCCTTCTATAAGGCCTTGCGCGTCAACGGCCTGAACATCGATATTCTGCCGTCGACCACCGCCGATCTGTCGACCTACAAACTGGTCCTGGCCCCCGGTATCCTGTCGCTGCCTGACGCCCTGATCACGGCCCTGACCCAATTCGACGGCACCGCCATCCTGGGTCCGCGCACCAATACCAAGACACCGAACCTGTCGATCCCGACACCGCTTGGCCCCAATATCCCCTGTCTTGACGCGCGTATCACCCACACCGAAAGCATCCCGCCATCGGCCGATATCCCGCTGGAAAACGGCCGCATGGTACACTGGTTCGAACATCTGGAAGGCGCCGCCGATGTCGCGCTGAAAACCAAAACCGGCGCAGCCGCAATGGTCCGCAATAGTGGGCTGCACTATCTGGCGGGCTGGCCCGACCCTGATACGCTGACGGATATCATTAAAACCGCCTGCGCCCGCGAAGGTATCTCCACCCACACCCTGACCGACGGTCTGCGCCTTCGCAATACCGCGACGCACCGCTTTATCTTCAACTATGCGCCCGACGCGGCCAAGTGGGGCGATACCGACATCCCCGCCGCGGGCGTCCACTGGGAACCACTGGTGTGACCATGTGCGACTGGGGCACACTGCCCGACGGTCGCACGGCCAAGCTGATCACCTTGTCCAATGACCGCCTGCGGGTGAACGTCCTGAGCTTCGGCGCCGCCATTCAAAGCGTCCACCTTGACGATATCCCCCACAGCCTGACCTCCGGTTTCGACCATCTGGCCCCCTACCTGAGGGGCAAGGGTGCGAACGGCTGCATCGTCGGCCCTGTCGCCAACCGTATCGGCGGCGCGCAGGCCATGATTGATGGCCAGCTACACCATTTCGACGCCAACGAAGCGGGCCGCACCACCCGCCACAGCGGCAGCGCCGGGACACACCTGCAGCTATGGCACCCGACCATGGTCGCCAAAACCTATGCCGAACTGCAACTGCCCCTGCCCGATGGTCAGGGCGGCTTTCCCGGCAATCGCACCCTGATCGCCGCATTCATCCTGTCTGAAGCGACCCTGTCCCTGCGCCTAAGCGCCACGACGGACCGCACGACGCTGATCAATCTGGCCAATCACAGCTATTGGAATCTTGGCGGCGCACCGACCTATGCGGGCCACAGGTTACAGATCAACGCCGATCACTACCTGCCCACGCACGACAACCTGCCCACCGGCGAAATTGCCCCGGTCGCAGGTACGCACTTTGATTTTCGCACGCCGCGCGACCTGACCCCCGGCACAGACGCTGTGCTGGATCACAACTTCTGCCTGTCCAACACCCGCCGCCCCGTCACCGACGTCGCGACCCTGACCGGGCCATCAGGCCTGAGCATGACAATGGCCACGACCGAACCCGGCCTTCAGATCTATGACGGCGCGAATTTTCCAGGTGCGCCTTATGCGGGTCTGGCGATAGAAGCCCAAAGCTGGCCCGACGCCCCAAATCATTCGATTTTTCCAAGTATTAATCTGTCGCCAGACCATATTTACAGCCAAACAACATGTTGGACGTTCGGACAATCCTAGTACAGTTCAATCGAACTGATACCCAAATTGATTAATATCTTCGCGGCATATATTTTTTAAAACATCAGCACTTTCACTGTCGTAATACGGTCGATAATCGTTTTGCCGGTTTGATTTATTGACATGCTGCACTTCTGGCATAAAGCCCAAATGCTTTGCCAAAGGGGCCATATCATCGGTCAATTTTTCCAAACGAATAAACAGATCGCAGTGCATTTGTCCGTCTGCAGTCATAACGTAGCTGCGATAGGGATTCTTTCGAAATGAGCTTTGGATCTGGGGATGGTGCAAAAATTCTTTGAAGCTTAGCGTTTTTGACAGTGCCACGGCGGGATGATTGAAATTCTGGATCTGCAGCCAATGATAATAGCTGACCATGCGGTCCCATGGATTACGCACAATTGTGAATACAAAAAAATCCTTGGGCTGCAGCGTGTCAAACATGCCTTGCAGATCATGCAAAGACGAATGTTTCCACAGTCTTCCTGTTGTTTTTATAGTTTTCAGTCGGTTGCGTCTTTTTTGTGCTTTTGGCGTATCGCCTGCCAGTATGTCGTCTTTCGCCGCTTTTGCCTCAAGCGCCATAGCCATTGACGTGCCACCGGTTTTGGGGATGTGAATAAAAAGATACCGTCTGCTGGGCGAATAGATCATGGGAAATGCTAAGCGTATTAGTGCTGTATAGGCAATATTTGATCAACGCATTGTCGTAATTGCATAGCTGGGATAGTTTGATCAAAAGAATACAGGGCAGAGCAGCCAGACATGACCGCATTGAAACAATATGCCCGGCTGGAAACAACGGGACTTTGGCGCAGCTCGAAAGAAGCGCAGCGCAAAGACGTGATTGTGTCTTTTGGTGACGCGACATTGGTCATTGCCGATAAAAATGATCGTGCGCTGTCGCATTGGTCGTTGTCAGCGGTTGATCGGTTGAACCCCGGGCAGACGCCGGCCTTGTATGGTCCAGAAGGGGATGATCAGGAACAGCTTGAAATTGCGGATGACGATATGATCCTTGCGATCGAAAAAGTGCGCAAAGCTGTTGAACGTCATCGACCACATCCCGGCCGATTGCGTTTGCTGGGCTTTGCGGGCAGTTTTGTTGCGGTTCTGATCATTTTAATACTATGGCTGCCCGGGGCACTGCGGGATCATAGCTTGCGCGTTGTTCCTGACGTTAAACGTGCCGAAATCGGGAATGCGTTGCTTGCCAAAATCGAACGTATCGCAGGGCAACCTTGCATGTCGCCCGCTGGCAGTCAGGCGCTTGATATGATGCGCAGTCGCGTGATGATTGCTAACCCGATTACGATTTATCAGTCTGGTTTGCCGATAACAGTTCATTTGCCCGGCGGCGCCATTCTTGCGCAAGCTAAGATATTCGAAGATCACGATGCCCCGGAAGTGGCTGCGGGTTATCTGGTGGCCGAAGCGGCGCGCGCACGTCAGTCTGATGCACTAAAGGATTTGCTGGATCACGCAGGCTTTATCGCCACATTCCGGTTTCTGACTACTGCCAATTTTCCTGATGCAGCCCTGACGCGCTATGCGGAAACATTGCTCAGCACACCGCCCAAACCAATTGATGACGAAGATCTTCTTGCGGCCTTTGACGCGGCTGATTTACCGATTTCGCCATATGCCTATGCGCTTGATCCATCGGGCGAAACAACGCTGGCCTTGATCGAAGCAGATCCGATTTCTCCCCAAACAACATCACAGATTTTGCCAGATGGGGACTGGATCAGCCTGCAGGGTATTTGTGGCGAATAACCGATATCTGCGAATTTGATGTAAATGCGTGCCATTTATGGCAGTTTTTGCGACTTCCCTCTCGCACCTTGGCGCTAGATTCCTTATAAAGTGCCGAGTTCATGGGGGAGTCGGTTATTATGTCGTCGGATTTATCGCCTATCGACCGGGCAAAGTTTTTTGCAGCACGGCGTGCGACGGATTATGTCGAAAATGGCATGCGTGTTGGCCTGGGCACCGGATCGACGGCGGCTTGGTTAGTGAAATGCCTTGGCGAAATGGTGCGTGACGATGGCTTGAATATCGTTGGTGTGCCAACATCGCTGCAAACTGCCACGCTGGCACGTGATGTTGGCATTACGATCCTAAGTCTGGACGAAGCGCGTTGGCTTGATCTGACGATTGATGGTGCCGATGAATATGATGGCAATCTGAACCTGATCAAAGGCGGGGGGGGCGCGCTGTTGCAGGAAAAGATTGTTGCAACCGCAAGTGAACGAATGATCGTCATCGCTGATGCCAGCAAACAGGTTGATACTTTGGGCGCTTTTCCCTTGCCTGTCGAAGTGATCCCATTTGGCTGGCAAACGACCAAAACATTGGTCGAGGAAATGCTGATTGGGCTGGATGTCATGGGGCGACAGTCGACACTGCGAATGAATGGCAGCCAGCCTTTTGTAACAGATGAAGGAAATTATATCCTGGATTTGAACTTGCGCCGGATCGGAAATGCCCAGCAATTGTCGCTGGTCCTAAACCAGGCGCCCGGTGTGGTGGAAAACGGTCTGTTTGTGGATATATGTGATGCAGTTGTAATCGGATATTCGAATGGCAAGGTGGAAGTGCGCGATATAAATGATGGCACCACAGAAACCGGCCACATTGAGATCGTAGAGAAAGATAACCTTTTTTCCGATATCAGCGAATGAAGGATCTTAAATGAGCTTTGACTATGATCTTTTTGTCATCGGTGGTGGCTCTGGCGGTGTTCGTGCTGCGCGCGTTGCGTCTTCGGAAGGGGCCAGTGTTGCATTGGCCGAAGAATATCGCATGGGCGGCACTTGTGTCATACGGGGATGCGTGCCTAAAAAGCTAATGGTCTTTGCAAGCGAATACCGCGAAATGTTCAAGGACGCGCGATCCTATGGTTGGGATGTTCAGGACGGTGATTTCAATTGGCCAGAATTCCAAAGCACTATGTCAGGCGAACTTGACCGGTTAGAACAGATTTATCGCGACCTTCTCAAAAGCTCGAACGTTACGATTTTCGATGCGCGCGCAGTCATGATTGATCCGCATACTGTGCGCCTGTCCACTGGTGAAGAAAAGATAGCCAAACATATTCTGATCGCAACCGGCGGGCATCCGGTAAAGCCCGATTTGCAAAATGCTGAACTTGGCATCACCTCGAATGAAATATTCAAACTGAAGACATTGCCAAAATCGATACTGATTGTTGGCGGCGGATATATCGCCTGTGAATTTGCCTGCATTTTGAACGGTATGGGCGTTGAGGTTGTGCAGTATTATCGCGGCGCACAAATTCTGCGCGGTTTCGATGATGAAGCCCGTGGTCTTGTTGCCGAATTGATGCGCGAAAAAGGCGTTGATCTGCGCACCGGCACAAATATCGTCGAAATGGCGCGTGCGGATGACCATGATCCTGATTCACCTCAGGCCACGGCGTCTGATGCGGCATTTGGTGGCGTCTCTGGCCTTGAAAAACCAAACGATCACATCGTGAATTACAACGGCCCTGTTTGGGTCAAGGCGACAAATGGCAATGAACGCGTTTTTGATAAGGTTATGTTTGCGACGGGCCGTACCCCAAACACCAAAGATATGGGGTTGCAGGATATTGGTGTGAAAATTGGGCGCCGGGGCGAGATTGAGGTTGACGATTATTCTCAAACCGCAATCCCATCCATTTACGCCATTGGTGATGTGACAAACCGCGTACAACTGACCCCGGTCGCCATTCGTGAAGGCATGGCCTTTGTCGAAACTGTTTTCAAAGGCAACCCAACCAAGCCTGATCATGATCTGATCCCGTCGGCGATTTTTACGCAGCCGGAAATGGGTACAATTGGCCTGTCCGAAGAAGAAGCACGTGACAAAGAGCCTGTGGAAATCTATTGTACATCTTTTCGCCCCATGCAGACTGCCTTTGCTGGACGTCCGGATCGCGTATTGATGAAACTTGTCGTTTCAGTTGAAACCCGTAAGGTTTTGGGCTGTCACATTGTCGCGCCACATGCGGGTGAAATGATACAACTGGCAGGTATTGCGATTAAGATGGGCGCAACAAAAGAAGACTTTGACAGAACTGTTGCCGTTCACCCCACAATGTCAGAAGAGATTGTTACAATGAAAACACCGGTAAGGACGGCTTGAATTTCCGATGTTTACCATCAAGTAAAGCACTAAGAACATAAATCCATCCAAGGAGATATCAGCAAAAATGGCTGGGAATAACGGCGGCCCATGGGGCGGCGGAGGAGGCTCGGGCGGCGATGACGATCGCGACCGAGGTGACAGAGGAAACGGTCAACGCAGACCTGGTCAGGACGGACCAAGATCTGAAATTGATGACCTGATGAAAAAGGGCCAAGAACAGCTGCGCGTCCTGATGGGCGGTCGCGGTGGTGGCGGCGGTGACCAAGGCGGTCCCGGCGGCGGCGAACCTTTTCCGACACGTATTGTTGTTGGTATTGCTGCAATTGTTGCCGTGATCGGGTGGGCGATGGCTTCATTCTATGTTGTGCGCCCGGAAGAAAGATCAGTTGAATTATTTTTGGGCGAATTCAGCTCAATCGGGCAGCCAGGTCTGAACTTTGCACCCTGGCCTTTGGTGACGGCTGAGGTTATCGCGGTGACCCGTGAAAACACCGAAGATATTGGTGTCGGTAACCAGCGTGGCACCAGTGGCCTGATGCTGACAACGGATGAAAACATTGTTGATATCGACTTCCAGGTCGTCTGGACGATTGATGACCCTTCGATGTTCTTGTTTAACTTGGCTGATGGTCAACAAACGGTGCGTGCGGTGTCTGAATCGGCGATGCGCGAAATTGTGGCGCAATCTGAACTGGCGCCGATTTTGAACCGTGACCGTGAATTGGTTGCTGCAACGGTTCTTGAGTTGATCCAAACGACGCTGGATGGGTATGACAGTGGCATTAACATCGTACGTGTGAACCTTGACCGTGCTGATCCACCCGCCGAGGTGATTGATGCGTTCCGTGAAGTTCAGGCTGCTGAACAGGAACGCGACAGGCTTGAGCGTCAGGCGGATGCCTATGCAAACCGCGTTCTGGCGGGGGCTCGTGGTGAAGCAGCACAGGTTCTGGAAGAAGCATTAGGATATAGTGCACGTGTTGTGAACGAAGCGCAGGGTGAAGCAAGTCGTTTCCTTGCTGTTTTGGAAGAATACGAGCAAGCTCCGGAAGTGACACGAAAGCGTCTTTATCTTGAAACCATGGAGCGTGTTTTTTCAGATGTCGAAAAGGTTATTCTGGATAGTAATTCCGAAGGCGGTCAAGGGGTTGTTCCATATCTGCCCTTGAACGAGTTGCGCCGCAATTCAGCCGCGACAGGGGGAAATTAATATGAATAAGCTTCTTATTTTACTTGGTGTTGTCATCCTTGTTCTTGTCGGTGTCCTATCATCGCTTTTCATTGTTGATGAACGTGAAAAAATTCTGGTACTTCGATTTGGTCAAATTGATCAGGTCCGTGAAGAACCTGGGCTTTATTTCAAGTTTCCTATTGTGGATGAAGTTGTGCGGTATGACGCGCGGATTTTGTCACTGGATACTCAGGCCATCGAAGTTACACCGTCAGACGACCGTCGTCTGGTTGTTGATGCCTTTGCACGTTATCGAATTGATGATGTCAGAAGGTTTCGTCAGGCAACTGGTGTAGGTGGTGAAGCAGCAGCAGCGCGGCGTCTCGAATCAATTTTGACCACACAGACCCGTGCGGTTCTTGGTTCGGATGGCGTGACATCAAACACCATTCTTTCTTCGGATCGTGGAAATCTGATGCTGCGCATTCGCAACGGCGCAGATCTTTTGGCCGATGATCTGGGGCTTGAGGTCGTGGATGTGCGTTTGAAACAAACAAACTTGCCGACGCAAAACCTTGAATCCACATTCGCCAGAATGCGGGCGGAACGCGAACGCGAGGCTGCAGATGAAATCGCGCGCGGTGAAGAAGCTGCGCAGCGGGTTCGTGCGCAAGCAGATCGTACAGTGGTTGAACTTGTATCAGAAGCACGTCGCGAATCTGAAATCACACGCGGTGAGGCTGATGCACAACGAAACAGTATCTTTGCCGAGGCATTTACCCAAGACCCTGATTTCTTTGATTTCTATCGGTCATTGGCTGCCTATGAAAAGGCTTTGCAAGGACGCAACTCAACTATGGTCATTACGCCAGATAGTGAATTCTTCAACTATCTTGACGGAACGGGTCTTGGCGCGCGGACGTCAACCAGTGGCGTTGCAGCAGGGCAATAATGGAAACGATCCTTCTGGCCATAGGGCTGGTATTGATTGTCGAGGGGCTGGTGTACGCACTGGCCCCTTCGCTTATCGAAGACCTTCTTGCGGCATTAAAAAACCTCTCATTGGATCAAAGACGCATGATAGGGGTGCTGTGTTTGGTGATAGGATTATTTTTTGTTTGGACCGCAAAGTATTTTGGTGCTTGAAGCAATTGCAAAACAACTGCGATCCGTTCAATTTATCCTCACACTGACGTGACGCTGATCATGTGCCACTTGGAGAAATGATCAAAGCACCCTAGTTTGTCTGTAAACATAGCGGCGCGATCCGCACAAAGGTTATAAGGAGTTAAAGATTTGAAACCCCAGGCACAGGCATTGAGACAATCGCGCACACTGCCACAGGCATTGACAGTACTTATCCTTGGCTTCGCGATATTGCTGGCACAAGCCTTGTATGCAAATGCACGTGGTGCACCCGAAAGTTTTGCTGATCTGGCTGAACAGATCAGCCCATCCGTTGTGAATATCACAACATCCACGACAGTTGCTGGCAGAACCGGCCCACAAGGCATTGTTCCCGAAGGATCCCCTTTTGAGGATTTCTTTCGTGATCTTCCGACACCAGATGGGTCACCGCGCCGATCTTCCGCGCTTGGGTCTGGGTTCGTAATCTCGGAAGATGGATACATTGTTACAAACAACCATGTCATCGAAGGGGCCGACGAAATTCTGATCGAATTTTTCTCGGGTCAGGAATTACCCGCCGAAGTGATTGGCACAGATAGAAATACCGACATCGCGCTTTTGAAAGTTGAAGCCGATCAACCGTTGCCATTCGTTCCTTTTGGAAACAGCGATTCTGCACGTGTTGGCGATTGGGTCATGGCGATGGGTAATCCGTTGGGCCAAGGGTTTTCTGTGTCAGCTGGTATCGTATCTGCCCGTAACCGCGCCCTTAGCGGGACATATGATGACTACATTCAAACGGATGCTGCGATTAACCGCGGTAACTCAGGCGGGCCACTCTTTAATATGGATGGCGAAGTCATTGGTGTGAACACTGCAATTCTGTCGCCAAACGGTGGATCCATCGGCATTGGTTTCGCGATGAGTTCTGCCGTGGTGACGCGCGTCGTTGATCAACTTCAGGAATTCGGAGAAACGCGCCGTGGCTGGTTGGGTGTGCGCATCCAGGATGTAACACCCGATGTGGCCGAAGCAATGGGCTTGGAAGAAGCGGCCGGCGCATTGATCACAGATGTACCGGATGGTCCTGCAAAGGATGGCGGTATTCTGTCTGGTGATGTCATCGTATCGTTTGATGGCCAAGTCGTCGCCGATACGCGCGAACTGGTGCGCCGTGTCGGGAACACTGATATTGGCAAAAGTGTCCGGGTTGTCGTTTTTCGTGAAGGTCAGACAAAAACGCTGCTTGTCACACTTGGTCGTCGTGAAACCGCCGAGGAAGAAGCAATTCCTGCGGCTGCATCGACCGATGATACACCTGCCGAACCTCAGCAAGAAAATATGCTTGGAATGACTTTGTCGCCAATCACGGAACAGACCCGCGAAGAACTGGATCTTCCTGCAGCTGCAGAAGGTCTGATTGTTAACGATGTCGACGGTCTGTCGGAAGCCTTTGAAAAAGGTCTGCGCGCAGGTGATATTATCACTGAGGCCGGCCAACGCAAAGTCAGCTCAATTGCTGATCTTGAAGCACGGGTTGAAGAAGCAAAGGAAGCTGGACGCAAGTCACTTTTGCTGCTGATCCGACGGTCTGGACAGCCCCGCTTTGTTGCACTGTCCCTTGAGTAACTAATAATAAATCCAAAACACACAGGCAGGCCCTTAACGGGGCCTGCCTTTTTCTTTTCACTGTCTTTGCGTCAAATCAAAGCAATCCTTTTTCGGGGATGCTATCGCACGTGAAATTGACCCAAGGAGAATTCCATGTCCAAGATCGCCGCAAATAGCAAAGCTGATCCAGTTTCGGAAATTGTTGAACCTATTATGCCTGAGCGGTCGCAGGCCCCAACACCCGAGGCCGTTCGAGAAGCATTTGGCTATGGGAAATACCCCTATGACACCAAACTGTCGCGGCGCAGCTATGAGGTGCAAAAGGCCAAGCTTCAGGCAGAATTACTGAAGGTTCAGTTATGGGCGCAGGAAACGGGTCAGAAGTTCGTTCTTTTATTCGAAGGCCGCGATGCGGCTGGCAAGGGCGGAACGATCAAGCGATTTACCGAACATCTTAATCCGCGTGCTGCGCGCGTTGTAGCCCTGAACAAACCTACCGATGAGGAGCGGGGCCAGTGGTATTTTCAACGCTATGTGAACCATCTGCCGACATCGGGCGAAATCGTTCTTTACGACAGATCATGGTACAACCGTGCAGGCGTCGAACGGGTCATGGGATTTTGTGGACCCCAGGAATATCTGGAATTCATGCGCCAAACCCCGGAATTTGAGCGGATGCTGACCCGGTCGGGCATACGGCTTTACAAATACTGGTTTTCCGTCACTCAGGAAGAACAACGCATGCGCTTTGAAAGTCGTGAAACAGATCCGCTGAAACGCTGGAAACTAAGCCCGATTGACAAGGCCAGCCTTGGCAAATGGGATGATTACACCGAAGCGAAGGAAGCGATGTTTTTTTACACAGACACTGCAGATGCCCCATGGACCGTTATTAAATCGAACGATAAAAAACGGGCGCGACTGAATTGTATGATGCATTTTCTGGACAGTCTGGATTACCCCGATAAAAATAAAAGCGTCATCAAAGGGTATGATCCATTGATCGTTGGCCGCGCCAGTCACGTCATCCACGAAGCGGATCATATCCTTGGAACGTCTTTGCACCCCGGGGACCGCAAAACAACCAGCACTTAGATGTTGCAGACACTACAAATCTGCGTCAATCGCGCGCTCATTTGAAAAATTCACTGGTCTGTCCTGTCATGCTTGGCTAAGGAAAAAACGGTTGAATTCTTACAAGAGGCGTCAGATGGCAAAAATTACATATATCGAACATGGCGGAACAGAACATGTGGTTGAGGTCGCAAATGGTCTGACCGTCATGGAAGGCGCCCGTGACAACAATATTCCGGGCATCGAAGCCGATTGCGGTGGGGCCTGTGCCTGTTCAACCTGCCACGTCTATGTTCATCCGGATTGGGTTGGTAAGCTGCCTGATGTCGATGCGATGGAAGAAGATATGCTCGATTTTGCCTATGAACCCAAGCCAGGCCAGTCGCGCCTGACATGCCAGCTTAAGGTCACCGATGCGTTGGATGGTCTTGTTGTTCAAATGCCTGAAAAGCAAATCTGATGCTGTTGCGCAGCTTTGCCATCGCAATTACATGTGCTGGCATGGCGCATGCCGACGTCAAAGATGCGCGCTTTGCAGATCCAACCACACGTTACGGTCATGCTATTCTGGGCGATGATATCGAATATGGTACGCTTGAGATTGATGTAAGCCCACGCATAACAGGCATTGCGAATGAAGCTGTTTTAAAACATGAAACGCGTATTTTCAAATTGCCTTTGAACCATGTGTTCGAAGACATTGCCCCACGTCTTTGGGATGTGACGGGCGATGGCAAGCCCGAAGTTGTGGTGATCGAAACGGATGTGCGTCAGGGCGCACAGTTGGCAATCTATAACGATAAGCGCAAGATTGCGGAGACACCCCATATCGGCCGAACGAACCGCTGGTTGGCGCCGATCGGTGCCGCGGATATGGACGGCGATGGGTACATCGAAATCGCTTATATCGACCGTCCGCATTTGGCTAAAACGCTGCGGGTCTGGCGTTTTAAAAATGGTATGCTGAAGCCCGTCGCGGATAAAGCAGGGCTGACAAATCACCGGATCGGTGAACGCGATATTGCAGGCGGCATTCGTGACTGCGGGGATGGTCCCGAAATGATAACGGCCTCTGCCGATTGGGTATATATTATCGCCACACGCTTTGACGGCGAAACCTTGGCCAGTCGCCGCGTCGGCCAACATTACAGCCGCACTGATTTTGACAAAGCCTTGAAATGTAACTAACCGCTCAGCGGTCCTTGCGGCCCTTTTCGCGCGGAAAACCCGTAAGGGTTTGATAAGCGATTACAAAAAGTCACGAAACCGCGTCCAAAAATAACAGCTATGTGTGAACCATAGTTGTGGCATGATTTTTCACCCAATTTGATGGTAACTTAGAAATACTGGAAAACGGAGAATGCCATGCCTATCACCCGCCGTAATGTGTTGTTGTTTGCAGCTGCAGTTCCAACACTCACAACCATCGCAACAATCGCACACTCTGCGACACCCACCTTTTATGCCGAAGATGGTATTGCCGTGGATGGCACAGACGTCGTGGCCTATTTCACCCAAGGCCAACCTGTTGCCGGCAGTCCTGACCTGACCTACGATTGGATGGGCGCGACGTGGCGCTTTTCGACCGAAGAAAACCGCACCGCTTTTATTGACAACCCTGACTCCTATGCACCCCAATATGGTGGTTATTGCGCTTATGCTGTCAGCGAAGGCTACACTGCTTCAACTGTACCTGATGCATGGACGATTGTGGACGATAAGCTGTATCTTAACTTCTCGCTTCGCGTTCAGCGTCGGTGGTCGCGCGATATTCCGGGCCGGATCGCAAAAGCGGATGCAAACTGGCCATCGGTTCTGAACTAGCCGCGCAATGTGCCGCCCGTGGCTTTGGTCACTTTCTCGACGATCTTGACGCTGACCGCTTCGATATCTTCGTCCTTCAATGTCTTTTCCCGCGGTTGCAGACGCACAGTGATGGCAAGGGATTTCTTGCCTTCGCCCAAAGCACCGCCAATGAATTCGTCAAAGACGCGCACATCTTCGATCAGGCCTTTGTCGGCCCCCGCTGCCGCATTGACCAGCGTCAGTGCCTCAACATCGGCATTAACGACAAAGGCAAAGTCGCGCTCAACCGCCTGCAGGTCTGTTATCTCAAGCGCGGGACGGGTGGCCGATTTTGATCGCGGTAAAGGCACTTCGCCCGGCCAGATCGTAAAGGCCAGTGCAGGGCCTTTCACATCCATTGCGGAAAGGACCTTCGGGTGTAATTCGCCAAAAATGCCCAGCACCTTCTTTGGACCCAGACAAATCATACCGTGCCGCCCCGGATGCCACCATTCCTGCGCCCCGCGCAAAATCTGCACCTTGGCGGGCGCACCGATGGCACTTAGAACCGCATCGGCGTCAGCCTTGACGTCGTAAACATCAACAGGACGCGCGCTGCCGTGCACGTCTTTGGGGCCGGTGCTGCCGATCAGCAGACCCGTGACCAGCAGATGCTGTTCATCGGGCTCACCCCCGTGGAAGGCCGGGCCGACCTCGAACAATGCCAGATCCATGAAACCCCGCGCCTGATTGCGCGCCGCGGCCTGCAGTAAGCCCGGCAGCAGTGCGGGGCGCATATGACTCATTTCAGAGCTGATTGGGTTCGCCAGCATCGTTGCATCATCGCCACCACTGAACAGCTCGGCCGAGGCTTTGTCGATAAAGCTATAGGTGACGCATTCGTTATATCCCAAAGCCGCACAGGTCCGCCGCGCGGCCTGTTCGCGCCGCTGCATGGGCGTCAGTACGGGTTTCGGCACGCCCACCTGCGCACGAGCTAACGGTTTGCCCTGTAGCTTGGTCAGCGATGCAATCCGCGCGACCTCTTCGACCAAGTCCGCTTCACCCATCACATCGGGGCGCCAGGTCGGCACATGGGCCATGTCGCCGTCAAGCCAGAACCCAAGCCGTTCAAGTGTGGCGCGCTGGTCTTCAGCGGGAATATCCATACCCACCAGCGACTGCACACGATCCGTATCCAGCTTATATGCGCGTGACACATCCGGGATTTCACCCGCGATAACCACGTCCGAGGCTTCGCCCCCACATAGATCAAGGATCATCCGCGTGGCATGTTCCAGCCCGTGGGGCGTCCAGGCCGGATCGATACCGCGCTCAAACCGGTAGCGCGCATCACTGTTGATCTTCAGCGCACGACCCGTCAGCGCCGTCCGCACCGGATCAAAGTAGGCGGCTTCAAGAAAGACATTTACGGTTTCTTCAGTGCAACCTGTGGGCAAACCACCCATGACACCTGCGATACTTTCAATACCGCTATCGTCTGAGATCAGCGTCATGTCGGGCTGGAATGTATACTCTTTCTCATCCAGACCAACCAGCGTTTCGCCCCCTTTTGCGCGGTGCACACGTAGGTTCCCCTGAACCTTGTCAGCATCAAAAACATGCAAAGGGCGATTGCGATCATAGGTAAAGAAATTCGTAATATCGACCAGCGCACTGATGGGGCGCAAACCGATGGCGCGCAGAATATCCTGCAGCCACTGCGGGCTGGGGCCATTTTTCACACCGCGAATGACGCGGCCATAGAACACAGGACAGGCTTCGCGCGTGTCATAATCAATCGTCACCGCGATCGGGCAAGGAAATTGGCCCTCAACTGGCTCAAGATCACGCGGCTTCATCGTCCCCAATCCACGCGCGGCCAGATCCAGCGCGATCCCCCGCACCCCAAGCGCATCGGGGCGGTTGGGCGTAATCGCAATCTCGATCACCGGATCAACCTTGGCTGGTTCGTTCGCGGCCAGCCAATTGGCAAAGCTTTCGCCAACCGCGCCACTGGGCAGTTCGATGATACCGTCGTGTTCATCCGACAGCTCCATCTCACGCTCACTGGCCATCATGCCAAAACTTTCGATCCCACGGATTTTGCCCACACCAATGGTTGTATCGATCCCCGGCACATAGACACCGGGCTTGGCCACCACCACTGTGATCCCTTCGCGCGCATTCGGCGCACCGCAAATGATCTGCTTCACGCCTTCATCCGTTTCCACCTGACACACCCGCAGCCGATCCGCATCGGGGTGCTTTTCAGCACTCAGCACCTTGCCGATGGTAAAATCCTTCAGCTTAGCAGTCGGATCCAAGACCTCTTCAACCTCAAGCCCAAGATCGGTCAACGCATACAGGATATCATCAAGCGAAGCGTCCGTCTCAAGATGATCTTTTAGCCAGGAAAGTGTGAATTTCATGTCCGTCTGCCCTTTGGTTCGCCGGCCGTGTTACATCAAGCGGCAGGGATACGAAAGCCCCGATACGGATCAGATCGGGCGCATCCCATCCTTTAACCAGGCGGCAAACTCGGCCTCGGTCTTTTGGCCAGATGCCAGATCTTCCATCATACGAACACCGGTAACGGGATCGGGGCGAAACGCATAGCCGTTCAACCGCAGAAAGGTCACCGCGGTCACAAACGCAGTCCTCTTATTGCCATCAACAAATGCATGCGCTTTGGCAATGCCAAACGCATAGGCCGCTGCAATATCCGCCAATCCTGCATCTGAACATGCAGACAGGTTCATGGCCTGGCTGGCCCCCATCTCAATCAATGCCCTATCGCGCAGGCCGGACGCCCCACCATGGCGGGCGATTTGTCTGTCGTGGATAACAATGATTGCGGCCAGCGGAACCCAGACAGGCGCGCTCAAGCCAAGGCCTGAAGCAGATCGCGGTTCTCATCCATCACAATCTCGGCCGCGGCTAGGGCTTCGGCCACAGACGGATCATGTGCCATGATTTTCAGACTGCCGTCATCGCCACGCACAACGAACAGGGTGTCGCCCTCTTTCGCGTCCAGCATCGCCAGCATTTCGGTTGACAGGGTCATCACGGCCGAGTTTCCGACTTTTCTGATTTTGGTTTCGATCATGTGCAAACCTTTTGTATATTTAAATGTATATACGATGGATTAAAGTAAATTGCAATTAGCAGGCCATTCATCATCACATCAACATGGTGAAAACAGGGTTGAGGTCTGGAAAGCAATTACGACTTAGAGCCTTTTTCGATCATCTTTGCCGTCTTTATCGCCTTTTCATGATTTAGTTTAATCTGATTACGAGCATCTAGTTTCTCAGAAACGGCCCTCATTATGGCGAAATAAGCAGCAGCCAAAAGAGATGAAAAAATAATAGTGTAAACTATGGCTAAAAACGCTGAAATGTTCATGAAAAAGATAAATAAAATAATGAAACCGATAAACAGAAGTACAAAAAACGTAGCCATGAGCGCCAAATTCGCCTTCGCTTTTTCATAAACCCAATTGTAGATAAATGCGACTAATGCGGAAAATTCATACATGGCAGGCTTATAACAAACATCACGTTTTCATGGCTTTTCAGAAGGAATATCCACAATACTCTTGATAAGCGACCCTTTTGTCGAAAAATCAGCATACAGAACTGCAGCAATCAGACAGAGCAGAGCGATCGCTAGCCATCGCAATCGGAATAGCTGATAAAGTACCTTTGATGTTGGTGTCGCTTCCAGACTATCAACTTTGCGAACCTGCCAATTACCACCCGTTTCAATTGTTTCATAGGTCGCTTGTGATACCGAAACGGCTGTCATAGACCCCAAAAGCACTGCAAAGCCAAACAACCACAATGCAGGCGACGCATCTGTGTTCCATGCATATATTTCGGCCAACAACGCGATGATCAAAAGTCGCGATAAGAACCATAGGATGGGTTTTGCCATGCGGGTCTTACTCCGCCCCGGATATCATCGCATCAACACCCACCAGCATCGACATGGTGAAAAACAGGACCGAGGTTAAAACCGTCTGCATGATCACACGGTTGAAATAATGGACCTGTTTGATCGCCTCGATCTGCAGGGCGTGGTCGTGGGTCACGGCTTCCATTTCAAACACATGACGCAGTTGCGGCGCGGGTTCGTAGATCAGGCAGCGCAGCAGGTATAGGATCGAGATTGAGATCGTCGTGACCTGCGCGAACATAAGCAGAAGCGCGACCCAGGTTTGTGATAGCGAAAAGATAAAGGCCGAGGCCGCAAGGATAATCGCCAGCACCGCTAAAAGGGCCGAGGATTTGGCGTCAATCTCAGCCATTATTGTCCGCGCTTCGCCCACGTCCATATCCCCAATACCGACCGAGGCTTCGGCATTGATGCACACCGGCCCAACCGTCATCGACTGCGCCGAGGGGAGGAGCGTGCGGTCCATCAGGCGGACCATGGCGGGGAGGGAGAATTTGGCGATCATTTAGTAGATCAACACTATATCAGATGCTCTTTGACTTTTGCTTATGGAGTTAAGCAAGCAACACAGAAGAATAGATTTCATTCTTTCTTCCCAGCTTTGCTAGAAGCAATTGCTTCGATAATTGAGGGTGCAAATGATTCTAATTGCTCTACACTTAACCGCTCATCGATTTTGCCCTGATATTCTCTTCTCTCACCACCCCAATCGTAGAATACTGCACAGTTCTTATTTGTCAGTGCCTGCGCATGTTCGGGAGACACTTGAATCGAACAGGAACCCAACTCAATATCATTGCTATCACCGATAAGACGAGCAACAACGTCAATTTTTAGCTTGCCCGCCTTAAGAATAAAAGATTTGTCGTCCGCAGCCATAAGGAAATGATGTTCGCCAGCGATACCCTCAGGGCTAACATATAGTCCGCTCCCGCGATTTAGGCCGGAACGATTACCAAAAACCCATATTGGAAATGATTGTATAGTTTCACCATTACGGACACGTACAAATATTGTCTCAAGAACGCGGCCAGTTCTAGCAGTCGAGTAAAGAAGGAAGTTAAGCTTAATTTTTGGCTCGCCTTCGAAATTTGGCCCGTCAGGGCCAATGAAGACTTGGGTGGGTCGAGACATTAGTACAGTCCCACGTCGAACTTGCGTAGTCCAAAAAGTCCAACCAGACATTGCTAGTGCGATGCCTGACAGGACCAGTGAGATTACCTCTCCGCTCAACCACTCAATCCCCCATGCAGCGTTGGCTGATCCAGGCTGCTGAAGCCGTAGTGCCTCAGCCAGCGCAGGTCGCTGTCAAAGAACGCGCGCAGGTCGGGGATGCCGTATTTCAGCATCGCGATCCGGTCGATGCCCATGCCAAAGGCAAAGCCCTGCCATTCATTGGGGTCGATATTCCCCGCCTGCAGGACCTTGGGGTGGACCATGCCGGACCCAAGGATCTCCATCCAATCGTCGCCCTCGCCAATTTTCAACTGGCCGCCGTCCCAGGAACAGCGGATGTCGACCTCGGCTGACGGTTCGGTGAAGGGAAAGTGACTGGCGCGGAAGCGCAGTTCGACGTTATCCACTTCGAAAAACGCGCGGCAGAATTCCTCAAGCACCCATTTCAGGTTGGCCATGCTGATGTCTTTGTCGATCGCTAACCCCTCGACCTGATGGAACATCGGCGTGTGGGTCTGGTCGTAATCCGCACGGTACACACGGCCCGGGCAGATGATGCGCAGGGGCGCGCCCTGATCTTGCATACTGCGAATTTGCACGGGGCTGGTGTGCGTGCGCAGAACGTGTGGCGGGCGGTTGTCGCCGTCGGCCCGGTGCATATAGAACGTGTCCATTTCGGCCCGCGCGGGGTGGTGGCCGGGGATGTTCAGCGCATCAAAGTTGTACCAATCAGATTCGATCTGCGGGCCCTCGGCAACGGCAAAGCCCATATCGGCGAAAATCACCGTGGCTTCTTCCCACACCTGGCTGATCGGGTGGATCGTGCCCTGACGGCGGGGGCGGCCCGGCAGCGTGACATCCAGCCATTCGGTGCGCAAACGTTCATCCAGTGCGGCGTCGGCCAGCCCTGCTTTCTTGGCAGCCAATGCGCTGTTGATTTCGTCCTTCAGCGCGTTCAGCTTGGGGCCAACTGTCTGACGTTCCTCAGCGGTCATCTTGCCCAACTCGCGCATTTTCAGGCTGATCTCGCCCTTTTTGCCAACGGCTTGCACCCGCAGATCTTCCAGTGCGGCTTCATCCGCGGCGCCGGAAATGGCGGTTAGATACTTGTCCCTCAGATCGTCCATCGGACCCCTCCAATATGCGTTGCTGTCCTGCTACCTATAGGACCATCTGAATTCAAGGGCTGCTCGTCGGACCCGGTGCGGGCCCTTCTCGCGAAGAAAGCCCGTCCGGGCTTGATGAGCGCCCTGCAAAGAAAAAGCCGCGATACCCGAGGGCACGCGGCTTTTGACTTCAAAACTCTGTACCGAGTTTACGCCAGCGCGGCTTTTGCCTGATCAACGATGGCGCCAAACGCTTCGGGTTCATGCACAGCCAGATCGGCCAGCACTTTGCGATCAACTTCGATCCCGGCCAAGGCCAGACCGTTGATAAAGCGCGAATATGTCAGTGCTTCGTCGTGGGATCGGACGGCGGCATTGATCCGTTGGATCCACAGTGCGCGGAAGGTGCGCTTGCGATTCTTGCGATCGCGTGTTGCGTATTGATTAGCTTTGTCGACAGCCTGACGCGCCACCTTAAAGGTGTTCTTGCGGCGGCCATAATAGCCTTTCGCAGCATCAGTGACTTTCTTATGACGGGCGTGGGTTGTGGTTCCACCTTTGGTACGTGACATGCTGGATCCCCCTTAGCGCGAATATGGCATCATCGACTTGACGATTTTCTCGTCAGGGGCCGATAGAATGGTTGTCCCGCGCGCGTCGCGGATAAATTTGGTGGATCGCTTGATCATACCGTGGCGTTTACCGGCCTGACCTGCTTTGACACGGCCCTTGGCCGTCACTTTGAACCGCTTTTTGCAGCTCGATTTTGTCTTCATCTTGGGCATTTCCGTCTCCTGTTATTCAAACGGTTCAAGTGCGATTCGGCATGCCACATTGGCCGCTCACACGGGATTAAGATGCGCCGTATAGGACGGCGTGTCGGTCGAGGCAAGTAAAATCGTTATTCCGGATCGGTGCGATAGATCAACCGTTCTTCGCACGGGGCCACGCGCAGAATATTGGTTGTGCCGGGCACATTGAATGGAACACCTGCGGTGACGACGATCTGATCCTGCTCGGTCGCGAAGCCTTCGGTGCGGGCCGCGCGTGCGGCGGATACGACGGCCATTTTAAAACGTTCCACTTCGCCAGTCATGACGCAATTCGTCCCCCACGTCAGACACAAGCGCCGTGCGGTTCCCTTAAGTGATGTCAGCGCAATGATTGGAACACGCGGACGTTCACGGGCGGTCAGGGCCGCTGTTGTACCAGATTGTGTGAAACAGCAGATTGCCTTAATATCGGTTGTTTCGGCAATTTCGCGGGCGGCTGCAACAATGCCATCTGCCACGCTGGTCCGATTGGCGCTGCGCGACGCTTCGATAATCTCACGATAGATCGGATCGCTTTCAACCTCGGCTGCGACGTTGTTCATTGTGGTTACGGCTTCAACCGGAAAGCTGCCAGCAGCGGATTCCGCTGACAACATGATCGCATCGGCGCCTTCGTAAATCGCTGTGGCCACATCACTGACTTCCGCACGGGTCGGCATCGGACTGTCGATCATACTTTCCAGCATCTGGGTCGCGACAATCACAGGCTTTGCGGCCGCACGGCATTTGCGCACCAGCTGTTTTTGGATGGGCGGCACGTTTTGCACGGGCAGCTCAACACCCAGATCGCCCCGGGCGACCATAATCCCGTCGCTGGCTTTCAGAATTTCGTCAAAGGCTTTCACGCCTGCCGGTTTTTCGATCTTGGATAGAATTGCCGCCCGGCCATTGGCCAGTTCGCGCGCCTGTTCGACGTCTTCGACACGCTGCACAAAGGACAAAGCCAGCCAATCAACACCAAGCTGGCAGACAAATTCCAGATCTTTCAAATCTTTCTTCGACAAAGCGGCCAACGGCAAAACCACATCAGGTACGTTCACACCCTTACGGTTTGAAATCGTCCCGCCCGCGATCACTTCGCAATTGGCAAAATCCTTGCCACAATCTTTGACCTTCAGGCGAATTTTACCATCGTTGACCAACAGCGACGCGCCCGGTTCAAGGGCCGCGAAAATTTCAGGATGTGGCAGGGTGACACGGTCCAGCGTTCCTTCGGCATCATCCAGGTCCAGCCGGAAAGACGCGCCAACCTCAAGTTCTTCGCTGCCATTGGCAAAGGTGCCAACACGCAGCTTTGGCCCCTGAAGATCGGCCAGAATAGCGATGGGGCTGTTCAGATCCTTTTCCACCTGCCGGATAATCTGATGACGCACGCGGATTTCTTCGTGATCGCCATGGCTCATGTTCAGACGAAACACATCTGCACCCGCTTCATGAAGGGCACGGATCATTTCGTAATCATTTGAAGCCGGGCCCAAAGTTGCCACGATTTTAACATTGCGCAGGCGTCTCATGTCTAACCATCCCCTATTGCCATTGTTTTTGGCTTTGTTATCGCTATCAGTCCTATCCGTCTTATTACGTATTTCCTATTTGGTCTCAACTGTCCTATTGGAACAAAACCAAAATTTACGAGACGATGAATGATTGACGCACCTTATCATATCTTGGGCAAAGATCGACCGGGCCGCTGGTTGGTCACATGTGATCATGCCACAAACCGTGTACCGGAAACGGTAAATGGCGGCACACTTGGATTGTCGGACGCAGATATGGAACGTCACATCGCCTATGATGTGGGGGCTGCGGGTGTCACGCGCGAATTGGCACGGCTTTTGAACAGCCCCGCTGTTTTATCTGATTTTTCGCGTCTGGTGATTGATCCGAACCGTGGTGAAGATGACCCTACGCTGTTGATGAAGATCTATGACGGCACGATCATCCCGGGCAACCGTCATGCGGATGCGGTCGAAATCGAACATCGTCTGGCGGCATACTATCGCCCCTATCATGCGGCTTTGTCCGAAATGTGTGAGCGGCGCGATGATGTGGTGATCGTATCGGTGCATTCGTTCACGCCCGCGCTGAACGGCCACGGGATGCGACCTTGGCAGGTGGGCATTCTTTACGCCCATGATAATCGTTTGGCCCGCCCGCTGATTGCACGATTGAATGAAGAAGCGGATCTGTGTGTGGGCGATAACGAACCCTATGCCGGGCACCTGCCAGGTGACGCTATCGATAAACACGCATTGGCCCACAACCGTCCGAACGCCTTGATAGAATTACGCAACGATCTGATCAAATCGGATGATGCGCAAAAAGCCTGGGCTGCCCGTTTGGCCCCGATGCTTGAACATGCGCTGTCTGCGGCACAAATATAGATCAAAGGAGCCACTGATATGGATGACCAAACCCGCATTGAACTGGAAGCCGCCGCGTTTCGCCGCTTGCGTGACCATCTTGCCGAACGTACGGATGTGCAAAACATCGACATGATGAACCTGACCGGCTTTTGCCGCAATTGCCTTAGCCGTTGGTATCAGGAAGCCGCGAATGAACGCGGGATTGAGATGTCGAAAGAAGAAGGGCGCGCTGCTTTTTATGGCATGCCGTTCGATGAATGGCGTGACAAATATCAGACCGAAGCCAGCCCCAAAGCGGCCGCTGCATTCAAGGAAAGCCACAGCTGATCGGCGTGTTTTGACCTAGCGTCGGTTTAAATCCTTGCCTCAAACCGCAAAACCGAAAAGGATCACCCCACCCAGGCAATGGATTGGGGGTTTCCCGATCCTGGACATAAGTCAGGCGAGGTGGTGATGGAACTTTTTATATTAGGGTTTGCTTTTATTGCATTGGTTCTTGGCGTGCTGATCTATTGGCGCAGTAAATCTGATGCGGTTGATCTGACAGCACCTGCAGATATCACTGTACCCATCGCCCCTGTAAATGACCCACTGCCTGAATTGGATAAAAGCGAAGAAAGCTTTATCGACTCTGTGCTGCAGCAAGCGAATTCGGATGATCCATCCCTTAATACCCGCAAGGAAGAACCACTTTATGCAATCGTGGCGCGTGACCCCAATGATGATGCGGTGATGATCGACAATTACAGCCCGTCGCGCGATGGACGGCTTAGCGTGATGACCAGCCTAAAGGGCGATCTGGCCACCAATATAACCGATACTGGCGACACACTTTTGTTTGTGGGTAAGAAAAACATCGCCATCTTGCGCGGTTTTCCCTTTTTTGAAATCGAAAAAATCCATTTCCAGCGCATCGAAAATGACGCTGATTTTGGCGAAGCGGACAAGGCCGGTATTCTGCTTGATACCGATACTGCTGGAAATAGCACAACCAAGATGATGGTGATCGATGATTTTGATCCCAGCGTCGAAAAGCTTGAGCTGGACACAGAAGGCGATCACACAACCTGGACCGCCGTTGACCGTGCCGACGGAAGTGGTGCAAATCTGATCTATGCAGGGCGTGTTGTCGCCATTCTGAAGGGCGTTGCAGCGCAACAGCTTAGCCGTCGGAACGTTGTGATCGGCTAGATCTGAACTATCTCAAATAAATGCCCGATTTTGGGCGACCTGCATGATCGGGCCACGTTATAGTGACCTTATGATGTTTGATTTGCCAAAAGACGATGTTCTCTATCAAGCCCTTTTGACGCGCGACAGCGCATATGACGGGCGTGCCTATGTGGGTGTCACCTCGACCGGGATATTCTGTCGCTTGACGTGTCCTGCCCGCAAACCCAAACCTGAAAACTGCCGGTTTTTCGAAACCGTGTCAGAGTGTATGGAGGCCGGCTTTCGCCCCTGTAAGCGGTGCCACCCGGTGAAAACAGCCGCGCAATCAGACCCCACGGTACAGGTATTGCTGGCCAAGCTTGATAAAGATCTGTCGCGCCGCTGGACCGAAGATGACATCCAGCGCCTTAACCTTGATCCATCGACCGTGCGACGTGCGTTCAAACGGTCCTTTGGCATCACGTTTCTTGAAATGGCACGTCTGACCCGGTTGCGCTCAGGATTTGAAACGCTTGCCACGGGCGGCCGTGTGATCGACGCGCAACTGGATGCCGGGTTCGCATCCCCCAGTGCGTTCCGCGCGGCTTTTGGCAAACTGCTTGGGCAAGCCCCGGGGCGGTTTTCGGGGGAACCAGTTTTGAAAGCCGATTGGATCGAAACGCCGCTTGGATCAATGATTGTGGTCAGCGACAAATCCGCGATCCACCTGCTTGAATTTGCAGATCGCAAGGCGTTGCCCCGTGAATTGAAGGCGCTTGCCAAGATGTGTCACGGCAAACTGGGGTTTGGCCGCAACGCGCCTGTCGATCTTCTTGAAGCCCAGCTTCAGGCTTTTTTTGCCGGAACCTGTGCCGATTTCACCGTTCCGTTGGCTTTGCATGGCGGGGAATTTGCGAAAAAGGTTTGGGGCGAACTTCGCAATATCCCGGCTGGCGAAACACGCAGCTATGGGCAGCTTGCCAAATCCATCGGGCAACCAACGGCGTCACGGGCTGTCGCGCGCGCAAACGGCGCCAACCAGATCGCGCTGGTTATCCCGTGTCATCGCGTGATCGGCGCAGATGGATCCCTGACCGGCTATGGCGGTGGTCTGTGGCGCAAACAGCAACTGATCGAACTTGAAGCCAAATACGCGCGGTTGGGTGTTAGCAGCTAAACACGGCTGACCATCAGCATTTCACTCAGACATCGAACCGTTTGCAAATCGTACCTTCCAGTGTTCGATACGTACGAAAACCCATGGCTTCATAGTATGCCAGCCCTTCTGAATTTGTTGCGCCTATTGACGCATCAATGTGCGATAATCCAGCTTCGTCTGCTGCTTTTCGGGTCATATCAAAAAGTGCGCGACCCACGCCGCGCCGAGCAGCGGAAGGCTTTGTGTGGGTACCAATAATACCCCACCCCGGTTCGACGCCCCATTGGTTGCCCTCTTTCGCTTTTTTTAAAGACTGAAATCCCAAGATTACTCCTTCGTCCTCAGCCACTGAACAGCAGATTTTGTCTGGATCGTTGATATAGTTCGCTAGCACGAAGGCCTCGTCATCGGGTCTTGTTCTCTTTCCTGACGCAGTCAATTCCCGAAGAAACGAGCTCATTTGTTCCACATCTTCGGGAATACCGTCCCTTACGATCATTGTTGTTTTCTCCAATCTGCCTCCGTAATGATGTATTGGAACATTGGTGAAAACAAGAACACAAACTTGACCGCGTCACCAAAACTGCCCATCGACTGACGCGCAAACTCTGCCTCAAGCCTTCTGCATGGCGTTCCCAAACGTTATTATCCGCCAACTGCTTCCCATCTGCTGCCTTTGACAACCTTCATATCATGAACGAGCACTATGAAACTGGATTGATTATTCGCGCTGACACCGCCAAGCTGCCATTGCCGCTGACCCAAACAGCGCTTGATCAGTATCGGGCTGCCGCGGATGCGGGATTGGGGCATGAAGACGATGCGGCGATTACAAAGCTAATCGCATCCAGCGCAGGTTTGCGCTTGCCGGTTGATACGTAAATCCAAGCACGCTTTCCCTAACAGCTTATTTTGTTGAAAAACTCTTCCTTGATCGGATCCCTGACCACTCGAGCTTTTCCAAGAACCGGCACGGTCGTTTCCGGGACAGCGATCTGTTGCGCCATGTGTTCGAGACAACCGTGGCGCGCTGCATCGCGGAAGGTCTGGTCAGCGGCCAGCGCATGGCCATTGATGCGAGTTTGATCGAGGCGGACGCGAACAAACAGCTTTCTGCCTCGAAGGAAGAATGGGACGCCGGTCGGATTGATGTCGGTGCCGCACCCCGCGCGGTGCGCGAGTATCTCGGCACGCTGGATGAGCCTTTGAAACGCCATTGGTCCGAGAGACAATGACGAACGCATTCGTTGCCTATTCCGACAACTACCTGATCGACACCGACCACGGCGTCCTTGTTGATGTGGAAAGCGACCCGCTCAATCCGACAAGCCGAGGTCGGGTCGACCAAGACGATGCTGAACCGCGTTAAAGAGAGGTTCGATTTGTATAAAACGACAGCCACCAAAGAGAAATTCTCAGAACGTCATTTCGCCCCTGCCCGCAAACGCCCCTTAATCCGGCGCCAGCATATAGCCTGCGCCGCGGACGGTTTGCAGATAGCGAGGCTGTTTGGGGTCGGCTTCCAGTTTGCGGCGCAGCCGGGTGATTTGCACATCCACGGCGCGTTCCTGGGCCTGGCCTTTGTCGCGGCCCAGATCCTCGACCAGTTTTGAACGGCTGACCGCTTCGCCGGGACAGGCCGAAAAAATCCGCATCAGCTGAATTTCGGTGGCCGTCAGGCGCACCAGATCCTCGCCCTGCCATAATTCGCCGCGTTCAATATCATAGCGGATCTGGCCCAAATGCAGCACCTTGGGCAGAATATCGGCTTTGTCTGATGCCGGAACGCGTCGCAAGATCGCGTTGATCCGTAACAACAGCTCTTTCGGCTCGAACGGTTTGGGCAGGTAATCATCGGCACCCGCCTCAAGCCCTGCGATCCTGTCTTCGGTTTCGCCCTTGGCCGTTAGCAGTAAAATCGGTGTCGTCACCGTTTCGCGCAGTGACCGGGTCAGGCTGATACCATCTTCACCGGGCATCATCACATCCATCACGATCAGATCAAATTCCAACCCGCTTAACACCCGCCGCGCATGGGCGGCATCGCGTGCGGTGCTGACCAGAAAATCCTGACGCATCAGGAACTTTTGCAGCAGCCCGCGAATGCGTTCATCGTCGTCAACAATCAAAAGATGCGCGTCATCCATACTCATACGGTTTTATCCTTCATCGCAAGATAATGTTTGCGCATATCACTGTCCATCATGGCCTCAAGCACCTGTCGAAATCCTTGTACAGCATCCGGTCCTGCCGCGCGATAGGCCGCGCGCATCCGGGTGCGTTGGGCAGCGCTCAGCTCGCGCTCAAGTGCTTCGCCCGTTTCGGTTAGATACAGATGCCTTTCCCTTTTGTCTTTCTTTCCCACCCGACTTTCGACCAGACCATCTTCTATCAAACTGCGCAAAACACGATTAAGCGATTGCTTTGTAACCCCAAGAATGGCCAGCAGGTTGTTCACTGTGGTGCCCGGTGCGCGGTGAATGAAATGTACCGCCCGATGATGCGCACGGCCATAAGATTTTTCCGAAAGAATGCGATCCGGGTCCGCCGTGAAGCCACGATAGGCGAAAAACATCGCCTCGATCCCCTTGCGCAATTGCTCATCTGTCAGGAAAAGCAGGCTTTCGCCACCGTTGTGTCCCGTGGGATCAGCCATGGTATCCTCTTTTTAATTTTTAGGCACTTTATGTCAGTGTTGTTGACATTCCAAGAATCAATTGATAGCGATCATCAGATTTTGCGCAATAATATGTCCGAAACGGACGTATTTTGTGAAATAAATGCAAAGGGTAGGAGGCAGCAATGTCAGGATACGACAACCGGGACGGCAAAATATGGATGGATGGCCAACTGATCGATTGGCGCGATGCGAATGTGCATATCCTGACCCACGCGATGCACTATGCCTCAAGCGTGTTCGAAGGGGAACGGGCTTATAACGGTAAAATCTTCGAATCCCGCAAGCATTCCGAACGGCTGAAAGCATCGGCCAATATGATCGACTTCGATATCCCCTGGACCGTCGATGAAATCGAAGCCGCCAAGATGCAAGTCCTAGCCGCCAACAATCTGACCGACGCTTATGTCCGTGCCGTTGCATGGCGTGGTGTGGGCGAAGATATGGGTGTCGCATCTGCGCGCAACCCCGTGCGCATGGCCATCGCGACATGGGAATGGGGTGCATACTATGGTGACGCCAAAATGCGCGGTGCCAAGCTGGACATCAGCAAATGGAAACGCCCCAGCCCTGAAACCATCCCGTCACATGCCAAGGCCGCCGGGCTTTACATGATATGTACCATGTCCAAACATGCCGCCGAAGCCAAGGGATGTTCCGACGCCATGATGTTTGACTATCGCGGCTATGTCGCCGAAGCGACGGGGGCCAATATCTTTTTCGTCAAAGATGGTGAAGTGCACACGCCTGACCCTGATTGCTTTCTGAACGGGATCACCCGCCAGACCGTCATCGGTATGCTGCGCGACCGCCAGATCAAGGTTCACGAACGTCACATCATGCCCGAAGAACTGGAAAGCTTTGAGCAATGCTGGCTGACCGGTACTGCGGCCGAGGTCACGCCAGTGGGCCAGATCGGCGATTATAACTTTGACGTCGGCGCCCTGACCCGTGATATTGCCGAAGGCTATGAAAAGCTGGTCCGCCTTTAAAACCAAAGACTCGGCCGTGTACCCACCCACTGGTCGGATCGCCACACCGTGACAGAAAAATGCATGGTCTGGCAAACCTTTGGCCGCGCCCTATGTACCTATGTCTGCCACTGCAAATGTGGCATGCAAAACAGTAGTTCCATATGTACCAAGACCATGTTCACCCCATCGACGCCGTTGTAACCTGGGTTGATGGAAACGATCCGGCCCATCGTGCCAAGCGCGATATATACATGGGTCAGGCCCAAACGCCGCTTCATGAAAATGCCATTAACCCACATCGTTGGGCGTGCAATGATGAAATCCTGTATTGTCTGCAATCCATCGAAAACCACGCACCTTGGATCCGCACAATCTGGATCGTCATCGACACCGACATCCCCGATCTGTCCCGCCTGTCCGACAGTTTGCGCGCCAAGGTTAAATTCTCGTTTCACCGCGATATTTTCGCGGGCTTTGACAGCGTGCTACCGACCTTCAACTCGCTTGCGATCGAAAGCATGATCTGGCGAATTGATGGGTTAAGCGATCGGTTTTTGTATTTCAACGATGATGTTTTTCTGACGGCCCCCCTGTCCCCGACCGATGTCTTTCGTGGTTCAAAACCTGTTTTGCGTGGCAAATGGGTGGATTACAGCGACATAGATCGCAACGCCAACCTGCGCCGTGATCCCGCGAAATTCAATCACTTCATGCAAATCAAGGCAGCACGTCTTATGGGCTTTGATGCAAACCGGCTTTTCGCAACTGCCCATGTGGTCCACCCCATGGTGCGGTCTGTCATGGCGCAGCTATTTGATCAGTACCGCGATGCTTTCATCGCCAATATTAGCCACCGGTTTCGCGATCTTGGCCAGTTTCTGCCGCAGGGTCTGCACAACCACGCATGCATTGCCAACCAAAGCGCAATCATCGAAAAAGCGATGGATCATCTGCACATCAAAAGCGGTCAGGGCACTGATGGCGCGACCGAAGAAACCCGGACCGTTTTGCAAGGCGTTGCCGATGCCGGGATTAAGTTTTTATGCATCAATGATCTGCCCCAGCTTGAGGATGCAATTCCCGAAGCCCGCGAATGGATTTCCACCGCCATCGGTGCCACGCCGGATCGGCCCTGTCAGCCGGATACCTAAAATGTTTAAAATGCACATTTTAGGTAAATTTGGGAAAATACCCCGGTTTTAGTGCGCGAACATCTTGGATGTTCGGCCATAAGGCTGTGTATTTCGCAAAAAACTTTGTACAAAAAATTTGGTACAAAACGCATGGCAAAATATACAAAACACAGTTCGCTGCGTTAAAAGTCTATGGCCAGACCCTTTTTTTCCCAATCGCCGTATCGCACGGGTTCCGGCCCATTGCGGCCCCCAAGTTCTTTTGGCAATTCAAGGCTTTGCGCTTTTTTACGGCGCTCTTCTGCTTCGGCCAGGGCGCGTTGCGCTGCGGGCGGCAGGTCTTTTGTCTTATCGCTCATCGCATTTATCCTTGTGCGGTGCTACACCTTGATATAACCCGCGCCCGTGATCCTGCAAGAAAGAAAACATGCAACAAAATCAACATATTGCAGCCCGCTTGGCCGCCGTGAACCTGTTGGATGGGGTCTTGCAAGACGGTCGCCTGATGTCCGAACTGATTGGCACCCTTGATAAGCTACCCTCTGATGATCGTGCCCGTGCGCAACGTCTGGCGATGGTCACTTTGCGCCACCTTGATAGTGCGGACCGAGTCCTAAAACCCTTTCTGAAAAAGAAGCCAGATCAAAGGGTTATGAATATTTTGCGTCTTGGTGTGATTGAGTTGTGTGTACAGAAAGAGGCCTCGCACGGGGTCGTCAATGCGGCCGTCACCATCGTCGGCAAGACCCGCCACACCGCGCACATGAAAGGTTTGGTGAACGCCGTTTTGCGCCGCGTGTCTGAAGTTGCGCCCGAAGAATGGGGTAAATTGCCGTCGCCCCAAATGCCGAAATGGCTGCGCAAACCGCTGATCGAAGCCTATGGAAATTCCACAATTCAAAAGATTGAGGTCGCTCACGCCAAAGGCGCGCCCCTGGATCTGACACCAAAAAGCGATACGAAAAGCGTTGAAAAACAAACAGATGGCGTTGCGCTACCAACTGGAACAGTTCGTTTGCAAGACGCAGGCCAGGTATCGCGCCTGCCCGGATATGACACGGGCGACTGGTGGATTCAGGACGCCGCCGCCGCCTTGCCCGCCCGTATTCTGAATGCGCAACCGGGCGAAAAAGTTTTGGATATGTGCGCTGCCCCCGGTGGCAAAACCCTGCAACTGGCCGCTGCCGGGGCTGATGTTGTGGCGGTTGATATTTCGGAAAAGCGGATGGCCCGCGTGCAGGAAAACCTGGATCGCTGTGGTCTTGAGGCGGACGTCGTTGTTGCAGATGTCCTTGAATATCAAGGAAAATTTGATGCCATTCTTCTGGATGCGCCCTGTTCGGCCACCGGCACAATGCGCCGTCACCCCGATCTGCCATATGCCAAGGATGGGTCCGATTTCGGTACTTTGATCAATCTGCAAGCACGCATGCTTCAGCACGCCTTAACTTTGGTTAATCCCGGTGGTCGCTTGGTTTATTGCACATGCAGCCTTTTGCCCGACGAAGGTGAGTGCCAAATTGATGATATATTACAACAACATAGCAATATTTCGGTAGATCATGACGCCTTGAACATCCAAGGGGTTGATCCCGACTGGATAACGCAGGAAGGTGGCTTACGTCTGCGGCCAGACTTCTGGCCCGACCAAGGGGGAATGGACGGATTTTATATGGCATGTCTCAAAATCGCGGATTGATTTTCAGCTATGACTCTGCGGCCTGTTCTGTATATCTGGTTCGAAATAAAATAACGGGGCAGGCCTTACTCCATTGACCCAGGACACCAGTTTTTCTGCGCGATTTGCGCATTGGCAGAACCGCAGGCACGCTCGGCGTGCGGCGCGGTCCCGGATGGCATTTGGTCTGGTCAATCCGCCTGAGCCACGCACAATCGGCAGCTATGCCAAGGGGCGGCATCTGCTGTCGGGCAAGATCATGCTGGCCGGGCATCTGATTCACGCAGGCACCAAGACAATCTGGCAAATCCGCAGCCCCGTACCCGCCTTTAATGATGCCCGTCATGGCTTTGCCTGGTTGGACGATCTGGCCGCGATCGGTGACAGTGTGGCCCGTGATGTGGCACAGGATTGGGTGCAGCAATGGATTGCTGAATTTGGTCGCGCCAAGGGTGACGGGTGGGCGCCTGAACTGGTGGGTCGTCGCGTGATGCGTTGGATCAATCATGCCGGTTTTTTGACCCGCGGTGCAGATGATGACGATACAGATACATTTTTGAAATCACTCACTCAGCAGGCATTTTTCCTATCACGGCGATGGCACGCAACGCCAGCCGGGTTACCAAGGCTTGAGGCATTGACGGGGCTGATTTACGCAGGCTTGCATCTGAAAGGGTTCGATAAATACAGAGAATCTGCGGCGAATGCTTTGGCAGAAGAATGCGATGGCCTGATCGACAGCGACGGCGGTATCGAAAGCCGGAACGCAGAAGAGCTGTTGGATATTTTTACGCTGTTGAATTGGGCCGCAGCGGCGCTTGAGCAATCGCAACATATGCCGCATGACGATCATATCGCCACCATTCAACGCATTGCACCTGTCCTGCGCGCATTGCGGCAAGCCGATGGTGGGTTGGCCCGGTTCCATGGCGGTGGGCGCGGGTTGGATGGGCGTCTGGATCGCGCGTTGTCACAATCAGGTGTAAAGACGCGCAGCAAATCTGGGTCGGTTATGGGTTACCAACGCCTGGCCACTGGACGGACCAGCCTGATCATGGATGTGGCACCGCCACCGATGGGACCTGACCAGACACGTGGCCATGCTTCGACCTTGGCGTTTGAGATGACATCGGGTCGCCGTCCTGTCATCGTGAATTGCGGTGAAGGCAGCAGTTTCGGTACCGATTGGGCGCGCGCGGGCCGCGCCACACCGTCACATTCAACCCTTGGGATCGAAGGGCATTCTTCGGCCCGTATCGCAGCGGGCGGTGATTTTCTGAACGATGGGCCTGATAAAGTTCCGGTCGAACTGATCCGTGCGGACAATGGCAGTATCATGATTGAAGCAGCCCATGATGGCTATGCGGCAAGTCATGGTTTGTATCACATTCGCCAGCTTGAACTGTCGCCGGATGGTCGCAACATTACCGGTAGTGATGCGCTGACGGCTGTGAATGATCTGCACAAAGCCCGCTTTGACGCCGTTCTGGATAAGACTTTATTACAAGGTGTTCTGTTTCAGGTTCGCTTTCATCTGCACCCCGACGTGACTGCATCGCTGGATATGGGCGGCAAGGCCGTATCGCTAACTCTGAAAAGCACCGAAGTGTGGGTGTTTCGCCATGACAGCAAAGCAACGATGGCACTTGAGCCGAGCGTGTATCTGGAAAAGGGCCGATTGCATCCACGTCCCACAAAGCAGGTTGTCCTTAGTACCCGGTCAATGACATATGCGACCCGAGTCACCTGGTCGCTGTCCAAGGCCAAGGATACGCCGAACAGTATCCGCGATCTTGAACATGATGGCCCTGTGATCCTGCGTTAATCTAAAGGACCTGACATGACCGATCTTTACCCCGTGCGCCGCGCTTTGCTTTCTGTGTCCGATAAAACCGGGCTTGTAGAACTGGGTCAGGCGCTGGCTGATCGCGGGGTTGCGCTTTTGTCGACCGGCGGCAGCGCCAAAACACTGCGCGATGCCGGTCTGGACGTCAAAGATGTGGCCGAGATAACAGGCTTTCCGGAAATGATGGATGGTCGAGTCAAAACACTGCATCCCAAGGTGCACGGCGGCCTATTGGCCCTGCGTGATAATGATGATCACGTCACAGCCATGCTGGATCATGATATCGGCGGGATCGATTTGCTGGTGGTAAACCTTTATCCGTTCGAGGAAACCGTCGCCAAAGGTGCCGATTATGACACCTGCATCGAAAATATTGATATTGGCGGTCCTGCAATGATCCGGGCGGCGGCCAAAAACCATAAATTTGTCAATGTGGTGGTCGACGTTGATGATTATCAGCCTTTGCTGGCTGAGCTTGATGCAAACGATGGCGCGACGTCCTATTCGTTCCGGCAAAAGCTGGCGGCGACGGCCTATGCCCGTACTGGCGCTTACGATACAGCGGTCTCGGCTTGGATGGCAGGGGCTTTGGGCGATACCAGCCCACGTCGCCGCGCATTCGCCGGAACTTTGGCGCAAACCCTGCGTTATGGTGAAAACCCTCATCAGCAGGCCGCCTTTTATACCGACGGCAGTGCCCGCCCCGGTGTGGCAACGGCTAAGCAGGTACAAGGTAAAGAGCTGAGTTATAACAATATCAATGACACCGATGCCGCTTTTGAACTGGTGTCGGAATTTCTACCCAAAGATGGCCCCGTTTGTGCGATTATCAAACACGCAAACCCTTGTGGCGTTGCAACGGGCGAGACGCTGAAAGATGCCTATGCTCGTGCTTTTGACTGCGACCGGACCAGTGCATTTGGCGGCATCATCGCTTTGAACGGCCCACTGGATGGTGAAACGGCCGAAGAGATTTCGCAGATATTCACAGAAGTTGTCATCGCCCCTGGCGTGCATCAGGATGCCAAGGATATTTTTGCCAAAAAGAAAAATCTGCGTCTGTTGATTGCGCCCGGACTGGCCAATCCTGCGCAAGCGGCGATGACCGTAAGACAGGTGTCTGGTGGTTTCCTTGTACAGGACAAGGACAATGGCCATATCACATTGGATGATCTGAAAGTGGTTACAAAGAAAGCGCCAAGTGATGCTGAGCTTGCTGATCTTTTGTTCGCCTGGAAAGTGGCAAAACACGTGAAATCCAACGCGATCGTTTATGCAAAAGACGGGGCCACCGTGGGTGTGGGTGCCGGTCAGATGAGCCGCGTTGACAGCACCCGTATCGCGGCGCGCAAGGCTGAAGATATGGCGCAGGTGCTGGGTTTGGATGCATCCCCAACCCAAGGGTCAGTCGTGGCATCAGACGCATTTTTTCCGTTTGCTGACGGGTTGCTGACAGCAGCCAACGCAGGCGCAATTGCCGTTATCCAACCGGGCGGATCCATGCGCGATGACGAGGTGATTGCAGCCGCAGATGACGCAGGCCTTGCAATGGTTTTCACCAACATGCGCCATTTCCGGCATTAAGGGGCACGACATGAAATTGGTGTTTTGGACAAGTTTCTGGATTTTCTTGATTGATCAGGCCTCAAAATATCTAATCGTCCAGTATCTGAATCTTAAAAACGTTGGGTCCATTGATGTTTTTCCACCATTCCTAAATCTGAGGATGGCGTGGAATTATGGCATCAACTTCGGTCTTTTGGGCGGCGCAGATGCGCCAGAGTTTATGCGATGGATTTGGGTTGCCGTTGCTTTGGTGATTTCAGCTTTGGTTGTTTTTTGGATGAAACGCGAAAAACCAGGGCGATGGGGTTATATCTCTGCGGGTTTGTTGGTTGGTGGGGCTTTGGGCAATACGATTGATCGGATCATCTATGGTGCGGTTGCCGATTTCCTGAACATGTCGTGCTGCGGTCTTGAAAACCCTTATGCATTCAATGTTGCAGATATTTCGATCTTTGCTGGGGCCATTGGGTTGATCCTGTTTACCGGGACAAAGAAGACTGCGTGACCTTCCAAAACGAATGGGTTAGAACGCAACTATTATAAATTGAGGAGATCCGCGATGCGTGCGTCGCTTGGCATTATTGTTTTGATCAGCGTTTTCGGACTGACCGCTTGCGATCAGGGCGATCCTGAATTGATGAACGTACAATCCACTGGGGAAGGGCCTGATGAGTTTGGCGTTTTGCCCGTAAAACCGCTGGAAGAGCCGCCAAATTATGCGCAGCTGCCCACACCGACACCCGGCGGTAGCAATATCACAGATCCACAGCCCAAAGCTGACGCAATTGCAGCCCTTGGTGGTAATCCGAACCGCGCCCGTGCCGGTGGCATTCCGGCAGCTGATGCGGCGATTGTCAGCCACACGTCGCGGTTTGGACGTGACGCCGCAATCCGGCAAACGCTGGCCGCCGAAGATCTTGAATTCCGCCGCCGCAACCGTGGTCTGCCGCTTGAACGCGCATTTAACGTCAATGTGTATTATAAGGCGTATGAGCCTTTGACGCTGGACAGTTACCGTGAATTGGAACGGTTCCGCCGGTTGGGTGTGCGTACCCCTGCGGCCCCACCTTTGCCGGTTGAAGAATAAAATCGCTCACATCTTCGCCAGATGTCTTGAACCGCAGCGACAAAGGCGTAGCTATATCCGAAATGATGAACGGAGAATTTTGATGCGTCGATTGCTTGCAGTCTTTGGTCTTACATTGATGGCATTGCCCGCTTGGGCCCAGGATTTCGTATCCACGTTTTCCCTTGATAACGGAATGGATGTGGTGGTGATCGAAGATCATCGTGCCCCGGCTGTTGTCCATATGGTCTGGTATCGCGCCGGTGCCGCTGACGAACCGCCCGGCGCATCCGGCATCGCGCATTTTCTAGAACATCTGCTGTTCAAGGCGACGGATGATATGGAATCAGGGCAGTTGTCCAAAGTGGTTGCCGAAAATGGTGGGACCGATAACGCGTTTACCAGTTGGGATTACACAGCATACTTCCAGCGCATTGCAGCAGATCGGCTTGATCTGATGATGACGATGGAGGCCGACCGGATGCGCGATATTCAGTTGACCGAAAGTGATATCCTGACGGAACGTGATGTTATTCTGGAAGAACGCAACCAACGCACTGAAAATAATCCGGCAGGACTGTTTGGCGAAGAACGTCGTGCTGCACAATATTTAAACCACCCCTACAGCATTCCAATCATCGGCTGGAAGCATGAGATGCAACAATTGTCGATGGATGATGCGATGGATTTTTATCGTACCTATTATGCCCCGAACAACGCCATTCTTATTGTCGCTGGCGACGTGACCCCGGAAGAGGTGCGTGTTCTGGCTGAAAAGCATTACGGTGTGTTGGAACCTACGGTCGATCTGCCCGAACGGGCCCGCCCGCAAGAACCGCCGCAGCGTGCGGAACGCCGTATTAAGTTCGAAGATCCGCGCGTGGCCCAGCCCTATGTGATACGCACCTATCTGGCGCCTGAACGTGACAGTGGCGCACAGGAACAGGCAGCAGCTTTGGTCATGTTGGCCGAGCTTCTGGGTGGTGAAGGCGCGACGTCATTTCTTGGTCGGAAACTGCAATTTGAAAGCCAAACTGCCATTTACACCGCCGCTTTCTATAGCGACGTGTCCCTGGATGATACGACCTTTGGACTGGCAATCGTACCGAACGAAGGCATCAGCCTGCAAGAGGCCGAAGATGCACTGGATCAGGCGGTTGCGGATTTCATCACCGAAGGCGTGGATACCGAAGCTTTGAACCGCTTGAAAATGCAGATGCGTGCCGAGCAGATTTATGAACGTGATAACGTTGGTTCGGTTGCTCGGCGATATGGGGCTGGTCTGACCAGTGGGCTGACGGTTGAGGATATTCAGGCGTGGCCAGATATCCTGCAGGCCGTCACCGAAGAAGATATTATTGCCGCTGCAGAAATGGTGTTCGATGAAGACAAGGCCGTCACAGGCTGGCTGATGAAACCACAACAAGACGCTGAGGTGCTTCAATGATCCGCGCTCTTTTCATGGCTGCCGCATTGGCGATGGCCACTGTTGCCGCAAAGGCCGAAGTTGAAATTCAGGAAGTGACGTCACCCGGTGGTATTAAAGCTTGGCTGGTGCAGGAAAACTCTATTCCATTCACCGCGCTTGAGATCCGTTTTAAAGGCGGCGCCAGTCTGGATGCTGACGGCAAGCGCGGTGCGACGAACCTGATGACTGCGCTTTTGGAAGAAGGCGCCGGTGACATGGACGCTCGTCAATTTGCCGCAGCCCGCGATGGTCTGGCGGCCAGTTACGGATTTGACGTGAGCGACGATGCCATGTCTGTGTCTGCGCAGTTTTTGACTGAAAATCGTGATCAAGCTATCGAGCTTTTGCGTACTGCTTTGATTGAGCCGCGCTTTGACGACAGTGCTCTTGACCGGGTCCAGTCGCAGGTTTTATCGATCATTCAATCAGATGAAAAAGACCCTGAAGCAATTGTTGGCGATGCATTTGCACGCCTTGCTTTTGGCGATCATCCCTATGGCAGTTCTATCAACGGGACTTTGGCAACAGTTGCGTCCCTAACCCGTGATGACATGATCGAAGCAAAAAACCGTGTGATGGCAAAAGATCGTCTTTATGTGGGGGTCGTTGGTGATATTTCGGCCGAAGAGCTGGGCACATTGCTGGACACTCTTTTGGGTGATTTACCTGAGACTGGCGCAAACATGCCGCCTCGGGCAGATTATCTCCTAACCGGGGGTGTGACAGTTGTGCCGTTTGACACGCCGCAATCCGTTGCACGCTTTGGTCATCAGGGCATCACGCGCGATGATGATGATTTTTTCGCAGCCTTTGTAATGAACGTCATTCTTGGCGGCGGCGGGTTTGAGGCCCGTTTGATGACAGAAGTGCGCGAAAAGCGCGGTCTGACATATGGTGTTTATTCATATCTGGCCCCACGGGATCATGCAGAACTGGTGCTTGGTCAGGTTGCTTCAGCGAATGATCGGATTGCAGAAGCAATTGAAGTGATCCAAGCGGAATGGTTCAAAGTGGCGACCGAAGGTGTTACTCAGGATGAATTGGACCGCGCCAAGACCTATCTGACCGGCGCCTATCCGCTGCGATTTGATGGAAATGGACCGATTGCGAACATCATGGTCGGGATGCAGATGCAGGACCTGCCTGTTGATTATATCGCGACCCGAAATGCCAAGGTCGAGGCCGTAACGCTAGAGGACGTCAAACGCGTCGCCGCGCGGGTATTGCAGCCTGAAAACTTGCATTTTGTGGTGGTTGGTCAGCCGGCAGGTCTGGAAACGACGAATTAAGAAAGGGTGACGCTGGTTTAGTTTAGGGTATTGTTATTGAACGTCAAATAACTTTGATCTTTACGTCAACGACTGACCCAAACACCTAAAACCAGACTTTCGGATTGATCTCGAAGTGTCGTTGCTGACAGTACGATTGAGCCAGGCGCTTACTCATTATAACCCATTGCTTTAGTTTTCGTATGTGAGCGGGGATTGATGAGGATGATCGTCGTGACACAAGATGCATCTACTAAGCTGAATTTCTTAGAACTGACTTCGCCTGAATTAGAAAAAACCAGACATTTTTGTGGATGTGTTCGGTTGGAAATTTATAGATTACGATGATGATTATAAAGACATTCAGGGTGCCGGCACTGCTGGTGGTATTGAGAGAGGTGATCTTCGCGCGCCGTTGCCAGTTATGCAAACAGACGATCTTGAAAACTTGTTGGAAAAGGTAAAGTCTGGAGATGCTGAGATCACATCCGGTATCTTTGATTTCCACAGCGGTCGCCGCTTTCACTTTAAAGAACCGGGTGGCAACGAAATGGCTGTTTGGTCTGAAAACTAAAGCTATCAAACGGGATCGGGGTGCAAATTATGGACAACACTGAATCAGAAGACATCACAAATGCTATAAAGGAAATCATCGACCAAATTGAGCCAGATGTTCGCTATGTTCCCAAGTATGGCGGGGAAGTAATAGCGCTTGATCCAAATGACGATAGTAAATTTGTGGGTGGGATTTTTTCATACAAAGATCATGTTTCATTGGAGTTTTCAGAGGGTTCGTTGTTCGATGATCCAGACAAATTTCTTGAAGGAAAAGGTAAGAGCCGCCGCCATCTAAAGTTTATGAGTGTAGATGACGTTGATGCGAAAGGCACGAGGCGTTTTCTAAAGCAAGCCCTTGAGCCTTGATGCAAAAGAATGGATCAGATCAGAAATGTTTGACGTTTGGATCAGTATTGCGTCACGCGGCCTGTTGACAGGATTCAGAGAATCCGCGGCATCGGATCATAAATTTACGACGTTTCACAACTGTAAATGCTTGGGATCTAAGTATTTTTGTCAGTAAGAACGGTCATTCGTTTTTCGTCTCAAGTTTTACAACGTTCGGAGCAGGGTCGGGCTGAAGTTCCTCAAAATCAAAATTGTCCAAACGGCGCGCACGTTTTCCGGCTTTGTCAGCTGAAATCTTGATGTCCGAGATATCTTTTGCGGCTTGTCCAAAGTGGCGATCCAGATTTTCGACACGGGTGCCCAGACGATCCACATCTGCATAAAGCAGGCCTAGTTCTTTGCGAATAGCACCTGCATGTTCTTGCATACGGGCGTCTTTCAGGATCGCGCGCATCGTGTTCAACGTGGCCATGCATGTAGTCGGCGAAACGATCCAGACGCGCGCTTCGAAACTGTCGCGCACAATGGCAGGAAAGTTGGCATGCAACTCGGCATAGACGGCCTCGGACGGCAGGAACATCAATGCGCCATCAGCCGTTTCGCCTTCGATAATGTATTTGTCTGAAATTGATTTGATGTGTGTTTTGACAGCCATTCTGAAAGCCTTGGCCGCTTCGTTCAGTTCCCAGTCGGTGTTGGCATTACGCAGCGCTTCATAGGCTTCCAGCGGGAATTTTGAATCGACAACAATCGGTCCGGGCGGATTAGGCAGATGGATCAGGCAATCCGCGCGTTTGCCGTTGGAAAGCGTGGCCTGCAACGTATAACTGTCGGATGGCAGGGCCTTGCTGACGATATCATTCAATTGAATTTCCCCGAAGGCACCGCGGGTCTGTTTGTTTGACAAGATATCTTGCAGGCTAAGCACATCGCCCGATAGTTTGGTGATGTTGTCTTGGGCCTTATCGATTGTCTGTAGCCGTTGCTGCAAATCCCCAAGCGATTGCGCCGTGCGCCTGGATGATCCTTGAAGATTTTCGTTTAACTGTTGTGTAACCGCCCCAAGCCGTTGTTCCATCAGCTGCAGCATATTCGCCTGACTGGCTGCTTGCGCTTCGCTGACATGGGTAAGACCACCGGCCAATTGCTGTTGCCCATCGCTTAGCATCTGAACGCGTTGGCCAAGTCCCTGCATATGCATTGCAAGGGGTTCAGCCATGCGGGCAGATCGTCCGGCGGCGCGCACAGCCATAATCAAAAGGATCAGAAAAAGCAAAACCACGAAGACAATAATCCCGCCCGCGATCAACAGGGAATTTTGAAACGCATATTCGATATCGCCAAACTGGATTGTCATCATGTGCGCCCAAACAGCCGTTCAATATCGCTGAGTTTCAGTTCGACATAGGTCGGTCGCCCATGGTTGCATTGGCCGGAATGCGGTGTCGCCTCCATTTCGCGCAACAGCGCATTCATTTCGTCACCACGCAAACGACGGCCCGTGCGCACTGAACCATGACAGGCGACACGGCTCAAGATCGCCTCGATCCGGTCCTGTAAAGACTGGGTTTCGCCCAAATCATCAAGTTCATCCAGAATATCGCGGATCATTGCAGTTGCGTTGACTTGACCCAATATGGCCGGGGTTTCGCGTATCGCTATGGCGCCACCGCCAAAAGGTTCAATGCCAAGGCCAAAGCGTTGCAGATCGGCAGTATGTGCCAGAATACGGGCGCAATCGCCATCCGACAGTTCAACGATTTCGGGGATCAAAAGCGCCTGCGCTGCGACACCATTTTCAGACATCTGGCGTTTCAGCTTTTCATAGACCAGACGTTCATGGGCGGCATGGGCATCCACAATAACGATGCCATCTGCAGTCTGCGCGATGACGTAATTTTCATGCACTTGCGCGCGGGCAGCACCAAGTGGAGAGTTAGAGTTTTCTTCTGCAGGTTCTTCCATGCGGGCGAAAACAGCTGCGGTTTCCTGAAAGCCCGGCGCTTGCGCATCATAAGCCGTTTGAATGGCCTGAGCAGACGGACGGTCCATCTGATAGACCCGTGCGCCAGTTGGTGCAGCGCGCATCGCGCCCAAAGTTGCATCTGCCACAGTGGTCGATGCACGATGTCCTGCATCTGCCAAGGCATGGCGCAGACCTGACACGATCAGGCCGCGCACAACACCAGGTTCGCGAAATCGGACCTCGGCTTTTGCGGGGTGAACATTAACATCGACATGCTGTGGATCGCAGTCAATAAACAGACATACCGCCGGGTGGCGATCACGGCTTAGAAAATCGGAATAGGCCGCGCGCAACGCGCCATGCAATTGCTTGTCGCGTACAGGGCGACCGTTCACAAAGAAAAACTGCGCGACAGCCGCGCCGCGGGAATAGGTAGGCAGGGCTGCATATCCTGTCAGGTGTATAGCTTCGCGTTCAGTATCAATGCGCAGGGAATTTTCTGCAAATTCAGCGCCCAAGACACGGGCCAGACGTCCGTAAAGGGCATCGAACAGATCGCCGGTTTCAGCATCGGCGCGAAAAGTCACGCGGCCTTCGCCACCGCTGGTCACGTCGCGCAGAGTGACGCTGATAAAGGGTTCGGCCATGGCGAGGCGCTTGACCACATCGCTGATGGCTTGGGTTTCAGCGCGGTCTGATCGCATGAACTTCAGGCGGGCAGGGGTCGCATAGAACAAATTGCGCAATTCAACGACAGTGCCACTGGTCAGAGCGGCGGGGCGAATGGGATCCATCTTGCCGCCCGCGACTGTAATTTGGGCGGCATCGAACTTGTGCATGCGCGATGTGATTGTTAACCGCCCGACAGCGCCAAGGGATGGCAAAGCTTCGCCCCGAAAGCCAAAGGTGTTGATGTTCAGCAAATCTGATCCGTCAATTTTCGATGTCGCATGACGCGATAAGGCAAGCGGTAATTCATCTGGCGCAATACCGCAGCCATCATCTGTAACGCGGATCAGGGTTTTGCCGCCGTCCGCAATTGCCACGTCTATTCGACGGGCACCGGCATCAATTGCGTTCTCGATCAGCTCTTTGACGGCGGATGCGGGCCGTTCAACAACTTCGCCCGCAGCAATCCGGTTGATCGCCGTCTCATCCAGCTGTCGTATGACTGGTTTGGGGCTTATTTTGGGGTCAGCGTTCGGCATGGCACAAGCTATAGCATGCCATTGTCTGAGTCTGCCACAACACTTTGCAATCCGTTTGAATATTGTGATGCAGATTATCTGTGATCAGCACAGGTCTTTTGCGAAATGTTCCAGAAGCTTGTGTTTCAATATTTTTCCAGTCGGCGCTGCAGGTAGGGACTTGGCAATTATGATCTGACTGGGCCGTTTATAGGGGGCCAGCTTTCCTGCAACAAAAGCTTTCAGCGTTTCTGCTATAAGTGCATCCGCAACATTGCACTGCACAAAGGCCAGCACCTGTTCGTCGCCGTCCGCTAAGGTTCGACCAATCACTGCGGATTGCACAACACCGGGATGATCGTTCAGTGCCGCTTCGACTTCGGGTGGATAGACATTAAAACCGCCGCGAATGATCAGCTCTTTTGATCGGCCAAGGATATGTAGGCGGCCCTGATCATCAAGTTTACCCAAATCGCCCGTGCGCAGCCAGCCATGGGCGTCCAGTACACGCGCTGTTTCATCTGGGTTTTTGTAATATCCGCGCATGATATGGGGGCCACGGGTCAAGACTTCGCCCAATCCATCCCCGCCGCCTTCTATTGTCTGATCGATCCGAACATCAACACCGGCAAGCGGTTGCCCGACCGATGTGTCGGGGCTGCCCATGGCATTGCACGTCGTTGCCACCCCGGCAGTCGTTTCGGTCATGCCATAGCCGTTTTGCAAAGCGATACCATAAAACGCTTCGGCTTTTTTCTTCCAAATTGGATCAAGTGGTGCAGCACCTGATGACACATAGCGCAGGCCTGATCCGACCAGTGCACCAAGGTTATTTTCCTGTGTGTACTGCATCAAAAGCGCATGCATCTGCGGTACAGCGGGTAAAATAGTTACGCCGCTCCGCAGGGCTTTATACAGCTTTTCGGCCGAAAACCGTGGGTCAAGCTGGATCGTGGCCCCGGCATAAACAGATGCCATTACCATTGACGCCAGACCGAACACATGGGTCATCGGCAAAACGCCATACACCACATCGCCCTTGGTAATTCCCCGGATCGTGGCCGAAGCGTGACCGCCAAAGCGCAGATTTCCATGGGTCAACATCACGCCTTTTGGCTGACCGGTTGTACCGGTTGTGTAAAGCATGACAGCCACATCATGGTCGGGGTCTGGCGCACTTGAATATGGCGTTGCGATTGCTATTTTGCCAAAGGCGCCTTCTTGCGGTTCTGCCTGAAGGTTTTCGGCGTGCTTTGCGGCATCGGATGATATCGATACTGTCAGAACAACGGCCCGTGGCGTGGCGTGGTCAAGGATACGGGCGATTTCGCTTGGGGTCTGGCGCGCATTCACGGGCACGGCCCAGGCACCGGCCCGGATAGAGGCAAAAAGAAAAGCAACGGTTTCAGCGCAGTTTTCTGCGACGATTAAAACCCGGTCACCACGAGTGACACCATTCTCCGTCAGCAGCTTTGCAGCCATTGTAACGGCTGTTTGCAGATCGGAATAGGTCCAGCGGCGCCCGTCACTATCAAGAATGGCCAAGGTGTCGGGCCAGCGCAGAACAGTGTCGTCTAGATAATCGCAGATCATCTGCATCAGCGGCCTTCCTTGGGTTGAAGCGGTACGCGTTTGAACACGCCGGTTGAGCTGGCGATCAGACGATCCTGATCATCCATAAGCTGGGCGCTGATGAAAAGAATACTGCGCCCGCCCCCAGTGATTGTTCCGGTTGCTGTCACACGCCCTGCACTGACAGGTGCCACGAATTGCGTATTAAGTGAGATGGTCAGAAAAGGTGCGCGCCCTGCCGGATCAACTGTTAAACTGCCCGTAGCCCCACTTGCGCTGTCCAGCAGCGTGGCCGCGATGCCGCCATGCAAAACGCCATGTCGGTTCATATGATCCGGGGTCAGATCCAGCCAACATCGCGCGCGTTTGTCTGTTTGCCCAACATCCAGAACATAACCAATGGTGCGTTGGGGGCCAGTTTCATTTCGGATCAGGTTGGGATCAGGCACTGAGGGCAATGAAACGCTCCAGATGGTAATCCGTATCCCCTAATTTATGATCAATCATAATGATCCGCTTGGCGATATGGGCCAGTTCGTATTCTTCTGTCATTGCGATGCCACCATGCATTTGAATGCTTTCCTCAGCCACCAGACGCCCCACGCGACCGATCAGATTTTTGGCCGCACTGACATAGCGATCACGGATATTTGGCGCAGTTTCCAGATGGCCAGCAGCTAAAATAACGATGGAACGCACCTGTTCCAGTTCGATCAGCATATCTGCCATGCGATGCTGAAGCGCTTGAAAGCTGCCGATGGGTTTGCCGAATTGCTTTCGTGTGCCAAGGTAATCAATGGTCAGCTGAATTGCGGTTTCCATCAAACCCAAAGCCTCGGCGCATAGCGCAACTGTTGCGGCGGCTATTGTAGTTTCGATTTGGTTTAACGCCTGTCCAGGAATGCCGATACGTGATGTGACATCAATTGTGACATCGTCTAGAATAACTTCGGCTGCGCGACCGCCATCTGTCATGGGATAGCCTTGTAATTTCATTCCCTTAGTATCGCGAGGGACAAGAAAAAACGATATATCATCACCGCTTTCGCGCGCAGAAATGATTAGATAATCAGCCGCTTCGGCATTTGCAACCACAGCTTTGCGCCCGTTCAGCACAATTTTATTAGCTAACATGGTCGCTAGCGTCGATACATCGTTCAGATCATAGCGGCTGTTGGGTTCGGCGTGTGCAAATGCCAGCTGCAACTGGCCAGCGATAATCTGGTCAATCATGTCTTGCTGGTTCAGCAGCCGTCCGGCCAAAAGACCAGTTTCAAGAAAAGGTTCAACCACACCAGCACGACCCAGTTCTTCGAACACGGTGGCGATATCAAAACCTGTACCGCCGAACCCGCCCTGATCTTCGTTAAACAAAGCGCCGATAACGCCAAGTTCGGCAAGATCAGTCCATATCTTGGGGCTGTACCCCTGATCCGATGCAATCACCCCGTTGCGAAATTCTGTTGTATAACAAGTACGCAGAAATCGGCGCAGCGTATCTTGCAGCATTTGGCGTTCTTCAGTCAGTTCAAAATTCATCGCATGGCCCCCAATGCGGTTTTTGCGATGATCTGTCGCTGCACTTCGTTTGACCCACCATAGATCGATAGTTTGCGATTGTTCAGGTATCGCGTTGTGACGGTTGCCGCATAATCCGGGCCGATGGCATCGTTGGTCTCCTCCATCGCTTCGCTTGCGAAAGGCAGCGCATAGGGGCCGGCGGCACGCCGTGCCAGATCATTAATTTCTTGCCGGATCAGCGTGCCTTTGACTTTTAACATTGAACTTTCGACGCCGGGGGCCTGCCCACTGGCCGCTTGTGAGATCACGCGCAAATTGGTTGCAGCCATTGCCATCAGGTCAATTTCAACTTGTGCCAGCCGTGCTGCAAAAAAGGGATTTTCGATCAACGGACGTCCGCCAGCCATTTCAGTGCGTGCAATCCGTTTGACGGCTTCAAGCCCCGCAGTCGAAAAACCAACACCTGCAATGTTTGTGCGTTCATGGGTCAGCAGATATTTTGCATAGGTCCAGCCTTTGTTTTCGTCGCCTACCAGGTTTTCAACAGGGACACGCACGTTGGTCAGCCAGACCTCGTTCACCTCGGCTGATCCGTCCAGAAGCACAATCGGGCGTACCTCGACCCCCGCTGTATTCATATCGATTAACAGAAAACTGATACCTTCTTGTGCTTTGACATCGGGGTTCGTGCGCACCAAACAAAAGATCATGTTTGCGTGCTGACCCAGGGTTGTCCAAGTTTTCTGCCCATTGACGATGTAATGGTCACCGTCCCGCACCGCACGTGTTTTCAGGGACGCCAAATCTGATCCGGCCCCCGGTTCTGAATAACCCTGGCACCACCAGTCATCGCCATTTAGGATGCGCGGCAACCAATGTTTTTTTTGCGCATCATTCCCGAATTTTTGCAAGACAGGCCCAAGCATGGCCAAACCAAAGGGTACAATGCGCGGCGCATTGGCCATGGCGCACTCTTCTTCGAAAATATGGCGCTGCACCGCATCCCAGGCTGCCCCACCATATTCAGCGGGCCAGTTTCCAGCCAGCCAACCGCGCGCATTCAGGGTGGCGTGCCAATGGTCATGATCTTGCTTTGTCAGTTCGCGGCCTTGCGCAACTTTGTTGGCCAGATCGGGCGTTAGCTTTTCGGCCAGAAAGGCTTTGACCTCTGCACGAAAGGCGTCTTCTTCGGGGGTATAATTCAGATCCATCAGTTGGCCTTTCAGAAAATTTCAAACAGTCCGGCAGCGCCCATTCCGCCGCCCACACACATGGTGACAACGCCCAGTTTTGCACCGCGTCGTTTGCCTTCGCGCAGAAGATGCCCGACCATCCGGGCGCCGGTCATGCCAAAAGGGTGTCCGATTGCGATTGATCCGCCATTCACATTGCAAATCGCATCATCAATTCCCAGCTTGTCGCGGCAATACAACGCTTGCGAGGCGAAGGCTTCGTTCAGTTCCCATAGATCGATATCGTTAACGGTAAGCCCGTTGCGTTCCAACAGACGAGGCACGGCAAAAACCGGGCCGATCCCCATTTCATCTGGTTCACAGCCCGCAACGGCAAACCCACGAAATGCGCCCATCGGTTCGATCCCTGCCTTTTCAGCGAGATCTGCATCCATCATGACAACAGCGGCCGCCCCATCAGATAATTGACTGGCATTTCCGGCGGTTATGAATTTGCCATCGCCCTTAACAGGGGTCAGTTTGGTCAACCCTTCCAGCGTTGTGTTCGGGCGATTGCATTCATCGCTGTTCAGCGTAACATCAACCTCTGTCATGTCACCTGTTTCGCGATCTTTCTGCGCCATGGTCGCGTTCATCGGCACAATTTCATCTTTGAAAAACCCAGAGTTTTGTGCTGCTGCGATACGCGTTTGACTTCGAAGCGCATATTCATCCTGTGCGTCGCGGCTGATGCCATAGCGTTCGGCAACATTATCGGCTGTATCAATCATTGGCAGATACAGGTCAGGCTTGTTGTCTGCAATCCAGGGTTCGCGCGGATCGACAGGGGGCGGTTGCGTCAAGGATATATTTTCGACGCCGCCTGCAATCATGGTCTGTGCGCCGTCCACAGCAATCGCATGACCTGCCATCGCAATCGCCTGCAAGCCCGAGGCACAAAATCGGTTCACGGTCATGCCTCCCACGGCCACCGGAAGCCCTGCGCGAATGGCACTTTGGCGTGCGATATTTCGGCCGGTGTATCCTTCGGGATAGCCGCATCCAAAGACACAGTCTTCGATCAGGTCTGGATTGATACCAGCACGATCTACGGCGGCGCGGATTACATGTCCGCCCATGGTCGCACCGTGCGTGCGGTTCAAAGATCCGCGGTGTGATTTTGCCAGTCCTGTACGGACGGCTGAGACGATGACAGCTTGTTTCATAATGCGGCCTTTTTGTTCAGATCATCGAAAGTGCGCCCTTGGGTTACAAGTTTTTCCAAAAGTGGGGCGGGTTGCCAGAACCAGTCGTCGTCTTGTGCAAATGTATGGATGTTGTGCAAGACCGTATCCAAACCTTGCATGTCAGCCCATTTCATTGGCCCGCCGCGCCAACGCGGGAAGCCATAGCCAAACAACATGGTTACATCCACGTCCAACGGACGCCGTGCGATACCGTCTTCGACGACGCGGGCGGCTTCATTCACCATCGCGGCCATGAAACGGCGTTGGATTTCGTCATCTGTAAAATCGCGAGGTGTTATCCCCTGATCTGCGCGCTCTTCTGAGATGATCTGCAAAACCTCGGGGTCTTCTTTTTGATTAGGATAGATATAATATCCGCGCCCCGTTTTGCGCCCAAACCGGCCCAGTTCGCATAGCCTGTCTGCAAAGCTCGGCACGCGTTCGCGCGGATCACGGTTCGGTGCTTTGCGTTTGCGGGTGGCCCAGCCAATATCCAGACCTGCCAGATCCGACACCGCATAAGGGCCCATAGCCATGCCAAAGTCAGTCAGCGCGCGGTCCACTTGATAGGGTGATGCCCCGTCCAGCACCATGTTATCCACTGCCATGCGATAATGCGCCAAAATGCGGTTGCCAATAAATCCGTCACACACGCCTGCACGTACTGCCACTTTGCGCAACCGCTTGGCCAAGGCAAACCCAGTGGCCGTTACGTCAGGGGCAGTTGCATCGGCCACGACGATCTCAAGCAGTTTCATGACATGGGCGGGGGAAAAGAAATGCAACCCGATCACATCCTTTGGCCGCTTGGTCGATGATGCAATTTCGTTGATATCCAGATAAGAGGTATTGCTGGCTAGAACCGCGCCAGGCTTTGCTGTTTTGTCAAGGGCGGCGAAGACGTCACGCTTGACACCCATGTTTTCAAAGACCGCTTCAATAATCATATCTGCGGTTGAAATTGCGGTATAATCACTTGCCGTGGTAAATGCGTCCTGTGTGATTTTTGCGTGCGTCTCAGGGCTAAGTTTGCCGCGCTGCACTGCGCCATCCAGCATTTTTTCGACCGTGGATCGGGCTTTTTGTGCGGCGTTTTCATCCCGTTCGACCAAAACAACCTGAAAGCCAGACAACAGGCTGGCCGTTGCAATTCCTGCGCCCATTGTCCCGCCGCCTATCACGCCAATCTGTTTGATGTCCCGTGATGCAACACCTTCTAACTCAGGCAGTTTTGAAACGGCGCGTTCCGCAAAAAAGGCATGGATTAGCCCTTGTCGTTGTGGCGATGCCATAAGATTGCTGAATAATTCGCGTTCGCGCTTAAGACCGTCGAAAAATGGTAATTCGCAGGCGGTTTGAACGGCGCGAACGGCTGTTGCGGCGGCGATTTGGCCTTTTCCTTTGGCTAAGGCTGCAGCGTGCCAGCTGTCGAAATCAATCGTTGTGGGCGATGGCATCGCTGATATGGGGCGTGGGCCTTTGCCGTCGTTCAAAATGGCCTGCGCATATTGCAGGCCAATTTCGCGTGGGTTGCCATTTTCAATTTTGTCTAGAATGCTCAGCTTAAGGGCTTCGTCTGCGCTAATTGGGCGGCCAGTAGTGATGATCTTCAGTGCGGCTTCAGCACCGGTTAGGCGTGGCAGACGCTGTGTTCCGCCAGCACCTGGCATAATGCCCAAAGTAACCTCGGGCAGGCCAACTTTGGTATCGGGCACGGCAACGCGGTAATGCGCGGACAAAGCCAATTCCAAACCACCCCCAAGTGCTGTTCCATGCAGGGCTGCGATCACTGGCAGAGAACTGGCCTCAATACGATTACAGGCGTCTGGCAGGATCGGAGCCATCGGCGGTTTGCCAAATTCGTTTATATCCGCACCCGCAACAAAGGTGCGCCCGTCCCCCAGAATTACAGCTGCTTTGGCTTCGCGTTCCGCTTTTTCCAATCCATTCAGCAAGGCTGCGCGCACGGCATGGGATGCCGCATTCACGGGTGGGTTTTGGATCGTCAGAAGTGCGATGTTATCGATAAGTTCATAGCGTACGGCCGTCATATTCGTTTATCCTCGTCTGACCAGTGCGGGGCTACGCCCGGTGATCCGTTCTAATTCGCGTACCGAGTCACGCAGTGCTGGCCCCACGTCATTGCACATCCGGTCGTCTGTCAGTGCTTCGGGCAAAGCGCCGCAGGAAAAGGCAACGGGTTCGCCGAATTCTTGTGCATGAAACGGTACAGCAACGGCGTTGACTGTTGTGGAATATCGCGTCTCGGGCGGGGCAATCGTAAAACCCTGTGCAATCAACTGGTCGTATCCATGGCTTCGAAAGTTGCAAAGCGCGTCACTTGGGTTCATCGCCTGAAATCGGGTGTCGTCCAGTGCCGCCACAATGGCCCGGCCAGATGAAGATCCGAAAACAGGTATCCTGTGCCCGGGTTCCAGCCAGATTGAGGCTGCGCCAACCGGGCGCCAGGTTTTGGCCAGCATAACCTTTTCGCCGTCACGCACCGCCAGTGATACCAATGTTCCGGTTTGATCTGCGAGATCTTGCAAAATTTGGTGACCGACCTCAACAAAGGACACCGATGCTGCTGCTACATTCCCCAAAGCCAAGGCTGCTGGTCCCAGTCGATAGCGGTTCATGCGCCCTGCGTGGCTTAGAAACCCCAATTCGCTTAGGGTAAATGTTAACCGCGATACGGTGCTGTTGGGCAATCCCGTCCTTTCGGCCAATTCCGAATGGGTGAGACCGTCATCGCTGGCACGAAACGCACGCAGTAGGCTAAGACCCCGCGCCAATGTATTGGCAAACCGTCGATCTGTTTCAGGCTTGGTCATCGCATACCCATCGGCAACAGAAGTGAGATTATGGGGAACGCCATGATCAACAACAAAACGATCACATCGACGCTTAAGAATCGTGCGATGCCTGCGAATATCTGGTCAATCGGGGCCTGTCGCCCAACCACGTTCGAGATGACAAAGACATTCAGCCCAACGGGCGGTGTGATCAGCCCGATCTCAAGCAGTTTGATCACAACGACGCCAAACCAGATCAGATTCAGACCATAGCTTTCGACCAGCGGTATCATCAGCGGAAGCGTCAGAACCATGATGCCGATTGGGTCCAGAAACATGCCAAGCAGCAGGTAGATCAGTGCAATACAGATCATTAACACGACCACAGACGGGCCAATATCGGTCACGGCATTCACGATCATTGGGGCGACGCCGGTCAGGGCAATAAAGGCCACAAATATCTTGGCTCCCATGGCGATAAAGAAAATTGCTGCCGTCTGGATGCAGGTTTCTTTGACGCTTTCCCACAGGGCTTTAAAGGTTAGTTTGCGTTGCGCAAATCCGATGGCAGTGGTGGCACATACGGAAACGGCTGCGGCCTCGGTCGCGGTGAAGATGCCGCCATAGATGCCGCCGACAATGATCACAAACAGCAAAACGGCAGGCCAAGCGGCGCGTGCGGCAGCCATGCGTTCACTATGGCTGACCCGTTGTTCGCTGACCGGTGCGATTGCGGGGTTTCGCCAGACCCAGACTGCAATCACCAGAATGAAGCCTGCCAATGTCAGTAGTCCTGGCAAAACACCCGCCATAAACAGGCTATTGATCGAGGTTTCGGTGAAAATACCATAGATGATGAACAAAACCGATGGTGGGATCAATGATCCAAGCGTGCCGCCCGCTGCAACGCTTGAGGTCGCCAAACGTGGATCATACCCCATCTTCAGCATCTCTGGCACACAAATGCGCCCCATCGTTGATGCGCAGGCGATTGATGATCCGGTAATTGCTGAAAATCCACCGCACCCCATGACCGAAGCCATGGCGACACCCCCTGGCAGACTGGCCAGCCAGACTTTGGCGGCATAATAGATTTTTGTCGTGATTTCGCTGCGATATGCAATGTGACCCAAAGCCACGAAAAGCGGGATCATGGACAATTCATAGGAATGAACCAGATCAAATGCGTTGGAAAACACCATAGAAGATGTTGGCCGTATCGCGCGATCTGGCATGAAAGTGCCCGTGCGAAAAGCATAGATCATAAAGGCCGATACGGTGGCCACGGCGGCCAAAGCAAATGCAATTGGCACACGGATCGCAAGCAGTACAAGGACGGCCCCAAATGCGATCAGACCAATTAGTGTAGGGTCCATTATTCGGCCTCGGTTTGGTTGCGGGTCACGTCAATGATACCACCACGCAACAGCGTAAGTGTGTCGCGGATCACCAGTTCTGACAGACGCAGAAAACAAACACCGATGCCCAACAGAAACAACGCGCGCCCTGGCCAGCGGGGCAAATTCAGATCACCGTAAAAAAAGCTGCCGGATTGCCAAGTGCTTGACAGTTCGCGCCAACCTGCAAAAAGCAGTGGCGTTAAAGCCATAAGCCCAACGATTGACCCGAATACGATACACCAAGACCGGACTTTGGCATTGAACCGGTTTGAGATAAATTCGACCGCGACATGGGACCGCGCAGCCGTGGCCGCGGCAAGTGGCAAAAGAATAGCGGCCACCATAAGTTCGCGGACGATGGTGACGGAATCAGGGACTTGTGATCCAAACACTTCGCGCAGAAAAACATTTGCGCCGATCAGAAGTCCAAGTGCGATGATTGCCGCCGCACTTAGACCCCAAAGGATGTTTTCAAGCCGGGCCAGCATTTATTGACTGCGCGCCCATGGGTATCCTGCATCGTCACGCTCTGCCGTGTATTTGGTGATCAACGCTTGGTATTCAGCAAGCAGATCTTCGCCCGGCAGACCAACGCGTTTTGCGGTTTCCGTCCATTGCCCGATATAGGGTGCGCCCGCCGCAACCAGTTTGGCACGATCTTCCTGCGGCAGCTCGATCACTTCGACGCCTTGGGTCTTCATGCTTTCGATGGCTTTTGCATTTGCTTCAGTGATCAAACGCCCGAACTCATTGGCCATATCAATGCCAACTTCAGCCAATAGTGCCTTCTGTTCTTCACTAAGATCCGCGTGGATGTCGGCATTCATAAAGATGCCCACACCGCCAACCTGGCCCCAATCCAGCAGGGTGTAGCTGTCCATGACCTCAGCTTGTTTCAGCGCGCTGACGGCATAGCTATAGCCTTGGGAACAGTCGATTAGGCCGGTATCAAGCCCCTGATATGCCTCGTAAATTGACATGTTGACCATATTTGCGCCCAGTTCGCCAAACACCTTGCCATAAGCGCCCGTTCCACGAACTTTCAGTCCGTCGATGTCGCTGACGCTGCGTATGGCTGCATCTTTACAGCCAATATGTACGGCCGAGGTCGTGAAAGTGCCGATATAGACAAGACCTTTGTTGGCAAGATCTTGTGCGATGACGTCGGAATTGCGCATTAATTCATCCGTGGCGCGCATGCCAACCCAAGCATCAGGGTTATCAAGAGGCAGATCGGCAATGCCGTATCCAACTAGTTCTTGTGGATAATAAACGGCAATGACCGTGCCCATATCTGCCACGCCGTCACGGACCGACTGCAATGCCGCTTGCGCCTTGAACAATGCACCACCCCATTGAATGTCGATACGCATATCACCTGCTGATCTTTCAGCGACTTCATCTGCGAACCATTGCAAAGCCGCCGCCCGTGCGCCGCGGTTTGGACCCGCTTCGCCGTGGATTAATACTGTTTCTGCTATCGCAAAGTTGCTTGCGCCCGCCACAAACGCAGCCGCGCATAATGCCTTAAAGCATCCCATTTCTATCTCCTCCCATTTCCACTATGCAGAAATTTATTTCATTATGCAATTGAGGCTATAGGCAAAATAAGGATCAGGCAAATAAGAAATTTTGATAATCAGCCGTATTTAATGATAGCTTGTAGCCTTGATTAAGAAGGGGGTCGCAAATGCCCAAAGGCTTTGAAACAGAAAAAGTTTGGGGCGCTCGGGGACGAGGCTTTCAGATGGGGGTTATTCAGCCAAAGGGGATTGTGGTGCACTTGACAGGTCAGGTTGCGTGGAGTGCCGATGAAGAGATCATTGGCCTTGGGGATGTTGAAAAGCAAGCAAGACAGTGTTTTCGCAATATTCAATTTTTACTGCATGAGATTGGTGGCAACCTGTCAGATGTTATTTCAATAACGACCTATTTTACGGACCGAAGCCAGCTTAAGCATATACAAAAAGTACGGGCAGAATTTTTTCATCCAGGCAGTGAGCCTGTATCTACATCAGTTATGGTTGCCGGGCTTGGCCATAAAGACTTCTTAGTCGAGCTTACTCCGATCGCAGTTATATCACATGACAGATTTATCGACCCTGATTGAAAGCTGACATAAACAGCTTTTATAAGAACACCCGCTTCTGAAACCTGATATTTTGTTAGATTTTTTGACGCAGTATAATCCTGATAGATGCTGCAATAAAGCTAAGCAGCGTCAAAATCGCAGAGCCAGATATGAACAGCACAAATGCACTGATCGCAGGGTTGCTGAAGCCCGGATCAGGAAGAGCTGTCCAAATATCACCAGTAACGAAAAGCGGCAGAAATATCATGGTAAACAATATCGCGATGCTTGTGCTTGCAACAATTGACACCAATCCAACATCGCCGGATTTGACCGGATGACGCAATGCACGGCGCAGACCTGTGATCTGCTTGGAAATATCCAATTGCATTGCCATCAGCGCAGGGACGACCAGCAATACCAAAAGCATTCCGAAGCCCAGCCCGTAAACTAACGTAATAACTGTTGGCTTTAGAAACTGTGCCTGCGTGGACTGTTCAAACAGCAGCGGTGACAGGCCCAAGACAGTTGTCAGCGTGGTCAGCAGCACAGGGCGCAACCGATCGCAGGCGCCATCAATGATTGCGGGGATAATGCCACGGTCTTTGGAATATTCGTCAATTGTCGTCACCAAAACGATTGAGTCGTTGATGATAATGCCCGTCATTCCGATCAGGCCTACGATGCTGAACATGCTTAATGGCACATCCCATGCGTAATGGCCCCATATTGTCCCGACCAAGCCAAATGGGATGATCGCCATGACCACAGCAGGGCGGCTCCAACTGGAAAAAATCCAGGCCAAAGTCAAATAAATACCCAATAAGCTAAGCATCAGACCAAGGGTGGCATCATTCAGAAATTCATCTTCCTGTTCGCTAAGGCCTGTCAGTAGGAATTCGATCTGATATTGTCCTGCGATATTTGGAAGCAACTCATCTTCCAGGATTTGCATGATCTCTTCTGCACGGGCCGGGTCGTCTTCGGACAGATCGCCAGTGACCGATATCAGTTGAATACCGTTTTCGCGCCGCACGGTTGAAAAGCCAGATTGGCGCTGTACGGTCACAATATCGGCCAGCGGAACATATTCGCCTGCGGGTGTACGCAACTGCATCCGATCCAGAAAATCAGCGGTCAGTTCATCATCAGGTAGTTCGACCCGAATTGCGGCTGATCGCGGGCCATCTGGATAGGTGGCAGCTTCAATCCCGTTCAACCGATTGCGCAAAACACGGCCCAGGCCATCAATTGTGAAGCCCAATGCCTGACCTTGCGGCGTCAGATCCAACACCAATTCTTCTTTGTCATAGGCCAGATTATCCTGCACTGCCGAAACTTCCGGGAATTGCAAAAGCGCCTGTTGCAATGTCTCGGATGCGGATTTCAGGGTTTGTGCGTCCGCCCCATAGAAGTGAATAGATATCGCATCGCCGCCTGGCCCCGATCGCCATCCGCGAAAGCTGACAGTTTCGGCCATGGGATGCTGTCGAACGACCTCTTGCAGTTCGCCAACAAAGGCAAACGACGAATAGGGGCGCAGATCGGGATCGATCAATTCAATGGAAATACCGCCAAGCTGATCGGGGTCTTTATTCGAAGCCCCAGCCAGACCGCGCCCGGAATTACCACCGATTTCCGCCATGACAAAATCAAGCGGGTTCAGGCCATAGCGTTCTTCGTATTCGGCGCCAAGTTCTTCGACGCTGCGTTGTAAGTCACGCATTTGTTCCAGTGAATCCTCGCGCGTTGCCCCGGGTGCCATGGCGAAATTGCCGGTGACGGATCCGCGTTCGGGCGCGTTGAAGAAACGCCATTGCACATCGCCACCCACCAAAAGGCTTACGTTCCAAGCCAAAAGAAAGATAACCGCTGCCATCACTGGATATCGGCCTATTACAACAAAGCCCATCAACGGACGGAATGCATTGTCGCGAAACCAACTAAAGCCAATGTTCACTATTTTGGACACGCTATCGATGCCATGTTTTGACAGATAGACCCACATGACCCGACGTTTTTCGCCCGGTGTCAAAAAGTACAACACCAGGGCAGCACACGGTACAGCAGAGAAGAAAAAAGCGAAGACGGACGTGCTGACCAAGATATCGAAAACAACATCAGCTTGGCTGAACCATAGGATAGTCATTGCGACAAGTATCCACATCAGCCCACCAAGGGCTATTAATAAGACCTGAACGCCAAGCAAACCCAATAAGGCGCGCATGGGTTTGAACCCTATCACAGGCTTGACCCTTAGTGCGCTTTGCATGTGATGAGGCAATATCAAAAAACACTCAACAAGCGATGCAATTAGCACCACGATCACTGTGAAAGGAATATCTGCAATCAGATCGCCAAAACGGCCACCAACGGCAACAAGACCAAAAAAAGCAATGACTGTGGTCAGAGTCGCGGAAAACACAGGGGCCGCCATCCGCTTTGCGGCGTTTTCAGCTGCGACAACGGGGGGTTCGCCCAACCGTCTGCTACGAAAATCGGCATGTTCACCCACAACAATTGCGTCATCCACGACAATCCCAAGTGTGATGATCAGCGCGAACAGTGACACCATGTTGATGGTCAGACCTGCAGCATACATCAGCGCAATCGCGGCCAGTAAGGCCACTGGAATACCAGCTGCCACCCAAAAAGCCGTGCGTGCATTCAGGAACAAAAACAACAGCGCAAGAACAAGCCCTAATCCCATAAGTGCATTATCCAAAAGAATATTCAGCCGTCCACTGATCTGTTCGGCGCGGGCCCGGATCAGTTTGATCTGCACACCTTGGGGCAGGCTTAGGGCCAGTGTATCTGCGACATCCTGAACCTGTGCCTGAATATCAATGGCATCCCCCCTGTCGGACCGATCTACGCGAATTGAAATTGCAGGATCATCGCCCACGAAATAGGCGCGTTCACGATTGATCCCTTCGACACGAACCTGGGCAACATCACCAACAGTCAGCGGGCGACCGTCCTGATCAGATCGCAAAACAATTGCCGCGATTTCATCTGCGCTGCGTTTGGCAATGCCCGTCCGCACGCGGCTGTCAATGCCCGACACATCACCGGCTGGGTCTGCATCGGCTTCGCCTGCAATGGCTTCGGCAATTTCTGCTATTGTGACATTGTGCCGAATAAGTGAGTCCGACGTAACCTCAACCACGGTCTCGGGCGCGGCGATGCCACGGATTGATGTGCGTGTGACGCCTGCGTTGAACAGTCGTGTGACAAATTCATCTGCAAAACGCCCTAGTTGATCAACACCCACAGGACCGGTGATAACAACATCTGTCACCCTGTCGCGCCATGCACCACGCCGTACGTTTGGGTCTTCTGCTTCATCGGGCAGATTGTTTGTGGCATCGACGGACACTTGCACGTCATCAGCGGCACGCGACATATCCCAGTTCGGTTCAAATTCCAAAGTGATGGACCCGAAACCTTCACGAGATTCAGAATAGGCGTTTTCAACCCCTTCAATCGACAAAAGCGCAGGTTCTAGCACCTGAATAATGGCTGTATCCACATCTTCCGCACCTGCGCCATCCCACGCGACTGACACGGTGACCTGATCTATGATGACATCGGGAAAGAACTGTGCGCGCATCCGCGGAAAGGCTGCCAAGCCCAAGACAATCATTAGAACCAACAGCAAATTGGCGGCAGTTTTGTGGCGTGTGAAATAGCTTAGGATGCCACTGGTAGAAGGAGGGATAAGACGTGCCATCCCTAGCTGCCCATCCGGCTTTCAAGACGTGTTACGACACTGGCAGGGACCTGATCTTGTTTTAACTGTCCAAGAATGCGCGCTTTTGCGGCATCAGGCATACTGTCATTTTCTTCGACAAAAGTTATTAGTTTGGTACGACGTTCGGGGCTTAACATCAGCATTTCCACGACATCACTTGTATTGTCATTAAGACGTCTGACCTTGATGCCCGCACCAAGCAAAGGTGTGCGTTCCGCAACAATGTCACGACCTGCCAAGGTCGGGGCGGTAACAATCACATCATTGTCTTGCCTGCGCATCAATTGAACTTGCGACACCTCAAGCCGATCATCATCGTCCAAAACAAGAACCGTCTGATCCGCGCCGACAGCTGCCGAAGGCAGTTTGACGACATTATCCAAAGCGGGTTCTGCAATGCGCACTGTGACAAAGTCACCGGGCTTGAAGCCCAAGGGTTGATCAAGTGTAGCAAACAACAGCCGCCCGGTCTGGCCTTCGCCCACTGCGGCACTTTCGCGTGTGACCATACCTTGGGCAATATGGTCAAATCCCAGGACATCCAAGGTTACATTGACCGGAACCTGCTGCAAACCACCGTTTTGATCCAAAAGCCGGGCATATTGCGCTGTCGACAATCGAAACCGCACCTCAAGCTGGTCTGGGTCAACCAACCGCGCCAGTTGTTCACCAGATGTGATACGTGCGCCCTGAACAGCTGATACATCGCTTAGTGTCCCCGTGAATGCAGCATAGATATTGGTGTCGGCCAGTCGGCGTTCCGCTTCGGCCAGATCAATCTGTTCCCGCAAAAGTGCTGTTTTCGATTGATCCAAGCGCGCCTCGGCCTGGGCCAGGGATTGTCTGCGAGCCACCACAGACTGGCGCGCGCTTGAGGCTTCAAGTTCAGCGATCTCAACACTTGCGTCTGTGCCCACACCGCGTTCGCGCAAATCCTGTTGTCGCACAAATGCACGTTGTCGTAACAGGTTTTGTTCTTCGGCAACCGCGAGTTCATCTCGGGCCAGTTGTAAGGCACGGTCAGCATCGCGCACTTCTGCTTCGGCTTGCAGGATATCGGCCTTGGCACGGTCAAGCGCAGACTGCATGTCGGCCGGATCAATCTGGGCCAGAAGTTGGCCGTTTTTAACTTGACCGCCTTCTTCAAATTCACTCGCCAGTTCGACCAAAGTACCTGCAACAGCGGACCGTAGCTCTAGGGTGCGGCGACTTTGGACTTCACCAAAAACGGTCATTTCAGGGATCAGCGTTTTGGGTGTGACGGTTATTGTATTGACCGCGAATACACGTTCGCGCGCAGGCCTTGCATCGGGTTCATCGGACAAACGTGTTTGAATCGCAGAAAACATCGAAAAAGCGGCAAGGCCCAAAAAACCTACCGTAAGAGATAATAAAAAAAGGCCAATAAGGCTTCGAACTAAAAAGCGCATCGCTAAGACATACCTTGGATAACTTACCAATAAGCATAGGCTTGATCCAAAAAAGGCCAACCTACAATAGTGTTACGTGGATGCGCAGCGTTTCCGTCGGTCAGTGTGGGTATTATTCAGCAGCCATCGGAAGCTTGACCTGACCGATCTGTGTAATGTCGGCAATTGCGCCGGTAATCAGCTTGCGAAACGTTTCAAAATCGCGCCGGGGCAAAATGGTTTTCTCATCCATATAAAGCGCACGATCAATTTCGATCTGGATGACATGCTGACGTCGCGAGGGCCTGCCGTAGGTTTGTGCAATATAGGCACCGGCAAATGGCGTGTTGCGCACAACATTCAGCCCAACTTTTGTGAAAGCCTGCTCGACACGATCCATAACGTCGCTGTTTGCGGCGGCGCCAAAACGATCGCCCAGGACAATCTGGGGCTTTTTGACTGCAGATTTTGCAATTGATTCAATCGCTTCATGCGGCATGGAATGACAGTCTATCAAAATCGCTTCGCCAAACTGATTGTGATTTTCCGTCAAAAGTTGCTGCAGTCGCGCATGATAGGGGTGCCATATATGTGTAATGCGGTCCTGCGCACGCTGCCAGGACATCTTGCCGCGATAAATCGCACGCCCATTTGCGACGACCCTTGGAATGACCCCAAGACCTGAAGCTACTCGAGGGTTATGACTGACTTTGCCGACCCCTTCGATCAAAGCAGGATCAAGTTCATCGGCACTGCGGTTCAGGTCAACGAACGCTCTGGGTGCGCCTGCACGTAAAAGGGGTGCGCCAAAACGGGGGGCTGCTACGAATAACTTATCAACAAACGCATCTTCAGAGCTGCGGATTGTTTTTTTGTCTAGAACAGTTTGATTTAGAAATACGTCAGAATAATCGCGCCCACTATGCGGCGATGCAAAAACAACGCTGGTTGTGCGTTTTTGCGGCAAATCCAGTGAATACGCGGCGTTCGACATTTCTGCTCCTTTATACTTATATCATAGACTGATTTTATTGATGTTCAAAAGCCCTTGATCCTGTCAGCGACTCCTTTTATAGACCCAGCACCCGGCGCGGATTTCCCGCGTCTGATTTATTTTGGGCGCAGGGGTTTGCAAATGGGCGTGGGCGCTTAGCTCAGCGGTAGAGCACTTCGTTGACATCGAAGGGGTCACTGGTTCGATCCCAGTAGTGCCCACCATGAATAGAAACCCAATGGCGCAGGGACGCGCCGCGATAAAAGGAGAGGACCATGAAGGTCAGAAATTCACTCCGCTCGCTCAAGCAGCGTCACCGCGATTGCCGCGTTGTGCGCCGTAAGGGCCGTGTTTATGTAATCAACAAAACACAACGCCGTTTCAAGGCACGTCAGGGCTAATCTGTTTTGACATTCTGAAATTTGAAGCACCGTCTGGCAACAGGCGGTGTTTTCATTTTGTATGTTTTGTTGAATACAAAATTTTGCCGTAAAGTCGTTCTAACCAACAGGCGTAAAGTCAGTCTTGCAGGTAAGCGGAGCAATCAACATGGCGCATGAAACAGAACGCAATGATAAGGCAATGGATCAAAAGCTGATTGCTCCGATTGTGTTTTCAGTGTCGATCTTTCTAAGCGCGGCTTTGCTATTTTTTGTTCAACCTCTTTTTGCAAAGCTTGTTTTACCTAAAATCGGTGGTGCATCTGGCGTTTGGACAACTGCAATGTTGTTTTTCCAGGTCGTATTGATTGCAGGCTATGTGTATTCACATTTAATTACCCGGTTACTTCCGGTGAAAATACAATTGATTGTACATGGCGCTTTTTGGGCAGCTTCGCTTGCATTTTTGCCATTGGCCGTCAGCAGCAACTGGCTGTATGATCCCGAACAATCCACAGCGCTGCAGACACTTATATTGTTTGCTATTGGCGTGGGTGTGCCGTTTGCGATGCTTTCAGCCAATGCGCCTTTGCTTCAGGCCTGGTATACGCGCACCAACGGCCCCTCAGCAGATGATCCATATTTCCTTTATGGCGCTAGTAATTTTGGGTCTTTACTCGCCTTGCTTTCGTTTCCGTTATTGGCAGAGCCTTTACTGCGAATTTCACAAATTAGTGTGATTTGGTCATTCGTATTTGTTTTATTCGGAGTATTTTTGATCATTTGCGGCTTGATGGCGCGGCATGAAAAAACAGAAACTTTGCAAGGACCATCAACACGGGAAGACAAAATAGCAATATCTGATATTGGTATATGGCTCTTGATTGCCTTTGTGCCATCTTCGCTGATGCTGTCCATTACAACAAAAATCAGTACGGATCTTGGATCTTTTCCATTGGTCTGGGTGATCCCATTATCGATCTACATTTTGTCGTTCGTCCTGGCCTTTAGCAACAGAACATGGATCAGTGATCATCTGTCAAATACACTTTTTGTTATTTCACTAGCAGTGCTGAGCATGTTGTTCATTCCATATATGAACCTAATTTCGACGTCAGTGACTGCACTGATCTTCGCGCCATTGCTTCTTATAGTGGCGTTTTATGCACATAAACTCCTGTATAATCTCAGGCCATCTGCTGGAAATTTAACAGTATTCTATATCACGATGTCTGTTGGCGGGGCATTGGGCGGCCTGTTCAATTCGATTATTGCACCAACCTTTTTTGACACGGTTATTGAAGGACAGGTGTCAACATTATTGGCAGCATCCCTTTTGCTTTTCACCCGCAACAAACTGAAACCATGGATGTTTTTAGTTGGTATGGTAATTGCAGTTATTATTTTCGCAGGTGGTCTCTATCAGTACGTTGTTTTGAAGGACATTCAGCAAAGAATAGTATCCTTTGGCTTACTGGCTATTTTTATGCTGGTCCTGTTTTTGCTAAGGCGAAAGCCGACAGTTGTCTTTGTAGCTGTCTCATTTCTGATATTAATCAATTTTTCTGTCGATCTAAAGCCAACCGTCTTCGAAGACCGTAGCTTTTTTGGTAAACATACGGTTGTTGATAATACCGAAGAAAATACAAGGCTTTACAGCAACGGTACCACGCTGCATGGCATACAACGTTTGACAGATATGGATGCTGATCCAACACCGCTGTCTTACTATCATCCCCAAAGTCCTATGGCGCAGGTGCTGACATCTGAACGGGGAAAGGCATCTGAAACAATTGGGATTGTCGGACTTGGTGTCGGTTCGCTGGCTTGTTATGCACAAACTGGGCAGGATTGGCATTTTTATGAAATCGATAAGACTGTTGATCAGATTGCGCGCGATACGTCTCTGTTTACGTTCATGCATCATTGTGCACCTGATGCACCCACACATTTGGGGGACGCACGCATTGTTCTTGATGATCAGGATCTGCTGTTCGATGTGTTGGTTCTGGATGCTTATAGTTCCGATGCGATCCCGGTTCACCTGATTACGCTTGAGGCGGTTCAACTATACCTGAGACGTTTGTCAGAAGATGGTATTTTGGTGTTTCATATTTCAAACCGATATTACGATATCGCACCCCCACTTGCGCGAATTGCAGGTAAACTTGGTATACATGCTGCAATTCGGTCGGATTTGTCGGACTCAAATGCGAATTGGGAAGTCGGATCTACTGCATCAGTGGTTGTAGTTGCATCCCGTGATCCTGAATGGATCGAACATCTGTCTGAAACGAAACAATGGAATGTGTTGCAAGCGGATCAAAAACCAGTTTGGACAGATGATTATGCCAATCTTTTATCGGCTCTTAAATGACAATGAAAATAAGAATCATCTTAGAGCCCGCCCTTTAACAATCGCATCCTTGCCGAATTTTTCGCGAATTTTGTCTGTTGCGCGCTCAGCTTCAGCGCGTTTTACGGCCTCTGGATCCAAAAGATCACCCAGAGTGTCGAACTGACTTTCTGGTGTCAGATCTGACAAACCGACGCCCAAAAGCCGGTAAGAGCCGTGGGTTTTGACCTGATCAAATAATTCGCGCCCTGTGCGGTAAATGCGGTCAGCGATTTGTGTCGGATCTCGCAATGATACACGTTTGGACAAAAGCGAATGATCAGATCGTTTCAGCTTTAGCGTCACAACACGACCTGCCAAGTGTTTTGCTTTTGCGCGCGCGCTGACTTTTTCAGCCATTCGCCAGATATGACCGTCAAGAATATCAACATCAGCCGTGTCATCATGAAACGTCGTTTCGTTTGATATTGATTTGATTGGCCGCCGCGATGAAACGTTGCGCCGATCTTCGCCGCGTGCAAGATACCAAAGCCGGTCGCCCATGGATCCAAACCGCGCATGCAGATCTTTTTTGTCCCACCGCAGCAAATCTGCAAACGTCCGAATGCCTGCTTTTTCAAGACTGGCTTTGCCAGAATGGCCAACACCCCAGATCAGACCCACGGGTTTGTCATTCAGAAAATCGGCTGTTTCGGATTTGCCGATCACCGAAAATCCACTTGGTTTATCCAGGTCAGAGGCAACTTTGGCTAAAAACTTATTATGCGACAGGCCAATGGAGCCGGTTATGCCAAGCTCGTCCTTCATGCGTTTTGTCAGACCGGCCAGCATTTTGGCAGGTGGTGCATTGTGCAGCTTGGCGGTTCCTGTGAGGTCAAGAAAGGCCTCGTCCAGTGATAAGGGTTCGATGGCAGGCGTTAGTTCTTCCATCATAATGCGGATCTGGCGCGAAACCTGAACGTATTTATCTATACTGCCCCGAACGACCACGGCATCGGGACACAGCTTCAACGCCTTGAACATCGGCATGGCAGAGCGAACACCCCGAATGCGGGCAATATAGCAAGCCGTCGAAACCACACCGCGTCGTCCACCCCCAATGATAACGGGTTTGTCGCGCAATTCCGGATTGTCGCGCTTTTCGACTGACGCGTAGAATGCATCACAATCCATGTGTGCGATCGACAACGAAAACAGTTCAGGATGACGTAATACGCGCGGGCTGCCACAGTTGGGGCAGCGGTCGCCGTTTTCGAAAATCTGCAGACAGTTTCGGCAAAGTGCATCCATGCGCTTAAATTAGAGATGCGCCCTTGCAATGCCAATGACGATTTCGATGGCGGAGGCAGACTGTTAAGAAAGCGTGTTAATCTGTGCAGCGAATGTTGCAAGTAAGTTCTGATTTTTGTTGTTGAAGTCTCTTATTTGTCTGCACAGTATGATTAAGCGATAAGGATATTTTGAGAACCTGCCCGAACTGAAGGATAATTTTTGGGATTTGGACATGATAGACATAACTGGATTGATTGCGATTGCAGGCGCCTTTTTTATCGTGACGGTATCGCCAGGTCCCGCAACGATAGCTGTGGCAACCGTGTCAATGAGTTCAGGCGGCAAAAATGGGCAGATATTTGGTCTAGGCTTATCATTTGGCTTGGCTTCTTGGGGATTGGTCGCTGCAACCGGTATGGGGGCCGTGCTGCAGGGATCAAATTATTTGCTAACCGCGCTTAAGTTGCTTGGTGGGGTATACTTGCTATGGTTGGCTTATCAATCTGGTCGCTCAGCAGTTCAAAAAGTCACTATTGAGCAAAAAATCGATGCGAACGGGCGCTGGTTCATTCGCGGCCTATTTCTAAATCTTTCTAACCCAAAGGCTGTCGTTGCATGGATGGCGGCACTTTCGATGGGGATGGACAAGGGCGACGCGGCCGGCCAGATCGTAACCGCTTTAGTGATCTGCATAGGCTTGGGTTTTCTGAATTACGCAGGCTATGCGTTGGCATTTTCCCGATCACAGGTGATGAAAGGATATCGTCGTTTTCGTCGATTGATCGACGGCGTCGTCGCTGGTTTGTTCACATTGGCCGGTATAGGGCTTATTCGGTCCGCATTTTCGCGGTAGTGTTTTTGAACCCAATTTATCTGGCACTTTTACGTGGGCGGGATAAACGCCTGATCAGATATGATTGACCACCTGCATATGCTGGGCAAGTCGGTTAACTTCGCCTAACCATCGTTGCACAAGTCGCAGATCACTGGGGGCAGCATTGACACCTGGACCGATTTCGTGGGCCATCACGGCCTCAACCGCCAATGACACAGGTATTGATACCAGCCGCGCCATCGCTGTGCCGCGTATGTCACCCCATGCATCCATTGCATAGGTTTTGTGGTAAACGGATTGCCCGTTTTGTTCGGCCTGCAAAGCGACACACATAACAATGCGGTCGGGGTCATCTGGGCCATACGCATTGTCTGCCCATAGTTTATCAGACATTTCCTTTAGGCGTGCGTCGGTGGCTGTGTCCACTTCGTCAAACACATCGCGCCATGCATCGGCCCATCCGTTCAGACGCAGTGTCCCGCGTACAAATTCCTTGACCGTCCATGCGGGATCAAAATGATAATCGGCCATGAACGGCAGGCTGTCGCGGTTTGGATAAACCTCAAAGGTTTCGGGGGGTGTCAGCGGCGCATTATAACTGTGCATGGCGTCCCAGGGATGTTTCACCTCAAGTTCAGTATAGGCACGGATGGATTTTGAAGGGGACCGAAGTGCTTTTAGGACGCCCACGGGTGACCAGCTGAATTTATATCGGAAACTGTTCGGGTGCTTTGGTACACCGCCACAATAGCTGATGAAACTCAGGTGGTTTTCGGCATTATATCCAACCGATGCCCGGTAATCCGCAACCAGATAATGCGCCATCAAGTGATCAATTCCAGGATCAAGCCCAACTTCATTTACCAAGGCAACACCTGCCTGTTTTGCTGCACCATCAAGTGCACGCATTTCAGGCGCGATATAGCTTGAGGATACGAAATGCGCGCCCTTTTCGATGCAAAGCTGGGCCAGTGTGACGTGCATATCGCCGGGCAACATCGACACTACGATATCACCGGGCTGCAATTCTGCACCAAGCGCATCAAAATCAAATTGCTGTATTCTGTTTGTCAGATCGCCAACCGCATCTTGCGCTTTGTCCAGCGTGCGGTTCCACACCGTGACTTCACGCCCGGCTTCAATCAGACGTCGCAAACCGGGAATAGTCGAAAGCCCTGTGCCGCACCAATGAACTGTCATCTGTCAAATCCCCGCGCTGTGTCTGTCGAAATCCGTTTTGGCGCGCACCCAAACGCCCTGATCCAACGTGCCGAGTGTCATAAGCGATGGCAAGAGCTGCTGTGCGTAATCCTCGGACGCCTCTGTTGGCAACATGGATGGCAGATTGTCGATCGCGGTCACATCAAGCGGTGGAGTGTCATGAACCCGCAGTGTAGGTGTGTCCCAGGTTGTCACGCGGTCATAGACCTTGATCGGGGAAAAGTCGCTGTCCGGGTCGCATGCAATGTCACCGATCACAGTCAAACGACGTGCCGCTGTTTTGGCAGATGCGGGCACAAAAACAGGCGTACCTGGTCGCGCCAGAATGCAATTTAGGAAAATATCATGCTGTAAAACTTGGGGGAATGGACCGCCGGATGCGGTTTCAGCCATATCCCATTTGGTCACAGGCACGCCCATATGTGTGCAAAGATCGGCCGCCCCTGTTCCCACGCGCCCAAGTGCACCGATGACAATCGCCGTCGGACGGGTGAAACCGGCTGATGTCAAGTCAACCTGTAAATCGGCCAGCAAAGCCGTTGAACTATCGAACACACCAACTGGCCCGGCGATTGACTCGCGTTGTTGTGCAGCCCAGCATCGCAAAGCCACCGCGGCACCTGCATAGCCTGCCCAATACCCAAAGGCAGCAACGCGATGTCCGGTATCATCGACCAGATATTCCAGATCATAAAGCATCCCACCGCCCGCCTTGAACCGTGCCAGCAGCTTTTGCCCGGCAGATTGGCCTTTGTATGCGTGGCCGAACATGATGTGTCTGTGGGGCAAAGGCGTTCCATCTTCGGGTAACTCTTTCAGTCCAAAGATAATTGCATCATGTGGCGCATTGCGCCAACTTCCGGCAGGCGCGATATCGCAGCCTGTGTTTTTGTATCCATCAATCGGAATGGCGCGCACAGGGCTGTCTTCGACAGTGATTTTGAAACCCTGCGCAATCAACGCCGACACGCCGTCCGGCATCAAGCCAACCCGTTCTTCATTACCGCGTTCTTCTGCGCGGACCCAAAGATGCGTCATATCATGCCCATGTCTTGCGCCTTTTGAACCGATGGCCGTTCCTTCATCGTTTGAAAGAATTCATCAAGCTTGGGGTAATCCGATATCGCGACCCCGTCGGGTTTTAGCCACGTGCAAATAACGTACAAATACGGATCGGCCAGCGTAATCTGATCGCCCAAAACAAACGGATCGAGGGCGTAATTATCCTGAAGATACGCACAGCTGGCGGCCACCGTTTGTGGCACCTTTGCTGTCATATCTGCAAATGAACTTTCTTGATCCGCCCATCTGGCCCCACGTATTTTATGGGCGTGGTTTACGTGCATGGTGCTGGCCAGATAATACATCGCCTCCCGCATTTTTGCGGCGTTGAATGGCGTTGACGGGATCAATGTCGATCCGCTGGCTATAGCGGCAATATAATCCAAAAGCGCGCCTGTTTCGGTCAAAATGCCTTGATCAGTTATCAGCGCAGGGACTCGTCCCTTCGGGTTTACAGACAGATAATCAGGTCTGGTCTGTTCGGCTGCGCTGAAATCGACCGGCTTTGCATCATAGACCAGCCCAGCCTCGTTCAACGTTATCGCAACAGCGACCGAGATTGTGTTGGGCGCATAAAAAAGGGTCAGCATGGTGGCTCCTTAGATATAGGTTCGGGCAAAGGCGCGATCGGGCATTTCCAAGTGGGGAATCGCGTTAAAGGCATCTAAGACAAGGTGATCACCTGCCTTTACGTACCGATGCAGCGACGTGTTGTGGATCTGTAAAAGCACATTGGCATAGCTGCGCACTTCAAGCTGCAAAAGGATTCGCATCGCCATGCCGATAAATCCCCCCGATGTGACCAGCAGAACCCGCCCGCCCAGATTTTCGGCCATATCTATGATGGCTTTGGTGCGGGTTTGAAAAGCCTCAAATGTCTCAAGGTGACTGGCGATTTCGCCAGATTGCCAGACCGTCAGGATTTGCGAGACATGCGTGATAAAGCTTTCCCGGTCCGTGGGGAATTGTACGGCATGCGTTTCTTCAAGCGATTTTGCCAGTCCGAAATAATCCATCTCATTCAGGCGTGGATCCTGTTGTATCTCAAGTGGCAGATTTTCCTGTATTGCCTTGGCTGTGCCGATATGACGTTTCAGTGTGCCGCAGATCATATGATCAAATGTGCGTTCAGTTGCTTTGAAGTGCTGACCCAGCCATTGCGCCTGTGTCCGTCCAAGATCGCTTAGCCTATCATAGCTTTCTTCATCGCCTGCACCGGTTTGTGCCTGACCATGCCTGACCAATGTAATTTCGACCATTCTATCCCTCAGTTTCGTTAAGGCTTAGGTCAAGCAGGATGCTGGTGCAATGGTTGTGCGCAAGGCTTTTATGGTAGGCAAATTTCCCATTGGAAACATGATTGGCGGAAATAACGCGTGTGACGTCGCAGTTAGGCGTCTGACTTTTGCAATGGAATGATCTATTCTGAATTGAATGCAGGAGGTTCCATGTCAGGTACAATAAAGTTCACGCTGGATGGCAAAGAGGTTGAGGCCCAGGCGGGCGAGACGATCTGGCAGGTCGCCAAACGTCAGGGCACGCTGATCCCCCATCTGTGTCATCGGGACGAACCGGGCTATCGCGCCGACGGCAATTGCCGCGCCTGTATGGTCGAGATTGAGGGCGAGCGCACTCTGGCGGCGTCCTGTATTCGCACACCTTCTGATGGCATGAGCGTCACCACCGATTCCGCGCGGGCCGACACGGCGCGGAAGATGGTGATGGAGATGCTGCTGGCCGATCAGCCTGAACGCGATGTGGCGCACGACAAATCCTCGCACCTTTGGGATATGGCCGCGGTGCAGCAGGTTCAGGGCAGCCGGTTGCCTGCACTGGAAGATGCCCGGGTGCCACTGTTGGATGACAGCCATGTGGCGATGTCGGTCAATCTGGATGCCTGCATTCAGTGCGGCCTGTGCGTGCGTGCCTGCCGCGAGGTGCAGGTCAATGACGTGATCGGCATGGCGGGGCGCGGCCATGACAGCTATCCGGTTTTTGACTTCGACGACCCGATGGGCGACAGCACCTGTGTGGCCTGCGGTGAATGCGTGCAGGCCTGCCCGACCGGGGCGCTGATGCCCGCGACAGTTGTTGACGCGGATCAGGTGGGCGATAGCGGCGATTACGACAGCGAGGTTGAAAGCGTTTGCCCGTTCTGCGGTGTGGGCTGTCAGGTCTCGCTGAAGGTCAAGGATGGCCGTGTGAAGTTTGTTGAGGGGATCAACGGCCCCGCGAATGAAGGGCGGCTGTGCGTCAAGGGGCGCTTTGGCTTTGATTATATCCACCACGACCATCGCCTGACCAAACCCCTCATCCGCCGTGCGGATGCCCCGGCCAAGGGTCTGAACGTCGATCCCGGCAACTGGTCGACACATTTCCGCGAGGCTTCGTGGGAGGAAGCGTTGGAGGTTGCGGCGACCGGGCTGAAAGGGCGCGGGCGCGAGGTGGCTGGTTTCGGATCGGCCAAATGCACGAATGAAGAGGCTTACCTGTTCCAAAAGCTGATCCGTCAGGGGTTTGGTCATAACAACGTTGATCACTGCACACGGCTTTGCCACGCGTCTTCGGTCGCGGCGTTGCTGGAAAATGTCGGATCGGGGGCCGTGACGGCGACGTTTAACGAGATCGAGAATGCCGATGTCGCCATCGTCATTGGCGCCAATCCGGTCGAAAACCACCCCGTCGCGGCGACTTATTTCAAGCAGTTCGCCAAGCGGGGCGGCAAGCTGATCGTGATGGACCCGCGCGGGCAGGCGCTGAAGCGGCACGCGACACATATGCTGCAGTTTCGCCCCGGTGCGGATGTGTCGATGCTGAATGCGATTATGCATGTGATCGTGGAAGAGGGCCTTTATGATCAGCAATATATCGAGGCCTACACCGAAAATTGGGAAGCCGAGAAGGCGCATCTGAAAGGCTTTACGCCCGAAAAGATGTCTGAGATTTGCGGTATTGAGCCAGAGACTCTGCGCGCCGTCGCCCGCGATTTTGCAACCGCTAAAGCGGGCATGATTTTCTGGGGTATGGGCGTGTCACAGCATATCCACGGCACCGACAACTCGCGCTGCCTGATCAGTCTGGCGTTGATGTGCGGTCATGTGGGACGGCCAGGCACAGGGCTGCATCCGTTGCGTGGGCAGAACAATGTGCAGGGCGCGTCAGACGCCGGGCTGATCCCGATGTTCCTGCCGGATTATCAGACGGTGACAGACGACGGCGTGCGGTCGGCCTTTACCGAGGTTTGGGGCGGCGGTGACTTCAGTGCCGAAAAGGGCCTGACCGTGACCGAGATTCTGGATGACGTCCACGCGGGCAACATCAACGCGATGTATATTCTGGGCGAAAACCCGGCGATGTCGGACCCTGATGTGGATCACGCGCGGGCGGCGCTGGCCAAGCTCGATCATCTGGTGGTGCAGGATATCTTCCTGACCGAAACCGCGAATTATGCTGATGTGATCCTGCCTGCCAGTGCTTTTGCTGAAAAGGCAGGCACGGTGACGAACACCAACCGTCAGGTCCAGATGGGTCGCCCTGCCGTGCCACCGCCCGGTGAGGCGAAAGAAGACTGGTGGATCACGACAGAGCTGGCCAATCGACTTGGGCTGAGTTGGACCTATCAGCACCCGTCCGAGGTCTTTGCCGAGATGAAGCGGAATATGGCCTCGCTTGATAATATCACATGGGACCGGCTTGAGGCGCAAAATGCCGTCACATATCCCAGCCTGTCGCCCGAAGACCCCGGTCAGCCGATCGTCTTCGGCGATGGTTTCCCGCGCGTTGAGGGCCGTGCTAAGTTCACCCCTGCCGATGTGATCCCTCCGGACGAGACACCGGATGCCGATTATCCGATGATCCTGACCACCGGGCGGCAGTTGGAACATTGGCACACCGGCAGCATGACGCGGCGGTCCAAGGTTCTGGACGCCGTTGAGCCCGAAGCAAACTGTTCTTTGCACCCCAAAACACTGCGCAAGATGGGTGTTGCGGCAGGTGATCTGGTGCGGCTGACAACACGGCGCGGGTCTATCGAAATCATGGCCCGCGCAGATCGGGCCGTGGCCGAAGACATGGTTTTTGTGCCCTTTGCCTTTGTCGAAGCGGCTGCAAATATTCTGACAAATCCGGCAATTGATCCTTATGGAAAAATTCCGGAATTCAAGTTTGCTGCAGTAAAAGTTGAAATGGTTGGGAAGCAACTAGCAGCTGAATAAGTACGTTTAAATATAAGATATTCATTGCCGTTATAATGTTAATTGGCCCTTTGCCACAACTTTTGCATGCAATGATGTCGTGGCGTTAACTACATAAATTTCGTCTGACTGTGTATTATTTGAACAACTGTTCAAAAAACTATTTGACGTGACAACTTTCTATCTCGCAATATCTCTAAGTGTGACTCGTGAGTATCGGGCAGGTCATTTTTTGACCTTGATGGGAGGAAAATTCAACGTGTCAAATGCATCCGCGCAAGCGGGATCTTTGGTTTCGATTCCGCATTTGCTGGCTAGAAATGTTGCGAAATACGGCGACAAGGCAGCGTACCGGGAAAAAGAATTCGGTATTTGGCAAAGCTGGAACTGGGCTGAGTCCGCAGATGAAATTCGTGCGATCGCGCTTGGTTTTCTTGAACTTGGCGTCAGCAAAGGTGACTTTGTTGCTATAATCGGCCGCAATCGACCTGCGCTGTATTGGTCGATGGTTGCAACCCAAATGGTGGGTGCCATCCCCGTTCCGCTTTATCAGGATGCTGTCGCAGAAGAGATGTCATATGTGCTGGAACACTGCGGCGCACGTTTTGTCATTGTCGGTGATCAAGAACAAGTTGATAAGGTGATCGAAGTTCAGGAAACCGTCAAAGGAATTGATCACATCATCTATCATGATCGCCGCGGAATGCGGAAATACGATCACAGTAAGATGAACGCTTTAGCCGATATACAGGCCACAGGGCGTGCCGCACATGACCGGTTTGATGCAGAATTGGAAAAGCGCTGGACGTCACTTGGCTATGACGACATTTGCGTGATGCTTTATACTTCGGGCACGACGGGGCGGCCCAAGGGCGTTGTGCTGTCGAATCGGAACATTATCGAAACATCGAAAAATTCTTCGGAATTTGATCATCTGCGTGCGGATGACGAAATTTTGGCCTATCTGCCAATGGCTTGGGTCGGTGATTTCATATTTTCGATCGGTCAGGCGTATTGGACAGCGTTCTGTGTGAACTGTCCTGAAAGCCAGGACACGATGATGACCGATCTGCGCGAGATCGGGCCAACTTATTATTTCGCCCCGCCACGCGTGTTTGAAACACAGCTGACCAATGTCATGATCCGAATGGAAGACGCAGGCCGGATCAAGAAATGGATGTTCAATAAAGGCATGTCTGTTGCGCGCAAGATTGGTCCTGATCTGTTGGACGGTAAGTCCGCTGGTCTGGTGGATCGTATCAAGTATGGGCTGGGTAATTTGTTTGTTTATGGTCCGCTAAAAAATACACTTGGCTTTAGTAAGGTTCGTGTCGGGTATACGGCTGGTGAAGCTATTGGGCCGGAAATCTTTGATTTCTATCGGTCTTTGGGGATCAACCTGAAACAGCTTTATGGTCAGACCGAAGCGTCGGTGTTCATCACGCAGCAACCTGATGGACAGGTTCGGTCAGACACAGTGGGTGTGCCCAGCCCTGATGTTGAAATCAAGATCGCCGATAATGGCGAAGTTTTCTATCGATCCCCCGGGGTTTTTGTCGAGTATTACAAGAATGCAGACAGTACTGCGTCGACCAAAGATGCCGAAGGCTGGGTGGCCACGGGTGATGCTGGTTTCATCGAAGAAGGTACCGGCCATCTGCGCATTATTGACCGTGCCAAAGATGTGGGCAAAATGGCAAATGGTCTGTTGTTTGCACCAAAGTACGTTGAAAATAAACTGAAATTCTATTCCAATATTTTGGAAGCCGTTGTCTTTGGAAGTGATCAAGATTATTGTACGGCGTTTATCAACATCGATCTGACAGCGGTCGGAAACTGGGCGGAACGCAACAATATCGCCTATGGCAGCTATCAGGAATTGGCAGGCCATTCGCGCGTTTTGGATATGATCCAGAGTCATGTGGAAGAGATCAACACCTCGGTTGCGCAGGATGATATGTTGTCGGGCTGCCAGATTCATCGCTTTCTGGTTCTGCACAAGGAACTGGATGCTGATGATGGCGAGATGACACGGACACGGAAAGTGCGCCGCCGGATTGTCGAGGAAAAATATTCTGATTTGATTACAGCGCTTTATGATGGATCCAAGACAGTTTCGACGGTTACTGAAGTGACCTATGAAGATGGGCGTAAGGGGGCGATCAAGGCCACGCTTGAGATACGCGATGCGCGAACGGTGCCCTCTGCTCAGAAGATGGCTGCAGAATGATGGGTTCGGATTTGAGTATTTTGGCAACACTGAAATTGGGGTATTGGACATGAAGGATACCTATGAACCCTATGTGACGGATGATGGTCGCCAGATCGGTAACGTTTTGATGGAAATGAAAAATATCACCTTACGGTTCGGCGGTGTGGTGGCCATCAAAGACATCAGTTTCGACATCCGCGAAGGTGAAATTCGTGCCATCATCGGGCCAAACGGAGCAGGCAAATCGTCGATGCTGAATGTCATCAGCGGGTTTTATCATCCACAAGAGGGCGAAGTTTGGTTTCGGGGTGAAAAACGCAAGCTGATGAAGCCATTTGAGGTTGCAAATCAAGGGGTTGCAAGGACTTTTCAGAACATTGCGTTGTTCGAAGGTATGAGCGTTCTGGACAACGTCATGACCGGACGACTGACGCATATGAAAACGAATATCTTTCAGCAGGCTCTTTGGTGGGGCAAGGCTGAAAAGGAAGAAACTGAAAATCGAGAAGCCGTTGAAAAGATTATCGATTTTCTAGAAATCCAAGCTATTCGCAAGACACCTGTTGGCCGTTTACCCTATGGTCTAAAAAAGCGGGTCGAACTGGCACGTGCATTGGCGGCTGAACCGAAATTGCTGCTGTTGGACGAACCGATGGCGGGCATGAACGTTGAGGAAAAAGAGGACATGAGCCGCTATATTCTTGATGTGAATGATGAATTTGGCACCACAGTGGCCTTGATCGAACACGATATGGGCGTTGTGATGGATTTGTCCGACCGTGTGGTTGTGATGGATTATGGCAAGAAAATCGGTGACGGAACACCCGATGAGGTGCGCAACAACCAAGCTGTCATCGATGCCTATCTGGGTGTCGCTCATGATTAGATTGTGGGGGCTATCTAATCGTATAAAGCCCCATTTTTCAGGGATCTTGAGTATTTTGGTCTGTACCATGGTCATTCCCAATTTTGCACATGCAGGCGCATGGCAGATCTTTCGCGACAATTGTCTCTTCCCGATTGAAAGCGGCGAATTGGTCCAACTGACCGATATGACACCGTCCGCTAGTTTCAAAAATGATGGCGATACCTATTCAAAATACAACTTCGATAATGGTGCATACATCTTGTCAATTTCAGATAGCGGACAGTGGTGTTATCTGGTTGTGACAAATGAAAAGACTGAAGCCTCAGCTGATATTGCAAATGAGTTTCTGGCGTGGAGCAGTCAGTTGGAGGTTATAGATCGATATCAAGAGATCGAGGGAGAGCAAGACGCGCTTATGCTCGTCAGCGCATTTTGGCGTACGCCAAAGATGAGTGTCACACTACGCTTCTTGAAAACTGGAATATTGTTACGTGCCGCAGAAGAGGTCGATCTTGACCTATAATTATCAATTCGGAGACTACCATGCCTGATCAACTGTTTTTTGCGATGGAGGTGGCTGTAAACGGTCTGATGGCCGGGGTACTTTATGCGCTGGTCGCCCTTGGGTTCGTTCTGATCTACAAGGCGTCGGGCATTTTCAACTATGCGCAGGGTGTGATAGCGCTTTTTGCAGCGATGACTCTGGTCGGGATCATGGAGGGGCAGGTGCCGTTTGCGCATATGATCAATTCGACCTTTGGGACCAAGATCCATCATTTTGGGTGGACCATTCCCGGATTTGTGGCCATCGCGCTGACGGTTGGTTTGATGGTACTGCTGGCTTGGGCTGTGCAGCGTTTTATATTCCGCCATCTGGTCAACCAAGAGCCGATCATTCTGTTTATGGCCACCATCGGTCTGGCTTACCTTCTGGAGGGCATGGGTGCACTGATGTGGGGGGACCAGATCAAGACCATCAATCTGGGACTGCCCAGTGGTGCGTCGATCTGGGTTGAAGATACGACAGAGAGTTGGTTTGGGTACGGCTTCTTTTTGGCACGTTTGGACATCTTGGCGACTGTCATAGCGGCGGCATTAGTTATGGCACTGATGATTTTCAGTCAGTATTCCAAACATGGTCGTGCGCTGCGTGCTGTGGCGGATGATCATCAGGCGGCGCTGTCTGTGGGTATTTCGCTGAACTTTATCTGGATTTTGGTCTGGTCAATCGCGGGATTTGTGGCACTGGTGGCTGGCATTGTTTGGGGGGCCAGTTCGGGCGTTCAATTTTCGCTGTCGCTGATCGCGCTTAAGGCACTGCCGGTTTTGATGCTGGGCGGCTTTACATCCATCCCCGGTGCGATTGTAGGCGGATTGATCATAGGTGTCGGCGAAAAGCTGTTTGATTTCTTCATGAACCCTATCATCGGCGGAGCCACGGAAAACTGGTTTGCCTATGTTCTGGCGCTGATCTTCCTTGTTTTTCGTCCACAAGGGTTGTTCGGCGAAAAGATCATCGAGAGGGTATGAGGGTGCAAGTGATTTCAGAAAACAGTTCTATGAAGCATGCCTGCCTGACAAAGCATTATTGCGACACACCGAACGCTAAAAAGGCGACAAGTAAGAATAAAATCAACAGCCCGCCGATGCTGTACATGATGATTTCAAAGTGGGTAGCCATCACAAACCCAACCAGACCAAGGCCACCGATGACCAACATGCCCGCAATTATATACCAAAGATACTTTGGCATCGCCCATTTTGAGGCCGTCGATTCAAGCCCAAGAACTTTGCGCTTGGCCTGTTCGTATTCCCATTCACTTATCTGCAGCGCACTACGCATTTTATCCAGCTTTGCCAGCTCATCTGCAATAGATGTGGTGTTTTCAGTCATACGTAAGCTTTCGATTGGTCGTTTGAGTTCACATTTATCAGTGATTTTCGACGATAAAATGGCAAATATACGATGGAGGATTGTTAATGTTCTACCGTGAAGCCGGGGATTTCAAGACCTCTTATTCGAATGACAGCCAGACGTTTCCGATCAAGTTTGACCGGTATCGGTACTATTTCGTACTGTTTGTGGCCTTTGCGATCCTGCCATTTATCCTGACCGATTATTGGGCGGGGCGGATTTTGGGACCGTTTTTGGTGTTTTCCATTGCGGCCATCGGGTTGAATATTCTGACAGGCTATTGCGGTCAGGTCAGCTTGGGCACAGGTGGATTTATGGCCGTGGGTGCCTATAGCTGTTTCAAATTTATGACCGGCGTCGACATTTGGTATCCGGCGGTGTGCGAAGGATCGCGTATACTGTTTTTCTGGTGTTCGGGCGATGCCACGTATGAGATCTGGTTTCAGTTGCCGCCGCTTAACATCCTTTTGTCGATCTTAATGGCGGGTGTGATTACAGCCGCGGTGGGGGTTTTCTTTGGTCTGCCATCTTTGCGGATCAAAGGGTTTTATCTGGCTGTGGCCACATTGGCTGCACAGTTTTTCCTGATCTGGCTGTTCAACAGCGCATCGTGGTTTTACAACTTTTCTGCCACAGGCCAGATCACTGCGCCGGACACATTCGTCTTTGGTACCCAAGTGACGGGGGCAGAAACAAAGCCTTGGGCGCTGTACATGATTTGCCTGGTTTTTGCAGTGGGTTGCGCCTGGATTGCGCGCAATCTGACGCGCGGAACAGTCGGACGGACCTGGATGGCCATTCGTGATATGGATATCGCCGCCGAGATCATTGGCGTGAACCCGCTGAAGGCCAAGTTGACGGCCTTTGCGGTTTCGTCTTTCTTTATTGGGATCGCGGGGGCGCTGTTGTTTTCGGTGGTTTCAGGATCAGCCGAAGCGGGTGATGTTTTTGGCATTCAGACATCTTTCCAAGTGTTGTTCATCATCATTATCGGTGGGCTGGGATCGATTTTCGGGTCTTTTGCCGGGGCCGCGTTCATTGTGTTGTTGCCGGTTGCCTTACGGGTGATCGGAACCGATCTGTTAGGTTGGCCATCGGATCTGGTTGAGCACTTTCAGTTCGTGATTGTTGGCGGCTTGATCATCTTTTTCCTGATCGTTGAGCCGCATGGTTTGGCGCAGTTATGGCGTCTAGCAAAGGAAAAACTGCGATTATGGCCCTTCCCTTACTAGGGGTGGCTGACTGTCGGGCACATGTCCGGCCAAAATATCAAAATGCGTGGGAGGCATATTTGAAATGAGAAAAAAACTGGTAACTTTGGCTTTGACCGCAGCGCTTGCGGCTGGCCCTGCAATGGCGGATCTGGTGTTTCCGTCGCTGTCCTATCGGACAGGACCTTATGCGGCGGGGGGTATCCCGTTTGCTGATGGATATGCGGATTATTTTACGCTGTTGAATGAACGCGATGGCGGGATTGGCGGTGTGCCGATCCGTGTGATTGAATGCGAAACAGCCTATAATACTGAAAAGGGCGCCGAATGTTATGAGCGGACCAAAGGTGAAGGATCATTGGTCTATCAGCCGCTGTCCACAGGGATTACTTATCAGCTAATCCCGAAAACGGCGGCTGACGGCATTCCGCTGCATACGATGGGCTATGGTCGCACATCGGCGGCCAACGGGAAGGTGTTCGGTAATGTCTTTAACTATCCTGCGAACTATTGGGATGGCGCGTCAATTGCCGTGAAATATCTGCTGGACCAAAACGGCGGTGATCTAAGCGGAAAGACAATCGCGCTGATCTATCACAATTCAGCCTATGGCAAAGAACCCATTCGCACCCTGACTGATCTAAGCGAAAAGCATGGGTTTGAATTCAAGACTATTGCAGTGGATCATCCGGGCCAGGAACAGAAATCTCAGTGGCTGCAAATTCGCCGGGAACGCCCCGATTATGTTCTGATGTGGGGCTGGGGTGTTATGAACCAGGTTGCTATTCAGGAAGCTGCAAACATCCGTTTCCCGATGGAGAATTTCATCGGCGTCTGGTGGTCCGGATCTGAAAATGATGTGCGTCCTGCGGGGGCTGCGGCCAATGGCTATAAATCGTTGAACATGCACAATGTGGGCAGAGATTTCCCTGTTTTTGAAGATATCCAGAAATATGTCGTTGATGCGGGCAAGGCTGCAGGTGCTGGCGATCAGGTTGGTACGGTGCTGTATAACCGCGGGCTTTATGCAGCCATGTTGGCTGCCGAAGCCGCACGTACTGCGCAGGAAATCCACGGCGAAGCTGACATAACACCTGCGATGATGCGGGATGGCATGGAAGCACTGGTTATGACCGAAGCGCGCATGACGGAATTGGGCATGCCAAACTTCGGACCTGAGTTCAGCGTGTCTTGTGAAAACCATGGTGGATCGGGCCAAGGCAAGGTGCAGCAGTGGAATGCATCAAGCGGGCAATGGGAGCTGGTCAGTGACTGGATCACATCGGATCAGGACGTGATCATGCCGTTGGTGATGGAAGATTCCGAAGCCTTTGCTGCGGAAAACAACATCGAAATGCGTTGTAACTAAAGCGCGTTTCCCCCCGGCGGGCCAAATGGCTGGCCGGGGGTTTTGAGTATTTACAGAGCAACGAAGCCGCAGATCGCGCGTTAACCTGAACGGGGTAAGACCATGTTGGATGCCGGGCATACCGAAGAAACACTGCTTGAGGTGAACAACATCGAGGTGATCTATAACCATGTGATCCTTGTGCTGAAGGGTGTCAGTCTGACAGTGCCCAAAGGTGGGATTACGGCGCTGTTGGGTGGCAATGGGGCCGGCAAGACGACCACGCTAAAGGCGATTTCGAACTTGCTGCATTCAGAACGCGGTGAGGTGACGAAAGGGTCAATTGAATATCGCGGTGAACGTGTGCAGCATCTGTCGCCGTCGGATCTGGTACAGAAAGGCGTCATCCAGGTTATGGAAGGGCGCCACTGTTTTGAGCATTTGACGATCGAAGAAAACCTGATGACTGGCGCTTATACGCGCAAGGATGGCTCCAGCGCTGTGAAGGCCGATCTTGAAATGGTTTATGATTATTTTCCACGCCTGCGTGAACGCCGAAAGTCGCAAGCGGGCTATACATCGGGTGGTGAACAACAAATGTGCGCCATTGGTCGCGCTTTGATGAGCCGCCCGGAAACAATCCTGCTGGATGAGCCGTCAATGGGACTGGCCCCGCAGTTGGTCGAAGAGATTTTCACAATCGTCAAGAACCTGAATGAAAAAGAAGGTGTCAGCTTTCTTTTGGCTGAACAAAACACCAACGTCGCCCTGCGGTTCGCGCATTATGGCTATATTCTGGAAAGCGGGCGTGTTGTGATGGATGGCCCCGCAGATGAATTGCGCGAAAACCCGGACGTCAAGGAATTCTATCTGGGTGTCAGCGATGATGGGCGCAAATCGTTTCGCGATGTGCGCAGTTATCGGCGCAGGAAACGTTGGCTTAGCTGACGTGTTATTGAATAACGGGCCGGTTTGCGCCCTAATCTGAAAAGAAGGAGCGACCGGAATGGCGTCATATTTCGACGAACTTGAAACCTGTACAGCTGATGTACGGGCAGCGGCATTGGCCAAAGTGTTGCCTGTGCAAATTGCACATGCGCAAGGCTTGCCAGGCTATTCCGGTTTGGCGGATATAGATCCGGCCAGTATTACAACCGTCAGTGATTTGGCGCATTTACCAGTTTTACGCAAATCCGAACTGGGTGAAAAACAAAAGACATCTGCGCCCTTTGGCGGCTTCACGACGTTTGACGCATCCGGGTTTGATCACATCTTTCAGTCACCCGGGCCCCTTTATGAACCGGGCATGGTCAGCCATGACTGGTGGCGGTTCGGTCGATTTTTGCATGCGGTTGGTATTGGCAAAGGCGATATTATTCAGAACTGTTTTGGGTATCATCTTACCCCTGCGGGCATGATGTTTGAAAACGGTGCGCGGGCCGTCGGTGCGGCCGTGTTACCAGCAGGCACAGGTCAGACAGAACTGCAGGCGCAAGCGGCCCACTCCATCGGAGTGACGGCCTATGCAGGTACGCCGGATTATCTGAAAGTCATTTTGGAAAAAGCCGATGAACTTGGGCTGAAACTCAAGATCAAGACCGCTGCAGTCAGTGGCGGCGCGCTTTTCCCATCGTTGCGACAGTTCTATGCAGATCGCGGGATTGCGTGTTTGCAATGCTATGCGACTGCTGATCTGGGGCAGATCGCTTTTGAAAGTCCAGCGATGGAAGGTATGATTGTCGACGAAGGCGTGATTGTCGAAATCGTTACACCCGGTACCGGGGATCCAGTGGCCGAAGGTGAAGTTGGCGAGGTTGTGGTAACCAGTCTTAACCCTGATTATCCGCTGATCCGTTTTGCCACAGGTGACATGAGCGCTGTCATGCCTGGTGAAAGCCCTTGTGGTCGCACGAACGTGCGGATCAAGGGCTGGATGGGACGTGCTGATCAGACGACAAAGATAAAGGGCATGTTTGTACGCCCCGAACAGGTGGCCGCGCTGGTTGCTAAACATGATGAAATCACGCGCGTACGGGTCATTGCCACACGTGACGGTGAAACCGATGTGATGACGGTACAGATCGAAAGCCCGACGGGCGATGGCGCGGCTTACGCGGCCTCGGTTCAAGATTTATTGAAACTAAGAGGCCGTATAAAGGTTGTACCAGTGGGAAGTTTGCCGAAAGACGGTCTTTTGATCGAAGATCAGCGGACTTACGATTAACAGATAGGAGTACCCATGCGACGTTTCTTGCTTTCTACTTTCATAGCATCAGTTGGGGTCGTACCCGCTTTTGCCCAAGATGTTGCATTGGTGATTGGAAACCGCAGCTATGATGATGCGCCACGTGTTTCTGATGCATCCAAAGTCCGCGAAACGGCGGATTTGCTAGAAGATGACGGGTTTACAGTTCTTTATGGGCGTGACCTGACCGCGGTTGAAATGCAGAATTTGTCCGACAAGATGTTCGATGAGGTCAGCCTGGGTGATCCAAGCCGATTGCTGGTATTTTTGGCCGGGCACGTGGTGATGTGGCAGGATGATGCGTATCTTTTGGGAACAGATGCGAATGATATTACGTCTGTGAACATCGGTCGGAATGCATTACCGATTGCCCCTTTGATGGATTTGATCAGCGCACGCCAAGGTAGCGCTGTGGTGATGTTGTCGCCATCAGATAATGCGCCGACAGGCCCAAGGTTGCTTGGAAAACTTGAAGAGATGTGGACGTTTCCGCAAGGTGTGACATATGCAAGCGGCGACGTGGATGGTCTGAATGAAACACTTGAGACACTTTTATCGGGTCGCAGTTATTCCGATATGGCAGTTACGGCACCCGATGGTGTCCTCGTGCGTGGTTTTATGACGTATCAATCTGGTTTTGCCCAAAATGAAGAGGGACAATCCGATGTATCGTCTGCCTCAGCGGAAGATGGATATTGGAAAGCAACACAGGATTTGGGAACGGAAGATTCTTATCGTGCCTATTTGCGCGCGTATCCGCGTGGACAATATGTAGATGACGCCAACCGTCAGATTGTTGCTTTGCGCGGTGACCCTGAACGGGGTGCACGCCAGACCGAAGAAGCGCTTGAATTGTCGCGCGATGATCGCAGGCAAATTCAACGTGATCTGACACTTCTTGAATATGATACGCGCGGTATAGATGGTATTTTTGGACCTGGCACGCGGGGTGCAATCACGAAATGGCAACGAGAGAATGGGTATGAGGCATCAAGTTATATTACCCGTCCGCAAATCGTTGCTATGCGCGCACAAGCCCAAGAACGGGCTGCTGTTCTGGAAGAAGAAGCACGACGCAGACAGGAAGAGCAGGATCGTGAAGATCGCGCTTACTGGGAACGGACTGGTACGAGTGGCGATGAAGATGATCTGCGCGCCTATGTTGAACGCTACCCCGATGGAATTTATTCCGATCAGGCACGTGAACAACTGGAAGAATACGAGGCCGAAAAACGCGCAGAAGCCAAGGGCGAAGAACGTGAATACTGGGATCAGGTGAAAGAGCGCAATAGCGTCGAAGCATACCGTGAATACTTGCAACGTTATCCAGATGGATCATTTGTGCCTGTTGCCGAAGCTTCAATCACAGAATTACAAAGCGATGATCGCAATAGCGATGCCGTTGCACAGGCGCGCGCCGAAGAAGGTCGCATTGCAGGTAATCAGATTGCCCGTTTGCTGGCTGAACAAGGTCTAGCCGCCAATGGCACCGACCCAGGCAGGATCGATGGTCGGTTTACTGACAAAACCCGCCGCGCCATTCGCCAATTTCAACGTGCACGCAACATTGAGGTGACTGGCTATATCTCGCAGGAAACTGCTGTGCAATTGCTTGGTGGACGTTAACCAAACCTTATCATCCCTAACGAGCGAAGCGGATCAGTTTAGTCGCTCGCCTGTTTTAGGGGCAAAATACGAGACCTTTGCCAGATCAAAGGCAAAAGTCAGATTGCCGCCCGGCGTTGCATTCGTTTCTGCATGCAAACGGGCGGTAACTTCTTTACCGCCTAGTTTTGACACGACATAGGTATCGGCACCGGCTGGTTCCACAACATCCACAAGACAGACAGCACTTTGGACATCATCGCCTTGGCGATATCCTGCTTCGGCAATATCTTCGGGGCGCAGACCAATAATCACATCTTCTGGCAAATTAGTATGGTGCGCATCATTCAAGACAAGGGATTGTCCATCTTCGCGCTCAATTTCAATGCGTGATCCACTTGCGTCCTTGTGCACACGCGCTGGGATCAAATTCATCGCAGGCGACCCCATAAAGTCGGCAACGAACAGATTTGCAGGTTTGTTATAAATTTCAGACGGTGTGCCGATCTGTTGGATCACGCCGCCTTTCATAACAACGATCTTTGTGGCCAATGTCATCGCTTCGATCTGATCGTGGGTCACATAGACGATAGATGCATTAAGTTTTTGATGAAGCTTTTTCATCTCGGTCCGCATTTCGACCCGTAGTTTTGCATCTAGGTTGGACAAGGGTTCATCGAACAAGAACAGTTTCGGATCGCGCACTAACGCACGCCCCATGGCCACACGTTGACGTTGCCCACCTGACAGCTGCGCCGGGCGACGTTGCAGCAATGGTTCGATCTGTAGTTGCTTTGCGACCTCGGCCAGCTTTTCAGCCTGCATCGTTGCATTCACGCCACGAACTTTCATGCCAAAAGTGATGTTTTTGGCCACCGACATCGTTGGGTAAAGTGCATAGGATTGGAACACCATCGCGATATTGCGGTCCTTGGGGCTGACATGAGTCATGTCTTGACCGCCAATATCAATTGACCCGCCAGTGATCGGTTCCAGCCCAGCAATGCAGTTCAGCAGGGTAGACTTGCCGCAGCCCGATGGACCGACAAGGACCAGAAAATCACCCGGCTCAATCGTGACATTGATGTCTTTCAGGATCTCGACCGACCCATAGCTTTTGTACAGATTTTGGATATTCAGGATGGGGGCCATTGGATTATCCTTTGACTGATCCCGCGGTCAGTCCGCGGATGAAATATTTGCCAGCAACAACATAGACAAGCAGTGTCGGAAGGGCGGCGATGATAGCGGCGGCCATATCGACGTTGTATTCTTTGACGCCGGTAGTTGAATTGACGATGTTGTTCAGGGCCACGGTCACAGGCTGCGTGCCTGCTTGGCTGAACGAGACACCAAATAGAAAATCGTTCCAGATCTGGGTGAATTGCCAGATCACGGTCACCACTACGATGGGTAACGACAAGGGCAGGAAAATAGACCAGAAGATTCGGAAGAACCCAGCACCATCAACTTTGGCCGCTTTGACCAATTCGTGCGGGATCGTGACATAGTAGTTGCGGAAAAACAGTGTCGTGAAGCCAATGCCATAAATCACATGTACAAAGATCAGCCCTGGGATAGTGCCCGCGACACCCATCAGCCCCAGCATGCGTGCCATGGGCAACAAAACAACCTGAAAAGGAATGAAGCAACCAAACAGCATCATCGAAAAGATCAGGTTGGCCCCTTTAAAGCGCCATTGCGCAACGACATAGCCGTTCAACGCCCCAATCAGGGTTGAAATCAGAACCGCCGGAATAGCAAGTTGAATTGAATTCCAGAAATAGGGGCGCAGCCCTTCGCATTGGATGCCTGTGCAGGCGCCTGACCAAGCGGTTTTCCAAGCGTCGAACGTGATATCGCGCGGAAGTGAGATGAGCGATCCGGTGCGGATTTCCTCAAGGCTTTTCAGTGATGTCGTCAGCATCACGAACAGCGGCATCAGATAGTACAGCGCGAACAGACACAGGATGATGTAAAGTAACCAGCGCAAAACAGTTTTTGACAGGCTGCTGGTTTTTGCCTTGGGATGGGGCATATCAGTCATTTTTCGCCCTTAATTCGGAATAAAGGTAAGGCACGACAATGGCAAAAACGACCATCATCATAATCATGGCAGAACTGGCCGCTTGGCCGATGTCACCGCGAGAAAAAGCCATGGCATACATGTATGTGGCCGGCAGATCGGTGGCATAACCAGGACCGCCGCCCGTTAGTGCGATGACCAGATCAAAGCTTTTGATAGCCAGATGCGACAGAACGATAAAGGCGGACAAAAAGATCGGGGCCATCGATGGGATAATAATGGCAGAATAGATGCGGTGCGTAGGGATGCCATCGACTTGTGCGGCTTTGATGATTTCCTGATCCACCGATCTGAGACCCGCCAGAAACAGCGCCATCACAAAACCCGAAGCCTGCCAGACACCCGCGATTACAACAGTATAAATCGCCATATTGGGATCAACCAGCCAGTTGAATTCGAAACTTTCAAATCCCCAGCCTTTGATCACCGCTTCGATCCCCAAACCGGGGTTCAGGATCCATTTCCAGGCAGTGCCGGTTACGATCAGCGACAGAGCCATGGGATACAGATAGATGGTGCGCAAGATGCCTTCGGCCCGGATTTTCTGATCCAGAAAGATCGCGATCATCAGGCCCAAGAACATCGAAACTATGATGAACAGCGCGCCGAAAATGAACAGGTTGTTCATTGCGGTATCCCACCGGGGCGATGCAAACAGGCGTTCGTATTGAATAAAGCCTTCGATATCGTAACGGGGCAAAAGACGGGATCTTGTCAGTGACACCCATGCCGTCCAGGCGATAAAGCCATAGACAAATATAAGGATGGCCACGAAAGAGGGTGCAAGCACCATTTTTGGCACATGTCGTTCCAACCATTCGGTCATGGGGATGCTCCACTTCAAAAGGCCTTGTCCCTAAATCAGGGGCAAGGCCATGACGATTTACATTGAGTTGGCGACAGCGTCGGCCAACATCTGGACAGCATCTTCAGACGACATGTCTGAATTGAAGTGTGCTGTCACAACGTCAGTAATTGCGCCGGCTGATGCCCCGCGCAAAGCCATTCCGTGAGCATATGAAGGCAAAAGGGACCCAGCTTCGCTGGTCGATGCCATGTCTTCGGCTGATGTGATCGCGCAGCTGTCAAAACCATCAAGTGCAACGTCAGTACGTGCTGGAATGGACCCTTTGTTCAGGTTGAACACGCTTTGGAATTTCTGACCCATGATTAGTTCTGCCAACAGTGCTTGACCAGCTTGCTTGTCTGCACCACCAACTTCGAACATGGCAAAGCTGTCCACATTGTACAGATACCCGTCACCAGGTGTTGAAGCGCAGATGAAGTCTTTGCCGGGTACTTTACCAGCCGCCAGGAATTCGCCCTTGGCCCAGTCACCCATGATCTGAAACGCCGCTTCACCGTTCATGACCATCGCTGTGGCCAGGTTCCAGTCGCGCCCTGAAAAGCTGTCATCGACATAGCCACGCAAAGTGCGCATCTGGTCGAACGCTGCGACCATTGTGTCGGATGTCAGTGCTTCGGTGTCCAGATCGACAAGCGCGCGTTTAAAGAAGTCGGGCCCGCCGATGCCCAAAACAACGGTTTCGAAAACCGTTGCATCCTGCCAGGCCTGTCCGCCGTGGGCCAAAGGAATGATGCCAGCCGCCTGCAGTTTTTCAGCTGCGGCGTTGAATTCATCCCATGTGGTGGGCATATCAATACCGTTAGCGGCCAGAATTTCAGCATTTGCCCAGATCCAGTCGACGCGGTGAACGTTCACTGGGGCGGCACACCATGTACCGTCGCATTTCATGTGACCTGCGATGGAATCCGGCAAGACGTCAGCCCAGCCTTGTGCTTCAGCGACGGCTGAAATATCGGCCAACACGCCTTCTTCGTACCATTCCTGAATGGCGGGACCTTTTAGCTGAACGGCTGTCGGTGCGTTCCCAGACAGAACGCGCGCACGCAGCGCTGTCATGGCCGCATCGCCACCGCCACCTGCAACTGGCATATCAGTCCAGGTGCCGCCATTGGCTTTGAATTCTTCTTGCAGTACGGCCACGGATTTCGCTTCGCCGCCGGATGTCCAATAATGCAGTACCTCTGCCTCTGGTCCAGCCACGGCGAAACTTGCCGCGAAAAAAGATACGGCTGCGCCAGCCGCAAAAACGGATGTGGTTTTCATAGTTATCCTCCCAAGTGTCTAACCCGCATAGTGCAGGGACACCGCAATGGTAGACATGTCAGCGACCTTACGGAAAGACCGAATTTTGCCGCAGACGTCTTTGCACATGGGAAATTCCCGTATCCTGTTACCTGATGTTACGATAAGATTGATTTTGGCGCGATGTGCGACCAGTTAAAGCGCCGTTTTGCGGTGATGAGTGAAAAGACTGAAGGATCATAGATGACGATTCCACGCCTGATGGTTGTCGATGATGACGATGAAATGCGGTTGATGATGACGCAGTTTTTGCAGGCGAACGGATTCTTTGTGCTGACTGCCGCGACCGAGGCCGAGATGGAGGTTCATCTGAGCAGTGGGCGTATTGATCTGATCTTGCTTGATGTGATGCTGGGGGCCGAAAATGGCGTCGATATCTGTGGCCGTTTGCGCAATCAGCAGGATGTGCCGATCATTTTGGTGTCAGCCTTATCTGCGGATCATCAACGCATGGCCGGGTACGAGGTCGGAGCGGATGACTATATCGCTAAGCCTTTTAATCCTGATCTGCTATTGGCGCGGGTGCGCGCAGTACTGCGACGCGGGCGCAGATCTGCATCTTTATCTTATCGTCGCAATACCGCGCTTTATGCATTCAATGGTTGGACCTATGACGGCAAGCGTGATGTGGTCACAGCCCCTGACGGGTTTCAGGTGGCTTTGTCCAAACGTGAAACGGGCTTGCTAAAGGTGTTTTTGGCCAACCCGCACATTCCCCTGACCCGCGAAGAGATCGCCGATGGTCTGGATGTCACCCGCAATGCGGCAGGTGGGCTGGATCACAGCGAAAGCCGTGCAATTGATGTTCTGGTCGGTCGCCTGCGATCCAAGATCGAAACCAACCCCAAGGACCCCAAAGTGCTGCGTACCGAACGGGGTGTTGGTTATGTTCTGGCCAGTAACGTCGATGTGCGCAATGCTTAAGGCACGTATTTTTCGAACATTGCGAGCCAAGGCGATTGTTTGGAGCGTGGGTTCAATGATCTTGGGTATTTTGGCTGCATGGCTTTGGATGGCGTCGCAGATGGCTTGGCAAACCCATCAGGATCAGGCGTTCGTGACGGGTGTGCGCATGTATGAAAGCCTGCTGCAAACGGGCCGTACACCACCTGCCGGGATCACAATTGAACCGCCTGCTTTGCCGCCTGACCCTGCAATGCGCGAAGCAACGTTGCCGCCGATCCCCGATGGCATTGTCCCCGCGCGGATCACATCCGTTTCGGTGCTTGCCAATTCAACGGATTTCGCAGGTACGCGCGTGCAGTTTTATATTGTATCACCCGATCTGCGTTATCCGGTGTCGGATATCACGGTGGATGGCGGTGAAGATCCTGCGGTGATTACCGGAAACCTGATCCGCTTGGTGGCCAGCTATTGTAGCGATCCGGTTATCTTTGCGCGTGTCGATGCAAACGCGTGGCAGCGCATTGATGGGCTGGGCATCTGGGGTTGCCAGGCCGCGCCGCGTGACTATCGATTATTGGCAATTTTCGTTCTGGGGTTGGGTATCGTGATTATCCTGTCTCAGATCACCGAGGCGGGCGCGCAGTTTACACAGTTTGCAAATGCTTTGAAAAAACGTGGCCAATTTAGCCGTCGCGAGGCGTTTCAGGAAACCGGACCCGAGGAATTACGAGAAATCGTGCGCACGGTGAATGATCATCTGGCCTTTGAACGTGACCGCTTGGATCGACGCGCCATGGTGCTTTCGGGGGTCAGTCATGATCTGGGCACGCCTGCTACGCGGCTACGGCTGCGCACGGCGTTGATTGAAGATCATGATCTGCGTGACCGGCTTGAGGCTGACATTGATCAAATGACCGAGATGATCGATAGCGCGCTGACCTATACCCGAACCGAAATTAACCTTGAAGAGATGGTTCAGGTCTCACTGACATCACTCGTCGAAGCGATCGTAGCGGATTACGAAGATATTGGAAAACCTGTGCAATTGCAGCAAGCGCATAGTTCAAGCATAGAGAAAAGCCGATCTGTTTTTGGGGGCGGTGGTCAGCGGCTGAATTTCCCTGCCGAAGATGCGCGGCGTATTCTGGTGATGGCGCGTCCTTTGTCGTTGCGACGTGCGATCAGCAATCTAATAGACAATTCTTTGAAATATGGGCGCCGCGCAAGGGTATCGGTTGTCGCTGACGCCGAGATGGCTTCCGTCATGATTGAAGACGAAGGCATGAATATCTCGGAAGAGATGTTAGACAAATTAACCGCCCCTTTCATTCGTGGCGATAACACTGGGCTGACCGAAGGAGTTGGGCTGGGCTTGACGATTGTATCAACAATTGCACGTCAGCATGGCGGCGGCCTTAGCTTTGAACGTCTGTCATCGGGTATGCGGGCTGTTTTGAAAATTAGTCGCGCGTGATCTGTTGACCAAACAACCGATTTCAGCAGATTTGTTTTGATTTATGAATGCATTATAAGTTTCATTTACCAGATGCAGGATTTCGACGTTTTGCCCTTAGGGTCGGTTCGGCCTGTATTGGGTCTTCGGGCCACGGGTGTTTTGGATACTGGCCGCGCATGTCTTTGCGGACATCTGCATAGCTGTTGGCCCAAAACCCTGGCAAATCTGTTGTGATCTGGATCGGGCGTTGCGCCGGGGACAAAAGGGTTATCCGCAGGGGTTGGTTCGCAATTGCCGGGTGGGTCTTGGTCCCGAACATTTCTTGCAGGCGAACATCTATCGATGGTGGTGTGGTACTGTAATCGATCGGAGTTTTGCGACCCATAGGTGTTTCAAAATGTGCTGGTGCCAGTGTATCCAATTGCTGTTGTTGTGCCCAATTCAACCGCGTGCGAAGGGCGGGCAAAGGATCAAACCGCTGCCAATGATCAGCCGTTTTCACGCCTGTGATATGGGGCAACAACCAGTCCTGGATAGTGTCTATCAGTGTCTCGTCCGAGAAGTCAGGCAACTGAACGCCCCCTTGGCGCAGCAATTCTACACGGACCTGAAAACGACGCGCAGGGCCAATCAGGCGCAGGCTTAATTGGCGAATGCCATCCAGCATCGCCTGCGCGACCATGTCGTCAGGTACGTCTTTCCAAATACGGTCATCCAGAACAATCGCCCCCAGACATTCCTGTTGACGTGCGATCACACGGGCATCTCGACGGGACCATTCGCAGACATTCGTCCACTCTATCCGATCTGAAAACAGATCGCGCAGATCGGCGTCTGTGATGGGGATGGCCTGTCTAATCTTTGCCTCGCGCGGGTCGCCATCAAGGTCGGTGGCAATGATTAAACGTTGTCCTGCCAAAGGATCATCATCAGCCATGATTGCCCCTTTGCCGCCAGACAGAACAAAGCGTGGGGCATCGCCCTTGCGTCGCAAACCAACGCGGTCGGGATATGCAAGGGCTGCCATGCAAGGCAGGCTGACAGCCCTGGCTTTTGGGGCGATAGCCTGCAGGCGGGTTACTTCCTGTCTGATGCGTTCAATCGTAGCGCGGTTCAGCTGATAAGGGCGATTGGCCACGAATTTTCCAGGGTTTTGCAAGACCTCAAGACGCAATGACAGATCGGTTGGGGCGCGACGTAATGGATCGCGATCGGCCAGAATTGCGGCTAAAGGCGCTGCATCTTTGCCTGCATGGGTCAGCATATGCGCCAGGCGTGGGTGCAGCGGAATTGCAGAAAGTGTGCGGCCATGGTCGGTGATACGATTATCATGCAATGCGCCCAGCATATGTAGTAACGCTTGCGCCTCGGCCCAAGCACCGGGCGGCGGTGGCGTCAGAAAGGCCAGATCGCCCGGTTGTGTGCCCCATACTGCTAATTCCAGAACAAGGCTGGTCAAATCTGCGGCTTCAATCTCGGCTGGGGGGAAAGGTTGCAGTGCGCCTTCTTCGCCTTTGGTCCAAAGGCGATAACATGTACCGGCAGACACGCGTCCGGCGCGGCCTGTGCGTTGCGTGGCCTCGGCCCGGGTGACGCGTTCCGTGATCAGCCGTGACATCCCCGATCCGGGATCAAAGCGGGCGCGTCGGGATTTGCCACCATCCACAACCACTTTGATGCCATCAATGGTCAGGGATGTTTCTGCAATAGCGGTTGCCAGCACAATTTTGCGGCCTGTTTTAGCCGGAGCGATAGCTGCGCGTTGTATTTTGAAGTCCATGGCGCCAAATAAGGGTTGGACCATGCAATCGGCTGGGAGGCGATCAGCCAAAGCGGCCTGCGTGCGGCGTATTTCGCCTTCGCCCGGTAAAAATGCCAGGATACTGCCGTCAGTTTCATTGGCGGCTTTGACGATCAGATCGGCCATCGCCGTATCAAACCATATGGTTTTAGGAACGGGATTGTTTAGCCACTTTATATCAACAGGAAAGGCGCGCCCTTCGGATGTTATGACTGGGGCATCGCCAAGGATTTTGGCGACAGGTTCTGCATCAAGAGTTGCCGACATGACAAGGATCATCAGATCATCGCGCAGGGCTTCACGCACCTCCCATGTCAACGCCAAACCAAGGTCGGCATTCAGAGATCGTTCGTGGAATTCGTCAAAGATCACAGCACTGACGCCGGGCAATTCAGGATTGCTTTGCAGCATTCTGGTCAGAATGCCTTCGGTCACGACTTCGATTCGGGTGTGTTTCGACACTTTGCTTTCACCGCGCATACGGTAGCCGACAGTCTGCCCGACGGGCTCGCCCAATGTTTGGGCCATGCGTTCAGCTGCGGCCTTGGTGGCCAATCTGCGTGGTTCCAGCATCAAAATGCGGTTCTGACACAATTCGGCATCAAGCATTGCCAGCGGAACGCGGGTTGTCTTGCCTGCCCCAGGTGGTGCCTGTAATACAGCACGGCCCTGGTGTTGCAGAGCCTTGATCAGTTTGGGCAGAATAGCGTCAATCGGCAGTGTCATTGAAAACTTATGCGATACGGCAAATGCAATGACCAGTACCGTTGGAACTTGCGTCATGTGCATTTAGCAAATTCCGTTAAAGGCCCATCAGACGCTTGTGGCTAGACATCGGCAGGTCACTTCGTGCAAACACAAAGCTCTTAAACCAGTGAGCTGCCATGACCCCAACCCAAATTGCCCATGATGTGATACGCGGTAACCGTCGTGCCCTGGCGCGGGCGATCACGTTGATTGAAAGTGGGCGGGAGGATCACCGCGAACAGGCAACACAACTGATTGAGGCTTTGCCAAAAGACCGCGAAGCGCTTCGGATTGGTCTGTCAGGTACGCCGGGTGTCGGAAAATCAACCTTTATTGAAGCTTTTGGGCTGATGCTGACGAGGCAAGATTTGCGTGTGGCGGTTCTGGCTGTTGATCCGTCATCAAGCCGGTCAGGTGGATCGATTTTGGGTGATAAAACGCGGATGGAACAGCTGAGCCGTGATCCGAACGCCTTTATCCGTCCATCGCCATCGCAAACTCATCTGGGGGGTGTTGCCCGACGCACGCGCGAGGTTGTACAACTGTGCGAAGCCGCCGGTTTTGATGTGGTTTTGATCGAAACCGTGGGCGTTGGCCAGTCTGAGGTGATGGTCGCAGAAATGTCTGACATCTTTGCCTTGCTCATGGCGCCTGCGGGTGGCGATGAATTGCAAGGTGTCAAGCGCGGGATCATGGAAATTGCTGATCTGATCCTGGTAAACAAAGCGGACGGTGACTTGAAAGCTGCCGCGACACGAACTTGCGCTGATTATACCGGTGCGTTGCGTTTGCTGCGCAAGCGCCCGCAGGATCCGCAGGATTTTCCAAAGGCGATGCTGGTGTCGGCGTTGCATGATCACGGTTTAGCTGACGTGTGGCATCAGATGAAATCCTTGGCGAAATGGCGCAAAGACAATGGACATTGGACATCACGACGGGCGCAACAGGCAACGCATTGGTTTGATGAAGAAGTGCGGCAGGGGGTGCTAAGCCATCTTACATCGCATGGTGGGACCCGCGATTTGATGGACCAACTGCGTACAGATGTCGGGCAAGGCAAAATAAGCGCATCTGCTGCGGCAACTAAGGTTTTGAAAACTCTGTAGCCATGGTCTGTGGGCCGTTACAGCTTTAAAGCACGTTACTGCGCGTTTTCTGGGCATGCCGTATCATAGTTGGGAAGCGTCAATATTACGGGGTCCAAGGGGGCGTCTTTGGGGGTAATCTTAGCCTGCTGGCCCGGTTTCCAAGATAGGGCGATCTGATGGGCTTCATCTTCGACTGACTGCGGGTTGCGAACATAACGACGTGCAAATTCGCCCACCCCCCATTCCTGATATTGCATCACATGCGCGATTTCATGAGCCATAAGATGTTTGTCAGTCAGATCAGCGTCAGATCGAAACAGAATGACGTTATCCAAAGTCACACCGTCAGCACCCCCCAATCGGATCGACAAAGCTTGCAGGTTTGTACCTTCAAACCCGACACGATATCGAACCTGGTCAAGAAGATCCGGATCAAAATAAGACGAAAAGGCTGTTTTGGTATCATGGGACAGCGGTAAAAACACCGTTCACGATAGCATCTTCTTTACCTGCCTGGATCAGTTCAGCCAGAATGGGACCAAACGTCTCTGCCATGCTATCGGCCATTGATGTCATGTCTATGGTTTGTGTTTGATTATAATCCACGCAAGATTCGTCGGCCTGTGCTGGTGATGTGACTGTGAAAGCTGCCATTATAAATGCAACCAAAACCAAATTGCGATGCAACATCATATTTTGCAACTTTTAGCTAAATTGAGCACGCTTCGCATGCACGTCTTCTGGCACTGCATGCTGTGGGCGCGTATCGCATGAAAGGCACCTAAATCGAAACATTAGCGCCATCAGCTTGCATATTTTCAATACGATCAAAGCGCAGATAGGCGATTGCCTGATTGCCGGATTGGGTGAAAATATGTCCGGCAGGTTTGCCGTTGGATGTGATAGGCGTTCCAACCGGAACGGCTTTGTCGATCTGAACGGTCTTCAGACCTTTTTTCAGTTCTGCTTTATGTTTCATACGCGCTGCGATTTCTTGCCCGACATAGCATCCTTTTTTGAAATCTACACCATTTAGGGCCTCAAACCCTGCTTCAAGGATATACGTGTCAGATGTTAGTTCTATGCCACTTTCAGGGATACAGTGTGCGACACGGATGGCGTCCCAGTCCACGTCGTTTGGCGGTGTTGGTGTATCACTGTAAAGCCGCCAGCCCATGTCAGGATGCCTTGGGTCTGCGTGGGAGCCAATGGGTGGGGTGGTGATACCGCGATGAAGGTTCAGATTTGACGGCGTAATCGTTACATCGGCACGCAACTTATACATGGTCAGCCGCTGAATTAACGTTGCAGACAGACTTTCAAAAACGTCCAACAGGATTTTGTCGCCATGGGGCAACAAAAAGAAATCAGCGATGTATTTTCCCTGGGGTGTCAAAAGTGCTGTGTAAGTCAACGGACTGTCTGGCGCGATGTGATTTGTCACAAGACCTTCCAGAAAATCATAGCGGTCAGTGCCGCTGATTTCAAAAATTGCACGATCTAAAAGGGTCTTTGACATCGAAGGTTCCTTATTGTTGATCGACATATAAGGTCGGATCCCAAGTTAGAAAGCATGTCTTCAGGTTTCGTCGCGAAATTGCATGTTGTAAAGCGCGGCATACACGCCGTTTTTTGCCAAAAGATCGTCATGCGTGCCTTGTTCAACAGCTTGCCCAGCGTTCATGACAACGATCTTGTCGGCATTGCGAACTGTCGAAAGGCGATGCGCGATGACCAGGGTTGTGCGGCCTTGGCTAAGCTTGTCCAATGCTTCCTGCACGATGGCCTCCGATTGTGTATCAAGGGCAGAGGTTGCTTCGTCCAGTAAAAGGATTGGCGTATCTCTAAGCAAGGCGCGGGCGATGGCCACCCGCTGTCGTTGACCACCTGACAAGGCTGAGCCGCGAGGGCCCGCATGTGTATCAAGCCCGTCTTTTAGACCAGCTACAAAATCGCTGACATGCGCAGCATCCAACACCGATTTTAGGTGCGTTTCATCGACATCTTTGCGACCCAGAAGAATGTTGTCACGAATGGTTTCGTCAAACAAAAGCGCATCTTGTGTGACAACGGAAAACAGATTGCGCAATTCACCCAGATCAATGTCTTTGATTTCTGTCCCGCCGATGCTGACCGATCCTGTCTGGGGATCAACCAGCCGTGTCAGGATATTGAAAATTGTACTTTTACCCGCCCCTGACGCGCCAACCAGTGCTGTTGTCTTGCCCGCTTCGGCCGTAAAGCTGGCTTTGTGCAGAACTGGCAGGTCGCCGTACGAGAATTCAACATTCTGTAACACGATATTGGGGCGTTTTTGCGGGATTGGCACAGGCCGTTCTGGGGACATCAGTGTTGGTTTTGTCTCAAACAGATCGCGCATTCTGTTCAGGTTAACGGATGCTGTGATCCAGGCACCCGACAATTTGGCAAGTCGTCGTAAGGGATCAAAGACATTTGTAATCGCCACAAAAAACGTCATAAAATCGCCAAGAGATGTCTCACCTGAAGCAATTTCGTTTCCAGTGTAAATCAAGATCGCGACGATCCCGATACCCATCAAGATATCTACCATCGCTGGAATGAATGCTTTGCCTACGGCTGATTTCACCTCGGCATCGACACGTTCTTTCAAAAGGTTTCGATATTGCCCAGCTTGATAATTTTCGAGTGAGTTCAATTTAACAGGGTTAATTCCATGAAATACTTCATCCAGCCGAAGGGACATTTTGCCTGCAACTTCACGCGCGTCCTTTGTTGCGTGACGCACGTAACGTTGAATTAGAATCGTTGGCAGGACCATTAGGGGAATACCGACCAAGGCAATAAGTGTCAGCAGCGGATCTGTATATAAAGCAACAGAGAATAGCGTGATGAGTTGGATCACATCGCGTGATGCACCGGTAATGAATTGGCGCCAAATCACGTTAATACTGCGCACATCCCCTTGGACGCGTTCAATCAGATAGCCGGGCGGGTGTTTCTGGTGAAACATCGTATCCAGCGTCATAAGATGTCGCATCAGTTCACGTTGCATCTGGGCTGATGTCTTTTCGACAATGTTACTCATGATCAATTTTTGACCGATACCGGCAACAGCGCGGATCGAGAAAATTGTCATTATTGCAACGCCAACATACCAAATTGCGTCTGTATTTTGCCCGACGAGAATATCGTCAAATACAGGTTTCATCATAAGGGCAAAGGCCCCAACCATAACGCCTTCGATGGAAAGCAGTATCATTGCGACGATCATCAGGGGCGTGTGTTTGCGCAGATACTTCTGCCACAGCCATTTGAAAAGGCCAGTCCTGGGGGTCAAAACCACGCCCTTTTTTCAGCCGCAAAACTTTCTTTCATTGCGTCGCGGCTATAATGTTGGTGTACCCAGGTTTCAAAATCCATGCCTGTATCTTTGGTTTGTTCCTCAAAGACGTCAAGGATGTGATCAACTATACCGGTTTTGGTGAACTTCAGATGCAGATAGCGCCAAGACAGTTGTTGGCGCGCCACTTCAAGCGGTTCGCCTTCGACGATCAGCAAATATAATGCACTTGCCAGTCCGGCACGGTCCGCCCCTGACTTGCAGTGCAGCAAAAACGGCTTTGGCATGGTTTTCAGGCAGTTTATCAGATGCAGAAGCTCATCTTTTTTTGGCGGTTTGCGAGCATAAATTTTGGCATCCACCAGCAAAATACCAAGATCATCAAGCGTTTCTTTTTCGAACAGATACGGGCTGTAGTTATCTGGACCGCGTAAGTTCAAAACAGCCTTTATCCCCATTTTTTTATAGGCTTTCCAGCGCCAGTCAGTGGGTTGGTTTGATCTAAAGACACCATCGGCCACCTTGTCGAAATTGGTCCATAAAAACCGGAAAAAGGCGTGATCCATCAGTTGGTAATGAGCAATCGCCTCGGCCCGTTTTAGCGGGGTTGAAATATCATCACCAAACGCCCGACGCAGCTTGCGTTCAAACTTGTTCAGCTTATTTGTGACTGCCTGAAACATCATTGCTGCCTTTCCCATCGCGTTGATCTACGCACAAAGGGGCTATCTGACAAGATGGCGCGCGAATTGACGCTGCAGTCCGACCCGATTACCACTGTGTGAATTCATTTCGGAGCTATTCCATGAGCCTTGCCAACGGTCGCCATTATCTTGCTATTCCAGGGCCTTCGGTTATGCCCGACAGGGTTTTGAACGCAATGCATCGTGCGGCTCCGAATATCTATGCCGGTGAGCTGGTCGAAATGACCCATGCGCTGATACCCGATCTTAAGAAGGTTGCACGCACCGATCAGCAAGTTGCGATGTATGTCGCCAATGGCCACGGCGCGTGGGAGGCTGCTTTAAGCAATACATTGTCCCGTGGTGATACGGTTTTGGTCCTTGGCACGGGTCGATTTTGCCATGGTTGGGGTGAAATGGCCGCCAAAATGGGTGTGCAGGTTCAGACAATTGATTTCGGCAAGCAGGGTGATATTGATGCAAGCCAAGTCGAAGATGCATTGCGTGCCGATGGCGATCATAAAATCAGCGCGGTTTTATCTGTGCAGGTCGACACATCAACCAGTGTACGCAATGACATCCCTGCGTTGCGCCGTGCGATGGATCAGTCAGGACATCCGGCGCTTTTGATGGTCGATTGTATTGCCTGTCTGGGTTGTGATGTCTTTGAAATGGACGCATGGGGTGTCGATGTCATGGTGACCGGAAGTCAAAAAGGTCTGATGACACCACCGGGCATGTCTTTTGTGTTTTTTAACGAAAAGGCAGATACATTGCGTGAAAAAGCGGATTGCGTGACCCATTATTGGGATTGGCGCCCGCGGATCAATCCCAATGGGTATTATCAGTATTTCGACGGTACTGCGCCCACGCATCATCTTTACGGTCTGCGTGCCGCACTTGATATGATTTTTGAGGAAGGTTTGGATAACGTCTGGGCCCGCCATGAAAAGCTGTCGCGTATGATATGGGCCGCGTTTGAGGTGTGGGGCACAGAAGGTCCAATGCAATTGAACATTTCAGATCCCGCCAAACGCAGCCATGCTGTGACATCGGTCAACATTGGCGCGCCCAATGGAACTGCCTTGCGTAATTGGATGATTAATAATGCAGGCGTGACCCTTGGGATTGGTTTGGGAATGAATACGCCTGATGATCCCAATGGTGATGGTTTTTTTCGCGTGGGTCACATGGGGCATGTAAATGCGCATATGGTGATGGGGCTTTTGGGAACGCTGGATACTGGGTTAAAAGCGCTGAAGATCCCGCACGGTGAAGGTGCACTGACTGCGGCAAGCACTTTGATGGCAAGGAGTTAGGCAAACAAACCGCTTATCAAACCCTGGTCGGGTTTTCTTTGCTTTATATGAGGGCCAATAACAGGAAACAAAGCTGTAAAAACTGATAAGCGCTTTCTTACCTTATTCGGCCGCTTGCGTTATTTGAGACAAGGTTTTGATGTCATGTGCAAGTGTCGGGTGAAACATCTCTGTTTTATGCATACCGACGCGCCGCTTTCCCCGTGATAGAAAAAGAAAACCGCCCCGGCGCCATTTACCCACGGAAGGTGCGAGCGCGTCCTGTTTGATTTCATCATGCCAGCCTGCGGGCAGTTTGACATCAAGATCTTCCAGTTTTTTTAATATCCACACCAATGGAATATTCGACAAGGGCCGCGCTGCAGGATAGCCACCCACTTGACCGCCAATATCGCCATGCACACCGCGAAACCACATCTGTTCGATTTTTGGCCCCACCGTACCGCAGCGTTCCCACATGATAGGTTCAAAAATCTTGCGCGTTTCATCGATGGCCAATGCATGAAACCCGTGGTTCACGTGGTCGCCTAACTTATGATCGTGAAAGCTGTGTTTTCTGTCTGAAAAGTGACGGATGATCGGCAGACGTACACCAAGGGCCTTAACCGTTTCCCACAATGCTAACGCTTCGATCTGGGTGTGCGGGTGACAATAGGCATTGCGAAAGGCTATTGCGATATCGCTAGCGTCTGGATTTTTGTAGCGCCGATAAGCTTTTCGAATGTGTCGAACTGTTGCATATTCAGACCTAAGTAATCCAACACGTCCAATCAATCCTGCAAGCGATCTTGCCGCATAGGCACCGCGGGAATAGCCGATCAGAAAAATTCTGTCACCGGGTCGATAACGGCATGCCAGAAAGCCATAGGCTTCTTTGATACGTGTATCCATGCCACGTCCAATTGCCGCATCAAATCCACTGCGTACATCGTGAAATTGCAATCCAGGTGCATAATAAAGTGACATGAATTTTCGGGATTTTATGCGCTTGATGACGTTATAAGCCTGGCCTGCGTTTGTTTCATGCCCGGGTCGCGATGACGATAAGGTACCATCAAGAATGATCAAATGGTCCACACGCCCCCGAGGATGCGGTGGGATATCTGTGTTTATGTCTGGACTGTGCCCGACAAGGCCCAGCAATTGATCACGCAGCGGCACCTTTTGCCTCTTGTAATATGGTCCATACCCGATTGGGCGTAAATGGCATATCCACTTTGTAAATCCCTTCGTCCCAAACTGCATCCAACACAGCATTGGCAACCGCAGCAAGCGCCCCAACTGTGCCTGCTTCGCCACAGCCCTTCATCCCCATCGGGTTCGCTGTTGAAGGCACGGGTTCAGAATAAAAGGCCACCATCGGCATATCGTTTGCACGTGGCAGGCCGTAATCCATAAAGCTGGCCGTCAGCAATTGGCCGTCCTCATCATAGACAACACGTTCCATCACGGCTTGCCCAATACCCTGGGCGACACCGCCATGTACCTGCCCTTCTGCCAGCATAGGATTGATCAGATTGCCAAAATCGTCGGTGACGGTGTACTTCACGACTTGAACAACGCCCGTATCAGAGTCAATCTCAACCTCGGCCACATGGGCGCCGTTGGGATAGCTGCGACCGGGCAGGGTTGTGCGGGCTGAGACCGTTAGCAGATCATCGCGCCCGGCATCACGAGCCATTTCGGCGATTTCCAGCATTGTGGGGGTCAGGTTTGATCCATCAATCCGAAAGCGTTCATCGTCAAAACGGATCGCGCTTGCCGCAATACCTTGATCATCGGCCAGAAACGCAGTGAAATCCTTTATCATTGTTTCGACCGCGGCAAGGGTTGCTGTGTTTTGTACAGTGACAGACCGCGACCCACCCGTTCCACCACCAGTGGCAATCAGGTCGCTATCGCCCTGGATTACGTTGATTTTTTCAGCTGGGATGCCGGTTTGATCGGAAAGAAATTGGGCAAAGACGGTCTCGTGACCCTGACCATTTGATTGGGTGCCAACATAGATAGACGCCGTTCCATCATCGTTGAATGTGACTTTTGCATCTTCGGTTGGGCTGCCAAGAATGCTTTCGATATAATAGCACAAACCAAGACCACGCAGTTTTCCTTGTGCTTTACTTGCGGCTTTGCGGGCAGGGAAACCTGCTTTGTCGGCTTCAATCTCGACCCGGCTGAGCACGCGATCAAAATCGCCAACGTCGTATAATTCACCCGTTGCCGTTTTATATGGGAACTGGTTGGGCTTGATAAAGTTTTTCCGCCGCAAATCCCATGGATCGACACCCAGGACCCGCGCGGCATTATCAATAGCGCGTTCAAGGGCATAAATTGCTTCGGGCCGACCTGCACCACGGTATGCATCGACCTGAGTGGTATTGGTATAGATGCCCTTGACCCCCAGCCATGTGGTCTGCACATCGTATGTCCCCATCAGAACTTTGGCGAACAGATCGGATTGAATGGCTTGTCCAAGTTCTGAATTATAAGCGCCCAGATTGCACAGCGTATCAACGCGATAGGCGCTAATCTTGTGATTGGCGTCAAATGCCAGCGCAACGGTTGAGGTCAGATCGCGCCCGGCATTATCGCTTAGCATGGCTTCTGTTCGTTCGCTCATCCAGCGGATGGGTCTGCCAAGGGCGCGGGCCGCATGGGGAACAATATAATATTCAGGATAGGTCATCGCCTTCATCCCGAACCCGCCACCCACATCAGGATTTGTCACGCGGATTTGTTCTGCATCCATCCCAAAGGTACGGGCCAATGCATCTTTCTGATCCCACACGCCTTGCCCGTTCACACAAAGATGCAGGCGATTATCAGTCCATTCTGCCCAACATCCGCGTGGTTCCATAGAACTGACGATGATGCGGTTGTCGTCGATTTGCATTTCCACCACATGGGCCGCTTTTGCAAAGGTATCCTCGACGACAGACAAATCGCCTTTGCCATAGGTAAAGGCAACATTATCAGGCGCTTCGGGGTGCAACTCAGGCCCCCCGGGGGTGACACTGACATGCGTGGGTAAATCGTCATAGTCAAATTCGATCAGCTCTGCCGCATCTTTGGCCTTTTCCAGCGTGTCGGCGATGATCACTGCGATAGGTTCACCCACAAACCGCACGCGATCTTTGGCAAGAAGCGGGCGTTTTGGCGCAGCACCACGGCTGCCATCGATATTTTTGACAGTATTGGAATGCATGTTCAGCTTTAATCCTGCGGCCTCAAGATCGTCTGCAGTCAGAACCATATGGACGCCAGCAGATGATTTGGCATCATCCGTATTCAACTTATTGATTTGCGCATGTGCCACGGATGATCGGAAAACAAAGGCATGGAGCGCATCATTCGGCGTAATGTCATCCACATAGCGACCGTGTCCGGTCAGAAAACGCACGTCTTCCACACGCCGAACGGCCTGACTTTTCCCGAACTTTTCCATGATACACCTTTGTTTGCTGTTCATCGCGACATTAGTCTTCCTGAACGCGCTGTCCAGTGGCAGCGATTGGTTCTGTCGGCGCGCTTGCTGGTTTAGACAAGATAGACGGTACGACAGACGCGCCCCCTTTCCCTTTGCCCTTTCATTCGCTAGATGGTCCGTCAAACCAGATGACGGGACAGACCCATATGCCGATGGAAAAGACATTCAACGCAACTGAAGCCGAGGCGCGCCTTTACAAAGCCTGGGAAGAGGCCGGGTGTTTCAAAGCCGGGGCCAATGCCAGCCGAGATGAAACCTTCTGCATCATGATCCCGCCGCCGAATGTCACGGGCAGCCTGCACATGGGCCACGCCTTCAACAACACCCTGCAGGATATCCTGGTTCGCTGGCACCGGATGCGCGGCTTTGACACCCTGTGGCAGCCGGGCCAGGACCACGCAGGTATAGCCACGCAAATGGTCGTCGAACGCGAACTGGCCAAAACCAACCGCCGCCGCACGGACATGAGCCGTGAGGAATTCACCGACCTCGTCTGGCAGCAAAAGCAAAAATCCGGCGGCACGATCATTGATCAGCTCAAACGCCTTGGCGCCAGCTGCGACTGGTCGCGCAACGCCTTTACGATGTCCGGCGCCGAAGGCGCCCCCGCGGGCGAAGAGGGCAACTTTCACGACGCCGTCATCAAAGTCTTTGTCGATATGTATAACAAAGGCCTGATCTATCGCGGCAAGCGGCTGGTCAACTGGGACCCCAAGTTCGAAACGGCGATCAGTGATCTTGAGGTCGAAAATATCGAAGTCGACGGCCACATGTGGCACTTCAAGTACCCGCTGGCGGGCGGCGAAACCTATACCTATGTCGAGCGGGACGAGGATGGGAATATCACGCTGGAAGAACAGCGCGATTATATCAGTATCGCCACCACACGGCCTGAAACCATGCTGGGGGATGGGGCTGTTGCGGTGCACCCCGACGACGAACGCTATGCGCCAATTGTCGGAAAACTTTGCGAAATTCCGGTGGGCCCCAAGGAACATCGCCGCCTGATCCCGATCATCACCGATGAATATCCTGATCCCGATTTCGGTTCTGGCGCGGTCAAGATCACCGGGGCGCATGACTTTAACGACTACGCCGTCGCCAAGCGCGGCAACATCCCGATGTATGCGCTGATGGACACCAAAGGTCACATGCGCGCTGACGGCGCCCCCTATGCGGAAGAAGCTGAAAAGGCTCAGAAAATCGCCAATGGCGAACTACACTGGGACGAGGCTATGGTCGCCGCGATGAACCTGGTGCCCGACGAATACCGCGGGCTGGACCGCTTCGATGCCCGCAAACGCGTTGTGGCCGATATCACAGCCGAGGGGTTGGCGGTGATGGTAGAGGTCCCGGATCAAGTCCGGGACAGCACGGATGATGACGCGGGCGCAGTCCCGGCCCCCGAGCCGGGACCTCGGATGGTGCCATACGTCGAAAACAAGAAAATCATGCAGCCCTTTGGCGACCGGTCCAAGGTCGTGATCGAGCCGATGCTGACCGATCAATGGTTTGTCGATACCGCCAAAATCGTAAGGCCCGCGATTGATGCCGTGCGCAATGGCGAAACCGAGATCCTGCCCGAGCAGCATAAGAAGGTTTATTTCAACTGGCTGGAAAATATCGAGCCCTGGACGATCAGCCGCCAGCTTTGGTGGGGGCATCAGATTCCGGTTTGGTACGGGCCAGATTACTCAAAAAATGAGAATGGTAGATATTCGCAGACAGGTTCTAAGTTTTTTTGTGACAAAGATTTTCCTAGCCTTAGATCTGACGCACTGTTTTATTATCAAAATCTTTTTCCACATGCTGAAATTATTGTGGAAGAATTATTGACAGAACCTGAGCCAACTTGGCCCATTACAGATGATGACTATGCCCAGTTTCGTGAGATGATGGAGGGTACCAACCTTGAAAATTTGTACCCAGTTCAACGACTAGAGCAGTCACGTAAGTGGCGATTTAATGTTAAAAATGATAAAGAAACAGAAGAGCAAACAATTACAATTAGTCTTCGTAGAGATCAAGATGTCCTCGACACGTGGTTCTCGTCCGGGCTCTGGCCCATTGGCACTCTGGGGTGGCCCGAAGACACACCTGAGCTGAAAAAATACTTCCCCACCAGCGTGTTGGTGACCGGCTTTGACATCATCTTTTTCTGGGTCGCGCGGATGATGATGATGCAATATGCGGTGGTGGGTCAAAAGCCCTTCGACACCGTCTATGTCCACGCTCTTGTCCGCGATGAGAAGGGCAAGAAGATGTCGAAATCGCTGGGCAATGTGCTCGATCCCCTTGAATTGATTGACGAATATGGCGCCGATGCCGTGCGCTTTACGCTGACGGCGATGGCCGCTATGGGCCGCGATCTGAAGCTGTCGACGCAGCGCATCGCGGGCTATCGCAACTTTGGCACCAAACTGTGGAACGCCTTCCGCTTTGCCGAGATGAACGACGCACTTGGCAAACACGACAGCCTGCCCGACGCGCAGGAAACGCTGAACCGCTGGATCATCGGCGAAACCGCCCGCGTCCGGGAAGAGGTCGACGCGGCGCTGACGGCCTTCCGCTTTAACGATGCCGCCAATACGCTTTACGCCTTTGTTTGGGGCAAGGTCTGCGACTGGTATGTTGAGTTCTCAAAACCCCTACTGTCTGGCGATGACGCGGCCAAGCGCGAGGAAACGCAAAAGGTTATGGGCTGGGTGCTGGACCAGTGCCTGATCCTGCTGCATCCGATTATGCCATTCATCACCGAAGAGCTGTGGGGCAAGCGCGACAAGATGCTAGTTCATGCGGATTGGCCTGCCTATCAAGCCTCTGATATTGTTGATGAAAAAGCCGATCACGAGATGAACTGGGTGATCAGCCTGATCGAGGCGATCCGGTCTGCCCGCGGCGAAATGCACGTGCCTGTGGGTCTGCGTATCCCGATGCTGATGACCGAGCTTGACGCGACCGGTCGGGGGGCTTGGGAGCGCAATGAGGCGCTGATCAAGCGGCTGGCGCGGATTGAAAGCCTGGCGCAAGTGGACACGTTGCCTAAGGGTTGCGTGACCCTAGCGGTTGAGGGCGGCACCTTTGCGCTGCCGCTGGCCGATATCATCGACGTGGGCGAGGAAAAGGCGCGGCTGGAAAAAAGCCTGGGTAAGCTGGAAAAGGAAATCGGCGGGCTGAAAGGCCGGGTAAACAACCCCAAATTCGTGGCCAGCGCGCCCGAGGATGTGGTGGCCGAGGCCCGCGAAAACCTGGCCGCACGTGAGGGCGAGGCGACCAAGGTCAAGGCCGCGCTAGAACGGCTGGCCGAGCTGGGTTAGGCGATATAAGGCTTCTAACTTATACCTGAATAATCGCCAGAAGATTGTCGCGGCTCATATGGCTTTGCAAGCTGATAGGGTTATGTAAAATTGGCTTTTTGCCAAAGCTTGTTGGATATGACGCCAGTAAATTGCAGGGTCGCAATGTTGCAAGTTGACTGTGTAGAATCCCATGGTTTTTATTTAAATATGCACTGACACCACGATCGATAGTGTTAGTGATACTTCAAATTTTCCTGATTTTCGACCTTGTGGGACACACGAAATAACCATGGCTTAATCATTACGACCAATGCTTGTCAGGTGATTCAGTTTATGGAGTGTCAGAAATGAAGTTTGGTCGACCCCTAATATTAACGGTTGCCGTATCGCTTGCAACAACACCGCTATTTGCGAATGAAGGGGTCACATCAGATTCCATTAGCTTCGCACAAGTAGCTGCACTTGAAGGCCCTGCAGGGTCGCTTGGGGCAGGAATGCGACGTGGAATTTTAGCAGCATTTGAAGAAGTGAATAAAGCTGGTGGCGTATATGGCCGCAAACTGGCGCTGGAAAGTATGGATGACGGGTATGAACCTGATCGGTCTATCGTCCAGGTTCGCGATGTTATTGAAAGCGATAAATACATTGGCCTTATTGGTTCGGTTGGAACGCCAACGACAAAGGCCATTCAACCCATTACAACAGATGCGATGATACCCTTGATCGGGCCATTTACCGGTGCGGGATTTCTTCGCGATGCAGGCTTGGAAAATGTTCTGAATGTGCGCGCATCATATGGCGCGGAAACTGAAGAGTGGATTCGCCATCTGGTCGATGAGAACGGCATGAAAAATATCGCCATTCTGTATCAGGATGATGGTTTCGGACGTGTCGGTTTGGCTGGTGTGACAGCCGCATTAGAACGTCGTAATATGACTTTGGTGGCCGAAGGAACATATACACGCAACACCACAGCTGTAAAATCAGCACTTCTGGATATTAAAAGAGCCAAGCCAGATGCTGTTGTAATGGTCGGATCTTATAAGCCGATTGCAGAATTTGTACGGCTGTCCAGAAAACTAAAGTTTGACCCAGAGTTCGTGACAATTTCATTTGTTGGCTCAAATGCGCTTGCCCATGAGCTTGGTCCGGATGGCGAAGGTGTTATTATCTCGCAGGTTGTTCCGTTTCCATGGGATAATTCTTTGCCAGTCGTGGCCCAATATCAGGCTGCATTAAGCGCGATTGATCCTGCTGCAGAACCCGAATTCGTGTCTTTAGAAGGTTATATTGTTGGTCGCCTGGCGATTGAAGCTCTTCGTCAAGCTGGCCCCGAAGTGACCCGTGAAGAACTTATGAAAGCCATGAGCAAACTTGAAAAAATTGATCTTAATGGCGCTGAGTTGATTTTCGGATCGGGGGATAATCAAGGAATGGATAGCGTTTTTCTGACCCGTATCAATGCGGATGGCAAGTTCGACGCTTTTTAAAAATGTCCCGCGTAAGCAAAGGATGATCCGGTTTGGATCATCCAACTCACCCCCCACTCCAATTCAATTGACAGGTTTACAATGATCGATAAAATTTTGGCCGCATTTGGAAGCATGGCAACAAAATTCGGGATTGTTCTTTTGATCCTTGGAGGGGCTGCTGGTACCGGTTTTTACATCAGTTACAGCGTCTTTGAGACGACTGTTTCAAATCTTTCACAGTTGGAGCAAAATAAGCTTCCGCAATTGCGCAGAAACAATGAACTTCGCAACGCAACAGATGATCTGAAGACGGACATGACATCAATGCTGCTTGCGACCCAACAAGGGAAACTTGCAACGATTTATGGCCTAGCAGAGGAAAGACTGGACCAAATCGCTGTTATGGTTCGCGATTTTGATGTGGATGTGTCTTCCGAATTGGAACCTATGGTTGCTTCTGTTGATCAGTCTTTAGGGATACTTTTTACTAGTCGTGCACAGGAATTTGAAAGTATTGCAGAAATCCATGCATCGCTGGATCTGCTTAGCAAGAACGCCGAGGCCATACGTGGGCAAATTATTGAATTGGGGGATACTGCTTACTTTGATCTTGTAATTGGCGGGGAAAAGACTGTTTTAGAAGTTGCGGATACAGTTGAAAAAATCGTTGAAAAAGACATGTACCTGGCTCAATTGGCACTGCATGCGCGTGCTGATGTTAACTTGTTGGGTGGCGTATCACTTGCCCTTTCAGGAACAGATGATCCTGCTTTGATATCGATCCTTCAAGATCTTGCAGATGGTGCTTTGCATAACGTCGATGAAGTTATCCCAGAATTACTGTCAAACGCTGATGTGGAATTGGATCAAGAGGCTATTGAGGCCAAAATTCAAGTGTTTCGCGATTTGCTGGACAGTGATCTATCCACCGCCATCCTGCGCCGAGATGATATTCTTTCCGCACGCCAGGGTATTGATAAGACAATGGCGACATTGGTGGATGACCTTGTGTTTTCTTTGACGATAAACAGCTCTGACGGTATTGAGAAAAACTCTGAAACGATTCAATCGCTTATGGATAATGAAGTCACTGCAATCAGAGCGATGGGTGAATTGGACGCCGCCTTGAATGGCTTTCTGGCGGCAGGTCTGAATGTTGCAGTTGCGGATGACGTCGCCACATTAAATATTGCCCAGCAGAACTTTTTGGAATCTGCAAACAAGCTGCAAACCGCAGCACTATCTGCGCCAGAAGCACTTCGTGAACATGTTACTACCCTTGCTGAAATTGCAGCCCCTGAAATCGGTTTGGGTTCTATACGTGTTGATGTTTTGACCGCACGTGAAAATACAATCACAGCTTCGCAGAAAGCCGCAGAAAAAGTAGCTGAAATTGGTAATATTGTTTCGAAAAATGGTTATACTGCATTAATTGAAATCGAAAAGTCTGCTGATACGATTATTACTCAGGCGACAACGGCAAAATCGCGCATTTTTGTGATTGTTGTTGTTGGGTTTGTTGGTTTCATAATCGCAATTTCTGTCACATATTTCTTGATTTTGGTTCCTATGAACAGGATTTGCCGTACCACAGAAAGGCTGGCTTCTGGGGATCTTGCGCCGGTCACGGGCTTCTCGCAACGGGCAGGGGAAATCAGTCGGCTTGCCACAGCGCTGCAAGTCTTCCGTGATGGGTTGGTCGAAAAAGAACAGCTTCAGGTGGAAGAAGTAAAGCGTAAAGAAACGGCCGAGTATGAACGCAAAATTACTGAGGCTGAAGAAAAGCGCCGTGAAGAAGCGGAGCGTCAGCGCCAACTTGATCAAGAGGAAGCCGATAGAGCACTTCAAGCAAAGGCAGATGCCGAACGCAGAGCGCTGAGGCATATTGCCGATGAAGAACGCAAGCAACGTATGGCAGAGCAAGAGGTTGTGATGCAGGCGCTGGCAGAAGGTTTGGGCAAGCTTTCAAACGGAGATTTGGATGCCGAAATCAAACAGGATTTCCCTGAAAGCTATCTGAAGTTAAAATCTGACTTTAACGCAGCTATTGCAAACCTGTCAGATGTGATCGCGCGCATTAGCAATAGCGGTGAAATCATACACGGCTCAACGGCTGAAATCAGCTCCTCGGCCGTAGATCTATCCCGCCGAACAGAGCATTCTGCGGCAACCCTTGAAGAAACGGCTGCGGCTATGGATTTATTGACTGAATCTGTCAAATCATCGTCCGAAGGCGCCGAAAAAGCATATTCCGTCGTTACAGACGCAAAAGATCGCGCCAACAATGGACGTGAAGTTGTCAGCGCAACGGTAGAGGTCATGTCACAGATCGCCGAGTCTTCTGAAAAGATTAAAACAATAACGAAGGTTATCGATGAAATTGCCTTTCAGACCAATCTTTTGGCTTTGAATGCAGGAGTTGAGGCAGCGCGTGCGGGGGATGCTGGGCGCGGCTTTGCTGTCGTCGCATCAGAAGTCCGCGGACTTGCGCAACGTTCATCGGATGCTGCGAAAGAAATCAGTACACTTATCGCAGAAAGTAGCGATCATGTCGGTCGTGGTGTCGATATGGTAGGTAAAACAGGCGATGCTTTGGAGGCGATAACAACATCTGTTTCGGAAACTACCGAACAAGTGACTGAAATCGCAACCTCGGCGAAAAAGCAGGCAACTCGCATTCAAGAAATTAATACTGCTTTGGCTGATCTGGATCACGTTACTCAACAAAATACAGCCATGTTTGAAGAAACAACAGCTGCAGCTGCTACACTAAGTCAAGAAACCAATTCCTTGGCGCAGGCTTTATCCATATTCAATATTGCAAAACAACATGATGCAGCAAACTTTGGGAATGATACGACTATCATGGATATTTCAGAGGTGAGCGAAGAGGGGCGAACTCAGCTGAGTGCGTAATGTACAATGGCAAAGCTCTGCCGTTTAAAGTTGTAAACCCTGCGTCTGCTAAATCTTAGGATTTAATGATCAGAAGTATTCTGTTGGCGCAGGCCTTTGGCTGAGTGGCAAACAATTTTAGAAATTTCCATTAGCTGTTTGGACAATGGGCTTGTCTTACGCCAAACCATACCAACAGTTCTTGCGGGTTGTGCGTTTTCAAAGCGCGCTATTGAAACGGGTGCTGATCGTGTTTCGACACCCACTGCCATTTCAGGTATTAATGTCACGCCCATTCCTGCGCCAACCATTTGAACAAGCGTTGATAGTGAGCTTCCGTCCAGTTCTTCCTTGGGTGAAGCCGATAGGATGTTACAGAACGAAAGCGCCTGAGTGCGAAAACAATGTCCTTCTTCCAACAAAAGCAGCCGCATGTTCTGTAATTCTTTTTGGGTTGGCACGGGCTTTCCATGATCCTTATTATGGCGGATCAGCACAAGATCTTCGGTAAAGAGAGCAATTTCCGTCAATGATGGTTCGGATAAGGGAAGCGCAACGATTGCAGTATCAAGCAGGCCATCTTCCAATTCCTCAATAAGCCTTGATGTAACTGTTTCGCGTATGCGTATATCCAATTCAGGGTGCGATCTTTTCAGATCCTTGATGAAACCTGGCAACAGATATGGCGCGACAGTTGGTATAACGCCAATGCGCAGACGCCCGATGATCTCATTTTGGGACGCACGTGCCCAATCCGCCAATTCATCAACTGAACGCAATATGTCGCGGACACGAAGAGCAAACTTCTCACCGAAAGCGGTTAGGCGTACCTGCTTTGATCCCCGTTCAAATAGGGATGCCTTCAGAGTCTGCTCTAGTTCTTTAATTTGTACTGACAAGGCCGGTTGGGAAATCGCACATGCATCCGCTGCGCGCCCAAAATGACCATGGCGTGTCAATGCTTCGAAATAACGAAGCTGTTTTAAGGTGAAATTCATCATAAGAAAAAGCTATCGCTATAATCATAAATTGCAACTTAAACTAATTAAGTTTGTCTGATAGTATAATTACAAATAATGTATGGTGATAAAATCACTGAAGCGATGCTTGAACATGGCCATATACAATGCTGATAGGCGATTTGATCTTTTGTCGTGTTGATCATAACAGCTATCCGACATTGCAGCCTTTGATATACGGGTTAGCGAAATACAGCCACAACCGGAGAATGACATGGACGGAAATGATGTAGGAAATGCAAGCAAATGCCCAGTTATGGGGGGCGCTAATTTGCATACGACTTTCGGTGTTAGATCGAACCGGGATTGGTGGCCAAACCAGTTAAATCTAAAAATTCTGCATCAGAACACGCCATTGTCTGATCCTATGGGCGAAGAGTTTGATTATGCTGAAAAATTCAAAAACCTGGATCTTGAGGCGCTTAAGAAAGACATTTACGCGCTGATGACGGACTCGCAGGATTGGTGGCCAGCGGATTATGGTCACTATGGCCCTTTCTTTATTCGAATGGCATGGCACAGCGCGGGTACGTATCGCACAGGCGATGGACGGGGTGGTGCGTCTTCTGGCACGCAGCGATTTGCGCCATTAAACAGCTGGCCGGATAACGGCAATCTTGATAAAGCCCGTCGGTTACTGTGGCCTGTTAAACAGAAATACGGCAACAAGATTTCATGGGCTGATCTGATGATCTTGGCGGGCAATTGCGCGTTAGAGTCAATGGGTTTCAAAACCTTTGGATTTGGAGGCGGTCGCGAAGATATTTGGGAACCTGAAGAAGATATCTATTGGGGGACTGAAGAAGAATGGCTGGGCGACACGCGCTATACCGGAGATCGTGTTTTGGAAAACCCGCTGGCCGCTGTGCAAATGGGTTTAATTTATGTGAATCCCGAAGGACCAAACGGCAAACCTGATCCGCTAGCATCTGCTCATGACATCCGCGAAACTTTTGCGCGCATGGCGATGAATGACGAAGAAACCGTCGCATTGATCGCAGGCGGGCATACATTCGGAAAGTGCCACGGTGCCGGTGATGCAGCTCTTGTCGGTGCTGAACCCGAAGGTGCCGATATTGCAGAACAAGGCCTTGGTTGGACCAGCACTTTTGAAAGTGGTCGTGGTGTCCATACGATTACCAGTGGTTTGGAAGGTGCTTGGACCCCGACCCCAATACGTTGGGACAATGCGTATTTTGACACGCTATTCGGATATGATTGGGAATTGACGAAAAGCCCAGCTGGTGCTTGGCAATGGACACCAAAGGATGATGCTGCCAAAAATACAGTACCGGACGCTCACGATCCTTCCGTGCGCCATGCGCCAATGATGGCCACAACGGACATCGCGTTGAAAATGGATCCGATCTATGCGCCGATCTCAAAGCGATTCCACGAAAACCCAGAACAGCTTTCTGATGCATTCGCACGTGCGTGGTACAAGCTGACCCATCGCGATATGGGTCCGATTGTGCGCTATCTTGGGCCAGAAGTGCCTGCGGAAGAGTTGTTGTGGCAGGATCCAATACCAGAGGTTGATCATGGTCTGATCGATGCACAGGATATCGCTGATCTTAAAGCTAAAATTCTTACCTCTGGATTATCTGTATCCGAATTGGTTGGAACGGCCTGGGCATCGGCTGTGACGTTCCGCGGGTCGGACAAGCGTGGTGGGGCAAATGGCGCCCGTATCCGTTTGGCACCGCAAAAAGATTGGGAGGTTAACCAACCAGAGCAATTGAATAAGGTACTTGACCGTCTTGAAGGTATTCAAGCTTCATTCAATGACGCGCAATCTGGCAGCAAGAAAGTTTCATTGGCTGACCTGATTGTTCTGGGCGGTTGCGCGGCAGTTGAACAAGCTGCCAAAGACGCAAGACATGATGTTGTTGTACCTTTCACACCCGGTCGCATGGATGCGTCGCAAGATCAGACGGATGTTGAAGCGTTTGAAGTTCTGGAACCAGCCGCTGACGGTTTCCGCAATTACCTTAAGGCTGATTATACCGTGCCGACCGAAAAATTGCTGGTTGACCGCGCACATCTTCTGACGCTGACTGCGCCCGAAATGACCGTTCTGGTTGGTGGCCTGCGGGTACTCGGCGCGAACGTTGGTCAATCACAACATGGCGTTTTCACAAAACGGGTCGGAACACTTACGAACGATTTCTTTGTTAACCTGCTGGATATGGGAACCGCGTGGAAAGCAGTCGAAGGATCAAAAGAAGAGTTTGAAGGACGTGACCGTGACACGGGCCAGGTAAAGTGGACCGGAACGCGCGTTGACCTGATTTTTGGATCAAATTCACAACTTCGGGCCTTGGCCGAAGTCTATGCGTCTGATGATGCACAAGAGGCTTTTGTCCACAGTTTCGTAGCAGCCTGGACAAAGGTAATGAACCTGGATCGCTTTGATCTTAACTGATGTTATAATAAATATGTTTGAACGCAGCTAAATTTGGCTGCGTTCTTTTTATCGGGATTACGGTCTTTCCAAAATATAGTCTGGCCGAATTCCCGACGTTTCAATCGGTGTATGCACATCTGATCCATCAAAAAAGCCAAATCCGGCAATAAGGGCCGTTTTTATACCAGCTGTTTGTCCCCCCAGAATGTCCGTATGCAGACTATCACCAACCATGATGGTGCGGGCAGGGTCAAAATCCCCTAATTGAGCGAACGCCAAATCAAAGATGTTTAAAAATGGTTTGCCAAAGAACTCTGGTTCAACACCTGTTGCGTCGGCCAAACGATGTGCGTAGCTGCCTGGTTCTGTGGAAAACCCGTTTTCGCGTGGTGCAACGATGTCAGGATTACCTACAAACACCTCTCGTTTACGGCGGATCAGTGAGGCTTCAAGCAAAGCCTGGCGGTCTTCAGTCCATGCTGCACTGCCCAGCATGATAAAGCCATCAACAGAGTCATAATCGGCAGGGTCTTCGGCAAGATATGTCACGTTAAGATGTTCAATATCCGCACGCCCAAGGCTTAGCGTTGCCATCAGACCCCAATGCATTTGCGGTTCGTTTGAAAGGCTATGCAATACTGTTTTGCGGCTGGTGATCACGTCGTCTGGCACGAAATTATATCCCAGACGGGTATATTTTGCCATCAAATCAGCATGCGGAAACCCGGCGGCGTTCGACACAACCATGATACGTTTGCCCGCGTTTTGAAGGGCAGCGACGCGCTCTGGTACACTTGGTATTGCGGTATCACCGATGTTAAGCACGCCGAATGCGTCTAAAAGAAAAACGTCAAAGTCATCTGCGATTGCATCTAAGTCCGGCAGCCTTCGACAAAGCCCGCCACGCTGTGCGTCAGGCAACCTATGTCGCACAGCTTCGTATGCAGTAAACGCGTCATCCCGGTTCAAATAATCGCGCCCCGAACTTTCGCGGATACCCATTCCGATATGACGACAGCGGCAAGAATAACCAGCAGGATCAAAGCCACTTGTGGCCAGGCCAAGATATTAAGCGAAGCTGACAGTTGAAGACCGATCCCGCCCGCGCCGACAAGGCCCAGTACTGTGGATTCGCGAATATTGATATCCCATCGAAAGACTGCGATGCCAGCAAAGGCTGGCAAGATTTGTGGTACAATTCCATACGCCATGACCTGCCAGCGCGACGCACCTGTGGCTGTTATGGCCTCTACTTGTGTTTCGTCGATCTCTTCGATGGCCTCATACAACAGCTTGGCACAAAATCCGATTGACCGAATTGCAATGGCGATAACGCCCGCAAAAACACCGGGGCCGATGATGGCGATCAGCAGCAATGCCCAGATCAATGAATTGATCGACCGTGTTGATACGATGATCAGCAGCGCAATTGGGCGGATAAACAAGGCAGATGGCGTGGTATTGCGTGCCGCCAGAAATGCCACTGGAACAGCCAGGATCAATGAAATGATCGTTCCCATGGTGGCGATATTCAATGTGTCCCAGATTGGTTCGCCCAATTGGGTAATATATTCCCATCTTGGTGGCGTTGCGCGTGTCCAGATATCGCCTGCAATGCGCGGTGCATCCCAGACGAATGCCCAAGTGGTCGCTTGTGATATTTGTTGCCAGCAATAGGCAAAAATAGCCACTCCGACAAGCCACATTACCCAATGGGCCAAGCTTTCGCGCTGTGTTCTAAGCTGCCATACCTTTTGGCCTTTCCAATCATGAACGGGCATTACTGAACCCTCGCGCGGATGATGCCTGACAAATATTCCAGCGCCATAACGATCACGATAATGATCAGTAATATGGCAGCAGCGGTATCATACTCGTATCGGTCAAATGAGGTATTCAGCGTCGCGCCGATACCCCCCGCTCCGACGAGGCCCAGAATGGCACTTTCACGGAAATTGATATCAATTCGGTACATCGATAGCCCGATAAGACGTGGCATAACCTGGGGCTGAACGCCATAATTGATCCATTGTAACCAGCTTGCGCCCGATGCCTTGATGGCTTCGGCCTGAACGCGGTCCATGCTTTCGATATCTTCGGCCAACAGCTTTGACAAAAAGCCAATTGTTGCAAAACTTAGGGTCAGAAAACCGGCCAATGGCCCAAAACCAAAGATGGCTACTAAAAGAATCGCAACGATGATTTCCTGTAAGGCACGGCTGATCGCAATGATGCTGCGACAAATCAGATAGACAGGTAATGGTGCCACATTTCGGGCAGCGCCAAGGGCAATCGGGATTGAGATGGCAATCCCAATCACAGACGCTGCGACGGTCATGATGATGCTTTCCAACATTCCCTCCCAGATATCACCTGAACGCGTTACAAAGTCGGGGCTGGTAAAGGCCAGAATGAATTGTTTGCCGCGCTCCAGACCTTCGTACACGCGGGACCAGTTTACTTCGATGGTTAGAAAAGCGGCGATCAGATAGGCGGCAAAGCCCAAAAGTAACCCCCACCGCAACCATGCGCGTTGAATAAAGGGTGGCTTTTTCCAAGGTTGACCCAATTTTTGATCAAGTGTGGTCATTCAGCGACCTCAAGATCTTCTTCATCGACGCTTTCGATTGTCGCTTCCCAATCTTCTTCGCCGTAAATCGTGGTTAGAACATCCGGTGTTAATGCGTCGGGCGGGCCATCAAATTCGATTGCGCCAAAACGTAAGCCGATAACGCGCTGCACGAACATCTGTGCCAGGGCCACGTCATGAATGTTGATGATGGCTGCCAATCCGCGTTCTTTGCACAGCTCGCAAATCAAGCGCATGATCTGACGCGATGTTTTGGGATCAAGGGATGCGGTTGGTTCATCGACCAACAAAAGCGCGGGATCCTGGATCAATGCGCGACAAATACCAACCCGTTGGCGCTGTCCGCCGGAGAGTTCATCCGCGCGTTTGTCGGCCATTTCCAAAAGGCCTACTCGATCCAGCAAGCGAAATGCTTCATCAACATCTTTTTGGGGATATTTTCGCAGGAAACTTCGCCAGAATCCGACATAGCCCAATCGGCCTGAAAGCACATTTTCCATGACCGTTAATCTTTCGACCAGCGCGTATTCCTGAAAAATCATTCCCATGCGGCGGCGTTCGCGGCGCAATGCACCAGATGACAGGCCTGTCAGTTCTGTTTCGCCCAGATAGACTTGGCCAGATGATGGTTCAACCAGTCTGTTGATGCACCGTATCAGTGTGGACTTGCCTGCGCCCGATGGTCCGATCAATGCCAGAACCTGGCCTTCGGGGATGTCCAGATCGACAGCTTTCAGCGCCTGATCCCCAGTTTTATATGTCTTCACAAGCTTCTCAAGCCGCAGCATGAAGCCCCCCGCCACATGGTTATTGTTGGATAAGGCAAGCACATGGCCTGCCTTATCAATTACTTTGTTAACTTTTATTGGCAGGAATAGCTGACGTTGTTTGCGGTGTCGATCTTGCGGATCACGTCCCAGAAATCTTTATAATTCATCTCAAGAAATTGGGCTTCGCCGTTCTTTTCAAACTCTTCCTGCAAAGACGTCCCTTCCCAATCAAAGCTAAAGAACGCATTGCGGATTTTGTCCTGCAATTCCGGCTTCAAATTATAAACAACACCATAGCCTGTTGTTGGAAAAGTCTGCGATTTATAGATTGAGACCAGCTGATCTTCGCTGACCACATCGCGTTCCAGCATGCGTGCCAAAACTGAGTTCGCAATAGAAGCTGCCGGATAGTCTTTGTTCGCCACGCCAAGAATAGAGTTGTCGTGCTTACCCGAATAGACCGGTTCAAAATCGCGGTCCGGCAGCATGTCAAAGTCACTTTTCAAAATCGCCGATGGCGCTTTAAAGCCCGAATTTGATGTGGGTGATGTAAAGGCCAGTGATTTCCCTTTGATATCTTCGACCTTTTCGATGCCTGATCCGGGATAGGTCAATATCTCCATTTCATATCCAAAGCTGCCATCTGCAGCAGCCATAATGGTGAATGGCTTGAAGCCTGCGCAGTTCACAGCTAACGGGTTTGATCCGGTGTTAAATCCTGCGATGTGCAGACGGCCTGATCGCATCGCTTCGATCTGCGCTGCATTATTTTGTACAGGAAAAAAGACAACAGACTTGCCGGTTTCCGCTTCGAGATGTGTCAGGAAATCAGACCACGCTTCTTTGTAAACCGCGGGGTCTTCGACCGGGGTGTAAGCAAAGATCAAAGTGGATGGATCAAGTTGCTGGGCCGGGTCTGTCGGTGTATCCGCCAGAAGATCGCCATCCGTATCGCAAAACCGGGTGTCCAGATCGCCGCGTTCGCAATCCTGGGCCGCCACAGGAATGGCAAGTGTTGCGCCAATGGCAAAAGCGGCGCCGGACAGAAGTGTCGTCATTATTTTCATTTGGTATCCTCCCTACGATGTGAAGCTATTAGGGAAAATACAAAATCACAAAGAAATTGTTCAGTGTTTTGCAAAACGATTAGGCGCGCCCTGCATTTCGACCTAAAACAACAGCGCTTAGCAAGCCGTTTCCAGAAAGATATCCTGTATCTGCGTCCCCCGACACACCACATGCAGCACCGCCACCGGCAAAAAAATTTGGAAAGAAACGCCCACTTTTGTGCTGAACGCGTCCCGAGATGTCAGTCATAAGACCGCCTTGAGTGTGAAATAGTGCGCCGGTCACGCGAACACCGTAATAGGGTGGGGACAGGGGTGTTTGGCCAAAATGGCGGCCAAATTCATCGCGCTGCCCAAGCGGAATGCCATAAATGGATTTTTGCAAAGTGGTCGCAGGCAGACCCAGAAGACTTGCAAGTTTGACCAGCGTATCCGCAGTGTGAATGGCACCGACAGCTTCGGCTTGTTTAAAATCTTCGAATTGCCTTGCAATATCGGCGATCCGTGCATCAAAGATTGCAAATGCCTGACCGCCGGGTTGTGACAGAACGGCTTGCGCGGCCTCGGAATATCCCTGCGCCTCGCTCCAGAAGCGTTCACCCTTGTCATTCACTTGAACACCGCCTTCTGTGATAACGGCCCATGTGATCAAAATTCCGTGCGGATGTGCGACATTTCCGTGTCCCTGATAGGCCCCTAGATGATGTAGCTTTGCGCCTAATTTTTCACCCCACAAAACCGCCTCGCCACGATTACCATCATGGCCGAACCAAAGACCGTCTTTGATCGCAGGCATATATTTGGCAACCATATCGCGATTACCCCCAAAGCCGTTGCAGGCCAGGATCAGTTTGTCGCAGGCAATGGTTTCTGTCGTTCCGTCCGGTACAGATACCGCGATGCCCTTTATCATAAGACCGTCGTGATACAGTTCGGTGGCCCGGCGTTCGCATATAATATCGATGTCTTCGTCTTCGCATGTTGCACGCAATGCGTTGATCAGTTCAGCGCCTGAACGTGTCGGCAGCCCATGCATACGGCGACGGCTGTGTCCGGGATAATCGAAATCCGCCACCAACGAAAATGGCAATCCATAACGATTGACCAGCCAGTCGATTGTCGGTCCTGCCTGTGTTGCCATTTCTGCAACTAAATCTGCTGGGTTTTCATTTTTCGCCTTGGATTGGATGTCGCTTGCGAAAAGATCGGGCGTATCTTCTATCCCGGCGGCGCGCTGAATTTCCGTTCCTGCGGCAGGGATCAGGCCTGCCGACAGCGCGGTTGACCCGGCGGGAATTGCGTCGGCTTCGATGATCAGTACGTTTTGCCCAACCTCTTTAGCGGCTAGCGCGGCAACCATACCGCAAGCTCCGGCCCCGATGATCAGTGTGCCGGTCTGTAGGTCAAACCCACCTGACGGCGGTGCGGCCACATCAATCATCTGAACCGTCATAGCGTTTGCCAAGTTCCAGCATTTCGGACGTTCCAATGACTTGATTCAATCCGCTGAAATCGAACATGCGATCTGCAAAAGGCGTGTTGGACCCATTCATGTGCAAGCTGGCATAATAATCCTGTGCCGAACGCGCCAAAGCTCTGACAATACCACCGGGGAAAATGACAATGGAAAATCCCTGAGCTTCTAGATCATCTGCATTTGTCACGGGCGTTGCCCCGCCTTCGACCATATTCGCCAAAAGCGGCAGGCGTCCGGCGAAATGTTCAGCAATAGCGCGCAGCTGATCACGCGATTGCGGCGCTTCGATAAACAGCACATCCGCACCGGCCGCCACATACGTTTCGGCCCTGTCGATTGCTGCCTGAAATCCCTCGACCGCGATGGCATCTGTGCGTGCGATGATCAGCGTACCGTATGATCTGCGCGCATCGGCCATGGCTGATATCTTGCCTGCCATTTCCTGTGGGCTGATCAGGGATTTATCGGCCAGGTGGCCGCATCGTTTGGGATGCGACTGATCTTCCACCTGCAATGCTGCAGCCCCCGCACGTTCGTATTGCCGCATGGTACGTTGTGCGTTCAGCGCGTTTCCGAAACCGGTGTCTGCATCAATAATGACGGGCAAATCAGTGCGATCGGCGATCAATGCCATTGTATCTGCCATCTCGGTCACAGATGTCAGTCCGATATCAGGTCGCCCAAGCCGGGTGTATGCCACCGCGGCGCCGCTTAAATATAGCGCCTCAAAACCTGCGTCACTGGCCAGCGATGCCGTCAATGCATCATAAACACCGGGGGCCATAAGAATTTTGTCTTGGGCAAGCCGTACTCTAAGGCTCATGACCCGTTCTCGATCCATGTTAACGCATTGGCGCAAGTCATTTGATGTGTCACAGACGAAAGCGATAACAGCGTGGCATCATGCACATCGCCCCGAAATGCGGCGCAGCCATCGGTCAGTATCGCGGTTTCAATATTGCGCAGATGTGCGTCGCGAATGGTGCTGGCCACACCGCCGTTGGTGACAATGCCGCCCACGATAATCTGATCAATATCCAACGCGCGCATGATGTATTCCAATCTGGTCTGATAAAACGCGGAATAGGCAACCTTTTCAACGGTATAATCAGCAGGTGCCAGCACGTCGACAAGACTGTGACCAAAGCCGCCGGGGGCAAAATCGCCTTTACCTAAAAACGGTCTAAGCGTTTTAAGGTGTGGCGCAATCAGCGGTTCATTATCGGGGCCGGGCACAAGGGTGAACTGGGCCGATATATAAGTCCCGCCTTTTTCGCGCAAAGCCGTGATCAACGGTGCGATCCGTTCCGGCAATGCCGCGATGCTGTCAGCGCGCTGGTTTGCGCGCCCATACGCACCATTGGGATGAAGAAAATCGTTTTGCAGATCTATCGTCAGCAAAGCTGTACGCGCCAAATCCCAGGTTTTTGGATCACTCATGATGTGCCCCTATTGCTTCGATAATTGTGTTCCCAAATGGATCGACCCGACCTTGAAGCCCGGGTTCGATCAAAACGGTTGTGTCTGGTTGTTCCAGAATGGCGGGACCGTGTATGCGGCTACCGACAGGCAACTCTAAGCGATCATAGATTACCGTATCATGCCAAGTATCGCCAAAATGCACTTTGCGCGTTGCCTTTGGGGTTGGCGCTTGGGTTGATGTGGGCGCCATTGTCTTTAGATCGAATTTAGGGCGTTTGCCGATAACGGCACTTCGCAGGTTTAAAATGCGACGCGTTCCTTTTGCCAGTAAACGGCCATAGGTGGATTGATAAGCAATGTCGAACGCCCCTGCGATCTGCGTTTTGGTGGGGCAAACAACGCGACCGTCATCTATCTGCACCTCAATCGCAACCGACACCGTATGTGTCTGACCGATATATGCCATGTCCAGCTCAAACATGTTTTCGCGTGCGTCAAAGCGGGTTTGTGCAGCATCTAACATCTGCATACCCTGATCCACGTGAGACTGCATGAAACGACCCAAGGCGCTTTCGTCCAATGTATCCACAAGGCTATTGATGGTTTGTACAAAGTCCTGCCGCATATCGGCAATTACACAGCCCATCGCACTTGTAACACCGGGGTATCTTGGCACAATGGCGCGGGCGATACCAACATCAGCCAGCATTGCGCCTGCATGCAATGCGCCACCCCCGCCAAAGGGCATAAAGGCAAAATGCTTCGGGTCAAATCCACGTTCAATGCTGACCAATCGTATGGCCCCGGCCATGCGGGAATTTGCGATACGCAAAATCGCTTCGGCGGCCTGCATTGTGTCCAAGTTCAGCGGCTGCCCCACATGAATATCAATTGCGCGTTCTGCCGCGTTGATATCCAGACGGTCCAGTTTGCCACCGATTGGGTTGTCCGGGGCAATCCGACCCAGAACGACATTTGCATCCGTCACAGTTGGTCTGTCATTGCCTTGGCCATAGGCAACAGGACCGGGATCTGATCCAGCACTTTCGGGGCCAATATTCAGCAAGCCACCCTTGTCCACACACGCGATTGAACCGCCGCCCGCACCTATGGTGGTAATTTCGATCATAGGCGTGCGCACAACCATTCCGAAATCAATTGATGTTTGTGGCGACAACATCGACTGCCCCCCGGCAATTAGCGAAACATCAAAGCTGGTTCCGCCCATGTCACCTGTAATCACATTATCAAAGCCCGCGTTCTGCGCAATATAGCCTGCGGCGATCACGCCAGCAGCCGGACCAGACAAAGCGGTACGAACGGGCAGGCGGCAAGCGGTATCAACGCCCATTACACCGCCGTTGGACTGAACGATCATGAATTCACCGCCAAAGCCGCCTTGGGTCAGGGCGGTTTCCAAGCGCTCCAGATAACCCGACACTTCAGGCTGAAGATAGGCATTCAGGGCCGTTGTAGAAAACCGTTCGAATTCGCGGATTTCCGGAAGAATTTCACAGGATGCGGACACATGTGCGTTTGGCCAAATTGCCCGAACAGCCTTGACGGCCGCCGCTTCGTTTTCTGGATTGGCATAGGAATTTGCAAACAGGATCGCGATGGCCTGACATCCGGCATCCATCAGTTGTTGCGCTGCAGTCCGTACTGCATCCAGATCGACAGGTGTGCGAATTGTGCCGTCTGCCAAAGTGCGCTCGGGCACCTCAAGACGATGTTCACGGTCGACGACTGGTTCAAAATCACCACGCAGCCCCCATGTTCTGGGGCGATCACGCCTACGCATCTCCAGCACATCGCGCAGTCCTTGAGTGGTGATAATACCGATTTTGGCGCCTTTGCGTTCCAGCAAGGCGTTGGTGCCGGCCGTAGTACCATGCACAACCACGGCGATGTGACGCAGATCTTTGATATCTTGTCTGATACCGTCCAGAAAGCCACCGGACTGATCGGGCCGGGTTGTTGGAACTTTGGCAACGGTTGCGGTTCCGTCTGTTTCGTTCAGGACAAACACGTCCGTAAAAGTGCCGCCGACATCGACACCGACCATACGCGATGTGCTCATAACGGCACCTCGCGCCATATAGGGCCATAGCTTTTATCGGCTTGTTCGGCACTGACCAGACCGCGCCTGACATCCCGGGTAATGCGGTCAGGATCACGATCATCTGCTGCGCCATAACCGCCACCACCGGGGGTTTCTAGCCGCACCGCTTGTCCTTGGGCCAATGTGATACCCCGCATTTTTGAAGCAAGTGGCGGGTGGGCCCAGCCCCCATTTTGTTCATAAGAAAAGACATTCATTGCGGCGTCACCCCCCATAGCAATGCCCTTGGGGGCGAACCTGCCACGTTCGCCGAACAAGAAAGCCTCAGCACCATTTTCTTCAAGCACTTCAATCTCATAGGTGGCGCCAAATCCGCCACGATGTGTTCCTGCGCCCGCACTGTCGGGCCGCAATGCCCATTGCCGGAACATCACCGGGTATGCGGCCTCAAGAATTTCCATAGGTGGGATCGTGGCGGTTGAAATCGGCGCATTCCCGTGGTTCAAGCCGTCCCCGTCGATTGAACCGCCATGCCCGCCCCCATAAAAGCTGAACATAACCCATGGCTGACCGTTGCTGCGTTTTCCTGCAATCGAAAGCGCGTTGATCGTGCCATAAGCGTGCGCCACCACGCGGTCTGGCGCGGCCTGAGCTGCGGCAGAAAAGATCACATCAATCATTCGCAAGATCGTTTCGGTATAACCGCCAGTGGGGGCTGGGAATTCAGCTGATAGGATTGATCCTTCTGGAACCAGCACTTGAATTGGGCGCATAACACCAGCGTTTGCGGGAAGTGTGGGAAAGATATGCTTAACCGCGACATACGCCGCAGCCACTGTTGTTGGCAAAGCGATATTCACAGGTCCTGCGCATTGCGGCGCGCTTCCTGCGAAATCAAGTGTCATCTGATCGCCTGAAATTTCCAGTGCTACGCGAATGGCAAGGGGCGTGTCCGTGATGCCGTCGTTATCCAGATAATCAGTCGCTTCCCATCGGCCATCAGGCAGCGTTTCAAGTTCCGATCGCATCAGTGTTTCAGCCCTGTGTCCCAACGCATCTAGTGCGTTCTGGACCGTATCGGCACCGTATTCATCCAGCAATTCATCCATCCGCCTGATACCCAGATCAAGCGCGCCAAGTTGACCGTTCAAATCACCCATCGCAGATTGTGGCAAACGCGTATTGCGCATCAGTATATCAATAATATCCTGATTGATGGTGCCTGCGCGCGCCAGTTTGACCGGCGGTAATACAAACGCCTCTTGGAAAACATCGGTCGCTGCTGGATTATAATTTCCGGGAACTGCGCCGCCGACGTCATGCCAATGACCGACCGAGGCAAGATAGCAAAACAATATCCCATCGCGAAAATAGGGGCGCACAAGCCGCATGTCGGACAGATGGGTGCCGCCGATATGCGCATCGTTAAAGATATAGATATCCCCGTCAGCCAGATCTCCATCAGCATCTGCCTTTTCGATCACTGCTTGCACGGCAAAGGACATAACACCCACAAAGATTGGCAGCCCTGATTTGCCCTGAACCAACGTGTCACCGTTAATGGCGTGATAAAGGCCATGACTGGCATCATGCGCTTCGGCGATGATTGGGTTAAATGCCGCACGAAACAATGTGGCATCCATTTCATCTGCAATCTGCTCCATCCGGCCAGCCAGAACAGCCAGTGTGATCGGGTCAATATCACTCATGCGAGGACCTTTTTTCTGCGATGTCATTCCAAACGTCCTGTTTTGTGATCTTGCCTGCGACAACTTCGAAACGGTCAATAAAGCGTATGTTTTCAAAACGTTTCCCATCAGGCCATGCGCCGGATAGGGTGCCACGGCAATAGACGATTGCCGCGTCGCCTGACCCTTGCAGCACATCAAAGCCTTCATAGGCTTTAGTGACGAATTGATAACGTTGTGCTGCCCAGTCGATCAGATCTTTCAAAGAGGTCATTGGCAGGGTGCCCGGGAATGTCATCATGAATCCTTCTGCCAGCATCGATTGAGCTGCATCCAGATCGCGTGTTTCCATCAAGCTCAGATAATCACGCACAATTTTTGCTGGATCGAGTACAGCGGGCGCAGGGGATCGCGTGGTACGACCGCGGTAATAATTTGTCGGATCTAATTCGTGCATCATAACGGTTATGGCGTCAGGCTCTGCGGGCACAACAAGTCGCACAGCATCTGTCAGTACCTCGCCCAGACGTTTTTTTTCGTCGGCGCTATACCCTTTGATCAAATGAATTTCGACAATTGGCACGTATTTTCCCCAAGAGATTTGTATTTTATATAATACAGATATTTATCTCTTGATAGATCATAAATTTGAAACTCAAAAATACAAATGCTTGCATTTTTGTTGAACGTATTTAGGGTCAGTGTCACTTAGGGGGACATCTATTTGGTCGAAATCGGTAAAACACTGCTTCCCGAAGGCGGCAAAGCACGCAGGGTTTACCTGTCTTTACGCGATGAAATTTCCAATGGCTTGCGGACGGATGGCGATCTGCTGCCAGGAGAACAGCGTCTTGCGGCCAGCTTCGGGGTATCGCGTGTGACCGTAAGGCGTGCGTTGGATGCGCTGTCTTCCGATGGTTTAATCGAGCGTCGGGCAGGAAGCGGAACGCTTGTGCGAACAAAGGCCGATGCAGACGCGCCCATTGCCATGAACTTTAATACTTTGATGCCTCAGTTGGTCGAAATGGGGCAACGCACCACGGCGCGGCTTTTGTCATTTTCTTATGGCGCAGCACCCGAACAAATAGCTGATGCCATGCGTCTGCCATCTGGTGCGCGGGTCCAGATCGCCACACGGGTACGCGTTGCAGATGATCGCCCTTTTTCGCATTTGACGACCTATGTCCCCGAAGCGATTGCCGGTAACTATAGCGAAAGCGATCTGGCCAGCATGCCGCTTTTTTCCCTGCTTGAACGCAGCGGTGTTCAAATTGACAGCGCACATCAGTCCGTTTCAGCAGCCCTTGCCGGACCCGATGTTGCAGAGGCGCTGGAGATTGCTGTTGGATCAGCTTTGTTATCGTTACGCAGGGTAGTGCGTGATGTGAATGGTAACGGGGTTGAATATCTTTCCGCACTTTACCGGCCTGATCTTTTCCGTCTGGACATGACGTTGGCGCGTGTCGGCAAAGGCAATGCGCGCCATTGGGAACCTGCGATCGGTCAACACGACGAGACGCAGACATGAGTGCGCACGCAACATTGCTGGACAAACTATGGTCAGCCCACGAAGTATACCGGGCTGAAGATGGTGCATCGCTGTTATGGGTGGATCGCCATCTTGTGCATGAAGGATCACATCATGCTTTTGCAAAACTAAAGGCGCGCGGGTTTGGGGTTGCCAATCCGGAGCTGACTTTTGCGGTTGTTGATCATTATGCGCCAACCCGGGGCCGGGATGCGATTGCGGACCCTAACATTGCGCGCATGATTAACACGCTGGAACAAAACGCAGCACAGCATGGTATCCAGCTTTTTGGGCTTAATGATCCAAACCAAGGGATCGTACATGTTATCGGCCCCGAACAGGGGCTGACGCTGCCGGGACTTTTGATCAATTGTGGCGATAGCCACACATCAACCCATGGTGCTTTTGGCGCGTTGGCTTTTGGCATTGGTGCGACTGAAGTTGCGCATGTTCTGGCAACCCAGACGATCTGGCAGAAAAAGCCAAAAGCGATGCGGATCAAGGTTGATGGTATACTTGGCCCAGCAGTGACCGCTAAGGATATTGCACTCAACTGGATCGCATGGCTGGGCAGTGATGGCGCACGTGGTCATGCCGTTGAATATTCAGGTTCAACCATACGTGACCTGTCGATGGAGGCGCGTATGACATTGTGTAATCTGTCCATCGAAGGCGGTGCGCGATTTGGAATGATCGCACCGGATGAAACCACATTTGAATACATAAAAGGGCGCCCTTTTGCGCCGCAGGGGGCGGCCTTGGACCGCGCAATGCAGTCATGGGGTGATCTGAAAACAGATGGCGAAGCTGTTTTTGATCATGATGTAGCGATAGACGCGGCAAAGATTGCCCCAACCGTTACATGGGGCACCAGCCCTGACCAGGCGATCCCGATTAACGGATCAATCCCGAACCCGGATTTTTTGAAAGCAGGCCGCGCAGATGCTGCCCGTGCAGCCCTTGACTATATGGGCCTTGCGCCAGGGCGACCGATTGCGGGAACGCCAATAGATCAGGTTTTCCTGGGATCATGTACCAATGCGCGGATCGAAGATCTGCGAGTTGCAGCGCAAGTTTTAAGCGGACAAACGGCAAAAGTGCCTGGCATGGTCTCGCCTGGGTCAGCATTGGTCAAGCAACAAGCAGAACAGGAAGGATTAGATCAGATTTTTGTATCTGCGGGTCTGGATTGGGTTGCTTCGGGATGTTCAATGTGCGTGGGAATGAATGGTGATCTTGTCGGAGCAGGAAAGCGTTGTGCATCTTCGACTAACCGTAATTTTCGTGGCAGACAGGGGCGCGGCGCACGGACACATCTTATGTCACCTGCCATGGTTGCTGCCGCGGCGATCACGGGAACCATCGCAGACGTGCGGCCATTGCTGAAAGGTCGGGCTGCTTGATGGAAGGGTGGCGCATACATACAGGCACCGCCTTGGCATTGCCGTTCGATAATCTGGACACAGATCAACTGATCCCTGCGCGTTTCATGTCACAACCGCGCGATGCAGGATATGATGACTTTCTTCTGTACGACATGCGCCGGGATGCACATGGTAACCTTGATCCCGGATTTCCGCTGAACTGTGACAGCCAAGCCAGCATCCTTGTGGTAGGTCGCAATTTTGGCAGCGGATCATCGCGTGAGGCTGCTGTTTATGCGTTGGTTGATGCAGGCGTGCGGGCTGTCATCGCGCCCAGTTTCGGGGATATTTTTGCCAGTAATGCTGTTAACAATGGTCTGCTGCCAGCGCGCGTTAGCGATGCAGACGGTGCCGCTTTGCTTATGGCGCTTTCAGGAAAACCTGAAAGTGCTTCTGTTGATCTTGAGACGGGTCGCCTGATGATCGGCACAATGAGTATCCAATTTGCTTTGGACGGCGCGTGGCGGATCAAACTGATCAACGGATGGGACGACATCGACCTGACGCAACGCCATCAGAGCGATATTCAAACTTTTTCTAAAACGCGCAGACATAATGCACCGTGGGTTTGGCCCCATGAAACACATTGAAATGGGCCGGCAACGACTGGTCAAATCCAAATGTCGCAAAGGCATTCATATAATAAGGGATGAACGGCATAGCCGTCCCACATACAGAGGAGAAGACTATGAAAAATACCATTTTAGGCAGTCTGATCGCCGGATCAGTCCTGATAGCCAGTATTGCCAAAGCAGAAGACACAGTGACGGCCGTGCATGCATTTCCTGAAACACTGATCTATACGAAAAGCTTTCTGAGTTTCGTCGATAAGGTGAATGAAGCGGGTAAAGGCGTTGTTCAGATCGAAGTCCGCGGCGGGCCCGAGGCGATTGGCATGTTCCAGCAACCCGATGCCGTACGCGATGGCATCGTTGACATGGTCTATACGCCTGGCAGTTTCTATGGCGGTGCACTGCCAGAAAAAGATGCCATGGTGACATCAAACCTGACAGCCGTTGAAACCCGCGCAAATGGGGGCACTGCGCTAATGGATCAAATTCATCAGGAAAAGATGGGCCTGAAATATCTGGGCTGGTTCGACAGCGGTGTCTGTTACAATCTTTGGACCCGCGATGCACCAGAATTCGACGCTGATGGCAACCTGAATGTTGATGGGCTGAAGTTACGTGGCAACGCGGTTTATAATGCTTTCTTCTCAAACTATCTAAATGCCCAGGTGATCGATCTTCCCACAGGCGAGGTCTATTCGGCCCTACAACGCGGTGTGGTTGACGCGACCGGTTGGACGCAGATCGGTCTGATTGATCTGAAATGGAATGAGTTTCTGAACTATCGGATCGAGCCTTGCTTTTTCTCAACCGATCTTGGGGTCATCGTAAATAATGACAAGTGGAACAGCCTTAGCCCTGAGGCGCAGAAAATCCTGCAGAATGTTGCAATTCAGCATGAAAAGGACAGCGTTGAAGCCTTGCGTGCAAAGCGCGATGAGGACTTTGCAGCCCTGGAAGCCGCTGGCATGCAGGTTGTCGATCTGGAAGGTGATGCACGGGTGAATTATCTGGCTGCTGCACGTGAAACGACGTGGGAACGGATGAAAACGTTGATGTCTGAAAGCCCACAGGGGGATGGCAACTATGACACTCTGATCTCACTTTATTACGACCCTGCAGCGGATAGATAATATCCCCCCGGTCTTTCTGAATGGTCAGACCGGGTATGAATAACGAAATGCAATGATCGGGGCAGGCCAGATGAAATATGTGGCGCAGGCATATACGGGTTTGCTGTACGTCATAGCGGCGCTGGCAGCGGCAACGCTGATTTGGTTGATGATATCGGTTATACTATCGGTGTTGATGCGAAATCTGGGCCTGCAGCCTTTTGCATGGCTTTTCACCTCGGCTCAATATGGCATTCTTTACATGACAATGCTGGGTGCGCCGTGGCTGGTGCGCGAAAAGGGCCATGTGCATATCGAACTGGTCACTGCGGCCTTGCCCCGCACGATCCGGCAGGTTGTCAGCCGCCTTGTAGCAATGGCTTGTGTGATCGTTTGCCTAATCCTAGCGTGGAAAGGGGTTGAATTGTTACTGACCAACATCGAACGCCGAGATTTCGATGTGCGACCCTATTATTATCCGCGTTGGCTGCTGACTTTCGTCTTCCCGCTTAGCTTCGGTCTTATGGCGATAGAATTTGCGCGTTTTGTATTTGAGCGCGAGCTTATGCATTCAGGCGAAGCGGGGATCCATGAATAATGGAGTGGTATGAGGCACTTTTTCTGCTGCTTGGCACAATCGTTTTTCTAATGGCGATCGGAATGCCTGTATCAATTGCGTTTTTGGCGGCAAATATCATCGGGGCCTGGATTTTTATGGGCGGCGAACGTGGCATCGGGCAGTTGCTGAACAATGGACTTGGATCGCTAACGAAATATGCGCTGGTGCCGATACCGTTGTTTCTGCTGATGGGCGAGATATTTTTTCACACCGGTCTGGGCGGACGGATGTTCAACGCTATTGATCGATTATTGGGGCGTTTGCCGGGCAGGTTAAGCTATGTGACGGTCCTTGGGGGCACGGCGTTTTCGACGCTGTCTGGATCATCAATGGGATCAACGGCTTTGCTGGGGTCGCTTATGGTTCCTGAAATGAACAGCCGTGGCTATAAGAAATACATGAGCATCGGACCGATTCTTGGCACGGGCGGTCTGGCTATCATTATTCCACCATCTGCGCTTGCCGTACTGCTGGCCACGCTGGCCCAGATTGATGTTGCAGGATTGCTGATCGCTGGTGTGATACCAGGTCTGATCCTGGCTGCACTTTATATTGCGATGATCTGGCTGCAGACCAAAATCGATCCGACAGCCGCGCCCGCCTATGATGTGGAACCAATGTCGTTCGGGACAAAAATTAAACTGCTTATGACAGAAGTTGTACCGATGGTTGGCGTAATGGTCGTTATTGTGGTGCTGATGATTAATGGCATCGTCACCCCGTCCGAAGCTGCTGCGTTTGGGGCTTTCGGTGTGTTGATATTGGCTGCCGTATATGGCCGTTTGACATGGGACGCGCTGCGGAAATCCGTAACAGGCGCGTTGCGGGTGACATTGATGGCCTATCTAATCGTTTTCGGCTCTGCAACATTCAGCCAACTGCTTGCTTTCTCTGGCGCGTCACGCGGGTTGATCGGTTGGGCCACATCTTTTGATTTAGCGCCGCTGGCGATGCTGTTGGCGATGTTTGCGGTCCTGCTATTGCTTGGCATGTTCATGGAACAGATTTCGATCATGCTGCTGACCGTGCCGATCTTTTTTCCGCTTGCTCAAACCCTTGGGTTTGATCCGATTTGGTTCGGCCTGATCATGCTGCTGGCCCTTGAGATCAGCTTTACAACACCACCATTTGGCTTGTTGTTATTTGTGATGAAAGGGGTTGCGCCACCAGACACGACGATGCGCGAAATTTACATTTCGGCGATGCCATTCATTCTGTGTTCACTTTTCTTGGTCGGCCTACTGATTGCATTTCCCGGTATCGCGCTTTGGCTTCCAAGCCTTAACTAAGATAATCAGATACGATAGGTTGGCAGCTTCTGAAATGCGTCTTTAAGCGCATCACCCCAACCGTTTGAAATTGACTGATAGACAGGATCAGACGCATCAATCCGTTTATGTCGATCTGAATTATAGGTGTCCGTCTCGTAAATTTCTAGATCAAACGGCAACCCGACAGATAGATTAGATTTCACCGTTGAATCGAACGAAACCAGAAGCAACTTAACGGCATCCTCAAAGCTCATCTCAGGATCATAGGCACGCACAAGAATAGGTTTGCCATATTTCGTTTCACCAATCTGGAAAAAAGGCGTGTCATCGGTAATCTCGATAAAATTGCCTTCGGGATAAATCATGAAAATAGTGGGCTTGCCGCCACTGATCTGGCCGCCAACAATGATCGAGGCATGGAACTGATCGTCCGAGGTTTGACCATTCGGACTGCTGTCGGAAATAACCTCCTTTAGCGTGGCACCGACAAGGCGTGCCACCTGAAACATTGTATTTTGCCGCAATATGCTTGGGTCGCGATCTTCGACAGCTTTTGACCGTTCCTCAAGCAAGCTGATCATGGCTTGTGTGGTTGCCAAGTTACCAGCCGTCATAATGGTGATTTTGCGTTCACCTTCGATGGTCCATGTGAACATCTTGCCTGTGGTTGCAAAATTATCGACACCGGCATTTGTGCGGGTGTCCGACATGAAAACCAAACCGCGATTGATCCGCATGCCAACGCAATATGTCATCTTACTGTTTACCTGAATTAAAGGAGCGAATTCCTGATCTCTACTGCTGGACTTGCAAAGATACAATCATTGACTCGTCTGATGATCCCATTCGCATGCCGGAAATGGGGGCTGCATCATGGGCATCGCGCCCAGTTGCGATGCGTACGTATTTTTCATCAGGCGCTATGCCGTTGGATATATCAAAACCGACCCAGCCCAGATCATCCAGATGAACTTCGGCCCAGGCGTGACTGGCATCCTGATCAACCCGATCATTCATCATCAGATAGCCGCTGACGTAACGCGCTGGAAAGCCTGCTTGTCTGGCCGCAGATGCAAAGATGTTTGCGTGATCCTGACACACGCCAGATCCGATTTGCAGTGCCTCTTCGGCATTGGTGTCCGCTTGGGTTTGTCCAATCTGATAAGGCGCAGTCTTAAGAATTGCTGCAGACAATGTGTGCAGATCATTCAATGCATTTTCACCGTTGCTGACGATCCGGGCCAGTGATTTAATTCGCTCACCGGGTGTGGTCAGGGGAGTGGGTTGCAAAAAATGCCACAGCGGTGCCCGGCCATAGATCTTGCCCAAAATCCCCGAAGTATCGCTGGTATGAACGGTGCCGCTTGCTGTGATCGTCAGATCTTGCGCACCTTTTTCGATGCTAATCAGATCCGTGTGATTGCCGTAATGGTCGGTATAGCTTGTTTCCAGCTTGCCGTTTTCAATGATCAAGGACCAGTCGATAATATCCTGAAGCTCTGATGCTTTGGGTCGCAAGCGCACCTTTTGCAATGAATAATCAACAGGTTGATCATATCGGTAATGTGTTGTGTGGCTGATCTGAAGCTGCATCTAATTATTGAACCTGTAATTCTGTTCGATCTGAAAACCAAGATTTGCGGTGTCCTGAATAACTGAGCTTAGGAATTCATGCAGACCCTCTTCAAAAATCGACGCGATATCGCGATCTTTTAGCCGGGCACGCAATCCATCGGCCAGATCATGACAAGGCATGCGCGCATCATATTGTTCGGCAAGATAGTCAAGATTTGATACGATTTGTGCTGTGCAGAATGACAAAGATCTTGGCAACCTGCGATCAAGTATCAAAAAATTCGCGATTGCTGATGCATTGAAGTCATCATCGACAGCCCAGCGGAAAGACTGATGTGCTGAAACGGACCGCAAAATCGTTTCCCATTGTACATTGTCCATTCGACTGCCCACAAAGGATGGGGCGGGCAGCAGCGCGTAATACTTCACATCGATGATCCGGGCGGTATTGTCCATTCGTTCGATAAAGGTGCCGATCCGACAAAAATCATATATATCATTACGCAACATTGTGCCATGCAGCGCACCGCGGACAAGGGCGGATTGCTGGCGGATGGTGGCCAAAACGCCGGGCAGGTCGGTCTCGTGAACCGGGTTTTTCAACAAGTCTGAAAATAGCATCCACGTTTCATTCACCGCTGACCAAACTTCGGTCGTTAGGGCAGTGCGTACCATTCGGGCGTTGTCACGGGCCGATTTGACCACGGAATAAACAGAGTTCGGGTTATCCGCCTCGCGCAGCAGAAAGTTGACCACTTGGGCACTATCATATGTGTCGTGCTTTTGTTCATACGCGATTTGTGCAGCCGAGGTTGAAATCACAGATTTCCATTCGGTTTCAGCGTCATTGGATCGGGTCAATGCGATGCGAAACCCGGCCTCAATTAACCTAGCTGTGTTTTCGGCGCGCTCAAGCGAGCGAAACATCCAATACAGACCGCCTGCAGTTTTTCCCAGCATATCAGTCTTCCAATACCCAAGTGTCTTTGGTGCCGCCGCCCTGGCTTGAATTGACGACAAGGCTACCTGCCTTCAGTGCGACACGCGTCAGACCACCTGGCGTGATCTCGACGCCGTTTGGAGAAACCAGCGCAAAAGGGCGTAGATCAACGTGACGGGGGGCCAAGCCCTTTTTCGTGAAGATCGGCACAGTAGACAGTGAAAGTGTCGGCTGTGCGATATAGTTGGCAGGGCGCACTTTCAATTTTTCGGCAAAATCCGATAGTTCCTTTTTACTGGCGGCAGGGCCAACCAGCATCCCGTACCCACCTGATCCGTGGACCTCTTTCACGACAAGATCGGCCAGATTATCCAGTACATATTTCAGGGTTTGCGGTTCAGAACATCGGTGTGTTTCGACATTTTTTAGAATAGCGCGTTCGCCAGTATAGAATTCCACAATATCGGGCATATAGCTATAGATTGCCTTATCATCGGCCACCCCTGTGCCCGGTGCATTCGCGATTGTGATATTACCCGCCCGATAGACATCCATGATGCCTGGAACGCCAAGCATGGAATTTGGATTAAAGGTCAACGGATCAAGATATTCATCATCCACTCGGCGATATAGAACATCGATTGTTTTATATCCGCGGGTGGTCCGCATCGCGATATGACCATCGACAACGCGCAGATCATGGCCTTCGACCAGTTCAACACCCATCTGGTCAGCCAGAAAACTGTGTTCATAATAGGCTGAATTGTGAATGCCAGGCGTCAGAACAGCCACACAAGGGCGCCCTGAACAGCCTTGTGGTGCACAGGATGCAAGCGATCTGCGCAAATGTTTGGGATAATCACTGACCCGCTGCACTTTGATTTTGCTGAAAAGTTCGGGAAACATTTGCAACATCGTCTCGCGGTTCTCAAGCATATAGCTGACACCAGAGGGCGTACGCGCATTGTCTTCCAATACAAAGAAATCGTCTTCGCCAGTTCGCACAATATCCGTACCAACAATATGCGTATAAACATCCCCGGGTGGGACAAAGTCCATCATTTGGGGTAAAAAGGCATCGTTTTTTGCAATTAGTTCTGTCGGAATGATCCCTGCGCGCAGAATTTCCTGGCGATTATAGATATCATGCAAAAACGCATTCACTGCGCGAACGCGCTGATCAATCCCTTTGGATAGTTTGGTCCATTCTTTATTCGACACAATCCTGGGCACAAGATCGAATGGGATCAGACGTTCTTCGGCATCTGACGCGCCATAGACGTTGAACGTAATGCCAGTACGTCGGAAAAAGGCTTCGGCTTCTTTTGATTTTTTGGACAGTCGCGCTGCGTCTTGATCCGAAAACCATTCATCGTATTCTGTGTAGGGAGGTCGAACACCCTGTGGGGATTGCATTTCACTGAAATGGATTTTGTTTGATGTCATATGATCAGATTACAGTTTTAGCTGATGGGTGCAACGTGTTGCTGTCTTTGGAAATAAATTTATAAAATCCGGATAGACCCCCATACATACACAGATCTGAACGTGTTTTGGCAGTTCAACCCTAATATTCTGGTCGCGATTGGATAAGTCTGTTTTGTAGCAGGCAAAAATATTCTACGTTTGGGTTAGTCCTGAAAGGAACATTGAATGAAAATCGCACTTATGGCGCGCAATCCCAAACTATATTCACACAGACGGTTGATCGAGGCCGCTGAACAAAGGGGTCATACGATTGACGTCGTTAACACGCTTCAGTGCTATATGAATATCGCATCACGGCGGCCAGAGATTTATTATAATGGCGAATCCCTGAAAGGCTATGATGCTGTTATCCCGCGGATCGGGGCATCAGTGACCTTTTATGGGCTGGCCGTTTTACGACAATTCGAAATGATGGGCGTCTATCCTCTGAATGAAAGCGTCGCGATTGGACGGTCACGTGATAAGCTTAGATCAATGCAACTGCTTGCCCGCGATGGGATCGGTCTGCCCGTGACAGCATTTGCGCATGATGCAAAACAAGCGGGCGAAGTTGTCAGCCTGGCTGGTGGTGCGCCTGTGGTCATCAAGCTGCTGGAAGGCACGCAAGGTATAGGTGTTGTTCTGGCCGATACGGAACGGTCTGCAAAGTCTGTGATTGAAGCGTTTCGCGGCGCCAATGTTAACATTCTTGCGCAGGAATTTATCAAGGAAGCGGGTGGTACAGATATCCGTGTGATCGTGGTTGGCGGCAAAGCCATTGCGGCAATGAAACGAACCGGCGCCGAAGGCGAATTTCGATCTAACCTACACCGTGGCGGGTCTGCAAAATTGATCAAGATTTCACCAGAGGAACGGTCAACCGCTGTGCGAGCAGCGAAATCCATGGGGCTTAGCGTCTGCGGCGTTGATATGCTGCGTGCCAATCACGGCGCGGTTGTGATGGAAGTAAATTCGTCACCTGGTCTTGAAGGGGTTGAGATCGCCACCGGCTTGGATGTTGCTGGCAAGATCATCGAACATTTGGAAAAAAATGCAAAGCCCGGCAATACCAAGACAAAGGGCAAAGGCTGATCGGCTGCCTGCTAGAATAAGTGTGCATCCGTTCATAATTAGAATGCAGCGCAGTAATGTTTTACCTGATTGCAGCTTCCGGTAATCAGGTTTGATTAAATGCCCATGAAGCGGAGTAAATGAATGCCCAATACAACTTTGGATCACCCTGATCTGATTGAAGACGAAGGGTTATTATTTGCCTGCACATTAGACGGTGAAGGCGGGGCAAGGTTTTTAGGGTGGGATGATATCGACAAATGGACCAATACGGATGGTCCCTTGTGGATGCATATGGACCACAAGCATCCCAGAGTTGTGGATTGGGTGAAAAAGCAAAGCGGTCTGACAACGACCACAACCGATGCATTGCTGGCCGAAGAAACGCGTCCTCGGGTCTTTCGTGGCAGACGTGGTCTGGTGACTATTTTGCGCGGCGTGAACCTGAATGAAAGCGCAGATGGCGAAGATATGGTCGCGATACGTCTGTGGTCAGAAGGGGAACGTGTGATCACACTGCGCCACGAACGGCTGCATACCCCGCGCAATATACTTGTTCAGCTGATTGAATTGAATACAGGGCCCAAAACCGCGCCTGAGCTGTTTGAACGATTGATCTCGCGCATCAACGATAACATTGCAGATACGATTTTGACATTGGAAGAACAGCTGGGTGATCTGGAAGGCGATCTTGATATCTCAAAGGCTGCGATACAGCGTCGCGATCTGTCGCACATCCGTCAAAAGGCCGTTGCCTTGCGTCGCTATATTGCCCCACAACGCGAAGCATTGGGAACGTTGGTCAGTGAACCGCCTTCGTGGATGGACGATCATTCGCGTGCACAACTGCGGGAAACATCCGATAGGCTGATGCGCTATCTTGAGGAATTGGATGCGGTGCGCGAACGCGCGATGGTGGTTAAAGACGACATCGCCAATCAACTGTCCGAGGCCTCAAATAAAACACTTTATGTGCTGGCGATCATATCCGCGATATTTCTACCATTGGCATTTTTGACAGGGCTTTTGGGAATCAATATTGGCGGCATGCCTGGTGTTGAAAACCCATATGCATTCTGGATTTTTTGCGCGGTCATGATCGTCTGTCTTATTATAGAGGTTTATATTTTCAGAAAACTCAAGTGGCTTTAAATCTGCTTCGTGCTAGTCATATTGGGGGGCATCATTATGGCTAGCCATATATCAACAGGTCCAGAAACGGCCGAAGAGATCATTCAGGAAGTGACCTCAAGCTTTGGTCCGCTGATCCGATTCATGCTTGAAACATCTGAACGGATCATGACGCAGATTTTCTCTCAAGAGGGGATATTCCAAGTCTCGGCCATCGCATTTGCATTTCTTGCGGCACTTTTGGTCACCAGGCCATTGGGTCGTTTGATTGAACGTGCATGGCCGCTGGAAGATGAAGACACGATGTTTCTGGCGTCTGCATTTCGGGTGGTGCGACGGCTTGTATTTCCCGCGATATGGGCGTTCGGGCTTTGGATCAGTGTAGCCGCTTTCAGAAAGGCGGGTATCGGAAACGATCTCATCCGCGTCATTGCTAGTCTCTTACAAGCGTGGATATTCATTCGGTTGTTTTCAACATTTGTTCGGGATCCGATCTGGTCGCGCACCTTTGCGACAATAGCCTGGATCGTTGCGGCCCTTACGATCTTGCGGCTTTTGAACCCGACAATTGCGATACTAGACAGCTTTGCATTCAATTTAGGCGAGGCTCGTATTTCTGTCTATATGGCGCTTAAAGGCATCGCGATATTGGTGATGTTGATCTGGTTGGCGTCGCTTGTATCCCGGTTCGTTCAAACACGATTGGGCCGCGCCAGCAATATGACATCTTCTGTTCGAACGTTGATCGCACAATCAGTCCGCATCGCGCTTTTATTCATTGCAATTATGCTTGCCATGAATGCAATTGGCGTCGATTTAACGGCCTTGGCTGTATTTTCGGGTGCTGTTGGCGTTGGTATCGGCTTTGGCCTTCAGGCGATCTTTAGTAATCTGGTTGCCGGTATCATTCTGCTGATCGAAGAAACGGTAAAGGTCGGGGACTTTGTTGAACTTGAATCCGGTCTGTCAGGCGAGGTGCGCGAGATAAACATTCGTGCAACTCTGATCACAACGAATGATAACATCGACATCCTTGTCCCTAATTCGGAATTTATCAACAATCGTGTCACCAATCTGACCTTGCGTGATGCATTCGTGCGCGTGCGTATTCCTTTTGGCGTGGCCTATGGAACCGACAAAGATCTGGTGCGCACCGCCGCGCTTGAGGCTTCGGCCGCGGTGCCACACATGCTGACAGGACCAAAGGCAAAGCCACCCCAAGTTTGGTTGGTCAATTTCGGTGACAGCAGTCTTGATTTCGAACTGGTCGTCTGGCTGAAGCCCGAGGCGGTCAAGCGTCCACGCGCTGTGAATGCTGATTATAATTGGGCTATTGAAACGGCCTTGGCCAAATACGGTATTGAAATTCCTTTTCCTCAGCGTGATTTGCATATCAGGTCAGGCAGCTTACCGATCAATCTGACGGCCGAAACAAAGCCGTCGGAAGGCGGTTGAATGTTTGCCGATCTCTGATGTCAAACAGCAGTATATCTTGCATGCGCATTCTTTATAACGTTTGATAAGAACGTATTTCTTTCTCATAGCTTGTCAGAGTCCTGGCAATGTGACAGGTGGCCAGATGTCTTCGAAAAGCAAAGTAAAAAAACCAAATCTTATGGTGATTGGCTGGATCGAACATATCGATTTGCCTGATCTTGATCTGCACAATCTTAGAACGAAAATCGATACCGGGGCGCGGACATCTGCGCTTCACGCAACCCATATTGAGACATTTACGCAAGGCGAGGATCCATGGGTCAGTTTTCAGGTTCAATTTGAAGACGATGCTTTAAGCCTGTCTATGAAAGCGCCGGTTTATGATGTGCGTCATATCAAGAACACCAGTGGCATACCTGAGAAGCGAATCGTAATCCGGACACCGCTACAGATTGCAGGGCGCATCTGGCCGATTTCCGTCTCCCTGACCGATCGAAGCAATATGCGGTTCCCGATGATTATTGGGCGTTCTGCGTTGAAAAAACAAAATATCGCTGTTCATACGCGCCGCGCAAATCTGGCGGCAATGCATGCTGCATCGACTTAGATATTTTCTGAGAGGTTGGTTGAGTTTAGTCTTTTAGACTGGCAATCATTTGTTGAAATCGTTCCCCTTGTACAGCCACATGTTCGCGCAGCGCATTGGACGCGCAGTTTGCATCACCCGCTTCCAGTGCGGTTACAATTTTTTCGTGTTCCGCCATGGATTGCGCCAGGCGGCCACGAAACCGAAGTTGTACGCGACGGTATGGCCGCAGTCTGCTTTGCAAGCGTAATGCTTCCTTTTCTAAATACCCATTGGCTGATCCACGATAGATTTCTTGATGAAATATCTCGTTTTCAGTGTAATAGCGTGCGGCATCCTGTGCTAAAACAGCATCTTGGCAGCGACAATTGGATTGCTTTAGTTGTGCTATGCCTTGATCTGTCATCCGGTGGGCTGCGAAACGACCGCAGGCGGCTTCCAATTCTGCCATTGTCTCGAACATCTCTAAAAGTTCGACCGGGCCGGGTTTTCGAACAAATACGCCGCGGCGTGGAATTTGTTCTGCGACACCGGACAGAACCAGACGTTGCAATGCTTCTCGTATAGGGGTGCGTGAAACGCCAAAATTTTCTGCCAACTTGATTTCGTCAAGGCGTTGACCATCCGAAAACTCACCTTTGAAGACAAGCTCTTCCAGTGAATCGGCAATGATATCAGCGCGCTTTGCATCCATGGAAACAGACTATCAAGCAGTCATATGGTGTGCAAGAATAACAATATTGTATACAAAAATATTGACCCTGAATGCAATTTGTGAAGACTTAACAGCAATCGAGGCAGAGTCGTCTGCCTCGAGAATGGGAGGAAACAATGAAAAAGAGTTTTTTAATGACCGCGGCAACCGTGGCATTGATTGGTATCGGCACCGCCATAAATGCGGCTGACCTGCGCCTTTCGCACCAATGGTCCGATCAGGATGTACGTCATCAAGTGGCCCAAATTGTCGCTGACCGTGTTGCAGCTGCAGATGTCGATTTGACCATCAGAATTTTCGGCTCACAATCGCTTTTTAAAGCCCGTGAACAATATCGCCCCCTTAGCCGCGGTCAGTTGGACATGACAGTATTGCCGTTAAGCTATGCTGGTGGCCAGCAACCTGCTTTCAATCTGACACTGATGCCGGGCCTGGTAAAAAACCATGACCACGCAGCAAGATTAAGCGCGTCGCCTTTCATGAAGACCCTTGAAGAAAAGATGGCAGAAGACGACGTGATGGTTTTGGTGCACGGCTATCTTGCCGGTGGGTTTGTTGGTGCCGATAAATGCATTACGTCACCAGAAGATATTGCGGGACTGCAAACGCGTGCGGCTGGTAAATCCTTTGAACAAATGTTGGCCGGGGCAGGCGCATCAATTGCGTCGATGTCATCATCTGAAATTTACAACGCCATGCAAACTGGTGTGTTGGATGCTGCAAACACATCGTCATCATCTTTCGTATCTTACCGCATCTATGAACAGGCCAGTTGCTATACACCTGCCGGGGATGTGGCACTTTGGTTCATGTATCAGCCATTGTTGATGAACAAATCCACTTTTGATGGCCTGTCATCCGACCAGCAAAACGCTTTGATGACTGCCGCGGCCGAAGCCGAAGCGTTTTATCTGGAAGAGGCCAAAAAGCAGGATGCGTCATCAACCGAAGTGTTCCGCAATGCAGGTGTCGAAATCGCCGAAATGACGCCGGAAGACTTTGAGAAATGGCGTCAGCTTGCACAGGAAACATCCTATGCGGCCTTTGTTGCAGAAGTGCCTGATGGGCAAGCTTTGTTAGATATGGCGTTGGCAGTCGAGTGAACCCTGAAATCAAAAGGTGGCGTTAAGCTGCCTTTTGCAAAATATGAATTATTAAAGGACGACAGCAATGGCTGGCCAAAGTTCAGCCACAGCAGCGCGTACAGGCAATAATCTGTTCCTGCGTGCCGTTGCGGCACTCTCTACTCTTGCTGGATGGTGTTCGGCTGCGATGATCGTGGCGGCCGTCGGTATCACCTGTCAGATGATTTTTATCCGTTTTGTGCTTAACGGCTCAACCTTTTGGCAGACAGAAGCGGTGATCTATCTTGCCATCGGCGCAACCTTGATCGGGTTACCTTATGTGCAGCGTCTTAGGGGGCACGTTAATGTCGACCTGGTGCCGCTGGCCCTGCCGAAAAGCGCACGGTTTTTCATGGCGATCATGACCCTGTCGCTGTCGATCACGATGGTCGGCGTCATCCTTTGGTATAGCTATGAACACTGGCATCTGGCCTATGAGCGGAATTGGAAATCAGACACTGTCTGGGGGGTCAGACTTTGGATCCCATATCTGGCGCTGCCCGTAGGCTTTGGCTTATTTCTGCTACAACTGGTGGCGGACCTTGTGGCCGTTTTATTGAAAATAGACCAACCCTTCGGTCTGGAGGACACATAATGGATCCGCTCATTCTTGGTGCAATTGTCGCTGTTACTACTATTCTTGTTCTGTTTTCGGGTGTTTCAGTCGCTTTGGGACTGTTGATAGTATCGGCGGGTTTTCTGATCATATTTGATGGCGCGCGATCGCTGGAATTGATCCCTGAAATTCTGTTTGGAAAGTTAGATAATTTCGCACTTTTATCGATTCCGATGTTCATTATTATGGGGGCGTCCATCGCATCGACCCGTGCTGGCGCTGATCTGTATGAGGCGCTTGAACGTTGGTTGACGCGCGTGCCCGGTGGGTTGGTCATCTCAAACCTTGGGGCGTGCGCGTTGTTTGCGGCCATGTCTGGGTCCAGCCCGGCGACATGTGCGGCCATCGGCAAAATGGGTATCCCCGAAATGCGTAAGCGCGGCTACCCTGACGGGGTAGCTGCCGGGTCGATTGCCGCTGGCGGTACTTTGGGCATTTTGATCCCACCGTCAGTCACAATGATCGTTTATGGAATTGCGACTGAAACATCGATTGGACGGTTGTTTTTGGCAGGCGTCATCCCAGGATTGTTGTTGGTCGCGCTTTTTATGGCGTGGTCATTGTATTCGACCGCAAAGTCGGGAAACACCACGTTGCTGACCGCACGCAGCTATTCCTGGACAGAAAGGTTCGAAATTTTACCGCGCGTGATCCCGTTTATCGTGATCATTATCGGCGTTCTTTACGCGATGTATGGCGGCATCGCGACCCCATCTGAAACCGCTGCTGTGGGGGCGCTGCTTTGCCTGTTGATCGCTGTGATTATCTATAAATTATGGAAACCTGTCGATCTTTGGATGGTCCTGCGGGACAGCACCAAGGAAAGCGTGATGATCCTGTTTATCATCGCAGCCGCCGGTGTGTTTTCCTATATGTTATCTAGCCTGTTCATCACACAGTCTATTGCTGCGTGGATCGGTACGCTGGATGTGAACCCATGGGTTTTGATGCTGGCTGTGAACATTTTCCTTCTGATCGCAGGGTTCTTTTTACCACCAGTGGCCGTCATCTTGATGGCAGCCCCCATCTTGCTGCCAATAATCACGACTGCCGGCTTTGATCCGATCTGGTTTGCTGTGATTTTGACGATCAATATGGAAATCGGGCTGATCTCACCGCCTGTTGGATTGAACCTTTATGTGATCAACGGCATTGCGCCGGATATTTCGCTAAAGACGATCTTGATGGGATCATTGCCGTTTGTGGCCTGTATGGTAATCGCAATCGTATTGCTTTGCTTTTTTCCAGGATTGGCGACCTGGTTGCCGGATGCAGTCATGGGGCCACGACTATGAGCTTTTTCGGCGATCTGATTTCAACGGTTTTTGAGCGGCGTTATCGTGGCGCGCTGTCACAGGAAATCGATGGCCGCACAGTCGAAGATCTTTGCGAGGCCCTGCTGGGCAGCCATGGCGAAGTGTCTGGAACCACGTTGGCGCGCAATATTCTGGATCGTTATAAACATATGGATTTGGACGAAAAACGCGCGTTTTTTGGGTATATGATCCATAGCCTTGAGATCGTGCCAGATGATGTCATTGCCACGCTTAACGATTATAAACAAATGCCATCGAAATCAACATACCGTGCCTTTGCCACAGCATGCGAACCACGCCGACAGGAACTGGCGCGGCGGTTGAACCAAGTGCCCGGCGCAACAGCGCGACTTGTTGCGATGCGTAAAGATCTTCTTGCCTTGATGCGGGATCAAACAGACTTGCAGCCATTGGACGTTGATTTTCGTCATCTGTTTGCATCATGGTTCAATCGCGGGTTTCTGGTTTTGCGACCCATTAACTGGGATAGCCCTGCAGCAATTTTGGAAAAAATCATCGCCTATGAAGCAGTGCATGCAATTGATAGCTGGGATGATCTTCGTCGCAGATTGAAGCCAACTGACAGACGTTGCTTTGGATTTTTTCATCCCGCCATTGCGGATGATCCGCTCATTTTCGTCGAAGTTGCGCTGACACGAGGTGTGCCAGCGTCAATTCAGGATCTGCTGGCTGATGAGCGTGATGCGATTGAACCAGAACAAGCTGACACAGCAGTGTTTTATTCTATTTCTAACTGCCAGCCTGGACTAGCAGGTATTTCGTTTGGCAATTCATTGATCAAACAAGTCGTGGCTGACCTGTCACGTGATCTGCCGGGTTTGTCGACTTTTGTGACACTTTCGCCGATCCCTGGTCTGAATCAATGGCTTGATGACGCAGGACTGAAGCGGCCTGATGACGACAGTCATAAAAACTATGCTGCCCATTATCTGCTTGAGGCTAAGCGTACAGACGGAATGCCATATGATTCTGTGGCACGGTTCCACCTTGGTAATGGCGCCATGATACACGCTGTTCACGAAAATGCAGATACGTCACCGAATGGTTTAAAACAGTCGGGTGGTGCCATGGTGAATTATCTTTACGATTTGTCCCAAATTTCCCAAAATCATGAACACTTCATTGGACAACAAACAGTTGCCGCATCGCCCGAAGTGCAAGCCCTTTCAGTACAGGTGAAACCTATTCCGGCAGGAGGTCAGGCATGACAAATCCGCTTTACGACAGTTTGTTCGGTCAGCATGCGGGCTGTGACACAGTCTTTATCCAGATGGCTGATGGCATGCGGATAACACACGCTGAGTTTCTGAGTTTGGCGGCACAATATGCCTATGTCTTCCGTGATCTTGGCGTTAAGCCGGGTGATCGTATCGCGGTGCAGATTGCCAAGTCGCCACAGGCACTGGCGATATATGCCGCTTGTGTTCAGGCAGGGATAATTTTTCTGCCTTTGAACACAGCCTATACGGCGGATGAAGTGTCTTATTTCGTCGAAAACAGTGGCGCACGCGTTCTTATTTGTGATGCAAAGCAAAAACAGGCTTTAATCCCGGTTGCCGCTGCTGCGGGAAGTATTCTTGAAACCTTGAATGCAGATGGCAGCGGATCGTTTGCCATACGCGCCGAAACGCAATCTGTATCTTTTCCAACGGTGGATCGCACACTGGATGATCTGGCCGCTTTTCTTTATACATCGGGCACAACAGGGCGATCCAAAGGCGCAATGCTGACACAAGGCAATCTGTTGTCCAATGCCAAGGTTCTGACCAAAGAATGGCGCTTTACAGCAGAGGACGTATTGCTTCATGCGTTGCCGATCTTTCACACGCATGGGCTTTTTGTGGCGACGAATATCTCGCTGATTGCGGGCAGTAAAATGATCTTCCTGCCCAAGTTTGATTTGGATGTAATGATAGATATGCTGCCACAATCCACGACTATGATGGGTGTGCCAACGTTCTATACCCGTCTTTTGCAGGATCATCGGTTTAGCCGCGATCTGACACGGGACATGCGATTGTTTGTGTCAGGCAGCGCGCCGCTTTTGGCCGAAACGCATGTACAATTCGAAAAACAAACCGGTCACAGCATTCTTGAACGTTATGGCATGACGGAAACAAACATGAATACCTCAAACCCTTATGATGGTGAACGTCGTGCGGGCACAGTTGGGTTTCCGCTGCATGGAACTGAAATCAAAATCACAGACAGCGCAACAGGTGCCGCAGTATCACCCGGCAGTATCGGTGAGATTGAAGTGCGGGGCCCGAACGTTTTCAAAGGCTATTGGCAGATGCCGGAAAAGACCGCCGAAGAATTGCGCGAAGATGGTTTTTTCATCACCGGTGATTTGGGCCAGTTTGATGAAGACGGGTACTTGCATATCGTAGGGCGCAGCAAAGATCTGATTATCTCAGGGGGGTATAATATTTATCCTAAGGAAATCGAATTGCTTTTGGATGATGTTCCCGGTGTTCTTGAAAGTGCAGTTATTGGTGTGCCGCATGCAGATTTTGGCGAAGCGGTTGTGGGCATTCTTGTGCCAGATGGTGATACCCTTCTTGATCCTGATCAGATCAAGTCAAGCATTGGAAATTCTTTGGCCCGGTTCAAACACCCGCAGCGCCTGATCACCATGTCCGAGTTGCCGCGCAACACGATGGGCAAGGTGCAAAAGAAGGCTTTGCGTGAAGAATTCAAAGACCTGTTTCAGCAGCAAAAACTGAATTCGTAGATATAAGTGCTTGGGATGGTCACCAAATTCCAACCCGCAAAGGCATTAATCATGCAGTTTCATATGCGCCATAATCTGGCCGTGGTCTGAAGCAAGCTTGTTATAAGGTGCTTCGGGGTGGCTGCCGTCGGTTAGATGATCATTCAGAACGCTGAAGTATTCCATATCCCCGATCCGTCCGTCGTATTCAGGATCGAAATGGCGGGACAGATAGATCTGATCAATACTTTCAAAAACACCGCCAAAGGCAGCTGTATAAACCATATCGCGCAAGGATTTACGAACAAACAGTTTTTCCGCAGAATGCAGACGTACGCGGTTAACATTTTCGGTGATCTGAATATTTTCCTCTTTGCTGTAACGATCATTCGCGTTTTCAGAATCATGCCGGCGCATCCAGGAATAGTTCTTGAAAGGCATTTCACCGCTGATGATTTCGCTTGATACAGCATGTTCGCCATCGTTGAAATCTCCCATGACCATCACCGGATTGCCGCGATCCAGCTCGTTCAGAATGGCGTGACGCAGAACCCAAGCTTCGGCCATGCGGCGTAACGCAGCCCGCAGATTACCCATTGCGCGGCCGGCTGGATCATAATTGGTCAGATCGGCCTCTGGTGCAAAGGCTGCATCATTTGGGCGGGGGTATTCGCCAAGCTTTGATTTCAGGTGGCAATTAAACAGCGTGATGATCTGATCACCCACCGGGATGCGTACCTTAAGTACAGGGCGTGACAGACGCGTCAGGCGATAGTGGCCCGCATCTTCGCCCGTCAAATCGCGAAAGGGGATATTCAATGGTTCAGAAAGAACCTGAATCACCTCTGGTGGGCCATCGAACCCAAGTCGCGACAGCACAGCAACACCCGGTCGTCGCTGACCCGGCACACCATCATTGGCATTGGGTGCAAAGGCCAGTGCGGCATCGGTATAGGGTGTATAGGCCAGCTTTCGAAAGATCGCCTTTTTATGATAGCGTTTCGATGCATCCGGTACAGTCGCTTCGTTCGCGGCGACGCCTCGTACGTCAGCCTCTGCAATGACATGTCTAAGGGCGTTTTCTTCGAATATCTCTTGAAATGCTATGATATCAGCATCCATCGTCAGAATTTGGTCAGCCATCCAGTCAGACTTCCAGGCGTATTCTTCAGGCTTATAATGTTCGAATTTATAGTATTCTTGATCCGGGCCGATCAGATTCTTCACATTGAAACTTGCGACGGTAAAGCGGGTCATATCTGATCTCCATATGTCTCAAGTGCGTGCTGGAAAACGGAACGGTCAACATTCCCGCCCGACGCTGTGACAATAACCGCCTCGCCTTCGATCTGATCACCATAATACAATGCTGCGGCTAATGCGATCGCACCGCCCGGTTCCAGCACAATTTTCAGGCGAGCATAGGCCTGAACCATGGCGCGCAGACAATCGCGTTCATCAACAATGATGCCCGGGCCGCAAAGGCGGTGCATAATGGGAAAAGTTAGATCCCCAGGTTGCTGTGTAATAATGGCATCACAAAGGGACCCGCTAGTTTGCGTGTTGTGTTCGATTTGACCAGACACGAGTGAACGCGTGACGTCATCGAAATTCACGGGCTCAACCGGGCGAACGCGCAGACCGGGGGCTACAGCCTCTAACGCCAAGGCGATGCCTGAAGTAAAGCCGCCACCGCCACAACACACCAGCACATCAGCTGTGTCGATGCCTTCTTCTGCGGCCTGTTCTGCGATCTCAAGCCCGCAGGTGCCTTGCCCTGCGATAACCTGTGGTTCGTCAAACGGCTTGATCAACGTCAGTCCCCGTTCTGCCGCCAGTTTTTCACCGATTGCCTGACGATCTTCATTGGTGCGATCATATAACACGACCTTGGCCCCCAAGGCGCAGGTATTGTCGATCTTAAGCTGCGGTGCATCATTGGGCATGACAATGGTTGCGGGCGTTTTGTGAAGACGTGCGGCCAATGCAATGCCCTGGGCATGATTGCCTGAAGAAAAAGCGATAACCCCGGTTTTCAGCGCATTATCTGTCAGCATCGAAATGGCAGACCACGCACCACGAAATTTGAACGACCCGGTGTGTTGCAAACATTCGGCTTTGACGAAAACGCGCCGTCCCGCAATGTCATCCAGAAAAGGTGAACTGAGCAGAGGTGTCTTTCGCGCGTGACCCTTTAACCGCTTGGCGGCTTGTTCGATCATATCGATGTTCATTGCATCTGCTCCAGCCATTTTGTGATGGCCGCAATGGCCTGTGGTTCATTCAGAAAGGGCACATGACCCCGGTCTGGTACTTCGGTACAGATCGTATGCGCAGCTAAATCGCACATCTTTTGGGCTGTTTCAGCGGAAAGAATGTCAGAGTTTTGTCCACGGATCAAACCATGAGGCATCTTTGTGACAGCTGTATAAAGTGGCCACAGATCGGGCAGTGTACCTGTGGCGGATTGTTCTTGCACGGCGCGGCGCAGCAATGGATCATACCGCAGGTCAAGGCCATCATCTGCCTGAACCCAGATGTTACGCGCATGTTGATCCCACTGCGCCAAATTGACGCCGGGAAAGCGTTTGGCTTGTTTGATCTGCAATTGTGCGGTGGCTTCGGTGAAATTCTTATACCCCGGTCGGTTACCCAGATAATCCATGATCACAGCCAGCCCACCAGGGTCAATCACAGGGCCAATGTCATTCAGCATCACGCCAGCCAGCCGATCAGGGTGCGTAATTGCTAGCGACATTGCGATCAACCCACCACGAGACGTACCAAGGATCGCAACCTTTTGAATGCCCAGATGATCCAGCAATGCAAGTACGTCATGGCTTTCCTGCGCAAGGCTATATGTCTGATAATTTGTGTGATCTGACCGACCGCGTCCGCGACTATCCAAACGTATAATGCGCGCCTGATCCGCGAACTGATCAACAATCGGTTGGAAATCATCACCATTGCGGGTCAAGCCAGCCAAGCACAAAACAGGTAAGCCATCGCCATCTTCTGTGTAATAAAGCCTTACCCCGTCCTTAGTCGTGAAAAAAGCCATCTAAGCAACCAGATCAGGAATGTTTGTCAGGTCAGACAAGATATGCGCGGGAGATCCGGGCAACCTGTCTTGGGGTTCGCCATTGCGATTGACCCATGCTGTCGTGAAACCATATCCACTGGCTGCTGCCGCGTCCCAACCGTTTGAAGACACAAACAAAACCTGCTCTTTAGCGCACCCAAATGCTTTACCAACCATATCATAAACGCGCGCGTCAGGCTTAAAAATACCAACATCTTCGACTGATAGAACTGCATCCAATACATCGGCCAATCCCGCAGATTGCACGGCGCCATCCAGCATATCAGGCGATCCATTGGACAGAATACCTGTTGCCATGCCTGCTGCTTTCAGTCGTATCAGCATTTTATGAACCTCGACATAGGCGGGCAGTTCCCAATATAGCTGCAAAAGCCGTTCACGCAGGGCCGGATCAGACTGGCCTGATGCCTCAAGCGCCCAATCCAGACCATCCTGCGTCACTTGCCAGAAATTTGTATGATCTCCAGTAATTGCGCGAAGCCATGTATATTGCAGTTGCTTCAAACGCCAATCATTGGCCACACGTGACCATACCTTGGTAAAGCTGTCATCACCAATTTCCTGCGCTGCTATCCGTGCAGCACCCGACACATCGAACAATGTCCCATAGGCATCAAAAATACATGTTGTGATTGGCATCTGTTCCCCTTTGTGTCTTACGATCAGATTGGTCGCAAAAAGGGAAAGTCACAAGCCGTTTAGAAATGCATGCTAAAGGATATAGTGAACAATCAATGCAAAACCGCCCACGAAATGTGCCGCCAGCGTAAATCCATAGGCAGCCGCTGCGATAATGGCATGTCGGCGGGGTATTGCGTCTTGCAGATTGCTCAGATCAGGCGTCATCAACAGACTTTGCGCGCCAAAAAGGGCAAATATAAACAACGCTGTTGATTGCATCCAAAGGGCGGCGGCGGCAAATGCGGCACTCATTGCGACGGCCAGAAACGTCGCAAGTGCTGGCCAAAAGGCATAGGCAATGTTTCTTAAACACCGACCTCCATCTAACGGCCAAAAAGGGAGCAGATTGAAAAAATTGATAATTCCGGTGACGGATCCAAAAATCCACAAGGCATTTGAAGCCTCGAACCAATAGGGCTCTATGATATCGGACAGCGCAAAGGCCAGCGCCATTGGCGCCAAACAGATTGCGGGGCCCATGAGCGAGATAAAAAAGGATTCAAGCTGTGTGCCCGGCGCACGGTCTGATATCGCCACACCGCCCATCAAAGGGATCAGCCGAAAGCGGGCGTCGTGGTGTCCACAAATGCGATAGGCGGCTACGTGACCATATTCATGGACCATAATCGATATCACAAGTGCCACGCCGTACAATGGGCCAAAAAACCAGGCAGCCGCACCGAAAGCTGCAATACCCAGCAAAAACCCTTCGGTATCAAAACCTGACAACTGCCCACGTCCATTGGCAAAAAGCCCTTCGCGTAGCGTGTAAGTTGTAAGTGCGCAGAGCGCTAATGCCCAAAATAAAAAAGTCATCTATCAACCTAGTCTAATTCTTACGGCGCTTATTCAAAGAATATCACGGCGAAAGAAAGGCTTTTTTGAACCCAACTGGTGCAAATGTGTTCAACCTTGTGATGTATCAATCACAGTGATGCCCACCCTTTACTTCAGATGCCAAAGCCGAGTTGCCTCTTGGGATTTTGCTTTGTCATGTTGGCGTTCTAGACCGATGTCTTTTGCCGCATGCCTGTTCAATGATGTCATGTTAAATTTGGTTTGCCATGGCTTATATTTTCGCAACCCCGTATTTATAACATGCCATAGTTTGAACCGCCCAGTTTGTTTGAATGGTTTTATCACTTTCACTGACTCCAATCTTGTATTTTGCAAGAAGAGCAGGCAGTTTAATTCCTCAGGTAAGCTTGAGGTCAATATGAAAATAGTGAAAAATAACAGTGATTTATCTGTTGGGCAGCTTGCCCATAGATCAGGTGTATCCGTTTCGACATTGCATTATTATGAAGCCGAGGATCTAATTTTTGGGTGGCGTAATGCGGGAAATCACAGGCGTTATAGCCGCGATATGCTGCGGCGCATTGCCGTTATTAAGGTTGCACAATCCGTTGGCCTAAGTCTTTCAGAGATTAAATCGGCTATAGATGTGTTTCCAAAAGACAAAAAATTAAATGCATCGGACTGGCATCAGATTTCCAGTGGGTGGAATGATCTGATCGAAGAACGGATCAGGAAACTGACTTTGCTGAAAGATCAATTGAACGACTGTATTGGCTGCGGGTGTCTTTCCCTTGAAAAATGCCCACTTTATAATCCAAAGGATGAGTTGGGTAAAAATGGGCCTGGTGCGCGCCGCTGGACTGCTGATCCGACATGAAGACTGATCTTTCGCGCCGCATTCATCGCACGAAGTGCCAGAAGAAATGCACACAAGGTGCGCCCCTTTAGGTTACAGATTTTCTGGCTGTGGCATGCCGATAATATGATATCCACCATCGACATGCACAATCTCACCACTAGTACAGGCACCATAGTCACTGGCAAGGTAAACGGCGGTCCCGCCAACGGCTTCTAAGGTGGCGTTTGCACGAAGGGGTGCGTTTGCTTCGGCCTGGCGGAAAGTACGTCGCGCGCCACCAATGGCCGCCCCTGCCAGTGTTTTCATAGGGCCGGGCGATATTGCGTTGACGCGAATGCCATCAGGGCCCAGGTCATTCGCCAAATAGCGAACGGTCGATTCAAGGGCTGCTTTGGCCACACCCATGACGTTATAAAATGGCGTGACGCGGTTCGATCCCTGATAGGTCAGCGTCAGGATCGTTCCGCCATTCGGCATCAGTTCCGAGGCGCGCTTGGACACGTCGATCAGCGAATAGCACGAGATCGACATCGATGTTTTGAAGTTCTCACGCGTGGTGTTGATGAAGCGGCCCGTCAGTTCGTTTTTATCGGAATAGGCGATGGCGTGGACCAGAAAATCGATACTGCCCCATTTATCCTTCAGCGCGGCAAAGCAGGCATCAAGACTATCGTCATCCATCACATCCACGTCGATCAGGAAATCGCTGCCCACGCTTTCGGCCAGGGGGGCCACACGTTTGCCAAAAGCCTCGCCCTGATAGCTAAAGGCCAATTCGGCCCCTTCAGCATGCAGCGCTTTGGCAATCCCCCAGGCGATGGAACGTTCGTTTGCGACACCCATAATCAGGCCGCGTTTTCCGGTCATCAAATTCGCCATTGTCAATTTATCCGTTATATTTTGAAAGAAGCATCGACCCGTTCGTGCCGCCAAAGCCGAAGCTGTTGGTCATGACAGTGTCCAGGCCTGCGTTTTCAACCAGGTCGGTCGCGATTTCAGCGGGGTCCAGCGCCGGGTCCAGTGTTTCAACATTGATCGACGGCGCGATGAAGTCGTTTTGCAGCATCAGCAGGCAATAGATCGCCTCTTGCGCGCCGGTGGCGCCCTGGCTGTGGCCGGTCATCGATTTGGTTGAGCTAATGGGCGGTGTGCTGCCCTGGCCAAAGACGCGGCGCACGGCCTCAACCTCGCCGACATCGCCAACAGGGGTCGAGGTGCCGTGGGCGTTGATATAGCTGACGCGGCGCCCGTCGGGGATCGTCTCTAGCGCCAGACGCATCGCGCGTTCGCCGCCTTCGCCCGAGGGCGCGACCATGTCGTGCCCGTCCGAGGTGGCGGCAAAGCCGGTGACCTCGGCATAGATCTTGGCGCCGCGGGCCTTGGCGCGTTCCAGTTCCTCAAGCACGACAATCCCGCCGCCGCCTGCGATCACGAACCCATCGCGGTCGGCGTCAAAGGCGCGGGAGGCCTTTTCGGGGGTGTCGTTATACTTGCTGCTCATCGCGCCCATGGCGTCGAAAAGGCAGGACAGGGTCCAATCCAGTTCCTCGCCCCCGCCTGCGAACATCACATCCTGCTTGCCATACTGGATCTGTTCGGCCGCATTGCCGATACAGTGCAGCGATGTCGAACAGGCCGAGGTGATGGAATAGTTGATGCCCTTGATCTGAAAGGCCGTCGACAGGTTCGCCGAAATGGTCGAGGACATGCATTTCGGCACCGCAAAGGGGCCGATCCGCTTGGGTGCACCCTTTTCAAGAACGGTCTGATGGGCCACAAGCATCGCGCTGGTCGACGGGCCGCCGGACCCGGCCACAAGCCCGGTGCGCGGGTTGACCACATCAGCCTCATCCAGCCCCGCATCGGCAATCGCCTGTTCCATCGCGATATGGGCATAGGCCGCGCCGGGCCCCATAAACCGCAGCTTGCGCTTGTCGATGTGATCTTCAGGCGTGATTTTCAGCGTACCGGCGATCTGGCTGCGAAAGCCATGTTCGGCCATTTCCGGTGATGCTTCGATGCCTGATTTCCCGGCCTTTAATGCGGTCATAACCTCATCAGCGGTGTTGCCAATAGGGGACACAATCCCCAGACCTGTGATAACGACGCGGCGCATATGTGGTCCCCCTTACGCTTAGTCGTTGCCTGCGGACAGGCCGACTTTCATTCCTTTGACCTCATAGATGGGTTCGCCATCAGCCTCAACCCGGCCATCGGCGACACCCAATTTCAATTTTCGGTCGATCACCCGCGTAAAGTCAACATAATAGCGGATCATCTTGCGTTCAGGCGTGACCATTCCAGTCAGCTTCACTTCGCCCACACCCAAGGCCATACCCAGCCCGTGCCAGCCACGCCAGCCCAGATTAAAGCCGGTCAACTGCCACAAACCATCAAGCCCAAGACAACCCGGCATGATCGGGTTGCCGGGGAAATGGCATTTGAAAAACCAAAGATCTGGCGTGATATCGAACTCTGCGACAACATGACCTTTTCCATGCGCGCCACCATCTGCGCTGATATCAGTGATCCGATCCATCATAAGCATGGGTGGTTCGGGCAACTGCGCGTTGCCTTTGCCAAAAAGCTCTCCTCTGGCACATTTCAACAGGTCTTGCTTGTCAAAACTGCTTGGATAATCCGCCATTTGTATTGCGCCTTTTTTTAGATCTTTTCACGTTCACGTCGGTGTAACACTCTGTCGTAAAGGGGCGCAAGCCACGCTGAAAAACAGTTGCAATCGATTTTCAATTGAAACAAACGCATGTGTCACCCTATATACTATGTCTAGAACAGAAAAATGAGGCCGCAGATGACCGTTGACGCTGTAGAACGTGGAACCAATTGGCTTACAGCCGCCGGGCTGCGACCGACACGTCAGCGTGTGTCATTGGCTTCCCTTCTGATTGGTGACGGTCAAGATCGCCATGTTACAGCTGAAAGCCTTTATGAAGCAGCATCGACATCGGGCGAAAAAGTATCTTTGGCGACAGTATACAATACATTGCGTGCTTTTTGCGATGCGGGTCTGATGCAGGAAATCACTGTGGATGGATCGAAAAGCTATTTTGATACCAATATGTCGGATCACCCGCATTTCTTTTGGGAAGACAGTGGCACCTTAAGCGATGCGCCAGCAGATCAGCTGGAAATCAAACGTCTGCCCAAAGCCCCCAAGGGTGCCGAGATCGCAAAGGTTGACGTAGTTATCCGACTTCGCAAGACTTAAGTTGCGGTCTTAAAAAACGATACTTTACCATCTGACATAATCCGCGCTGCACTAAGTTTCCCCGTTTTATACGCCCCTGTGTCCAGCGCGATACGATGTTGGTTGATATGCGCTGTTTCAAATATCGTATGACCGTGCGCAATCCAAACAGCATCAGTTCTGGGTTGGCTTAAAAACGTTTTGCACCCCCATAACAACACATCTTCATCTTGATCTGCGATTGCGACGACAGGGTCTGCGGCAGCATGAACGCAAGTCAGATTACCGCTGGACCACATAAGTGGAAGATTATGTAGCCAGATGCACAGATCTTCGCCCAAAGCCTTGATTAAGGCCCGCGCCATATCACGTAGGATATCGCTATCATACAGATCATCAGGGATCGGAATACCGAAACTGGTCAACGTTTGTTCGCCGCCATAGCGCAGCCAAAGTGCAGTTTCCGGGCGGGGATCAGATAGAAAATCCAGCAGCATCTGCTCATGATTACCTTTTAGACAGATAAAGGATGCGGGCGCTTGAAGATGAGCTTTGTGCAAAAGATGCAGAACTTGCCGTGAAAACTGCCCACGATCTATATAGTCACCCAATAGAACGATGTTCAGGCGATCAATTTTGCTGCGGGCGATATCTTCGTCAATGGTTTCGAACAATTGCAAAAGCAGATCATAACGCCCGTGGACATCACCAATGATATAAACAGGCCGTTCAGGCGCGGGCTTTTGTGCCTTATCTCTGTTTGAGAATAATCCCTTTAGAACTGTACCAACGGTATTCATTTTATTTTTCACTTACTTATGGGTGCTATCCAAGAAATTTGAATATAACCCGCTTTGTCTGAAAGTGTATTCAGTACCGCGAATCAAACTGTGGCCACCTGTTTTGATCTTCCCCATTCGCCATATGGTTTAATCATCCCAACAGCAAACACGCTTCGATTAAAAACTGGGCTGTAAGGGGCGATTTCGTCAAAAAACCGCCGATAGGTCAGCATTAATGATCAATTTTGGCAGCCTTCCGCCACCCCAAATTTGTTTCGTTACAGAAAACAGTTATGGCGTTTATGCGTGCTTCGGAAGGATTTTGTAAAATGTCACATCTTAAACAAATCGAACCTGCTATGGGTCCAAGTGCCAGCTATGGCCGCCCCCAGATTGCAGTAAAACGGGCCGACAGCACTCCGACTGGCGGGGTGTGGAAGCGCATGCTGGACATCGCGGTTTCACTGGTCGCAATTGTCCTTTTGTCACCGCTTTTGATCGGTGTTGCTGTCATCGTAAAGCTGACCAGCAAGGGCGCAGTCTTTTACGGTCATGGCCGTATTGGTCACAATGGTACAACTTTCAAATGCTGGAAGTTTCGCACGATGGTCAGTGACAGCGATGCAGCGCTGCGTCGATATCTGGAACAGAATCCTGATGCGCGTGCGGAATGGGATCAGGATCGCAAACTTAAAAACGATCCGCGTATTACCAAAATCGGTAAGACATTGCGCGATCTTAGCATTGACGAACTGCCACAGCTTTTCAACATCCTAAAAGGCGAGATGAGCATCGTCGGACCCCGTCCTGTTGTTATGGATGAATTAGAAAAATACGGCCGCTCTGCCGTGTTTTATCTGAAAAGCCGACCCGGTTTGACCGGGTTGTGGCAAATCAGCGGGCGCAATGATGTCAGCTATGAACGCAGGGTATTATTGGATCGGTTTTACGTTGTGAACTGGTCGTTTTTCAAAGATCTGCGGATCATCTTGAAAACGGTTCCGGCTGTTCTTGGGTCGCGTGGTTCCTATTGATATCATTTATGGTTGTGTTGCTATGACCTTGGTCCGGATAATAAGAACGTTGTTGGCATCCGTGTCGCTGGTCTTTGGGTCAGCGGCCATGGCCGAGACGTATCAGTTGGGGGTGAACGACAGGCTGAACATTCGTGTCTATCAATGGATCAGCGCCGAAGGCGTTGTTTTGGATTGGCCTTCTGCATCAGGTGAATTTGTGGTGGGGCCGGAAGGAACGATATCGGTTCCCTTGTTGGGCGAGATTGAGGCAGACGGTCAAACGACATCCCTTTTGGCAACTGTCATTGCGGACGAACTATTGCAAAAATATGCGCTGACGGATCCGCCTAGTGTATCGGTTGAAATTGCAAAGTTCCGCCCTTTTTTCATTGGTGGTGATGTAATGGGGTCTGGTCAGTATGACTATATTCCTGGTCTGACCGTTGGGCAGGCTGTCACACTTGCGGGCGGTACAGTCGATATGTCGCGCAATACACTTGGCGAAAATCGGATTTTTCTGAATGCAACAGGCAGTTTGCGTTTACTGCAAGCCGAACGTGACAGGTTGCTGGTCAAGCGGGCGCGACTGGATGCCGAAGAAAACGGTTTGCAATCAGTTGTGGCCCCTGACGGGGTGTCATCGCCCACGCGGCTTGATCTGATCATGGCCGAAGAAAGTGATATTTTAAAAACCCGGATTTTGCAGCTGGCCAGTGACCTGGATGGTCTTGAACGCCAGAAAAACCTGTTACAAGCCGAAGTCGAAGCACTTGAGGATAAAGAAGATAATCTGGCCCGCCAGCGTGAGATCGGGGAACAAGAACTTGAACAATCACAGCAGTTGATTTCGCGCGGGTTGGCAGCCAGCACGCGGGTTAATGAAGATGAACGCTATCTGGTCGATGTGGATTCGCGCATTCTGGATTTAAGCACACAGCTATTGCGTGCCCGTCAAGGCATTGCCGAGGTTGAGGCCGAAGCTGCCGCTTTGCAGGTTGAACGCGATGCAGAAGTGTATTTGGAAAGCCAGAAAATTGATGCAGAGCTGGAAGAGATTGAACGCCGTATGGTTACGGATCAATCCATTATAACTCAGGCCGCAGGGAATATTGCTGAAATGGGCGGGCCTGGTATGCAGCTGTTTTCAGTCGAGTATCGCATCAGCCGTCGCGAAGATGGCCAAGCAGTAACCATAACGGTCGATGAATGGGCCGAGGTGAAACCGGGCGATGTTCTGAATGTCAGAAAATCGTTGATGCCGATGCAATGAAACCGTCAGTCGGACGGTCGGAAAATCATGTAATGACAAATGCTGCGTCACATTCTGCGCCCACGTCTGATGGGCATTTCGGGCACTTGCGTCAGGGCCGGTCGCTGGCTGCGATCAAGGGTGTCTTTTGGTCAACACTCAACACTGTTGTTCCCGCGATTATGACTGCGCTGGTCTTTCTTGTCAGTTCGCGTCTGTTGACACCTTATGATTTCGGCGTTGTGGCATTGGCGACAAGTATGGTGTCTTTGGCCATAGCACTTGCCCCCGCTGCCTTTGCCGAAGCTTTGGTGCAACGCAGCCAGATTGAAGATCGACATACGGATACGATCTTTTGGATGTGTTTTGGTACGGCGATCCTGTTGTTTGTTCCCTATTTTATATTTGCAGGCGTGTTGGCTGATTGGGTGGATGAACCATTGTTGCGTTGGTTATTGCCTTTTCTGGGATTGAAAATCCTGTTTGATCTGGCTGCAGCTGTGCCAACCATGCTGCTGGTTCGTGTTATGAAATTTCGCCTGGTGGCATTGCGCACGGCCGTGGCCAGCATCGGTGGTGCTGCTGTTTGTTTGACACTGTTGATGCTGGATTTTGGTCCTTGGGCCTTGGCTGCGGCGCAGATAACGACATCATTCATCGCGATGGTCGTGGCCTTTTTAAGTGCCGGATGGCGGCCTGGCAGACAGATCAGTTGGTCTGCGCTAAGGGATCTGTTCCGCTATGGTGCCTTTACGACTGGCGAGCGGTTTTTGAACCTGTTTAACCTTGATCAGATGCTGATCGGTTTGCTGACCAGCCCGGCTGTTTTGGGTATTTTCAACTTTGCATACCGATTACTGACCATTTTGAATAATCTGATTGCGGGGGCGTTATCGTCCGTTTCGCATAGCGTTCTGTCTTCGATGCAATCCGAACCGGAAAAGATGCGGCGCACATTTATGATCTCAAGCTATGCATCATCGGTCGTGGCATTTCCCCTGTTTGCAGGCCTGGCGGTTACTGCGCAGACTGCTGTCCCATTGTTGTTCGGCGCACATTGGGCCCCAGCGATTGTACCTGTTCAGGCGATTTCGATGATCGGTGTTATGGCCAGCATCAGCATTCCACAAGCGGCGCTTTTGAAAAGTCAGGGCAAAGCGCAATGGTGGTTTGGCTATCAGCTTGTCCAAAAAGTTTTCACTGTTTTGGTTATTCTGCTGTTTTACAGTCAGGGATTGTCGATTTTACTGCTCGCGATGGTCATCAAGACAATTCTGATCTGGCCCGTATCGGTCGTTATGACGGCACGCATTTTGCAAACTGGCGTGTGGGCTTATCTGATCAGTTATATTCCGCCGGTGACAGCCACTGTTGGTATGGCAATCGCTGTCATCTTTATTCCGCAATATCTGGACATTACGACACCTTGGGCCTTGCTAGGTCTGCAAGTTGCAATCGGCGTTGGCGTTTATGCCGGGTTGATCGGTCTGATGTCGATCAATCAGCTGCGCCAAATGTTCCGCATCCTTCAAAACGCAAGGGCTACGACATGAAACTGACCTTTTTTGACAATGATATCCCGAACTTCGGCGACGAAGTGAACAGAACCATGTGGGGCCATTTTACGCCGCCTGATTTTTTTGATCAGGATGAAAGTGAGTTGTTTATCGCAATCGGCTCAATCCTGTATGATGATTATCCGGCAGCCGCGCGCAAGATCGTGGCGGGGTCTGGCTATGCTGGCTATAGCAATGCGCCGAATGTCCATGACGGAACTTGGGAAATTCTGTTCGTCCGTGGTCCCCAAACAGCCGAGGTGTTGGGCATTGATCCATCGCTTGCGGTGACAGACTCGGCCGTTTTGCTGCGCGCGACACCCTTGCCTGATCCGGCACCGAACATAGGTGCTGCGTTCATGCCGCATTTTGACAGTTTGCAGCGTGGCGATTGGGCCAAGGTGTGCAAGATGGCAGGGATTACTTTCATTGATCCACGTGATCCTGTGGACAGGATAATCGCACAGATCCGGGGTGCGGATGTAGTGGTGACCGAAGCCATGCATGGCGCGATCGTTTCAGATGCTATGCGCACGCCATGGGTCAGCGTTTTGCCAATCCATAAGGCACATCGCTTTAAGTGGCTGGACTGGGCCAGATCGGTCGAAATTGACTATCAACCCAAACGATTATGGCCCTCCAGCACGCGCGAGGCATTGACGTTTTTCACCGGCCACCATGGCATTGGCGCGCGCACCAAACGCGTTCTGGATTCGGCCCCAACGCGGCCCTTTACATGGGCGATTGAACATATCGCTGCGCAAAAACTGCAAAACCTAGTAAAGCAGACACCGCAACTTAGCGATGACGCAGTGATCGAGCGTGTGACAGATCGTGCCGTCACTGCAATCGAGACGTTCGTAAAGTCACGTCGGTCAGGTGACAAGCCAATCAGGGCCGCAGAATAGCGTTCTGTTCGCCCAACAGCAGCAATGGCTTTGGCCGCATCTTTGGTGCACGGGCAATATAAAGTGCGCGTATGCCATAGATGTACCCGCAAATCAGCATCATGCTGGTGGCTGAAAAATGGGTGAATGCAGGGACTTCAACGACGCCTGTGATGGCTTTGACAAAAATAAAGGATGTGAAAAATGCGCTTTCTGCCGTTGCTGTTTTCAACGCCCATTTTGCGCATAAGATCAGCCCGGCCAGCAATATCCACATCTGAAGACCAGCACCAATGATACCGCCTTCGACCCAGGCAGCGATCAGCATGTTGTGAAAGTTAAAGCCACCACGTTCTTCGATCCCGAACGCGGCCCAAAGCTGTTCGGCCGAATTGTGGCCTTCGACCCAGAACGCCTGATAGCCAACACCCAAAATTGGCCGTTCTGCAATATAACTTATGCCAACTGCCCAAATATCAGTGCGTCCGGTCAGCGTTGTATCTTTTCCAGTTTCAGCCAGCACAAAGGATGCAATCTGATCTTGCAGATTCAGCGCTGCGATCAAACCAAGGATCAAAATCAGACCTGTGGCGGTTAGGATCACAGCCCGCGCGCCTGTCGAAAACCGGCGTAACATCAAAAGAACGGGAACCAAGATCAGGCCAGGTAAGGTCAGCAATGTCTGGCCCGCGGATTGCGCCCCCAGTAAAAGGCGCATGCCGATCAACAGACTTATTACCCCGGTAACGCGCAGCCACTTTGCAGCGCGACGGTCCATGGCAACGGCGAGGGCCAGAATAACAAATGTCGACATAGCCCCGGCAAAAGCGTTCTTACTGCCGAATATCCCCAAAAGCGCGCCATCGAAACGCGCCTTACCAATTGTCAAACTAAGCAATGCCACGGCGCCAAAAGCTGCGAAAAGGACATACATGCAACGCCTTGGGCCCAGTCGATATCCAACCGCTATGGCCACGGCCACTGTAAAACCCAGTTGCAGTGCATGGCGAAAGGTCACGCCTGGGTAAAGTGACCAAAGCATTGAGATCAAAGCATAGATTGGCAGCAGCAAAACAGCCCAATGGGTCATGAAAGCGGCATAACTGCGCTGTGGCCAAACACATAACAACACAAGACCAGATGCCAAAAATCCCAACGCACCCAGTCTGCCAAGGATCGGGATCAGCAGAATTGGCGCAAAAATACCAAAAGCCAGTACAGTGACCGGGCAGATATTATATATGCGGGTTTGGTATCCTGGCGTGATACTCAAAATGACTGGCCCTGTTTTATTGTCGCAAATCACACATGACAGACGCGTCGAACTGACAGCTGTCACTTAGACTTGTATAGGCGATCCAGTCGATTTCCATCGTGATACGCCTTGTCACAGGCCGAAATTCGCCCATCCATTCGATATTCGTATCGCTGCCCCAAAGGCTGGCAAAGATCTTTTGCGGATGGGTGGGCAGATAACGTGTGCCAATCGTTTTATGTACAAATTCCCCATTCACATACCAGCGAATTTCGCGGGGCGTCCAAAGCATGGAATAGATGTTGAACGATGTATGCGTGGGGTTTTGCAGGGGCACTTCTTTGCCGTGATGTGGTTCACCGGAAACATAGGTATTGAAGCTGACGCTATTGGTGTCTTTGGTCAAAATTTCGACGTCGATTTCATCATGCGGCTTGTTATTACTGGGGCCGATATAAGTGAAAAACGCGGCATTCAGACCCGATCCTTGGCCAGTCTTGATCCGCGCTTCAAACAGACCGTAGCCATAGGATTGATATGTCCGCAATTCCCCGCATTTGTAACGCAACGGTCCACCACCGGACCGATCAAATCCAAGGATCAGTTTGCCACCTCTCACATTCACCTGATCAGAATTCCAAAGGCAGTTCTGATATTCGCCGTTTCGCCATCCGTCAGAGATATACCATTTTTCTGTGTCCAGCTCATCAAAGTCTTCTTTGAACGATTTGCCCAGTTCTTCCGCATACGCAGAAAAAGGGATACAAAGCATAGCAAAGATCAGAAAAAAGCGGTCGATGTGAGCGCGCATGTTGGACCTCATGATCAGGATTTCCGATGATCTTATTTAACCATCTAATACACCCATAACGGGCATAAAACCTTTCCTTTGCTGATGCAGCATATTGGGCGGTTCCTGTCTTACCAGTGTTCAAAAAATGTGCGATAGCCTTTAATTTTAAGGTGTTTCGGCGGAAAACTGTGTGCTTTAGGCAAAGGCTTGCTTGGCAAGCTGGTTTTCCGTTCAAGGCATTTGCAAAAGATGTGTCTAGGGGATTACTGGCAATAACAAGCAAGAGGCGAATGATAACATGACTGGGTCCAGTATTGATTTTTCCCAGACACCTGTTTTGTCTGTGATTATGGCAAATTATAATGGTGCCAAGTATCTTGAGGCCGCGGTGAACAGCGCCTTGTCGCAGACCTTGCATGATATCGAAGTGATTGTCGCAGACGACGGTTCGACCGATAACAGCCTGGATATATTGTATGCAATGCAGGCTGAAGACCGGCGGCTTATTGTATTACCTGCACAAAAAAATGCAGGGCCGGGCGATGCGCGTAACCGGGCGATTGAACGCGCGAATGGTGAATGGCTGGCGATCGTTGACGCGGATGACGTTATGGAACCGCATAGGTTTGCGCATCTGATTGCATGCGCCAACGTACTTGGTGCGGATTTCATCGCAGATGATCAGATTTGCTTTTCGGCCGATAACATGGCCGATACCAACACTTTGTTTCAGTCGCATCTAATGGGTCTGAATATGAAACTATCGCCCGCGGTTTTTGTTAAAAGCGGTGATCTTGGCTTCATGAAACCGCTGATCCGTGCCGACAGTTTGGGCGATCTTCGCTATCGCACTGATATCCGCAATGGTGAAGATTTTGATTTTTATCTGAAATATCTCATGTCGAATGCCAAAGCGTTTTTGGTGAACAAGCCGCTGTATTTTTATCGCCGCCATTCCGCATCAATTTCGCATCGCTGGTCCGTTGCCGATATTCGGGTGATGATAAAATGCAATGATGATATCTCCACGTCCGATGCCGCAACACGCGCAGCACTGAAAATACGTCGTGATCGACTGGAACGCGCATTGGCGTTTGAACTTCTTATGACAGATATAAAAGCCCGACGCCGATTTTCAGCTGCAAAACGCCTGTGCGCAAAGCCGTTTCTGTTTGGTCCTTTGGCACGGGCTTTGCGCGATAAACTATGGCGATCAAAGACCGAAGATGCAGTTACCAAGATTGCATTACAGGTCGTAAAAAATCCGCGTGATGCCGATGATAAATCAATTCCGCAAATCTGATCTGATAATGAAGATGTTACAAACACAACAGCCCTTGGTTCACATCAGAACGCCCACTTACAAAAGGGGCGATGCGCTGCGGCGGTGTTTGCAGTCGATGGTTGATCAAACATGGCAAAACTGGGTTTGCGACGTTTATGATGATGATCCTGCGCAATCTGGTCGCAAGGTTGTGCAAGGGCTGGGCGATGCACGCGTGCACTATAATGCGAATGTGCCGCAAAAGTTTGCCTCAAGAAATATCGACGCATGCTTTAGTCGTGATAACCCCCATGATGCGCAGTATTTTTGTGTGGTCGAGGACGATAATCTGATCCTTCCGGATTTTATCCGTGACAACATCCGTATCTGCAATGATCACAACGTTCAGATCGTCTTTCGTAATCAACTGATCGAATATGCCAGTGGGACCGATCATGCCCGGCTAAGCGAAACCGGTATTCTTGAAGAAAAATACCGTGAAGGGACGTATGATCCCGCGACATTCCGGTTGTCCCTGCTTGCCGATATCGGTGTATCGAACGGTGGCTTGTTTTGGGGCAGTGATGCCGTCACCGATCTTGAAATTGGTGTCGATTGCACCGCGACATTACAGGAATACATGCGTACCTATGCGATTACTGAACCAATTTATGTGGCCTTGCACCCTTTGGCCATCTGGGCTGAAAATGGCAAAGACACCACCCGTGATCTGGGAAATGCGACGTCATATCTGCGGCGTGAACTGGATTTGAAACGTGCTATCCAAAAGCTGCAGCGAAATGCCTGGCGTCGGGGGCATACGGCTGATTTTATCAAAACGGATCGTTTTGCCTTTGATCCTGAAAAGCGGGCAACAGGATTGGTCAAAGCGCTAATTTCCCTGAACACCGGTAATGCGCTTGGGCTTTATCAAAAACTGCGACTACTGGCGCGCGGGCTGCTTATTCAAACAGTTGGACGAACGGATGATAGTTTGGACCATTTTATTGAACGCCACAATGGTCAGATTTAGCGATTTTCCGTTTTAGTCGTCTGTGATGGCATGATTGGTGTGGATTGTTGCGGGGGTGCAGATACATCCTTGCCCCAGAAAGACCAAAGCACAATCATCAACAAATATCCAAATTGAAGCGCGACAAGGGTGACCAGAACACGTAGTGCAATGACACCCCAAGTCGCATCATTAGAAGCCGACCAAATAAAGACCGCACCAACAGCGATCAATAGCAAAGCTATGAATGCATATATCCGCATGTAACCGCTTGCCTCCATGCATCCCGTTGGCGTCCTTTCTGGACATTTTCCAAAGGGATTTCCCCAAGCTGCATTTCGAATTTGTTAAAGCAACAATAAGCAGAAAGCTGCCGTCAAGCAAGGTCACTGAAGTGGTATCTTCTGGACATTTCGGGGTCAAATTTCGGGCAAGTGTCGATAAATCAAGCAGTTCTACGTCGTATGATAGCCGCTATAGGTATTGATGTATGCGTCACTTGTGTCCGCAGGTGCATAGCTTTGCAACGTGTTCATATCAACTTTGTTCAACACAACACCAAGTGATTTTTGTGCGATTTTCGGGTTCAACCGCAATTGCTGACGCAGTAATCCGCGGGGTGTATCACCCCAAGCTGCGACCAGCAGGAATTTTTGCAACAAAGGCTCAATCACCTTGGCATCCACCACAGGGCTAAGGGGCGGCAGATCGACGATCACATAGCTATATTTTTGCTGAGCCGTGGCGAGAAGCACCTGCATCCGCTTTGAAGACAAAAGCTCTGTGTAATGTGACAGCCGGTCATTGGAAAAGCATGGCACAATATGCAGTTTTTCGACGTCATGGCCGATAATAACATTTTCCAGCGTTTCATCGCCCATAAGATATGTCAGAATGCCTGATTTCTTACGGGGAATATTTAATGCCCGTGTCAGACCAGGATTTCGAATATCAGCGTCGATCAACAATGTTTTGTGCCCAGACATCGCAAGTAAAAGCGCAAGATTTGATGACACTGTTGATTTCCCTTCGCCGGGCAGGGCAGAGGTGATGCCAAGCACTTTACAGGTGTTGTCTTCGGTTGTGACGCCAAGGGCAAAACGTACATTCCGCAATGTTTCCGCAAAAACAGACCGAGGTTCGCGTAACACACGCGATGCCGTATCCAGATCAAGCGATGGCACGGGTTTGGGTTTACTGACAAAGGGCAGCGTTAGAAAACCACTTTGGGATTTTTCCGGCAAAGGCAGATAGCCTAGGAAATTCTGATCGGTTTCTGTTTCCACATCTTCTGCCGTGCGGAAAAACCGTTCGCGAAATTCACGCAAAGCCATTACGGCCAGACCAAGAAGCAGACCCAATACCAGACTTGTCATCAAAACATTGGATTTGCGCGGCCCTGCGGCATCGCGGGGCAGTGTTGCGTCAACCAGAATACGAAAGTTCGTGACTGGAAAGCTCTGCTGTTGTTCGATGGCCTGATATTGGCTTAGAAAATTCTGATAAATGCTGGCCAGCGCATCGGCCCGTTTTTCAAGGTTTTGCAGTTCGACTTGGGCTTGGGTCGCTTGCGCGTTTTGCATTGTTGCACCGGCCACACTTTGGCGCAACGCATTGACCCGGGCTTCTTCAATCTGGGCTTCGGCGCTGACTTCGTTGTAAATGCGGGTTAATTCACGGCGCAGTGCGCCTGACAATTCCTGCTGTTGGCGGATCAGGATCAGGGCCTGAGGGTGTTCGGGTCCGAATTGTGTGATGACGTCTTCCAACCTGCTGGACACATTCGAATACCGTGTCTCAAGTTCAGCCAACTGCATGTCATCAGTTGTGTTCACCAATTCGCCTGGATTTATAATTTCGGCTGGATCGCGATCAATCAAAGTTTGAAACCGTTGCATCATGGCTTCGGCTTTTGCAGCATCGGCTTCGGCCAGCGCAAGTTGTGTGTTCAGTTGATCCAGGCGCTGTTCGGTGATCAATTGCCCTTCGGTTGCAGTCAGGTTGTTGTCTGCGCGAAAGCGTTCAGTTTCAAGCGCAGCCTGCTGAGAGCTGATCGCAAGTTCTGATAATTGATCCTGCATCCACACCAAGGTACGTTCGGTCGTCTCAAGATTGGCATTCAGTTGATCGTCAAGATAGGCATTCGCAAAGGCGTTGGTAATATCAGCGGCCAGCTTAGGATCATGCGAAACATAGCCAATGCTAAGGACATAACTTTGCCCAACGCGCGTGACACGGATGGATTTTTGCAAATTCTGCGCGATAAGTTCGCGCATGTATGCAGCATCATCAACTGCGTTTGACGGTGTCTGCGGTGCAGGGCGACCGCCCAGTAAATTGCTAACAAACCTGCGTGTACCGCCCACTGTTTTCCCTATGAATGACTCGGGTGGATTTCGGAAACTTTGATTGTTTGCCAGATCAAGTTTATCGACCACCTGACGGGCAATTGGCGCGGATTTAACCACGTGGATTTCGTTCTGAATGCCTGCGTCATCGTTTATTCCGTCTGCGGTTGCGGCCGCTTGTTCAACGATTTTATTGACGCGATTATCAACCAAAACCTGTGCTTCGGCCCAATAAACCTGGGGTGTCGTCGCCAGATAGAAGATCCCCATCAAAACACCAAGACAGGCACAAATTGCGATCGCCGTACGCTGGCGCCGCAAACTGACCAGTAAACGGTCAAAGCTAATCGGCTCGGCCATGTCGCCCTGTTGGATCACATTTGCACTTTCATTAAATCGAAGGCCAATACGTGTCATCTTGTGCTTCCAATTATCTTGTGGGCTTGCATGTTTTTTGCCCGTCTCGTCACTTTGATTACAGCTATCAATAGGCGGTGGGCATCCCGCAGGGGTACCAGCACTGACATCTGCTGCGTTTCCGCGCATGGCGGAGATATCTGCTTATATTTTAGGCGATGCATTTTAGCCTGCGGTCTTGTCAGCCAGCCCATAAGGCGTAATGGCACGGGCGCCAAACAAGGCGCTGATCACACCCACATGCAGCATTCCCCTTAGAAACCAGGCATTTCGCTTATGTGCCAGTGGTATAGTCAGGGCGGCCCCGACCATGCAGAATGCAATTTTCGCAGCAGACAAAGCCAATACCTTGCATTTGCCAGCTAAACCAAGATCCTGATAATAGACTTCTGCCTGCGTTTGCCCCATCCGCTTCCGCCGCTCTGCGAGCCATTTCAGTGTCGCACGGATATCAGGAACGGCCTCGGACACGACAGCTTGAGGTGCAAAGGCAAAAAGAACATCGCGTTCGAAAAGCTGATGGAAAAAGCTGGTATCCTCGCCCCCGGTTTGCCCCTTTTCCAAATCAAAGGTTAGGTCGTTAAAAGCCATCTGATCGCGATCTAATAACACATTGCAAGTATAGCCTGTCTGGATTTGACCGTTCACCCAAACTGGTTTCGTGTCGTGAAATACGCCCTGTTTCATCCATTTTGGCGCATGTGGCATATATGTTGCCTGAACCGGACCAAGCACGACACCAGCACCAGTTTGGGCTTGGGTATCCAGCAGATGCATCAACCAATCGCGTGAAACTGTCTCATCATCGTCGATGAATGCCAAAAATCGCGCTTTACTAATCTCAAGCGCCCCATTGCGCGCGATTGAGATATTGCCTGCAGGTTTATGGGCATAGATCACAGGAAAATCCGCAGTATCCTGAAACGCCTTAATCATCGGCTTTGCGGTTGGTGACACATCATTATCTACGACAATCACCTGTAAAATGACGTCTTTTGGTACGTTCATATCCGCAATACTTTTCAGGGTTCGTATCACGCATGGTCGTTGGAACGTGCATATGCAGATATCGACATTCATTGGGTTTGGGCTGCTGTTTTGGGTTTCAACGGTCTGAACACGCCTTGCAGCAGGTTGATCCAGAACCCGGCAGACCAACTGGCATGCATAATGGCGGCTGACACTGCAGTCATTACAAACTTGGGGGATCTGTGCCTTGCTGCGATCGCGATCCCGCCAATCAAACACGCCATTGCCCATACCAAGGCCGGCACTGTGGCCAACAGTGACAAAGGTGCTAAAAAGCCAAACATCAGTGCAGGCATTACCATGATCACAACCAGTTGGCGCAGCTGTGGTGTCATTTGGTGTTCCAGCATCGTACGGGCGCGGCCATGGCCATAGTTAAAATACTGACGTGCCAATGCGCCAAAGCTATCACGTGGAAAATAAGTAATGAACGTATCGCTGGTCAGCCAGATTTTGTGACCCGCGCGGATCAATCGCCAATCTAATTCAGCGTCTTCATTATGACTGAAGGTTTCGTTATATCCGCCCACCTGTCGGAATGCGTCAATGCGCATCAGCGCGTGGTGGCCATGTACAACATATGTGCCGCTTGAATGCGCGCGATGCTTTGATCCGCCTGTTCCAAGGGCTGAATTTTGAACTGCCGCATTAATAGCCTGAATACCGCTTTTACCTTCGGCGATCATACCAACCGTTATACTGGTAGCGCTCGTCTTGGCTGCTTCGGCCAACAGCACGTCGCAATAGTCATCAGGATAACGGCTGTGGGCATCAATACGGATCAACACATCTGCGCCATCACCATAGCGCGCAACAGCCAGGTTGATCCCCGCGCTTTGCAGACGTTTGGGATTATGCATCAGAATCACGCGGGGATCGATATCTGAGGCGGTTCGAACGGTTTCAACCGTTCCATCGGTGCTGCCGCCATCTGCAACAACAATACGGGCGTTCGTTTTGTGTGCAAATGGCAAAAGCTGTGTTAACAACCCACCTATGTGAGCAATTTCGTTCAGGCAGGGGATCACGATTAAAACGCGTTGCACTTGCGACCTCATGTCTGATCCTGAAGGGCGGATTTGGGTTTTGATAAGCTGATCTGCGGAATGTTTAACTGGCTGAGCTTTGTGACAAGCTCAGCGCATTCCTTATCCGAACAAATCCACGTCGATTGCGGCTCTGATTGAACGGCGCGTCTTGCAACGGTTATATTTATCGCCTCAAGCTGCGTTGCGATTTTATCCGCATCATTCGTGTCGATAATGGCGCCGATTTTCCGTTTTTGAAGAAATCGTGCGGTTTCTGTTGTGGCGCGCACCAGTGGCACAGCACCATGCGCGCAGCCTTCGTACAGCCGATTGGGCAGCAACCAGTCCGAATTTTCGCCTTGCTGATAAAAATCCAGCAGCCAGGCCAGATCGACCTGACTGTAAATATCCGCAAGATCATCCGGATAGCGATATGGCCCGCCAAAATGAAGAAACGGATTGTTTGCAACAATCTGGTCAAAGTCGGGCATCACATCATAGGCGGGCTTGCCGCGAAGGCTTACCTGAATACGACCGTCAGTGTTGCGCGTGATTTGATCCAGAAAATGCAGCGATTTTTGACACCGCAGAATACCAAACCAGCCGATGCTGAGTTTGCCGTCCGATACTCTTGATAAATGCGGCGGAGCATTTTGCAGCATCTTGTTTTCCACAATCTGAGTTTGCGGGGCACACTGATCAAAACGGTCAAAATAATTCCGAACGAACCCCGGTGAACTGGTGATCAAAAGCGAGGTTTTGCGCATCAAAGCCCGTTCCAGCTTTCGCAGTGCCCACCCGATCACATCGCGGCGCAGCATCAGATGATGAATATCCAGACATTCGTACACAATCGGTATATCGGATCTGCCGAATTGCGCGCGAACCCGCCCTGACAGCGCAAGCATCTCAAGATTGCGCGCTATTATCAGATCAGGTTTTGGCGTGCCCGGTATCTTTTTTCGCATCGTCGCAAAACTGCGCCCCACAGCCGCGATACGCTGGATGAAGCCGCCATTTTTTGTAAGACCAAAGCAGGTCATCGTTTTTGCGGGGCCTTTGGTAACCGGTGATGCACGGGAAAACCCGGCCAGATCAACAACAGCACCGCCCGTATTCAACATGTGAACACGGCGCCATATCGCAGCGTCAGACAGATCATGTGCCAGATAAAGAATACGCAAATCAACCAACCTCGTATTCGCTTGGACAGCGAATTTCACCGCCCCGTCGATACCGTTACATCACGGGACTGTCTTTGGGTGCATTAAAACTTGGCCTGAAACGGCAGGGTTTTGCCATCCGTCGGCGGGCTTCCACCACTTTGCCTTGCAAAGGTCGCTGTTGCTTTATTCTTCAGCTATGGAAAAATCTAAAACCACTGCCCCGGTTCCATCAGGCCCAGATCCATCAATTGTTGGCTGCTCCATTTAAATTGCACTGAATTGTGCCATTTGAAGCCTGAAATATGCGGTCGTGATGCAGGATTTCGGATCAAAGCCTTGGCCGTTCGAAATGAACAAATGGCGGCCGTCAGGTTGTGGTGCCACTGGCAGGCGTATGTGTTGTATTCGTCTTCATTCAAAAGATGTTCGCCTGTTAACTTTAACCCCGGCGCACTTTTGAAAAGGCCGATCCGATCAATGCGGCGTTGCTTAAAAGGAATGTGTTCTTCGAACCGCCATTTCAGCCCACCAAAAAAGTCAAGCTGACGGTCTTTAGTGGTGCCTTCTGCATCCTTGCGGGCCAACGAATAGTATCCGGATTTATCCAGATACGCATCGGTCAAGGATACTGCGTTGTCATTTACGCCCAAGTCACCTGCATATAAATCAATGACATATGTCAGCATTGCTTTGCGACGCTCTTCTGTGTGAAATGCCAGCATTTCCCCAACCGTGCGACTTTCACAGAATGGAAAAAACAAGTATTCTGCGTTGAAACAATAATAAAACCAGATGTCGGGGGCCGCCACCATCAACTGATTGATAACAGTTTCACGTTCACCGGCTTTGACGATATTTTCGCAGATGTGGATTACGTCACCTGCAATACTATCCGGAACGGGGATTGTTTCAGGTCCAATCGCCAAAATTTGCTGGAACCCTAAATTCAGATGATGGCGCAACGTTGTTTCAAGCTCTACGTCATCCTCGATCAGGATAATCGCAATCGGCCCTTTGGACAAAATACTGCTTTTTACGGCTAAAAACTGTTGTAAACTCTCAAAACGCATTGCTCACCTTTGCTTGAAGTCATTTGCCGCAAACACGCTCTGCATTGCAAGCTGTTTGCCTTTTGGGTAACAGAACGCCAACGCACAAGCGAGAATGTCCCATGTCGAAGCAAGATCCAAAAAAGCTGTTTATCAAAACCTATGGCTGCCAGATGAATGTCTATGACAGCGAACGCATGGCCGAGGTTCTGGGCGAAAAAGGTTATGTGTCGACCGACACGCCCGATGATGCAGACATGATCTTGCTGAACACATGTCACATTCGCGAAAAGGCAGCGGAAAAAATTTATTCAGAACTGGGGCGTTTCAAAGGACTGAAAGCGGCCAAGCCTGATCTGAAAATCGGTGTGGCTGGTTGTGTGGCTCAGGCCGAAGGGCAAGAGATCATGCGCCGTCAGCCTATGGTTGATCTGGTCGTCGGCCCGCAAAGCTATCACCGCTTACCGCAGATGGAAGAACAGGTCGCCAAGGGTCGCAAGGCGCTGGATACGGATTTTCCAGAAGAAGATAAATTTGAACATATGAAAGCCCGCCCCAAAGCGCAGCGTGGTCCGACAGCGTTTTTAACAGTGCAGGAAGGATGCGACAAATTCTGCGCGTTCTGCGTGGTGCCCTATACCCGCGGGGCCGAGGTATCGCGTCCTGCTGATCGTATCCTGACCGAAGCGCGTGATTTGGTCGATCGTGGTGTGCGCGAAATCACTTTGTTGGGACAGAACGTCAATGCGTATCATGGGGCCGGACCGACCGGTGAAGTAACGCTGGCTGACCTGATCTGGCAATTAAACGATATCGATGGTCTGCAGCGCATCCGTTTCACGACGTCTCATCCAAATGACATGGATGATGCCCTGATCGACGCACATGGAACGTGCGACAAACTGATGCCCTATCTGCATCTGCCTGTGCAATCCGGCAGCGACCGTATTTTAAAAGCGATGAATCGCAAGCACACCGCCGAAGAATACATTAATCTGATTGATCGCATTCGCGGCGCACGCCCTGACATTTTGCTGTCAGGTGATTTTATTGTGGGTTTTCCCGGTGAAACTGATCAGGATTTTGAAGATACAATGGCGCTGGTCGAGGCTGTGAAATACGGTCAGGCCTATTCCTTTAAATACTCCACACGTCCGGGTACCCCTGCGGCAGAACGCGCGCAGATTGATCCGGATGTTGCCAATGATCGCCTGCAACGTTTGCAAGCTTTGTTGAAAGATCAACAACGTGATATTCAGAATCAAATGGTCGGACGTGAAGTTGCTGTACTGTTTGAAAAAGCTGGTCGCCTGCCAGGCCAGCTGATCGGAAAATCTGAATATCTGCATGCCGTACACGTCCACGCGCCCGCTGACATGCAAGGCCAGATCGCCCGTGTGCAGATTACGGAAAGTTCCTCAAACTCGTTGGCGGGAACACTTCTGCAAACTGTGGCCGCGTGATCAGGGGTATTTTTATTGTTCCTAAAATACGTCTGTTACAGGCAATCCGAATTCCCACTGGGTCCAAGATAAAAAGAACGGCGCAGCAGCGCCTGAATACAGTCATACCCACATGCGCCTGATTTTGCTGACAACCCTGACAATGATTGCCTTTGCAGCAAATTCAGTTCTGAACCGTATGGCTTTGGCTGATGGCACTATGGGCCCATCTAGCTTTGCGATTTTTCGGCTGTTGTCCGGCGCTGTCATGCTGGTCGTTCTTGTCTGGCTGACATCTGGTAACCAAAAATCCAAGTTGCCATTTTCAATCACCGGGGCGGCCACTTTGGCGTTGTATGTCATAGGGTTTTCCTTTGCCTATGTGACCCTTGATGCTGGCGTTGGCGCACTAATCTTGTTTGGCGGTGTACAGATTACCATGTTCATCGGCGCGCTTTTATTGCGCGAAGCCATACCGCCCTTACGCTGGATCGGGGCCATTTTGGCTTTTACAGGGTTAATCTATTTGATGTGGCCCGCAGGTGCGGATGTACCATCAATGACTGGAAGTATATTAATGGCTGCCGCCGCCTTTGGTTGGGGTATCTATTCTCTTGCGGGTCGTGGCGCTAAGGCGCCATTAAACATGACGGCGGCAAATTTTCTTTTGGCTGTCCCGCTTGGGGCTTTGGCTTTTTTGCTTGTGCCGTCGCAGATCACACTGGCTGGAACCATTCTGGCTTTAATCTCGGGGGCGGTCACCTCGGGCCTTGGCTATGCGCTTTGGTACAGCATCCTGCCTCAGTTGGGCGCCACACGCGCAGCCGTTTCTCAGCTAACTGTACCGATTATCGCGTTGGGGGGCGGCATTCTGTTGCTGGACGAAACTTTGACATGGCGTTTTGCAGTCGCGACGCTTTTGGTTCTGGGCGGTGTGACCTTGTCGCTGATTAAATCGCGAGCTTAGCGAACAAGGTTGTTAAGACTGCTGAACGCCCGCGGGACCCACCACGTGGTTTACATGCCCCATTTTGCGACCTGGCTTAACATCAACCTTGCCATAAAGATGCAGTGCCACGCCTTGATGTACCAATTCAGAAACCCGATCCACATCATTGCCGATCAGGTTTTCCATCATGACATCCGAATGCCGTGACCCATCGCCCAAAGGCCAACCGGCAACAGCCCTGATGTGCTGTTCAAATTGATCAATCACACAGCCATTCTGGGTCCAATGCCCTGAATTATGCACACGCGGCGCGATTTCATTTACGATCAAACCGCCATGCGTCACAAACAGCTCAACCCCCATGACGCCCACATATTCCAGTGCGTTCAAGATTTGCGCCGTCAGCAGGACAGCATCGGTTTTTTGGGCTGTGCTTAACGGGGCAGGTACCGTTGTTGTGTGTAAAATACCGTCGCGATGTACGTTTTCACCCGGATCGAAACAGGCCACCTGACCATCCATCCCACGTGCACCAATGACTGAAACCTCATGGGTGAAATGGACAAGCCCCTCCAGCACAGCGGGTGCGCCCCCCAAATCTTGCAGGGCCGCGTTTAGATCTGAAGTTTCAGATAATCGCACCTGGCCTTTGCCATCATATCCAAAGCGGCGCGTCTTCAAAATAGCGTCGGGACCAATCTGGGCCAGCCCGGATTTCAGATCCTCAAGGTTTTCAACATTGGCATAAGGCGCAGTTGCAAGGCTAAGGCTTTTCAGAAAATCCTTTTCAGTCAACCGATCCTGACTGACGGCCAGTGCTTTGCGGTTGGGCCGGATCGGACACAGTGTTTCAAGACGATCCAGCGCGGCAACAGGTATATTTTCGAACTCATAGGTGATGACATCCACCGATGATGCGAACTGTTCTAACGCCGCATTATCGTCATAGCTTGCCGTGGTAACCCGATGGGCAACATCGGCTGCGGGTGGGTTCTGACCGGGTTCAAAAATATGCGTTTTCAGGCCAAGCCGGGATGCCGCAACAGACAGCATGCGCCCCAACTGACCGCCGCCCAGTATCCCGATGGTCGTGCCGGGCTGCAAAGGATCAGTCATCAGATGGCTCATTAGGGATTGAGGCAGACAGATCTGCGCGCCATTGATCCAGGCGCTGCGCCAATTCGGGATCATTCAAAGCCAGAATACCTGCAGCCATCAGACCCGCATTTGCGGCACCTGCTGCACCAATGGCCATGGTTGCCACGGGAAAGCCTTTTGGCATCTGGACAATAGAATAAAGGCTATCAACGCCAGACAATGCTTTGGTCTGCACTGGAACGCCAACTACGGGCACACGTGTTTTAGAGGCCATCATTCCGGGTAAATGGGCGGCCCCACCGGCCCCTGCTATAATCACATGCAATCCGCGATCCACTGCGGTTTTGCCATAATCCCACAAGCGATCTGGCGTGCGATGTGCGGATACGATTTTGGTTTCATATTCAACATCCAACGCGTCCAGCACCTCTGCCGCTGCTTTCATCGTCGGCCAGTCCGACTGACTGCCCATTATAATGCCGACCTTCATACTTCGCCTCCGTTCAGGAAGCGGCACTATACGCAGGATTGACGGCTAGGCAATGATGTCAGGCGTCAAGCGGTCTTCTATATTCGCGATCTTGTCTTTCAACGCCAGCTTTTGCTTTTTCAGCCGCTGGATCGTTAGTTGATCACTGGTCCCTTTTTCCTGAAGGGCCGTGATCGCTTCGTCCAGATCACGGTGTTCGCGGCGCATGACTTCCAGCTCGATCCGAAGAACATCTTCGTTTTTCATTTCTTCTGCTGAACTCATGAAGGTCTTTCCTGCGTTGAAGGATGATACATAACAACTTTGTAGCGTCACGAAAAGACCTTGCCCCCTTGCGCGTCGCTTTTTGCAAACCCATATTAATGTCAGGCTGCCAGAATGGGGCCAAAGATAAACGTCGCTTTCAAAGGACGAAGTAAATGACGAAATTAACATTGGGGTCACACCCATTTTTGCTGGGGTTTGAACAGCTTGAGCGTTTGGTCGAACGTACCGCAAAAAGCGGAAATGACGGGTATCCGCCCTATAACATCGAGCAGACGTCTGAAACATCTTACAGAATTACGCTGGCCGTAGCCGGTTTTTCCGACGACGACCTGTCGATCACAATTGAAGACCGTCAGCTTGTGATCCGCGGCAGACAGTCCGAAGAAGATGCATCGCGCATATTTTTGCACCGTGGGATTGCGGCGCGCCAGTTCCAAAGGTCGTTTGTTCTGGCTGATGGCGTTGATATCGGCGAGGCGACAATGGAAAACGGATTGCTGCATGTAGACCTGAACCGCGCCATTCCCGACAGTGTTGTGCAAACCATCCAGATCAAGAAAGGGTCCTAAGTTATGGATACACGATATGATTTTGACGACAGTTCCAGCGAACGGATTGTGTATGTAAAACCGGTTGCCGTTTCTGATCTGCCGCAGCAGGTACAAGATCAGGCCGATGGGCTTGAAACGCTTTATGCGGTCCACACGGCCGAAGGTGAACAATTGGCGCTGGTCGCAGATCGTAATATGGCCTTTGTTTTGGCCCGCCAGCATGATTACAGCCCCGTTACAGTGCATTGATCAAAAGGCGGCGCCTAATGCACCACATTTTTTATCTCGTGCCTATTTAGGCACTCGGGATTGGCGCATACGGCCAAAGTCCGAATAAAAATCTGCCCCAAAGAGGGGCAGATTAAACAATCATCTTATGATTTTAGAGTATTATTCGCCACCACCCCGTGTGTGAACATAATGGGAAACAGCGCGTAATTCTGCTTCGGACAAGCGGGTATTCCATGGCGGCATGACGCCAAAGCGACTGTATGTGATGGTTTCGCGCAAAGTGTCGGGATCGCCACCGTAAAGCCAGATCGCATCGGCCAGATTTGGGGCACCCTGAAACACATCGCCCTTGCCATCTTCACCGTGACAAGATGAACAATTATCTAAAAACAATTCTTCACCTGCTGCTGCCATTGCGGCATCTTCGGGCGTACCGGACAGCGATATGACATAGTTTACAAGTTGGTCGATCTCAGGATCTTCCAGAATGTCACCAAAAGCGGGCATTTCGGAATAGCGGCTGTCCAGATCATCATTACGGATGCCGTGGGCAATGGTCAGGTAGATATTTTCAATATCGCCGCCCCATAGCCAGTCATCATCCAGCAGACTGGGATATCCAACGGCCCCGGCTGCACCCGACCCATGACATTGCGAACAATAGGTTGCGAAGATTGAGCCACCGGCATTTTCAGCATAGGTGCCCAGCTCAGAATTAGCCGCGATTTCAGTCAGTTCAACACTGGCCAATTGTTCATTGATCGCAGCATTGTTTTCTTCGACCAGTGCGATTTGCTCGGCCACTTCGCCCCGTGTGGAATACCCTAGCAAACCTGGCGTTGCTTGGCTGATCAGCGGCCATGCGGGATAGGCGATGGTGTAAAGAACAGCCCAGAAGATTGTTGCATAGAATGTCCACAGCCACCAACGCGGCATCGGATTATCGAATTCTTCGATCCCGTCCCAGCTGTGGCCAGTTGTTTCAACATCATCGGGGTTTTTTTGATTTTGGCTCATTTCCACGCCTCCTTGGTCGTTGCGTCAGGGCTTGTTTCATCCTGATCGCCGGCGGGTTTATCTTCGTTTCTGAAGGGGATGTTGGCTATGTCTTCGTGTTCTTTTGAGGCACCAGGGCGGAAGACCCAAAAGATAACGCCCACGAAAAAGGTGAATAGAAACAGCAACATCCAGCTGTCAGCAAATTCGCGCAAGAAGGAATATGTCTCCATGATATCCCCCTATCGACTTGGATCGGGCGTAAAGGTCGAAAAGTCGACCAATGTCCCCAACATTTGCAGATAAGCGATCAGCGCATCGGTTTCTGATATACCGGGCTGCCCATCGAAATTCCGAACCTGTGCGCCGGGATAGCGAACCAGCAGATCATCAAAATCGCTGTCTGGGTCAGCTTGTACCAGAAAATCGGCGGTCGCGTTGTCGATCATTTCATCCGTATAAGGCACGCCAACCATACGATGTGCTTGCAGCAGATCCTGAATATATTCACCGTCCAACAGGCGATCTTCCATAAAGCCGTATTTCGGCATGATGCTTTCGGGTACGACCGATTGCGGATCGCGCAGGTGAACCAAATGCCAGTCGTCCGAATAACGCCCCCCTACGCGGGCCAGATCCGGTCCGGTGCGTTTGGACCCCCACTGGAATGGGTGATCATACATCGATTCGGCCGCCAGTGAATAATGCCCATACCGTTCAACTTCGTCCCGCATCGGGCGGATCATCTGGCTGTGGCAGACATAGCAACCTTCGCGAATGTAAATCTCGCGCCCTGCCAATTCCAACGGGGAATAGGGCCGCATGCCTTCGACCTCTTCAATCGTATTTTCCAGATAGAACAGTGGAACGATCTGCACCAGTCCCCCGATTGTGACGACCAGAAAGCTAAGGATCAGCAGCAGGACAGCGTTGGTTTCAATCAGTTTATGTTTGTCGAGAATTGCCATTCAACCGGCCCCCTTTATTCAGCCGGAACCATTGACGGGTCTGCCTGTTTGGCAGGGGCCCGACGAACGGTCATCCATAAATTATAACACATGATCAGCGCACCAGCGAGGTACAGAACCCCACCCAGACCGCGCACCACATACATCGGGAACTTCGCGGCAACGGTGTCAGCGAATGAATTCACTAGGAAACCGTTCGCATCCACTTCGCGCCACATCAGACCTTCCATAATGCCAGTGACCCACATTGCGGCGGCGTAAAGAACAATGCCGATTGTGGCCAGCCAAAAGTGTGCGTTGACCAGTTGAAGGCTGTAAAGCCGTTCACGGTTCCACAGGCGTGGTGTCAGGAAGTACAGCGCACCAAAGGTGATCATGCCGTTCCAGCCCAAGGCACCCGAATGCACGTGACCAATAGTCCAATCGGTGTAGTGCGACAGTGAGTTGACCGCACGGATCGACATCATCGGACCTTCGAATGTGGACATGCCGTAAAACCCGATTGAGATGACCATCATGCGGATGATGGGATCGGTGCGCAGCTTGTCCCAAGCGCCTGACAGTGTCATTAGGCCGTTGATCATACCACCCCAGCTTGGCATCCACAGGACGATCGAAAAGACCATGCCTAAGGTCGATGCCCAGTCCGGCAAAGCCGTATAATGCAAGTGGTGCGGACCCGCCCAGATATACAGGAAGATCAGTGCCCAGAAGTGAATGATTGACAGTTTATAGCTGAATACCGGGCGTTCGGCCTGTTTGGGCACAAAGTAATACATCATACCCAGGAACCCGGCTGTCAGGAAAAAACCAACGGCGTTATGGCCGTACCACCACTGTGTCATAGCGTCTTGCACACCGGCAAACAGCTGCACAGACCGTGATCCAAAAATCGATACAGGTAAAGACAGGTTATTGATCACATGCAGCATGGCCACTGTGACGATAAAGCTTAGCAGGAACCAGTTGGCCACATAGATATGCTTTTCCTTGCGGTTCAGGATCGTGCCCAGAAAGACCGCCAGATAAGCCAGCCAGACAATGGTCAGCCAAATATCTACATACCATTCGGGTTCGGCGTATTCTTTTGATTGTGTCGACCCCAACAGGTATCCGGTTGCCGCCAGAACAATGAACAGGTTGTATCCCCAGAATACAAACCATGCTGTGTTGCCACCCCAAAGGCGTGCCGCACTGGTGCGTTGTACGATATAGAATGACGTACAAATCAACGCGTTGCCCCCAAACGCAAAAATCACCGCACTGGTGTGCAGCGGTCTTAGACGTCCGAAATTCGCATATCCTTGTGCCCATTCAAAGTTCAGCACTGGAAAGGCCAGTTGGAACGCAATAAATGTACCTGCCAGAAATCCAACGGCACCCCAGAATGCCGTTGCAATCACGCCGGCGCGAATGGGTCCGTCCATATATCCTATTGGCGTGGCAGGCTTTGGTTCGTCGGTGTGCCGAAGTGTCCAAAGAAACATGCCGCCTGCAACCAACATAATGATGACTGCGTGCACCTGATAGGCAAGATCACGTGCATAACTGGCAGCAATCGCAGCAAACAGCGCCACGACCCCCAGCATAACCAACTTGATATAATCCCACATCAATGCGTCCCTTTTAATCTTGTCTTGGCGCGCTTCTGACGCACCAATGGTATTTTCCCGTGATCGTCTATGTGGCGGAACGTGCAGTAGCTTGCTTTGATCTGGGTCAATTTTTACGTTTGCGGCGTTTGATCCGCGTCAATGCGGCGCATGCCCTGTTTGCGATAAACTGGCGTCACACGTTGGAGGAAGCGAAAATGGCACTTAAAACAATTCTGACCGTTTTAACTGATACCGAGTTGTCCAAAGACAGTTTGACGCGGGCCGCAGCACTGGCACAGGCGCAAGACGCCCATCTGGATGTTCTGGCCCTTGGCGTCGATACGACGCAGGTGGGGTATTACTATGCCGGTGCTACGGCGGTTGTTCAGCAAATCACACTTGAAAATGCCGACAATGCTGCAAAGAAAATTGCAGACTTCGCAGAACAGCAACTGGCTGGAACCATTGTGCGCTATGGCATCGAAGTGGCCGCATCACAGCTGACAGGCATGTCGCCCCTTGTCGCGCAACGTGCGCGGTTTGCCGACATCGTTGTGTTGCCCCGCCCGTATGGCGAAAATTGCGGGATCGAGATGGAGACATTGGTCGAGATCGCATTATTCGAAGGTCAAGCATCAGTTTTGATCATACCGCAGGGGGATACGTCGGACGCGTTTCCCAAACGGGTTGTTGTTGGGTGGAATGAAAGCCGCGAAAGCCTGGCTGCAATCCGCCGCGCGCTACCGTTTCTTGTGCAGGCCGAAAAGGTATCGGTCGCTGTGATTGATCCACCGCAGCACGGCCCAAACCGATCTGATCCGGGCGGGATGCTGTCGCAATATCTGGCGCGCCACGGCGTGTCGGTTGAGGTCTGCGTTATCTCGAAAACGCTGCCCCGGGTATCAGATCAATTGCAACGCCATGCGCTTGATATTGATGCAGATATGTTGGTGATGGGGGCTTATGGCCATTCCCGTTTTCGCCAGGCGATACTGGGCGGGGCCACACGCAACACGCTTGAAGGGTCCAAAATACCGGTCTTTATGGCCCATTAATTTGTGGGTCTGCGGATTTGGCCGTGACTGACTGAAACCGCTGACCCAGATACCCTGACCTGAACCAGTGCATTTTGTGTGACATCAATCCGAAGACTGATCTGACTGGGCCGGCCCATCTCGGCCCCTTGCGTGATCTCAAAACAGGTTTCGCCATCGTCCAAAGCGCCCGCCGCCAAAAGCTGACGCGCCAGAATGGCTGCGGCTGACCCGGTTGCGGGATCTTCGGGTATGCCTGCGGTTGGGGAAAACATGCGCGCGCAGATTAACTGTTCCGAGGTTTGCGTATAGACATAGGCGCTATCGACCGCGCCCATATCCATGATATTTGACCATGCGGGTTCAAATGGCCGTGCTTGCGCTAGGGCCGTTGTATCTTTGACCGGCACATAAAGAAATCGTGGACCGCCTTCCCATAAGCCGGGTGTGTGGCTGCTGAACCCGACCCGTTCAGCGCCTAATCCCAAAGCCTTGCTGATTGACAAAACGTCGGGAACAGAACCGGCGGTGGCTTGCATCGGCACAATGGGTGCCGTAAATTCGGCCCGCACCCGGCCTTGGCAGCGGGATACCGTCACAGGTACAAGGCCAGCTTCTTCTTCAAGAAAAATCATACGTTCAAAATCGCCTTGCGGCTGCGCTTGTGATGCTAAATGAATGGCACACCCGACCGTAGGATGCCCTGCAAAGGGGATTTCGCCCGTCGGGAAAAATATCCGCACGCGTGCATCATGGACCGGGTCTTGCGGTTTTTGAACAAATATCGTTTCTGACAGATTGAATTCACGCGCAATGGTCAGCATGGCCTGGTCACTTAACCCATCAGCATCCAGTATCACAGCTAATGGATTGCCGGAAAATCGGGTTTCCGTAAAAACATCCAGCGTTACGAAGTTCAGCAGATCAGGCAAGCATACCGCCATCGCTATCATCGCCAGCCTCGTCCAGCAAAATCCGCATATCCGGTACGGTCACATGGCGCTTGCCTTGCAAGACAATAACACCGTCCCGTTTCAGCGCGCTGATTTGGCGACTGACAGTTTCCAGGGTCAAACCCAGATAATCGGCCATCGCTTCGCGTGTTAGGGGCAGATCAAAAATAACGTCACCGACTTTTGGATGCGCAGTCAAAGATGCATTGCGCTGCGCTATGATCGCCAAAAGACTGGCAATCTTTTCGCGTGCCGTCTTGCGGCCCAGTAACAACATCCATTCCCGCGCCGCATCCAGTTCATCCAGTGTCATCTGCAGCAGACGTTCTGCAATATGCGGGGTTTGCATCATAATTTGCTCAAATGGTTTCTTGCGAAAACAACACATGACAAGATCTGTCGTTGCCACCACGTCATAGGCCGCAATTTCCCGACCCGGACGTCCCACGAAGTCAGAGGGCAGCAAGAGCCCAACCATTTGCGTCCGTCCATCCTCCATCGTCTGTGTTAAAGACGCGATCCCGGTTACGACTGACGCGACGAAATCCATTTTGTCGCCCTGCCAGACAACGGTCTGCCCGGCCTCAAAGCTGCGATAATACTTGACCTCTTCCAGCCGTTCCAATTCATCCGTTTCGCACCGTGCACAAACGGCGCGATGCCGGATCGGACAATCGGCACAATCTTGCGAAACAAGTTTGAGATCTTGCATTCAGGGTTCTCCACTTAGCGCGGCTTGATCTGCATCAAAGCATGGATCGACGCGTTTCTCCTAAACCTAAGCGTATGAACACGATGACGCAACTCCGACAGCTTGGTCTTTTCGACGCGAAAGTGCCCCGCTATACCAGTTACCCAACGGCACCGCATTTTGCAGATACCGTCGGGACAAGGGAATTTTCTGGCTGGATTGATGAAATACCCCAAGGCGGACAGATATCGCTGTATCTGCATGTGCCGTTTTGTCGCCGTCTATGCTGGTTTTGCGCCTGTCGCACACAAGGGACACAGTCAACCGCACCTGTGCAAGCCTATCTGCAAACGTTGAAATCCGAACTGGCGTTGCTGAAACGTAGATTGCCCAAAGGGGTCAGTCTGGCGCGGCTGCATTGGGGCGGCGGCACGCCCACATTGCTAAGTGCGGATATGATGCGTGATCTGGCCGAAAGCATTTTCACAGTTGCGCCTTTGGCCAGTGATGCCGAATTTTCCGTTGAAATCGACCCAAATGAGATTGACGCAGATCGGATCAAGGCTTTGGCCGCAATCGGGATGAACCGTGCCTCAATCGGGGTGCAGGATTTTGATCCCGATATTCAAAAGACCATTGGTCGCCAGCAATCCTATGATGTGACCCGCGATGCTGCTGATGCATTGCGTGCCGTTGGTATTCGTTCGCTGAACGCTGATATTTTGTATGGGTTACCGCATCAGACACCCCATAAGATCGCCGAAAGCGTACAGATGCTGCTTAGCCTTTCGCCCGACCGCGTGGCGCTTTACGGATACGCGCATGTGCCATGGATGGCGCGTCGTCAAGGCATGATCCCGTCAGATGCATTGCCAACACCGGAAGAACGGCTTGAGCTGTTTGAAACGGCCAGCCAATTATTTGCATGGGATGATTATGCCGAAATTGGCATAGACCATTTTGCCAAATACGATGACGGCTTGACCATTGCGCAACGGGCTGGGCGCCTGCGGCGGAATTTTCAAGGCTATACCGATGACCCATCGGATGTGCTGATTAGTCTTGGGGCTTCAGCCATATCGCGCTTTCCACAAGGCTTTGCACAGAATGCATCATCGACGTCAGCTTATACAGCTGCCGTGCGCGCAGAGCAGTTTGCAACGGTACGCGGCCATAACTTTAGCCCTGATGACAAACTAAGGGGCCGGATAATCGAGGCATTGATGTGCGATTTTCACGTCCAGACAGCCGAACTTGTGAACAGTTTTGGCGTCACAGCAAAGCAAATTGAGCTTCTTTATCAAAAGGCGCTTGGGCAGTTCCCGGGTATGCTTTCGATCACCAAAGACGGCCTGCAAATTCCGACCAAAAGTCGCGCTTTGACCCGCATGATCGCCCGTTCTTTCGACGTATACTCTGTGGATCAAGCCGGGCATTCACACGCAATCTGATCGAACCGCTTATCAAACCCTGGTCGGGTTTTCTTCGCGAGAAGTGCCCGAAGCGGGTACGACAAGCGCCCTATTCTCCATAAGGTATCCAGATATTCTTGACCTCGGTCGCGGCTTCCAGAAATACGTGGCTGTCGTCGGTTGTCCAATCGCGCACCATGCCGTTGTTCACCCAAGTCCGCTTTATATTCAGCGCGGCTCCTTTTTCAATCAAGCCGCTGATATCGGATGATGAAAAGCTCCAGACTGCATCGACGTCCATATGCGATGCCATGGGCGCGGCCAATTCGGAATGTGATCCAGTCAGAATATTCACCACACCGCCCGGCACATCCGAAGTTTCCAACACTTGTACAAAATCTGTGGCCGCCAGCGGAAACGGTTCTGATGCGATCAGAACCACCCGATTGCCCATTGCAACCGCAGGCGCCATTACCGATATCAGCCCCAGCAATGGCACATCATCCGGGCAGAACGCGCCGATCACACCCACGGGTTCCTTCATCGCCAAGGCAACGCCGCGAATTGGCACATTATGCACCTGCCCGTCATATTTATCAGCCCAAGCGGCATAGGTGAACAGCCGGTCAATGGCTTGCGCAACTTCATCGTTACCGGTCTTGCCGCCCTGCATATCATTCAGACGCCCTGCGAATTCATCTGCCCGCGCTGAAAGGTTTTCGGCAATATAATACAGGATTTGCGCCCGCAGATGCCCTGTTGTGCCTGACCATCCTTTGGCGGCATGGGCCGCTTCGACTGCATTGCGAATGTCTTTGCGATTGGCCACGGATACATGACCCAGCAAAGCGCCTTTCGGTCCCCAGGCGCCACGGGAGTAGCCCCCATCAGGACGCGCCTGCTTGCCGCCGATATACAACTTCGCGGTTCGGTCCAATGGATCAAAGGGACCGTCGTCGCCCTCAAACGCTTCAACTTGTTTCAGCACCTTTGCCTTGCCTTTGGGCTTGGTATAGGCCGAAAGCCCCTCCCATCCGCCTTCGCGGCCAAAGCCGCTTTCGCGTACCCCGCCAAAGCCTGCAGCCGCATCCATCAGATTTGTGGCATTCACCCAAACGATGCCGGCCTTCAACTTGGGCGACATGTCCAGCGCTAGGTTTATATTTTCCGTCCAGACCGTCGCGGCCAGCCCATAGCGGGAATTATTTGCAATCTCGACCGCCTCAGCCGGTGTGCGAAAAGTCGTAGCGCATAGCACAGGCCCAAAGATTTCTTCCTGCATCAGGGTCGAGGCAGGCGAAAGACCGGTGATCAACGTCGGCGGATAGAAACACCCCGTCTCAGGCACTGTGTCCGTCTGGAACATTTCGCCTTCGTTATTGGCATCGATTTTGGCTTTGATACCGTCCAGCTGAACCGGGTCCACCACCGCACCCACGTCGATGCATTTGTCCAGCGGATCGCCAATGCGCAGTGTCTGCATGCGGATTTTCAGTTTGTCATAGAACCGATCCGCGATGCCTTCCTGCACCAACAGGCGACTGCCGGCACAGCAAACTTCGCCTTGGTTGAACCAAATCGCGTCTACCAGCCCTTCGACCGCACTGTCGATGTCGGCGTCATCAAACACAATATACGGGGACTTGCCGCCCAGTTCCAAAGTCAACGCTTTGCCCGTACCTGCCGTGGCTTCGCGAATGCGCCTCCCGACCTCGGTTGATCCGGTAAAGGCGATCTTATCCACATCGGCCTTCACGATCATCTCGCCCACAGCCCCGTCGCCCGTGAGGATATTGATCACACCATTTGGCACACCGGCCTGACGGCAGATGTCGGCAAACAGAAGTGCGGTCAGTGACGTATATTCCGCCGGTTTCAGCACCACCGTGTTGCCCATCGCCAATGCTGGCGCGACTTTCCAGGCCAGCATCAGCAGGGGGAAGTTCCACGGAATGATCTGCCCGCAGACACCCAAGGCCTGACGGTCAGGCAGTTCGGTGTCCATCAGCTGCGCCATGCCCGCGTGATAATAGAAATGCCGTTGGGCCAGCGGGATGTCGATATCGCGGGCCTCGCGGATGGGCTTGCCGTTATCCAGCGTTTCCAGCACAGCAAAAAGACGCGCGTGTTTCTGCAGCAAACGGGCCAGAGCATAAAGCACCCGCGCCCGGCCATGCCCGCCCGATTTTTCCCATTTAGGCTGAGCCGTGCGGGCGGCAGTGATGGCGGCGTCGATATCGTTCGCCGTGGCTTGCGTCAGCTTAGCCAGTGTTTCGCCATTGGCCGGGTTTTTGGCTGCGAATGTTTTGCCGGGTTTGGTGAAGGTGCCGTCGATAAAGTGCCCGAACTTGCCGTCAAAGCCCTTGATCCAGTCTAAAGCCTCCGCCGCGCTTTCGGGGGCTGGGCCATAGTCCATGGTGTCGAATTTTTCTTTTATGGTCATAGGAAGCTCATGAATAAGTCCGGGATGGCAAATGCAAGGGTTATCAGGGCAAACCCAACGAAACGATTATCACGGTTCAGCAAACCTATACAGCCAAACAGCAAGGCAGGCACGGCAAAGACTACATTTTGTCCGATTTTGAAGGCAAAACTCTCGCTAGGTGTTTGCTCAATAAGCAAATATCTGGCTACGCCATACCCGATGCTGAAGAGTACGATAAACAGGACATATTTCAAAAGATCACCCCATCCCGTGCCGCCAAGCGGCCGAATAGGCGCCTGTCACGTGGTGTTCTAACTGCCGTTCGATATCGCCCAACAGACTGGACGCGCCAAAGCGGAACAGGTCGGGTTGCAGCCAGCGGTCGCCCAGTTCTTCCTTGATCATTGCCAGATAGACCAGCGCATCTTTGGCCTTGCTGATGCCACCCGCGGGTTTGTAGCCCACGCGCAGCCCTGTGCGCTGGTAATAGTCGCGGATCGCGCGGATCATCACCAGAGTCACGGGCAGCGTCGCATTGACCGGCTCTTTCCCTGTAGATGTCTTGATAAAGTCAGCCCCCGCCATCATGCAGATCAGCGACGCGCGGGCGACGTTGCGCAGCGTCCCCAACTCTCCGGTCGCCAGGATCGCTTTGACGTGAGCGTCACCGCAGGCCTCACGAAAGGCGCGCATCTCGTCGTAAAGCGCTTGCCAGTTCTGGGTCAGCACATGGCGGCGGGAAATCACAATGTCAATCTCATCCGCGCCTGCCTTGACACTTTCGCGGATCTCTTCGACCCGCAGATGAAACGGCGACAAACCTGCCGGAAAACCGGTGGATACGGCTGCCACAGGAATACCAGATCCAGCCAAATTCTGAACGGCCATTGACACCATATCATGGTAAACGCAAACAGCGCCGACGGTAATGGGCGGCATATCCAAAGCTGTTAACAGATCACCGCGTACAGGATGGCGTGCCTTGGCGCACAAACGGCGGACCCGGCCCGGTGTGTCGTCACCTGCAAGCGTCGTCAGATCAATACAGGTGATCGCCTTTAACAACCATGCGGCCTGATAATCCTTTTTCACCGACCGTCTTGCAGGCAAGGTCGCCGCTCGACGTTCAATGGCAGATGTATTGGCCTGTACACCGCGCACCCAATCTAGGTCCAGCGCCATGCCGTCATTGCGGCGCTCGACGGCAAGTGGCAGTTGTGTTGTTGCTGTTTTATCCATGGTGCGCTCTCCCATGCTGAAAACTGTCACGCAAGGGCGATAAGTACAAGTCTTGATGGTACGTGTGGAACCGCGTACATCATCGCCAAACACTGCCAAGGATATCCATATGACCTTTGATCGCTCTGTCAAAATTGCCCCGTCTATCCTGTCTGCCGATTTTGCGAACTTTGGCGCGGAATGTCAGGCGATAGAGGATCAGGGTGCCGATTGGGTCCATGTTGACGTGATGGACGGACATTTTGTACCTAATATTACCTTTGGCCCGGCAACTTGTGCCGCGATCAGGCCCCACATCAAGGGCGTGATGGACGTGCATCTTATGATCGCGCCCGTGGATCCGTATATCGAAGCGTTTGCTAACGCTGGCGCGGATATTATTACAGCGCACGTTGAGGCCGGGCCGCACATCCATCGCAGCTTGCAAGCGATCCGTGGGGCAGGGGCCAAAGCGGGTGTCGCGCTGAACCCAGGCACCCCTGCAGAAAGTGTCGAATACCTTCTGGATATGGTCGATCTGATCTGCGTGATGACGGTAAACCCCGGATTTGGTGGGCAGAAGTTCATTCATTCCCAAGTTGAAAAGGTCCGAAAGCTGCGTGCGATGATCGGTGATCGCCCGATCCATATCGAAATTGATGGTGGGGTTACGCCCGAAACGGCACCTGCCGTTGTATCTGCCGGGGCCGACGTATTGGTCGCAGGGTCAGCGGTTTTCAAAGGCGGCTCTGTCAGCAACCCCGCACCATACGGCGAAAATATCCGTGCGATACGGGCTGCTGTAAAGCACTGATATGCCGGATTATCCTGAAAGCTCGACCATCTATTTTTATGCCCAAACAGACCCCTACGCTGAATTTTCAAACTTCGCGCCTTATGGCGTGGCGATGGATGATATCTGGTGGCCAACGGTCGAACATTACTTTCAGGCCCAGAAATTCCACGATGTGGATTACCGCGAACAGATACGCCGATGCAGCAAACCCAAGGATGCTAAAGCCCTGGGTATGACCCGAAAGCTGGCGTTGCGCGAAGATTGGGAACAGGTGAAAGACCAGATTATGCTGGATGCTGTACGGGTGAAATTCCAGACCCATCCAGCACCCAGGGATCTTTTGCTGTCAACAGGTACCGCTGAAATCGTGGAAAACGCCCCTATGGACGCTTATTGGGGTTGCGGCCTCGATGGATCAGGTCTGAACAAACTGGGTTATATTTTGATGGCGGTGCGGAACAAATTGCGGATTGAATAATTCGCCGGGCTGCTCATCAGTCCTGACGGCCTTCTTCGCGAGAAGCACGCGTCAGAGTGCGACGAGCGCTAGGTCCAATCTACGGCTTTCAAAGCCTGATCTGCGACCGGATCCAGGTTCGCCTTGTCCTGATTGTTCAACCGGTTCCAGCCTTTCCAATTCGTACTGATCCCCGCGCAATGCCAATATTCCGCCCGCTTGGATGTCAGAAACTGTCCGAACGCTAACCTTTCAAGCCGATGAATATCCCAGCTGAAGCGCCGCATAGGTCCGCCCGGCACAATGCAATATTTCGTTGGACATCCATCGCGCCCTTCAAGCCGATACCGATGCGCGCCATGTCGCGTGCCGTCTTTGGGATAGCGCCATTCCCCGGGAAATTGGACATACCCTAACGGATGCGCCACGGCGGCATCAAACACAGATTTGCCACCGGCCCAGACCAGTTCATCAATATCACACTGCAAAACAGCCCGTGCTTGGCCCAAAAATCGAAACCGCAGCGCATTCAACATCGCTGTTTGCAGATATTTATTCTTCCGCTTCATCTTTTTGACGCCGCGCGGGCCATAGGGAAATGGCACATCCAGCACAATCACGTCCTGCAATCCGGTTTGCCTTAAAACTGCGCCGATCTCATCCAGCCCGTATCTGTCTGATCCATTATCCATCAACACCATCGCCTGCAGGTCATGGTGTTGGATATGAAACCGTGCAAAATCTGCCAGCCACTGCAGGTCGTTGTTTTTTGAAATCGCCACATGCACATTCAACCCGGCCAGACGATCTGGCACAGCGGGGTTCACCATCGACTGACCGACCCAGTCACCATACCGGACCTCGATCTCAGGCTTTGGACCTTTCCAGGGTAAATCCACCAGATCATGCCGCCGATATCGACGGATACGCGGACGTACGGGCCAACCATCGACAAACACTTGACCCGTCTTGAAAATTGCTTCCAAATTCAGCAACTTTGGGCAGACCAATCGCACCCGATCTGCCATTCCGATCGCATCATACCACAATGTGTCGTGATCGAATTCGGCCTCGTAATTTGGCCCCCAAAAGGCTTTTGGAACGTCACTTTCACGCGCCAGCCCGCTGCCTGCTGCCGAACAGCTGGCCAATGTGGGATATGTCTTGGACCTTGTCATCGCGCGATGCCCTAGCATGGGGCACCGCCCTGCAAAAGCCCCTGCACGAATTCTGCACAAACGCACAGCTTGGGCTGCACAGCTCGTGATTACCTGCTATGACTATCCGAAAGCTGCAAAAAGATGGCCCTATGACCGATACCCAAATCCTGATTGTTGATGATGACCCGCAAATCCGCGACCTGTTGCGCATTGCACTTGGCAAGGCCGGATATGCTGTGCGCCTGGCCAATGATGGCGCCGCCGCCTTGCGCGAAGTGGATCGCCAGACGCCTGATCTTATGGTTCTGGATATCGGGATGCCTGAAATGGACGGGCTTGAGGTCTGCCGCCGTATCCGCGCGAACAACAACATCCCTATTTTGTTTCTGACCGCGCGCGATGACGAAATTGACCGCGTTCTGGGTTTTGAAATGGGTGCCGATGATTATGTCACCAAACCTTTTTCGCCCCGCGAACTGGTGGCCCGGATAAAAGCCATTCTAAAGCGTACAAATGGCACCCCCAAGATCACAGAGGCCCAAAAGCACGGAACGCTGGAAATCGACGCGACGCGCCATTTTTGCGCGGTGGCCGGTGAAACGGTAACACTGACTGCCACTGAAATGGCGATACTGGCCAAGCTGATGCAACGACCTGATCAAATTTCGCCGCGTCCGCAACTGACCGATGCAGTCTATGGCACAAACATTCATGTCTCGGATCGTACGCTTGACAGTCACCTGCGTAATCTGCGTCGCAAACTGGCGGATGCGGGCTGCGTCGATGCCATCGAAACCGTCCATGGTGTGGGCGTTCGGATGGGCGAATGCCGCGCAACATAAACGAAAAATGGCGTCCTTCGCTTGGGCTGGTGTTGGGGGCCACTTTGACCGCTGTTCTATGCATTCCGATCATTGGATTGATCACTTTGCCCTATCTAACACGGGATTTAGGGCAATCGGTCGGGGCCATATTGATCGTTGTGATCACTGTGGTTTTTACTTTGTTTCTTGGATACGTCCTAACCCGCGTTTTGTTGCGCCCCATCACGACACTGGCAGACCGTGCCAAGGCGCTTGAGGCTGGAAATCTGGATATCACTGAACCGCTGCCGCATTATGGCACCCAGGAATTACGTGAATTGGGGCAAGCCATACTGGATATGGCCAACACCCTGCATGATCGCGAAGCGTCCGTGCGCACCTATACCAATCACGTCACACACGAATTGAAATCACCACTGACAACCCTACAAGGGGCGGCCGAATTGCTGCAAGAGGATCTGTCACCCGAAGAACGTTCGCAACTTGCAGACTCAATGCAGCAGGCCACACGCCGCATGGGCGCGTTGCTGGAAGCGATGCGCGAACTGGCCGCCGCCCGTGAACCATTGCCCGACGGCACCACGACACTGGATGTTATCGCACCCCGGCTGAAACAGGCCTTCCCTGCGCTGACACTTTCGATACAGGGCGGCACAATCACGTTGCCCTTGTTGTCCGAAGGGTTGGTGATTGTTCTGACACATCTTATCCAAAACGCCGTCCAGCACGGTGCGACATCAATCCAACTGACCGCATCCGATAGCCTGATTCTTAGCATTCAAGATAACGGCCCCGGCATTTCACCAGGTAATCAAACCCGCATTTTCGATCCGTTTTTCACTACACGCCGGGGGGATGGCGGAACCGGTATGGGACTTAGCATCGTGGTAAGCCTGCTGAACACGCGCGGTGCGCAAATCGATCATGTCCAAAGCCCAACTGGTGCGCGTTTCGATATCCAGTTCTGATGAGCACTCTTAAAACGACGCCCACAGCAGTCCCGGATTTGATCCGAGACCTCATAGATCTAGCCAGTCCGCTAATTTGGGCTGCGTTCCGCCCATCCAGCAAAGATTTTTTCCAGCGCGACCACTACATAAAACAACAAAATCCCCAGCACTGCCAAGGCAATCAGAACCGCAAACATCAGTGGGTAATCTGCATTGATCTTGCCGCTGTCGAACAGATGGCCCAGCCCTTTGCCGTGCGGCTCAACGATCTCCATCAGGTTAGTGCCGATAAACGCAAGCGTGACGGCAACCTTGAGCGCACCAAAGAATTCCGGCAGCGTTTTGGGCAAGGCGATTTTCCAGAAGACGGTGAACTGCGACGCGCCAAGCGATCGCAGGATATCGCGGTATTCTGGCTCAAGCGTTGACAGCCCAATCGATACCGATACGGCAATCGGGAAAAAGCTGATCATAAAGGCTATCAGGATCGTATTCATATCGTGCTGGCCCACAAACATCAGCGCAATCACAGGTACGATGGTCGCTTTGGGAATAGCGTTAAAGCCCACAAGCAGCGGATAAAGGGCTTCGCGCGCAACCCGCGAAAATCCCATGATCATGCCGATCCCGGTGCCAACGACCACAGCCAGCCCCAAACCTGCAACCGTGCGCCAAAGCGTCTGCCAACTGTATTCCAGAAACAACCACCGAAATCGCCAAAATGCAGGCCACAAATCCGAAGGCGAGGCCATTTTATAATTCGGCCAGTCATTCACCCAAACCAACCATTCCCAAAACAGCAGAAAGATCATGATCGCGCCTACGGGTACGGCGATTTTGCGGAATGTGTTCATGCGGCGGTCTCGGTCGTGCGGCCTTGGGCAATCTCAATCTGATGACGCAATGTCGCCAGCATTTCGACCGCTGCAGGCGTGTAAAGATCATTCAGGCTGCGTTTGTCTTGAAATGTAACAGGCAACCGATATTGCGCCGTGGCAGGTCGGCCGGACAAAACGACCACATCATCGGCCAGAAACACGCTTTCGCGCAGATCATGGGTGATCAGCAGGCAGGTAAAGGGCTCTTCTGCCCGCAAATCATGCATCGTTTGCCATAGATCTTCGCGGGTAAACGCATCCAGCGCGCCAAACGGTTCGTCTAATATCAATACCTGCGGACGATGCACGATCGACCGGCACAGCGATGCACGTTGGCGCATACCGCCCGACAGTTCCGACGGGCGCTTGTCTTCAAAGCCTTCTAGCCCGACCAGCGCCAGAAGCGCCCGCGCGCGATCTTCACGCTGCGCCCGACTAAGCGAATTTTTCACGATCTCAAGCGGCAGCATCACGTTTTGCAAAATCGTCCGCCATTCCAACAGCACTGGGTTTTGAAACGCCATTCCCACTGTAGACCGGGGCGATCTGATGATTTCGCCACCCAGCCAAACCTGCCCTTCGTCCGGGCGCATCAGGCCCGCAATCAGCCGCGTCAGCGTTGACTTGCCGCAACCCGATGGGCCGACAACAGCGGTAAAGCTGCCCTCGGCCATCTTGATGTTCAGATCCCGCAGCACCGGTAACGGCCCGCTGTCGGTACGATAGGCGTGCGTGACAGCGCGCAGTTCAATCGGAACAGGCATCTATTGCAGCGTCAGTAATTCGGCCGCAGGCAGGTAATCGTTGGTGAAATACTGCGGCGCATCCGTTGTGATCTGAAATTCATACGTGGTGGCCAGTTGTGCCAAGGCCCGTGCAAAGCGGTCCGCATCGATCCGGCCCATACCATTTTCTGCGGTATGTTCCGTCAGTACATTTGACGCAATCGCCAATGACAATCGAAGGGTTTCAAATTCAACATCGCCTGCCGGATTGCGCGCAATCACAGCTTCGGCACCCGCCTGCGGATTTGCAATCGCGTCCCGCCAACCGGCGGCAACGGCAGTCAGAAAACCGGTCACGATCTCTGGGTTGGCTTCGGCAAAATCCGTATTCACGATAATCGCATTGCCGTACAGTTCGACCCCGTGATCCGCCATCAGGATAGTTGTCAGATCGTCTTCCGGTACGCCCAAACGCACCAAATTCAGATAAGATGAAAACGAAAAGCCCGTAACACTGTCAACTTCGCCAGCAGCCAGCATCGGTTCGCGCGTAGGAAAGCCTACGGGGCGTACATCGATCTGACCGACATCAATTCCGTTTTCCGCCGCGAAAATCGGAAATTGCGCCCAAGCGCCATCAGGGGGCGGCGCGCCCAGAACAGAACCTTCTAGGTCGTCGATCCCGTTGATCCCCTGACTTTTACGCCCGATCACGGCAAAAGGCGGCTTGTCATAGACCATCATCACCGCTGTGACAGGTGCATCCGGGTTTTGATCCAGAAACTTGATCAGCGAATTTATATCAGCAAATCCGAACGGAAACGCCCCTGTGGCCACTTTGGGAATAGCATCAAGTGATCCCTGACCGGCCGAAATATCAACATTCAGCCCCTGTTCAGCAAAATGACCGTTATCTACGGCCAGAAAATAGGGCGCCGCCGGTCCTTCGAATTTCCAGTCCAGCGTAAAGTTCGCATTTGTATCGGCCTGCGTTACAGTTGCAAGCGACAACGCCGCTATCGCTGCGGTCAGTGAGGCTTTGATCATTTTGAAATCTCCGTTTGTTTCTAATTTTACAAACACCTAGCAGTCGCACAAAGTTCCGGCAGGGCTGTTGCGTCATTCGTTGTTTTAATTGGCAACCCGTGATTGTGTTCGCTGTATAAATCAGCAAAGTGCTCACAAAACAGGCAATCGCAAATTTAATTGGCTACCTTTGGTGGTACGTCAGTGCTGCTGAAATACACAGCTGAAGTGGCTTGATCACACTGCCCACATCATCTTTCAGGATCACGGCGCGATTGCCCTGAAAATCGAAAACACCCGGAAACATGTCGCGAAATTCACCCACCAGACTGGTCTGACAATGCACAAAAATCGCAGGTCGCCCGCTGGCCTTATCACGTCCAAGACGAATTGTTGTGCCGGTTTTAGTCAAATATGACGGTTGCCCCCATTTCAAAGCCTCGGTCACCGCGCTCACCTCTTTGGTGTCTATGGCCGTTGTCAGGATCAGCCTGCGCAATTCCAGCAACACGTTCCGAACGTCTTTGGGAAACGCATCATAGGCCGCTGCAATATCGTTTTCCGGATTCATAATGCGACCCTATTGGGTCATCCAATCCAGATAAAGCGTTTCGATCTGGATCACAGGATTATTCACGAAACTGCATTCATATTAAACATATCAGCTGTCGGTACGTGGATATCCGGTTGATGATATGGCCTTGCGGAACGCCACACAACGTCGACTTGTGAAACAAGCGCTGCTCTAAATCAACGACACCCGCGCGTCAGACATTGTTAACCCAAGCATCATGCATTTTGACCCGAAGCGGATCATCAAGACCACGTCGCTGATCAATATTTATGAGACAAAATTGCCAATTACAAAAGCGTGCTGAATTTCCACTCTTGGATCGCCGAAAGTTCCTTTGAATAAGAACGTCTAGCTTTTTCTTAAGGCCTCAATTCTGACAAAATAGTAGGGTGAGCGTAACAGAAGTTTCCGGAGATATATTTTCAATGAATTTTCCGAGTAAGATTTCGCGAATTTTTGTCGCTCTGGTTTGCTTAAGTAGCTCGGTGAAGGCCGATCTGTGGGGCGGCAAATCACAAGATAGCTTTGAGGTTACCTACGAGCTCATCCAAGGTGTTAAACTTAAAACCTATTCCACGTTCACGGAACATCCATACGAGGTAATGGTGCCAAACACCTCATTTGGTGATTTGATGATCTGCCAAGTTTTTGGTGCAGACGGGGAAGTGATCTCGCAGAAATATGCGAACTCCCGAAGTAATGTAACACATGTATATTTTGAAACTAAAGTCTCTATTAAGGAAGCCAAATGTGCATATGCGCGGGTGGTAGAAACGGATCATTCTTCGCCTTAGCGGTTCATAATGCGATATTAACTATGGCAAGCAGCAAGATCAGCTAAACACTGAGTTTGAAACGAAGTTAACCATTAACCGCCTTTCTTACATATTGCAAAATCTTGCACTAAGATCTGATTTGCCGATTTTGGATCAGTTCACGACGCAAAGGCTGAAGTTATCTGATGTTGTGTTTCCCATGGCTATTGAGCATCCCGGATTTCATAAAAACACCGGGCACATCAGGGCGAAGATGAAAACAAGGCCTCTTATTCATCCCAGACCATAAAATAAATCAGGAACCCGGGCTGATCCAGCATATTAAAAGTTTTGTACAAAAATTTAAGTACAAAACCCGTGTACAAAATATACAAAACTGCGTGCTCGGGCTTTTTTTATTGTTAACGCACTAGCAATTTTTCGTGCAATCGGGACAACGATCAATACCGTCGGAAATGCGATGATTCAGCTCGATATCCATCCTGAAAACCAGATCGCGACAAAGCCTTCTGCGGCCCCGATATTGCGAAATGTAACCACTGCCGAAACGATGAACGACATCATGCCTGACACCACGAAGCTAAACGCGATGTGCGCGTAACGTTCTGGAATCAAAGTGAATTATCCAAGTCTGCCATCGGAATGATTGGGAAAAACTGCCCACCTGATCGCACCCCGAACCATGCCACCCCGTCATGTTGACCTTCCTGCCCCAGATCAACAAGGCGGTAAAAACTTTTTCGATCTATCAGTGCTTCAAGGTTGGCGCGGATCAAAACATACGGCGACGGTTCATTCGTTTGCGGGTCCATCGCCACGCGGATCGGATGAACAGGCCCCGCCACAGCTTCGTCCCCGACATTGGTGAAAAATCTTAAATCATTATTTTCTTGAGTAAAATCAATAGCAACAAAAGGGGCGTCCTCAACCTGAATGCCGACCTTTTCAACCGGGGTCACAAGGAAATACTGATCCCCGTCTTTTCGTAAAATCGTCGAAAACAGTCGTACCAAGCCCGGACGACCAATCGGTGTGCCTTGATAAAACCAAGTTCCGTCCCGTTTTATCTGCATATCCAAGTCGCCACAAAACGGGGGATTCCACTTATGAACAGGTGGAATGCCTGTTTTTGAGGCAGCTTTTGCCGATGCTGCAAGGCTTTCCGCCGATGGGGTCACAATGTTTTGTCCACTCATTCGTTTTGCCATTTGTCTTTGGAATGATATCTGCTTTGTAAGACATAATGTGATTTGGAGGATTTGTCATGGCCGATACAGACGCACTTGTTGCTGAGATTGACGCTTTAGGTGCGAAATTGGCCGAGGCGAAAGCCTCGATCACCAACCGGTTTATTGGTCAGGAACGGGTCGTTGACCTGACTTTGACATCGCTGATTTGTGGCGGTCACGGGTTGCTGATCGGTCAACCTGGCTTGGGTAAGACACGTCTGGTGGATACATTGTCGACCGTTATGGGGCTGACCGGAAACCGCATCCAGTTCACCCCCGATTTGATGCCCGCCGATATTCTTGGGTCCGAGGTTCTTGAGACTGGTGAAGACGGTAGTCGTAGTTTCAGATTTATCGAAGGCCCGATCTTTTGTCAGCTATTGATGGCAGATGAGATCAACCGGGCCAGTCCGCGAACGCAATCGGCACTTCTGCAGGCGATGCAGGAAAAAGAAGTGACCGTTGCCGGTGAGCATCGCGCACTTGGAATGCCATTCCACGTATTGGCCACGCAAAACCCGATTGAGCAAGAGGGCACATATCCACTGCCCGAGGCTCAGTTGGACCGCTTTCTTGTGCAAATTGATGTACTAAACCCGGATCGTGACACCGAACGAGACATTCTTTTGTCGACGACAGGCATTGAAGATGCGCAATCCCATCAAGTCTTTGATACGACAAGCCTTTTGGCTGCTCAAACTCTGATCCGACGCATGCCTGTTGGGGATGCAGTTGTTGAAACAATCCTTGATCTGGTCCGTGCATGCCGCCCTGACGAACCTGAAGCGCCCGAAATTGTGCGCGATAGTGTCAGTTGGGGTCCCGGACCGCGTGCGGCACAGGCTTTGATGTTGACTGTTCGCGCACAGGCATTGCTGGACGGTCGTCTTGCCCCGTCAGCTGATGACGTGATTAAGATGGCGCGGCCTGTCCTGATGCATCGTATGGCGTTGTCGTTTTCAGCCCGTGCGCGTGGTGTTGAATTGGGTGCATTGATTGATCAAGTTGCCGCCCAGGTCACTCGGATCGAGGCAGCTGCGTGAGCCAACCTGCCCATCTGAGACAGCAAGCCGAAGATCTTGCCAGCCCACTTCCCCCGCTTCTTGCGGCGGCCGAGCATCTGGCAAGTACCGTTATGCTGGGTATTCACGGCCGAAGGCGGTCAGGGATGGGTGATGAATTTTGGCAATATCGCCCGGTACAGCCAGGCGATGAATTACGTACGATTGATTGGCGCCGATCAGCCCGAAGCGATGCACAGTTTGTTCAGCAAAAAGAATGGCAGATCTCGCAAAGCGTATTGATGTGGGTCGATAGTGCGGCATCAATGGACTTTAGTTCGGATAAAAACCTTGAAACCAAGGGGCATCGAGCACGAACATTGGCGCTTGCTATCTCTGTTTTATTGTTGCGTGCAGGCGAACGTGTTGGCATGACGGCCTCGGCTGCGCCGCCGCGCAGTGGTGAAATACAATTGATGCGGCTGGCGGAATTGCTGTCTGATGAAAGCACTGATGCCGACTATGGTGAACCTGATGCGCGTGGTATGTTGCCAAATTCCAGGGCGCTGTTCATATCTGATTTCATGGGGGAACTTGCCCCGGTTGAGGCCGCTTTGACAAAAGCTGCTGATCGGGGTGTGCGTGGGACACTTTTGCAAGTTCTTGACCCACAAGAAGAAATCTTTCCGTTTGATGGTCGGACTATTTTTGAAAGCATGTCCGGTTCGCTGCGGCACGAAACGCTAAAGGCAGGCGATCTGCGTGACAGATATCTAACCCGTCTGGCTGAACGAAAAGATCAATTGCTGCATCTATGCCAATCTTCAGGGTGGCAGTTCGGAACCCACCACACTGGCGACAGTGCGCAAGCGGCGCTGTTGTGGCTTTATTCCGCGATGGAGCGTATTTAATGTTCACGATAGGTGCTCTCGGATTCACCACTCCATTATTGCTTTTGGGCCTGATCGTTTTACCGATCCTTTGGCTTTTGTTGCGGGCCGTGCCACCCGCTCCGATTCGCAGACGATTTCCGGGTGTTGCCTTGTTATTGGGTCTGCAGGATGATGAAAATCAGGCCGATAAAACGCCTTGGTGGTTACTTTTATTGCGGATATTCGCAATTGCCGCTGTGATTATTGGCTTTGCCGGACCTGTCTTGAACCCTCAGGATGAACGGACAGGTGATGGCCCGTTGCTGATTGTGGCTGACGGAACCTGGGCTGATGCCCGTGACTGGCCACGCCGTATGGACCGGATCGAGGCGTTGCTGGATGACGCCGCACAACTTGCGCGCCCTGTAGCCTTTGTGTTGTTAAGCGACCCGCCCGAAGGCGACATTCAGTTTCAGGCGGCCGATGTTTTGCTAAGCCGTTTGCCAAGTCTGCAACCCAATGCATGGGAGCCGACTGAAGCAGTTGAATGGGCCGAAAATTTAACCGGGTCATTTGAAACATTCTGGTTGTCTGATGGGCTTGAACGTCTTGCCCGCAGCGACGTGCTTTTAGCTTTGGAAGCCCGTGGTTCGGTCACTGTTTTTGAAAGCCCGCGCCCAATTTACGCAATCGAGCCAGCGCGTTTTGAGGATGGCAATATCACACTAAGCGTCAATCGTGACACGGCAGGCGCCGCAGAAGAGGTGACGATTACCGCCCACGGGCTTGATCCTGCGGGTGTGGAACGACAGCTTGCTTTGGCGACAGCCGACTTTGAACCTGGTGGGAAACGGGCCGACGTTGCATTGACCCTGCCGCCCGAGTTACGCAACCGGATCACACGGTTTGAAATAGCTGGCCTTCGGTCCGCTGGTGCTGTGACGTTGACGGATGATGCGTTAAAGCGGCGCGAGGTTGCGTTGATCGCAGGCAGACAGGGGCGCGAAGGTCTTGAACTGTTGTCACCGCTGCATTTCTTGGAACAGGCACTTGAACCAACAGCTGATTTAATTGACGGCACATTGGAAGATGTTCTTTTGGCCAATCCGAATGTGATTATCTTGGCCGATGTGGCGCAGGTATCAGATCTGGAACAGGAAAAAATCTTGGAATGGTTGGACAACGGTGGGCTTTTGTTGCGGTTTGCTGGGCCACGTCTGGCCGCCAGCGATGTCAGTCGCAGGCAAGAAGATCCGTTGATGCCAGTACGCCTGCGGGCGGGTGGGCGAAGTGTTGGCGGCGCGATGAGTTGGGGTGAACCCAAGGCGCTTAGTCCTTTTCCGGAAACATCACCGTTTTTCGGTCTGAACGTGCCAGATGACGTCACCATTTCAGCGCAAGTGATGGCACAACCCGATCCTTCACTGTCAGAACGTGTTATTGCATCTTTGGCTGATGGTACGCCTTTGGTTACCCGCAAAAAACACGGGCAAGGAACGATTGTGCTGTTTCATGTCACCGCGAATGCGGAATGGTCGACGATCCCATTGTCCGGGTTATTTGTTGAAATGCTGGAACGTTTGGCGATTTCAACACGCCCCGCGGTACCGGATGCCGAAGAACTTGCAGGCATGGTCTGGGCCCCTGATCAAATGCTGTCTGCTTTCGGGGAAGTCATGGATGCCACGACATTACCCGGAGTAGAGGGCGAGACCTTGGCCGAACGTCAGTTCAGCGCAACCATGCCGCCTGGTCTTTATACGGGTGACGATCGACGGATTGCTATGAATGTCATTCAAGCCGACCGGATCTTAAACCGTGCCGAATGGCCATCGCGTATCACCGTCGAAGGATTAGCCGTTTTGGCTGAAACTGTACTGAAAGGCGCCTTTTTGACCGGAGCATTCATCGTGTTACTTATTGATATTCTCGCTTCGCTTATGGTGTCGGGCCGGTTAACGGGTCCTCGGGCCACTGCCGCCGTGGTGAGCCTGATCGCGTGTCTTGGCTTCGCGCCAGACGCCTATGCTCAGCAAAACGCTGATGCAGATATGCTGGCACTTTCTGCCACATCAGAGGTCGTTTTGGCCCATGTCGTGACGGGCAACGATGAAATTGACCGTGTTGCGGCAGCAGGTCTTTTGGGCGTGTCGAATACACTTTTTCAGCGCACATCCATCGAACCAGCGCGCCCGATCGCCGTTAATCTGGAAATCGACGAACTGTCGTTTTTTCCGTTCTTGTACTGGCCGATCACGACAGATCAACCCCTGCCATCAGTTGAAGCCTATGCCAAGCTGAACCGCTATCTGCGCACAGGCGGGATGATCCTGTTTGATACGCGCGATGCCAATACGGCCAGTTTCGGGGCCGCATCCCCCAATGGTCGCAAGTTGCAACAATTGGCTGCGCAACTGGATATCCCCCCGCTTGAGCCTATTCCGTCAGACCATGTTCTGACGCGTACATTTTATCTGTTGCAGGATTTTCCCGGCCGCTATCCCGGTCGCGATGTCTGGGTCGAGGCAGCCCCGCCAGATGCTGAACAAATCGAAGGCATGCCGTTTCGAAATTTGAATGACGGCGTGACACCTGTGGTAATTGGCGGCAATGATTGGGCATCAGCTTGGGCTATAGACGAACGCGGCGCGCCTTTGTTCCCGGTTGGGCGTGGGTATGCAGGGGATCGCCAGCGTGAAATCGCGATGCGCTTTGGCGTTAATCTGATCATGCATGTTCTAACGGGTAACTATAAATCAGATCAGGTCCATGTGCCTGCATTGCTGGACAGGTTGGGCCAATGACCGGACAGATTATCTTTGACCCGTTGATTGAATGGCCACTTGTCTGGCTGGCTATTACACTGGCAACAGTAATGATCAGTTTTGCCATCTGGCGTGGATTGGTCGGATGGTGGTTGCGTGCCTTGGCGGCGATCACCTTGGCGATTGCGCTTGCTAACCCATCGTTGCAACAAGAAGAACGCACGCCTTTGACAGATATCGTGTTGCTGGTCGTGGATGATACGGCCAGCCAAAATATCAGTGACAGACCCGATCAGACACAACAGGCACTTGAAACACTGCGCGCCCGTATCCAGGCGCGCCCAAACACAGAATTGCGCATCGTGACATTGCGGGATGGTGAAGGTGACAGCGGCACTGAATTGATGACGTCCTTGTCGCAAGCACTGTCCGAAGAACCACAGGCCCGCGTCGCAGGGATGCTATTGCTGACCGATGGCCAGTTACATGATCTGGAACGTGCGCCTGCCCTGCCTGCGCCACTGCACGTGCTTTTAACAGGGCGCGAACAGGATTGGGATCGTCGGTTGACTGTTAAAAACGCGCCCGCTTTCGCTATTCTTGGGGAAGAGGTGACGCTGACCCTGCGTGTTGATGACGAAGGGGCTGTGCCTGTTCAAACGGATCGGGTGCAGTTGCAGATTTCAGTCGATGGTGAGGCGCCGCAACTGTTCACGGTTCCGATTGGTGAAGATCTGGATTTGCCTGTGTCCTTGCCACACGGCGGCATGAATGTGATCCAATTTACCGTCGCCGAAGCCGAAGGCGAAATCACAGATCGTAACAACTCTGCTGTGGTTCAGATCAATGGTGTGCGGGATCGTTTGCGGGTTTTGCTTGTGTCGGGTGAACCGCATGCGGGTGAACGGACATGGCGGAATTTGCTGAAATCAGACAGCTCGGTCGATCTGGTGCATTTCACGATTTTACGTCCACCCGATAAGCACGACGGCGTCCCGGTTGAAGAGCTGTCGCTGATCGCTTTCCCAACACGTGAGCTGTTCATAGAAAAGATTGATGAATTCGATCTTATCATTTTCGACCGTTATAAGCGGCGCGGGATATTACCTGGCTTTTATATCGAAAGCATCGGTAATTATGTCCGTAATGGTGGCGCTGTTTTGGTGGCCGCAGGTCCGGATTTTGCAAGTGCGGACAGTCTTTACAGATCGGCATTGGGTGAAATTATGCCTGCCGCCCCAACGGCGCGTGTCATAGAAGAGGCATTCTTGCCCGAAATCACAGAACTTGGGCATCGCCACCCGGTGACTGAAGGTTTGCAAAATGTATTTCGTGAAAGCGAAATGACACAACAGGATGATCCTGAATGGGGGCGTTGGTTCCGCTTGATCGAAGTCACCCCGACCGATACAGGCAGCACCGTGATGAGCGGTTTGGGGGATCGTCCATTACTTGTTCTGGACCGTGTCGACGAAGGCCGTGTGGCGCTTATGGCATCCGATCATGCCTGGTTATGGAGCCGTGGTTATGAGGGCGGCGGACCGCAGTTGGAATTGCTACGGCGTCTTGCACATTGGTTGATGAAAGAGCCTGAGCTTGAGGAAGAAGCACTTTGGGCCGAAGCCAATGGTCAAACGATGACAGTCATTCGCCGTACTTTGGGCGAAAGTGTTGGCACTGTAACGATCACTGGACCTGATGGTGAAGCGATTGAGCTTGAGATGCAGCAAGTATCCCCCGGTCGATTTGAGGCGATATACGAGGCACCGGAAATCGGGCTTTATCGCCTTGCAGAAGGGGATGAAGATGCTGTGGTGGCGCTTGGCCCATCTGCCCCGCGTGAATTTGTCGAAACCATTGCAAGCGGCGACAAACTGGAACCGTTGGTGGATCGCACGCGTGGTGGGGTTATTCGGCTGGAAGATGGTGTGCCCAGTATTCGTGATGTGCGCCAAGGTCGCCCTGCCGCTGGACGTGGTTGGATCGGTTTGACCCCACGCGAAGCGTATGTGACGGCAGATGTTACCATCACATCATTGGTACCAGCATGGCTATTTTTGGTTTTGGCTGCGTTGTTCGCAACGGGCGCCTGGCTGCGGGAAGGGCGCCGCTAGGCCCAGTTAGGCCCGCACCAATGTGCCAAAAATACGGTCAGAATGGTCTTGCAGATAAATACGCAGCCAAGGCGTGTATTCTTCTGGTCTGCGCAAAACGTCTGCAGTCAGATCATACAGTCCAATCCATTTAACCTGCATGACTTCATCAGGGTTTGGCTGAATTTTCAAAGTGCGGCCTGCTATATCTGCAAGAAATATATCGACGACTTCGTGTTCGATCAGGCCATTGCCAACATCTGCGCGATATTCAACTGTATCTCGCAAAGCGGGGTAAACATCTTTGATGCCCAGTTCATCGTTAAGTCTTCTGACGGCACAATCGGCGGGGTCTTCATTCCAGTCTGGATGTGTACAACAGGTGTTCGCCCAAAGACCTGGCGTGTGATATTTGCCCATCGCCCGACGCTGGATCAGCACATTTGGTCCGTCCATCACAAAAACAGACACTGCTTTGTGTTTTAGTCCGCGTCTGTGAACATCCAGTTTTTCAACAGGCGTAAGTACCCCGTCAACCCATGCTGGAATCATCGCCGTCATGTACGTAACGCAGAAACGATACCGGTTAGATGTGCCAAATTCTTGATCCCTATTTTCAGATGCGCCATCGGACGAGCGCGCACCAATTCTTTGTTCATATATGCCTCAAATGTCAATTTTTGCACATCCACGTCGTGACACAATGAGACAAATCGCTCGCGTCGATCGTCTGACCTGTAATAGGCATTTTGCATCGCGCCTAAGACTTTGAACACAGTTTTATGGTCCTTCATGAACAGTTTGCGTGCCAGTTTCAAATCACTGATCCGGCCCGAGGTCAGCGCGGCTGTTGCAGCCGTTGCCGCCACACGTCCGCCGACCATCGCATAGTAAATCCCTTCCCCGGACGACGGCGCAACGACCCCTGCGGCGTCACCGGCAAGTACGATATCTTTGCCATTGTCCCACCGATCCAGTGGTTTTAACGGAATGGGCGCCCCTTCTTTACGGATGGTTTCGCAATTTTCCAGCCCGCTGGCTTTGCGCAATTCAGCAGTGGCGTGTTTTAGATCAACGCCTTCGACGGCAGTGCCCATGCCGACACTGGCTGATGTGCCATGGGGAAACACCCAGCCATAGAAATCGGGGGAAATCGCACCATCATAGATCACATCACAACGCATCGGATCATAGGTTTCAGTGGTCTCGGGAGCTTTTATGATCTCGTGATATGCAATCACATATGGGATTTTGTCACCGCCTGGCACCTCGGCTCTGGCTACGTCGGATCGCGCGCCATCTGCACCGATGATCAGTTTGGTCTGCAATCCGATATGGTTGCCGCTGGCTTTGTCACGGAAAACAACTTTGGTCGTGCCGTCCCCGCGCTCGACTCTCAGGAAGGTGCCGGTGAACCGATCCGCACCTGCGCTTTCGGCCCGTTTGCGCAGGAATTCGTCGAAATGTTCGCGATCAACCATGCCAACAAAGCCGTTTTCAATTGGAATATCCACCATACGATGGGTGGGTGAAATCATGCGCGCCGTGTTGATCTTGGCCACGATTTGGTCATCCGGGATCAGGAAGTCTGAAATCAGCCTGGGTGGCACTGCCCCGCCACAGGGTTTGATGCGCCCTGCGCGGTCTATCATGGCAACACGTTGACCGGAACGGGCCAGATCTTCGGCGGCTGTGGCCCCTGAGGGACCGCCCCCCACGACGACGACATCATACATTTCTCATTCTCCCGGAACCATGTGGGCCGTTAATTTTGGCCGGTGATCCATAATGCGCGCGGCCAGAATGGCAGCTGCGACGAATAATGTGGCTTCGGCTACGAAAACGGTGCCGAAAGCCTGTGCAGTGTTGGTGTTCAGATGGCGCAATATATCCACAGCGCCGGCACCCAAAAGGCCGCCGAACCCGGCAGCTACAGCTTGTGCTGCCCCCCAAAGGCCCATCCGTGTACCTTCGCGTGCTTTGCGCCCATCACCAGCCAGCGCCATCATCGCCCCGATTGCTGCCACGGCGAACATACCGTTGAAAAAGCCCAATGCGATCACAGATGGCACGACCATTGCGGTCCAAGTGATCTGGCCGATCATGGCGATCACACCAAGGCTGACTGCTGAGCCAAGGCACCCTGCGATTACCCAATGGCGCAGCGCGCCGATTTTCAGACCCGTCGCTGCGATACCGACGGTCAGCATTCCGAAAAACACGCCACCGTTTTGTGCGCCACTCAGGGATGTGGATTGCCCTGGTGTAAAGTCGAAGACCAACCCGGTATAAGGTTCAAGGATCAGTTCCTGCATGAAATAGGCAACCATGGACAGGAAGACAAAGATTGTGAAATTCCGTGCCTTTGGTTCATCCCAGATTTCACGCAGGCCTTGGAAAAATGGCATCGGATCAGCGTGGTGTTCGATAGTTATGCCACGTTCAATCCCTTGGACGGCAAGGATGGTCATCAAAACCGCGCCTCCGCAGACAATGATGACGATACGGAGCAATAATTCGGGCGAATAGGGATTCAGAAACGCGCCAACGGTTCCGGCTGTTATGGCGATACCAGCGATCATCATCAGCCAGGTGATTGTTGCCGCAGCGGCCCGTCTGCGTGGTGCCGTTGCTGTTGCTAAAAGGGCCAAGACAGATGTACCCGACGCCCCAACGCCCAAACCGATCAAGGCATAGGCAATGATTGCAGTGCCAAGTCCAATGGCGAAATATAACTCTAGTAAAATGACGCTAAGGGCGGCGAGACTGCCGCCAAGTGCCAATGCAATCATACCCAGAATGATCCAGCGGGTCCGATTGCCGCCAGTGTCGCTTTTAAAGCCCCATTTGGGGCGTGTGATCTGAATGCCGTAATGCAGTGCGACCAGGAAGCCCGGCAGAATGGCGGGCAAAGACAATTCGACCACCATAAGACGGTTAAAGGTTGAAGTGGTCAAAACCACAATGGCCCCAAGCGCTGTTTGCACCAACCCAAGCCGTATGATCGACAGCCAACTTAACGTCATGGCCAAATCCCGGTACTGCGGATCGCGAATGCCGTAATCATCATGCCGCTGATATAAAGCGTCACTCCGGTTGCATTATACCAAGGCGCGCGGCCCTTGGGGTCTGTCAACAACACGCGCATGGCCCAGAATTGTGCCAGTAATACCGCTGCAACAGCTAATGCGTGCCAGGGGCGATCCCATAAAAGCAAAAGCACGATAACAATTGCTTGCGGCACAGCCATGATAATACAGGCAAGTTTTGCGGCACGTTCGGCGCCAAGCCTAACAGGGAGCGACGCGATGCCGGTTTGCCGGTCGCCTTCTAATGCTTTGAAATCATTTAGGGTCATGATGCCATGCGCGCCCATGGCATAAAGAAGGGCAACAATGATAACAGGCCAAGATGGTGCGCCTGCGCTTAGAACGGCGGCCCCGGTGAACCATGGCAAACCTTCGTAACACAGCCCCACCAAACCGGGGCCCCACCAACCGGATTTTTTCAGTCGCAAAGGTTCGGTGGAATAGGCCCAAGCTGCCAGAACACCGACAACCGTTGCGCCAAACCCCCAAGGTCCCAGTTGCCACCCAACGATCAGTGACAGCACGGACATCGCAAGCGCGATCCACAGGCCCCATCGTCCCGGCACACTACCAGAGGGAATAGGCCGGTTTGGTTCATTGATTGCATCCACATGACGGTCGCACCAATCATTGGCGGCTTGGCTCATTCCGCAGACAATCGGACCGGCCAATATAATGCCCAAAATAACTAAGCCCCATTGACTTAAGGGGGAAACACCAGATGAAACGACACCGCACAGATAAGCCCACATTGGGGGAAACCATGTGATCGGTTTGATCAGTGTGATCATTGCCCGTGGTTCGGGCCAATGGCGCATATGTAAACTTTCACTGACACTCATGTGTAAACTTTGCGATACATTTCAAGAATCAGCAAGTGTAAAGTCAGTGTGACAGTGTCGCAGGCGAACTATTTATTTTGAACCTTTTGCCATTTAGCACCGCTGGTATTCGTGAAACAATGAAATGGTCTTGCCCGAAAGACCTGTGTATTATCAGGTTATGTTAAAGATAAATGATGCAATTACCCTGCAAGATTGGGAACTTACAGAAAGCTTTACCCGTGCGTCAGGGCCTGGTGGTCAGAATGTAAACAAGGTTTCGACCGCTGTGGAATTACGGTTTGAGGCTGACCGCAGTCCAAATTTGCCTGATGCTGTAAAACGGCGACTAAAACGCTTAGCTGGGCGGCGTTGGACCTTGGATGGTGCAATTATTATCCGCGCCGAAGAGACACGCAGTCAGGCGCGTAACCGTGATATTGCACGAGATAGGCTGGTTAAATTGATTAAAAAAGCTTTGGTGAAGCCTAAACGCCGCATTCCGACACGCCCCACTTTGGGCAGTCAGAAACGCAGAATTGCAAGCAAGGTCAAAAGAGGTGAAGTTAAAGCCCTTCGTGGTCGGGTGACCGAAGAATGAGTTATAATATGCTTGCGCGCCGACAGCAATTGATGGGGCCGAATGTACCGACGTTCTATGAGGATCCGGTGCATATTGTGCGCGGGCAAGGCGTTTGGCTTTGGGATACGGAGGGACGGCGTTATCTTGATTGCTATAACAATGTTCCACATGTGGGACATTGTCATCCAAAAGTGGTCAAGGCGATTGCGCAGCAAGCGGCGATGTTGAATACCCACACACGGTATCTGCATGATGGAATTCTGGATTATATAGAACGGCTTACAGTCAAGTTTCAGCATGGCTTAAATCAGGCGATCATGGTGTGCACCGGGTCCGAGGCGAATGATATCGCCTTGCGCATGGCACAGGCTATGACAGGTAAAACGGGCATTATCGCGACAGACAATACCTATCATGGGAATACGACTGCCGTTGCGCAACTGTCGACACGACGGCCCCCAATCGGCGGTTATCCTTCGCATGTGCGGCTGGTGCCTGCGCCAGATACTGTACGGCCGTTGGGTGGGTCTGTGCAGGCGCAACCACAGGTTTTTGCGGATAATATCGCAGCCGCTATTGCAGAATTGGAACAGGCTGGGCATGGGTTTTCCGGCTTTATGCTGTGCCCGACTTTCGCCAACGAAGGCTTTCCTGCCTTATTGCCTGGATTTTTGAATCCAGCGGTCAAAGTGATCCGCGATGCTGGTGGTTTGATCCTGTGTGACGAGGTGCAGCCAGGTTTTGGGCGCATCGGTGCTGCATGGTGGGGACACGAATGGCTTGGCTTTTCGCCTGATGTCGTGACCGTGGGAAAGCCTATGGCGAATGGGCACCCGGTGGCGGCCGTTATCAGCAGACCCGATATAATGGGCGCTTTCCGAGACGCATTTGGCTATTTCAATACTTTTGGCGGAAATCCGGTCAGTTGTGCGGCGGCAATGGCGACATTACAGGTGATCGAAGATGAAGGTTTGGTGGAAAATGCCTGTGATGTTGGGGCCTATGCGTTGGACCGGTTGCAGGCGATTCAGCATCCGTTGAAAGCTGAGGCGCGGGGATTGGGTCTGTTTTTCGGCATTGAATTCGTGGTGGATGATGGGACACCGGCCACAGATTTTACTGCCCGCGTAGTCGAGGCGATGCGCCACCGCGGTATTCTGCTGAACCGGATCGGACGGCATATGAATACGCTAAAAATGCGACCACCGATGCCGTTTTCGCGTGACAATGCGGATATGGCGATAAATGCGCTGGAAGATGTTCTGAAAGAGACGCGGATTTGAAAGATCTGATCCAAGAGGCGGCGCAGGCTTGGGGTGGGTTTCAAAGCGCCCCTAAATTAGTGGCGCAGCGTGAAAATGCTGTTTTTGATGTCTCCTTGTCAGATGGACGACGTTGTGCGCTTCGGGTTCATCGCATTGGTTATCAGTCAGCAGCGGCCGTCGAGGCTGAGTTGCATTGGACTGAAAGTTTGACAGCAAACGGGTTTAGATGCCCACGTCCTGTGCAAACGCCACAGGGCACTTTTTTGCATCAAACCCAAAGCGGTCAGGTGCTAAGTATGGTGTCTTGGATCGATGCGTCGACGCTTTTTGATATTCAGAATAAAAATGTATTGATCCAAAATTTTTACAATCTGGGCAATATGTTAGCTGATTTACACCAAATCAGCGATACAAGTGCCAAGCTTGACCCAACTGTCCGCCCTGCTTGGGATTGCAAAGGATTGACCGGACCAGATCCGCTTTGGGGCAGATATTGGGAGAACCCGGCATTGCAGCTAGCTGAAGCTACAGTGTTGCGCGAAAAACGGGACCTGGCGCGGACGTGGTTAAAGCAGCTGGATTATCCCGACATTGGCGCGATACATGCCGACGCCCTTGGGGAAAATGTTCTGGTTGATGATGCCGGTCTTTGGCTGATCGATTTTGATGACGCAGGCATTGGTTATCGACTTTACGATCTTGGTGTCGCATTGGTGCAATACTGGAATGATCCAGATTTATCAAATCTAATCAATGCGCTATGTGCTGGCTATGCGGATTGCAAAGGCATCGGCATCGCCAGGCTTTTAGATCAGGTCCCGCGATTTATGGCATTGCGGGCGCTGGCCTCGGCTGGATGGATCATGTCGCGTGCGTCTGCCGATGATCCTCGACAGGCTTATTATCTGGGTCGTGCGTTACATTGCGCGAAATACCTAAACGACGACGTCTAACGCCTTTTGTTCGCCCAAGTGGAACACCCGTTTATAGCGTTCAATCTCACCGGTCGGCCCCATTGCTTTTAGGGGATTGTCACTAAGCTTGACGGTGGGTCTGCCATTCGCGCTAACGGCTTTGCATACAAGGGAAAATGGTGCCAGCGCATCGTTCGGTACCAACCCACGGAAGTCGTTTGTCAGCAAGGTGCCCCAACCGAATGACACGCGCACGCGGTTTGCGAATTGCGCCTGAAGTTCCCGTATTTTTTCCACATCCAGCCCGTCAGAAAAAATAACCCGTTTTTCTTGTGGATCCTCGCCGCGTGATTGCCACCATTTGATCGCTGTTTCGGCGCCTTGTGCCGGGTCGCCACTGTCGACGCGAATGCCTGTCCATCCGGCCAGCCAGTCAGGCGCGGCGTCTAAAAATCCTTTTGTTCCATAGGTATCGGGTAAAATCATTCGCAAATTACCATCATGTTCATCGTGCCAATCGGCCAGAACTTTATAGGGTGCCTGACGCAAATCTTCGTCTGTTTCAGCCAGTGCTGAATAGACCATGGGAAGTTCATGTGCGTTGGTGCCGATGGCTTCGATATCGCGGCGCATAGCGATCAGACAGTTTGAAGTTCCAACGAATTTTTCGCCCAAGCCTTCCATCATGGCCTGCACAGCCCAATCCTGCCACAGATAGCTGTGGCGGCGGCGGGTGCCGAAGTCAGCGATTTGCAAGTCTTTGATGTCACGTAGTTTTTCGACCTTTCCCCACAGTTTTGTCATGGCGCGGGCATATAGAACCTGAAGCTCGAACTTGCGCATATCGCCCAAAACGGCGCGGCCGCGCAACTCCATCAATACGGCAAGGGCAGGGATTTCCCATAACATGACCTCGGGCCAGCTGCCTTCGAACGTTAGTTCGTACTGTCCGTCACGTTTTTCCAAATGATAGTCAGGCAGTCTAAGCCCCTCAAACCATTCCATAAAATCGGGTCGAAACATCTGGCGCTTGCCATAGAATGTGTTCCCGCGCAGCCATGTATTTTCGCCGCGGGATAGGGAAAGTGACCTTATGTGATCCAATTGTTCGCGCAGCTCACCTTCGTCGACCAGTTCGGCCAGACGAATGGATTTGGTGCGATTGATCAGGCTAAAGGTGACGTTTGTGTCAGGCTTATTACGGAAAATAGACTGACACATCAATAGCTTATAGAAATCCGTGTCGATTAGGGATCGCACGATCGGGTCAATTTTCCACCTGCGATTCCAGACGCGTGTCGCAATATCCAAAGTCGATCCCCCGTTTTTTCCAAAGTAGCTTTACGCGATTGTGTTCATCTGTGCAAAGGGCAGGGTGCAGACGCGTTTTGTATATTTTGTACATGGGTTTTGTACCAAATATTTTGTACAAAACTGCGCGCCCTGCTGGTTGAAACTGTTAACGGTTGATCTGGTGTTGGATGACCGGGATCGGCTAGGGTGCGGCACATGAGCGAACGGATATTTCAGCCATCACCGACGCCCAAGCGGGTTTTCGTTTTGGGGGGCACGGGCACCATCGGGCGCACGACTGTCGACGCCTTGATGGAGCGGGGGCACCAAGTCGTCTGTTTTGTGCGCCCGGGTTCCAAAATACGCAGCGATGTCATCGTGCGGCAGGGTGATGTGACAGATCCGGTATCGCTGGGCCGCGATGGGTTTTGTGGGGAACCGTTTGATGCGCTTGTGTCTTGCCTGGCGTCGCGCACGGGTGCGCCACGCGATGCCTGGGCGATTGATCATCAGGCGCATGTCGATGCGTTGGCCGTGGCGCAAAGGTCGGGGATCACCCAGATGGTTTTGCTGTCAGCGATTTGCGTTCAGCGCCCGCTTTTGGAATTTCAACATGCCAAGCTGGCGTTTGAACAGGTTTTGATCCGGTCGGGCATAGCCTATTCCATTGTTCGGCCTACGGCGTTTTTCAAATCGCTGTCTGGTCAGATTGATCGGGTGCGACGGGGCAAGCCTTATCTGTTGTTTGGGGATGGGACGCTGACTGCATGCAAGCCGATCAGTGACAGGGATTTAGGGACCTATTTGGCCGAATGTTTGGATGATGAAATGCGGCAGAATTGTATTTTGCCGATTGGTGGGCCGGGGGATGCGATCACACCGCGCCAGCAGGGTGAGCATCTGTTTCAACTTTTGGGGCAACAGCCGAAGTTTCGGCAGGTGCCGGTTGGAATGTTGGATGCGATTACTGGCGGGCTTGGTGCATTGGGACGATTATCACCCAAGTTGCGCGAGAAGGCAGAGCTGGCGCGGATCGGCCGGTATTATGCGACTGAGTCTATGTTGGTTTGGGATGCGGATGCAGGGCGTTATGATGCGACGGCCACCCCATCGACGGGCGCGGATACGCTGTTTGAGTTTTATGAACGTGTTTTGGCGGGTAAGGCGACGGTGGATCGTGGGGATCACGCGGTGTTTTAGTATATTGCTGTATGAGATGAGGTCCCGGATCATGCCCGGGACTGCTGCGGTGATCCCGGACATGATCCGGGATCTTAGGTCAGCCTGTTACAACTGGATGCGCAAGCGCGTGAAGCCGTCAGAGCCATCGCCAGTCTGTTCAATCTGCATATCGACATCGCTGATATAGGTCATCGCCTTAGGCCCCGTATCAAACAGAACCGATGTGTCTGGCATGGGTGCAAAGCGCCAATTGCCGTCAGCACTGGGCTCGATCGTACCCTGATCAATGATATAACGGACGATGACATCGCGATTGGTATCTGGGGCTTCAAACACAATCGTATCGCCTTTGGCACCCGGGAAATCGCCGCCGCCGCCTGCGCGATAATTATTGGTGGCGATGATGAATTCCTGTGCAGGATCAACAGGCGCGCCATCAAAGGTCAGATCGATGATACGATTGGCATCGGGGTTGATCAGCATACCCTTGGGGTCGAATTTTGACGGCTGGCTTAGGTCGATCTGATAGCTGACACCATCGATGACATCGAAATTATAGCTGGGAAAATCAGGGTTCAGCAGCACTTGGTCGGCTTGTCTGGGCGTGATCTGGTTGAACATGCCTGCAGATCGCTCAAGCCAATCTTTCAGCTGCGCCCCTGTGACTTTCACAGCCCGTACGGTGTTGGGATAGAGATATAGATCAGCCACATTCTTGATCGCCACATCGCCGATAGGGACATCGGTATAGTATTCCGCCCCGCCCCGGCCGCCTGCCTTGAAAGGGGCAGCTGCGGACAGGATAGGCAGATCGGAAAATTCGGTATCGACCAACATTTGCTTGATATACCAGCTTTGCGCGTTCGACACGATCTGCACCGATGGGTCATCTGCCACCAGCGCGAAATAGCTGTGCAGCGGGGCCGAGGTTTTGCCGACGGCGCGGCGGATATAGGCCAGTGTGCCATCGTGGATATCCGAGACTGAGGCCAGAACATCTGGGTCGCTTTCGACCAGCGGTGTGATTGAACGATCTTCGTTGCGTTTGGAAATGGGCCGCGTTTCTGCGCTGTGTGTGATCACGCGCCATTGCCCGCCATCATGATCCAGCATCAGGTCGATCAGGCCAAGATGACTGCCCCAAAAGCCACCCATCACAGCGGGTTTGCCGTGGATCGTGCCCGCCACGGGGTCGATCACGTCGTTGGCGTCATAATCAGGGCCGGGGAAGGTGCGATGATGGTGGCCGGTCAGGATCACATCGATGCCGTCCAGTGCCGCCAACGGAACAGATGCGTTTTCCATCCCGTCGCTTGCGTTCATTTCGCCAATGCCCGAATGGCTAAGCGCGATGATGATATCGGCGCCCTGTTCCTTGATTTCGGGGACAAAGGCCTGAGCGGTCTGAATAATGTCGCGTGCGGTTACGTTGCCTTCCAGATGGCGGCGGTCCCATGTCATGATCTGCGGGGGCACGAAACCGATTAGGCCAATTTTGATAGGGTGTGATGTTCCGCTGCCATCTGTGATCATGCGATCAAGGATTGTATAGGGTTTGACCAGCGTTTTGTCGGCCGTGGGTGATGCGCCTTGTTCCAGAACCACATTGGCCGACAGTACGGGAAATGCGCTGCCCGCGATAGATTTCATCAAAAAATCAAGACCATAGTTGAATTCGTGGTTGCCAAGGGTGGATGCATCGAAGTCCATTTGGTTCATCGCAGTTATGATGGGATGCATGTCGCCGTCTTTCATGCCGCGTTCATAAGCGATGTAGTCGCCCATCGGATTGCCCTGCAAAAAGTCCCCATTGTCGATCAGTAGGCTATTGGTGGCCTGGGCCCGGATGTCCTTGATGATGGATGCCGTGCGGGCCAGACCGACGGTATCGCGGGGCTGGTCGGAATAGTAATCATAAGGAAAGACATGCACATGCAGATCAGTGGTTTCCATAATCCGCAGATGGGCCTGGGTTCCGGCCGCGCGCGCAGAGAAAGGGTGCAGAGCGATCAAGGCGCTGCCTGCGGCAGTGCCGTAAAGAAAGCCCCGGCGGTTAAGATCTGCATTGCGTGTGCTCATGTTGATGTCTCCGGTTAGTTTTACGCCCGAATAAAGGTCTAGCATAACAGTTTGATGATGCTATCGTGTCCGGCGCGTTCTTGCCCACTTTGGTCACCTTTGAACAACCACTTCATACACGTTATACGTGCGTTTTGCGTGTTTGCCATCTGTTTCGTCCCGTGGCATGTGGTTTTCAAAGGGATAAGTGAATGAAAATCGCAGAAACGGTGACGTTTGGCGGGTCTGGGTTAGACCGGGCGGCCGAACTGAGGGGCAAATCAGATCTGTTGGCAGATAAGCTGACCCATGGCGCACCGGTATTGATGATATGGCGCGGTAAACCTTTGGTCGCAGGCGCAGATCGGGATCGGTTGGCGTGGGTAGATGCCAAGCATGCGTTGGTGCCGGACCGCCTTGATCAGCTCGTGTTTTTGGGTATGGATGACGGCCAGCCGCGCTTTGCCGCAGACGTATCGCACTGGGAACCGGTTGAAATGGATCGCGAAAGTTTGGGGCTGTTTCTGGATCCAAGTGAACAGCACCCGCCGGATGTGCCCGCAAATCATGTATTTGCCGAACTGCGCTTGATCATGACCCGGCTGAGCGCAAGAGATGCGGAATTGGCCGCGACCGCCAAGGCTGTACTTGGGTGGCATCATACCCATGGGTTTTGCGCGCGGTGTGGTGCAGAAACACAGATGGCGCAAGGCGGCTGGCAGCGCGATTGTGTGACTTGTGGTGGACATCATTTTCCGCGCACAGACCCGGTGGTGATCATGTTGATCACGCGGGGTAACAAGGTACTGATGGGGAGGTCACCGGGGTGGCCGGATCGGATGTATTCGCTGTTGGCGGGTTTTGTGGAACCTGGTGAAACCATTGAAGCCGCCGTGCGACGCGAGGTATTTGAGGAAGCGGGCATTCGGGTGGGGCGTGTCGATTATCTGGCCTCGCAACCTTGGGCGTTTCCATCTTCGTTAATGTTTGGGTGTTATGGCGAAGCAATAAGTGATGAAATAACCATAGACCCCACGGAAATAGAGGATGCGATTTGGGTGACGCGCGAAGATATGATGCAGGTATTTGCCGATACGCACCCCGATATTGCGCCCGCTCGCAAAGGTGCGATTGCGCATTTTCTGTTGCATCGTTGGCTGGCCGATCAGTTGGATTAGAAGATAGATGAAGTTTTCTGCACGCGAAGATGTTCAGGTTCCGATTGGGTTTGCCTTTGACTATGTGTCGGATTTCAAGGCATTTGAGCGTATGGCCATGCGTCGTGGCGTTACGATCCGGCGGCAGGATGATCTGAAAAGCCCCGGTGTGGGGATGATATGGGACATCCGGTTTAATTATCGTGGCAAGCCACGGGTTATGGATACGGAATTACAGATCTATCAGGTGCCGCACAAGCTGCGATTTGCATCGAAAGTCGGTGGGTTGAATGTTGAAACGGCGATTGAACTGGTGGCGTTATCGCCCAATAAAACCCGGATTTTTGTCAGCTTTGATCTTCGCCCGCGTTCCTTGTCTGCAAGGCTTTTGTTGCAATCGTTGCGGCTGGCCAAGGGCAAGCTGACAAAACGTTATAAAGCGCGCATCGCGGCGTTTGCCGAAGATATAGAAACACAGCATGGCCGATAGCATGGATTGCAACTGACAGCCCTGTTGTTTTATAGAACGTGCAGATTTCATAACTTAATCGGGAGAAGACCCATGGCAGGCCATTCAAAATGGGCAAATATCCAGCATCGCAAAGGGCGACAGGACGCGGCGCGTTCAAAACTGTTTTCAAAACTGGCCAAAGAGATCACTGTGGCTGCCAAGATGGGCGACCCTGATCCCGAAAAGAATCCACGTTTGCGGATGGCCGTGAAAGAGGCGAAATCGCAATCTGTACCGAAGGATGTGATTGACAGGGCCATCAAGAAATCGATGGGCGGGGACGCAGAGAACTATGACGAAATCCGGTACGAAGGGTACGGCCCCGGTGGCGTCGCCGTGATTGTCGAAGCCATGACAGATAACAAAAACCGTACGGCCAGCAATGTGCGGTCGACCTTTACCAAAAGCGGTGGCAATCTGGGCGAAACGGGGTCAGTCAGCTTTATGTTTGAGCGCAAGGGCGAGGTGACCTATCCAGCGGACGTTGGTGATGCTGATACCGTCATGATGGCGGCGATCGAAGCGGGCGCCGAGGATGTCGAAAGTTCGGACGATGGGCACAGCATCTATTGTGCAGATACAGATTTGAACGCGGTTTCTACGACGCTTGAAAATGAGCTAGGCGAAAGCGAATCGACAAAACTAATCTGGAAACCGACGACGACCACGGAACTTGATCTTGAAGGCATGGAAAAGCTGATGAAGCTACTTGACGCGCTTGAAGATGATGACGATGTACAGCGTGTGACGGCGAATTTCGAAGCCTCGGACGAGGTTCTGGCCCAGCTTTAATAGGTGTTTCGGATCGACCAGTCCCGCTTGCCCAGAATATGGGCGCGGAAGCTGTCGTTGTCGTCGCGAAAACTGTCATCCATCCAATAATCCAGCGCCTCACGCGGGCGCATGGCTGTGTGGTGCAGGGCCGTATTCACCTTGCATTTTTCCGCCTTCAGGCTTTTGATGGTGATTTCGAAAACACCTTCGTCAAAGCTGCTGTCGCTTTCAGACGGTTCGCCAACAAAATAGTATCGGCAGGAATTTGGCGGGTCCTGATCCAGGAATGTGATCGACATATTTTCAAACGTATCTTCGCCGATTTGAAAGCGCAGGTTGACTGTATCGGGGTCTTCGCGGTCTTGATGAAAACCGGCCAGATTGCCTGTCCAGTATTCATCGGGCGGGGCAGCGCCGGGAACGATAGCCGACCAAACCGCTTCGCGTGATCGTTTGATCTTGTATTTGTGCCTGTTGCCAACTTTCAGCGAAATATTCAGCCAATCAGACCAGCGACCATACAAAAGCACATAGCAAAACATGGTAAACAGAACAAAGACTGTACCGCCAATGACTTGTTCGGACAGCCATGTATAGGATACTGGAAACATAAATTTTACCATCGCTTCGGCAAAGATACCCAATCCGATCAGCTCAAGTAAGCGTCGCCAGCGTGGTAAAAGGATAATAAAAATTGCACCGATCAGAAAAACGACGAAAAATGCAGCAGCTGCAGTCGCAAGACGTAACGAAATCGCCTGTGCCTGCGTAAATGTAATGACGCCGGCAAGGGTCACAAAAAGCGCGAACAGAAAGATACGCCTACGTTGGCGAAAAATACGTCTTAACATGGCCTTAACAGTCCCCTGCGGGGTTCATTGACCCGACATTGTGGCAATGCTTTGTCAGACTGTGGATAATACTGTGTCGGATTTTCCATATTTTTGTACTTTTTGTTAGCTTGTAGTTCTTCTTTGCTTTCGTATGTTGGGATCAACATTTTGGCGGTGCGCTTGAAACCTGTCCGCTGATACACCAAGTTACACAGTCTGACCGGAAAAGGCCGTGCGTTGCTGCCAAGCGGGACCGGAGCCTTTTTGCTAATATAAGGAATGAGCATGCAAGAGCCACTCAGCCAATCCTATCCTGTACTGCCGCTGCGCGATATAGTGGTATTCCCCCATATGGTGGTGCCATTATTCGTTGGCCGCGAAAAATCTGTGCGTGCATTGGAAGATGTGATGCAAGATGACAAACAGATTTTATTGTCAAGCCAGATTGACCCAAGTGTGGATGACCCCGAAAGCGACGGGATTTACCAGACCGGTGTTCTGGCCAATGTTTTACAGTTGCTGAAACTGCCGGATGGCACTGTGAAAGTGCTGGTCGAAGGACGCGCACGTGTGCGGATCACTGAATATATCGAAAACGACAGCTTTTTCGAAGCGCAGGCTGAATATTTGCCAGAAGCGCTTGGTGATGAAGAGACCGTCGATGCATTGACCCGCTCTGTCGCGAAAGAGTTTGAGCGGTATGCGAAGGTCAAGAAAAACATCCCCGAGGAGGCGCTGGCCGCCGTTGCGGAAAGTGATGAAGCCAGCAAGCTGGCCGATCTTGCCGCGGGTCATTTGGGCGTCGAAGTCGCGCAAAAGCAAGAATTGCTTGAAACGCTGATCGTGTCTGAGCGGCTTGAAAAGGTCTATGGGCTGATGCAGGGCGAGATGAGCGTTCTGCAGGTCGAGAAAAAGATCAAGACTCGCGTGAAATCCCAGATGGAGCGTACACAGCGTGAATATTATCTGAATGAGCAGATGAAGGCCATTCAGAAAGAGCTGGGCGATGGCGAAGAGGGCGGCAATGAAGTGGCCGAACTGGAAGCACGCATCGCTGACACAAAACTAAGCAAAGAGGCCCGCGAAAAGGCGGATGCCGAAATCAAAAAGCTGAAGAACATGTCGCCCATGTCTGCAGAAGCAACTGTGGTGCGGAATTATCTGGATTGGATGCTGTCGATTCCATGGGGTGTCAAAAGCCGCGTGAAAAAGAATCTTGGCAACGCTGAAAAGGTTCTGGATGCCGATCATTATGGTCTGGAAAAGGTCAAGGAACGCATCGTCGAATATCTGGCCGTGCAGCAACGATCGACCAAGCTGAAAGGCCCGATCTTATGTCTGGTTGGCCCGCCCGGTGTTGGTAAAACATCGCTTGGAAAATCAGTGGCCAAGGCGACGGGGCGTGAATTTATCCGTATTTCGCTTGGTGGGGTGCGCGACGAATCTGAAATTCGCGGTCACCGACGGACCTATATCGGGTCAATGCCTGGCAAGATCATTCAGGCGCTGAAAAAGGCGAAAACGACCAATCCGCTGATCCTGTTGGATGAGATCGACAAGATGGGCCAAGATTTCCGTGGCGATCCTGCAAGTGCGATGCTTGAGGTTCTGGATCCTGAACAAAACAGCACATTTGTCGACCACTATCTTGAGGTCGAATATGATCTGTCAAACGTCATGTTCCTGACTACGGCCAACAGCTATAACATGCCAAGTCCGTTGCTGGACCGGATGGAGATCATCACCCTGGCCGGTTATACCGAGGACGAGAAGCGCGAGATCGCCAAGCAGCATCTGATCGAAAAACAGAAAAAGAACCACGGTCTGCGCAAGTCTGAGTTCGAAGTCAATGATGAGGCGTTGCAAGAGATCATCCGCACTTACACCCGCGAAGCTGGTGTGCGGAACCTTGAGCGTGAGATCGCGAAGCTGGCCCGGAAAGCTGTGACCAAGATCGTCAAGAAAGAGGTCGAAAAAGTCCAAGTAACGGCTGATAACCTTGAAGACTATTTGGGTGTAAAGCGTCACCGTTATGGTCTGGCCGAACAAGATGATCAGATCGGTGTTGTAACTGGCCTGGCTTGGACCAGCGTTGGCGGTGATCTGTTGTCGATTGAGGCACTGCGTCTGCCTGGTAAGGGTCGGATGAAAACGACGGGTAAATTGGGCGATGTCATGAAAGAGTCGATTGATGCGGCGTCCAGCTATGTCCGGTCGATCAGTCCGCAGATCGGGGTCAAGCCGCCGAAATTCGACAAGCTGGATATCCACGTCCATGTTCCGGATGGGGCCACACCAAAGGATGGGCCGTCGGCTGGTCTTGCTATGGTGACGTCTATTGTTTCAGTGCTGACGCAGATTCCTGTGCGCCGTGATATTGCGATGACTGGCGAAGTTTCGTTGCGTGGGAATGCTATGCCCATAGGCGGATTAAAGGAAAAGCTGCTGGCAGCCTTACGAGGCGGTATCAAAACCGTGCTGATCCCTGAAGAAAACGAAAAGGATCTGACAGAGATTCCTGATAATGTGAAAGAGGGTCTTGAGATCATTCCTGTCAGCCACGTCAGCGAAGTTCTAAAACTTGCCCTTGTGTCTGAGCCAGAGCCGATTGAATGGGACGAAGCGGCCGAAGAAGCTGCTGCTGCTCAAAAATCGCTTGATACATCGAGCGATGGAAGATCGGGCACAGTCACACACTGATTTTTGATTAATGTAAAAGAAAAGGCGCGTCACAATCGACGCGCCTTTTTTGTATTAAGTGTGATTCACGGGGCTTAGGATTTGCCCTTCCAAGGCACCAGCACCCGTTCACCCCAACGCATCAGAATATCAATTCCAAAACCGATGATCCCGATCAGGATGATGCCCATGATCACGATATCTGTTAGCTGAAATTTTGAAGCTGCGACAATCATCTGACCGGCACCTTGTTCAGCGGCAACCAGTTCAGCGGCGACAACCGTACCCCAACATACGCCCATGGCCACACGCGCACCGGTGAATATTTCAGGCAACGAGTTGGGCACAATCACATGTCGCATGATCTGTGCCTTGGACGCCCCAAGCGAATAGGCCGCATGGATTTTAGAGATATTCACGCCAGATACGCCCGACCTAGCCGAAATCGTCATGATCCACAAAGATGCCAAGAACAAAAGGATAATCTTTCCCGTTTCACCAATGCCAAACCAGATGATGATCAGCGGGATCAGCGCCAATGGCGGCACCGGACGCATGAATTCGACAATCGGGTCAAACCACCCGCGGAACCAGTTGGACAGGCCCATCGCATACCCAAGCGGAATACCGACAAGCGCGCCCAGAACAAAACCGACAACCACACGAAACAATGAATAGCCTAAGTGTTCAAACAATGTGAAATTGCGATAGCCATCCTTGGCAATGTTCCACAGCCGATAGACCACCTGTTCGGGGGGTGGCAGCCAGATCGGCTCCATCTGCCAGCCTTTTGCAGGTTCAAAGTTCAGCGTTCCTTTGGGGGTCATCGATACGCTTCCGATGTCGATTGAAACCTCACCGCCTGGTGCAATGGGTTGGCCGTTCACGGCGATTACCGTGGCCCCGTCATCCCGAGTTACCTCGTCATTACGATCAACACGGATCAAGTCACTACGCCAAACGGCAAGCGACATTGCGTCATTCTTGGCAAAGCCATCACCGGGTTCGACTGTAGGGGCATCAACTGGTTCGCCCACAGCATGAACGATGACCGAAACAGTTGCATCATCTGTGGTCCCGTCCGCAGTTTGAGCCGTATAGGTAAAGGCCCCTTCGCCCTGAAACGGTCCGGGTACGTGAATGGGCGTTAACCAAGATCCTGTGAATGCCCCCCACAACAGAAATATGGTCGCGATTGATATGATTGAGGCTACTTTATTTGGAGTAACGGCGCTTTCATCACCAAAGGTGACTGTTTTCAGCGAAGTGAAATCGCTGGTTTTGGTCATCCCTTTTGCAATCGCTTTTACGGCGAAGAAGGATCCAATGAAAATCGCAACGTAGATCAGAAAAGGTATCATGATGTTGCCTCCGTCCGGCCCATGATTTCCTCTTCCATGTCCCAGATCATACTTAGGATTTCGTCGCGCGTTTCAGCGAAGCTTTCGGATTTTTTCACCTCGCGAAGGTCAGCGCCGACGCCGCGTTCGGCAAATGGTAATTCGTATTCTTTGTGAATTCGGCCAGGCCGGGGGGCCATCACAATCAGGCGTTCGCCAAGCAGCAACGCTTCTTCAACTGAGTGCGTGATCAGGATGATGGTTTTGCCGGTTTCTTTCCACAGCTTCAGTACCAGCCCTTGCATCTTTTCGCGGGTCAGCGCGTCAAGCGCGCCAAGGGGTTCGTCCATCAGGATCACGTCAGGTTCATTGGCAAGACAGCGGGCCAAAGCCACGCGCTGCTGCATACCGCCAGACAGTTCATAGACAGCTTTTTCTTTGAAATCCTGCAACCCCACCACATCCAGCAAATGGTTGACGATTTCGTTCTTCTTGGCGTTTGCCATGCCCTTCATCCGTGGGCCAAAGCCGACATTTTCACGCACGCTCATCCATTCGAACAGTGCGCCTTTTTGAAAGACCATACCACGTTCGGCACCGGGGCCGGTGACCGTGTGATTATTGATGACGATGCGACCTTCGGTGGGCGCCAGAAATCCGGCCAGGATATTAAGCAATGTGGTCTTGCCACAGCCTGAAGGTCCCAGAACACTTAGCAGTTCGCCTTCTTTCAGTTGAAGCGATACATCTTGTAACGCCTGTACGGATGCGCCGTTCGGAAGATCGAACCGCATTGAAATATTTTCTACTGACAGCCCTGACATGGCCCGTCCTTTTTATTTGGGGAATGGGCGGGCGACGCAATGAAACCCGCGTCGCCCAGATAACAATTTACATGTTGTCCAGTGATTTCAGGGCGTCAATTGCAACAGCACCTTCATAGCTGTCACGTGCGCTGTCGATATTGCCGGTTTCGACAAAGAAGTCAGCTACTTCTTTCAGGAAAGTCTGGCTGCCACCGCCAAGCCATTTTTCACTAAGCTGATCTTCGACCGACGGAAACACAAATGTGTCCATTGTGGCAGCTGTGGCCGCAACATCCATGCCTGAATCTTTGGCAATGACTTCCAGCATTTCGTCGCGGTTTTCGCCAGCGTTCCACATGGCATTCATGTCGGCGGTGACTTTCAGGAATTTCGCCAGCAATTCAGCTTCTTCAGCCACAAAGTTAGAGGGTGCTGATGTGACATCAAACACCTGAATGCCTAATTCTTCTTTTTCTGCACCAGACAGCAACACGTTGCCATGTTCTTTCATGCGACGCAGGGCACCACCCCAACCACAGGCCATATCAAGAGACCCTTGGGCCAGCGCTGCCGCACCTTCAGCGGGGGCCATATCAACGACTTCCATTGATGATACATCAACGCCGAAATGTTCCATTTGCTTTAAAAAGCCGTAATGTGCAGCTGTCCCAATTGGAACGCCTGCTTTCTTGCCCGCCAGTTCGCTGGCCGAGGCTGCATCAATTTCCAAGCCGGATGCCACGACACAGTTGTCATTTTCGGAATAGGCGACAGCAACATCAACGATCTGAATATCCTGCCCTGCCGAGGCTGCCACAACAAAGGGCGGCACACCTTGGCTGATGGACAACTGCACATCACCTGATGCCATGGCTGCACTCATCGCGGTGCCTGCATCAAATGTGCGCCAGTTAATGGTAACGCCCAGTTCTTCTTCATAGATGCCATTGACCTTGGCGTATTGAAACGGCATGGGCCATTCTAGAAAATAACCAACCGTCAATTCGCCGCCATGGCCAGCAGCCATTGCCGCTTGTGCGCTGGTCAGCATCGCAACCCCGGCCATTGCGCCGAAAAAGTTTGTTTTCAGGGTCATTCGTATTCTCCCGTGTGGTTTGACCGCATTTGCGGTTTTGACTGTTAAAAGCGATCTTGCGTCGCGTTGTGATTTTTACAGCAGGCTCTTTACGTGGCCCGAATACCTTCAGCGAAGCACACATCGGTTCACCAGAAAAGCCCTCAAGTTGCCCGTTATGCATTTTTTGTGACAATTTCTGATAGTAAACGTATTTATTGCGCAATTAAAAATGCATGTTTTGCATCTTTCAGCAAAGCCGAAGTTTCACTTCAATTTTAAGTGTTTAAGCGATGTGATCATATATCAGCGGATTTCACCTCAGTTTTCCAAGAAAATATAAGTTTGGTGAGAAAGTTATTGACATGTGGGCTGAAATAACAGAAATTTCTGTCATGACAGAAATAAAAGATATATCCGAATCTGAAGCACGTCAGCAATTTATCCTGTATTGGGGTGACATGGGCGGTCAGTGGGGCGTGAACCGATCCGTTGCTCAAATTCATGCGCTGCTTTTTCTCAGCGTATCCCCGATGAATGCAGAACAGATTTCAGATCAATTGGGCATTGCGCGTTCCAACGTATCCAATTCGCTGAAAGAATTGGTTGGCTGGAAGTTGATCAAGCGCGTGCCTGTATCAGGGGACCGACGTGAACATTTCGTGGCTGAAGTTGATGTATGGGAAATGGCCATGCGTATCGCAGCGGGTCGTAAGGAACGTGAAATTGATCCTGCAATGGCCGCTTTGGCTGAATGCCTGGAAACTGCCAAGACTGAGCAAGGTTTGAACCCTGTTGTGATGCAGCGCATGAAAGAAATGCAAGATTTTCTGGCGATCGCAGATCATTGGTACGGTCAAATGTTGGGTGTACCGAAATCAAAACTTCAGATGCTGATGAAGATGGGGAACAAAGTGTTTTCCATGCTTAAGATCACTGGAAAGAAGTCTGAATAAAAAATTTATCAAAATATTTCCGTTAATACAGAAATGAGTGTTATTACCGAACTGGACGACAGATGCATATACGTCATATAATTTCCCCCGAAGCCCGCGACCCCGATACCAGATTTTACGATTTGTTGGGGCAAGAAAACTGGTTCCGTCTGCCGCCTGCTGTGCGTCGCCGTTTTGGCAAAAAGCTAAAAGCTGGCGCCAGTGTTGTTTATCAAGGTGAAGTCACTGCAATGAAGATCAGCAGACTGGGCAAGATATTGGCGCAGGTCACACGTTTGATCGGTGCGCCGTTGCCCTATGATCTGTCTTCTATCGGCAAGCCTGCCGTTGTCACTGTGACCGAAGACTGTGCAAGCAGCGGTCAGTTTTGGATCCGGCAGTATGGTCGGCAGTCTGGGTTTCCACAGTTGGTGCACAGCTCAAAAAGGTTTGCCGGGTCGACAGGACTGGAAGAATATATCGGCTTTGGCATTGGTATAGCGTTGCGGGTTGAAGCAACCAATGATGCGCTTTTGTTCAAAAGCGATCATTATTTTCTAAAGGTTTTCGGCCGTCGTTGGCGGTTGCCACGGGTGCTTAGCCCCGGCGCGCTGACAATTGGTCATCATGATCTGGGCGACAGCAAGTTTTTGTTTTCGCTGAATCTTCATAACCGACTGTTTGGGCTTTTGGTCCAACAGGATGCCGTTTTCCAGGATGCAAAGGAATAAGCCATGGATAACCCTGTTCTTTGGACATTGATATCAATTCAGGTTTTGATGGGGGCATTCGATACGCTTGTGCATCATGAGGGTACCGAACGTTTAGCTTGGCGCGCATCACAAAAACATGAACTGCGGTTGCACGGTGTACGGAATTTCTTTTATGCGGTGATTTTTATATGTTTCGCGTGGATTGAACCCCACGGTATTTTCACCATAATTTTAGTGGCGATCCTTATTGTGGAAGTTCTGATCACTCTTTGGGACTTCGTGGAAGAGGATTTGACCCGCAAGTTACCAGCGACAGAACGGGTCAACCATACCTTGTTGGCATTAAACTATGGTGCGATCCTTGCGTTGGCGGCCCCTTACCTTTGGGAATGGGCGTTTTTGCCAAGCGGTTTGACCCCTGTCAGCTATGGCTGGTGGAGTGTGATGGCAACCGTTTCTGCCATTGGTGTCGGTGTGTTCAGTGCCCGCGATCTGCTGGCGGCATCCCGTAGCGACAGATTGGGGCGGGGCGATCCGGCACAACTGGTGTCTGCTTTGAAACCACGTCAACGGATTTTGGTGACAGGTGGAACGGGTTTCATCGGGCAGCGGCTGGTGCAGGCTTTGGTTGCAGCTGGCCACCGCGTCACCGTGTTGACCCGGGATATCCGCAAGGTTGATGAATTGGCGCATCCCGTGCGCGTGGTCGCTGACTTGGGTCAAATATCGGATGATGAGGTTTTTGATGCAATCGTAAACCTTGCTGGCGAGCCTATCGCAAACGGTCTTTGGACTGTAAAGAAACGCATACGAATTATCGCATCGCGGGTTGATATGACTAAGGGCGTAAGTGATTTGGTCGGTCGGTTAAATCATAAGCCTGATTGTGTGATCAGCGGGTCTGCGGTTGGGTGGTATGGCTTGCAGGGTGATCAAACACTGGATGAATATTCCCGGCCCGAACCGGCTTTCGTTCATAACATCTGTCAGGCCTGGGAAGATGCGGCAGCGCCGATTGAACAGTTGGGTGTCCGGCTCGTCCGGCTGCGCATTGGGTTGGTTATGGGGGTCGACGGCGGACTATTGGCCAAACTGCTGACCCCGTTTGAATTTGGCGGCGGCGGTAGAATGGGCGATGGGCAACAATGGATGCCTTGGATTGAGCATGATGACATGATCCGTGTGATTGCCTTTGCGATGTCCAATCCGAATATGGCGGGGCCAATGAATGCTGTCGCGCCAAATCCGGTGCGGAATGAAGAATTCACCCAAAAGCTGGCAGTGGCTTTGACCCGCCCTGCGTTTTTGCATTTGCCTGCCTGGCTTTTGACCACTGTACTGGGGGATCTGGCGCGTGAAACTATGCTGGGCAGCCAGCGTGTTTTGCCAAAAGTGCTTTTGGAAAACGGGTTCACATTTAGGCATACACAACTTGGTCCGATGCTAAGACAGATCACTGGCGCCAAAGACGTGGTTACTGCAAAAAACGTGACTGATGCTAGGGCGGTTCAATGACGCCCGTGTGGAACAGGTTTGGGCGCTGGATTGGTAAGACCGTCCAGTGCCTCAAGCGGGCGCTTTACGGCGGCGGGCAGACCGGGTTTGCGGGGGGCATAGACCTGTTTGCTGACCTCGACCATCAGAACGCCGCCGGTGGCAAGGATGGGAATGCTTTGACCACCCGCCTCCCAAAAGGGGGCGGTTTTGCGCCAGAACTTTTTGGAGGACGGCGGTTGATACAGGGCCGAGACAGAGTGTTCGACAGCGAAGGAGTGGCTTTTCAGCTGTGCCTCAAGCTGACGCAACGAATAGGGACGACCATAGCCAAAAGGCGTCAGATCGCTGCGCGACCAAAGCCCCGCGCGGTTGGGCACGATAAAAACCGCCTTACCGCCAGGACCAAGACAGCGCCAACATTCGTTCAAAAGCGCCGTCGGGTTTTCGCAGGTTTCCAGCCCATGCAACAAAACAAGCTTATCGATGCATCCGGTTTGCAGTGGCCAGTGGGTTTCTTCGCAAAGCACGCTGACATTTTCCTGTCCTTTGGGCCATGGCATCACGCCTTGCGGGCCGGGCATCAGGCCTATGACGCGCCTGGCATCGCCCAGATAGGGGCGCAACAAAGGGGCCGCAAAGCCAAATCCGGTAACGGTTTGACCGTGTGCTTCTGGCCAAAGTCGCAGCAACTGATGTCGCAAAACCGTTTGTGCCGCCCGTCCCAAAGCACTGCGATAATAAAAAGATTTTAGGTCCAATACATCAAGATGCATTGCGCACACTTTCCAGATTAGGCAACGTTAAGTCAAACCTTATCACCCAGAAAGGGAAAGACCATGCCCCTTGAGATTATCACCATCCCGTGCCGCACCGATAACTATGCCTTTTTGGTCCATAATTCCGATAGCGGTGAAACTGCATTGGTGGATGCGCCCGAATTTGAACCCATAAAAGACGTTCTTGATCAGAATGAATGGCAGTTGACTGATCTGTTAATCACGCACCACCATTTTGATCATATCGATGCCGTTGCGCAATTGCGTGATAGCTATGCCCCACGCGTGATTGGGGCCAAGGCAGATGCAGCCCGGTTGCCCGATCTTGATGTACAGGTGGCAGATGGCGATACGCTGATCGTATGTGGCGCAGAATGCCATGTGATGGATGTGCCCGGCCACACGGTTGGGCACATTGCCTTTCATATGCCATCGACAAAGGCAGTTTTCACAGCGGACAGTTTGATGGCACTTGGATGTGGGCGTCTGTTTGAAGGTACGCCAGATCAGATGTGGAACAGCCTTTGCAAGATCAGGGCTTTGCCTGCTGATACGCTGGTGTACTCTGGTCATGAATATACTGCGAGCAACGCAAAATTTGCCCTGACTATTGAACCTGAGAATAATGATCTTATCTCTCGTTTCCGTCAGATTGAAATTGCTCGTAAAAACAACACCCCGACCGTGCCATCGCGCTTGTCAGATGAATGTCTGACCAATCCTTTTTTGCGCGCAGACTTGGCGGATGTAAAATCTGCAATACATATGGATGGAAAAAGCGATGAGGAAGTTTTCGCAGAAATCAGAAAGCGTAAAGATAACTTTTGATGGTTTTTGCACTATAGTTGGGTATTTTGTCGATCAGACGACGCTAAAGCGGGCTATTTTACAAGGATTGCCCAGAAAGTGATCGCCCGCGACGAAAAAAACCTTGAAGGTTTCAGAAAACAACCGAACCTTAATACTTAAGAGGCCACGGTTGTCGCGGGGTTCTTGGCCCCCCGTCGACCCAGATTAGAGGAGCACGCCACCGTGCCGTCATTCTCGAACACACTTGAGCAGGCAATTCATTCCGCGCTGGCCCTGGCCAATGCGCGCAACCACGAGCTGGCAACATTAGAGCATTTGTTGCTGGCATTAGTGGATGAACCTGACGCTGCCAAGGTCATGCAGGCCTGCAGTGTCGACTTGGAATCATTACGAAAAACACTTGTGGACTTCATAGATGATGATCTTGCGACATTGGTCACCGATGTTGAGGGATCAGAGGCTGTTCCGACGGCGGCATTCCAGCGCGTCATCCAACGTGCAGCCATCCATGTGCAAAGCTCTGGCAGGACCGAAGTAACCGGCGCCAACGTGTTGGTCGCAATCTTTGCTGAACGCGAATCAAACGCGGCCTATTTCCTGCAAGAACAGGAAATGACCCGCTATGATGCCGTAAATTTCATCGCACATGGTGTGGCAAAAGATCCATCTTTTGGCGAAGCGCGCCCTGTAACAGGTGCGACAGATCTTGAGGAAGAAGCCGCAACGCCTGAGGGTGGAGAGGCCAAGGAATCTGCGCTTGCTAAATATTGCGTCGATCTAAATACCAAGGCCCGTAAAGGTGATGTTGATCCATTAATCGGTCGTGATCTTGAAGTTGAACGCTGCATTCAGGTTCTGTGCCGCCGTCGTAAAAATAACCCGCTGCTGGTGGGCGATCCTGGCGTTGGTAAAACCGCGATTGCAGAAGGTTTGGCGCGAAAAATCGTAAAAGGCGAAACGCCAGAAGTGTTGTCAAACGCGACAATCTATTCGCTGGATATGGGCGCACTTTTAGCCGGAACCAGGTATCGCGGCGATTTTGAGGAGCGGCTGAAAGCAGTTGTGACCGAATTGGAAGATCACCCTGACGCGGTTCTGTTTATTGATGAAATCCACACTGTGATCGGTGCCGGGGCAACATCTGGCGGTGCAATGGACGCTTCTAACCTTCTGAAACCTGCGCTTCAGGGTGGAAAGCTGCGGTGCATGGGGTCTACGACGTACAAGGAATTTCGTCAGCATTTCGAAAAAGATCGTGCGCTGTCACGGCGTTTCCAGAAAATTGATGTGAATGAACCGTCAGTCGAAGATACCGTCAAGATCCTAAAAGGGCTAAAGCCTTACTTCGAAGATCACCATTCGATCAAATATACGTCCGATGCGATCAAAACGGCCGTTGAACTGTCGGCACGTTATATCAATGATCGCAAGCTGCCCGACAAGGCGATTGATGTGATTGATGAGGCAGGGGCAGCCCAGCATTTGGTCGCCGAATCCAAACGTCGCAAGACGATCGGTGCAAAGGAAATCGAAGCTGTTGTTGCCAAAATTGCGCGTATTCCGCCGAAAAGTGTATCGAAAGATGACACTGAGGTTCTTAAGGATATCGAAACAACATTGAAACGGGTTGTTTTCGGTCAAGATGATGCAATTGGGGCATTAAGCTCGGCTATTAAATTGGCGCGTGCCGGCTTGCGGGAACCCGAAAAACCAATTGGCAACTATCTGTTCGCAGGCCCGACTGGTGTGGGTAAAACCGAAGTGGCTAAGCAGCTGGCAGATACTTTGGGCGTAGAGCTTCTGCGCTTTGATATGTCTGAGTATATGGAAAAACATGCTGTCAGCCGTTTGATCGGTGCCCCCCCCGGATATGTTGGCTTTGACCAGGGCGGTCTGTTGACAGACAGTGTGGATCAGCATCCGCATTGTGTTCTGCTTTTGGATGAAATCGAAAAAGCACATCCAGATGTGTTCAACATTTTGCTGCAGGTCATGGATAATGGGTCGCTGACCGATCACAATGGTCGTACGGTAAATTTCCGCAACGTGATCCTGATCATGACGTCGAATGCTGGCGCGACAGAGCTTGCTAAAGCTGCGATTGGCTTTGGACGTGATCGTCGCGAAGGTGAAGATACGGCGGCGATAGAACGTACATTTACACCTGAATTCCGGAATCGTCTGGATGCTGTGATCAGTTTTGCGCCATTGCCAAAAGAAGTCATCCTGCAAGTTGTTGAGAAGTTTGTTTTGCAATTGGAAGCCCAGTTGATGGATCGCAATGTCACGATTGAGCTGACGAAAGATGCTGCAGAATGGTTAGCTAATAAGGGTTATGACGATAAAATGGGTGCACGTCCTTTGGGTCGTGTTATCCAAGAATACATCAAGAAACCACTGGCCGAAGAACTACTTTTCGGAAAATTGGCCAAAGGTGGCATCGTGAAAGTCGGTATGAAAGACGGAGAGCTTGATTTGGAGCTTGAAGCGCCGGAAAATCGACGGCTATCAACGAAAAAACCGCCACTTTTGACTGCGGATTAGTAATGAAAAGGCCTCGGGAAATCACGAGGCCTTTTACTTTTCGGTGAATTTCAATTCAATCCGGCGGTTTTGTGCACGCGCATCAACGGTATCTGCGGGATTGATTGGTTGATATTCCCCAAACCCATTAGCAGACAATCTGTTTGGTGGAATGTCAAGTTCTTCAACCATATAGCGCACAACAGACAGTGCGCGGGCTTGGCTAAGTTCCCAGTTGTCATCGAAAGCACTGCTGCGTGAAACAGGTGTGTTGTCGGTATGGCCATCAATCTGCAATACCCAATCAATATCGTCCGGAATATCAGTTGCAACGGCTTGTAAGATGCCGGCAATCTTGGCGATTTCACCACGTCCTGCGTTAGACAGGCTTGCGCTGCCAAGGGGAAAAAGAACTTCGGATGAGAAGACGAAGCGGTCACCAACTATTCGCACGCCTTCTTGTGCGCCAAGCAAATCGCGCATGCGACCGAAAAATTCTGACCGATACCGTTCCAGATTTTGCGCTTCGGCTTCAAGTCTTTTGCGTTCAGCTTCCTCAAGCTGGCGACGACGGCGTTCTTCGGAAGCCGCGCGTGCAAGCGCTGAATTTAATTGCGTGCCTAATGCTTCGATTTGAACATCTGCATCACGATCGGCTTCGGCCGAGGCATCAATCAAACCTTGCAAACTGGCCATTTGCGATCTGAGTGCCGCAATTTGTTGGTTCATCAGGGTCAGTTTGCGACGATCTTCTGCTGATTGCGCTTCGCTTTGGGACAGTGTGTCATTTGCAATCGCCAGCAAAGCTTCGCGTCGTTCGACTTCGGTTGTGGCTTGTTCTGACTGGGCTTCGGCGGCTGCAAGCAAGGTCAGTGTTTCTTCCGCTTGTCTGCGCTGTTCTTCCAAGGACAAGGTCATTGCGATTAATTCATCTTCGGCACCTTGCAGCCTGTCACGTAAAGCTTGCGCTGCTGCAGCTTCGGCCAATCGTGCAGCTTCGGCAAGGGTCAAAGTATCCTGCGTTGTTTCCAATTCGCCTTCCAAATCTGCAATCAGCGCTTCCAAGGCTTGTCGCCTTGCTGCTGCCAATCGTGCAGCTTCTTTTTCGGCATCGATTTCATCGCGTGCCTCCGCAAGGGACGCATTCAGATTGGCCTGTTGGGATAAAAGCGTTGCGACTTGCGCCTCAAATCCGGTTATCTGTGTTTGCGCATCGGCAAGCGCCTGATCTTGTTCGGAAATACGGGTCTGGGCTATTTCCAAGGCACTTTGTGTGTTGGTGAGTGTGTTGGTCAGTTGACCCAGTTCTTCTTGTAGTTCTGTTGCGCGATCCTGTTCCAAACCTAAAGCATCAGATAGTGACATGACCTGCGACGCCAGTGCATCCAATTCGCTTTCCTGGCCCGTGATTGTTTCGCGCAGCATGAACTGCACGACCATAAAGATCGTCAGAACAAACATCAAAACCAGTAAAAGGGCCGTCATCGCATCAACAAATCCAGGCCAGATCGAGGCCTGAAAGCGTTGTCCAGTGCGACGCGATAGCGACATGGTTTAAGCCTGATCCATCTTGGCAGCCTTACGAATGGTTTGGGTCAAAGTCGCAATATCGTTGCGCAAATCTATCACAGATTCCTGACGGCCTGCGGATAATTCTTCAAGAATTTTCAACATTTGGACATCAATGGACCGCAAATGCAGGCGTGCTTCATTGTCTAATCCGTCGCCGGTTGCACCTTCTTCCAGCTTTGCCAAAAGGGCTGCCTTGACCAGACTGTCGCCTTCCATCTGGCTGGCCAGAACTTCGACCGCCTGTGTCATCTTGCCCAGTTTTTCATCGACATCCACACGGCTTTCTGTCGCTTCGGTGAACATCAGTTGCATGTTTTCCATTTGTTCGGCCATTGTATCCAATACACCAGCCATAAAGTTCTGTTCAGCGCTGCTGTCGCCGTCGCCTGCGGAAAAGCCAAGGCGGGTGAACGTGGACAACCATTCTTCTAACTCGCGGTAAAATCGGTTTTGGCCGTGACCTGCGAAAAGTTCCAAAAGGCCCACGACCAGCGATCCGGCTAATCCCAAAAGGGATGATGCGAAAGCCACGCCCATGCCGCCCAACTGGGCTTCAAGCCCGCCCATCAGTCGTGAAAAGATCTGAACGCCACCTTCACCATCCTGAGGCGCAAGGGACCGGATTGTGTCCACAAGGGCAGGGACAGTCGTGGCAAGGCCATAAAACGTGCCAAGAAGGCCAAGAAAAATCAGCAGATTGACAATATAGCGCGTGATTTCACGTGCTTCGTCAATGCGCGTTGCAACGGAATCAAGAATTGATCGGGTAGACGATGCGGACACTTTCATGTTCGCACCCCGTGACCGCATCATAGCGGCCAATGGGGCCAGAAGTTGTGGTGGTGTGGTTAATTCATGTCCACTACGATTGGCGGCAAATCCTTCGATCCAGGCAACGGACGAAATCAGCTGAAGCACCTGCCAGAAACAGGCTAAAACACCAATGACGAAGACCAAAAAGATAAATCCATTCAGATATGGATTTGCCAGAAAGACGGGCGCCACACTGGGATAGGCCAGATAGGCACCGCCGCTCACTAGTGCAAGGGACACCAGCATCAAAACGATCTGGCGGATGGGTTGCGAGAAGAACGGCTCGGCCTCTCGGTCGGTGATGTCCATTTGGACTTATCCTGACACTATCTTGTTTTCTTTATACATAACCTACGCCAGCCTGTGCAGTTCGCCAAGTCTTATTGGACGATTGACCTGACCCGTTCCGACAACCAGTTTAAATTGTTGTCTACAATCCCCAGTTCCTGCAAGTGTTCTGCCGTATTAAACAGGTATTCTGTATTGGGGCCACGCCCCCCGGTTGCATTAGCAATAATTTGTGCTTGTTCTTCCAAATCAAGACTTCCGCAATATTGTGTATGATCGGCATCAATCACATAGCTGACAGCCTGTACCTGACGGCCATCTGCAAGATGCACGGGCAATGTCTTTTCCAGATAGGCAGATGACACCAGTTCGCGTTCACGTAAATAGTGCAATGTTGCAGTGGTCTGTTGATCTGGCACCCTTAGGGCCAGACCTTCGCAAAACGTTTCGGTATTTTCATCCAATGCCAGAACCAGACCTGGATCTTGCGGAGTTCCGCGATGGTGAATGGATTTCATGCAAAAAGACCGGGAATAGCCGTGAAGTGTTGCAATAATCCGTTCTTCGACATCAAAGCCAGGATTCCATATCAGTGATCCATAGCCAAAGACCCAAAGCGTCATATGATCTGGTCCTTCCTGTTTTCCATCTATAAACATCAAACAGGTCGCTTCGGAAAGGGAGACCGATGCGTAAGCTGGTTATTTTTTGTATCGTGCTTGGCTGTATTTACAGTGGTTACTGGTTTGCGGCTGCAACAGGGCTTGAGACCGGGGCAAAGACATGGCTTGCAGATCGCCGGTCAGAAAACTGGGTTGCTGATGCGGATGTAAACGTTACTGGATTTCCGTTCACGTTTGAAACGACCATGACCGGTGTGCAGTTGGCTGATCCTGACACCGGTTTGGCTTGGACAGCGCCTGTGTTTGAAGTTCAGGCGCAAAGTTATAGCCCAAGCTATATTACAGCTATTTTCGCAGATCAGCAGATGCTTGCATCACCCGACGAAAAACTGACCCTTACATCGGACGATATGGTGGCAAGTGTCGGGTTTGTTCCAAATACCAGCTTGGCATTGGACACATCATCACTTGCCATTGCCAATTTGCGAGTAACATCATCGAAAGGCTGGACCAGTCGATTCGACACTGGGCAATTTATGACCACCCAATCTGATGCTGTTCCCTTTGGTCATCATGTTGACGCAGATTTGCAGGGTTTGGTGATGGACCGGGCACTGCGTCGTCAACTTGATCCTGCGGGTTTTTTGCCAGAGCAGATTGAAACCATGCAGCTGGATATGACGGTGGGTTTTGATGCCGCATGGAACCGGTTCGCGATTGAACAGGCCCGCCCCCAACCCACCTCGATTGATCTTGATCTGATACGTGCCAATTGGGGCGAGCTAGAGCTTTTAGCAACGGGTCAGTTGACCATAGATACACAGGGCATTCCACAGGGGCGCATTGACGTAAAGGCGCGAAACTGGCGGGATATTCTTGGCATCGCGGTGCAAGCTGGTTTTGTGCCTGACGACATCGCGCCAACTGTTGAAAATGCGCTGGAACTTCTTGCAGGGTTATCGGGCAACCCGAATACGCTGGATGTGCCATTATCGTTTCAAAACGGTAATATTCTGTTTGGGCCAGTTCCTATAGGTCCGGCACCGCGTATCCGCATTCGCTAAACTAACGACAATATGGGCCTGAACGATAATCAGCCGTGTCGAAATGAAAGTGATCTTGATGAAAACGGTCACTTTCGGGGCCAAGTACGGTACCAAAGGGACCACAAGCAGACTGATGCATTTCGCGCAGGATTTTACGATACTCCGGGGATGTCCAACCATCTTGAACGGTGATTTCTTCCCCGTTTTGCAAAACAAACGCCGAGATATCAATCGCCCGTCCTTTGCCATGTTCCGAGATTTTGGCACCACTTTGGCTGTTGCGACTGCGGCAGGCATAATGGGCGGCGACGCGCAGGCTGTCTAACCCACCACCGCGTCGTCCAACCGCAGGTTTTGCGCTCTTGGTCACCCATGTGTGCAGTGCGCGGGCCGTATCACATTCCATTATTGCGCCCTGGCTTAACTGAACACCTGCGATTTCAGTGACTTGCACAGGATTTGACACACCACACCCATCCAGCGTTCCGACAATCGGATCAATACGATCCCCTTGGATGCCTTTGATGCCACATAGCGATCCGCGTGCGACATCGTCACTTTCCATTGGGCCGCATCCGCTTAAAACCGAAACACACAACGCTGATATAATAGTGACCTCAATATTCATTTTTTCGGTCCTCGGCCAAAATTAGGTGCATCTGTGTCCTGACCTGCTTCGATAATGCCGCGACGAATGGCGCGTGTGCGGGTAAAGTAATCATGCAGTTCTTTGCCATCACCTTTGCGAATGGCGCGTTGCAGCGCAAAAAGTTCTTCCGTGAACCGACCAAGGATTTCCAGTGTCGCATCCTTGTTGTTTAGAAAAACATCCCGCCACATGGTAGGGTCAGATGCCGCGATGCGCGTAAAGTCGCGAAAACCCGCTGCAGAGTATTTGACAACTTCGCTGTCTGTTACGCGGCGCAGGTCATCTGCCACGCCAACCATAGTATAGGCGATCAGGTGCGGCGTGTGGCTTGTAACAGCCAAAACCAGATCGTGGTGATCTGGCTCCATGCATTCGACGTTGCTGCCAAGGCCGTGCCAGAAATCTGCTAGCCGATCAACTTGTGCCGGGTCGGTGTCTTCCAAGGGCACCAGCAGGCACCAGCGATTATCAAACAGTTCGGCAAAGCCTGACGTGGGACCGGATTGTTCTGTGCCTGCCAAAGGATGGGCCGGAATAAAGTGCACATCATCAGGCAGATGCGGGGCAACAGCATCAATGACAGCGCGTTTGACTGATCCTACATCACTGACTGTTGCGCCAGATTTAAGGCCAGGCGCGATCTGCATTGCAACATCTTCCATCGCACCGACTGGAACGCATAGCACGATCAGATCAGCATCGATAACAGCATCCGTCAGATTATTGCAGACACGATCACACAGGCCAATTTCGCGCGCTGTATCGCGTGTTTTGGCGGATCGGGAAAAGCCAGTGACCTCGTTCGCCAGCCCGGCGCGTTTGATGGCCCAGAACATTGATGATGCAATCAAGCCCAATCCGATCAGGGCAACGCGGTTGTAAATCACGCTCATTGCGTTTGTTCTTTGAACTGTTTGACTGCATGTGCAACACGCCGACAGCCTGCTTCGTCACCGACCGTGATACGCAGGCAATTTGGCAGATTATATCCTGCGACACGCCGCACGATGATGCCCTGCTTTTTTAAAAACTCATCGCAAGAATTCGCTTCTGTTCTTGAGCTGAAACGCGCCAGAATGAAATTTGCAGTTGATGTATCAGACGGCACGCCGAGTTCGGCCAAGGCCTCGGCCAGCCATGCGCGCCAGCGGGTGTTCTCAGTGCGGCATTTTTCGACATAATCTGTGTCACCAATAGCAGCCTCGGCCGCGGCAAGGGCAGCTATCGACAGGTTGAATGGCCCGCGGATGCGGTTCAGGATATCGATGACCTGTTGGCTGCCATATCCCCAACCAACGCGAAGACCGCCAAGACCGTATAGTTTGGAAAATGTACGTGTCATAAAGACATTGTCGCATGTGTCGATCAAAGATGCGCCGCCATCGTATCCATCAACGTATTCCGCATATGCGCCATCCAAGACCAACAATGCGCCATCTGGCAGACCGTCAGCCAGCCGCGCGATTTCATTTCCGCCAATCATGGTACCCGTCGGATTATTCGGGTTGGCGATAAACACAAGTTTGGTCTTTTCGGTGCAGCCATTCAGAATGGCATCGACGTCCGTGGTGCGTTCACGCTCAAGAACTTCAACCGGTGTTGCGCCTGCTGCCAATGCCGATATTCGGTACATCGCAAAGCCGTGTTCCGTGTGGATCACTTCATCGCCCGGACCTGCGAAGGCCTGACATAGAAAAGTAATAATCTCATCCGATCCGACGCCACAGATCACGCGATCTGGATCAAGCCCGTGTATATCGCCAATGGCAGCACGAAGTGATTTGTGATCCGTCGATGGATACCTGTGTAAATGGAACGCTTCACGACGATAGGCTTCCATTGCGGCATTTGACGGTCCGAATGGATTTTCGTTCGAGGACAGCTTCAGCACATTTGACACGCCGTCCACATGGCTTGCACCGCCTTGATACAATTGAATGCCCATAATGCCGGGTTGTGGTGTGATCTGTGTCATAAACGTGCCTCCGTCGATCATTACTAGCGGTGGATTGATGCCATGGCGAGACAGAAAAAGGCCGCGGCGGTTTCCCGTCACGGCCTTTTTTACGAAATGCAGAAAGTTTTAGTTCTGCGCGTAATATTCGATGACGAGGTTCGGTTCCATCATCACTGGATAAGGCACGTCACCCAGACCCGGTGTGCGAACAAATGTTGCAGTCATCTTCGAATGGTCGACTTCCAGATAATCCGGGACATCACGTTCGGGCAGCTGAGCGGCCTCAATCACGACAGCAAGCTGCTTGGAACGATCACGCACTTCGATCAGGTCGCCTTCTTTCACGCGATAAGATGGGATATTTACCTTTTGGCCGTTCACTTTGACATGCCCATGGTTCACAAACTGACGAGCGGAAAAGATGGTCGGTACGAATTTCGCACGATAAACCAAAGCATCCAAACGACGTTCCAACAAACCGATCAGGTTTTCACCTGTATCACCTTTGACACGCTCAGCTTCGCGGAAGATGCGGCGGAATTGTTTTTCAGTCAGATCGCCATAATAGCCTTTCAGCTTTTGTTTGGCGCGCAACTGCAGACCAAAGTCAGACAGTTTGCCTTTACGGCGCTGACCGTGCTGACCGGGGCCATATTCACGACGATTAACTGGCGATTTGGGACGACCCCAAATGTTTTCGCCCATGCGGCGATCAATTTTGTACTTGGCAGACGTGCGTTTTGTCACGGCTGGTCTCCTTCTTGCGTTACGAAGGGCGTTGTCCTTTGCAAGAACCGCTAGAGTTCCGCCGACAGGCATCCCTTTGCAGGGGCCACCAACACCAAATTAAGTCGCGCTTATACAATGCTGTTTCCAGCTGTCAATGCTGTAAGTTTTCTTGACAAGTACTCCATATTTCAAAATATCATGAAGTATGGATATAAAAACCGCAACCGAGGCATTTTCTGCCCTTTCCCAGCCCATGCGACTGGATGTCTTTCGATTGCTGGTCAAGGCTGGCGAAAATGGAATGCTGTCTGGCGAAATTGGCACGGCTCTTGAGGTCAAACAAAACACGATGTCAGCCAATTTGGCAATTTTGTTGCAAGCGGGATTGGTCAGGAATGAACGCCATGGGCGCGCCATCCGGTATTTCGCAAATATAAAGGGCATGCAGGATTTGCTGACATTTCTATTACAAGATTGTTGTGGGAGCAGGCCGGATTTATGTCAGCCACTTGTGCGCACATTAGGGATGGATCATGTTTAACCTACCGCGCCGGTTGGTGGCTGAATTTATGGGAACCGCTTTGTTAGTTGGCACAGTGGTTGGGTCTGGCGTGATGGCCGATAAACTGACAGATGATGTCGCACTGGCCTTATTGGGAAACACGATACCAACCGGGGCGATTCTGGTCGTGTTGATCACGATACTTGGCCCGATTTCCGGGGCGCATTTCAATCCTGCAGTCACCTTTGCTTTTGCCTTACGGGGTGACATTAAAGTCAGTGAAAGCGGGCTTTATATCGTGGCGCAGATTGCTGGCGGTATTCTGGGCAGTCTGATTGCGCATGTCATGTTCGAATTGCCGATTTTGCAATTATCACAAACGGTGCGCACAGGTACTGGGCAGTGGATTGCGGAAATCGTGGCGACGTTTGGGCTGGTTGCAACGATCTTTGCTGGGATCAGGTTTCGCATTGATGCGGTGCCATGGCTGGTTGGTCTTTATATTACAGCGGCGTATTGGTTCACCGCTTCAACATCCTTTGCCAATCCTGCCGTCGCAATTGCGCGGGGGGTATCGGACACCTTTGCCGGGATCAGACCAATAGATGTGCCAGCCTTTATTTTGGCACAGTTGATCGGTGCAGGGATCGCGTTTTTGCTTATGCACTGGCTCTTGCGATCATCGGTTCAGGACAGGGAAATAGCATGAGCATTGTCATTCACCATAATCCGGACTGCGGTACATCCCGGAATGTTCTTGAAATCATTCGGGCATCTGGGGCTGATCCGATTGTGATCGAATATCTTAAAACAGGATGGACCCGCCCGCAGCTTCAGGCACTGTTTGCTTCTGCCGATTTAACACCGCGTGCGGCTTTGCGCACCAGTAAGTCCCCTGCTGAAGATCTGGGATTATTGGACCCGTCTGTATCAGATGGTGCTCTTTTGGATGCGATGCTGGAACATCCGATTTTGGTCAATCGCCCAATTGTTTGTTCCGCCAAAGGTGTGCGGCTTTGTAGACCAAGTGAAGCTGTGCTTGATTTGCTGGATCAATTGCCGCCGGGCCCAATGTCTAAAGAGGATGGTACATTGCTGATTGATAGAAACGGGCAGCGTGTCAGTTGATACATGCAAACTTACCCACTTTGGTTTATTTGTACTGTTTCTAAAAGAAACATCACATTTAGATTTTGAGCGTTTCATTTTACGGTTACCGTGATTTTAAAATCTAAAAGCCGACTTTGGAAGAATAAATGGATTTTGGTAGCAAAAACGAACAGGTAAGTTTTCTTTCGGCGCATGGGTATTCCTATATACTTGATTCAGAACAGATGCCGGGAAAAACTACGCTTTGGTATCATTTTGAGACAGAAACTCATACAAGTTCAGCATTGATATTAGCGAAGTATCTAGCAGATTTTGGTAATGAGAAAGCAACGACGTTAGTCACTTTGGATAATATGTATCTCTGGCCTTCTGGTCGGGATGAATACCTTATCAAAACAGCATTTAAGTCAATAACCGGCGCTAAAGTCGTACAGCCTGAAGACGGCACAATGTTTGTTTGGCACAGATCAGAGATGAAAGAAGCGATCACACTTTATCATATGGCGATGTTGTTTGGTTGGGACGCGTACATCTATCCAAAGGATGCAAAGGTAAGTGCCTTCATAAGCCATGATGGTTTTATCGAGATAAATACAGATGCTGATCCTCTGGCGCTAGCGACTAATATAAAAGAGAAAACTGGCAGGAAGTTTACTTTAATAGATCAATAAGATGGTAATATTTCTAACCGGTTCGGCATTCAAATCTAGCGAAACAATTCTTTTTAACGCTATTTATCCGGCACATTATCTATACCTGAACCACCGAACGGGTGGCATCGCAGTATGCGCCGTAATGCCAGCCAGCTGCCTTTCAGGGCGCCGTGCTTTTCAAGGGCCTCAAGCGCATAGGCGGAACAGGTCGGATGATACCGGCAATTAAATCCAACCCACGGGCTGAAAATCAAACGATAGGCCCGGACGGGCAGGGCGGCGATATGGGCAAGTGGGGTCATTTATGCACCTGTTTCAGTGCATAGATAAGATCGCTTTGCAGTTTTTCAAAATCGCGGTCGTCTGTGGCTTCAGCCCTGCCGATCAGTACATAGTCCCAACCGGGCTGCCCATGATCAGGCAGAACAAGCCGCGCCACTTCGCGCAGACGTCTTTTAGCGCGGTTGCGTTTGACAGCGTTGCCCACTTTTTTGGAACAGGTAAAACCCACACGGATCAGCGCGTCTTTATCCGCACGGTTGCGACCTTGCAGCATCAGACCTTTGGTCCCTTGGCGCCGTGCGCGTGCGGCCAACAAAAAATCGGATCGTTTTTTAAGAACCTGCACACAATCAGAAACCGCCGCGGGCGGTTCAGCCCCGGCGGTTGCGTCACAAGTATCAGGCGAAGTCATCAGGGACCCCGCAGTCGCAGATCAAGCGCTAAGCGACTTGCGGCCTTTTGCGCGGCGCGCGTTCAGGATTTTGCGTCCGGCTTTTGTCGCCATACGCGCGCGAAAACCGTGGCGGCGTTTGCGAACCAGGTTAGAAGGTTGAAAGGTGCGTTTCATCGCTCCGTCTCCATTTAATAGCCCAAACCGCATCAGATGGATTCGAGGGCCAATGTCATTCGAAGCCCTGCGTTTAGAAGGACAACCCGCCCCTGTCAATCGCATTAGGGCAGGTTTTCTGCAACAAACCACACCGATGACACAGGGAAATGTTTCAGGCATTGGGTAAAATGCTTCAATTCTGAAACATAGTGCGTCAACCGATCAATGCGCCGTGATGCCCCTTACGCAAATGTGCTGCAAACGGCATGTAATGCTCAACACGGCATAGAAAGGCACTTTGATATGAATGATACGGCCAAACCCGAAAAAGGTGCGCTGGCAAAGCGATTGCCATTGATCGCAATCTTGATCGTTGCAGTGATCGGTTTCTTTACTTTGCGTGAATACCTTAGCTTTGAGACGCTCAGCGATAACCGCGAGGCGCTGATTGCCTTTCGTGACAATAACTATCTGCTGACGGTGCTGGTCTTTATTCTGATCTACGTCGTGATCGTCGCCTTTTCACTGCCCGGTGCCACGATTGCCACGCTGACCGGCGGGTTCCTGTTTGCGACCTTCCCCGGCGCGCTGTTCAACATTACCGCTGCCACCATCGGGGCCACGATCATCTTTCTGGCCGCGCAGTGGGGTCTGGGCGACAAACTGGCCGCCAAGATGAACAGTTCGGACGGTGCGGTGAAAAAGATCAAGGACGGGATCGACGAAAACCAATGGTCAATGCTGTTTCTGATCCGGCTGGTGCCTGCCGTGCCCTTCTTTGTCGCCAATCTGGTGCCAGCGCTGGTCGGTGTGCCGCTGTCGCGCTTCGTGATTTCGACCTTTATCGGGATCATTCCGGGGGCCGTCGTCTATACATCTGTTGGGGCCGGTCTTGGCGAAGTGTTTGAACGCGGTGAAACACCCAATTTCGGTATTATCTTTGAACCTCATATTCTGCTTCCGATCCTTGGTCTTTGCGTATTGGCTGCTTTGCCCATCGCGTTGAAAGCCATTCGCGGCAAGAAAGGCCTGTAATCATGACACGCATTAAAACAGATATCTGTATCATTGGCGCTGGATCAGGTGGGCTGTCTGTTGCGGCGGGGGCCAGCCAGATGGGGGCAGATGTTGTTCTGCTGGAGGGGCACAAAATGGGTGGTGATTGCCTGAACTATGGTTGTGTGCCGTCCAAGGCACTGATCGCCGCGGCCAAGCAGGCCCATGCGATGGAAACCGGCAAACCTTACGGTGTGATGCCCGTTGAGCCGACTGTAGATTATGCTGCCGCCAAAGATCATGTTCACAAGGTTATTGAAACCATCGCCCCCGTCGACAGCCAGGAACGGTTCGAAGGCTTCGGTATTAATGTGATCCGCGAATACGGGTCTTTTATCAGTCCGACCGAAGTGCAGGCTGGTGATACCGTGATCGAAGCACGCCGGTTCGTCATTGCGACCGGATCTGGTCCCCTCGTGCCACCCATTCCAGGGGTTGAAGATGTCACCTATTACACCAATGAAAACATCTTTGATCTGCGCGAACGCCCCAATCACCTGCTGATCATTGGCGGCGGCCCCATCGGGATGGAAATGGCCCAGGCCCACATCCGTCTGGGCAGCAAGGTCACCGTGATCGAGGGCGCGCAGGCGATGGGCAAGGATGACCCCGAACTGGCTGCCATTGTGCTGGAAAAGCTGAAAGCCGAAGGGATTGAGATCGTCGAAGGCGCGAAGGCCGAAAAGATCAGCCAAAGCGGCGATCAGATCACGGTTGAAACGCCCAAGGGCAGCTTTACCGGGTCACACCTGCTGATGGCCGTGGGCCGCAAGGTGAATGTGGACAAGCTGAACCTGGAAGCCGCCGGTGTCGACTATGAACGCCGCGGTGTGAAGGTGGGCGATGATCTGCGGTCGTCGAACAAGAAAATTTATGCTATCGGTGACGCAGCCGGTGGGCTGCAGTTCACCCATGTGGCGGGTTATCATGCGGGCGTCATCATCCGGTCGATCCTGTTCGGCCTGCCGTCCAAAGCCAAGACCAGCCATATTCCCTGGGCCACCTATACCGACCCCGAACTGGCGCAGGTCGGCCTGACCGAGGCCGAGGCGCGCACGAAACATGGAGCCAAGCTGGACGTTGTACGGTTCGAATATGAACACAACGACCGTGCCATTGCAGAAGGCAAGACCACCGGTCTGATCAAGGTCATGGTGGTCAAGGGTCGGCCTGTCGGGGCCTCAATCGCAGGTGCCATGGCGGGTGAAATGATCGGGATGTGGGCCATGGCTATTGCGAATAATTTAAAGATGAGCGCGATTGCCAACACTGTTTTGCCCTATCCGACGATAGGCGAGATTAACAAACGCGCTGCGAGTGCCTATTTTAGCCCTAAGTTGTTTGACAGTGCGCTTGTCAAACGGGTGGTTCGCTTCGTACAACGCGTTCTACCCTGAGTTAAAGGAGAGGACATGATCAACTCGCTCTCGGGTCGGTTTCTGATCTTGACCACGGTCTTCGTGATGTTGGCCGAGGTGTTGATCTTTGTCCCCTCAATCGCGCGGTTCCGGCATGATTATCTGTTGGACCGGCTGGAACGGGCACAGATTGCGTCGCTCGCCTTGCTGGCCGAAGATATGATCAGCGACGATCTGGAACAAGAGTTGCTGACCAATGCCGACGTATTGAACGTCGTCCTGCGTCGCGATGAAATTCGCCAGTTGATCCTATCATCCGAAATTCCATCCCCAATCCACGCCAGCTTTGACTTACGTGATCCGCCCGCACTTGAACTGATTAGCGATGCGATGGCCCGTTTGATCGACACAGAAGACCGAGTGATCCGCGTGATGGGCAACCCGGTGCGTGACGCTGGCCTGATGATCGAAGTCACGATGGAAACATCACAACTGCGCGCGGCCATGATCGATTATGGCGTGCGCATTCTGATCCTGTCAGCTGTGATTTCTATTTTCACCGCAATCTTGCTGTTTCTGGCTGTGCGTCGGTTTCTGGTACGTCCGATCCGCAGCGTTGTTGGTCATATGAAAAACTATGCGGCCGCCCCAGAGGACGCCCGCCGGATCATCACCCCAACAGCAGGCGTGACAGAATTGCGCGAGGCGGAAGAAACCCTGCAAAGCATGCAGACACAATTGACCAGTGCGCTAAAACAAAAGGAACGCCTTGCACAACTTGGCGAAGCTGTGGCCAAAGTCAGCCATGATTTACGTAATATCCTGACATCTGCACAGCTGTTTACCGATCGTATCGATGCGAGCGAAGACCCCACAGTGCGCCGCATGGCTCCAAAACTGGTGAATTCGATTACCCGGGCCGTGCATCTGTGCGAGTCGACGCTTGCCTTCGGCCGTGTCGAAGAGCCCGCCCCCCGTCTGACCCGTATTCCGTTGATGCAGGTGGTGGATGATGTCATCGACAGCGAACGTCTGGCAGTCAAAGACTATGATCTTAAGTTCTCTGAAGACATCCCCGCAGGTCTTTCTGTTCGTGCAGACCCTGAACAGTTGTATCGCGTTCTATCGAACCTTACCAGAAACGCCCGGCAAGCTATTTTGGCGACAGGTAAGTCGGGAGAAATCTGCATCAGTGCAACCGATGACAGTGATGCATGGTGGATTAAAGTCACCGATACAGGCCCAGGACTGCCGCCAAAAGCCCGTGAACATTTGTTCAAACCATTTCAGGGCGGCACGCGCAAAGGCGGTTCTGGACTTGGTTTGGCCATTGCACAAGAACTGATCCGCGGCCATGGTGGCACGCTTGAACTTTCCGATACCAGTGAAACTGGAACAACCTTCGCTATTTGCCTTCCCAAGTCAGAAATCGTCTTTGATGCAGCAGCACAGTGATTTCGGGCTTGCAATAGATGCAATGTGCCTCTAACTAACGCCCCGACGCGCTGGTAGCTCAGTTGGATAGAGTACTTGACTACGAATCAAGGGGTCGGGGGTTCGAATCCTCCCCAGCGCGCCATTTCTAAACTGTCGAACGTCATATGACTTTGACCTTTGCATCATAAACTGACCCAATCTTCATACTTGACCCATCAGGTTCGTTTCGTTTGATCCCGTTTCCCAACCGGAAAATTGGGCGCGATTTGAAGGTCAGACGGCGAAGCCGCCTGCTCCTGCAAATCTGCCACGTGGCGAACGCGGGAGGGGGCGAGGCAACCCAATTCGACAGAGGTGGTGCGGCCCGCAGGCGTAGCCGAGGACACGGCTCTGTCTAATTTGGTTGCCCGAGGGGGAGGGCCGCGCCCTCACCCTTTGTTAACAACGGTTTTCGTGTTTTTCCGACACAAGGTGCTTTGTATGCCGGAAAGCGGAAGTGCGCTGCTTATGCGAGAAGACATAGACAGAGGATAGAAAGCGGTCCTTCGTTTCCAATACCGTTCAAGCGAGCATTCCAGAATCTCGAACTAAGCTGTGTCCTCTCGGAGCCTGGCTAACTAGATTTCTCGGACATTTACAGATGCACCCTGCGCTTCAAGATGCGTTTTCAAACGCAGTGCTTGGCTTCTTGGCACGGCTAAGACCAAGAGCTTTTCCGCTCGCGATGCCGCCACATATAGCTTTCTAGCATTCTCTGCCTGGTCAGCAGGCTCGCCCGTCAACAAGAAATCGAGAATTCTGCCTAGGGTTCTCGACGTCATCACCACACACACGGCAGGAAACTGCATACCCTTGACCGAATGGATCGTGCGCGGAAGGGGAGTGTCCGTCGGAGCGTCTGCAAGCAGGCCTTCGAGATTAGTATTCCACCGCAGTTTCTGCGAGATCGTTTGACCATCATCAATAGAAAGTTCCCGCTCCAGAACTTGCTTTACAGCACCGTGCCAACCACGGGCATCTCCATGAACGCCTAGGGAAAATCGAAGCGTGCGCAGAAGTTTAACCACTTGCGAGCGCCAACTGGCAGGATCAATGTCGTTATCGGCGATGTACTGGTGGTAGGACAGGCCGCCAAGCTTGCCCTCAAGTAGCAGAAACAGTTCATGGGCACTGTCCATGGCCTTCTTCATATCACTGTAGCCAGCGGCAAATTGAAACTCCGATACCACTTCGGCAAGACGAAGGGTGCGATCCTGTGAACCTGTAGCTTTGGGCTGACCGGATGCGGCGGCCCCGCTGGCCTTTGTGGAAGCGACAATTGGGGCGGAAGAAGGAAGAATACCAGCGCCCCGCAAAATGGTGGAGAATGTTTCTCCTATCGAGGGCGGAACGCTAATGCCTCCGTAGGACAGGATTTCGACAGATGCTGAGTGGCCCCTGAGCGAGCCAAGCGCTTCATCGGGATCGCCCCGTACGGGGATAGGGCGAAATCCGGCGACGGCCTTGCAGATATTTGGGGAAGAACGGAAGTTGCCGGTAACCTTTTTGCGCTGAGCGGCAGGAAAAGTCTCTGCAAATGTACTAAGGTGGTCAGTGACCCCGCCTCGAAACTCGTAGATGGCTTGATTGGGGTCGCACACGACTTTTGTCGGAAGGCCGGAGTCACGAAGCCAAGCAATGATCCTCAGATCATCGGGGTTACAGTCCTGCGCCTCATCAACAATAACTTCACAAAATCGCCCTTTTAGAGCAAGCGCGATCCGTCGCGCGATTTGCGTATCTGAAATTCTCTGCAAAGCAACTGACCGCGCTTCGTCAAAGCCGAGATGACCGCGCGCAAGGAGGCGCTCTCGTATTCGACTGGCAGTCGTTTCATAGGCCTGGACCTGATAGTCCTGCTTTTTGGATACATCAAAGCCCTTGGACTTTGCTTCCGCCGGAAAGATCGCACCTGTATCGGGGCAAAAGCAAGAAAGCGGTAGAGTTTGTGCATTTTCGTACGGCTCGACGGGTAGGCCTGCCGTATCCGCAATCAAACGAGGTCGAACAGTTGCGCCTGGCAGTCCAAACGGTGCGACAAGGAAGTGCCAGACAAAGCTATCGAACGTTCCTATGAAGTTTGGAAAAATCGGCGCGGGAAGCAATCGTTCCTGCGAAAGTCGCGTTTCCAGCTCGAAGACTGCGGCATGAGTGAAGGACAAAAAAGCGATACCTTGGCCTTGTCTCAATGCGCCGAAAAGCTCGCGAGCGCGTTCGATCAAAATCCTGGTTTTCCCAGCACCTGGGCAGGCATCAACAAACGCTGAGCCTTCATGGTCAATGACAGCGCGCTGCTCTTCAGTAGGCGCGAAAGGCTTTGGCGTCATTTGACAATGGCCTTTATCGCATCGATCAAATACTGTGGTACTTGGAATTCAGCAGATTTTGCGACCTGCTCGGCCAGAAGCTGGGCGAAGTCTCCTTTTGGTGTGTCTTTGAAGATCTTCTGCACAGCCTTGGCCTTGGCATAGCCTGCCAATGCAACAGCCGTATCCCATTTCTCTTCCGATCTGGGATGCAGGCCGAGATAGACTTCTTTCATGACCGCGACATTTCCGGCGTTCACAAGTTCGGTCTCAAGCGAATAGGTATTGATGCAGACATCCAGATTGCCAGAAGCCGAATTGTCTCTTGCCAGTTCCTCCAGCTTTTCTTTGCGGATCTGGCCGGGCCGCTTTGCACCTTCATCAACAGACTGCGCATCGCCATCTGTCAGGATCACCAACCTCTCGGCGATCCTGACGTCGTTGTAAGGTGAGAGAAGAGCTTTTGCGTATGGTTGAAAGTCGACGCCATCGATCGGTACAAAGACGGCTGACCGAAAGACGCGAAAATCCTCAGGCTTGCCCTTGAACACGTGGTGCTTTGCGATGGCGGGCAGGATTAGTGCTTCGGCAATGCCTTCAACCAGAAATACCCGTCCCCCGAACAAGAGCGCGGATTTGGTAACATCGAGATAGCGGTCGATCTTGCGTCGCTCTTCATCATTGAGAACAAGCTTCGAGAGAGGGATGCACCTCGATTCCGGTCGCGGCGCTTGCGCCGAGTCCGCGGGATCGTCGGCATGGCTTTGAGGCTCAGCGCTAGCCTCGGTTTCTACGACTGATTGGTCGTCGTCGCCTGCCTGAGGCTCTTGGATTTCTTCGGTTACAATTTCAGGGATGATCGATTTGACGAAGACGAGGTTGCGGTTCGGCACCCAGGCCGAGAGGTTCGGAGAGTGCGTGGCGACGACGACCTGCAAATTTCCTGCGGGCGCATTTGGATCACTCTTTGGTTTGAAGGATTGTTCGGCGCGCTCTTCGAGGAAATTCAGAACAGCGGCCTGAAGTTGCGGATGCAGGTGTGCTTCCGGCTCCTCGACAAGAAAAAGCGTTAACTCGGCATTGTCGGTCTTCTCCAGCTCGACGGCGATAATCGCCATGTATAGTAGGTTGGCATAACCGTGACCGGAGTATTTCAGATCCTCAGGCGAAATACCGTGGTCGGCAAGTTTGAACCGGAGGTCGCGGGCAATGTCGATCAGGCTTTCATTTGTGTTGAATCCCAACTCGGCGCTTTGCCGCCTTACGCCCGCGGTCAATACATCCAGACCGCTTGCAACGGCACTGTCAACGTTACCGAGGATCGGGTTTTCGGCACCGCGGGCAAGACTCTTTGCCACATCGGCGGCGTCTTGGTCTCCAAGAAAGTGGTTGAGCAGAGCGTTTATCCGCGTGGGATTGCCGGATGCCAATGCAAGCTTGGCATCACGTAGGGGCGGCAAATAGACATGGCGGATCATCTCGTGAGAGCCAGGCTCAGGAGCGGCTTTAAAGCGCCCACCCCATAACGTCGGCCGCACATAATGCTTTCTAGAAGAAGCGTCGTATGTGAGGCCAAAACAGGCTACTTCCATGCTCACGTCAGTTGTTGCCGAAAGCATACGCCCCTGCTGCGGTGGTGTTAGATCGCTAAAGCTGGCCTTCAAATCAAAGCTTGCGGTACTTGACCCAAATCGAACGTCGGTTTGCTCGCAATAGATTTCTCTGCGGCCGCCAAGCGGCGTCGTGAGAAGTCGCATGGCATCGATAATATTACTCTTGCCACCATTATTTTCGCCAACAAGCACGGTGAGTTTCTTCTCGAAATACGTGGTCTCTTTAGAGAAGGATCGAAAATTGGTTAATTCTAGTTCACTTAGGTGCATACTGTTCCTTCAGACGCTAGAATCTGCGCCTACATGCCTGGGCATTAAACGTGCTTAAGCCACGCTAAAGACAATAACTCAGCTAGCTTATGTATTCACTTAAAATTCTGTGGATCTTTGAACACGGTTCTGAATTTCAGCTGGCCTAACTCGCAAGCGACGCTTCGGGGCTGTTAGAAATCCAACGTGACACGCCGCGTCGAAGTAATGTGGTCGAAGAATTTCAGGTTCGAACCGACGGACAGAGGCCAAAGAGTCATCTAGGCGTACCCGCTCTGGAGGCGCATACTTTTCCATGATAGCTTTGGTTTTCTGCAAATTTTTGAGGTGAGCGCATGTCCGAGTTGAAGATTCAGTGCCCGAAGTGTTCCCATGAAATTGAATTGACCGAGCAACTTGCAGGCCCGATGCTCGCTGACCTCCGCGCGTCTTTCAAAGATGAGCTGGCCAAGCAAGAGGCACAGGCGACCAAGGCGCTCGCCGAAGCACGGGCGCAGGCCAAGGATGCGGCCAAAGCTGAAACTGCGGCAGAGCATGCCGCTCTTGAGCAACGTATCAAAGCGCAGGAAGAAAAGTTGCGAGAGGCTCAACTGGCGCAAGCCGCTGCGTTGAAGCATGAACAGGAACTCAAGGACAAAGAAGCCGAGATGGAGCTTACTTTGCAAAAAATGCTAGCGGCAGAACGTCCAGCACTCACTGAAAAGCTGACACGAGAAGCAAATGAGAAGGCCGAATTGAAACTGGCCGAACAAGAACAAGTCATGCAGGGCATGAAACGGCAGATCGAAACGCTGAAACAGAAATCCGAGCAAGGTTCAATGCAGACCCAGGGCGAAGCGGCGGAGATTGTTTTGGAAGAAACCCTCGGTGCGGCCTTTCCGATGGATACCTTTGTTCCAGTTGCCAAAGGCATCAGCGGCGCGGATGTGCGCCAAGACGTGACCGCATCGGGTGGCATTGCCGGCAGTATCCTATGGGAAAGCAAACGCACCAAGAACTGGACCGCGGGCTGGCTAGCCAAACTGCGCGATGACCAACGGTCTTCGGGATGTGAAGTGGCTGTGATTACCTCTCAAGCCCTGCCTGAGGGGATTGACAGTTTCGGCATGGTTGACGGCGTCTGGGTCTGTGCACCGCGCTATGCAGTCCCACTAGCGTCCTCCTTGCGCCAAGGTTTGTTCGACGTAGCAAATGCCAAGGGCCGCGCAATGGGTCAGGAAACCAAGATGGAAATGATTTATGATTATCTGACCGGGACACAATTCAAGCAACGCATGGATGCAATTGTCGAACGCTTCGAGGATATGCAAGATAACCTGCGCAAGGAACGCGTCTTTATCGAAAAGCAATGGGCGCTACGGGCCAAACAGATTGACCTGGTTATCGCCTCAACAGTTGGGATGCATGGTGACTTGCAAGGGATCGCTGGACGGTCGATGCCTGACATTGAAAGCGTTGAAGCTTTGTTGATCGGGAAAGATGACTAATGCTGAATAACGCCTCGAAGTGGGCGATCGGTGTTTTGTCGGCAATTCCATTGGCGCCTGTGCCGCCAAGCAGCACTCCTTTCGATTGAAAAGCTTTCAGCATCCCCGTAGGTTCGCCAGAACGAAAAACGAACATCTGGGGCAGTGTTATGGATTATGCAATTGAGCTTACCGAAGATGAGTTAGAAATCCTCAGCGGCGTTGAGTTGGATCAATCGGCGCTGAATCATGAGCAATACAAGCGGCAAGGACCGTTGGTCTTGAGCCTGTTGAAGTCGCTTGCGGAACGAGGTGCCATTCCCGAAGCCCGTTTGCGCTATTGGTCGGATCCAGAGTATCAGATCGGACGCTTGAAGGCATCTCACAAAGGGCTGTTTGAGAGGAATGGACGGCAGGGCGATGAAATCTACACGCACCCGCACTTCCTGAAATACCTGCGCTACTTCCTATTCGGCGCGCAGCTACCCGCACGTGCAATCGCGGAATTTGAAGAGGTGGTGGGCAACCCGGAGTGGGTATCGTCAGGCGACATTACCGACATTACGAAAGGAACACGGGCAATTGTTCGCAAGTACGGATTGCAGGAGGAAGGCGAAGAGTTTTATCGGCTCGCGTTGGATGCGGGGTTGAACCAATGGTTCGCCAAGTCCGTTCGGGATGCGGTGAAGCAAGTTCGCTGACGCAAGCTGATGCGTGACCACTACCGAAAAAAGCTGAACAAGTTGTTGTCGCGGGCTGGCAACGAAGAGTTTATCCAACTCTTGTGGGCCGTACATATTCTTCAATCAGAAAACCCCGCCCCGGCGCGCAAATTTATTCTGTCGGAAACCATTCCTGACGGCGCTATAAGTGCGAAGATGCCAAGCGAGCATTCGATACATAAGTGGGAAATCGAGACGCTGGCAAACGAGTTGATGACAGTTCCAAAGGCCAAGCCGAAAAAGAACGGCCCGATAAGGACTTTGCGCTGGGACCACTTTGGCGCCGCGACGGATTGCGTGAACTGGCTCCGCAAGTTGGAAAACGTCGAATATCGAGTCCAGAAGAAACGTGAAGATATATTTATCGAAATGGGGCGGATTGCTGCGCGTCAGTTTGACTGGCAGCGTGGCTTTGTGAACATTCCACAGTTTTACCGCAACGCCTTTGTTTACGGTCAGGGGCCTTGTGCCGCGCAATTCGAAAAAGCACACGGAATCACACTGAACCGTTTTTCACAAATCGGGTTCATGCTCTTCGTATCGTTGACCAACTTCCCTGTTGTGCGGAACGACAGATCTTGGGTGAAAATGGGAGTCGAGCGGGATGAAGTCGAAAGGGTCTTGGCGCTGATAGCAATGCCGTTTCCAAAGGCTGCGGCTCTGGCAAGAGACAGGCGACGCAAAATGATCCACACGGCAGACAAACCGAGCATTCTTCGGCAGGCCCCCTGCTTGCGCTTTGGCGAAGAGGGTGAACGAATACGCGCGCCTTTGCCGGAACTCATCCTTGAGCGAGTCACATCTGGTGTATTCTATGACGTGGTGGGCGGCGGCGGGCCGATCCGAGACGACTACGGAAGACGGTTCGAAGACTACTGTGCAAGGTACCTTACTGAAGTTTTACCCGGTTTCGAATGGGAAAGAGAATTCAGCTACCGGAAGAAACCGAACAACCTCGATACCCCAGATATTCTTTGTAAGCAGAGTGAACAGATTTCAGTCGCATTCGAGTGCAAAGCAACGCGAATGTCACAGGAAGCAATGTTTGGAGTAAACCCCATTGAAGTACGGGGCTATCAAGACATAACGAAAGCTGTTTTCCAACTGTGGCGGTTCTTCTCACACTGCCGCAGGGGATACGCAGGGAGAACTGTCGATGACGATGCCGTCGGAGTGGTTCTAACATTGGACAATTGGCTTGTGCTGGCTGACACCCTGAGAAAACAGGTTCTGGCAGACGCAGAGAAAATGGCGCTTGAAAAGGACCCCGAGATCTCTGAGGCGGACAGAAAACCCATCGTCTTCGTCGCTGTTCCGGAACTTGAGCGCACATTATCGACTTCAACGGAAGCTACCTTTTTACAGGCCCTGAAATCATCCAACACCAAAAAGTATTGGGGCTGGCGTTTGGACGGCGTGCACGACGATTTGGTTGCGGGTACAGCGCATCCAAGTCGAGACTACCCGTTTGCCAATGAACTTGGAAAACTACTCCCGTGGTGGGATGAACTCTGCGAAGAACGAGGCGATCGCCGCGATAGCGAAACGTGAAAGAACCTCGGGTGCCTACCTTTTCGCGATCAAAATACTTTCACTAATAAGGCGCGTGCTTACAGCTATTCTCTGTTTCGAAGGGTCGTGGCTTGGCGTGGCCAAAACAAATTGAACTGCAGCTAGGGTCCGATCTTCTCGGATGTCTCGTGATCTATTTGCCGTCCAACGTCCGGCGAGCATCAACAATGCGCAAGAGATGGCTAGCGAGCAAAACAATCTCAATCGCTTCTTGAGCATCATCCATAGATACATTTCGGTGAGAGTGCGGGTTCTTGTAGGACCCGATGGCCCCCGCAAAAAGGTGCATCAATGCTTCGGCCTCGGCGTCCTGTTGTGTGGGGTCGCGCAGTGGTCCATCCTTGAGATTGAAGGCGCGGCGTATCATTGGGACGCCATGATCTCCTTCGGGAAAACCTGCGGCAGTACGAACTGCAATCTCGACCGCCCGCATCGCCTTAAATACGGCCTCAGCATAGTCTCCCCGAACAAATGCGATCCAGACGTTTGTGGCAATCTCAGGGTGGAGTAAATCGCGTTGCAACCGACGCGCGGTCACATATTGGTCGAAATCTGTCACTGTTTTTAGAGATTTAGCTCGCCTGCTGAGAAGCTTCCAACTCTCGTTTCCAGGTTCCGGCACAAGAAAGCCCTGAGATTGTAGCCATGCCAGAGCTTCTGAAACAGCCAGGCTAACTCGCTCTATATATTCTCTTGGATAACTAGGGGTCCTGTCATTGTGCCCGGCCGAATTCTTTGTCTCCAACATCAAGTTGTGAATGCTGAAGGCGCGATCGCCGCGTTCACATCTTTCGCGAAGGAAGAAAAGCAATTTGCCCGCCAACTCTTCAGGTTCAAACGCAAGTACAACCTCTGGATCCGGAAAATTTGCAGGAAGCTCGTGCACAATTAGACCCTATCATAAAATGAGTGTCCTTCTTTGCGCATGTATCAAACCGTTGGCCGAACTCCAAGATGCACGAATGGCCGCTTTGGTGAAGCTGCACAGCAGCGCTCGACGATGTTGCAGGAGTCAGCTTTGGGCCGAGAACTACGGTTAGCTGGTCAACAAAAATCCCCAATCAAGACAGGCAGATGCACTAGCGTACCAGAGAAATCCTGGCTCCTTGGGGTTCGGCCTTGACCGAACGCCACTGCGTCTCGTTAGGGTGAAGGCGCGGCCTTCCCCCTCGGGCAACCCCATTAGATAGGGCCGTGTCCTCGCCTCCGGCTGCGGGCCGCTCCACCCCTATCGAATAGCGTTGCCTCGCCCCCATCCGCGTTCGCCACGTGGCAAGGTTTCAGAGCAAGCCGCTTTCAGCGGTTGTTAAGAAAACCTGCCCGAACTGGAAGGAACAACGAATGAGCCAATGCACTAAAATCGACGGGAAAGGCAAAGGTCTGTCGCAAAAGGCAGAACTATGTGTCGTCTCACAAATGATTTTATTGGCGCGCTCGAACAGAGAATGTTCGAACTCATCTGTACCCGATTTTCACGCCTCTGCAAGTGCCGAACCGCTCCTCTCGCCGGATCAATGTGACGAGCTGTTTGAAGAGTTGGAACGCTGGCACGATGTGCTCAAGCCCCATGCGGATGAGCTGCGGGGGCCACGCCCATGAGCCGTCTTGCCCCGTTTTCACTGCGCCTCACGATACAGGAACGCCAGCAACTGGAAGCCCAGGCCGGATCAATGCCGCTTGGGTCGTATATCAAGTCTGTGGTTTTTGCCTCGGAGGCCCCCACATACCGGAAGAGGAAAAAACCACCTATTGCGGAGCAACAGCTTCTGGCTGCAGTGCTAGCTCGGCTTGGACAAACCCGCACCGCCAGCAACCTCAACCAGATCGCCAAGCATCTGAACCAAGGCACGCTCAGCATTGATGAAGAGCTGGAAGCGGACCTGAATGCCGCCATTGCCGAAGTGGCGTGGATGCGCGTCACTTTGATGCAGGCTTTGGGGATGAAGCCATGATCCTCAAGGGCTCACAGCGCGCGGGCGCATCGGCTCTGGCGGATCACCTGATGAATGCGCGTGACAACGATCACATTTACATCTTAGAGTTGAGGGGATTCGTATCCAATGACTTACACGGTGCCTTGTTAGAAACCCACGCCATTTCTAAAGCCACACGTTGTCAGCAATACATGTTTTCACTCAGTCTTAATCCACCGCAAGATCATATCGCGACTGAAGATCAATTTCTAGACGCGGCCAACCGCGCTGAAGAAAAGCTGGGTCTTAGCGGTCAGCCCCGCGCTATTGTCATCCATGAGAAAGACGGCAGACGGCATGCCCATGTGGTGTGGTCGCGGATTGATATTGATGAGATGAAGGCAATCAATCTGCCGCATTTCAAAACCAAGCTGCGCGATCTGTCGCGTGATTTGTTTCTGGATCATGGCTGGGTGCTCCCGGATGGGTTGGCTACATACGGCAATAAAAGCCCGCTGAATTTCACTCTGGAAGAATGGCAACAGGCCAAACGCCAAAGCCTCGATCCCAGGGAAATCAAGCAGGTGTTTCAACACGCCTGGGAACGGTGTGACAGCCAGATCGGCTTCAAGAATGCTTTGGAAGAGCGCGGCTATTTCCTGGCCAAGGGCGACCGGCGCGGCTTTGTCGCCTTGGATGTCGATGGCAATGTCTATGCCATCGCCAAATGGACGGGCCTGAAAGCCAAGGAGGTCAAAGCCAAGCTGGGTTCGCCGGACAATCTGCCATCTGTTGATGACGCCAAATCCATCATTCGTTCCAAAGTCACGGATCAGATGCGAGGTTACATCAACCAAATCAAAGACCGTCATGATCGCGATCTCGACCCGCTGCGCGATGACCATCGTGCCATGACCAGAGCGCATCGCGCCGAACGGCAACGCCTGAAAGACGGACAAGACAAACGCTGGATCGAAGAAACCAACGCCCGATCTGATCGGCTGAACAAGGGCGTTCGTGGTCTGTTTGACCGGCTGACCGGCAAGGCCAAAATCATTCAATCCGAGAACGAACTTGACACAATGCGCTGTGCCAAACGCGATCAAGCGCAACGCGACCAGCTGGTCCTCGATCAGATGCAGGATCGGCGCAAATTACAGAAGAAATTTATAAAACTGCGCGATCAGCAGCGCCAGGACCGCAGGGTGCTGGCCCGCGACATCATGCATAGTCTGCGCATCGCAGCAAAACCGACCAACGACCTCACACAGAACAACACCCGACCCAGGACGCGATCACGCGGTCCTGATTTATCCCTCTAAGTCTCGTCCTCACCTCAATAACCCCTCAAGGAGATCTTTTCATGACCCGGTCACAATTTGTAACAGCCGTTTTGGCTGCCAGTAGTCTTGTGCTTATCGCAAGCCAATCTGCCGACGCGCGATCTGTGTTTGAAAGCTGGTTTTATGACCCTTACACGCGGCAATCCACTGGTGGGATAATTTTTTATCGTGTGTTGTTGATGGCAATTCCGTCCGGCATTGGGTTCGCGCTCGGTTGGATTTTATCACCTCAGGGCCGTGAAGCCCGTGTTGTAACTTTGATGTTAATGTTCGGCGTTGCGGTTTTGATCGGTATGTTTCACACTGGCAATCTTGGATGGGTGCTGGCCGGTAATGTTGCGATTGCTGGTTTTTTGTTTGGCCTTTTTTATTGGCTCGCGCGCGGCGTGCGGTCTTTGTCACGCATCCCCACGACCTTCGGCTCTGCTAAATGGGCGACAAGACCCGATTTGGTCGCCAACAAACTGATTGGCGTGGCTGGTATTCATCTTGGTAAATTTGGCGACAGCAGTAGCCAGACTGACATCTCATATCAAGGGGACCGCCACCTTCTGACCATCGCCCCCACGCGCTCCGGCAAAGGCACAACACAGATCATTCCAAATCTGTTGACCTACCAAGGATCGATGCTGGTGATTGATCCAAAGGGCGAGAATGCCCTGATCACCGCCAAAGCACGTCAGAAGCTGGGACAGAAGGTGCACGTTGTTGATCCCTGGGGCATCGCCTCGGATACAGGCCTGGACACGGCCAGGTTCAATCCGATGGATTGGTTGGTTGAAGGCGATCTGGATATCGCAGAAAACGCGATGCTGTTGGCCGATGCCCTGGTGATTGCGGACAATCATGGGGATCAATTCTGGATAGAAGAAGCCAAGGCGCTGATCCAGGGGATCATTCTGTTTGTGGCCACTGATCCTGAAGAAGACGGCCAGCGGCATCTTGGCCGGGTGCGCGACCTTTTATTGCAAAACAGTGAAACACTGAAGAAACTCTTCGCCCATATGACGCACTCGCCCCATCATATCGTGCGCAGTACAGGTGAGCGGTGTCTGCAAAAGGAAACCAAGCTGATGTCGAATGTGCTGGCCACGGCGCAGGCTCAGACGCATTTCCTGGACAGTACCAAACTGCGTGACAGCCTGTCGCAATCGGATTTTGCGTTCGACGATCTGAAAGCCAGCCCCATGACAGTCTATCTGGTGCTGCCCGCTGATCGGTTGCACACCTTTAGCCGGTGGTTGCGATCACTGGTGCAGCAGGCGGTCACGGTCAACGCGCGCGACATCGCGACCAAACCGGCTAAACCGGTGTTGTTCCTGCTGGATGAGTTGCCCTCCCTTGGGCGTTTGACAATGATCGAACAGGCCTATTCCTTGATGGCGGGTTTTGGTTTGCAGCTGTGGGGGATCGTGCAGGATTGTAGCCAATTGAAATCGCTTTACGGCGAAGGCTGGGAAACCTTTATCGGCAATTCCGGCGTGGTGCAGTATTTTGGCAGTCGGGACCGGATGACGGCAGAATACTTTTCTGCGCTTTGCGGGGACACAACGGTTTGGAACTTCAGCACGGCGGTGTCGGCGACCTTTAGCAGTTCCAGCGGTGCAACAGGGGGTGGGTCGTCCAACTCAACAGGGAACACCGACACCCGCGCGGCTGCCCAACGCAAGCTGGCCTATCCAGATGAGTTGATGCGGCTGTCGGCAGACAATCAGCTTCTCTTTGTCGAGAATATGGACCCGATCATCGCTCATAAACGGCCCTGGTTCAAAGACCCGGCTTTGAAAAAACTTGGAGCCAATCTCTACGGTGCGGATGCTGCTGAGCCAAAGATAACCCGATCACCGCAAAGTGCAGCAGAACCACCCGCTGCAGCCGCCCCTGCTGAATAAGGAGACCCCCAATGACAAAAGATCCTTCTAAAGACGGATATGCGGCCGCCAAAGGGCGGGCCAAAGCCGAGTTCAACATGCGATCCTGGGAAACCAAATCTGTCGAGGAGATTCTGAAGGACCAATCGGACCAAGACATTCGGGATCAGGATAATGCGCAACCCACACCGCCAAAACCCAGTTGGGCTCAAAAGCCCGCGCCAAATCTTGCCCCAAGCGGAGCCTCCGGGATTAAACGATCCTGGAACGAAACCCCTGAGATATCGCAAACGTCAGAAAATCAGCAAAACACAGTCGAGTTTGAGTTAGATATCCAGCCACTCGATATGCCACCCGGCATCAGTGACGCGGGAATCTATCCGGCAAAGGATGGAGATGTACATTACCGATATAGTCTAGAAACGGGGGAAAAAGAGGAATATCCCCTCGAAGGTACAAATGTTGTTCAACTTGAAATCTATCATAAAGGCGAAATTCTTGCCCAATACGATAGCGGCTGGCTTAAGAAAGTCGAACTTCCTCAAGTGAATGAGGCTATTCGTTGGATTGAGGAAACCAATGATCCTGCTCGTGCTGAAGAAATATATCAGAAGAAGGATAAAGACCCAGATATCGACATTTAATATCGGGCAAAAGTGATTGAGATAACGCCGATATTCTGATATAATTTGACTGTGGACGATATAGAAGAAATTGTAGCAAAGGCACTTAAAAACACGTCGAGTGATGAACAAGTTGGAAGGCAGCTCGTAAACGCGCGTGGTGCTCAAGAAACAGTTGTTATGCCAAAGCGGCATTGGAAATATTTGGACTGGCTTGTAGAGCGTAAATTGGTAAATTTGGAAGAACTGGTTGAGCAAGCTGACATCAAGCGCCATCAACCAAAACTGTGGGCCAGTCTTGATACAGCAATTATGATCGCTCTTGCAAAAGATGAGAGAAAGAGAAAAAAGGCTGGTGCTGAGTTTCCTGGGTTTATCATTCCAAAGATATCAAAACGCTATGTTCCAAAACTCATACAAGGCCGCCCACACGAGATAAAGGAAGATGACTTAAGAGGTCGTCGCCTGATCAATGCGTTTGGCGTTAAGGAAACCGCTCTGATGTCGCAGGCTCATTGGGAATATTACTATTGGTGTTCCGAACAAAACTGCAACATGGTGACTTGGGCCAAAGGTGCGGATGAACTGCGCCCCAAGGATAAAAGCTTTGGCGAAAATCTGATGTATTGGCTTTGGGATGATCTGTGTGCCCGATATCGCGAAGGAGTAGATGTCCCAGAAGGACCACTGCCCGAGGGGTATGAGACGTAAATCAGGGACGTAGGCTACTTCCGTACGCCATGGATCGCGCGATGCAGGGTCTGTTCTGAGACATTCAGCTGCCGGGCCAGATCGCGCAATGTGACCGCGCCGCTGT
>NZ_JABUFE010000049.1 GCF_013315265.1 Parasulfitobacter algicola | reverse complement strand
AACTAGAACCATGTTTGGTTGGGATGGAAGCATGCGGGTCCAGCCATCATTGGGCACGGGAACTCTCAAAGCTCGGCCATGACGTTCGGTTGATCCCGGCCAATTACGTGAAGCCATATGTCAAGCGCGGCAAATCTGATGCGGTTGATGCCGAAGCGATCTGTGAGGCAGTGACACGTCCGACGATGCGGTTCGTTGCGCCAAAGTCTGAAGCGCAACAGGCGGTTCTGTTTCTGCATCGCGCCCGCGATTTGATTGTCAGGCAACGGACCCAGCTCAGCAACATGCTGCGCAGCCTGTTGGTCGAGTTTGGCATCATCATTGCGCAGGGTACAGGAAGTGCGGTCAAATTTGCCAAGAGTATTCTGGACGGAGATAGACCAGCCCTGCCTGAGATTGCGATAGATGTTCTCAAGCAGCTTAGTCATCAACTTGTCGCCATGCATCTTCGCCTCCGCTGGTACGAGCTACGCATGCGTTTGCATTCGAAACTGGACAAGCGCGTGATGCTGTTGCGCACAATACCAGGGATTGGACCTGTGACAGCATCAGCTATTGTTGCAACCGTTGGCGACGCCAAGCAGTTCAAGAATGGTCGGCAGTTTGCAGCGTGGCTGGGCTTGACCCCACTAAACCGATCCAGCGGGGGAAAGGAACGATTGGGTCGGATCACGAAGATGGGCGACCGATATATCCGGCGCTTGCTTGTCACCGGGATGACCGCCCGATTGCGTCAAATGAAAGTGAACCCTGATCGTGTCGACCCTTGGGCCATAGATCTGCTCACCCGCAAACCGCCTCGGTTGGCAACAGTAGCAATGGCCAACAAAACAGCTCGAATTGTCTGGGCCGTGCTAACCAAGAATGAATACTATCGGCCCCACACTGCCTGACCGAAGGAGAAAAGAACACACGAGACAGCAAGACCATTGAAATGATGGAGCACCGTCAGCCCGCCAACCAAGACACCCCGTCGAATGTCCAGGACACAATTGTTGTCCGCATGACCCGTATGGGACTTGGTCTGCGGAAACCATCAAGGCCAGCAGCCGCGTGTGCTGCGCAAACAGGCCGGACACACGTCTGCTTCTGACCAGTGCTAAATCAGCTTCAAAAATGTCTTGCTATGCAGAAGCTTTCCACACAGGACATT
>NZ_JABUFE010000048.1 GCF_013315265.1 Parasulfitobacter algicola | reverse complement strand
TATAAAAGGGCCGCAAAAGCAACTATGTTCGGTCTGAACCAGGCTGGATTTTTTATTGTGACAAATCTGTAAATACTTAAATCGGTTTCTAGCTTCTATATCTATCAGAAAGATTGGGTTAAACGGTGATAATTATCGCTATCTCTTTTTCACGATATAACAGATGAGCAGCAGAGTAATGGATCAAGGTCGGCATGTTAAAATACTAATGGCGACTTATAACGGCTCTCGTTTTCTGGAAGATCAACTGCAATCTTTCATAAATCAAAGTTATAAAAATTGGTCGCTTCTGGTAAGCGACGACGGATCGACAGATAATACGTTGCAAATACTTAACGATTTCAAAAGTAAATATCCAAATCACGATGTCGAAATTTTCCAAGGGCCGAAAGAAGGATCTTCACAAAATTTTTTATCGCTCCTATGCCGAATAGATGTGCATAAAAATTTTGTAATGCTTTCTGATCAGGATGATATTTGGTTACCTGAAAAAATTGAACATATTATTGAAATAATAGCGAGGTTTTCAGCGCAAGAACCTGTTTTATATGGTGGTCGCACTATCATTGTGAACGATAAGGCAAAGCCGATCAGGTATTCGAAAAGGTTTTCGCACTCGCCTTCATTTTCCAATGCTTTGGTTCAAAGCATAGCGGGCGGGAATACGATGGCGATGAACAGTGCTGCAGTTAATCTAGTGAAAAAGGCTGGGCCGGATCATAATGTTATCGGCCATGACTGGTGGCTCTATCTGCTTATTTCCGGTGCCAATGGTAAAGTTATCTATGATTCAAAACCTATGGTTTTATACCGGCAACATGGACAGAATAGCTTTGGTTCAAATCTAAATAGTTTTGCAAAAATAGAGCGCCTTAAGGCAGTTGTAAACGGAACGTTTCGCACTTGGATTGATGCAAATATCCTCAGTCTGGAAAAATGCAAAGAGATGCTTACGCCTGAATGCCGCATGCAGCTTTCAAGATTTACCAGGCTTCGAAAACAGGCAGGCCTTAAGGCGGCATTTGCTGTTTTAAGGCTGGGTATCAAAAGGCAGACCAAGCTGGATTCTGCAATCATAGTGCTGGCTGCGGCGATAAAACGTCTGTGAATATCCTCTGGAAACGTTCCGGGAAATGTGTCCGTTCTAAAGTTTTACCGTG
>NZ_JABUFE010000047.1 GCF_013315265.1 Parasulfitobacter algicola | reverse complement strand
ATGGCAAAGGAAAAGTTTGAGCGTAATAAACCGCATGTTAACATCGGTACGATTGGTCATGTTGACCACGGCAAGACGACGTTGACGGCAGCGATTACGAAGTATTTTGGTGACTTCAAGGCCTATGACCAGATTGATGGTGCGCCGGAAGAGAAAGCGCGCGGGATCACGATCTCGACGGCGCATGTTGAGTATGAGACGGACGCCCGTCACTATGCCCATGTTGATTGCCCGGGCCACGCGGATTATGTGAAGAACATGATCACAGGTGCGGCGCAGATGGATGGTGCCATTCTGGTGGTGAACGCCGCTGACGGCCCGATGCCACAGACCCGTGAACACATCCTTTTGGGCCGCCAGGTTGGTATTCCGACGATGGTTGTGTACATGAACAAGGTTGATCAGGTGGACGACGAAGAGCTGCTTGAGCTGGTTGAAATGGAAATCCGCGAGCTGCTGTCCAGCTATGAGTATCCTGGCGATGACATCCCTGTCATTCCGGGGTCTGCGCTGGCTGCAATGGAAGGCCGTGACAACGCCATCGGCGAAGACAGTATTCGCAAGCTGATGGCAGCTGTGGACGAATGGATCCCAACACCAGAGCGTGCGATTGACCAGCCGTTTCTGATGCCTGTTGAAGACGTGTTCTCGATCTCTGGTCGTGGAACGGTTGTGACGGGTCGTGTGGAACGCGGTGTGATCAACGTAGGCGACGAGATCGAAATCGTTGGTATTCGTGATACGAAAAAGACGACCTGTACGGGCGTTGAAATGTTCCGCAAACTGCTGGATCGCGGTGAAGCGGGTGACAACATCGGCGCACTTCTGCGCGGGATCGACCGTGAAGGCGTTGAGCGTGGTCAGGTGCTGTGTAAGCCCGGATCCGTGACACCGCACACAAAGTTCGAAGCCGAAGCCTATATTCTGACCAAGGAAGAGGGTGGCCGTCACACGCCGTTCTTTGCCAACTATCGGCCGCAGTTTTACTTCCGGACGACAGATGTGACAGGGACAGTTCAGTTGGCTGAAGGCACGGAAATGGTGATGCCGGGCGATAACGTCAGCTTTGGCGTTGAACTGATCGCACCGATCGCGATGGAGCAGGGTCTGCGGTTCGCGATCCGCGAAGGCGGCCGCACCGTCGGCGCCGGCGTCGTCTCAAAAATCGTCGAGTAATATAATCGATA
>NZ_JABUFE010000046.1 GCF_013315265.1 Parasulfitobacter algicola | reverse complement strand
CCCTGATCATTCGACGTTTTCTAAGAACCGCCATGGTCGCTTCCGTGAGAGTGACCTGCTACGCCATGTGTTCGAGACGACGGTGGCCCGTTGCATTGCGGAAGGTCTCGCCAGTGGGCCGCGCATGGCAGTGGACGCCAGCCTGATCGAAGCAGATGCCAACAAGCAGAACTCGACGCCGAAGGAAGAATGGGATGCCGCAACCATTGAGCCGTCTGATGCGCCCCGCGCCGTACGCGAGTATCTCGATACGCTGGATGAGGCGGCATTTGGAGCCGCGAGCGAGGTCCAGCCCAAATTTACTTCGCATTCTGACCCGGCAAGTCAGTGGATGGCAGCCCGTAAAGGCCCTGCCTTCTTTAGCTATTCAGACAACTATCTGATCGATACGGATCATGGCGTCATCGTCGATGTGGAAGCCACGCGCTCAATCCGGCAGGCAGAGGTTGGATCGACCAAGACCATGCTGAACCGTGTGAAGGCGAAGTTCGATCTGCATCCCGAACGTCTGATCGCGGATACCGCCTATGGCACCGGGCCGCTGCTAGGTTGGCTGGTCGACCGCAAGATCGCGCCGCACATTCCTGTGTTCGACAAGTCCGGACGCAACGACGGAACCTGGACGAGGGCAGACTTTGAGTGGGATGCAGAGAACGACCAGTACATCTGCCCCGAGGGCCACGCCCTCAAACAATTCCGTCGCAACTACTCGGACCCGAACCGAGGACCGACCGGCAAGGGTACAGCGCGCTATCGTGCGTTGAAGGAGGTCTGTCAGGTTTGCCCTTCCAAAGCCAAGTGCTGCCCCAACGCCGACGCGCGCAAGATCACCCGCGAAGAACACGAAGACGCCCGCCAGGTCGCCCGCGATATCGCCAAGACCCGCCAGTACGACATCTCGATGAAGCTCCGAAAGAAAGTTGAGATGCTCTTTGCCCACCTCAAGCGCATCCTTGGACTGGGTCGCCTCCGATTACGTGGCCCATGCGGCGCAAACGGTTCGAACGGCTTACGCGGCCCCACTGGGGCCACGGTCCATTCTTACTCTATCTTCGCCGCAACCGCCCAAAACCTCCGCAAACGCGCCAAGATCTTTCCTGCACCGCAGCAAACGCGAAAAGCATGATCAGAAAGGTGCTCGCACCCCGTTCAACGAACTACTTTCTGCGCCAGCAACACGTTGTTTTTCCACATGGCGTAATCTGGCTCTGCAATTCGAATGGTACACTGTGCCAGCAACCAAATGGAGGAGCTGATAAA
>NZ_JABUFE010000045.1 GCF_013315265.1 Parasulfitobacter algicola | reverse complement strand
ATAGACGATGGAATACTACGTTGGACTGGATGTTTCGCTAAGGTCATGTGCGCTTTGCATTGTGGATAGCAAAGGCACGATCATTCTCGAGCGCGAGTTGGGATGTGATGTCGATGAGATCACGCGTTGCTTGAAAGGCTTCGCTCATCCGATTGTTCGGATCGGTTTTGAAGCGGGCACCATGAGCCAACATCTTTTCTATGGATTGACCAATGATGGTTTCGACGTTGCCTGCATGGAAGCCCGACAGGTCAGCGCGGCACTGTCGGCGATGCGCAACAAAACAGATAAGAACGATGCCCGAGGAATCGCGCAAATATTGCGGACAGGTTGGTTCAGCCCGGTTCACATGAAGAGCCGCGAGGCCCACGACATACGCGCTCTGTTGAGCTGCCGCAAAGCCTTGCTCAACAAAACCATTGATCTGGCAAACGAGGTTCGCGGGTTATTGAAGATCTTCGGACTGCGCCTTCCAAAAACTGTCCAACATGGCAGCTTCGATGACCTCGTGCGCCCTTTGATTGCAGCCGATGAAGTATTGTCTCAGGCCATGCTGCCGTTGCTGGACGCACGTGTCGCGATATACAAAAACTATCTTGCCCTAGATCGGCGGGTCAAACGTGCTGCCCGCAATGATGACGTCTGCCTGCGGATGATGACTGTTCCGGGCGTTGGCCCGATTGCGGCGCTTACTTTCAAGGCCGCCATTGATGATCCTGCTCGCTTCAAAAGTTCTCGAACCGTCGGCGCGCATTTTGGCCTTACGCCTCGACGATATCAATCAGGCGAGCACGACAACCCAGGTCGCATATCCCGAGCGGGAGACCGCGATGTCCGTGCAACCCTCTATGCAGCAGCCAATTCGTTGCTGATGCGCACGATGGCCGGATCACAAATCAAATCATGGGGAATGCGTTTAATGCGAACGAAAGGCAGACGCCGTGCGGTCGTCGCCGTCGCACGAAAACTCGCTGTTCTGTTGCATCGCATGTGGACTGATGGCACTGAATTCCGTCCAGAGAAGGTGGAGGGTGTGGCATGATGTAACTACCCAACGCCCAAACTGAACGGGGTCGTCCCTCACCGGACGAGGTCTGTGGAAGAAGCCGAATATGGCTGCTGCGCAACGAGAAGCGCGTCCCAAAGCGAGGCTCTCCACTGCCAATCCGACACATGCGTGCAGCGATGATATCAGGTCATCAGTCAGACTGCGAAGAGAAGCGTGACCCGGATGAGTGACAAAGACCCAAAGGAAAGAAGGAAAACGAGCTTGACCCAAACACCCAATTAGAGAAGC
>NZ_JABUFE010000044.1 GCF_013315265.1 Parasulfitobacter algicola | reverse complement strand
TGTTCTCTAATCCGTCAATGTCTGTTTTCCAAAATTCCTGTTTGTCGATGTCTGAGGTTACCTTTGTTCTCTTCGAACTCTGAGGTTCATGATGGGGTTGGCTGGGTGTGGGTCGGCAAGGTGGAAACCGCAATCATGCCGTTTGTGATGGCTGTTGCTACAGAATCGACGCCGTGTCCTACGCCCTCCCTCGGGCATCGTTCCCGTCGGGAACTGGAGTTTGGAATCCTCGTTCGTTGTTCTCAGTGATTTTTATGCAATCTGGAATTCAGTTTGATCACGCATCATGGCGTGAAGGATGATTGCAAGACGTCTGGCCAGGGCCACGCGGGCCTTTCGCATTGTTGAACGTGCGCCTACTGCGAGCGCCCATTTCTTGAGTTTGAGTTGCCCGGCATACCTTGTTAGCATGACATTGGCCGCTTCGTACAAAAGCGTTCGTACTCTCGTATCTCCCCGCTTTGAAATGCTGCCGATATAGTCGATCTCTCCAGACTGATGTCGCCGCGGAACAAGCCCGAGATACGGCCCGACATCGCGGGATTTTTTGAACCGCATTGGGTCATCGATTGCGGCGGCAAATGCTAAAGCCGTGATCGGCCCGAAGCCGGGGACGGTCATGAGGCGTGCGCAGGTTTTGGACTTACGAGCCATCTTTTTGACATCGGCATCAATTGCTGCGACTGCCGCCAGTATCGCTTCGCGCGCCGCAAATAACCCATTTAATGCAGCATGAAGGCCCGGGACGCCGTCGCTGACTTTCAAAGCCGCATCTTTGAAGGCGGGTGAGAGCGCCCGTGGCAGACGCACGCCAAATACGACGACCAGGCCACGGATCTGATTGTCGATCGTCACCCGCTGGCCGACCAGCTTTTTGCGCGCCGCGATCAGCGACCGGATCGCATGCGCCGACAGCGATTTGACATGGGTCGGTTTGTAAAACCCCGTTCGCGCCAGATGGGCCAGGCCACGCGCGTCATTGCGATCTGATTTATGTCCGGCCAGGGATTTAAGAGCTTGATAGGCTTGTCTGCTTTCAATGCACTGGACTGGGATGCCACATTCAGTAAGCCCATGATATAGCATCGGTGCCATCCTACCCGTCTCGAACACAACACCGGCGCAGGCCGGGCCAGCGGCCAGAAAATCATTGATCGCATCTGGCGAAGAACGCGCCTGACCTTCGCGCACCAACGTGCCGTCGCGATCCAGCACACAAATATGCGTCTCTTCCATCGAGACATCTAAACCAGCAAAATACTCCATTTATCAGCTCCTCCATTTGGTTGCTGGCACAGTGTACCATTCGAATTGCAGAGCCAGATTACGCCATGTGGAAAAA
>NZ_JABUFE010000043.1 GCF_013315265.1 Parasulfitobacter algicola | reverse complement strand
CCGCAATCACAGCGGCTTGAGAAGCCTTGGGCAGCCCAAACACAACATCTAGTAGGTCGAGTTTTTCACCTAAATCGACCGTTTTTGGCGCGGAGGTTGTGGCAGGGGGTTTATGTCCGCAGTTGACTAAGCAGTTTATCGCCTCGCGGCTCCTAATGTTTTCCCGCCACGACATCAACGGCTCGTCTCACTTGTTTGCGATGTGCATCTTCGTCATAGCCGGACAGTCCCAACAGGCACTTTTGAAATAGATCACCGAGGACCAAGGCATCGAATTCCCTTGCGCGTTGCGCGGCCTCGGGTTCCGAAAGGGCCAGCCCCTTGCGCAGCATGTTCGCCACCACAGCCTGCGCGGCTGATCGGCCCGTCTCCTGAAAAGCCTTGGCCAGAGCTGGCGCCCGTTCAGATGAAAGCACAATAGCCTGATAGAGATGCAGGCTGGCCGGGGACATGAGCGCAGCGCCGAACCCCATTCCGAACTGTTCCAAGCTTTCAGCCAAATTGGCACCGTCCGGACGGGCGCTCCTTGCAAAATCAAAGCCGTCCAAAAGGGACAGGATAAGAGCTTCCATGAGCGCTGCTCCCGATCCGAAATGCCGATAGATCGTCATTTTCGAGATGCCTGAGCGGGCCGAGATCGCGTCGACCGTCATGCCTTCATATCCAAATTCGGATAGCTGCTCGCGCGCTGCCTTGAGAATATCGGATCTTTTCTGGTCAATCCGCTTGTTACGTGGGTCGCCATCAGAAAAGCCTCTGAGCTTGGGGGGTTTTTGAGACATGAGCTTCTCCGTCCGTTTTCTTATTGACTCGATACCGGAGCGTATCGTATGGACGATGCGATACGCAATAGTATCGTATAAAGGAAAACGACATGCACTTTTACAAAGATCTCTGTGACCTCGGAAACTTGTTCGCGGTAATTGCGAGCTCTGGCGACGCCACCCGCTTCGCCGATCTGGTCGCGCCGAGCTACATCAACCACAATCCCTACGTCGAACAGGGCCTCGAAGGCGTCATCGGCTTCTTCGGTCACTTCATGTCCGCGGTGCCCGATCTGACGGTGACTGCCCAAAGCGTTATTGCCGATGTGGAAACCCAGACAGTGATCGGACGATATACTTATTCTGGCACCCATGATGGCCCGTTCATGGGCTACGCTGCGACGGGATCGGCCATCTCGATGCGCTCCATCGACATTTGGCGCGTCAAGAACGGCAAGTTCGTCGAACACTGGGACGAACTGAACACGCTGGACTTGTTTCAACAGATTGGCGCCGCGCAGATGCTTCCGGCGACGGCGGCGTGATCGCAGGCAGAGGCTCGAAGCGCTTCAGATAACTGGGGCGATTCGAGCTGTTTCCGGAACTTCGTCGCAACGCAGGATGTGCCAGAACTCAACCGTTTCTGCCACCGGCGGTAACGACCGTTTTTGGCACCGCCGCTTCTCGAAAGCTGACCTTGGCGCAGCCTCAGCGAAAGCCCACTTCTCTAATCGGGCGTTTAGGTCAAGTTCATTTCATCGTTTTATTCCCGCTCTTCGGGATCATTGTCTCTCATC
>NZ_JABUFE010000042.1 GCF_013315265.1 Parasulfitobacter algicola | reverse complement strand
GAATACCCGCAAATGGGCGGCTGTCAGTACTGCCCTCGAAAATGGGCGGAGTTTTTCACCAGTATCGACCGTTTTTGTCCCGAACGGTAGTAGCACCAAAATCATTGAAAAATCTTGTGCCACAAACCCTTGGCAAAACTCGGTCTGGTTCTGTCACGTTTTTGGCCGCAGCCTGAATCGCGGACATTGGTGCGAGTTGCAGCATCCGGGAGTAAGGGCTCTTCGCTGCCGTTGAGGCTGGCGCAGCATCAGCGCAGTAGCTACCGAAAATCCCGATGAGTACGGCCCATAGCCGACCTTTGACACGCAGCGGAGATACTGCAGTCGCAACCCGCTTAGCGGCCGTTCGCTACAACCGCAAAATCCCGAAGTCTGTAAATGGGAAAATCGCGGGACATAGCTGCCTTTAGTGAACAGCCAAACACCCAACACGGCACCGATCGTTAACATCGGCGAATCCGCTGCTCAACTGCCTTGCATTGAATTTCTTCCAGACAACCTTAAGCTCAATCGCATGAACAAAATTCGTAGTTTCTCTGCATCGCAGCCCCTTTTTGTCGCGCTTGCAGTTCTCGTGATCGCCGCAGTTTACTTCGTTGCGCCAATTCTTTTTGCAGATACCTCTGATCTGTTCGGACATGGACGACAGCAACAGGGTGCATCCGAATTTGCCGATGGCCTTTGGACCGAGGCTGCAATGGCAAGCGTTCTTGTTGGTGCCGTTTTTCTGATCGGCTGGGGTCGAGAGACGGGACTGCTCAGCATGCCCCGGTGGCGCGCGACGCTTTTCACTTTGCCTTACATTGCATTTGTTCTTGCGCTGATCTTTGTCACCTACGGTACCGCCCTTCTAGAGAATGATGACTTTGCGCTGACGCCCGCGCAATGGGGGACAGTAGGGGTCGCAAGTTTTGCAGCCCTCATCGTCGGCTTCTTTGAAGAGCTTTTGTTTCGCGGCGTGCTATTGCACGGTTTGCGGTCGAAATTGCCCGCCATTGCCGCTGTCTTGGTTGCCGCCGTCATTTTTGGACTGTTCCACTTTGTGAACTGGATGGGCGGGCAACCATTGGAAATCACCTTATTCCAGATTTCAGGCGCGATTGGCGGCGGTGTTTTCCTCGGTGCGCTCGTACTTTGGACGGGATCACTGTGGCCATCGATCATCATGCATGGACTGTGGGATGCGGCGGTAACACTGGATCAAACGATAACCATCGCAAATGGTGGCGAGGTAGCTTCTGAGGAAACAGCCCTTGTAGGCGCCGAAAGCGCTTATGATCCACTGCTTGCGCTCGTGCTCTCGCCCGAGACGATCTATGGCGTGATTTTACTTGCACTGTGGGCGTGGTGGAACAAAAGGCGGTCAGCCGTCTAGCCCGCAATCCGCCCTTATAAATGTCGAGTAAGATCAGATCAGAGGCTTAGTGTTACAGCGCTACGGATATTGATCCTGATCTGTAGTTTACGCGATAGAGAGTTCGGTCTTCTTTTTGTGACTTCCAGTCCATCAATGTCTTGAGAGGGCTCTTCGCAGACCTCACACGCATTGCAGCATCTTATCAGCATGACCGCGGAAACCAATCGCGGACGGCCCATAAGAGACATTCACCACCCAATCGCTATGCTGCAGTCGCAGCCCGCCTAGCGGTCATTCGCTGCGAGCGCGAACTCCTGGCTTCGTCGAACTCACACATCGCGGGACAAAAGCGCCATTTCTCTGCAAGCGCGCCAATGGCGGCTTTCATGATCTCGACAAATAGATCGCAAG
>NZ_JABUFE010000041.1 GCF_013315265.1 Parasulfitobacter algicola | reverse complement strand
TCAAAACCCAAACCACCGTCCAAAACGTCAGAACCAGAACCGCCACTTAAAGTGTCAGAACCGTCAAGGCCGTAAAGCTGATCATCTCCCCCAAGTCCTAACAAAAGATTTTCACCCGTCCCACCTGTTAGACTATCGCCAAATTGGCTACCTGCCACATTCTCAATCAGGTAAAAAGTGTCACCTTCTGCGTGGCCACCTACACCGGGACCGCCGTCAAAGAAATCAAGCGATACAGTCACCCCAGCATCCGAATCGACATAGCTTACGACATCAACACCAATACCACCTGAAATCGAATCTGCCCCGGCACCACCACGAATTGTGTCATTATCATTCCCCCCTTCAATGGTATCATCACCCGCGCCACCAAGAAGAATATCGGCGCCGTTGCCGCCACTGATCGTGTCGTTGCCATCACCCCCGTTCAGCACATCGTCGCCGTTACCACCACTAACTGAGTCATTGCCGTCCCCGGCATCAATCGTGTCGTTGTCGCCACCGCCTTCTACAGTGTCTTGACCGGCACCACCTGTGATAAAGTCTTCGCCGTTACTGCCACTGACAGAGTCATCACCACTATCACCGTGAAGAACATCATTACCACTTGACCCATCGATTGTATCGTTCCCGACACCACCTGTAACAGTATCATTATCATTACCGCCATCCAGGCTGTCATTGCCAATACCGCCAGTGACTGTATCGTCGCCCCAACCCCCATCTAGGGTATCGTCACCACCTCTGCCATCCAGCGTGTCATTGCCTCGACCACCATCAAGGGAATCCGCTCCGCTGCTGCCAAGCATCTGATCCTCATCATCCGATCCTTCGTAAACTTCGATGTTGATCAGAACATCACCTGTTGCACCGCCCCCGGTAAGAATCCCATTTTCAAGATCCAAAACGATGCCCTCATCTATTCTGAAATCAAAATAGCTTACGGTATCAATACCATCACCACCATTAATCGTATCTGCCCCTGCACCACCTTCCAACTCGTCATCACCAGCTCCGCCATTGAGCGAGTCGTCTCCATCCCCTCCGTCAAGTTCATCATCATCCGCGCCACCATTCAGCGTATCGTTACCATCTCCGCCATAGAGCCGATCATCACCTTCATCTCCGTTTAGAAGATCATTACCATTGTCACCATTAAGAGAGTCGCTTTCAGTGCCACCATTCAGCGTGTCACTACCATTACCGCCGTACAGGTTATCACGGCCTTGTCCGCCAAAAATCAGATCGTCTCCATCATCACCACTCAAGCGCCAGTCACTGTCATCACCACCTTGAATGGTGTCATTCCCACCATTGCCTGAGATGGTGTCGTTTCCAGCACCTCCGCTGATAGAGTCAGCGTTTTCAGTACCATCCAAGTCATCGCCATCCGGTGTGCCAACAATATTTGCGCGTAATTGCGCCGAAACGGACTTCATAGATGCAAAATCTGCTAGTACTGTATTATGCTTATAGTTGTGGAAGATTTCATCGAGAGTTTTGATCATGCTTAAACCTTTGATTCATATCACATTATAGTTAATGCGCTTGATTAAATTGAATACCGGCCTAAGGGATGTTTTTTGTCAACATAAATTAAGTTTTAAGTAAAAACAGGAGGTAATACGCTCAATGCTATAGCTATATATTCGCTTAAGTAGAAAGATTTTGAGTGCGTTTACCTATGATAGAAGGGTGATAGAAAATTCTATTACCCCCCTTTTTGTTCGCCCTGTTTTTATCAGACGATCACGATATCGTCGATAAGCGAGTTGGGGTCGGTCAGATCCGAAATGGCCAGGATATTGCCAT
>NZ_JABUFE010000040.1 GCF_013315265.1 Parasulfitobacter algicola | reverse complement strand
CGATTTAGGTGAAAAACTCGACCTACTAGATGTTGTGTTTGGGCTGCCCAAGGCTTCTCAAGCCGCTGTGATTGCGGGCAAAGGCATTGTTTTTGACGGGTGGCGTGGGGGTTGGCTTTGCTCATCAGCCTGGAACCATTTTGACCATACGTTTTAGGTTTTGTGCGGTTGCTGCGAGGAGGAATTCTTCGTTGGCTCCTTTCAGGCCTCTGAGCCGGAGGCGTCTCAGGCCGAGATGTCGTTTCAAATGGGCGAACAACATCTCTACCCTTTTGCGTCGTCGTCGGCTCTCGTCATATTGCCATGTGTGCTTCAGATCTCGGACGGTCTGGCGCGCCTCTTCGTCCATGTGACGGGTGACAGTGCGGAATGGCGCGTCGGTGCAAGCTTTTCGGATCGGACACTCACCACAGGTTTCCTTGCTGGCGAAGTAGCTTTTGATCCTGTCGGCTTTCTTGATCCGCCGCAGTGGCATCTCGTGCCCCTCAAGACAGGTAAAGCTGTCCCGTTCTGCATCATATTGGAAGTGGCTGATGTCGTATTTGCCATTCGTTTGATGCTTGCGGTCCAGCACGGGAATGTGCGGCGTGACATTGCGTTTGAGCAGCCACGCCAGAAACGGGCCTGTGCCATATGATCCGTCCGCCGCGATCCGGTCGGGCTGAAAGTCATGCCGTTTCGCACTGCGTTCCAGCATTGTTTTGGTTGCGATGATCTCTTGTGAAAGGCGCGCGGGCGTTGCCTCGACATCCATGATGATCCCGTGATCGGTGTCGACCAGGTAGTTGGTCTCATAGCTGAAGCGCCCTGGCCCTTCCTTTAGGGACCAAGCGGCTTCAGGATCAGTCTCTGACAAGTACTTTGGTGGCTTCTTCTTCGGTCCGGGCGATGTAGGCTGATCTGCATCGGCCAGCTTTGCAAGGTATTCCGCGACGGGGCGCTGCACCTGTTCCTTGCGCGACCACAGCTTCTCGATCTCATGCGGGGCATCCTTGCGATCCCTGTTGGCATCCGCCTCAATCGTGCTGCCGTCAACAGCCGCGTCGGTCCCGCCGACAAAGCCAAATCCGACGCATTTCTCCACGACGCTCTCAAACAGACGGCGCATGATATCACCATCGGCAAAGCGACCATGCCGATTCTTTGAGAAGGTCGAGCGGTCCGGCACACGGCCTTCCAGGCCCAGTTTGCAAAACCACCGGTACGCCAGATTGAGGTGGACCTCTTCGACCAGCCGCCGCTCAGATCGAATGCCATAAAGATAGCCAACCAGCAGCATCCGCAACATGAGTTCGGGATCAACCGAGGGGCGGCCTGTGTGGCTATAAAGCTCGGCGAGGTCAGCGCGGATCCCGTCGAAGTCCAACAGCCAGTCGATCCGGCGGAGTAAGTGATCTTGCGGGACATGATCCTCGATCCGAAACCGATAAAACAGGTTCTCCTGCGCTTCCAACCGTCCCATCATCTTCAAATCCTCCCCATGTCCGGGAGAATTGAATCAGCCAACAAGACCCCGATCAAGGTCGAAATTATTGTTCGGTATCAGCGCTTTTTGGCTCAACCGCAAGTTCCCGCGTAACCGACAAAAGACCCTATATGAAAAGTTCGCGGTCATTCGTCTTTAAGGTCTCGCCACTGCGCCAGAAAGTGGCCCAACCGATCCCTAAGAGGTGCAACAGCGTTTGGATGATGAAGGAACTCTTGGAAGTCCATCATTTGCCAGTATTGTCCTTCATTGCCGAAGCAAATTGCATCAATCTCAGCACCAGCAATCTCGGCGACCATGAAGAAAGCTCCCTCAGTAGGGTTTAGAGCGTGGGGGTATCGACGCTTCCAAAAGATGCGGGAGGCCTCGATGGCAAGCCCGAATTCCTCGTTTGTCTCACGAATAGCGCATTGTTCAGGGGTTTCGGCATCTTCTCTACCCCCACCAGCCAAGTCCCATTGGTCCGGGTAAGGAATGTTTGGCTTATCGTCTCTGCGATAGGTCAGAACAGCCCCACCGCATATCAGAGCAATCTTAGCACCAGAGAAATCTTGATCTTCCACATTAGCCAACTGGTCGTCCTCGCGTGTGTCATCAATCTCGCTCAAGCAAGAGAATACCCGCAAATGGGCGGCTGTCAGTACTGCCCTCGAAAATGGGCGGAGTTTTTCACCAGTATCGACCGTTTTTG
>NZ_JABUFE010000003.1 GCF_013315265.1 Parasulfitobacter algicola | reverse complement strand
ACCAACGGCCAAAACACCCACGCCGGGTCCACCAACCAGGGCCACGATGAGGCACAAAAAGGCTGGCAGCCCTCCCCACAACAAGCGGGCGAAAGCTATACCTCCTATCAAACCCGCATGGCCGCGTATCAGCAGAATAAGTCATAAGTGACAAAAGGTTGGGCTGGTCGATACGGCTGGCCCAGCTTGAATAGTATGCAATCTTGAAAGCAGCTCCGAAAAGGTTCTAAATTTAGTTTTTAAAGTTAAATTGCCGCTCGACTGGTGTGTACGATGTTCTAAAAATAAATAGCTATAAGGCGAATTCTATGTGTTGGCTTTCTACAAAAAGTGTGGAATTTACCTTTATTAGAAAATTAGGCGAGAGCATAATTACTAGAAAAATAAAGTATAGAGAATTAAGTGAACCTGTAAATCGCAAGAACGGTAAAATTCATGTTTCAGATAGCTATGCGCAAAATTAAGATTATAATTACAGGTGAATTTAAATGAAGAGAAAAACTCGCTATAGCTATGATAGTTGCTTGCAAAATGATGAAAACTATTTCAGTCGATATTATTTCTAAATATGCACACGAGCTTAATAATAATTCATATGTTGTATCTGATCTGAAAAAAGCACATGAAGCTAATTCTGAAGATTATTCGGATGAAGAATATTCCAATTTGGGAGCTTTAGTATCCCAACTGATGACAAAGGTCATAGAAGATGCCGGAATGGATTCATATGAAGCTAGATTGTCAGGTAAATTTACAGCTTTGAGTGAATTTAATGGCTGGTATATGGAAAAAGTCTTGTATGAAAATGCTGAATTTGATGTAGTGCTCCAAGAGTATATTGAAAAATCTCCTTTTGTTTCCAAGGAATAGGCTTAATGACAAAGATAGTCGATGCTTTCGTGCGCGAACTACGCATTGCATCGCCGGAAAACATTCAGCTTGTCTGCAATCGCCGAAATGCGAGACCTGCACTTTCACTCTGACTGGGTAGACATTTCCTTGGCACTAACAAAGGCAAGCAGTAGGTTCATGTCTCCTGCGTCAGCGGCGCGCAGGGCCGCGATGTAGGCTGTACGGCGCGCGTTGTCGGCCTGAAGATCAAAGCCGCTCGCCCATGCGATTGGGGCGTGATCGTATGTTTTCTCCAGCATAATGTCGGCGGCGATGCGCGCGTGTCGCCCGTTCCCATTTGGAAAGGGGTGGATTTGCACCATCCGATGATGAAAGCGTGCCGCCGCCTCGATCGGTGGATAGGTGGCGTTGTCGGCCCAGAACCGCGCATCATCAAGCAGTATGCGCAACTGCATCGAAATCTGATAGGGGTCGATCCCAATATTCTTCTCGGTCTGGCGATACCCACCCGCCCATGACCAAACATCGCCAAAGAGGCGTTTGTGGAGTTCGCGGACGAAAGCATCGTCAAAGATGTCGATCTTCCGGCGTCGGTCTAGCCAAGCAAGGCCCTGCTCGATATTGGCCTGTTCCAGCTCATCGAGCTCGCCGCGCGTCGTGATGTGCGGGAATTTGAGCCCTTGGCGTTCATCAGGATGGAGAGGCGTTGCGCCGTCCGGTTCGACGAAGGTCATTTGACCTCCCAGAAATCGGGGGGCATATCGCGAACCAGTTCTTGGGCAAGCATCGCGATGCGCTCATCGGTCTGCGCCTTAGTTAAGGATTGCTGCTCCAGCGACATATGGGCGCTGACACGACGAATGCGCGCTTCCGCCTTCTTGAAGGCTTGCGCGCGGATGACGTCTTCAAGACTTTTCTCGGGCACAACGGCATAGACAAAGCGACAGCCCATGGCTGCGGCCACCTTTTCCATCTGCGCGATGGTGATAGCTTGATCGCGTTCATTTCGCTCGGCCTGATAGATCGCATTGCGGCTGACGCCCATGCGTGCGGCTACTTCAGCTCCGGACATACCAAGGGCTTTGCGTACAGTTACAAGCCAGCCATTGGCGGGCATGCGAAGACTGCGCAGCTGCTTTGCCGCGTTGTCAACGAGGCGCAGATATTGCCGTCTTGCAGTGTCTTTCACATTCATTGCCTATCACCTTATGGGCGTTTTATTTTTTTCGCATATTTAAGTATATGCAATATTCTTTATACTGTCAATTTATTGATATGCACGTACATTCACTTCGCTTATCGTTTAATGTACAATATTTATTGCTCTGCCCATCGAAAGATATGCAAGCCTACTGATAGAGCGCGGATGAGAGCGACGGTTACGAGCCGATCCACCCAATTTTCCGCCTTCCTGGAAAGGCGAAGCCGCCGCACTAGGCGGCGACCTCTTCGTTAGCATCACTGATGGTCTGCAAGCCATGCAAGAAATCAGCCGCGCGCTGCGCATGCGCTGCCGCTGCAAAGATCGCGCGCTTGTCGTCCCTCAAGACCTTCAACCAGCTTTGGATATAGGCTGCATGATCCTCGCCTGCCTCTGGTGTCAGTGCCAGATCAGCGCAAAGGAATGCCGCGCCCAACTCTGCGACCAGCTCCTCCTTAGCATAGCCTTCATCCCCCCATTTCTTGCGCCCGAATTCACGGTCAAGACGGGTTTTGTGCTTGGTCCAGTGTGTGAGCTCGTGGGCAAGGGTTGCATAATAGGCCTCGGGACTGCGGAAGCTTTCAAAGGCGGGCATCTGCACATGATCAGACCCACCGCTATAAAAAGCACGATTGCCACCGTGGCGAAGATCGGCACCGGTTGCGGCAAAGAATGCATCCGCATGCGCAATCCGTTCTGCACCATCGATGATGGGTTCCGGCTTGGTGTAATACTGCTCTGGCAAACCTTCGATCTGATCGACGTTAAAAACACTATAGCCTTTCATGAACGGGATTTTGCGTTCTTCTTCGCTGCCGTCGTCCTGCTCCTCGGTCTTGGTGATGCTGTTGGCATAGACCACCAAAGACCCACGCGCGCCCTTGCGGACGTTCGCGCCAAGCTCTTTGGCCTGCTTATAGGTCATCCAGTGGGGTGAGACATACCCCGCCTCAACACTCGCCGCCCATAACATCAACACATTGATCCCATTATAGGGCATGCCATTGTGGCGTAACGGTTTCACAATCCGCACGTCAAGATTGCCAGTGCTCCAAGGCTTCAGCCATGTGAGCTGGCCTTTCTCCAAATCAGCGATGATTTTGTCTGTCACTTTCTGGTAAATATCTTGTTTCATTGTCTTTTCTTCCTCTTGGTTAGTTGGTTGCGCATGCAACCGAACTAGGCCCACGCCAATGAGTGGGGGGAGGCTGTCAAAGACCGAAGACGGCGGAGGGGGATCACCCGTCCTGCACGAAGAGAGCAAAGCGAAAAAGGAAGGATGGGGAGACCGCCGTATTCGCCCGCAGAGAAACGAAGGGCTTGGTCTTGATAGCTGATGGGGTCACTAGACCCCCAATCAACAAAAAAGCCGCCAGCCCAATGGGGCTGACAGCTCAACTACTGCGCAAGGGATGGAAGCCGGATGGCCGGGAAAGGCACAGACTGGCTCGGTTCAACAAGGTTTCTGATCTTAGCCGAGTTCATCCAGGATCAGAAAGTCGAGACGCGAGATCAGGTCGGCGGTGCGTCGCTGGCGCTCAGCGCGTGCCTCGGCGTCAAGTTTGTTCACCAGATCGACGACGTTGAAGAACCGGCCTCGCCGACCTTCTCGGATAGATCCCGACAAGCGCAGAAGGATACTCAGATAATCGCCAAGATAGTCTGAGTTGTAAGCGATAACTGACCATAGTGGGAAGGCTTTAACGAAATAGTCGTTGATGTCTCACTTGAAAACCAACTGTCGTACTGAATTGACATCATAATGTCAGGGACCGCGATCGTCTGCTTTTCTGTGCTGTACTTATCATCAAAGCCAATTACCCCACTACAAATCTGATTTTTGAGCCAAAATCTGTTATTTTATTAAGTCAGTATTTTCCAACAGTGCCGGACTTACTATTAGACTGATTTCAGCTGCTCGAACGTTTTTATCGTTAAGGTAACTATTCGCACTCGCTGCCACGATTGTAATGAAGTCGCTTGAATAATCGCCGCCGTTTTTTGTTACAAGAGGTTTCCCTTTATACATCACTCTTGTTAACTGCTCGGATACATTTTTTCTAATTTGATTTGCATCGCTTAAAGAGATCTGTGCTGATCCCACACGGCAGCTGTACAATTGCAAGTTCTTGTATTTCGGGTCTATAAGAGGCCCCCCACGGAACTTAGCGAAAGACGCATATCGAGATGTTCTTTGATCTGCATAAATAACGTCTTTTCCATCTCCTACGGCAGGTTGGACCTGCACGTAAGGCAGTCCGTTTGCCTTAAAAACTTCTGCGGATCGCGTGAGGTTTTGAAAATTTGAAACACATGCATCGACAAATAATTTCTGAATATAGTCAATACTATCCTGTTGTTCTTGCGTGGTGACAGGTATGCCAGTAGTTGCCCGGCTGACAGGTCCGCAGGCGGACAGTGACAGCATACAAATGGATAAAGCAACGAATGCTGATTTGCTTGGAGGGCGTATTTTCTTAACACTATTAGATTGATTTTTAGTCATGAAAAAAGCCTTATTTCTGTATCCACTGTGAATACAAATTTAACTGTTTTAATTAACGTAAAACTGGCTACAAATGAACGCGTCCAACATGTATCAGCGCAGGCCTGAAAATACACAAGTCAGGATTTTCTGACTTGCTTTATTTGTGCCTTTACCAAGTGTTCTTCGCTGATTTGGACCAGCTGTATAGTTCTATGATTTCGCCATTCACAAAGGAGCTGCAATTGCTCAGCACGAAACGCATGCGTATTCCAAAGGCACACTGCATGCCGTCCATTTTAACGGCAGCATGGAATCAATTTCATCTCAGCAAATGCGACGGTAGCAAAGGCGGGAAGCGCGGAGACTTCATCTATCGCAGCGTTTGCTCAACAAGGGCAGCATAAGACGGCACTGAAGACAAAGATCAAAGCCATCGACAAAGAGATCGAGAAAACCCTGGACAAGATCATGAGCGCCAACACACCAACCGTCATCGCAGCCTTTGAAAAGCGGATTGAGAACCTGGAAATCGAAAAGACGGCCTTGGTTGAAAGATGTGAAACATCAACAAAGCCAAAGCGCACATTCGCTGAAGTTATCGAACCACCTATGGCATTCCTCGCAAGCCCTTGGAATCTTTATAAAAATGGCAGCTTTGCAATGAAACGACTTGTGCTAAAACTCGCCTTTGAGGGCCCTGTCGCATACGACTACAAAACTGGTTATCGAACTCCGCAAGTGTCTGTAATATTTGAATTTTTAGGTGAGATTTCAGAAAAATGTAAAATGGTGCCCGGGGGCGGAATCGAACCACCGACACGAGGATTTTCAGTCCACTGCTCTACCCCTGAGCTACCCGGGCACGGGTAAAGGACACTGCCTTGGGTTTGCGGGTTTTAGGCGAGGTATCGCAGGGTGTCCAGAGTCTTTTTGATGAGAAATTCAGTTTAAGCGCTCAGAGAGTACTATCTCGTCCTCATCACCCAAATCCGGTTCATTAGTGGGGATGGCGTAACTGCCCGATAGCCACTTTGATAAATCGATATTCGCACAGCGTTTTGAACAAAACGGGCGAAATTTCGGGTCAGTGTCTTTCGTGCAGATCGGACAGGTCATAGCAAGTCATCCAAGGGCAGGCGTTCACGTTTTCTTTGCAATTCAAAATGGCCCAAAGGGGTCCATCCAGCAAGAGATGTTTCGATCAAATCTGCCTTGAAAGCCGCACGAAGAGTGGTTTCAAACTGGCGACGATCTTTTTTAGCAAGTGGCGCCAGATCCAAGACGATCTGTCCGCCCAAACCACGCACCCGCAGCTGTCTGGGTAAATCACGCGCGGCGGCGATATTTGCCTTTAAGCCTGCGGCAATGGATGTATCACCTGCGGTGTTGACATCAACGGCAATCAACGCCCGTGTAGGTTCAATAAACATATGGCCGGATCCCCGCAGGGACACCTTTGAGGTTCGCATCGCGTCAATCTGATCAAGGATACCGTGGTCCTCAAAGCAACCAGCGGTCGTTTCAATCATCTCGGCATCACCCCATTCGCGCCAGGCCACCAGATGCGGGCCATCGCCATCGGTCAAACGCTCCGCAGTTGTGCCGGATGCATGTTCCAAAACGCGTGCGGTAAGATCGGACATGGTTTGAATATCTTCGGCAATGTCGTCTGATGCGGCGCCATCACAGCTGGACCGAAGTATCAGACCGTAGGGCAGCCCAGCCATCGCATCATGAGCGATCTCAAGCAGCGTATCGCGTGTATCTTCATCACGAATAGAGCGCGAGATGTTCAGGCCTGGCGCATCGGGCGTAATGATCGCGTAACGGCTTTTGAACAACACCTTCATCGTGACAGGTGTTGCTTTACCCGCTTCGGCATAGCCAGTGACCTGTACCAACACGGTTTGACGCGGACGCAAGCCCTTGGCATTTCGTAAAAATCCGGTTCCGTCCGGTAATTTGACAAAGACACCGCCCTGTCCTTTGATCTGACGATCAACGATGGCACGGAAAATGGCACCAGGGCGCGGCGCCGTGTCGGTGTCGATCAAAAGATCCTCAAGGCGGCCATCAACCATCAAGGCCGCAGCTTCCTGACCACTAATGTGGTCAAGGGCGATCAGTCGGCCCTTCATGCGGGTTGATACAGCGGAATGCCCGCTGTCGCCAAAAGTTGCGCTGTTTCAGTAACAGGCAACCCCATTACGCCGGTATAAGACCCGCTGATCCACGGAATAAATGCACCGGCAAGCCCTTGAATAGCGTAACCGCCCGCTTTGCCCTGCCAATCGTTGCTGGCCAGATAGGCATTCAATTCAAGATCAGACAGCTGCTTCATACGAACCGTTGTCACAACGTCTTTTTCCCAAACTCTGTGGGCGGTTTTCACAACAATCGCCGTGATCACCCGGTGCCTGCGCCCACTAAGCTGGGTCAGAAAATGCGCGGCTTCGCCTGCATCAGCGGGTTTGCCCAAAATGCGGCGTCCCAAGGCAACAGTTGTATCGGCGCACAGCAAAATTTCGTCTACTCCAACAGGAATTGCATCAGCCTTTTGCCTTGCAATCCTGCTGCAATACGGCCGCGGCAATTCGCCTTTGTACGGGTTTTCATCAATATCGGGGGATCGGATTTCGTCCGGTTCAAGCCCAAGCTGCGCCAGAAGCTCTTTCCGGCGCGGACTGCCTGAGCCCAATATCAGCTTCATATTATTTGAAGCGATAGTTAATCCGACCCTTCGTCAGGTCGTATGGTGTCATCTCAACCTGGACTTTGTCGCCAGCCAGAACACGAATGCGGTTTTTGCGCATTTTTCCTGCCGTATGAGCGATAATTTCATGGCCGTTTTCCAGCTCGACCCGAAATGTCGCATTTGGCAAGAGTTCCTTCACGACGCCGGGAAATTCGAGCAGTTCTTCCTTGGCCATGTTCACTCCTTTGTTTGTTTCCTGCCAGTGTGCAGGTGCGGCACGATATGAGCCTCTATGCAAAGATTTTCAAGGAAAATCTGTGTGTACAACCCGTGAAGACGTAAATGTGTTCCCGATACACAGTCTGCGATCCCCATGTTGGGGTCCCAAACGCTCGTGCGAGATGCACAAATCCCGAGTGTCCGCAGGGTACGAGATAAAAGGCATAACAAGCGACCGCGTGTCTCAATCTGGAAACGATCCCGGCTAACCCATTCTATAGTTTGGGCTTTCCCGTGTGATCTGCACATCATGCACATGGCTTTCCTTTAGCCCCGCACCTGTGATTTTCACGAAAGAACAATTCTTGCGCATCTCTTCAACTGTGGCACAACCCGTGTATCCCATGGCGGCCCGTAATCCGCCAACCAGCTGGTGAATGACCGCATTTGCAGATCCTTTATAAGGCACTTGCCCCTCAATCCCTTCGGGAACCAGCTTGTCACTGGCGGCATCTTTTTGAAAATACCGATCCGCAGATCCGCGTGCCATAGCACCCAGGCTGCCCATGCCACGATAGCTTTTAAAGGATCTGCCTTGGTACAGGATCACTTCGCCTGGGCTTTCATCGGTACCTGCAATCATGGATCCGACCATGGCACAGGATGCACCTGCAGCAATCGCCTTGGCGAAATCACCCGAAAACTTAATGCCGCCATCCGCGATCACAGGTGTATTGCTAGCATTTGCAGCACTTGCACAATCCCTGATCGCCGTCAGTTGCGGCACCCCGACCCCAGCGACAACACGTGTTGTACAGATGGACCCCGGTCCGATGCCCACTTTAATCGCATCCGCGCCTGCATCGATTAATGCACGTGTCGCTTCACCGGTGGCCACATTACCCGCGACGACCTGCACTTCGTTTGACAGTGTTTTGACACGCTCGACGGCGCGGGCGACCCCTTCGGAATGGCCATGGGCCGTATCAATCACAACAAGGTCCACACCCGCATCCACCAATGCCTCGGACCGTTCAAATCCAGCGTCGCCCACGGTTGTCGCGGCAGCCACACGCAATCGGCCCAGTTTGTCTTTGCAGGCTTGTGGGTTCAGCACGGCCTGTTCGATATCTTTGATCGTCAAAAGCCCGGTCAGTTTGCCCGCCGCATCAATTACCAGCAGCTTTTCGATCCGACGCGCCTGCATCAGGCTTTTCGCCTCATCAAGATCCGCAGGTTCGCGCAGCATGGCCAGATTATCAGATGTCATCATAACGCGCACAGGCGTTTTATCATCAGTTGCAAACCGCATGTCACGGTTTGTCACAATGCCCACCACAAGACCATTTTCGCCGACCACAGGAAAGCCTGTTACCCGGTACCGTTCCTGCAACGCCTTGGCATCCGCCAGCGTCTGATCCGGCGTCAGGGTGATCGGGTTATAGACCACACCACTTTCAAAGCGCTTCACCCGCCTTACTTCGGCCGCTTGCGCGGCAATATCCAGATTTCGGTGAATAACCCCCATGCCGCCTGCCTGTGCCATTGCGATGGCCATCCGGGCCTCGGTCACGGTGTCCATCGCAGAACTCAGCAGCGGTATATTCAGCGCAATGCTTTTGGTAACCCACGTGGCAGTATTCGCCGTGGATGGCAGCACGCTTGAAGCGGCTGGAACAAGCAGGACATCGTCGAAGGTAAGTGCCTCGCGAATTTCCATGGGGGCTCTCCTTGGATACTTCGTTTGACGCGTCCCTATCGCATGGAAGTTAACCTTGGGAAACCCCTATTTTGAAACATCGCGCACTTTTCGAAACACGCGCAGTGTCAATCCCATTCAGGCGTGGCAAGAAGCTGCGTCACAACAGTGGACAACGCCGCGCGTGGCACGATCACAAGCATATCCCTGGACGTCATCTTTAATGAAACCGGCCCTATAACTTGATTGGACGTTCCGGTTTTACCATTTGGGCTGAAATCAATGCCCTGGATTGGCCATTTCAGACCTTCGGACTGCCCTTTGACAGACCCCATCGGAAACAGAGAAAAGATCGATCCCTTGGGCAGATCAAACGCGATGTTTGGCGGGCATCGGAAAATGATATCCTCTTCCCCCAGCAAAACACAGCCACCACGTCGCACCAACACATTAAAGGCCGCAAGCGTATGATCTGTGCGGGCACCCAGAAAGCCAGCAGCCAGCACCAGTGGCGCATCAATACTGCGCAAGGCTTTATCAAAATCCGTGCTGTCCTGATCATGGAACCTATGGACATGAGATTGTGGGATTTTTGCGCGAATCTCATCGCTGATACTATCCATGTCACCGATCACGGCATCAGGTATGTGACCATTATCAAGGGCGAATCGGGCACCACCGTCCGCCGCCACGATTAAGTTACCAAATCGTAAAACATCCCCAAGCATATCAACCGTCGCATGTCCTGCGCCCAGTAAAATAATGGGTTTGTCAGATTTCATCAGGGCAGAAGTCATTGTTTGCGACTGGTATTTTCATGAACTGAACATATTTAAGCCTTGAACTTAGTATCTTCTATGAGTGTCTTAATAAAGCGTGCTGTCAGCGCAATTTGATCATTCGCACAGGCACGCATCTGGAATGCGAGTTGGAATATGTCAGAAAACACCTCAGTCTTGGTAACGACTTACGGGCCTTTTTCGTTTACGTTAAATGGATTCGATGATCCATTCCCAACGATGAAGGCCATCGCAGATTTGATGTGTGATCTGGCGGATGACGAAGCGCTTTCTGACATTGACATCACCGAAAAGTCAGATGAGATCGCAGGCATTGCCAAGCAGGTCTCTGGACATCATATCGACATTCGCGCCAGTCAGTCTGCCATAATTTTATATCAAAGATCCCTTGCATCGCTTGATCGCATTCTTGACGGTAGTTTTCTTGAAGAAAAAGCAAAACAGGATCAAATCCCACCGTCCCAACGCATTTCGTTGACTGAAACACAAGATGATGGGTCAGATCAGCCGCTGTTTGGCGCAAAGAAGCCTGTTTACAAAACAACACGTCCAAAATCAGAAGATTTGGACATCAATTCGATCTTAAGCGCGATTTCCCGTAGTAAATCCGAGGCGGCAGACAACGATAAATCAGTCTTGCCGGAAACAGACGATGTTTCTGTGTCTGAAACAGAGCACGTTGTTGAAAATTCTTTTGAGATAATGCCATCAGATACAGTTGAAATTGAAGACGCTGTAGAAGAACATACATTAGAAGTAGAAGGCCATGCACTAGAAAATAACGTCGAAGAGTATCTTGATGCAAAAATAGAGCAAGACGATATCCCGATTGCAGATCCGGTTGCTGAGACCATCGAAACAGACGACGTCGCACCTGAAAAGATAATCGAACCGCAGACGCCTATGCTTCAAGACAGCACGGCCGATACGCATCATAAACCAGCCCGCGCATTTCTTGAGCTGGATGAGAATGGCAATGAACGCGAAGACATGATTTCGCGCATTTTCCATAAAACCAATCGTCAGTTGGATGCGCCGGAAACCGGTCGTCGCCAGAACGCGCTGGCGCATCTGAAAGCGGCAGTTGTAGTGACATCGGCTGATCGTGAAGCTGGCGTACCACTGGACGATGATGGTGAAGCCTTGGGGCATTACCGCGAAGATCTGGCCCATGTGTTTGACGAAGCTGCCGAAGACGAAAGAAAAACGTCTGTTGCGCCGCTTCAACTGGTTGCCGAAAATCGTATCGACAACACAGAAAGCATTCGCAAACCACTGCGCCCAAGTCGTGTGGCGGCCAATCTGTATAGTAAGGTTAACATCTCAAAAGAAGATGTAGACGGCTTTGCAACCTATATCAGTGAAATCGAAAACCTTGAGTTGGTCGATATGATCGAAGCGGCTGGTGCTTATATTTCCTATGTGCAGGGCAGCGAACACTTCACGCGCCCCTTGGTTCTGAAATATGTTGCATTGCTAAACAGCAAAGATGGGTTTTCTCGCGAAGAAGGCCTGTGCGCTTTTGGTCAACTGCTGCGTGAAGGTAAGATCCAAAAGGCAAGCAACGGTCAATACACGGTTTCACAGAAAACCCGCTTCAAACCACAGCAACGTTTGGCTGGCGAATAAGAATTGACCTTTTGAGTCATTCTTGTTTGCCGACATCCATCCCTTTATTCATATACGGTATAAAAGCGGCTTTTCGCTTATGTCGTTTGAGCTGACTAAGCCAATTCCCGTTGGCCTCAAATCGTTTTGAACGTGGTATCGACCCGGCCACAAGACTGCATTGACAGTATTTACCGACTAAAATCCGCTAAAGATACATAATGGTCATTAGGATTTGATCATTATGTAACTGCAAATGTGCCGGTTATAATGAAATCGTAAACTTATAACGTGACTCTTTCCATCTGTGTAACTATCCTAAGCTTATTGAAGTATTGTCCAAATTAATCTGCATGAGGATTTCATGATGAACGTAGCGGATTTCATTCAGTCAGACCGGGTTTTGCGTCTTAATGGATTGCTTGGGTCTGATCAGCTTTTGGCCGAACAGCTTACCCTTCGCGAAAGCATGAATGATTTGTTTCAGATCACGCTGAACGTGCGGTCCAAAGAAAACAATATTGCCCCCGATCAGGTGGTCGGCAAATTGGCAGACATCAGTCTAGAGCTGGGCGATGGCAAATTGCGGATCTGGAATGCACTTGTCACCCAAATGTCGGCTGGTCCGCAAATAGCGCGTGGATTATACAAATATACCTTGGTTTTGCGCCCGCAATTATGGCTGTTGTCGCAAAAATCCGATTGCCGCATCTGGCAGGATAAAACCAGTGTCGAAGTCTGCGAAATTCTTTTGTCGGAACATGGTCTGCCCGCACCAGTGACTAAAGGCGTTGTGACAAAACCCAATCCACAGCATTACAGTGTTCAGTACAACGAAACCGACCTTGACTATTTATTGAGGCGGCTAGAAGAAGACGGCATTTTCTATTGGTTTGAGCATGAAGAAGGCAAACATGTTCTGCATATTGCCAACCATGCTTCTGGATATACCGACGGGCAGGATGTTCGCTACGAAATGGGCTCAGCGGATCGGGCACATATCAATCGCTTTGAAACCAGCTTCAACTATATTCCTGGCGTTCATTCGGGCCGTGACTGGAACTTTCAGACGCCCGGCTCTGTCCCCGGCGCAAATGCGCCATCGCTGCATAATCTGCCCAAAAATGCGCAATATGATCGCTATACCTTTCACCATACGGGTGGATACGGCAGTGGTGCGGCTTCTGACCAGATTGATGATGCGTCGGTCGAACGCCAGGCGAAATTGCGGATGCAAGCGGACGAGGCGCAGTACCAAAGGGTCGAAGGTGGCGGCGATGTTCGCACACTAGTGCCGGGCGGAAAGTTTACACCATTTGATGTGACAGACCCCGAAAACAAATTCGAAGAACACTGTATTCTGGCAATCGAACATCATGTGATAGAGTCCGGTTATGAAACAGGCAGTGCGCAGGCAACATATAATAATCGCTTTCTTGCGCTTCCGGCAACGACCCCTGCAACCCCGCATCACACCACGCCACGACCTCGCATTGACGGCACGCAAGTCGCCATTGTCGCAGGTCCCGATGGCGAAGAGATTCATCCCGACGATTATGGTCGGATCAAGGTTTGGTTCCCATGGGACCGCCGCGCCAAAAAAGATGGCAGTGATACCTGTTGGATGCGTGTGACGCAAAACTGGGCGGGTGCAGGCTGGGGTGGCCAAGTAATCCCCCGCATCGGCATGGAAGTTATGGTTACCTATCTTGACGGTGATCCCGATCGCCCCATCGTGACGGGCGTCGTACCCAATGCAGAACAAAAAGTGCCCTATGATCTGCCTGCCAATAAGACGAAATCGGTCTTCCGTACGCAAACCCATAAAGGCAGCGGTTTTAATGAGCTAAGCTTTGAAGATGAAGCCGAACAGGAAATGATCTATATGCACGGTCAAAAAGACCAGCAGATCGATATTCTGAACGACCGCACCAAGACCATTGGCAATGATCAGATGGAAAGCGTTGGTCGTGATAAATCAATCACGGTGGGGCAGGATCACACTGAAAATGTTGTCCGCGATGCGCGGCATACAATCGGGCGCGATGTCACTTATAATGTGACGCAAACGCAGCAGGAAAAATACGGTAAAGACCACGTTCATTATGTAGGGAATATCCACAAACAGGATATTTATGCCGACCATTTGCTGTCCGTGGGCCGTAATGTCGAAGAAACGGTTAAAGGCAAATATGTGCTGAACGTGAACCAGTCGATCACAAACAACACCAAACACCATGTTCTGATGGCCTTTGACAAGTTTGAGATCAAAGGACCCGGTGGAAAGATTACCATCGATAGCTCTGGCATCACTCTTGAAGCCGCCAAGATCAATCTGAAGGGCAGCGTGTCCATGGGCGGATCTGGCGGGGCACAGGTGCCCACATTGGCGGGCGCTGCAAACGACGCCTTGCCACTGTGTGAAGAATGTCTGGCGCAAAAGGGGGAGGATAGCTAATGCTTCCGATAGCGCGTGTTGGCGACAAACATGACTGCCCAAAATGCGGAACCAATACAATTGTAAAGGGCGGAAAAGGCATTATTGACAAGCGCCCTGTTGCCCGTATCGGGGATAAGTGCGGGTGCGGGGCTACCATCGTCCAGGGTTCGGCCAATGGGAAAGATGATGGAAAGCCCATTGCCTATCTTGGGTGTAAAACAAGTCATGGTGGTACGATTACAACCGGTTCATCCACGCATAAAATCAAACCCTGATTTTCCGTTCGGTTTAAAATATCCAACCCAATATCGTTGATGTATAGGCGTTAATCCCTTAATCCAATTCCTGTGGTCCACAGGGTTTGGCAAAATGTTCACAGGCGCTTTTTCTGACTTGATCGATTTTTTACACCAGGGTGGCCCTGCCATGTGGGGTATATTTGCGCTGTCGATCATCACTGTGACGTTAATTTTATGGAAAACCTGGACTTTTGTGCAACTTGGCGTTTGGCGCAGGGCGGGGTTGCAGCGCGCAATCGGATTTTGGCAAAAAGATCAACATGACGCCGCCCGAAACGCTTTGAAAACAGGGGTGCGCGCAGATTTCGCCAAACAAACAATGGATGTATCGCTTGACCCTGATCTATCCACTGAAACACGTAAGGAAGAGATCGAGCGCATTGCGCGCCTGCATCTGATCAAAGCACAAAGTGGATTGCGCGTGCTGGAACTTATATCAACCATTGCCCCATTGTTAGGTTTGTTGGGAACGGTTTTGGGGATGATTGCAGCGTTTCAGGCATTGCAAGAGGCAGGCAACCGCGCAGACCCATCCGCATTGGCTGGCGGTATATGGGAAGCCCTTTTGACCACGGCGGCGGGCATGGCCGTGGCGATACCCGCATCAGCGGCCCTGACTTGGTTTGAAAGCATTATTGACCAGCTTCGCCACGACATGGAAGATACCGCAACTCGTATCCTGATCCGATCAGGGAAAAACGATATCAGACTGGCTGCAGAATGACTGGCCTGTCGTTCGGACAAAAACGTGGTCGCAGACATCCCAGCCTGACACCGATGATTGACGTGGTATTTTTGTTGCTGGTCTTTTTCATGCTTGCTGCACGTTTTGGACACGACGGAAGCCTTGCTTTGTCAAGTGGCGGCAGTGCAGCTGATTATTCTGGCCCGCCCCGGTTGATACAGATCGGATCAGATGATCTTACATTAAATGGTTTCGCGATTGATCTTGACCAATTGCCGGAAAAACTGTCTGAACTTATGGAAACATCGACGGATATTGTCGTTTTGCGCAGCGATGATGATGTAAACATTCAACGCTTAGTGGATGTGATCAGCACACTTGAAAACGCAGGAATACACCAAATTGCCGTTGTGGAATAAGCCATGAAATTTGCAACAAAGCTACGCCGTAAAAACCGTGAAAGCATCGTTCCGATGATCAATGTGGTTTTTCTGTTGTTGATCTTCTTTTTAATGACGGCACAAATTGTGCCGCCTGACCCTTTTGAAATCACCCCGCCATCTGCCACCACATCTGACGTTTCACAGGGTCAAGCGATGTTGTTTTTGTCACAAACCAAAGACATCGCATTTGGCAATGAACGTGGTCAGGCAGCCATTGATGCGGCCCTTGCTGCGACAATGGATGGACAAGTGTCCTTGCGTGCAGATGCGGCTGCACCCGCAGCAGAACTTGCGCGTCTGGTCACCCGCCTTTCAGCAGCAGGCGCAACTGACATCAGATTAATCACAACCAGCCCCTGATGCGTTTTTTGCACATATCCCTTTTTGCTGGCATTGCATTCGCTGTGCATCTGATACCTTTTTTGATCTGGGATCATACGCGCGGGGCCGACACATCTGGCGGTACAGACGGACAAGCCCGCGTGACAATCATCGGGGCATCCGGGGCCATCACTGATATGGTGCGTGACTGGGAAACGGCGCCAGAAGTACAGCGTGATGTTCAAGTATCAGAACAACCCTTACCAATAACAATGCCCGCGCCGGATGTGCAGCTGACTGCGCCAAAACTGCCAAATATGACAGTTTCGCGATTAGCCGAGCCTGAAATGCCAGATATCGACACAACATCTGCAGAAAAACCTGTGCGTTCTGCCCCGCAATCTTCTGTCAGACCGCAATCCAGACCAGCAAGTCCAAACAGCACCGCAATGGGACGTGGCGATCAAAGCGTCACAGGGACAGGTTCACAATTGTCATCGGCATTTTCAGATGCACAGCGTACGATCGCAAAACAAGAATGGGCCGCACGGATCCAGCGTAAATTGCATCAATCGATGACGCCGCCACGGCAAAGCAGATCGGCGCAGGGAACCATTGTTATTGATTTGGATATCACTCCAAATGGCGTCTTGCGCAGCGCGCGGCTTGTTCAGGGATCAGGAAATGCACAACTTGATGCGTCTGTGCTACAGGCCCTTCGGCGCATAGGTCCTTTGCCCACAGCCCCCAATATGCTGACACAACCCAGCTATCCGTTTCGGATCCCGATCCGTTTTAAACGATAATGGAATATGTCAAATAACAGCGCAAACTGATTGATTTGGAAATGGTGTAATTTGTCGAATTGACTGTCACAGGCACAAATCAACCATTCGTATTTTCCTTGGCCAAGCGACGGCGAGTCTTGAATGTGCGCCGAAACTTTTTCAATACGTCATGCTTCCCCCGAGCTGCCAGATACCCTTCGATCGTTGTACGGTAAATATATAAATCTTTGCGACCCTGCGTGATTTTTTGAAATCGGGCCTGGGTCAATTGGTTGCTGACACCCTCGGCCATGACCGTTTTCAACTGTTCCATGCGCCGCAGCGTCATTGCTGATTTATGACCCAGACCAATCGCTGTAAGTCTGACCAGATTGGAACATTGCAGACGGTCCACATGTGCACGGTCATTGGCGTCCATGGGGTCAAAAATGATATAAAGCCGTCCAGCCCGCGATACTTGATCGGCCGCATCAGAATACGGCAACGACCAATCCTGATCGTGCCCTTTCTGAAATCGGTTTTCCCAAGGGACGACAGTTTGATCCAGCGTCGTTTGCGGACTAAAGGCAATAACAGTGGCACCCGGTGCAAAGTCGCAAAAAGCCATTGCCGCAAAGCCACCCATTGAAGCCCCGCACAACGTCACGTTTTTAAATCTTTGAAAAAAGCCTTCGTTCCGCAAGCGATCAAACAATGCAATCAGTTGCTTTGATCGAAACCAAGTTGGCCCTTGTGCAAAAATGCCAAGATGGCTCCAACCATTGTCGCGGCAGAACTTAGCGGCCCAGGGTTCGCGATCATACCGCGGATTGCCCGCATCAGACAGGTTATCGAATGATATAATCAGTTGGTGCGTATCGCGTTCAACAAAAACTGCACTATGATCGCCAAATTTTTCGTAAAAGCCATTACGTGCCCCTGCTGGAAATATTTCGGTGTACCAATTGGGCAAAGATCCCAAATCTGGATTTTCTGAAGTCGGATCGTTAGGAGCCATTGGAACTTTTCATTGCGTTTATTGTACTGAAACCAAAGTCACGGCAGGTGATTATTGGTCTGTTTGTGACATATCCGTCCAACTTGGGCCAACCATCATGTTCAGAAAGAACGTTATACAAGTTACGTGTCATCTTGCGGTTTAACCATTTGGGAACAGTATCAAAGCACATAGAATAAATATGCCAGTCTATTGCCCCTACAACACCAATCTTCCAAAAGGATGTCATCAGAAACTGAGCCGTTTCACCATTTAAAATATAGCCATCCGTTCCCCATCCAGGGTTTTTGGGGCCAACATCTAGAATACTGTCATCCATTGGTTCGCTCACTCGGAAAACATCAATCGGCTTGTCTTTTGCATGGCTCCATGCATCAAAACACGCGCGCATGTTCACGAAAACAAACCCTGCAGAACGCGCTTTCGCTGCTGCAACAATTTCGTTTATTCCAAAGCCAGGTCCATATATAAAACGGGCATCATCTTCCGTGATCAATGCATATTCATCTTCAGCGCACTCAGAGGCGACTTTTTCCCATGCCGCCAGATGAGAAAGCGCGCAGCCTATTTCACCATCTGAAACCAATGATTGGTTGCCGTGAACAACGGTTTTTTTCAATGTTTGAGGTAATGCAGATCCATAAACCGCATGTAATCTGTAAAATGGCTGACCGTAGCTTAGGAAATGCCGTGTGGCTGACATCCTAAGACTGTCCTGTTCAAGACTGATGCAATACGTTTTAATTTGATCATTCGGAGGTGTTAAAGAATGTATCGTGTTTGCGAAAGGATGCGCTTGCGTATGTGGAAATATATTTTGCTCTAACCAGCTTAATTCACCCGCTTCAATCAGAATATCGATAATTATTTTGGCCTGTGAATTTTCAAACGCTGTCATTGATAAAAGGGTCGTTTTGCAAACATCAATCGCCTTTGGCACGTTTCCTGCCAACATCGCATATTTTACAGACTCAAACTGAGCATTCATATTTGTTGGATTTTCCTGCGCATATCGATCTGCCCATCGTAACGCGATGCTGAAGCGCCGTTGATATGCCAAAGCGTTCAACCAAGCTGGCATAACCATATCATCACCAAAGCGCTGCCGCAGACGTCTTGCCAGTTTGTCAGTAAAGGCTGGTGTTGTGAAAACCGCAGACATCTGAAGGCATTTTGTAATTTTTAGGCCAGCATGCTGAATATCATTTTTATCAACATGCAATAGTTCATATCGGCAAGGCTTAAAAAATTGGCGGCCCTGCATACTGACATATCTTGAGAAAGGGGCAATTTTACGTAGTTGATCTAAAGTCACAATCTGCATTGATCAACATACCATCAATAATTCATTTAGGTCGCACCTTTGTAAAAGATCTGATTTGAAATCCGTATAACGGTCTTTCAAAATAGCCTTTTCATCTATCGTCCATGGATCGAATTTCTTACGAAACTCTGATTGCGGTAAAGCCTGTTCAATGGCAGCGACAGTTTTTCTATATTCCATTTGACCAGACACAAACGGAGCAATTGCAACAACAGTGTTTACAGCATCCCCAGTCATAGAACTGCGAAGATTTGTTTGCTGTTCAATAGTGATATCCTGAAAATCACATTTTGTAAAAGTAACCAGATGTGCATGTGGATTTTTAATATAATCCTCAAAAAATAAAAGTTTAATATCAGCATCAAGTGCAACCGATATTCGGCGGTTAAGATCACGCCAATCTGCATTCTGAATAAAATTCTGGGTATATTCCCGCGCATCATTCAACTTTTGCCAACGCAAAGCTTCGCAAAACAATGACGAAAAGAAAGTGTCATAAGATCGTACAGTTAAAAAGACGCTCAAATCCGCATCTTCAAAAATCTGCCTGACGAGTGCCATATAATCTTCAGCCTCAGGATAAATTATACCCGTTAACAATGTGCGGCTGAATTGACCTAAAATATTCTCATCCGAGACGATAACAGTATGATTGTTCACTGCATCTTCTGCAAAAAATCGATTGAAACGATCTTTAGCTTCAGACACTGTAATTTTCTTTCTAATACAAGCCTTGATCACGCGTGAATATGTATTTCTGCATCTGGACAGCGGCACATATTTGATCTGCTTAGCTTTAAGTTTGTCAGCGGATAAGAAAAGTGAATTTTGGAAGTGGGTTGTTGCTGTTTTATGCGCACCCAGATGTAATAACAGCTTAGTCATCAAACTCACTCACTGCAGGCAAAAACTAAGTATAAACATCTATGTCCCGGATGTCATTGTGTCAGTCATACGCACCCGCTAACGTTTGTGGATAACCGCAACCTGATCGCGTTTTTTCTTATTGTATCCCGCCTGAAACACGAAACATCCGGATATGTCTGCAGCAAGGGTATTCAATTCTGTAGTGATCGCAGGATCACTGTGGCTAAAGGTTTTATGTGTCTGAAATTCGTAAAAAAGCTGTGCGGTTTTGGTGATACCAGTCTGTTCCATTGCGGGGGGCTGCCATCGCATATCTTCGATAATATAAAGCCCACCTGACTTCAGTTTCGGGAAAAGCTCCAAAAATGCGAATTGTTGATGGTGAGATGCGTGAGATGCATCATCAATGATGATATCCATGTCAGGCATCTGTTCAGCAGCCTTGCGAATGTTTTCACGCACGCCCATATCGCAGCGGAAAAACTTAAAGCGATCATGATGAAACCAGGAAAAATCTGATACGTCTAGGCCGTGAACGTTTGCTTTTTCAAAGAACTCAAGCCACATTCTGACCGACGGCAGATCATTGGTTTTCCGATCCTTATCAATGCCATGTTCCGGCCCGCCAATCAGCAGACCCATTTCCAGAAAATTGATTTTCCGCTTTCGAAACGGCAAGAAAAGCATCTGATAAAGTTCAGTATAGCGGTGCTTTGACGACCCTTTGTCAGACCCAAAACCATCTGCCAAATCCGTTAGGTTCAACTGCCCCGTTTTAGGTGCCATTGGCACGGCCGGTACGGGCTTTGGTATCTCAGATTTCGGTAACGGCAAGGGTGCAAGATCAGGGTCAATATCGTGCAATTTGACCAGCTGACCCAATAGACTTTTATGATGCGGCTTGCCATTTTCCTTTTCAACCAAACGCGCTCGCATCCGGCGGCCATAAAGATGTATCGAATACGTATTTTGCGTCACATATGACGAGGCATCGAAGTTGCGTCGCAACATTAGACGACGATCTTTGAATGTGAACGGATAAAGCGCCTCTTGCGGCAGGGCATATTTGATCTCGCCCGTCTTTTTCAGAAAATGCGTCACAGCATGCGGGCCCCATACACCCCATGGCTGTTCGCTGGCATGAACCGGGTTGCCCGCATCACGTGCGTTTTCCAATTCACGTGTGTATTCATCGCCATACCAGGTCGGAATGGCAAATTCGTCACTGGTATAATCCAGCAATTCGCGCAGGGTTTCACTGTCTGCAGGCAAGCCCAGAACGCCACCGTTGACGTGTTTTTCCGACTCCCACCCATAAAAATGCCCATTCTGCGTTTCAAACGCCTTGGCGCAATAGGCATCGGTGTCTGCCCAGATCGTACGATCTGATTTTTCAAGCATCTTATAGCGGAACAGGTCAGAATGCAGCGCCGGGCTGCCGGTACGGCTGTGGGTCAAAAAATTGGTACGTGGAAGAATATCATTCGCGTCACGTAATTCGATCCCGTCAGGTACATTTTGCAATGGGCCATAATGATACAACAGCACATTGTGTCCCGCATCGACAAATGACTTCAAGCAAAGCTGCTCAAGATAGCTTAATGCCCCCTCCATCCAAAGGGCCGCGATGATATAGTCTGCCTTTGTTTTGCTGAATTCACTCATAACCGTGTCTCACCTTCTGCGGTCTCGCTTGCAACACGATTACCGCGCTTGATTTGATATATCAAAACAAATGCTTACCGCTTTGTTAAATTGGTGGAAATCAAGAAGCTTGATAAGGTACGAAACCGACAGAAAGCATACAAACCAATAAATTTTACCAGCGTGGCATCAAACTGCATCCTTTGACGAATAGTGCGATCCACATCTAAAAACTATAATGAATTACAAGCGCCAGCACTTGTAAAACTTTGTAGCAAATCGCAGTGAATACGCCCCCCCAATCAGTGGCAACGCATTATTTACACGCCTTTGTATAGAACGATTTGCACCATTTCGCCTAAAGCAAACCAGATAGGATCATCATGTTCAAAATAATAATCACCACCGCGCTGATTGCCTTGGGCGCAACAGCCGTATCTGCCAAAGAAACACTGCGTGCTGTCACAGCAGATACTCTATCGCCTTTTACCAGAAGCGCTGACGAAGACCTTCCAGGCTTCAATTATGAATTCATGACGGCTGTTGCCGAAGAAGCCGGGTACGAACTGGAAATTGAATTTCTGCCATGGAAACGCGCGCAAGCCGTTGTTGCAGAAGAGCCTGGGCTTTTGATATTTGGCGCGACACGAAATGCGGCCCGCGAAGACAAATATGATTGGGTTACAAACCTGATTACTGTCAGCCGAACATTCCTGACCATTGGCGAGCCTGTGAACTCAATGGATCAAGCGAAAGAACTGAAAACAATTTCAGCACGTTCCGTATATAAACGTTCGCTTGTAAAAGCAGGTTTCACAAATGTCGAGGAATCTGGAACGCACTCGAACTTCAAGAAACTTAAAGCCGGTCGAACCGATGCAGTATTCACCGTGTCGGCGCGTGCTGTGTTTGTTTGGTCAAACGAGCTGTCTTTTGATTCTGCCGAACTGACACTCGGGGATGAGATCGGTCGCAGCGACATTTGGCTGGCTGCCAGCAAGGGATATGATCGTGATGTTATTCAAGCACTGCACGCGGCTTCGGAACGTTTAAAGGCTGATGGTACCTATGCAGCACTTTATAAGCGCTATTTTGGTGACCTTCCAATCTATGACATGGCAAATCCCACACAGGCCCCGACATCCGGGTCCAGCTGAATACCAATGAGCTTCAGGCCTGATCTGGAAATCGGTCAGGCCTGATATAACGCGGCGGTGTCCAGCATTTCATCGGCTAGCATCTGCTTCAGACAATAATCCTCATCTTCAAGCGCTCGCAGCTTCTTTGCATCTGACGCATTCATACCACCAAATCTGGCTTTTGTTTGTCTGGAACAGGTTTGCTTTGTAGCCTGGGATTCATGCAAGATTGTTTTGTTAAGGATTCTATTTTCAATGTATTTTTCATTACTTTGTATTTCAAAAAATTGGGTATCAATTTCACAATGAGTGACCACGATGGCACGAACTTCAGTCAATGGGACCTGATGGAAAAGCCAGGAGTACAGGCTGAAACACCTGTTTTGATTATCGAGACAATCAATGGGGTTACGCCGCTAGACGATCAGTTCGGTGTTGATGACAAGAAAACTGTTCCTGATGCGCTTTATGAGTCCCTTTGGGGTCAACTTGATCTGACCACAAAACTGCGCACATATGCCATTCTTGACGCCGCAAAAGTACCCAATCTGTTCGACCAGCTTGCGGCGACAGACCTGCATCACCGCTGCATGTACAAGGGACAGGCCCAGGATGATCTTGGACATGTCGCACCTTGGCTTGTTCAACTGCAAGAAGGCAACAGTTTCTCGCGACGTCTTTTTACCCATGATGAAGAAACCAATGATGCGATGGGATATCATTGGGCGCGTGAACCTGGTATTTTCATCCGCACAGCTGCTGATCTTGAAGACGTCTTGAAACACTTTCGCAAATTCACCAAGGTCAAAAGCGAAACAGGCCAATGGCATTTTTTTCGCTTTTATGATCCCGTGATTGCCTCTGATTTTTTCAAGCATAATCGGCAAGATGTGGATCTGTGTGCGTCATTTTTCAGATCAGATACAGTCGACATTCATAGCTTGATTTCTGTGCGTGGTCGGTCTGGCACGGCAGATATATTTTCTGTTTCAACCAAACATCCCATCAAACGCATACCCTATCTGACCCTAACCGCAGTATATTCCATCCCAACCCTTCCAGAACTGTCTGTCTTGTCACGATCACGTGCAGAGGCAGAGGCAGAGGCAGAGGCAGAGGCAGAGGAATGATACTGTGCGCCGTCGCATTCGACACCAGCCAGATAGGTACCTGCGAGTTGCGGGTGTACGATCCCCAGATCAATACGGAAACCAGAAACTCCAATTTGGGTTCGCACCTCCCGCCCTTTTGCGGCCAGCGCGTTAGCGATGGATTGTTCCAAATATATTGTCGGCTGGCCCCAACGACTCATCATCTTGTGCTGCTAAAGCAACCGCACCACGTTCGGCATAATCCAGGAAAGCCTTCAAGTGGCGCACACCTACGGCCCGCGTTCGCGTTACGTCAATCTGATCGGCAGAAACAGATGCAAAGATATGCAATTATTGCCGGGCGCGGGTTACCGCGACATTGAGACGCTTCTCGCCCCCGTCACTGTTCAACGCACCAAAGTTCATGGTCAGCTTGCCCGCCATATCAGGACCGAAGGTGATCGAAAACAGCATGATGTCGCATTCGTCACCTTGGATATTCTCCAGGTTTTTGACGATTACGGGTTCTTCACGCGCATCCTCAAAAAACCATTCAAGTCGCGGATCGCTGCGTCGTACCTGATTAAGCAGGTCAAGGATCAACGATTGCTTTTCGCCATTGAACGAGATTACGACAAGCGTCAGGCGCTGGTCCTCTGGCAAATCTAGCCACTGGGTCAGGCGCTCATGCACAAGCGTTACAATAGCCCGTGCCTCATCTACATTGGTTCGTCCATGAACGCCCGAGCCGGTCCAGTTTCCAGACCGTAAGTATGTCGCCCTCCCTGAGATCGCACATCATGCGCTCCAAACCAGGTCGGGCCAATTTCGCACCCGATATGCCATGGTCGCGATAGAGCTTGATACATCCCGCTCTTTTGAGTGCATCGACTTGCAAAGCGACCGATTGATCGATGTCTGACACACGGATATAGCCTATCTTCCTTCCTTGCTCTGTCTCCTTGTTCATCCTCCAAGTGTGAACCGATTCATGTTCCAAACAACGGCTAATCATGGTGATTTTCCTCATTACAAAAGGGGTCCCTTTGCGATCCGCGATCTGCCTCGGTTGTGTTCACCGGACTCCGTCAAGAAAGCTGTGGAAAACAGCGATGCCGGACTCCGATAATGTGAATATGGTATGGGTATCCGAAAGGGACCCCTTTTGATGTCAGCGCCCCGCCTCCCGCAAGCGCCAGATCAAAGACCTGGACAAGCAACAGGACGCTTTGCTGGAAAGGCTGGTTGAAACGTCAAATCCAAAGGTGATGACTGCACTCGAATCCAAGATCGCGAAACTGGAAGAAGGCAAGCTGCGGCTGAGCGATAAACTCACCGAAAACGCCAAGCGGAAGCACACCAAGGGAGAATTTTCGAACTTTTGAAAATCTTCCTCTCAAGTCCTTGTAATATCTATGAAAAAGGTACGCTTGCCATGCGAAAAACTATCCTGAAAACAGCATTTCAGGCACCCTTGGCCTATGACCGCAAAAGTGGATTTCGAACTCCGCAAACATCTGTAATATTTGACTTTTTGGGGAATTTGGGGGAAAAATGTGAAATGGTGCCGATGGAGAGACTCGAACTCTCACGATGTTGCCATCGGGGGATTTTGAATCCCCTGCGTCTACCATTCCGCCACATCGGCCAATTCGGGGGGTTTAGCTTTCTCTTTCAGCGGCGTCAACGGGCCAAAATGAATATCGACCTGACAAAAGCGAAGAATGCCCGCAAGGGCATGATAAGCAGCGCTTCAGAACAGTATATTGACCAGCCAAAGCGTGATCGCGGGAAATGATACCAAAAGCACCACACGCACCAGATCGGATGCAACAAAGGGCGCAACACCCCAGTATGTCTTGGAAATCGGAATATCCCGCGCAACGCCGTTGATAATGAACAAATTCATTCCCACTGGCGGCGTGATCAACCCGACCTCCACAACGATCAGCGCCAAGATACCAAACCAGATCAATGCTGCATCGCGTTTGGCAGACTCGAACATACTATCTGTAATGTTCACGCCCAGACCGTCCATTTGACTTGCTGTCAAAGGTGCCCCATCGCGCAACGCAGATTGCACAGATTGCACCAGATCAGGCGGCAAGGCGGCCACCATGTCAGATCGCAAAACCTCCCACGCGGCTTCGTTTTGCAGCATTTCCAACGTAACAAGTCCGAAATCCAGTGCCTCGATGATCGGCAGGAAAATCGGGATGGTCAGCAGGATCATCGACAGGCTGTCCATCACACAGCCGAAAATCAAATAACACAATAGCATTACCGTCAGCACCATAATCGGCGTAAAGCCTTGGGTCATGACCCAATCGGCCAAAAAATCCGGCGTGCGGGTACGCGCCAAAAAGCCTTTGAAGATCTCGGCGCCCAGCAGGATGAAAAAGATCATGCCCGTGGCCTTGGCCGTTTCAATGATCGCTTGTAGGAATGCAGACCAGCCCAAGCGCCGCGTGACGATGCCATAAAACGCGGTTGAGGTCGCCCCGAATGCGGCGGCTTCATTAGGTGTGAACAGTGCCTGCGATCCGGGCTTCACCCAGTTCCAATCCCCGATCAGCCCGCCCATGGTCAGACCGAAAATCGCGATTACAGGCCAGGTTTGCGCCAAAGTGCGGAACCGGTCACGGTATGGGATACGATCAGCCGATGTGGCAGACCTCGGTTTGACACGCACATAAATCGCCACTGTGATCAGATATCCGGCAGCAGCCACCAAACCGGGGATCAGGGCGGCGGCGAACATGTGTTCGATGTTCGCTTCGGCCTGGATGGCATAGATTACCAAAATGATGGACGGCGGGATCAGAATGCCCAATGTCCCACCTGCGGCCAGAACGCCCGTGCTTAAGCTGTCGGAATACCCACGTCTGCGCATTTCGGGCAAAGCCACCTGCCCCATTGTCGACGCTGTTGCCAATGACGACCCGCAAATCGCACCAAAGCCCGCACAGGCCCCGACCGACGCCATGGCAATGCCGCCCTTACGGTGCCCAAGCCAGTCGCTGGCGGCATTAAACAACGCCGCACTCATACCGGTTTTTGTGGCCAACTGCCCCATCAGCAGAAACAACGGCACAATGGCAAGACTTTGCGATGCAAACGTCGTATAGGCTTGGGTTTTCAACTGTGACAGCGACGCATTTGGCGTGCCCATCACGTACCAGCTGCCGAAAAAACCAGTCAGCCCCATGGCCAGTGCAATCGGAACCCGCAAGAAAATACCGATCAGCATTATAACAAAGGCAATGATGGCAACGTCGATCATAGTGTGCCCTCGCGCCCGTCCAGTACCCAGTTGAGACTGCGCCAGACGGTGTAAAGGCTGACAATGACAAACAGGACGGCACCCAAAAGTGCAGCACCGTATAACATCCAGATCGGAATTTCCAATTCATAGGTCGTTTCGGGGAAAAACGGTTTGTACCCCATACCCAGCGCATTGCGCACCGCATCACTGCCAAAGGGCACCTTTTCCCCAAATCCAAACCAAAACTGCCGCAAGATCACAACGGCAGCCACAGCAATCAGCAAATCCCCCAAAAACCCGAACAGCGCCTTGATCCGCGCAGGAAACGCATCGACCAGAATATCAACCGTGACATGGCCGCGCTTTAACTGGCAAAGTGGCAAAAACAGAAAAACCGCCAGCGCGCAGCCATGTTCGACCAGTTCGTAATCACCGGGGATCCCTTGAGAAAAAGCACTGCGGCCTATGATGGATACAACCGTCATCACCGCCATGCACGCCAGTATCAATCCGCCCGTATAGGCAAACCAGCGCGCTACGATCTCAATCCCAACACCAACGCGTTCCTGCGTGGCTTTTGCCAATGCCATCTGCCTGCCTCTTATCCTGCCACCGCGATCAACGGCGCGCGCGCATTCAGCGCGTCTATGTCCATTCCTGCCACAGCTTTATATCCATCCGCAAAGGCTTGTCGTTCGCTAAGCGACATAATCTGATCAATATCTGTAAATCCGTTTGGTGCACGTGCATGGACAATGTCCAGAATTTTATCGGGGCCATCGCCGCGGTTTGTCAACACAAGCTGGTTTACTTTGGGTCGGCGGTCAGCCTCATAAGCAGCCAGGGCCCCAGCCCCGATACCCTTGTCCTGGAATTCGCGCGCCAGAATGCGTGCGTCCAAAACGGCTTGTGATGCGCCGTTAGATCCAATCGGATACATGGCATGCGCGGCATCCCCCAGCAATGTCATCGGCCCATGTGTCCATCGGTCCAATGGATCCCGATCGACCATCGGATATTCATAGATCTGTTCGGCATTTTGAATAATCGCGGGGATGTCCAGCCAATCAAAGGACCAGTCCTGAAAGGTCGGCAGGAAATCCGCAAGAACACCTGCGCGGTTCCAATCCTGTTTCGCCCAATTATAATCAGGCGGCATCGTCAGATCAGCGATCCAGTTGATCACGGATCCATCGCCATCATCAGCAATGGGATAGGCCACAAATTTCGCGTCCTTACGTCCCGTCATCGTAACGCTGCGACCTGTCAGAAAACGCGGACCACGGGTCACACCGCGCCACATCATTGTGCCGCCCCATTTGGCCGGACCTTCGTCTGGATAAAGCCCCGCCCGCAGCGTCGAATTAATACCATCCGCCGCGACCAGAACCTGGCCATGCACTGTGCCAAGTGCCGCACTGGTTTTGCGATCCGTCAGGCTGATGGTAATGCCTTGAGCTGTCTCGCGCCAGTGATCCACCGCCTGCCCTGTTGCGATCACGTCGCCACAACGATCAAGCACAGTTTGATACAGCAACATCTGCAACCCGCCACGATGCAAGGAATACTGCGGCCAGTTATACCCCGCCAATGCCCCGCGCGGTTCGCGCCAGATCAACTGGCCATGGGCGGAAAAATACGCGACTTCTTCGGTGCGCAATCCAATCTGATCCAGACGGTCTTCCAGCCCCAACTCAAAGAATTCGCGCACTGCATGGGGTTGCAGATTGATGCCAACACCCAGTGGTTTGATATCACGCACAGCTTCAAAAATGCGAAACGGAATACAGACCTGATGCAGTGACAGCCCCAAGGTCAGCCCCGCAATTCCGGCCCCTGCGATTAAAACAGTCATAAGAAATCCAAAAAGAGGCCCCGGTGCAGTGGCCGGGGCGGCCTTAGTCTTTACATGCCGTCAGAATGCTTGGCGACCATTGCGCGTGCATCATCAACCATGGTTTGCGCATCCAACCCTTTCGAAGATGCCTCAGCGATCCATTTGGCAGTTAGATCATCACCAATCACCTTCAATTCAGTGACGATATCATCGCTTAAGGTGTGGATTCTATTGCCGCGATCGGCCACGACTTTTTCACCAACCGTGTCACCTTCGTCCATCGCACGCCCCGCCCAGGCCGATGTTTCAAGACCTGAATTTGCGTCAATCACAGCTTTCAGGTCATCGGGCAAACTATCGTATTTGGCTTTGTTCATGCCCCAGACAAACACCGTGTTGTAAAGCGCGCGGTCCCCACTGATCTGGGTATGGCTGTTGGCCAGTTCATGCACTTTCAGCGGTGGCACCACCTCCCATGGGATAACGCCGCCGTCCACGATGCCTTTGCTTAATGCTTCGGGGAACGCAGGCACGGGGATACCCACCGTTGTTGCCCCAACGGCTTCCAACAAGGCATTAGCCTGTCGTGACGGCCCGCGTAACTTCAGCCCTTGAAAATCGGTCAGACTTGTGACCGGATCACCCTTTGTGTGGATGATACCCGGTCCATGCAGATGGATAGCCATGACTTTGATATCACCAAACCGCTCTTGCATGTATTTGTCATAGAATTCCCACAGCGCCTTGGATGATCCTTCCGCACTCATCGAGGTCATAAAAGGCAATTCGAACACTTCGGCCTCAGGAAAACGGCCAGGGTTATAGGCAGGTAGTGCCCAGCCACAGTCAATCACGCCGTCGCGCATCTGGTCATAAAGCTCTGGCGGCTTGCCCCCAAGCTGCATTGACGGGTAAATTTCAACTTTGATACGCCCGCCGGACTCAGCTTCGATCTTTTCAGCCCATGGCGTGATAAATCCCGCCGGAATGGATGCCTTGGGCGACAGGAAGTGCTGGCACCGTAATGTGACCTCTTGCGCCATAACGACCCCGGCACCAAGCCCTGCGATAAACGCACCGGCCAAGGCCGATCTTAAAAATCTATTCATTGTTTTCCTCCCACGGATGACAGTCTTTTTATTGTGTCCAGCAAAGTCAGATCAGAGTAGCCACATGCTGGCAAGTAAATTTGTATCATAATGAAGCGTACGAAGATAATTGGCTACGTCAACTATTTTAAGGTTTTTGTTTTCTGCTTACGGCAAACAATAAGCGGAAAACGGATCATTTCCACGGGTCATAATTGTATCCTCCGCGGCCAATACCCAAGTAAAATGCACAGGATTATGAAAGGAGACCTGATATGAAGGAAATGACCATCAAAACCGAAAAAATCAAAGCCTGGCTGACGTCAAATGTGACCATAACTGCGCCCGGTTGGGTTGTCGCATCTGCGGGGGCTGCGGCCATCGTTTTACTATTGATCGCACTCGATTAACTAACCCAGACGTATGAGGACAATATGAAAACCTTACTTATCGCCACAACAGCCCTTTTGCTTCCCATCACTGCTGTCTTCGCTGATATCACCCCAATTGGGGACCTGAAGCGCAACAGCAATGTGACGGTATCAGGTACAATAGACCGCCTGTTGGACGAAGACGAATTTCGCATGTCTGATGATACAGGCAGTGTAAAAGTCTATATTGGCCCCAACATAGTACCAGCCAACGCGGGTGATCAGGTCACTGTGACGGGTTTTGTTGATGATGACTTGCGTCTGGAAATTTATGCCCGCCAGATGCAATTGCCCTCCGGTGAAACAGTCAGCTTTGATCGCAACTATGAATAAAGCTTAGTGAACGGTAAATTCGCCGGTAACATGCCTCCACTCACCATCGCTTAGTTCCTTGCGATGAACAAAACGTACCGAATGCAGTGGCCCCTCGATCTCATCTTGCCAGAACTCAATGAATTTAAAGAGTTTGGGATGGTCGGGGGCCAGATCATAGTCCTGCCAGACAAAGGTATTCAAGACATTTAGATGGTCAGGCATACGATAGAAAAATTCCGCCGTCGTCAGCCCGTATCCACGCAACATAAGCTCGGTCTCGGAACGCATGATATCTCCTTTTTATTTTTGCCTTGTAAAATTCAACCTGAAAAAGATTTAAATTTCAATAAAAACAATATGTTATCACTGGTTTGCCTTGGCTGCTGATAATCAGGCATTAGAACCATTGCACGCAGCATCTGTGGTCTGATATACGACACATAACAAAATATAGCGTATAGCAGTAAGAACGGCGGAAATAGTGAACGATACCCCCGAAACCCCTGAAAACGATGACGAAAACACACCTGAACGCGCGGTGCATGATGGCCCGGTAATTTCAATCACAGATGAGATGAAAACATCTTATCTGGATTACGCCATGTCGGTCATCGTCAGCCGTGCCATCCCCGATCTGCGTGACGGCCTGAAGCCTGTGCACCGACGCATTTTGTATGCGATGCACGAAACGGGCAACACGCACGATAAGTCCTATCGCAAATCCGCGCGGCCTGTCGGCGACGTCATGGGTAAATACCACCCGCATGGCGACAGTGCGATTTATGACGCCCTGGTGCGGATGGCACAGGATTTTTCGATGTCGCTGCCGCTTTTGGACGGGCAAGGTAACTTTGGGTCGATGGATGGCGATAATGCCGCCGCCATGCGCTATACCGAAGTACGGATGGACAAGCCCGCCGCGTCCCTTCTGGCAGATATCGAAAAAGAAACGGTTGATTTTCAAGATAATTACGACGGCAAGGACCGCGAACCCACCGTTCTGCCCGCACGTTTTCCGAACATGCTGGTCAATGGTGCCGCTGGTATCGCCGTTGGTATGGCCACCAACATACCGCCCCATAACCTGGGCGAGGTGATTGATGCCACATTGGCCCTGATCGAAAACCCCGATCTGACGACCGAAGACCTGATCGACTATGTGCCCGGCCCTGATTTTCCAACGGGCGGCATCATGCTGGGCCGCGCTGGCGCACGAAAAGCGTATCTTGAAGGGCGCGGTAGCGTGATTATCCGCGCAAAGACCCGGATCGAAGAAATCCGCAAAGACCGCTATGCGATCATCCTGGACGAAATCCCCTATCAGGTGAACAAAGCCTCGATGATTGAAAAAATCGCCGAACAGGTGCGCGAGAAAAAGATCGAAGGCATTTCTCACGTTCAGGACGAATCTGATCGCAACGGTGTGCGCGTGGTGGTCGAACTGAAACGCGATGCGACGCCGGATGTGGTGCTAAACCAACTATTCCGCTTTACCCCGATGCAGACATACTTTGGTTGTAACATGCTGGCCCTGAATGGTGGCCGACCTGAACAGCTGACACTGCGCAAATTCCTGACCTATTTCATCTCATTCCGGGAAGAGGTCGTCGCCCGCCGCACTGCCTTTAACCTGCGCAAAGCGCGCGAACGCAGTCATATCCTGTGTGGCTTGGCCGTGGCCGTGTCAAACGTCGATGAAATCGTCGCCACCATCCGCAGCTCGGCGGATCCGGCTGAAGCGCGCGAACGGCTGATGACCCGGCGCTGGCCAGCCAATGACATCATTCCTTATATCAAGCTGATTGATGATCCGACCCATAAGGTCAACGAAGACGGCAGCTATAATCTGTCTGAAATTCAGGCCCGCGCCATTCTGGAACTGCGCCTGCAGCGTCTGACCGCGATGGGCGTCAAGGAAATCACCGACGAGTTGGAAGAACTGGCTGGCAAGATTACTGAATATCTGGACATCCTGCGGTCGCGCGACCGGATCATGGGCATCATCGCCGATGAACTGCGCGAAGTGAAAGACCTGTTTGCCGTCCCACGTCGCACCGAAATCGTCGACTGGTCCGGCGATATGGAAGATGAAGACCTGATCGAACGCGAAGACATGGTCGTGACCGTTACCTCGGGTGGGTACATCAAACGTACCCCGCTTGCCGATTTCCGCGCGCAACGTCGTGGCGGCAAAGGCGTGGGTGGCATGCAAACCAAGGAAGAGGACGTCGTCACGACCCTGTTCGTGGCCAACACACACACCCAGCTTTTGTTCTTCACGACCGAAGGCATGGTTTATAAACTCAAGACATGGCGTTTACCACTTGGCAGCCGCACGTCCAAAGGCAAGGCCATCGTCAACATCCTTCCGATCCCGCCCGGTGTGTCGGTCGCCGCCATCATGCCTGTGGATCGCGACGAAGCGGAATGGTCCGACCTTCAAGTGGTGTTTGCCACGACGGCCGGTGATGTGCGCCGCAATGCGCTTTCAGATTTCACCAATGTGCGCGCCAACGGCAAGATTGCCATGAAACTGCCCGAAGGCGTCGAATTGGTGAACGCGCGTATCACATCCGAAGATGATGATGTGATGCTGGTCACCAACTCGGGTCGCGCGATCCGTTTTCGCAGCACTGATGTGCGCGTCTTTAAGGGGCGCGATTCAACCGGGGTTCGCGGTGTTCGGCTGACGAATGACGCCCATGTGGTGTCTATGGCCGTGATCCGCCATTTTAACGCCACGGCCGAAGAACGCGCTGCCTATCTGAAAATGCGCCGCGCTGTGGCAGGTGTGACAGAAGAGACGGAAAATGACGAAGAGGCCGTTGCCGATGTGGCCCTGTCACCCGAACGCTATGCCGAAATGTCTGCGGCCGAAGATCTGATCCTGACAATCACCAAAAGCGGGTCTGGCAAGCTGAGTTCCAGCCATGATTACCCCGTCCGCGGACGCGGCGGGATGGGTGTGGCCGCGATGGACAAAGCCATGCGCGGGGGTGAGATTGTGACATCCTTCCCGGTCGACATTCACGATCAGATCATGCTTGTCACATCACAAGGCCAATCCATCCGTGTGCCCATTGATGGTATTTCGTTCCGCTCGCGCAGCGCAGGTGGCGTGAAAGTGTTCAATACAGCCAAAAAGGAAGTGGTCGTATCGGTGGCCTGGATCGCCGAAGACCCTGAAGAAGACGAGGCAGACGAGACCGAAGTCTAAGACCGGAAAGCGAATTGTAGATCAGCCCTTTTGGGCTTTTCGCAATTCGCAGCCCCGCATTAAGTGTTTTTCATGCATCTTGAACAAAGCAAAAAATATCTGACAATGGTCTGATGGACCTTGTCAGGTTACTATATACTGTAACAAGTCCGATATTCTGTGAGATTAGTAATGATCAAACCATTCTTTGTATTTTTGTCTACGTTCGGCATCATGGCTGCTTCGGTCAATGCGCAACAGTTTGATGGGGCTGAAATTGGCGTCAGCACCTTTGCCCTGACCGACGACAGCGACTTGGGATACAATCAGCTGTATGGATCGGTTGAAATCGGCCTGTCCAAACGGCTGTCATTCCAAATCGACGCAAATATCTATGACGGCTATACATTCGACGACAACACCGAAAACGTCATGCTGCACACCATCTATGACGTCAGCGATTATTTCTCGTTCGGTTTATTTGCTGGGTTTGATTATGGCCTGCAGTCAGATGATGACAACACGACTTTGTTCGGACTTGAAGGCGCCTATAACTTGGGGCGGCTCGACACGGAATGGTATTTCGGCCAGTACCACGAAGATGGTGACACAGCCACGTTTTTTGGCCTTCAAGGCGACTTTGCCCTGACCGACGCGGTATCGGTTTTCGGTGATTTTGATCGCACATTTATCGATGGCCGTGATGTTAAAGGACGCAGGCTAGCGATTGGGCTGGCGTATGAATTTGAAAACCGTGCCAAGATTTTTGCAAAAGTCGGGCAGTTTGAACTGGACGCCGATGGCAATGATGCCGATGAACCTTATGTTCAGATTGGCGCATCACTGACGTTTGGCCCGAACAACGGCACGACTTTCAGCACACGCAGTGTCTTCGAAAGCATTCCTAATTTGTAAATTGGGCTGTTTTGTACAAAGTTTTTTGTACAAAACACGTGTAAAATTTATACAAAATAGGATGTGACGCACCTCTGGACGTCTGGGCTGCCATTCCTTATATCTTTTATCAAGTAATCGGAAAGGCAGCACCATGACACAGGCCACCCCCGCCCTTGAAGGCACGCCACTTATCAAGCCATCATCAACGGATCACGCCTTGTATGACAACATTGTCGAAGCCTGTCGAAGTGTCTATGACCCCGAAATACCAGTCAACATCTATGACTTGGGTCTGGTCTATACCATTGAAATTAATGACGAAAACGAAGTAACCGTGATGATGACACTGACAGCACCAGGCTGTCCCGTTGCGGGCGAAATGCCAGGATGGGTCGCCGAAGCAATCGAGCCACTTGCGGGTGTCAAACAGGTTGATGTACAACTGACTTGGGAACCGCCCTGGGGTATGGATATGATGTCCGACGAAGCCCGACTTGAGCTGGGGTTCATGTAACCCCACTGCTCAACCCAGCCAGAAAAATACCCGCCGCCGCATGTTTGACCATTGCTGGCGGCGTTTTTCTTTCTGCAATTCGGATTTCATTTTTGCAAAACATAACAGTTCTTTTTCATAACCTGACATACAAAACTGACAATCCTTATGGTGAACGATATATGTATGATCCATAGTAATCCCCTTGTTTATATCTGATAAATAGTGAAAAACGCCCTGACTTGCCTAGAACCAACTCAGAAAGTATATTTTCAAATATGAAAATGAAATTACCCTGGGATGATCTTGCGCTTTTTGCAGCCGTGGCGCGTGCGGGCGCTTTGGGCCCTGCGGCGCAATCAACAAGCTCAAGCCCTGCGACGCTTAGTCGCCGTATGACCGCACTAGAGGCTAATCTGGGCCGCAGACTTTTCCTCCGTGGATCCGGCGGCTATACTATGACACCCGACGGGCGGGCCTTACTGGCCAAAACCGAACAGATGGAACTGGCCGCCGCAGGCATCACACAATGGCAACAGCAAAAGTCTGGCCCGACCCGCGTACGCATATCAGCAGGCACATGGACCGCATTGCAACTGGCTGATAACCTTCAAGAATTCTGGCAGACAGACTGTGATTGGGTACCTGAATTCCTGCAGTGCAACCTTGATATGGACATCGCCAGGCGCGAGATTGACATCGGCATCCGCAATCGCCGCCCTGAACAACCTTGGCTGGCCGGTCGTAAAACATCCGATGTCAACTTCGCGGTTTATGCCACATCCGCTGATGTGACCGCATGGATTGGCACCAGTGATGATGCCCCCACAACGCCCTCGGCCAGATGGGTGCAAAAACATCATGGCGATCAGGTTCAAACCACAGCAAATGATCCAAGACTGGCCTTGGCCATGGCGCAGGCTGGTATTGGGCGTATCGTGCTACCGACATTTGTGGGCTTCACGTTCAAAAATCTTATTCAACTAACTGATACAATTAAAGAATTACAATCTGAACAATGGCTTGTCAGTCATCACGAAGGACGACATGAACCCGCCGTACGCCATGCATTGAACGCCCTTCAACGGTTTTTAACCAGCCGAATGCCAAGAACATCCCTCACAAGGGCTTGAGACTGCGCCGCACGTCCCTTAGATTAAGCATTGAAGGAGCATCACAATGTTTTCCATTCCGGGCAAGCAAGCCGTTTCGATCACATCTGCGGCCGCCAAGCAAATCGCAAAACTGATGGAAAAGGACAGCCATCAGGGTCTTCGCATTGGCGTCAAAAAAGGGGGCTGTGCAGGCATGGAATACACTATGGAATATGTCACATCTGTGGACCCGATGGATGAAGTCGTCGAACAGGATGGCGCACGTGTGATGATTGCCCCGATGGCGCAGATGTTTTTGTTCGGCACAGAAATTGATTACGAAATCAGCCTGTTGGAATCAGGTTTCAAGTTTCGTAATCCCAATGTGACCGATGCCTGTGGCTGCGGCGAATCCATCAAGTTTGATGAAAAGCTGACCGCTGATATCTAAAGTTTTGCAAGCCTTGACGCGGCACGTTTAGCTTGTCATTCAATCCGTGACCCTTGCAGGAGAATGACACATGCGCCGCAAACTTGTTGCCGGAAACTGGAAAATGAACGGCACGTCTGCCGCGCTGGATCAGGTGGAAAAGCTTAAATCCGACCACACAAATCCAAGCATTGACATCGTACTGTGCCCCCCTGCGACGCTGCTTCACAAAATGATGCACTCTATTGGCAATGCACCGATATTCGCAGGCGGTCAGGATTGTCATGCGGATGTTTCAGGCGCACATACAGGGGATGTTTCGGCGGAAATGCTGGCTGATTGCGGGGCGTCTTATGTGATCGTTGGCCATTCTGAACGACGCACAGATCATAGGGAAACCAACGATCAGGTGCGGATCAAGACAAAAGCCGCCTGGCGGGCCAACCTGAAGGCTATTGTGTGCATCGGCGAAACCTTGGAACAGCGCGAGGCGGCGAATACGCTTGATATCATCGTCGGCCAATTGGCCGGATCGATCCCGGATAACGCGACGGGCGAAAATCTGGTCGTTGCGTATGAACCCGTCTGGGCAATTGGCACTGGAAAAGTCCCCGGATTGGACGACATAGGCGAGGTTCACGACCTGATCCGCACCCGCCTAGAGCGCCGGTTTGGGTCCGGCGTGGGTCGATCTGTGCGTTTGCTTTATGGCGGGTCAGTCAAGGCATCAAATGCCGGTGATATCTTTGATGTCTCAAACGTTGACGGTGCTTTGGTCGGCGGGGCATCCCTGAAAGCAGACGATTTTTCGCCGATTATCAATGCATTGCAAGAGGCAAACTGACATCTTGATAAAGACCGCAGGATTTTTGATGTTTTCTTAGGAAAACCAAGTATACTGCCTGTCTAAGTTTTGGAGAATGCGATGCTGCGCGGGTTGTTTATTGTAGTGATTTTAAGTTTTGCGACTTTGGGTGCCAGCATGGCAGAGGCGTGCCAAAGGCCGAATATGCCACGCGGCGCAGATAAGGTTGTACCAACATCGCGGATCAATCAATCATTGTTCAACAAGGCCGTGTTGGCCGAGGTCAATTACTATCGCTGCCGCAATGGACGCAAGTCACTGCGTGGAAGTCAGGCGCTGGTGAAATCTGCCAATGGGCACAGCGCGTGGATGGCCAAAAATCAAAAGCTGAGCCATACATCATCGCAACGCGGACAGCGCGACATTGGTCAGCGCATTCGCCGCACATACGGGAAATTTTCCCGTGCATCCGAAAACATCGCAAGCGTTCAGCGGTTTCTGATTGATAACGGGCAGGTTTATTACCCGAAAAATGTTCAAAACTGTCATTTTGAGACTTCAAACAGACAGCGCATTCCCCCGCATACCTATGCGTCTTTGGCAAAACGGATTGTCAAATTATGGGTCGACTCGCCATCGCATCGTCGCAATATCATGGACAGCAATGTCCAATATGTGGGCACTGCCATCCAGTTCGATGCGAAGTACCGCAATTGCGGGGCATATTTTGCCACGCAAAACTTTGCGGGTTAATCTGGTTTATTCAGCAATGCCGTAAGTGACGCTGATCGACGCACTAAATTGCATTTCGCCCGATGCAACAGGCACATTATCACTGACCATCGATTGCATTTCCATGCGTGCAAAAGGGGATGGCGCGTTTTGGGTCATTTCAGAAATCGACAGAACGGACCCAACTTGAACCTGTGCCGCCAAGGCATAAAGGTCTGCTTTGGAACGCGCGTTTGCGATTGCTTCGCGCCGTGCTTGGTCCAGAACCGTTGAGGTATCCTGCAGACCGAATGTCAGCCCATAGAACTGATTGGCGCCACCATCGGTTACCAATCCAATGATGTTTCCAAGGCTGTCCATGTCGCGAACATGAACGCGCAGCGTGTTCGACGCGCGAAACCCTGTAATACGTGGGGCTTCATTCTGTTCAAGACTGTTTCTGGAATAAACTGGGGACAGACTAAGATCTGATGTCTGAATATCGCGCGGTTCAACACCGGCAGCGGCCAGTTTTTCCAGCATCTCTGTCATCACCGCTGAACTGTCGTTCAATGCTTGTGTGGCATCCTGTGCCTCCTTGACAACCCCTAGCTGTATTGTCGCCATATCAGGTTGTGCAGACACTTCTGCAGTGCCGGTCACAGTAATGTGTCGGTCTATCTCTGCGATCGATGGCGCAGCAAGACAGGCAATAAAAATAGCATATAAAACACGCATTTCAGTGATCTCCGTTCATTTTTCACTATTCTTATGACGCATCTTGCCGCCTATTCCTTGGCAAATACTTTCACATGGCGAAAACCTGCTGTAATAAATTATTAATCAATGATTGGTTGATAAAAAAGAACCCCTTTCCTGCATCGACAGGTGATGTGATTTATGAAACCTAATTTTGCTCTTTCCCTTACTGTGGGCAAAATAAAATTACTGTCTCGTACGCCTGATGGGTGGGACGATTTGGGTGATGTTGACGTTGAAGACATCGATCTAAGCGAAAAACTGGCAGAGTTGCACAGCCTTGCTGTTTCGTTGGATCGCGGTCCGGTCACGACAAAACTTATATTGCCAGAAGATCAGATAAAATATCTAGAATTTGATATTTCAGAAGCAGATCAGTCAGGTATCGAACAATCCGCTATTGAAAAACTGCAAGGTGCAACACCCTATAAGACGGATGAGCTGGCCTTTGATTTCGTCGTTCAAGATCATATTGTTCAAGTGGCAGCTGTTGCACGCCAAACTCTGCAAGAGGCCGAAGGCTTTGCCGTGGCACACGGGTTCAATCCCGTCAGTTTTGTATCAGATCCTGATCAAAAGACTTATACTGGCGAGCCGTTTTTCGGCCCCACACAGTTTTCACACGATATTCTGGAAGATGGCGATCATGTTGAGCCTGACCAGATAATTCCGGCTGAAGCGATCATCCCATCTGATAATATCATTGAAGAGACATTAGATGATCAGGATCAGAAAAATCTGTTTTCCGATCTGGATGGCCCCTTGACCGATGACGACGAAGATATCGGCCCATCGATATTGGCTGATGACGACGAAACGCCGGCTGTCATTGCGCAAGATACGACAGAGGTATCAGACCACGAAGCTGCCCCCGTTGTTGTGGAAAATGAACCGGACACGGACATCGCGCAGAACAACGCGCCCACATTACCACCTGCCCCGCCACCCATTATCGCTGAACCGCTTGCGGATACCGCGCCCACGGTTGGCGAAACACCACCGGCAGATAAAACTGTTTTTGGCGCCCCATTAAACACCCGCAAAGCGCCGCAACCGAACAAACAGTCTGTTTACATCGCTGCCAGCCTAGTTGGGGTTTTATGTCTTTCGGCCATTCTTGCTGTGGTATTCGCCAACGAAGATAGGCGTACGGCGTTTGCCAGTTTATGGACAACCAACGATACTGAAAACGCACAACCCACAGCTTCGCAGGATAATACCGCATCGCCAGCGGTGGGAATTCCTGTCGCGATCCCTGCGCAACAAATTGAACGTGATCCAGTTCGGGCATTTACACAAACGCCGGATCGTTTTGTTGAACCCACCCCCAATGATCTGAATGACGTCTATATCGCGTCGATTGATCCGAAAGTGACGATATCAGATGCGGTTGCCTTGGCCGCCTTGCGACCGATCTATCCCGAAAATATCATCCAACAAGACACATCGCCCACAACAACAGATTTAGTCGAACCGACACCTGAAGGTGCCCAGACACCAGAAGGCGTAACAGTTTACGCAGGTTCCCCTCCTATTATTCCGCCGGTTCGCGACGATCAGACAGTAAATCAAGAAGGCGAAGAAACCGCAGCCCTTGACGATACCGTTGATCCATTGGCGCAATTCCGCCCCAGATTGCGCCCTGAAAATCTGACCGATCAGTCGGAACGATCCGGAAACGGCGGGCGTACTTTAGCCGAACTTGCAACGCTTCGCCCGCAGGCACGCCCCGAAACACTAACGATACCTACGCCTGAGGCACCGCAATCTTTGGGATCGACCGTTGTTTTGGATAATCTTGCCGCCGATACTAACAATGCTGTCGCCGAAGCATTGTCAGGTTCAGCACAGGCCGTAAACAGATCACCGAAACCGCGTGCGCGACCGAGTGGCTTTGGTCGCATTGTCGAAAACGCAAGGCCACAGCCCCAAAACACCCAGCCTGATGTTCAAGTCACAGCAGCAGCACCGCCACCCGTCGTTGCACAGCCTTCAGGCCCGGTTGGGGCAACGGTCGCGCGGAACGCAACATTGACCGATGCGATCAATCTGCGAAAAATCAATCTGATCGGCGTGTTTGGCAAGCCATCATCACGCGAAGCATTGGTTCGGCTGCGTAACGGACGGTATGTGAATGTATCGGTAGGCGACACGCTGGATGGCGGTCAGGTCACCGCAATCGGCAATGGCGAATTGCGGTACGTCAAACGTGGCCGCAACATCGCCCTGCAAATGCCAGGAAACTAGACCCGATTATTTTGCAGCAGTTCCCAAAACACCGCGATCAATCTGATCCTGTTCAATAGATTCAAACAGCGCCTTGAAGTTGCCTTCGCCAAAGCCGTCATCCCCTTTTCTTTGAATGAATTCAAAGAAGATCGGCCCGATAACGGTCTTGGAAAATATCTGCAACAAAATACGTGTTTCTCCACCGCCAACAACGCCTTCACCATCGATCAGAATGCCGTGCTTCATCATCAGATCCAATGGTTCTGTATGGCCTTTGACCCGGTCGTGGCTTTGGGCATAGTACGCTTGCGGCGGCTTTGGCATGAACTTCAAACCACGATCTACAATGGCATCTGTCGCTGCATAAATATCTTTGGCCCCAACTGCGATATGCTGAATGCCTTCCCCATTATAGCGGCGCAAATATTCGACGATCTGCCCGTTCTCACTGCGATCTTCGTTGATCGGAATGCGAATGCGGCCACAGGGGGATGTTAGCGCACGCGAATAAAGTGCCGTATATTTGCCTGCGATATCGAAAAAGCGGATTTCGCGAAAATTGAATAAATCCCCATAAAAATTGAACCAGACATCCATATTTCCCTGATGAACATTGTGGGTCAGATGATCCAGGTAATAAAAACCAACACCTTCGGGGTGGGCGTTATCACACCAATCGAATTCGTCATTATAGGGGTTTTTGTCGTAATACTGATCGATGAAATAAAGCAAAGACCCGCCAATACCCACAATCGCAGGCACGTCCATGGTTTTGCCAACCCCTTCATAGGGCGTCGCGCCCTTGGCCACAGCATGATCAAAAGCGTGTTTTGCATCCACAACGCGCCACGCCATTGCCGGCGCGCATGGGCCATGTTCAGCGACAAATTCGCGCGCGTGACTGCCCGGTTCATCGTTTAACACATAAGTGATATCGCCTTGTTGCCACAGTTCAATTGCCTTGGTTTTATGCGTTGCGGTGTGCACATAACCCATTTTCGTAAAAAGCGCGCGCAATTCATCTGGATTGGGATGAGCAAACTCAACAAATTCGAATCCATCAGTTCCTGCTGGATTTTCATCCGTAATCGTTGATTTTGGCGCATCATGCGGGAACGGGCCCATCGCATTCTCCTAAAAAAGCGGCTTTATACAAAAATATGCCATATTAACCGCGATTTTTGCGCGTTTTACCATATGATTGTTAGGAAAAATGCGGCAAGTACGCTTGTGATGATCCAAAATCGGGAATTCGCCGCATGACATTGGATGAAACAGATCAACGCCTGCTTGCAGCGCTGCAAAAGAACGCGCATCTGACTGCGCAAGAGCTGAGCGAAATGCTGAACCTGTCGGCTAGTCAAGTTGGACGGCGCCGACAGCGGTTGGAAAGTTGTGGCATCATCAACCATTATGCAGCACGTCTGGATGCGCGCAAATTGGGCTTAACCGTCCAAGCCTTTATTCAAGTCCAGCTAGAGGCGCACGGCCCCGAAAGCGCCCGCACCTTTGCGCGCATGATCAACACCCGACCCGAAGTCACAGGCGCATGGACCCTGACCGGCGAAGCAGATTACCTGTTGCGTGTCTATGCCGATGATCTTTCGGCGTTAAATACTTTGATACACGACATTATTTTACCAAATCCCGTTGTGGCCCGTGTGCAAAGCCAGATCGTGATGGACCAGCTTAAGGCCGATGCGCCTTTGCCGGTATAAGGGGGACGCATGGAAAGTTTTCTGTTTCAGGCCACGATTTACCTTGGGGCGGCCGTCATTGCAGTGCCCATCGCATCCCGGCTTGGACTGGGATCGGTCCTTGGATATCTTTTGGCTGGCATCATCATCGGCCCGCTGTTTGGTTGGGTCGGGTCGGAAACGCAGGATCTTCAGCATTTTGCGGAATTCGGCGTGGTGATGATGTTGTTTCTGATCGGGCTTGAGTTAGAGCCGAAAGCCCTGTGGAATATGCGCGACAGGCTAATCGGGCTTGGCGGTTTGCAAGTGGGTGTGACCACAGGGGTTGTTATGGGCGCGGCAATGCTGCTTGGCTTGACGTGGACAGTTTCACTGGCCGTTGGCCTGATTTTCGCCCTTAGTTCAACCGCTATCGTACTGCAAACACTATCAGAAAAAGGCCTTATGCAAACCAATGGTGGTCGCAGTACATTTTCGGTTTTGCTGACACAGGATATCGCCGTGATCCCAATGCTGGCCCTGTTGCCCCTGTTGGCAATTGGCACAGGCATGCATATTGCGCCGGATGGATCGCTGCAATCGGGGCACAGTGATGACGGTCATGCGTCGATGTCCTTGGTCGAAGGATTGCCCGGTTGGGGCGTCACCCTTGTGACACTGGCCGCCGTCGGAACGATTATCCTGGCAGGTGTTTATATGACCCGGCCGCTGTTCAAATACATTCACGCCGCCAAACTGCGTGAGATGTATACCGCTTTTGCCTTGTTAATTGTTGTGGGCATCGCTGCATTAATGCTTTTGGTGGGATTGTCGCCCGCACTAGGCACATTCTTGGCCGGCGTAGTCTTGGCAAACTCAGAGTTCCGGCATGAGCTTGAGGCCGATATCGAACCCTTTAAAGGTCTTTTGCTGGGTCTGTTTTTCATCACCGTTGGAGCGGGCATTAACTTTGGCGTTTTATTTGGTGCGCCGGTCACGATTATTGGGCTGACGTTGGCCATGATGCTGTTAAAGGGCGGTATTCTTTTTGCCATCGGGCAGTTGTTTGGGCTGCGCGGGCGGGATCACTGGTTGTTTACACTTGGTTTGGCCCAGGCCGGGGAATTCGGCTTTGTACTGGTGTCCTTTTCACTTCAGCAAAATGTCATTCCACCGGGTTTATCGCAGCAAATCCTTCTGATCATTGCACTTTCCATGCTGATTACCCCGCTTTTGTTCATTCTATATGACTTTTTGAGCAAAAAGATGGAGACGCCAAAAGAACAACAGGCCCCTGATGAAATTGATGAACAGGGTCAGATTATTATCGCCGGCGTGGGGCGTTTTGGTCAGGTCGTAAATCGAATGGTGCAGCTGTCAGGGTTCCAGACAACGGTTCTGGATCACGATCTTTCGACCATTCAATTGATGCGCAAGTTCGGGTTCAAAGGGTTTTTCGGCGATCCAACCCGACCCGAGTTGTTGCATGCCGCTGGATTGAGTACCGCCAAAGTTTTGGTCGTGGCGATGGATGACCCTAAAGCGACGCTGAAAATCGTGCAAAATGCACGTCGCGAACGGCCCGATTTGCATATCGTGGCGCGCGCCTATGACCGCGTGCATGTCTATGAATTATACCGTGCGGGTGCAGATGACATTGTGCGTGAAATGTTTGATTCAAGTCTGCGTACAGCACGGTATGTTCTTGAAAATATGGGGCTTTCCGAATTTGAAGCCTCGGAAGCGGAAAAGACATTCTATAAAATGGATCGCCAGTCACTGCGCGATCTGGCCGAGGTTTGGAAACCAGGTGTCCCGGTTGCAGAAAACGAAGACTATGTCAGCCGCGCACGCGAATTAAACAAAGAACTGGAAACCGCTATTGTTACGCAATTGAACGATGAAAAAGAGGTAAAAGAAGCCTGATCAGCTGCGCCAGAACTGGATAGTCAGGATCGCATAGACCGCCATAAGTTCAAGCCGCCCGATCAACATCGCAACTGATAATATCCACTTTGCTGTATCATTCAGACCGGAATAATTCCCTGCAGGGCCAATCTCTTGGCCCAATCCGGGGCCGATATTGGCCAATGCGGCTGCGGCGCCAGATATCGACGTGATGAAATCCAAACCTGTCATTCCAAGCAATACTGCCGTTACCCCAAGGGTCAGAATGAACAGCATGAAGAAGGCCATTACTGAATTCAAAATGTCTTCACTGACTGTTCTGCCATCATATTGCGGTGTGAAAATACCGTGGGGGGAATGCAATTGACGGATTTGCGCCTTGATGGATGTAAACAGAAGTTGATATCTAAAAATCTTTATAGAACAAGCAGTTGACCCCGCACATCCACCGATAAGACCAATAAAAAAGAACGCCATAATCGGAAATCCGCCCCAGGTCATATAGTCATCGCTGGCGTATCCGGTGCCCGTCATAATCGAAGTGACGTTGAAAATCGCCTTGCGAAAACTCCGTTCTGTCATTCCGGCTTGCTGCCACAGGTACAGTGTAATCAACGCCGCCAGCACAGATACCGTGATCAGAAAAACACGGATTTGACTGTCGTGAAACAGGGCTGTTGGTGAGCCGGAAATCATCTGAACATAGCGTACAAACGGCAGGGCTGCGGCCAACATAAAGACGACGCCGACATATTCTGCGGCTGGTGGAAGCGCCGCAAACGACGCATCATAACTGGAAAAGCCACCCGTTGCGACAGTGGTCATCGCATGCACGACAGCGTCAAACATACGCATCCCACATGCCAGATAAGAAAAGGTGCAAAGTACTGTAATTGTTATGTAAATTACAGAAATTCGCGATGATATTTGGGTCGCCCGAGGCAGAATTTTCCCGAAGGTGTCAAAGCTTTCAGTGCGGAAAATCTGCATACCACCCACGCGCAGTTCGGGCAGGAAAACCATTGCGACAACGATGATACCGATACCGCCCAGCCACTGCATAATCGCGCGCCACAGAATAAGGCCCTGCGGCAGATCTTCGAGGCCGGAAAAGACCGTGGAACCAGTGGTGGTCAGGCCCGACATCGCCTCAAAGAAAGCATCAACAAAACGGGCTTCGGTATCGCCCAGAAGAAATGGTAGCGCTCCAAAAAGCGGCAATGCCAACCAGACGCTTGTGGTTAACAAAAAGGTCTGCTGAATCGTCAGGCCCTCTTTCACACCATTGGAACATGATAAGGCAATCAACCCCCCAGAAACCACTGTAATAATTGCACTTTCCATGAAGGTCGCCCAATGTGGATCGCCAGTAAACAGATCCATTGCCATAGGCGCCAGCATGGTTAACCCAAGCGCCGTGACCAGCAAACCGATAACATATCCGACAGGGCGAAGATCAAACATAAGCGACAAGGTTGGACGGTGGACAAGCAGCTGTCAAGCACAGAGCGTACCTGTGTGACGTGGCGATATTTTAAGCACCACAAAAGGTAAATGCCCAGACCGTTGCGCAGTCGCCATGCACCGTCACGCTGTTTTGTATAATTTGTACACGAGTTTTGTACCGAAAGTTTTGTACAAAACTTTATTTTCAGTCACGCAGAGGGACTAGATTGACCAAATTTAAAATATACTGCCTTCAATGCTTGGCGATACTTATTCGATATTGATCACGCGGAGATCTTTGCTTTATGCAATCTGCACTGTTCTGCTGCGTTCACACAGGGGGGTTTTTTCGATAAAATCCTGCAACGCTGATTTCATCGCATCAAAATTATCGCCATAGAAATAAAGCGCCGTTTCCTTGCTGCCTTCCCAGTATCCGCGGAATTGGCCGATGCCGACCAGAAGCTGATCGCAATCGGTGATCAGTTGGTTCACGTCGGCCTGTTCATAGACCTCATCTGGCAGATCGGTGCCGTTCAAAAACAGCCCCAGACCATCCTGTGTACCGAATGGGATGTTATCCTGGCCGGGAATTTTAAGCAGCGATCCCTTTGGTGCGCCGATTTTTTCCAGTGCCTCAATAATCGTAGTCACTGTCATCTGCGTTGTGTTGACGGCCATAATCTCAAGATCGCAATGGGCAATACCATCGGGCTCGTCGGCCATCTGCGTACCGCCGCCGGTCACTTCGCCGATCTCTTGTTCCTTCAGGATTTTATTAAGCGGCTCTTCAAAGCAATCGTACCGGTCCATCGGCTGAACCCGCGCATTCAGTTGGGCAATGATCATAAAGCGATCGTCAGGGCCATCCTGCGCGTCGGGCGTGTCTTTCTTTTTGAAGAACTTCCACATCTCTATGCCTCACTCCGCTTTAAACTCGTGATCAATTCTAACAGGCCCGCATGGCAGCGTCGCAGACGTGATAGTAGCTATTTTGTTCAAGTTGACAACAAAAGCTGGCGGGTCATTAAAAATACGTGTGATTTCGACACTTAAAAACGGTTCTTTGGCAATGTAGGCATCGAAAGAATAAGGCTTAGAACCGTTGGCGAAGCTGGCAAGGTTTTAGGCACGCGCGGAATACTTGGGTGATGACACCAAAATCTAGCAGGTCACCTAAGCCCTCTTTGGCGGGGTGCATACATCGTCAGTTATCTTCAAGCGCTGCGCTTCCCCGACCAATGGTTCCAGTCCGAGGCAGGCCTCCATCAAAACTGGATGCGGGATTATGATCCGACCACAGGGTGGTATATCCAAGCCGATCCGCTTGGGCTTTTGGATGGGCAAGCGTCTATGGATACGTAAGTCAAAATCCAATGGTTTATGTAGATCCTGACGGCAGGAATAAAATTTTACGAAAGTTTATCAATAGGTTATCGAAGAGTAGTATTGGCAAAAGTATAATAAGGCCCATTGATAAAATAATGAAACGCTTCGGTGACTTTTGCAGGCGCTTCAACTTTGATGGCCCAAACAAAACTCTATGGCAGTATGGGCATGGTAGAGTTTTTCAATTGCGATACAGAGGAAAGGGGCAAAGTAGTAAGCCATTCTTCCGACTTGATTATGAAGAATATAGACCTGGTAAAGGTGCTGAGTTACATTGTCATTGTACGCCGGATATGAAAACTCATATTCCACTTGATCCACGACGCCTGTGGAGAGACTGATGGATACTGAAAACATAAAACGCCTTCGAAATTTAGTCGAGCTTTCACTTTCAAATTGTTCCGAAGTTCATCCAAAAATCGTAGATTTCTATAAAACTGGTCTTTTAGATAATCAAAAGGAATACCCGGTTTTTTTACATAGTATTACACATTTTTGGGCTGATGCCGACATTCGAAAAAGAGACCAAGTCTACGAACAATCCCTCAAGAATGAAATCCTAAAACAATTCGAGGATTGGATTAGTAGAAATACAAAATAACGTCATAAGACATTTAATTCCCTACATATCATACTATTTCACTTAATGATAAAGTTATACGGTAATGTAATGTAAGCTGAATACCTCTACAACACCGCCGGTCAGCAGGTCATTCGCAGGCTGACACAAGAGGGTCGGACGCTGTTCGGTTCATGATCTGGACGGCAACCGGATCGCGGAGTATGAATATGATGTTGTGGCGGAGACAGTGTCGCGACACCGAAAACCGAGCGGCGGCTTAAGCGCAGAAAGCCCGCAAGGGCTTGATAAGCGGCCTCTATTCTGCGGGGGCCGCGGCGGTGTTGGGCATGTCTTCGTCCGGAACAGGCGCAGACAGGCACAGGCGCAAAAGTGGGGGTACGGTCAGCAGGGTCAGGAAGGCCGACATCGACAGGCCGCCCACAACTACAGCACCAAGACCACGATAGAGTTCAGATCCTTCGCCGGGGAAAACCACCAAAGGCAACATGCCCATCACGCTGGTCAGCGTTGACATAAAGATCGGACGGATACGGTTTTGTGTGGCTTCTTCGATGGCGTCAATGGGGCTCATGCCTTCTTCGCGCAGGTGAAACAGCGTCTGGTGCACGATCAGGATCGCGTTATTCACCACGATGCCCACAAGTATGATAAACCCTAGCAGCGTCAGCATATCCAGCGGTTGCGTCTGGAAGGTGTTCAACAACGCCAGCCCCCCGACACCACCCGCTGCCGCAACAGGAACCGAGATGAGAATGACCAGCGGCAGCACGAAGCTTTCAAACAGGATCGCCATGACCAGAAAGACGATGATCAGCGCCACGATCAAGTTAATCTGAATGGCGCCCCATGTCTGGCTTAATTGGTCAGCCGTGCCCGACACAGTGATGCGTACGCCCGGGGGCAAGCCTTGGGCCTCAAGCGCCGCGACGACTTCGGTTTGCAGCAGCTCGACTGCGGATTCCAGCGGCAGGCCATCCGATGGGCGGACCTCAAGCGTGATGGTACGCAATCGGTCGCGATGGCGAATTTCGGTGGGGCCAGCGGTCACGCGGACCTCGGCCAAGGCTGACACAGGCACGATCTGGCCGGACGGGGTGACCACGGGAAAGGACCCGATATCCTGCGTACGCAACTCAGACAACATAGACCTGTCGCCCATCAGCATCAGGTTCAGACGATCGGCCCCTTCGGTAATTTCGGCCACGCGAACGCCATCGTTATAGGCATCGACCGTGACCGACAGCGCCCCTGCGTCCAGACCGGCATCTGCCAGACGCGTGCGGTTGGGGATCAATCGGACCTCGGGCGCGCCAAGCTCAAGACCGGGGATGGGGCGGAACTGGTGGCCCTCGGACCGGGGTAACAGGCCTGAAACCATGCCAGCCGCTTGCCCTGCGACGCCCAGAATTTCATCCAGATCCTGGCCCGAGACATTCAGTTCAATCGTACGCCCGCCGCCAATACCACGTCCGAAAAGCGACGGCTGCGTCATAAAGCCAAAGGTGCCGGGTTCGGCAAAGATCGGTTGCGACAGGATCGGGATCAGTTCAGCGACGCGCGTACCATCGACAGCTGTTGCCCCGACAAAGCTGTTGCCAGGTGTGGCCACAAAGAAAAAGTTGTCGATGGTTGGTGTGCCGTCTTCCAATGCCAGATCGGGCGCGCCTTCCCACAAAGGTTGGGCGGTGCGTTCGATGCGGTTGGCGATGGTTTCGGTAGTGTCCAGATTATAGCCGGGTGGTGGAATGATCAGACCAAAAACCAGATTGCGGTTGCCTTCGGGCAGATATTCCAGCCGCGGCAAAAAGATGAATGTGGCCGCAGCAGCAGCGCCACCAATGATGGCAACCATCAGAATACCCAAAGTGCGGATGCGAACAGTAGCCCGGACATAAGCCATGACAGCAGCTTTGAACCCGTTCGCCAGATGGTCGATCCCGGGTAATTTCATTGTGGTTTGGTTGCCCCTGACCAACAAACGGCTGGCCAATGCTGGGATCACGGTAACGGCCACAACCAGTGACAGCAGAACTGAAACGGAAATTGCAACGGCGATGTCACGGAACAGCTGCCCCGCCTCAAGCTGCATGATCAGGATCGGCACAAAAACAAGCACGGTTGTCAGCGCCGACACAAGGATCGCGCCCCAGACCTGTTTTGCCCCGCGATACGCGGCCTCGCGTCGGGATAAGCCCTGTTCGCGCAGGCGGTAAATATTTTCCAGCACCACGATGGCCGCATCAACGATCATACCCACGGCAAAGGCAATGCCCGCCAGCGAAATCACATTCAGCGTGCGGCCCGTTGCGGCCATAGCAACAAAAGTGGCGACGATTGATACAGGGATCGCCAGTGACACGACAAGCGTGGCGCGCGGGCTGCGTAGGAACAGCATCAGGACCATGGCCGCCAACAGACCGCCGATCCAGATATTTTGCGTCACCAGATCAATCGCACCTTCGATATAGATCGTTTCATCATAAACCTGTTCCAACTGCAGCGCCTGCTCAGCAACGGGGCCTGCATCAAGTTCGGCAATCACACGGCGGACTTCCTCCATCGTTTCGATGACATTAGCGCCTTGTTCGCGCACAATATTAAAGGCCAGCCCCGGTTCGCCCTGAAACCGCAGGCGTGCGCCGGGTTCCGAGAATGAAAACTGCACAGTTGCCACATCCGCCACACTCACGCGACTTATGGCCCCCTGCCCGCCGTTTTGGGCCTGTGATCGCAGCACCACACTTTCGATGGCATCAACAGTGTCCAGACTGCCTTCGGCGCGCACAACATAACGGCGTTTGCCTTCTTCGATATCACCGGCAGACAGAGATATGTTTTCGGCACGCAGGCGGTTCACGACCTCGGGTACGGTCAGGCCGAAACGAGCCAGACGGCGGGGATCAACGACGATCTGCAGTTCGCGGGACACACCCCCAAAGACATTGACTGCAGACACACCTTCGACACGTTCTAGCCGGTCTTTCACAACGTCTTCGATAAAGTCGCCATAGGTGGGCATGGACCGTGTATTGCCCGGGGCTGCAGTGACCAGCACCCAAGCAATCGGGCTGTCATCATCGCCTGATGTATCAAGCGTGGGTTCGCTTGCCTCGTCCGGGTAATCGCCGACGCGGTCCAGACGGTTGGACACTAGCAACAGCGTTTCGGTCATATTGGTGCCAATGGCGAATTCCAGCGTGATCGATGCCTCGCCGGTTTGGGAACTTGAGGTCATGATCTCAAGCCCTTCAAGCCCGCGCAGCGCTTCTTCTTGCGGATTGACGATCTCGCGCTCGACCTCGATCGGGGCAGCGCCCGGCCAGCCGGTGGAGATCACGACAACAGGCTTGCGTACGTCAGGGGTCAGCTGGATCGGGATGCGCGTCAGCGCCAGCGCGCCGAACAGCACAGCCATGACAACAGCGGCAATAACCGCGATAGGGCGTTCGATGGCAAAGCGGATCGGATCCATAAGATAAGCCCCTTAGTTTGCTTGGGTTGTTTGCGGGCTGCCCGCCGCCTGAATAGGTTGGCCCGGGCGCAGACGTTCATTACCGCGCACGACGACCTGTTCGCCTTCGGACAGACCGTCAAGAACTTCGAACCGATCGCCCATCGCAACCCCGATTGAGATCGGGCGCGGTTGTGCGGTGCCATCGGCGTTGACGAAAACGGTCCAACCGCCACGCCCTTGCACAAGCGCATCTTTGGGTACCGACAGCACATCGCGCGGGGCAGCCACTGGCACAGACAGTGTAATCGACTGGCCCACCGCAATCGGGCGCCCGTTTTCGGGAAAGCTGGCCATAAACCGCACAGGTCGCGTGCGGGTGGCTGAAAATTCGGTGGGCAAAACGGCGCGGACAGTCAGGATAACGTCGATGCCATCTTCGGTCTGGCTGGTCACTGTCAGATCAGGGGTCAGCGCCGCGATATATTGGGACGGAACGTTTGCTTCGATTTCAAGCGCGCTGGTGTCCAGAAGACGCGCGACCGAAGATCCAAGCTGGATATATTGGCCTGGGTCAGCTTCGACCGACAGAACAGTGCCGGGGAACGGGGCCACAACACTTGCACGGTCCAGATTATATTGCGCCTGCGCCAACGCGGCCTGGGCATTCAAAAGTCGGGCGTCGGCTTCGGCCAGTTGACCGCGGGATTCGGCTAGATCGCCCTGGGCATCGTCAAAGCGGCCTTCGGAAAAAGCAGAGGTCCCGCGCAGGGCCTCGACCCGGTCAAAACCGCTTGTGGTCCGTTGCAATCGGGCATTTGCCACCTGAATACCGGCCTGCGCTTCGGCCAGGGCCGCGCGTGCCTGATCCCGTTCGATCTGAAGGATATCGTCATCCAGCTGGACCAGCACATCGCCCTGCGCAACCGTATCGCCAGTCAACACGTTGACCTGATCCACCAATCCGCTGACCCGTGCCGCGATGGCACTGTCGCGCGATGCAACGACTTCGCCGAACACAGGTACAGTTTCAGATAATTCGCGAACCTCAATCGTTTCCACGCCCACTGTCGACGGACCACCCTGTGCCAGTGCCACGACGGGAAGAAATGCAATCAGGGCCAGTGACCCGAGTTTGGAAATAGCCTGCCTGTGCTGCATGGTGTCTCGCTTTTTTACATACTGCTGTCATTGAGTTAGATCATTTCGACCCACTGCAAGGGAAAATGTCCCGAATGACATCACATCTAACAGGGTTAACACAGAAGTGCACAGCAATTTAGCGATGGGCTTGGCGCGGACGCAGGATCGGCATATATGCGAATAATGTTTGCAGATTTTCTAAAACGGCTGACCGCCCCCGACCCCGCCCCCTTGCAGGATATTGATGCCCGGCTTGCGCTGACCGCCCTTTTGGTGCGTGTGGCCCGTGCCGATGGGCATTTTGACAACGACGAACGCGCGCGCATCGAACGGATCGTGACCACGCGGTACGGCCTGTCTGGTGATGACACCAAGACCCTTTGTGATCAGGCCGAAGTTCTGGAAAGCGAAGCACCGGATACCGTCCGCTTTACCCGCGCGATCAAGGATTCCGTGCCTTATGATGACCGCGAAAAGGTTATTGAGGCATTGTGGGATGTTGTTCTGGCCGATGGCACCCGCGATGATCTGGAAGATGCGTTGCTGCGGATGGTGTCAAATTTGCTGGGCGTCAATGATCGCGATTCGGCGCTGGCACGCCAACGTGTTGAAGCCCGTCAGAAATGATTGCCGGACTGCCCATGTACGACCGCCCGGAACTGCGCGGCGCACTAGACCGATTTTGGATATTCATTCGCGACAGCTTGTCTGAAAGGGGCATTGATGCACCCGGGGTCCTGTCACATGACATGCCACTTTGGGACTTATGGACATCCCCCGATTTGGTACTGGCGCAAACCTGTGGCTTTCCGTTTCGCGAAAAATTGCATGATCAGGTCACATTGGTCGGTACGCCCGACTATGATCTGCCGGATTGCCCGCCGGGGTATTACAACAGTGTGATTGTCGCGCATATCAACGACGACCGTACATTCGCAGAATTTGATGATGCCTGTCTGGCGGTCAATGATCCGATGTCGCAATCGGGTTGGGCCGCGCCACAACAGCTGGCCCAAAGCACAGGATTTGCGTTTGATCACACGTTTGACACAGGATCACATCGGGCGTCGATCACCGCCATTATCGAAGGCGACGCAGATCTGGCATCAATCGATGCGCAGACGTGGCGGATGATGACGCGGTGGGACGATGTGTCTGCACTGCAGGAAATCACCCGTACCCCGCCCACGCCAGGCCTGCCGCTGATCACCGCAAAAGAATCATACGCCGATCAAATCGCTGATGCCGTCAGATCGGCAATTAGCGCGCTGTCACCCGAGGACCGCGCGCTTTTATCTATCCGCGATCTGGTGGACATTCCTAAAAGCGAGTACTTATTGGTGAATACACCTTAACAGTGTGTTCAATTTAAGCAAATTTGACGGGTTTTTCCGCTTTTCGTTGCGTAACGCGCTATGTGAGCATTGCAATTAACGGAAAACTACGCCCTACTGTGAATTCAATCCAATAGCGAGATAACGAGTGGCAGAACACCCGGTTATAGAAATTCAAGACCTTCATAAGTGCTATGGCGAACTTGAAGTATTGAAAGGTGTCGATATCAAAGCCAAACGTGGCGATGTGGTGTCTTTGATCGGATCATCGGGATCTGGAAAATCAACGCTTTTGCGCTGTGTTAATCTGCTGGAAAACAGCCAGCAGGGCGAAGTTTTGTTTGAAGGTGAAGCGGTGCACTGGAAAGGCAGCGGTCTGTCGCGTCATCCCGCCAACCGCGCGCAAATGATCCGTATTCGTACCAATCTGTCGATGGTGTTTCAACAGTTCAATCTGTGGGCCCATATGACGATCTTGCAAAACGTGATGGAAGCGCCTGTCACCGTTCTGGGCCGAAACAAAGCCGAAGCTGAAGCAGCGGCGCGCCGCTATCTGGATAAAGTCGGGATCGGGGATAAATGCGACGTCTATCCGGCGCAACTGTCCGGGGGCCAGCAACAGCGCGCGGCGATTGCGCGCGCCCTTGCGATGGAACCCAAGGCGCTGTTGTTTGATGAACCCACATCGGCGCTGGACCCCGAACTGGAACAGGAAGTCATTCGTGTGATCAAGGCTTTGGCCGCCGAAGGGCGCACCATGCTGATCGTCACGCATGATATGAATTTGGCCCATGATGTCAGCGATCATGTGGTCTTTTTGCACCAAGGGCTGATCGAAGAAGAAGGCACACCAGAGGCTGTCTTTGATACCCCGCAATCCAATCGCCTGCAGCAATTTTTGTCTGCTGGCAAAGCTGCATAACCAAAAAACTGTAATCCAACTGGAGCCAACACAATGAAGAACCTTATTTTAACCACTGCCGCGCTTGCCCTGACCGCAAGCATGGCTTTTGCGGCCGGTCATGGCACAACGGTCCGTATGGGCAGCGAAGGCGCATACCCCCCCTATAATTTCTTGAATGACGCAGGCGAGCTGGATGGCTTTGAGCGTGAAGTGGGCGATGAGTTGTGCGTGCGCGCCGAACTGACTTGCGAATGGGTCACGAACGACTGGGATTCGATCATTCCAAACCTGGTGTCATCAAACTATGATACAATCATGGCCGGCATGTCGATCACAGACGAACGCAAACAAGTTATTGACTTCACACAAAACTATTATCCGCCTGCAGCCTCTGCCTATGTCGCGCTGAACGATGGCGTTGATATCAACAGCGGTGTGGTTGCTGCACAATCGACCACCGTTCAGGCGTCTCACGTTGCAGCCAGCGGCGCGACTGTTATGGAATTTGCAACACCCGAAGAAACCATCGCAGCCGTGCGTAACGGCGAAGCCGATGCTGTTTTCGCGGACAAGGATTTTCTGTCCCCTATCGTTGAAGAAAGCGGCGGGCAATTGGTTTTCGTCAGTGAAGACGTTCCACTGGGCGATGGTATCGGTGTGGGTGTTCGTCAATCTGACACAGAACTGAAAGCAAAACTTGACGCGGCCATCACGTCGATGAAAGAAGACGGTACGCTGAACGAACTGATCATCAAATGGTTTGGCGAAGACGCGGCCACATACTGATCAAAACGGTTGGGGCCTTGAACCAAAGGCCCCACCATAGCTATCATGTTTTCATTTTGTACTGACCCTTCAACCTTAGCGAACTTGCAGTGGATGGCGTGTTACCTGACCACAGGCAAACACATGGCCTTCTATGCAAGCTTCGGGACAGTGCTTTTGTTGCTGGCTGTGACGGCCCCGATTGCGCTGGGCTTCGGACTTCTTGGCGCCACAGCGGCGCGATCAGCATTTGTCCCCCTGCGCTGGATTGGCAAAGCCTATATCGCCGTCGTCCGCGGTGTACCCGATATCGCGATTTTTCTGTTTTGCGTCATTGCGTTGGATCAGGCTTTTGAATGGATCCGTCATCAGATTTTATGCCCGAACTGGGGTCAGCCCATTCGGCAGGGCAATGATTTTGTCGTCTGTGCGGCGGCCAAACTGCCGCTAAGCAGTGCGCCGCAATGGGTGCATGAAGGATACGGGTTTGCCACGGCCGTTTTAACATTTGCGATCGTGTTCGGCGCGTTTTCGGCCAATGTTCTGTTTGGTGCCATGCGGGCCGTTCCGGTGGCGCAACTGGAAACCGCAACCGCCTATGGGATGAGCGCGCGCCAAAGTTTCTGGCGCATTCTAATGCCGCAGATGTGGGTTTATGCGTTACCGGGATTAAGCAATCTGTGGATGGTGTTGATCAAATCGACACCGCTTTTGTTTCTGCTTGGGATCGAAGATATCGTTTACTGGGCGCGCGAATTGGGCGGCACCAAAACATCGCGGTTTACCGATTATCCCCATGGCGACTGGCGGCTGTGGTATTTCGCGGGGCTTTTGGTCTTTTACCTAGCCTTCACCAAACTGTCTGAAATTGTACTGGCCCGACTAACACGCAAGCTAAGCCACGGACAGGCCACGACTGGCGGTGACGCATTAAGGAACGCCGCATGAGCTGTTGGGATACCATTCAGGATTATGCATTTCGATCGCTTGGATACGGCGCAGACAGATTACCTCGCAGCGATTTTACGCTGTGCGAACAGATCACGCTGATCGGGTCAGGCATGATCTGGAATATCTATTTCGGATTGATGGCGCTGGTGTGTGGATTTTTCCTGGCCCTGCTGCTGGCGCTTGGCAAAGCATCGCGCCACTGGTGGCTGCGGTCACCCGCTAACACGTTCGTACTGATTTTTCGGGGATCGCCGCTGTTTATCCAGTTTTTCTTTGCCTATTACCTGTTTTTGAAATTCAAACAGGTGGGGTTTGGACCCGATTGGCTGACAAATGCCTGGGCGGGCGCATTGATCGTGTTGTTTTTGAACACCGCCGCTTATTCAGCCGAGATTTTCTATGGCGCGCTAATGGCCGTTCCGCGGGGCGAAACAGAAGCCGCGGATGCATATGGTCTGTCGGGCTGGAAACGGTTTCGGCGCGTTGTCTTGCCCACCACGTTACGGCTGGCATGGCCGGGCTATACCAATGAGGCAATCTTTTTGTTTCACGCCACAACGCTTGTATTTTTCTCGGGCTTTCCGGCACTGCAACAACGCGGTGATGCGCTGTATTATGCCAGCTATTTTGCGGATAAAACGTTTAATCCGTTTGTTCCCTATCCCATTCTGGCGGTCTATTTCATTCTGACCACACTGGCGATCATTGGTGTGTTCGGGTTGGTCAATGACCGCCTGAACCGCCATTTGCCGCAAGACAAGCGCGCCAAAATGCGGATCAGACCACAGATAATTCGGTAATCGGAGTTATTTTTCGCCCAAGATGTACTTCAGCCCAAACGTGAAATACTTGTGATCCTCAAGACGGCCCCCTAACGGCGCATTTGCAATTAATGAAAAAGAGAATTTATTTTGCACGAATTTCACATCTTGCACACCGATTGACATGTACCCGTAATCACTGGCGCTGTCATATCCGACACCGGCGCGATATTCGCCATTTTTGAATTTCAGACCCATCGGGAAAACCGCAAACCCTGAGGAGCTGTCGAATCTGATCGACGTAAATGCACCGATATCCGCCATGATGTAACGCGCATCCGCAGCAACATTTCCTGTTAACTTTGTATTACCTTCAGACCATTCATGATTGCCTTTTAGGGCAAAGTTGAACTGAAGTGATTGAGTGGTAATTTGGGTTCCAAAGCTGCCGTACGCGTTATACTTTTTACTTTTGTCATAAGAATTGCTGTAGGATATTCCAGTTTTCACACTTGGCTTGATATTTTTATTCCTGAAAATGGAAATGATTTCAGAACTGGTTTCTAGCTGGGTCTTATATGCGAGGTTGGTAACCTCGGCCGATAGGGCTAAGCTTGGTTTAGAAAGTGAAATGCGTTTGGTAACTGTATGGATCGGCTTGTCGATCTTGTTGTACCATGTTTCGATAAGCGGTCTTAACTTTCCAACGCGCGCAAGCTCGGCTGCGGCCTTAATAACACGATCATTCGGGCCGCTGTTCAAGAGCAAAACTACTATTGATGACAACGTCATACCTTTCAAAAGATCATGCCGCGCGTCCAACCATTCCAATACAATTTTGGCATTGGGATCCGTTTGATCATCAATAATCTTGCGAGCCATACTTTGAACCATATTGTTCATCCTTTTTCAAAAATTGATCTGGAACCAAAATACTAAAACCACGAACTTACAGCTTTTCGATACATTGCGCTGTCGGGAAGTATACACACAGGCAAAGCATCTTAATTTGAGGCATGCGTGATATAGAGGCCTTGTTTTATTTAAATTTTTAAAACATCACGATGCAAAGCCGGAAAATAAAAGTATTCATCCTGATATCAGGATACCGGGCAAGTCTGTAAGGTTCAATAATATAGGAATGTATATTTATCGTGACGGCGAATAACCACCAAAGCCTTCGCATTGCGGCTGTTGATTTGAACGGGCAATGGCGGGGCAAGCGTGTGCCGGGGGCCAAAGTGGGTGCGTCTGCACGGATGCCCTTTTCAGTACTGAATGTTGATATTTTCGGGCGCGATATTGAAGGCAGCCCCTTGGTTTTTGCAAGTGGGGATGCTGACGGTCTTTTGCAGCCCACTGATCGCGGGGCGGTCCCGATGCCATGGCTGGACGGTGATGCGCACCTGGTACCGCATTGGATGTTTGACGAAAGCGGTCAGGCATTTGCAGGCGATCCACGTCAGGCTTTAGCCCGTGTGCTAGATCGGTTTTCTGCCAAAGGCTGGCAGGTCATGGCTGCGACTGAAATCGAATTTCATTTGTTATCCAACGCGCAAGGTCCTATCGAAAATCCGGTCACAGGGCACGCGCTGGTCCATGACAATATCCTAAGCCTGAACGAACTGGATCAGTTTGAGCCGTTTTTCAACGACCTTTATGCCAGCTTCGCAGCAATGGGTATTCCTGCCCAAGCCGCCACATCCGAGGCAGGTCCAGGCCAGTTTGAGATTGACCTGACCCACCAGCCCGCGATGCGCGCTGCCGATGATGCCGCGCTGTTCAAGATGTTGGTTAAAGGTGTGGCACGCAATCATGACATGGCCGCGACCTTTATGGCCAAACCCATAACGGATGCGCCCGGCAATGGGATGCATGTGCATTTTTCCGTTCTGGACACAGATGGGCGCAATATTTTTGATGACGGAGGCAATCAGGGTACGGCTGTTTTGCGACATGCGATTGCGGGATGTCTGGCGGCGATGCCTGCGCAGACACTGTTTTTTGCACCGTTTGGCGCGTCGTTTGATCGACTGGTGCCGGGTGCACATGCGCCGACGGGGGCGGCTTGGGGCTTTGATAATCGGACGGTCGCGGTACGGGTTCCTGCCGGCCCACCCGCCGCACGCCGGATCGAACATCGCGTTGCGGGCGGGGATACGAACCCCTATCTGGTTCTGGCCGCCGTCCTGGGGGCAGCTTTACAGGGGATCGAAGCCGGTACGATGCCACCCGCCCCTGTGATCGGTGACGCCTATGATCTGAAATTACCGCAGTTGGCAGACAGTTGGGATCAGGCGATTGCCGCATTAGCTGATCCGATTTTGTTCGGCATCTTTCACACTGATTTGCTGGATAACCTGCGCCGCACCAAACAGCAGGAACTGCGCAGCTTTGCCGATATACCCCACGATAACTGGATGCCCCATCTGCTTGAAGTGCTTTAATCCCCCTTTCACTTGATGCAAACCTTGGATAGCGTCGTTTAAAATGGGCTGGGGTTCACGATGAAGATTGGTATTTTGCAATGCGGCCATACGCCGGATGAAATTGCGGCGCGTTATGGGGCTTTTTCGGTGCTGTTTGAACGGATGCTGGATGGTCACGGCTTTACATTTCAGACGTGGAATGTGGTTGACATGATCTTCCCGGATACGATCGATCAGGCGGACGGCTGGCTTTTGACCGGATCAAAGCACGGCGCCTACGAAAATCATGCGTTTATCCCCCTGTTGGAAGGGTTTATCCGCGATACTTATGCTGATGGGCGGCCGATGGTGGGCATTTGTTTTGGTCATCAGATCATCGCGCAAGCACTTGGCGGGCGGGTCGAAAAATTCAGCGGCGGATGGGCCGTGGGCCGACATGTTTACCATTTTGACGGGCGCGGCGATATGGCGGTGAACGCGCTGCATCAGGATCAGGTGATCCAGGTGCCACAAGGGGCCAAGGTCATTGCATCCAGCCCACATTGTGCCAATGCAGCACTGGTTTACGACAACCGTATCCTGACGGTACAGCCGCATCCGGAACTGACAAACTCGGTCATGAAGGACTATATCACCGCGCGACGCGGCACGGGCACATTTCCCGATGCACTGATGGATCAAGCGATGGCACTGACCGATGTGCCGCTGAATTCAGATCAGATGGCCACGGATCTGGCGCTGTTTTTAAAACGGGAAAGGGCGTTTTGATGGAAGATTGGATGGATCACGTGCCCGAGGCAACGCGCAACTATCTGGAAGGGCGCAGGCTGGACGAAGTAGAATGCATCATATCAGACCTGCCCGGCATCGCGCGCGGCAAAGCAATGCCTGCGTCAAAATTTGCACGCCAAACATCGTTTTTTCTGCCCAATTCGATCTTTTTTCAAACAATTACAGGCGGTTGGGGCGAAGCTGCGGGAACCACCGGATTTACTGAGCCGGATATGATCTTGCGCCCTGATTTCAGTACCGCGCGTGCGGCCCCCTGGACGGCGGATTGGACATTACAGGTGATCCACGACGCCTTTGACCAAAAAGGCGTGCCCATTTCAATGGCCCCGCGCAATGTGTTGAAACACGTTGTACAACTGTATGAAGAACAGGGCTGGACGCCCGTCGTGGCGCCTGAGATGGAATTCTTTCTGGTCGCCCGCAATCTGGACCCGGCCAATCCGGTGCATCCGATGATGGGTCGGTCCGGGCGTCCTGCGGCGGCGCGACAAGCCTATTCGATGAGTGCCGTGGATGAATATGGCCCCGTAATCGACGATATCTATGACTTTGCCGAAGCCCAGGGTTTTGAGATTGACGGGATTACCCAAGAAGGCGGCGCAGGTCAGGTTGAAATTAACCTGCGGCATGGACACCCCGTCAAACTGGCCGACGAAGTATTTTACTTTAAACGACTGATCCGTGAAGCAGCGTTGCGTCATGACTGCTATGCAACATTCATGGCCAAACCGATTGCTGGCGAACCGGGCAGCGCAATGCATATGCATCATTCGATCACAGATACCGATGGTCAGAATATCTTTTCAGGCCCGCAGGGGGGCGAAACCGATGCGTTTTTCCATTTTATCGGCGGATTGCAGACCCATTTGCCCAGTGTAATCGCCCTTTTGGCGCCATATGTGAACAGCTATCGGCGCTATGTGAAAGACCATGCAGCGCCCATTAACCTTGAATGGGGGCGCGACAATCGGACAACAGGCATCCGCATTCCGATATCAGAGCCAGAAAGCAGGCGGGTCGAAAACCGATTGGCGGGTATGGATTGCAACCCCTATCTGGGCATCGCGGCATCGCTTGCGTGCGGATATATGGGCTTGATGGATGAAACGCGCCCAGGAAAATCGCTGCGCGGCGAAGCCTATGACGGGGAAGAGGATATCCCGCGCGGTCTTTACGCAGCCCTTGATCTGTTTGACGCAAACCCCCGCCTGCATAATATTCTGGGTTCCGACTTTGCACGGGTTTATTCGATTGTGAAACGGGCGGAATATGATGAGTTTTTGCAGGTCATCAGCCCGTGGGAACGCGAGCATCTGCTGTTAAACGTATGAGTTTGCTGCACATCAATGATAAAGCCGGACAATACCCCGACAGCTGGTATGCGGCCACGACCGATGCCTTGGCCCCCTTTGATACGCTGAACGGCACGGCCGAGGCTGACCTGTGCATTGTCGGCGGTGGTTACACCGGACTGTCGGCGGCCTTGCATGCCGCGCAAGCGGGGCTGAAGGTTGTTCTATTGGAGGCGCAACGGGTGGGCTTTGGTGCGTCAGGGCGCAACGGTGGGCAGATCGGATCGGGTTTCAATAAAGACGTCGATTGGCTGGTGGACCGTATGGGCCGAGATGCGGCACATGATCTGTGGCGGCTAAGTGAAGAAGGCAAAGCCCTGATCCGCCGATTGATCGCGGATCACGCCCCGGCGGCACAATATCGGCCTGGCATTTTATATGCTGAATATCATGCGGGCGATGTCGCCGTGTCGCACTCGATGGCAGATCATCTGTCGTTTAACTATGACTATGGGCAAATGACCAAGATGGACAGCGACCAGATCGCGACGATGATCGGATCAGATGTTTTCAAGGGTGGTGTTCTGGACGAAGGCGCGGGCTATTGCCATCCATTGCGCTTAGCTTTGGGATTGGCGCGCGCTGCCGCTGAGGCTGGGGCGGTTTTATATGAACGGTCCGAAGTTCAAAGCGTTACCGCCGGAATGGTCAAAACGGCCAGCGGTCAGGTCAAGGCGCGACATATCTTGCTGGCCTGCAATGGCTATATGCCCGGGCTGAACCGCAAAGTCGCCGCACGCGTTATGCCGCTGAACAACTATATTGCCGTGACCGAACCGCTTGGCGATCGTACACCCATGATCCGACCAATTGCTGTCGCCGATGGGAAATCTGTCGTAAATTATTGGTGGCAGACCGATGACGGGCGATTGGTGTATGGCGGAGGGGAAAGCTATGGCAAACGGTTTCCCAAAAATATTCGCGCCAAGGTGCGCCGGAACTTGGCGCAAGTCTATCCCAGGCTGGCCGATGTGACGTTCAGCCATGCTTGGGGCGGCACATTGGCGGTCACAGCCACACGGCTGCCCCATCTTGCCGAAGTTATACCCGGGGTCTTTTCGGCCTCGGGCTATTCGGGGCACGGGGTGGCGTTATCGGTATTATGCGGCAAACTGGTGGTCGAAGCGGCGGGTGGCACGCGAGACCGGTTTGATCTAATGGCAAGCCTACCCACCCCAGCGCTGCCCGGCGGTTCGATCTTCGGGCCTGCGATTGCAAACCTTGGAATGATGGCATTTGGATTGCGGGATCGGTTGGGGATTTAGCCTGCTCACGAATTTCTGATTGGGCATTGTCGCGAAAACGAACACATTGACAGCAATGCGACCCAAAGAGTTTGATATACCCTATGTTCAATCGCCGTTCTTTTCTGACCTCGACCGCCAGTCTTAGCATTGCCCCCCATCTGCTTTGGGCACAGGCTGCCACGACGAAATGGGCACCTGCATTAAGCCTTGCGCGCGAATACGACCAGATTCACAGCCTTGTCGTTGCACAATCCGGCAAGATTACACTGGGCGAGGTCTTTCGCGGACCCGCATTAGATCGCCCTGTGAATGTCAAATCAGTTTCAAAAACGGTCGTGGCGGCCCTGACGGGTGCGGCATTGGACCGGGGCGAAATTACCGGCGTGGATCAAACACTTGGCCAAGTGATCCCCGATCTTATTCCCGCCACCGCCGATCCCCGCGTCCAGGATATTACGCTAGAACACCTGATCACGATGCAGGCTGGTCTGGCCCGTACGTCAGGCGCGAATTACGGGGATTGGGTATCCAGTCGCAATTGGGTCGCCTATGCATTAAACCGGGACATGGTTGGGCAGCCAGGAAAAGGTATGCTGTATTCAACAGGCAGTTTTCATGTGCTTGGTGCAGCACTGGCCAAAGCGTCGGGACAAAGCCTTTTGACACAGGCCCGCAGGCGGCTTGGTGACCCATTGGGGATTGAAATCCGCGCATGGTCGCGTGACCCGCAAGGCTATTACCTGGGTGGAAACGAGATGTCGCTGTCGCCGATGGCCATGATCCGCTTTGGCGAAATGTACCGTATGGACGGTCAATGGGACGGACAACAGGTGCTTAGCCCGGCTTGGGTTGAACAGTCCTTTGTACGTCGTACGCGGTCGCTGTTTTCTGGGCTTGGTTATGGCTATGGCTGGTTTTTGGGCCAGTCAAATGGGCATGATTTTGCCCTTGCGCGCGGTTATGGTGGGCAGATTATCTGCGTCGTTCCCGATCTTGAAATGACAATCGCCATCACATCCGATCCATACAGACCCGCCCGCAGTGGCGGATACTTCGGGGCACTGATGCGGCTGATCAACCAGATTGTTCCCATCGCTGAAATGGCCTGACCCCCTGGGCAACAAGTGTCGTCGCCCAAGGGCAAATTCATGATTTCATTGGGTTGCGGGCATATGTAAGCCATCCATCGCGCAAAGACTGCAACAATCCATGGGCTGTGAACAAACGCCCGCCCCCCGCGTAAGCAATGATGCCACTGCCCAACAACAATGCAATTTCACGCTTGATTGAATTGGCATATCCCAACACACTGCTCGCCACACCAAGCTTGGTGATCATGTACCAACCGATGACCGCAACAGCGGCTGCCGCAAACCACCATACACCGATACCGGCAATCAGACCAAAACCGATCATCAGCAAGATAATCGCAGGGGCACCAAAGGTCATCACCTTGTGAAATCCATGAAAAGCGCCACCAATCACAAAGATCAATGCCAGTGATATCCGCATCAAATAAGCCAGAGGATCCCAGTTGATGCCCCTTGCTACAGGCAACCCATAGGCCGCATCCACACTGCGTGCGCCCGATCCAAGATTATAAAGCACGGCAAAAAGACCCGATAATGCCACATCCCTGATCTGTACAAACAACGCAGGCGATGTATAGGTCGCCTCGGGCGGAATAAAACCTGGGGTTGTCACAACAGGCAATGAAAAGACAAAAGACCACAACAATGGCACCCAGATCAGGCAAAGCGGCCGAACCATCAGACCTGCCAAAAGCATGAGGCCCGAAATCAGTTCAAATGCCGATAAGACTGTCAGAAAACTCCAAGGTGTGATGAAGTCAGGAAAATTGCCAGAAAAGAGAAACGCCATAAAGGTTTCATTGATATACCCAAGGGCGCCAGTGTACTGATCCACGATGCCCTGGGCTTTTGAAGCCGTCAGAAGACGTTCAAGTTTGGCGATACCGCCGATGATAAAAACGCTCGCAAGACCCACACGAAGGGTCAGCGCAAGATACGCCTGAGTGTCCGCCTGAGACGGAGAAGAAAATTTGTACATTTTTATGTTCCTATTATCCAGAAAATTATGCAACTGCAAAGGGTTACAGCATACAAATGAATGGTTCTAGATTTGGAACAGCGTACGTGGAGGTGGTGGATCAGGCTGGTATCTGATGCTGGGAAAAACATCTGATTTTACCGTATGCTTTACGCTTAGGTTGTGCATTACCGGGATCAATTCCGCACTTTCAAGCAAAGGGCCCGCACAGATTTTTGCAAAACAAGCCGTACCCAAAGTGCTGCCAGGGCAACCTGGGCAGGACGGTACATCGCCTTGCGCGTCTTGCTGATGTGCATACCCTGCCAAGCCCGATGGGGGCGGAATTTGCAGAATATAAAATGCTGTAAAAAGCCAGATCAATGACATCAGCAATACGGTGATAAAGCCTTGTTTCAGCATCTGTCCTGTATCTTCAATATGCGTGATCAGACCGTGTTGAATTACCTGGGCAAACACAACTCAAAATTGCTTGTGGCGTCAGAATATCGCCGATGTGAAAATTTGTATAGCACTTTGGCTATGTTTAATTTATAATTTACGAAACTATTATTCGGAATATATGAAATGACTATCATACCAAATGTCTATGATGCCGAACCCATCCCTGATGCTGCACGGGCCGATATTGACCAACTGCTGAAAAGCGGTGATCTGTTTCGCTATACGTCAGCTTCGGCATCCCCTGTATCGCTATTAGAACAGGAATTCGCCACATTGATAGGCACAGATTATGCACTTGCGGTATCTTCTTGTTCGGCGGCCCTGTTTTTATCGCTTAAGGCTTTGGGCTTGCCCCGAGATGCACGTGTACTGATCCCTGCTTTCACGTTTGCAGCTGTGCCATCGGCCATTGTTCATGCCGATTGTATTCCTGTTTTGTGCGAGGTTGGCGAAAACTATCGCATTGACTTGAATGATTTTGAGGCAAAATTGACCGACGTTCAGGCCGTGATCATCAGCCACATGCGTGGGCATACATCGGATATGGATGCAATTATGGCGCTGTGTGATGCGCGCGATATTCCGGTAATCGAAGACGCCGCCCATTCCCTTGGCACCACATGGCACGGTCGCAACATCGGTACAATCGGGCGCATAGGTTGCTTTTCATTTCAGTCTTATAAACTGGTCAATGCCGGCGAAGGGGGAATTTTGATTACCAATGATCCTGACCTTGCCGCACAGGCCGTTATCATGTCTGGCGCATACGAACATAACTGGAAAAAGCATCCTGTTTTGCAGGAGGCGTTCGTCAAATGGCAAAACAAACTGCCGCTTTATAATTTGCGGCTGCAGAACCTGTCTGCAGCAGTGATCCGGCCTCAATTGGCAGAAATTCCGCGCCGTGTTCAGGATGGACGCGCCAATCATGATTATGTGGCCGCACGGCTGAACGTATCGCCTTGGTTGGCTGTGCCTGACAAACTTGCACCAGAAGAACGCGCGCCAGATTCGATCCAGTTCAATCTGGTTGGCATGAACGACACCCAGATCAAAGCCTTTGCCAAAGCGGCATTGGCAGGTGGTGTTAAAGTGCAGATTTTTGGTCAAAGCCAAGATAATGCCCGTGCCTTCTGGAACTGGCAATTTCTGAATGATCTGCCTGAGTTGCCGCAAACCCGCGCCATGCTGATGCGCGCCTGTGATGTAAGGCTACCTGCCCGGTTACAAAAATCAGATTTGGACTTTATTGCGAATGCCATCACAGCCGCAGCAGACCATGTGACATCGCTAAAGGCGGCCAGCTAAGGTCCGGGCTTTGATCAAAGCGAGATAATCGCGTGGCACCACGCGGGCCAAATGCGTTCGACCAGCGCGCTCAATTTTTCAGATTAGCTTGAACGCAGGTGATAAAATCATCGCCGCGTTTTTCAAAATTCGGGTATTGATCAAAAGATGCAGCAGCCGGTGCCAACAATACTGTATCGCCTGCAGATGCCTCAGCCGCAGCGGACGCAACCGCCCGGTCCATTGTTTCACAAATCTCATACGGCGTATCGCCAAGTTGCAACGCAAAATCCCGCGCAGAATGGCCAATCAGATAGGCCTTTTCGACATTCACAAGATGCAAGGCCAGACTTTCGATACCGCCCTCTTTGCCAAGCCCGCCAGCGATCCAACGAATATTCTTGAATGCTTGCAAGGCCTTGGCGGCGCTATCCACATTCGTAGCTTTGCTGTCATTCACAAAGCGCACACCGTCTTTTTCTGCAATAACCTGACTGCGATGGGGAAGCCCCTTGAAGCTGCGCAATGCCCCTTCGATTTGCTTGGGGCCAACCCCAATCGCACGGCAGGCCGCATAGGCGGCGCAAGCGTTTTGGTGATTGTGCGACCCGGGAAGCCCCACAATTTCACGCAGATCAATTGATGCCAATTGACGATCCTTGCGCGTTTCCGCCAAAAACCCCTTGCGCGCGAAGACATTCCAGCCCGCGCCTTTCAGCTTATGCTCAACCGATACGCGGATCACCCGGTCATCGCTAAGGGTATAGACCATTTGGTTGGCCAGATACTGGCCCTCGGGCTCATCTATTCCGATCACAGCGCGATCCGGCCCACCTTCGGCGAACAAGCGACGCTTGGCGGCAAAATACCCCCCCATCCCAGCATGACGATCCAGATGATCGGGGCTAAGATTGGTGAAAACAGCCACATCCGGCGTCAACGCACGCGCCAGGTCGGTTTGATAAGAACTCAGCTCCAGCACCACCACTTCGCCGTCATGGGCAGGATCGATATCCAAAACACCGCGTCCGATGTTACCGGCCAGTTGCGTGGGGCGCCCGGCTTCGGCCAGAATATGATGGATCAGGGCCGCGGTCGTGGATTTTCCGTTCGATCCGGTCACAGCAATGATACGCGGGGTGACATCGAAATTATCCCAGTCCTGCGTGGCAAAAGACCTGAAAAATAGCCCGATATCATTATCAACCGGCACGCCTGCGGCCCAGGCAGCCGCGATAATTTTGTTAGGTTCGGGGTACAGGTGCGGAATACCAGGGGATACGATCAGTGCTGCCACATCATCCCATGCATTTGCGCGGGTCAGATCGTACAGGATCATGCCCTGCCCTTCTGCCGCCTCACGCGCCTCGGCGCTGTCATCCCAGACCAGCGCGGTCGCACCCCCTGCCTGCAAGGCCCGCGCTGTCGCCAAACCTGATCGGCCAAGCCCCAACACAGCAACACTGCGCCCCCGATATCCTTGAACAGGGATCATGGGTTAACGCACTTTCAACGTCGCTAAGCCGATCATCGCCAGGATAACTGCAATGATCCAAAAGCGGATCACGATTTGCGGTTCGGTCCAGCCTTTCTTTTCATAGTGATGATGGATCGGTGCCATCAGAAAGACGCGTTTGCCGGTGCGTTTAAAGTACAGAACCTGAATGATCACGCTTAATGCTTCGACCACGAACAAGCCACCAACGATGGCCAGAACGATCTCGTGCTTTGTTGCGACAGCGATCGCGCCAAGGGCACCGCCCAGGGCCAGTGATCCAGTGTCGCCCATAAAGACCGCCGCGGGTGGCGCGTTATACCACAAAAAACCCAGACCCGCCCCGAAAAGGGCCGAACAAAAGATCAGAATTTCGCCCGTTCCGGGCACATAATGCACATCCAGATATTCGCTGAAATCCACACGACCCACGGCATAGGCAATCACGCCCAGCGCCCCTGCGGCAATCATGACAGGCATAATGGCCAGCCCGTCCAGACCATCGGTCAGGTTTACAGCATTGGCTGATCCAACGATGACAATCATCGCAAAAGGAATAAACAGATATCCAAGGTTCAAAAGCGTGTCTTTAAACACCGGCAATGCCAATTGGTTTGTCAGCGCATCCGGATGATTTACAGCTGCAAGATAGGCTGCAATCGCGGCAATGATAAAGCCAAGCAAAAGGCGCAGTTTACCCGACACACCGGCCGTATTTTGCTTGGACACTTTCGCATAATCATCCGCAAATCCAATTACCGCAAAACAGATCGTTACAAACAGAACGATCCAGACATATGGGGGGTTTTCAGCATCCATACGCGCCCAAAGCAAGGTCGAGGTTAAAAGCGCCCCTACAATCAACAGCCCACCCATTGTCGGTGTTCCAGCTTTGACAAAGTGCCCTTCGGGGCCATCATCGCGGATCGGTTGACCCCTGCCCTGGCGCTTACGCAGAACATTGATCAGCGGCCGACCAAACAGAAAACAGAAGATCAGGGATGTTAGAAACGCACCGCCAGCGCGAAAAGTGATATATTGAAAAAGATTAAAAAAATCGCCACCGTCTGACAGGCCGGTTAACCAATAAAGCATTTAATCTGTCCCTCGGGGTTTATTGTTTTTGGAGCGGCCAAGTTTACGAAGCGCATCAACCACGCGGCTGACTTGACTACCTTTTGAGCCTTTGACCAGCACCACATCCCCCGGATCCACCAGACTATGGGCTTTTTCCGCAAGCTCTGTGGCGGTTTCGACCCAGTTACCGCGTTTTTCTGATGGCAATGCCTGCCAAAGATGCTGCATCCGTGGCCCGACACAATGAATGCGATGGATGGCAGGCAGCGACGGATCATCGGCAATGGCGCGATGCAGTTTCATTTCGTCTTCGCCCAGTTCCAGCATATCGCCCAAAATGGCAATGCGGCGGCCCTTAGCGACGCGGCCCACATTATCAATGGGTATTGCTGCGGCCAGAACCTCAAGTGCTGCTGTGATGGATGTGGGATTTGCGTTATAGGCGTCATCGATCAGATCAACCACAGCATCATCATCAATGTCATCCAGAACCAGCCGTTCGCGACGACCGCGCCCCGCCGGGGGCTGCCATGTGGTGATATCCAAGGCCGCCCGCGCGATATCCGCCCCAAGCGCCTGAACCGCTGCCAGAACAGCAACCGCATTCATCGCAAAGTGACGCCCTGCTGACGACAGTTTGAAAACTAAAGGTTCGCCGTGGATTTCGACCTGTATTACAGTGGCATCGCCCGTCATTTTGATGGTGTTCAGCCGAAAATCCGCACCCATGTGACCGAACAGGATCTGCTTGGCCTCGCGCTTGGCGGCTTTGGATTGCAGGATGCTGGCGGTATCGATATCGGCGTTCAGGATGGCCGTACCACCGGGCACCAACCCGTCGATGATGGCCGCTTTTTCGCGCGAAATCCCTTCGATACTGTCGAACGCTTCAAGATGTGCAGCGGCAACCGTCGTGATCAGGGCCACGTGCGGGCGCGTCATACGTGACAGCGGACCAATTTCGCCCGGATGGTTCATGCCAATCTCGATCACGGCATATTTTGTGTCAACGGGCATACGCGCCAAGGTCAGCGGCACGCCCCAATGATTGTTATAACTGGCCTCGGCCGCATGGGTCATACCTTGGGCTGATAGCACATCGCGCAACATTTCCTTGGTCGATGTTTTACCAACAGATCCCGTGATGCCGACGACACCGGCAGAGGTACGGTCGCGGGCTGCGATACCAAGGGCCGTCAGCCCATCCAGCACATTATCCACGATTAACAGGGGTGCGTCATCCGATACGGCATCGGGTCTGTGACTGACCAATGCGGCTGCAGCCCCTTTTTCCAGCGCTTGGGCAACAAAATCGTGACCATCACGGATGTCTTTCAAGGCAACAAACAGATCACCCGGTTGCAAGGTGCGAGTGTCAATAGATACGCCCGTTGCGGTCCAGTCGTGGGTGCTTTGCCCGCCCGTCGCGGCCTGTGCATCGGCGGATGTCCAAAGGGTCATGGGATTGCTCCGTCCAATGCGGCAACAGCGACACTGGCCTGTTCAGCGTCGTCAAAGGGAAAGATATCATCGCCAATGGTCTGACCAGTTTCATGACCCTTACCTGCGATAAGCAGCGTGTCACCGGGACCAAGTGCATCAACGGCGCGCAAAATCGCTTCTGTGCGGTCGCCCACTTCGGTCGCGTCCGGGGCCCCCATTATAACGGCCTGTCGGATGATGGCAGGATCTTCGCTGCGGGGATTGTCATCGGTGACGAAAACCACATCTGCGTTTTCCGCCGCCGCCTGCCCCATCAGTGGGCGCTTGGTCGGATCACGGTCGCCCCCCGCACCAATCACAACGATCAGCCGACCCATGACATGGGGGCGCATAGCCTTGAGCGCGGTGGCAACCGCATCGGGCGTATGGGCATAATCCACGAAAACGGCGGCGCCATTTTTACGCGTTGCGGCCAACTGCATCCGTCCGCGCACAGTGACCAGATGTGGCAAAGTGTCGAAAACTGCAGCCGGGTCACTGCCAGTTGCAATGACAAGGCCCGCGGCCAACAGAACGTTTTCGGCCTGAAAACCACCAATCAGGTTCAGGCGTTTATGAAAGGATTTGCCTTTCCAATCGAACAGCAGATCCTGCCCAGTGCTGTCAAAACGCTGATTGCGCAAATACAGATCAGCGGCATCCTTGCGCCCAACTGTCAACAGCTTTTGCCCTCGGCTTTCAGCAATATCGGCCATGTCACGGCCTTTGGGATCATCGATATTAATCACTGCGGTTCCATCATCAGGCAAAATGCGGGTAAAAAGCGCAGCCTTGGCATCAAAATAGGCGTCGAAGGTATGATGATAATCCAAATGATCCTGACTGAAGTTGGTGAATCCTGCGGCCATCAAATGCACGCCATCCATGCGGCGCTGGTCCAATCCGTGCGACGATGCCTCCATCGCGGCATGGGTTACACCCGCCTGAGCTGCCCCATATAAGGCGTTATGCAGAGTGATCGGATCCGGTGTGGTATGCGCCAAAGGTGCGGTCCAAGCGCCTTCGACCCCGGTAGTACCCAAGTTGACAGCTGTCAACTCCATCTCGATCCAAATCTGACGGGTAAAGCTGGCCACAGAGGTTTTGCCGTTCGTGCCCGTGACAGCAACCATCGTGCCGGGCTGGCGACCGAACCAAAGGGCAGATGCATAAGCCAGAGTTTCGCGCGCATCTTCGGCAATGATCAAGGCAACATCAGAGCCCGCCAAAACATCTGCTGCAATGCGCGCACCTTCAGGATCGGTCAGGATCGCAGCTGCGTCCATGCGCAGGGCATATTGAATGAAGTCCCCACCGTGAACACGCGTCCCGGGCAAAGCTGCAAACAGCATCCCCGGCTTTACGTCGCGGCTGTCCACGGTCAACCCGGTGATCTGCGCCTCGCGCCCGGCTTGAGCGGTCAGCCCTAAGGCTGAAAGTGATTTGGTTTCGATCCCTGCTGCGCCCATGTCCACCGTCCGCCTTAATTTGCGGTCAGTGATACACTGGTTACGCCACCGGGTTCAATGTGTGGTCTTAGACCCAGCAACGGGGCCGTGCGGCGAATGATTTCAGCGGCGACTGGGACTGCTGTCCAACCCGCCGTACGCCTGGGTTCTTCGCCTGATGTTTCAACGGGTTCATCCAGCGTAACGACCAATACGTATTTGGGGTCATAATGGGGAAAAACGCTGGCGAATGTGGCAATGACACGGTCCTCATAATAGCCTGCAGCGTTGGTCAGCGGCTTGTCGGCAGTACCAGTTTTACCTGCCACAAAGTATCCCGGCACTTCGGCAAAACTGGCCGATCCGTCGGTGACCACTTTGCGCAACATCTCACGTGCCTGTATTGAGGTGCGTTCTGATACGATCCTGTCACCATTTTGCGGACCATCCTGTTTGATCAACGTGGGCGTGATGCGTGTGCCACCATTCAAAAGCGACGCGTAAGCCCCGGCCAGATGCAGCGGACTGGTCGAAATGCCATGGCCATAAGATATTGTCATCACTGACAATTCTGACCAATTGCGCGGATAAAGCGGGTTGACACCATGGGCTTCGACCATCTCGAACGGTAGTGGTTTCATCAGGTGAAGATGATCCAAAAATGCTTTTTGTCTGTCCGCTCCGATCTCAAGCGCGATGCGGGCAGTGCCGACGTTTGACGATTTTGCAATCACATCCGTTACGGACAATTTCGGGCCGTAATTGCGAAAATCATTGATCGTAAAGCGGCCCCATTTCATCGGCGCTTTGGTGTCCATGATGGTGTCGGGTGTGACTAGACCCAAATCAAGCGCCTGTGCTGCAGTAAAGATTTTGAAGGTCGAGCCAAGCTCATAAACCCCCTGTACTGCGCGATTGAAAAGCGGGCTGTCTGATTGATCGCCTTCGGTCAGTGGTCGTGGCCGATCATTGGGATCAAAATCCGGCAGGCTGGTCAGGGCGATCACTTCACCTGTGTGGATATCCATTAGAATCGCCGCCGCCCCTTTGGCGTTCATCAGACGCATGCCACCGGCCAGCACCTCTTCGGTTGCGGCCTGAATGGTCAAATCCAGTGACAATTGCAGCGGCGCACCGCCATTGGCCGGATCACGCAGATATCTGTCAAACTGCTTTTCCACGCCAGCGATGCCAATCACTTCGGCCGAAGATACGCCTTCGCGGCCAAAACTGGCCCCACCCAACACATGCGACGCGATGGCGCCATTCGGATAAAGCCGCATTTCGCGTGGCCCGAACTGAAGGCCGGGGTCACCAATATCGTGGACGGCCTGTTTCTGTTCAGGGCTGATCCGCCGCTTGATCCAAATAAACTTGCGACTGCCCGAGAATTGTTCAAGCAGTTTGGTTTCATTCAGGTCTGGAAAGATAGCCACCAGTTTTTGCGCGGCTTCGGCTTTGTCGATCATCACAGGTGGCTGCGCATAAAGCGAATATGTCTGCAGATTGGTCGCCAAGATGCGGTCATGACGATCCACAATATCGTTGCGTTGATTGATGATGGATGCCGCAGATGCTGATGCGCGCGGTTCAACCGGATCACTTGCGGCCAGCACAGCCATACGGATGCTAACCGACATAAAGGCGCATAGGAAAAATATCCCCAAAACCAACAAACGACCTTCGGCGCGTGTGCGGGCGCGGTCACGCATATCTTCATGCCGCAGACGCACGTTTTCGCGTTCAATCGCATCCGGGTTTTCGCCATGTTCGCGGGCTTGCAAAACGCGGGTCAAGGGGCGCAAGGGCGTTCTGATCATTGCGGGGCCTCTTGCGTGGCAAAGATTTCAACTTCGTTTGTCAGGGCAATCTGCGGATCATCGGGGAATTCGATCTGATCTACTTGGCCGAATTGTTCAGGTGATAATGGCAAAAGCCCCAGACTATCAAAATTCAGATCCGCCAGATCGCGCAAACGATCCGGACGATTAAGATACGCCCATTCGGCCCGAAGCACCGAAAGGCGTTCACGCGATTCCGCGATGGCATTGTTCAGGGTGCGCACTTCGGCCAAGGCTTGTTGGGTTTTATAGTTTTCGTGATAGGCCCAAAAGGCCAGCCCCATAACCGCCAGCGCTGATGTGATGAACAAAAAGGTTTTCATGCCTTACCCCCATTCAGACGCGGCATTCCGATGTCACCCGCATCGACCTGACCTGCGGGTGCATCCGTGCGAATGGCCACGCGCAGCTTGGCCGATCGGGACCTTGGGTTTTCAGCCAATTCCTGATCATCGGCACCAATCGCCTTGCGTGACTTCAGCTTGAAGGGCGCAGGTGTTTCTTCGATTTCAGGCGCATAGCGATTGGCGCGCCCCTGACTTCCAGACCGCAGTTGCAGGAACCGTTTGACCATGCGATCTTCGATGGAATGAAAGCTGACAACAGCCAGCTTGCCCCCAGGCTTTAAAACACGCTCAGCCGCCATAAGCCCCTGATAAAGTTCTTCGTACTCCGTGTTCACAGCAATGCGGATCGCCTGAAAGGACCGTGTGGCCGGATGGCTTTGACCCGGTTTTGACCGCGGCAGGCAACCTTCGATGATCTTTGCCAGTTCCAGCGTGGTGCTGATAGCCGCCTGACTGCGCGCTTTGACAATAGCCCGTGCGATCCGGCGCGATGCCCGTTCTTCGCCGAACAGATACAGGATATTTGCGATCTCGGTCTCGTCTGCGGTGTTCACGATGTCCGCAGCCGTTGGTCCCGTTGTGCCCATACGCATATCAAGGGGGCCGTCTTTCATGAATGAAAATCCGCGCTCGGCCTGATCCAGCTGCATAGAACTGACACCAAGATCCAAAACGACCCCGTCCAGATCATCGCCATATGCATCCATTTGTGAAAATGTGCCTTCGACCAATCGCAGACGATCACCGTACGCATCGGCCCATGGTTTCGCCATATTGAACACACTTGGGTCACGATCCACGGCAATCACCTGATCCGCGCCCGCGTCCAAAAGCGCGCGGGTATAGCCACCGGCCCCGAATGTGCCGTCCAACCATATACCGGAAATGGGCGCGACTGCGGCCAGAAGCGGACGCAAAAGAACCGGGATATGGGGGGCATCCGCAGGGATCTGCGCTGCTGCCGCCATGCCTCAGTCCCCTCTCTTTTGATCCAGAAGGATAAGCGGATCGAAGTCATCGGATTGTTCATCCAGCCACGCTTCGGTATCGACCTTTTCTTCGGCCTCATATGTATCAGGGTTCCAGATCTGGAAATGATCACCGGCGGAGATAAAAAACGCCTCGGACGTAAGGCCGATTTTTTCACGCTGTTTGATGGGCAGAACCAGCCGCCCGTCGCGATCAATTTCAATGGTCAGCGATGGCCCAAGCATGGTTTGTGTCAGGATTTTACGTTCCATCGACCCACGGGGCAGCGACATAATCTCGTCTTCGATTTCGTAAAAGGCTTCCATTGTATAGCAATCCAACCGCTTTTTGCGATGATCGCCGTATACGATGACAAGCTGGGGCTGGCGGCCTTCGACCCATTCAGGATCACCGGTCTGCAGAACACGGCGAAACAGGGCTGGGATAGACACCCTGCCCTTACTGTCCACCTTGTGGTGGCTTTCGCCTCTGAACCTGCGAACCACTGTCCTGCGGCCCCTTCTGCTTGCCCCCAAAATTTCATGATCCGGTAAGGAAAACGGCGGATTGAGCTGCTGCCACTGCCCAATCCGCCGTATGGTCCCTCGCGGGAAGTCCGATTGCGCGCGCCACCTGGGGGGATGTCTGCTCGCTCGCGCGTCGGCCCTTATTTTGATGAAAGCGGGTGCCTGTATGAAACCTGACTGGTGCTCTTATACGGGGTTCTTTGTCGCCCCTTATCCCGTCCTCATCTTGTGAGAACAGTGATGACATGGGTTTCCACACTAATCAACAAAAAAATGGGAAAACATGGGAACTAATGGGCTTAGTCGCTATTTAGAGATTAACAAAAAGCTAAAATCTAGGAAATTTTTAGCTTAATTTGTGCTTTTTACATAAATTGATACTATATATAGATTATCCCGCGAAATCCCATAAATGCGATTTTTTTTGCTTACGTTTAAGAATTTAGCCCGCAGTTGAGGGAATAGAAATAGAAATTATTGATAATTTAGTACTTTTGGATGTTCGATTCGAAAGAATCGGAGTCATCTCCCGTGAATTCCCATTACTGCACAAGCGCGGAAATTACATGATCGGATATCAAGGTTAAGCGGTTTGCAATCCGCTTAAGACCGTTTTTTTTTGGGTAATGGCAGACGTTACTGACATAAAGGTGTCAGCAGCGGCGCGTTAAGCAAGATTGGATCAACACCAAATTCGGATAAACCATGACACAGTTCAATAAAGATATGGCATCGCCTTACCGCAGCTTGTTTCAAGAGGTGCGAACCTTTCTACTGGCAACGAAAGGCATTGTTGAAAACCAAAAACCCCGAATTACGACCTTCTCGGATCCAAATGGCGGCATATGCCACCTTAGAACAATGCCACACGGTATTGATATCGGCTTTCTTAAAGGTTCACGAATGGAAGACACTTTTGAACGTTTGACTGGCAAAGGAAAAGCAATCCGCGTGCTATCTTTGTCCGATTTCGATCCCAACCTTGTTGGATATTATCTTGATCAAGCAATCCGACTGAATCACCAACCAGAAACCTGACAAGTTAATTACGACTCGTCGTTGATTACCATTAATCGGATCGCTGACCTTTATGCATGGCATCACGGTCAACGAAAGCATGATAAATACAAGGCAGATATGACGGTGTGTTCAAAGTGAAACAAACGCGTTTAACGGCATCCTATCATTTGCGGACTATTCCCTAAGCCATGCCCCCCGCCACCAAACGCGCGGCCAGTTGGGCATAGGCGTTGGCTTCGGGGCTATCACCTACTGCAATCGGAGTGCCCGCATCTCCCGCGAGACGTACGTCCAGATGAAGCGGCAACGCGCCCAAGAAAGGCACGCCGATGCGCTTGGCTTCTTCCGCAACGCCGCCATGACCGAACAAGTGCGCCTCGTGACCGCATTCGGGGCATATATAAGAAGACATGTTTTCGATCAGCCCCAGCACCGGCGTTTTCAGCGTGTTGAACATATCCAGAGCCTTGCGGGCATCCAAAAGCGCCACATCCTGCGGGGTGCTAACAACAATCGCGCCGGTTAGCTGCGTTTTCTGACACAGGGTCAACTGCACATCACCGGTTCCGGGCGGCAGATCGACAATCAGAACATCCAACTTGCCCCATTCGACCTGACCTAGCATCTGTTGCAATGCGCCCATCAACATCGGGCCGCGCCAAACGACAGCTTTCTTTTCATCCACCATCAACCCAATCGACATCATCGTCACGCCGTGGGCCTGCAATGGGATGATGGTTTTGCCATCGGGCGATGCGGGGCGCTTGTTCACCCCCATCATGCGCGGCTGCGAAGGACCGTATATATCAGCGTCTAACAAACCGACCTTGCGCCCCTGCTTGGCCAGTGCCACAGCCAGGTTAGAAGACACCGTCGATTTGCCCACCCCCCCCTTGCCAGACCCGATTGCAAGGATTCGATCCACACCAGACACGGCCATAGGTCCGGCCTGCGGTTTCGGATGCTGCCCAATTTTCAGGCTAGGTGGCGGTGTTTTGGGCGCGGCAGCAGGACCATGTGCCGTCAATACAACAGATACACTGGTCACACCGGCCAAATCCCGCACAGTTTCTTCGGCTTTTTGCCGGATATTTTCCAATGATGCGGCAATTTCGGGGCTTGGCGCTTCGATCACAAAGGTTACAGCACCACCCGTAACAGACAACGCGCGGACCATATCACGCGAAGTCAAGCTGCCCCCATCTGGTAGCGCTATCTGCCCAAGCGCCTGTAAAACAAGGTCCTTCGTCGCCATCATCCTATCCCCGTTATTCGTTGTCTTTTAGATGTCATGTTTTGAAAGAAGAACAAGCCCCAAATGTGATGATGAAATCTTGGGCACGGTGGTAGAAAAACAGGCTGCTGCGCATTGCATTTTCTGCATAGCAGCATTGTTCAAGAAACTATTGTGCAACTGCAGCAAATGCCTATTTCTAAGATCAACGCAGCAACATGTAATTAAGAAGTAGAAAAGTTATGGCACATACGAGTGAAATGAATACCGCACACAGCGGTCTGTTTGAAAACCTGAAAACTGTCGTTTCTGGCCTGCAGGCAAGGCATGCCCGCTATCGCCAGTATCGCGCAACTGTGAATGAATTAAGATCCTTGTCGGATCGCGAATTGAGTGATCTTGGCCTGCATCGGTCGATCATTTTTGATGTCGCACGACACGCGGTCTACGACCAGTAAACGAATTCGCATTCAGGAAGTCCTCTCCTCCTCCCTGGGCTTTCTGTAAATCTGCGGTGGCACCTCTCCTCCTCCCTGGTGTCACCGCTTTTTTTTTGCCTTTTTTTCCAGTGATAATCTTTTAGCGATATTTGAAATAAGAATATTGCGCTTCGGGGTGTTGTGGATGCCCTTGGGTCCGGCGCCAAAATTGCAGACCACCGCGATAAAGCCATATCGGAATGACACAGATCATGCCCGTCACAAACCCGCCGACATGCGCCCAATAGGCAACGCCACCTGAATTCACGACGGCAAATAATGCCAATCCATTCGCCAACTGCAAGCCGAACCATAGTCCCAGCATCAACCACGCAGGTATCGGTACAATGCGGATGATGATGACCAGAATAATCAATATATCCACGCGCGCCTTTGGAAACAAAAGCAGATAGCCGCCCATTACGCCTGCAATGGCGCCAGACGCACCCACTGTCGGCACCATAGATGCTGGATCAGCCAAAACATGAATCATTCCAGCCGCAACGCCGCAAAACAGGTAAAAAACAAGAAAACCAAAGTGGCCAAATTCTTCTTCAAGATTATCACCAAAGATGTACAAAAACAGCATATTTCCAGCCAAATGCAATATGCCACCATGCAGGAAAATTGATGTGAAAATCGTGTATATATTTTCTTGATTGTTGATAAACATCGGCACCATCGCCCAGTCAAACCACACTTGGTTCAGTGCCATCGGATCATCCAAAAACCGCCAGTAGCTTGCGAAAATAATGATATTCAGCGCCATCAGAATATAGGTCACAAAGGGTATTTTTTCAGACGGATTGTGATCGCGGATTGGAAACATGGGGCGACCTTTGCTGAAGGCCAGGTGTGGGTCAACCACAAGTCGCCACGCATCTTATGACAATTTTCTTGAAACGAAGGATTGCAGAAAAAATATTTGCAACATATCAGTCGCGGGCGCAGTTTGACTTTACTTTGCTTTTTGGCACGTATTGTCTGGTGCGGGGCCCGCGTGGTGGAATGGTAGACACAGGGGACTTAAAATCCCCAGGCAGAAATGCCGTGCCGGTTCGAATCCGGCCGCGGGTACCACAAAAGGCGACAAGATGGTTATGATGTATCGTGTTCTGATCAGCAGTCTTGCCCCTTTTATTCTTTTATTTTTAATTGTGAAAATGGGCCGCTTTGCGGATCGGCTGGGCCTAACTGTACCTGATGAAACAGGCGCGCGGCTGTGGTTTCACGCGGCTAGCAATGGTGAATTGAACTCGGCCCGCCCTGTTATCAATGCGTTGATGGCCCACAGACCTGATCTGCGCATTTTGATCACAACCAATACCGCCACGGCCAGGGATATGGCTGTTAACTGGAACATGGCACGATGCGATATATTGCTGGCCCCGATTGATCTGCGTTGGGCGCATCGTTTTTTATTGACCCACTGGCAGGTCATCGGGCTTGTCATTGTTGAAAATGAACTTTGGCCAAACCGCATCGCAACCTGTGCCAGATCAGGCGTGCCTGTTGCGATGGTGGGTGCACGTCTGTCGGCCAGAAGTTCTGCACGATGGGCAAAATTTGGAACCTTGTTTCGCACGGTTTTGGCTGATGTCACATTGGCGTCGGCCCAAGACGATGCATCCCAAAAACGACTGACAGACTTGGGTTTAACGCCTGAAAAATGGCGAACTTCGATAGATCTGAAGGCTTTGTATCAAATACCGCCTGTTCCCCCGGAATATGACGCCCATAAGCCGTATTATGATCGGAAAATGACCATTCTGGCGGCGTCGACCCATGAAGGCGAAGAACAGATTATGCTTGATGCATTCACAACTGTTCAAAAATCATTCTCAAAGGCGCGGTTAATTTTGGCACTGCGCCACCCAAGACGGCGGGATGAGGTGATCGCTGTTTTACAAAAGATGGGCCTGCCTTTTGTCCAGCATTCAAAAGGTCAGATGCCCGCCGAAGATATACGTGTGACACTTGCAGATACGATGGGGGATATGCCATTATGGTATCGGTTGTCTGGTGTTTGCTTTGTGGGTGGGTCGCTTGTGCCAAAGGGGGGCCATACCCCCTATGAACCGATCCGCCATGGCTGTGCTGTTGTTCACGGGCCAAGCCGTCATAACTTTGCGGCAATTTACGAGCGTCTTGATACGGTCGGCGGGGCAATTTTGACCGATGCGGAAAATCTGTCGTGCGATTTGATGGCTTTGCTGGACCCGCAGGTGCAAGATGTGCTGCGTAAAAAAGCAAAGGCCTGCCTTCCTGCGCCAGGGGATCTGAATGCAATGGTAACAGCAATCGAAGATATGACGCAGGATGTTCGCAAAAAGACCCGTCATGATTGATGGGCGTTCACCCGGGTCCGTATTTCATCGCGGATGGGGCCAGGGTTACGTGGATCACGCAGCGTTGTGAACCAGTGATCTGGTGGGTTTTTGCCACGGCGGTTTCCATACCAGCGCAAGGATCGCAAAACGTTCTCTGCCTCTGCCGAAAGCCGCTCAGGTATCTCATTCCCATTCAAAATGGCCCAAACCCCTGTCCATAATCGACCGACGGACCATGGATTATATCCACCGCCACCCAAAACCAGATAGCGATCAGATAAGGGGCGCAGTGCTGCGACAACGGCCCAATGGGCGTTGTTTGACAGGGACAGCCGCGACAACGGATCCTCTTCCACCATGTCGGCGCCACATTGCAAAACAATCGCATCGGGCTTGAAGGCAATCACCTTTGGCAAGATCAATTGATCCATAATATACTGCATTTCAGTGTCATTGAATTGTCGCGGAACCGGCAGATTGAACACCTGACCCACCCCCCGATCTGTAAGCGCACCAGTTCTGGGCCAACGGCCTTCTTCATGCACCGACAGCATCAGCACGTCGGGGTCATCTGCAAAGGCAAATTCAACACCGTCGGGGTGGTGGGCATCAATGTCCACATAGGCGATGCGATGCACACCCTGTCGCCGCAGCGATAAAATCGCCAAAACAGGATCGTTCAGATAACAAAAGCCGTTGGCCCGATCCGGCATACCGTGATGTGTGCCGCCAGCGGGCGAATAAACAACGCCACCATCACGCAACAATTCGCCCGACAAAAGGGACGCGCCCGCCGCAGTAGCCGGACGGCGAAATATTTCGGGAAAAACCGGATTGGAATGCGTCCCGATGCTGTGGCGCTGTTTGACCGCATCACTGACGTTTCCGCTTGCTTCGGCATTTTGCAGAGCGGCGATGTAGTCCGACGTATGCCAGATATGCAAAGCCGCCGGTTTCGCGCGCGGGCTGTTGATGTACTGCGACACAGGCAGCCAACCCATTGCCCGCGTCAAATCCATCACGGTTGAGACGCGCGGCACACGTAATGGATGCCAGTCGCCATAACTTGAAGTGCGGTAAATTTCAGATCCGATGAAAATCGGTCGCGGTTTAGCTGTCACGGGGCAGCAGTACCTTTATTTTATCGGTAATTGCGCGGCTTTCTGGGCGTGTTCGACTGCCCCATGTTTCAATTAGATCACCATCGGGACCAATCAAAACCTTATTGAAATTCCATTGGGGTACAAAACCATGTTCCGCACGCAGCCACCTATAAAACGGATGTGCGTTGCGTCCGGTCACAGATGTGATTTCGGTCATCGGCAAATCCAAGCCGAATGTATTTTCGCAAAAATCCTTTACTTCACTTTCGGATCCCAATTCCTGGCGAAAATCATTGGATGGCACCGCCATCACGACAAGACCCTGATCGCGGTACTGATCGTAAAGGTTTTGTAGCCCCTCATATTGTCCGACAAATCCGCACAAAGACGCCGTATTAACGATCAAAACTGGCTGTCCGCGCCAATCGGACAAAGCCAGATCGCCGCCATCGATAGAGGAAAACCGAAACTCTGACTGTGCCCATGCGACAGGGGCTGCCATTAAAAATATCACCAAAAAGATCAAATATCGCATCCCGTCACCTTTCTGTTTTCACTTTTGCTGGTATCGCACAAACACCACAAAAAAGGCATAACCATCCTCTAAGACTGGAAAACACTGTAATTTAAGCGTAAACCTGTCCAACACTGTGTATAAAGGCAAATAGTACAAGTAAGAGCGATGGCCATTCCGTTTTTGAAATACACTCCTGCTCCGATCAATTTATCGGGCGCCCAAAAGACAGATGTGCGTACGCAATTTGCGGCGTTGTGTTATCGTGTGGTCAACGGAAAAACCCAGATTTTGCTAATCACCAGCCGTGGAACCGGGCGTTGGATCCTGCCCAAAGGCTGGCCGATGGATGGCAAAACCCCCGCCGTATGTGCCGGGATCGAAGCCTTTGAAGAAGCCGGTGTTGAAGGCAAGACCTATGACAGCTGTATTGGTGTGTTTTCATACATAAAAGCGATACCACGCGGTGATAATCTGCCTATTTTGGCAATGGTTTTTCCGATTAAAGTTAAACATCTGGTCAATGATTATCCTGAAGCCCAAGAGCGTCGCCGCAAATGGTTTACCCTTAAAAAGGCCGCTGCCCGCATTGATGAACCGGAATTGCGTCATATTATCCTTAACTTCGATCCACGCCGGTTAAAGCCCTGACTTTAGCTTAAGCCATGCAACTGATTTATATTTGAACTGAGGTTCCGATGATCCGCTATGCCTTGAAATGCGCGAATGATCATAATTTTGAAAGCTGGTTTCAATCGGCCGCAGCTTTTGACACACTTAAAAAGACAGGGCATCTGAATTGCGTCATCTGCGGAACGGGTGATGTTGAGAAAACCTTGATGGCACCGCGGGTAACATCGTCAAAAGCAGTGACGTCTGAGGGAGCGCCTATGGATTCCCCTTTGTCCAAGCCGCAGTCCCCCGAAGAAAATGCCCTGTCCAAAGTGCGTGAACATATTGAAAAGAATTCAGAATATGTTGGCATGAATTTTGCAGCTGAAGCGCGCAAAATGAATGACGGTGACGCCGAAGTGCGGTCCATCTATGGCGAGGCCAAGCCGGAAGAGGCAAAGAAACTGATCGAAGACGGTGTGCCTGTCGCACCCCTGCCCTTTGTCCCAAACAGAAAGACGAATTGATGACAGTTCTTATTACCGGCGCAAACCGTGGAATTGGTCGCGCTTTGTTTGATGGATATCAGGCACGTGGCGAAAATGTTCATGGCACAACCAGATCAGAACAGCCTGACCCGAACTGGCATTATCTTGATGTGACTGATCCTGCCTCACATCTTAAGATGTGCAAAGCGCTGGACAGTCAGACAATTGATCTGCTGGTGTGTAATGCCGGAATTTATCCGGACAAAAGCCAAGGCTTGGCAGATGGCTATCCACCTGAAATGTGGGCTGAAGGGTTTGCAACCAATGTCACAGGTGTTTTTCTGACTGTTCAGAACCTTTTGCCCAATCTGCAGATGTCAGATGCAGGCAAGATTGCAATTATTTCCAGCCAGATGGCGTCTGACACACGTGCACCAGGTGGCAGCTATATCTATCGCGCGTCAAAGGCGGCGGCTTTGAATTTAGGACGCAATCTGGCGGCAGATTTAAAAGATATCGGTGTTGCCGTCGGGATTTATCATCCCGGTTGGGTCCAAACAGATATGGGTGGTTCATCTGCTGAAATTACGGTGGATCAGGCTGCAAAAGGTCTGATTACACGTTTTGATGCGCTTGATCTTGATACTACAGGTGTTTTTGAAACCTGGGACGGGCATCCACACGACTTTTAAGAACCGCTTATCAGGCCCTGTGCGGGCTTTCTTCGCTGATAAGTCTTTCGCAAATTTTCGACTAAGCCGGATTGCGCAATGCAATACTTGCCCTTGCCACGCCCATCCCCTAGGAAGCGCCAGACGGATAAAAGGGACGGACCATGCCGGTTCTGGTGATGAAATTCGGTGGCACTTCGGTGGCCACACTTGATCGCATCAAACGTGCAGCAAAACGCGTGGGTGTTGAGGTTGCAAGGGGCTATGATGTCATTGTGATCGTGTCGGCCATGTCCGGAAAAACGAACGAATTGGTGGGTTGGGTCAATGAGACGTCGCCCCTTTTCGATGCACGCGAATATGATGCCGTTGTGTCTTCGGGGGAAAATATCACGGCGGGTCTGATGGCGCTGACCTTGCAGGAAATGGATGTACCTGCACGCAGTTGGCAAGGTTGGCAAGTGCCGCTCAAGACGACCTCGGCCCATTCGGCAGCACGGATTGAAGATATTCCGCCAGATAACCTGAATGCGAAATTCGCCGAAGGCATGCGTGTTGCTGTAGTCGCAGGTTTTCAGGGGATCAGCCCCGAAGGTCGTATCACAACGCTGGGGCGCGGTGGGTCTGACACGACAGCTGTGGCCTTTGCTGCAGCTTTTGGGGCTGAACGGTGCGATATATATACCGATGTGGATGGCGTTTACACGACCGACCCGCGCATCTGCGAAAAAGCCCGCAAGATGGATAAAATTGCGTTTGAGGAAATGCTAGAACTTGCGTCGCTTGGCGCGAAGGTTTTGCAAACGCGATCTGTTGAACTCGCGATGCGTTATGGTGTGCGCCTGCGTGTTTTATCCAGTTTTGAAGAACAATCTGATCATGCCGGTACACTGGTTTGTGCCGAGGAGGATATCATGGAATCCAATGTTGTATCGGGCGTGGCCTTCAGCCGCGACGAAGCCAAAATGACCCTGATCAGTGTTGCTGACCGCCCGGGCATTGCAGCCGCGATCTTTGGCCCCCTTAGCGAAGCGGGTGTGAACGTGGATATGATCGTACAGAACATCAGCGAAGAGGGGCGGACCGATATGACATTTTCCTGCCCCACGAACGAAGTGATGCGCGCCGAAAAGGCCATGAACGACGCCAAAGATCGGGGGGAAATCAATTTCCACGACCTGGTTGCAGATGAAGGTGTGGCCAAGGTGTCTGTCGTGGGCATCGGAATGCGATCACACGCGGGTGTTGCCGCCAAAATGTTCAATGCCTTGCATTCAGAAGGAATCAACATCAAGGTGATCACCACGTCCGAAATCAAGATTTCTGTTCTGATTGATCGGAAATACATGGAACTTGCCGTTCAAGCCCTGCATGATGCATTTGAGCTGGAAAAAGCATCCTGAAGAACCGGCAGATGGCCGGCAAGGGCATCGGAGACATATAATGGCACATTGTCTGAAGGTTCTAAGCTGTGCGCTGGCTTTGCCTGCCCTTGTGGCGTGGCCTGTGCAGGCTCAGGACCCGGTGACACCCTTTGCCGAAGATGTGCTTTTGCATGTGATTGCCCATGAAATCGGCCACGCGGTTATCCGCGAATTCGATCTGCCCATTCTGGCGCGCGAGGAAATGCAGGCCGATATGTTCGCGACGCTGGCAATTTCATTGCTTTTCCCGGAAAGATCTGATGCTGTGATCCGCGCACGGGTGCAATCGCTACTGCTTGAGGGCGATGATGAAAGTGTGTTTTCTGAATACCCTGACGATTATGACCGCGCGGGCCAGATCCTCTGCCTGTATTATGGTCTTGCATCACAAGATCGCACAGAGTTTGCCCAGGAATTCGGGCTTACAGGCGATGACGCAACAAATTGCCGGGGCACGGCCCCTGAGATAGCCCGCAGTTGGCGTCGGCTGACGGCCCCACTGCTACGTCCAGACTATGCGCCTGTGACCGAAGTCGCAATCCGATATGCCGAAACAGATATACCACAGGCCCTGTCAGACAGTGAAACGATGCAGCAGGCCTATACCCTTTTGGCGACTTTTGATTGGCATTCGATGATCACGCTGCGTATCGAAAGCTGCGAAGACACGGCGTATTGGCAGCGCAACGGTCGGGTTCTGATGGTATGCGATAGCTATATCGAACGCTTCAACGAACAAGCGGGGCAGATAACGCCATGATCCTGCGGAGCCCGTCCATTGCCTGAGAGAACCGAAACAGAAAGCCGGAAGCTGCTTGGGCGCCTACGCGACGCCATGGCCGAAGACAGTGCCGGACAGGAGCGCCTGGACAAGATTACACATCTGATAGCGCATTCAATGCAGACAGAGGTGTGTTCGATCTATCTGTTTCGGGATGACGAAACGCTTGAGCTATGCGCAAGTGAAGGATTGAAACCCGAAGCCGTTCACCAGACCCGGATGCGTCTGGGCGAAGGGCTTGTCGGGCGTGTGGCCAAGACCTCGGGTGTGATAAACACCGCAAATGCTCCGCAAGAACCCGGCTTTCGGTATATGCCTGAAACAGGGGAAGAGATTTATACATCATTCCTTGGGGTGCCGATTCAACGACTGGGGCAATCGCTTGGAGTGCTTGTCGTGCAATCCAAAGATGCCCGCGAATATTCCAGCGATGAATTATATGCGCTGGAAGTTGTTGCCATGGTTTTGGCCGAAATGACCGAACTTGGTGCTTTTATCGGCGAAGGCGACGCGCTGTCGGCCCGCCACCAGCAACCTGCCTTGTTCCGTGGTATTCAAGGTCAAGAAGGCGCCGCCGAAGGTCATATCTTTCTGCATGAACCACGCGTTGTGATCACCAATCCGATTGCTGACGATACGGAAGTTGAACTGATTAATCTGCGCGAGGCTGTCGATACGTTGCGCGTGTCTGTTGATGATCTTCTTAGCAGTGCTAAAAGTGGCGACAAAGATCAGCTTCAAGTGCTGGAAGCGTACCGGATGTTTGCCAATTCGCGTGGCTGGTTGCGCCGGATGGAGGCCGACATCAACAATGGTCTTTCAGCCGCTGCCGCAGTCGAAAAAGAACAATCCGCAGCACGTGCGCGTTTTGCGCAGGTGCCTGATGCCTATATGCGCGAACGGTTGAACGATCTGGATGATCTGTCCAATAAACTTTTGCGCATTCTGACCGGCCAGGGTGCGAATACCGGCGCTGAAATGCCCGATGACCCTGTGTTAGTGGCACGCAACATTGGCCCTGGTGAATTGCTGGAATACGGTTCAAAACTAAAAGGCATTATACTTGAGGAAGGATCGGTTGGGTCCCATGCGGCCATTGTCGCAAGAGCTTTGGCCATTCCATTGGTGATCAATGCAACTGGCATTGTCGCAGAAGCACTGAACGGCGATCATGTCATGATTGACGGCGATGAAGGTCAGGTACACCTGCGTCCTGATGAAAATATCGTAACGGCCTTTCGCGACAAGATTGCCATGCTAGCCGAAGCGCAAAGCCGTTATGCGTCCATTCGTGATCTGCCCGCCACAGCACGATGTGGATCGACCGTTTGCCTTCAGATGAATGCTGGCCTTATGGCTGATCTGCCGTCGCTTGTTGGGTCTGGCGCCGAAGGTGTGGGACTGTTTCGGACCGAACTTCAGTTTTTAATTCGCAATAAGGTACCCCGCAGATCAGAACTAGCCGCGCTTTATGCGCGCGTTTTGGATGCAGCTGACGGACGTCGCGTCGTATTTCGCACGCTGGACATCGGATCTGATAAAGTGCTGCCTTACATGAAACCCCAGGATGAGCCTAATCCTGCATTGGGATGGCGCGCAATTCGTGTGGGGCTGGACAAACCTGGCGTATTGCGGATGCAATTACAGGCCTTGTTACGGGCCGCAAACGGGCGTCCTTTAACAGTCATGTTTCCGTTCGTTGCCCAGTTTGAAGAATACCGCGCCGCACGTGAACAGGTCGATAAAGCCGTGGCGGGTGAAGAAAAACTTGGCCATGTCCTGCCCGAAACGCTTGAAATCGGTGCCATGCTGGAAACACCCAGCCTGGCCTTTGCGCCGCGGAAATTTTTCGAAGAGGTGGAATTTATTTCAATTGGTGGCAACGATCTGAAACAGTTTTTCTTTGCCGCTGATCGGGAAAATGAACGGGTCCGCCGAAGATATGATACATTGAATGTCAGTTTTCTGACCTTCATCGAAGACATCGTTAATCGGTGCCGCGAAACCGATACACCAGTTTCATTTTGTGGTGAAGATGCGGGTCGCCCTGTTGAGGCATTATGCCTTGCTGCCATGGGTTTACGCACCCTATCGATGCGCCCTGCGTCTATTGGCCCGGTCAAACATTTGTTGCGGCGTTCAAACCTGGATGAGGCACGATCAGTTATTGAAGACGCCCGAAACAGAGGTGATCAATCTGTACGCCCCGCCATTATGGAATGGTTAAAAGGACAGAATTGATCAAGGCAAACGGATGGTTTTGATTAAAATCAGGCTATAATAATTTATTCTTTTTCAATGTTCGTGGGCTAACGAATCTAATCAGATCATAGCACACGGAGTCAGTAATGAGTAATTGGTCAATTTCCCGCAAGATATCTATTGGCATGGGCGGCTTGGCCTTTCTACTGGCAATTGTCGCAACTATAGCCATCATTTCGGCGATCATGTTCGGTTCAAATTTTACCCAATACAGGGAAACCGCAAGACAAAGCCTTATGGCTAATGGAATTGCAGAAGATTTGTTTGAAGCTCAAATCGCTGCGATCACATATCAGAAAACGCCATCAGATTCTGTTGCTGAAGTACTTGCTTCTAATTTGCAGGAAGTTCTTGAAACAGAAGAACGCGCTAGGGAGTTGTTCGCCAAACGGCCAGAGGCTTTGAAAATTCTAACAGACGTCAAATCCGGTCTTGATGAATTTCAATTAGCATTCGACGCTGCACGTGCTGCGCAATCTGACCGTGATGTACTCGTTGAAAACATGACAACGAAAGGCGTTGAAGCGCGTCAAAATCTAACTCAAGTTATGGAATCTGCTTATACTGACGGCGATCCGGTCGCAGCTTACTATGGTGGTGTCGTACAACAACATCTTTTGCTGGGTCGTTTTTATGTCGAACGTTTTTTGCTGACAAATCAACTTGATGAATTTGAAGTCGCGCAATCTCATCTCGCAAAAGCCAGTCAAGAAACTAGTGCCTTGATGGCCGAACTGCAGGATCCGTCCAGGCAGATGCTAACAACCAATGCACTTGAGCTTATTGACGGCTACATTGCCCTTTCTGAACAGGTTAAAACCAAAATTCTTGCGCGAAATGCACAGTATTCTGAAATGAATGCGATGGGTGCCAGTGCACTGGATCAGGTCGATTTGGTTGTCGAAGCCGTCGTTGCCGAACAAAATATCATTGGTCCACGCGTAAGCACCATCATGACAGATACAAAGCTGATTATCATTGCTTTGTCCGTCTTTTCATTGGTCGTGGCAAGTCTTTTGACTTGGCAAATTATTCGTCAGGTTTCATCAAGTCTGAATAATACAGTGGCCGATATTGATCAGCTTGCAGATGGCAACTTAGAGATAAATATCACAGGTGCAGATAAAGACCACGAATTGGGACGGATCGCCCGCGCGCTTGAAGTTTTCAGGACGAATGCGATCGAATCTCGTGAACTGGCAGCTCAGCAGAAAAAAATGGAAGAGCAGCGCCGCATCGAAGAAGAAACACGTAAAGAAGAAGAGTTTAAACGAGAACAGGCTCAGGCAGTTGCTGCACGAATTGCTGATGAAGAACGCAAGAAAGCGATTTTTCAGGAGCTTGAAGCAGCCGTCAGCGATGTTGTCAGTGCAGCTGCAGATGGCGACTTTACCAAACGTGTTGATCCAGATGCGATTGACACTGAGCTAGGCGCGTTGGTCGAAAAAATTAACCGTCTTATGGACAACGTTGATAACGGTCTTGAAGCAATTGGCGATGTTACAAAACGTCTGGCAGATGGTGATTTGCAGACTGGTATGGTTGGTCAATTCTCGGGTACTTTTGCAGACCTTCAGTTAAACATAGATGAAATGATTGTATCGCTGACACGGATGATCAGTCAGGTCATGACCGAATCCGAAGGGGTCAGCTGGCGTTCGGCCGAATTGAATCAAGGAGCAGAAGATCTGGCAGGGCGTGCAGAAAGAGCAGCTGCATCACTTGAACAAACATCTGCTGCCATGACGGAATTCACAGCTTCCGTTGATACGAATGCCAAATCTGCAAGCCGGACGACCGAAGTTGCAAATACGATGTCAAGCGAAGCAGACCACGCCGCTGGTATTGTCAATTCAACCATTGATGCCATGAACGATATTGAGAAAGCCGCAAAGGAAATCGAAGATATTGTCGATGTTATCAACGATATCGCCTTTCAAACAAATCTGCTGTCGCTTAACGCATCCGTCGAAGCGGCACGTGCCGGGGAAGCAGGTAAAGGTTTTGCTGTTGTTGCAAATGAAGTGCGTGCTTTGGCCCAACGGTCGGCAGATGCCTCTGGCAAAGTGCAATCTAAAATTCAGCAAAGTTCTGCATCAGTTGCCAAAGGTGCGGCAGCGGTTCATGAAACCGGCGAAACATTGAACATGATGCTGGAACGTATCAAAGACGTTACAAATAACCTTCAGGAAATTGAGTGTTCCAGTAACGAACAGGCGCGCGCCGTGAATGAAATTACACTTGCATTGACACAGCTAGAATCAATTACACAAGAAAATGCTGCAGTCGCTGAAGAAACTCAGGCAAATTCAACTATGCTAAGAGATCAGTCTATACGCATGCAGGATTTAATTGCTCATTTTAAATACTCTGAACAGAATATTGAATTATCAAATTCGGCTGAAATCGTATCAATCGCCAGCTGATATACGCGATCAAACTGTCGTCATAATAGTACCCAAAATGAAAATTGGCTGGCCAATATGGCCAGCCAATAAAACTAAATACAGTAGTTCTTATTGTAGCATTGCTTCGATTTTTGCATTTTTGTCGTTCGGGTTTTCACCTGATGTTGCAACCAAATAGATACCTTGTATAGTTTCATCATCAAGTTCGGAAACGTCTACATCAAAACCCATGATCGCAAGACGGCTTTGAACCTGAGCGCGCATGTCATTTGCCGGTAGTGTGATCACCATACCTTTTTCGTCCACGACAGCAGCACTGTTTGCATCTTCAAGAATTGATTCAATACGCTGTTGCTTGTCCAATGGGCTATCGCCTGTTGTCATAATGACGTAAATTGCGCTGATCTGGTCATCAGTTAACGCATCGACATTAACTTCCATTTCATATGAATTTAATTCATTCTCGACACTATCTTTCAGTTGCTCGTTTGACATTGCAAAAGCTGCTGCTGATGTTGTCATTACCAATGCTGTTGTTGCTAGAAAACGTTTCATTTCCATACTCCTTCAATTTGTTGTGACGCTTGCTGCGTCGTTCGGATACACAACGGAAAATGTGTGATAAGAGTTCCAATCGATTTTTAAAATTTTTCCAAATAACACCTTAAGCTTATGTTTTTAAAAAGATAAATTTCAGAATAAAAGTCAATTTAACTTTCAAAAATGTTCCACTTGACCCTGAATACCACGCCAGGCGCCGCGTTTAATTTCCAGCGCAAGGACACGAGACGGGTTTGTAGGAGGCGGCATTTTGATATCGGTCGTCACATTAAATCCAAATTTTGAATAGTAAGGTGCATCGCCGACAAGCAATGCCCTTGTCCATCCAAGTTTTTGCGCCAGCTTCAGGCTATCGCTGATCAGTGCACCACCTAAGCCTTCGCCCTGTCGTGTCGGGTGAACGGCGATCGGGCCCAATAACAAAGCTTGATGCGTGCCGACCCGGACCGGCCAATACCGAATTGCGCCGGCCAAAATATCATCTGCATCTCTAGCGGTCATCGACAATTCAGCAATGGGATCGACCCCGTCACGCAGTCGATATGATGACAAAGCTTCACGTCCCGGTGCAAAACACAGATCGTACAGCGCCTCGACCTCCCACCAATCATCTTTCGTTTCCTGCGCAAGCCGGTACACGCGTGTTCCTCATTTTTGACTGGAAACGCCCCTAGCACGCAGGTACGCCTTGTTCAAACCAACAGGAGATAGAATTGTTCTATAAGCCAGAAGATGGGCACGGCCTGCCCCATAACCCATTCAATGCGATCGTGTCACCCCGCCCCATTGCCTGGGTTGCAACGCGGGGGGCAGATGGATCTGAAAATCTTGCGCCTTATTCATTTTTCAACGCTGTGGCATATGTACCCCCTCAGGTGATGTTTGCCTCGACCTCGGCGAAACCGGACCGGGACGGGACAAAAGACACTGTCGCCAATATTCGCGATACGGGTGTTTTCTGCATCAATATCGTTGAATACGCCATGCGGGATGCCATGAATCAAACATCTGGCGCATGGGATAAAACGACGGATGAATTTACGCTGGCTGATATCAAGCGTGAAGAATGCCAGACGATTGCCTGTTCTCGCGTGGCGCATGCACCTGCCAGCCTTGAATGTAAATTAACACAGATCCTGAAATTGCCAGGCGAGACAAATTATGCTGTGTTTGGCCAAGTAACTGGCATCAATATGCGTGATGATTGCCTGAAGGACGGCATGTTTGATGTCACAAAATATGAACCACTCGCCCGTTTGGGTTATCACGATTACACTCGCGTGACAGAATTGTTCAGCCTGAAACGCCCTGACAGCTGACAAAAGGAACCCGATCATGACAAAGACGAAAATCGGTATCATCGGAGGTTCGGGCGTATACGAAATAGATGGGCTGAAGAACGCAACTTGGCAAAATATCGAAAGCCCTTGGGGGGCGCCATCCGATCATGTTCTGACGGGCGTATTGGACGATATCGAAATGGTTTTTCTCCCGCGCCATGGCCGCGGTCACGTCCATTCACCAAGCACCGTTCCCTATCGCGCAAATATTGATGTGCTAAAGCGGATTGGTGTGACCGACATTATATCGGTTTCCGCTTGTGGGTCATTTCGCGAAGACATGGCACCTGGGCATTTCGTGATCATAGATCAATTCATTGACCGAACGATCGCGCGCGAAAAATCGTTCTTTGGCACCGGCTGTGTGGCCCATGTCAGTGTGGCACATCCGACCTGCCCACGATTGGGGGATGTCTGCGAAACGGCTGCCAAAATAGCCGGGATCACAATCCACAAGGGCGGCACCTATTTGGCGATGGAAGGACCACAGTTTTCAACACTGGCCGAATCCAAGATGTACCGCGAAAACTGGGGCTGCGACGTGATTGGCATGACCAATATGCCCGAGGCAAAACTGGCCCGCGAGGCTGAAATTTGCTATGCTTCGGTCGCTATGATCACCGATTATGACAGTTGGCATCCTGATCATGGGGCTGTTGATATCAATCAGATTATCACTACTTTGAGAGGCAATTCAGAAAATGCGCGATCTCTGATTAAACAACTGCCTGCGCTTTTAGATCACATACGTACGCCCTGCCCGCACAACTGTGACCGCGCGCTTGATCATGCCATCATGACTAAGCCTGAGAGCCGCGACCCCACACTTGTCGCAAAACTGGACGCTGTAGCAGGTCGCGTTTTGTGACACGCCTGCATGGACTGGACATCGCGCGCTTTCTTGCGTTTTCAGGTATGGTGATCGTCAATTTCAACGTGGCAGCCCATCCGCAACCGGATTGGTCCAGTCCTGTCACCGAAATCTTTCAAGGTCGGGCGGCCGCGTTATTTGTTATTCTGGCTGGTGTCGGCATTTCGATTTCAAAAATCGCACCACGCGATCTGATCCTGCGCGGAGCCATTTTGTTTGCGGTTGGACTGCTGAATATGCTGATCTTTCCCGCCGACATTTTGCACTATTATGGTGTATATTTCCTGTTTGCTGCATTAGTGATGGGCTTTTCAGGGCGTGTGTTTTTATGGTTGGCAGTTGGTGTAACGATCGCGGCATATATCGCGCTATTCACTTTGAATTATGAAGCTGGCTGGGATTGGGACACCCTGACATATACCGATTTTTGGACGCCAGTCGGCTTCGTACGAAATCTGTTTTACAATGGCTGGCATCCGGTTTTCCCGTGGCTTGCGTTTGTGTTGTTCGGATTATGGCTGGGCCGCCGCAACCTGGCACGGCCACGCATGCAAATGCGCTTGATTGTTTGGGGATTTGCCACATGGGCTGCTGTTACGGTGTTTAGCCTGGCATTAGGCTATGCCGATCCTGAACTGATTGAGGTCGTCGCCCTGTCCCCGATCCCACCAAATCCGTTCTATGTTGCAGGCAGCATGGGAACAGCTGCGTTGGTTTTGGGACTTTGCTTACGCCTAATCCGGTCAGAAACGGCTTTACGACCTGCCGCTTTGGCCGGACGTCAGGCTTTGACACTTTACATCGCACATATTCTTTTGGGGTTGGTCATTCTTGATGTAATGGGATGGCTTTCTGGTACGCGATCAGCACTTGATATGTTGCTTGCTGCAATTGCATTTATTGCGCTATCGGTCATTTATGCTTGGCTTTGGGATCATCTGTCATCCCATGGCCCACTTGAACAACTTATGCGATTTCTGACACGCAAAGGATCCCGTCTTGAAAACCGTTAAAGATTATATTCGTACAATTCCCAATTTCCCCCATGACGGAATTATGTTTCGCGATGTCACTACATTATTTGCCGACCCACGCGGGTTTCGCATGGCCATCGATCAATTGCTGCACCCATATGCCGATCAACAGATTGATAAAGTCATCGGGCTTGAAGCGCGCGGCTTTATTCTGGGCGGGGCTATTGCCCATCAATTAACGGTCGGGTTCGTGCCCATTCGCAAAAAAGGCAAGCTGCCAGGCCAGACGATCAGCCAGGATTACAAGCTGGAATACGGCGAGGCGGTTATGGAGATACACGACGATGCCCTGAAAGCCGGGGAACGTGTTTTGGTGGTGGACGATCTGCTGGCAACGGGTGGCACAGCTGAGGCTGGGATCAAACTGATCGAAAAGCTTGGTGCCGAAATTGTCGGCTGTGCCTTCGTGATCGACCTTCCCGATCTTGGCGGGCGCGCTTTGTTGGAAAAGCTGGGCATAAATGTCCACGCCCTTTGCGCATTCGATGGGGAATGATGGGTATTATATGTCTAAAACTGGACTTAAATTTATGGTTTTCTAACGATCCAAGAACGATGCTTTAGCATATTGTTAAGCATACTAGGGCAAATTCGTCCTTGCCTCCGACGAAATACATTCGCTTTGCTGTGGCTAACACAGCCTTAAATGCCCTGCTTTAAGTAGGGCATTTTACGTTTTGAAGATGCTTGGATTAATTATCCCAGCAACTTACAAGCGCTGTTAATTCAATGGCTTTTGTTGACAGATCTTCGGCACGCATCGGCGCTGACGCATCGGCAATCTGATAACTGATGTTTGCCTTTGCAAGAACCTGTTTGATCGCCTCTGCATCAACCGTAAAACGAACATCTTGTGGTAACTGGCGACCATCATCCAAATTTGGCAGCAGCATTCCCACAACAGTACCCGATGCATCCAACACAGGCCCACCGACATCACCCGCAAGCACCGACACTGACAGCCGATCCAACGCGTCATCTCCATTCAACCCGCGAATATCCGCAATCTGGCCGAACGTTACTGTTGGCGCATCCAATGCCCCTTCATAGGAATACCCTGCCACAGCAATATCCTGCTGTATTCGCGCGATACCACCCAGAAATGATGCAAAACCTGCGGGGGCCAAATCTGTCGTTGGTTGCAAAATTGCCAGACCAAATTGCGGAGCCGTCGCGATCACGCGCGCTTCATAGGTTTCATCAAGTGTCAGACGTGGACATTGATCCGTCACTTCGGTTGTGGTGATCAGTGTTCCAGCGTTATCGATATAGAAACCGGACCGGGATAATTTTGGTCGTCTGATCTGTAATCCTGCGATCAGATCAATTGCCTGATCCGCAGATGGCGGCACAATAGATGGGTTCAGTACACCGTCAATGGGTGTAAAGCTGCTTTGCAGTTCATCCTGTAACCTACTGCGACGGCGTTCATCGCCTGCGGGCCATACAAGGATAAAGCCCTTGATCACACCCCCGCGCAATTCAGCATAGGCGTAAGAGTGGCGCTTCGCATCCACGCCCGTAATCTGAAAACTGGTCCGCTCTTGGTTGCGTGGGCCTGTCAGGGGCATAATCTGCAGGGTTTGCAAAAGATCATAAAGCGCAAGCAGACTGTTTTCGTCACCGCTTTGACTGATCAGGCTGATCTGCACATTCAAATCCGTCGTCGCGGTGTAATGAACCAGCGGAGGATCATACTTGTCAAACACCACCACCCCAAGCGGTAGCTTGATTTGGATGCCAGCATCTGTGTTGGTCACGGCTTGCAGATCCAAACCTTCTAGAACGGCGTTATAATCGCTCAAAAGCTGGCCGCGTTGGGCCGTCGTCAGGATACCCGTTTCTTCAAGCCCTTGAAGACGCTGCCATTCTGCCATCGCATTTCGTGTTCCGCGCCCGAATGATCCATCAATGCCAGCAGTATATACCCCCGCCCATTTCAAAGCCTTCTGCAATACTTCGCGATCTTCACGGGTCAAAAGCCGTTCACTTGCGCGGGCCTGCTGCGGCGTTTCGTCGATAATCTGCAATGTTGGGTTTTGCGGGATTGTGTCGATTGTGATCTGGGGACTGGGGGCGGCCAGTGCCGTAAACGCATTGCCGCCAATGGGCCAAAACTGTTGCTGAAAATTTCGACCAAATGCAATGAAACTGTCACGTGGGATTAAACCCTGACGTCGCAATCGCCCTAAAACAAGATCAGCGTCTTCTGAATTATATGGCCCAAGCACAATGCCATACCAGCCCGACCCCAAAGCGAACCCATGCAAATTATCAAGACTGGACGAATAATCACGAATGCGTTCCTGCGCTTCGGCCAGGCTTGGTTGGGCTTCGATCTGAACCCACACACGATCTTGCGCAAAGACCTGACCCGATAGGGCTGCAAGACAAAATATTGCTGCCAGTGCACCCGCCCAAACCTTTATCATCGCCAAACATACCCGTTTAATCTGATTTCACAGTTCCCTAATACCTAGCAAATCCCAAAGCAGTTGCGAGCGGATAATTGCCCTTGCGGACAATTGACCCTTGCTGCACTGACAGTTAGGACACACTCGCCCGTCAAGACGCAGGAAAAATCATGTCAAACCCAACGCCGCCCCGCAGTTTTCAGGAAATCATCTTGCGTTTGCAGAATTATTGGGCAGAAAAAGGCTGTGCGATCCTGCAGCCCTATGACATGGAGGTGGGCGCAGGTACGTTTCATCCCGCCACAACCTTGCGCGCTTTAGGCTCAAACGCCTGGGCTGCGGCCTATGTTCAGCCATCACGCCGCCCGACCGATGGACGGTACGGCGAAAATCCCAACCGGTTGCAGCATTATTATCAGTATCAAGTGCTGATCAAACCTAGCCCGGCCGATCTGCAGGATTTGTATCTGGGATCACTACAAGCCATTGGCATTGATATGGATCTGCACGACATCCGCTTTGTCGAAGACGATTGGGAAAGCCCGACACTGGGCGCCTGGGGCCTGGGATGGGAGGTCTGGTGCGACGGAATGGAGGTCAGCCAGTTCACCTATTTTCAGCAAGTCGGTGGCCATGATTGCAAACCGGTTTCGGGCGAACTGACCTATGGCCTTGAACGCTTGGCGATGTACGTTTTGGGGGTGGATCACGTGATGGACATGCCCTTCAATGATCCGCAAACGCCAATTGCGTTAAGCTATGGCGATATTTTTCGCCAAACCGAACAGGAATATGCCCGCTGGAATTTCGATGTGGCTGATACAGATACTTTGCTGCAGCATTTCAAAGATGCCGAAGCCGAATGCGAACGTATTTTGTCAGAACCCGCCGAAGATCCCAAAACCGGTCTGCGCATCATCATGGCGCATCCCGCCTATGACCAGTGCATCAAGGCCAGCCACCTGTTCAACCTGCTGGATGCGCGCGGCGTGATTTCAGTCACGGAACGGCAGGCCTATATCGGGCGCGTTCGTACGTTGGCCAAGCAATGCGCGGATGCCTTTGTGCAGACGGAAGCCGGGGGTTTAATTATACAAAGACCAGGAGCGCTGCAGAATGGCTAGTTCTTTGAAGAAGCAATATCGCAAGACTACAGCTTTTTTCTTGGGACACCTACCAGGAAAAATTGGCCTGAAGTTTCGCAAGATACATAGACGCCATACCCCAAGCGCCAGCATGGCTGACTTGCAGGCTGCATTGGCTGCCAGTGAAGGAAAACTATGCATTGATCTTGGGGCCAATATTGGCGAAATCAGCAAGATCATGGCAAAACAAGCAAGCACCGTCTATGCGTTTGAGCCTGACCCCTGGACAGCAGAGCAACTGCGTAAAAATCTGATAAGCATCAATAATGTCGAAGTCGTCGAAGCAGCTGTCGGTGTAGAAGACAGTACAATTTCGATGTATCGGCACAACGATTTTGAATCGGATCAGATCACAAGTTCACAAAGCACAAGCACGTTTGCCGATAAAACGAATATTGACTTAAACAATGCAATAGAGGTTCAGCAAATTGATTTTGTACGCTTTCTGGCTGATCTTAATACTGACATAGGTGTGATAAAAATGGACATCGAAGGATCAGAGGTTGCTGTTTTGAACGCGCTTCTTGAAGCACCGATACTGAATCGCATTGACTATATTTTTGTCGAAACTCATGAAAAGCGCATACCTGATCTTGAGATACCGATCGATAAGCTTTTTCGAAAAGTTCGAAAATTGAAGCGTCCTATTATTAATCTAAACTGGTACTGAGCATCCGATGAACTTACTTTTCATAGTAAAAATCATCCTAAATGCTATTGGCCAAAGCTGGATCTGAGGTAAGGCGCATGTCAGGCAAAATCATAGGGATATTTATTGTGATCGTTTCGCTGATCGCCGGCGGCGCGCTGTATTATCTGCAAGTTTATGCATTTTACGCCGCCGTCGAACCCAATGGTGTGTCTGATGTGCAGATGACTCCTATCATTGGCGGCCAGCCTGAACCGATTCTTTACGACGATTTTCAGGCTATCGATGCCAACAGTTCGCCCGTTCGCTATCGCGCGTGTTTTACCACACCGCAAAGCCAGGCGATGATGACCGAAACCTATGTTACCTATGACCGCGCTGAACCGCTGGAAGCGCCTGGCTGGTTCGATTGCTTTAACGCCGATGACATCGGGGCGGCGCTGGAAAATGAAACCGCCTTTGCGTTTATGGGCACCGAAAACATCACCTATGGCATCGACCGCGTGATTGCGATCATGGACGATGGGCGCGGCTTTGTCTGGCACCAGATCAATGCCTGTGGCGAAGTCGTTTTTGACGGCCGCCCGACGCCCGATGGCTGCCCCGAACCCCCTGTTACGGATAGATAAATGCCCGACCTGCTGATTGAGCTGTTCTCAGAAGAAATCCCCGCGCGCATGCAGGCCAAGGCCGCAAGCGACCTGCAAAAACGCATGACTGACGGTCTGGTCGAGGCTGGGCTGACCTATGCCGGCGCACGCGCTTTTGCCACGCCGCGACGGCTGACGCTGACAGTATCGGGCCTGACGGCGGAAAGCCCGACGATCCGCGAAGAACGCAAAGGCCCGCGCACAGATGCGCCCGAAAAGGCAATCGACGGGTTCCTGCGCGGCGCAGGCTTGACCAAAGATCAGTTGCAGGTGCGTGATGACAAAAAAGGCCAGGTGTATTTTGCCATAATCGAAAAACCGGGCCGCCCCGTAGCCGATATCGTGGCCGAGCTGCTGGAAGACACGATCCGCAATTTCCCATGGCCAAAATCCATGCGGTGGGGCGCAGGTACATTGCGGTGGGTGCGGCCATTGCAGTCGATCCTGTGCATTTTGTATGCGGAGGATGGCGCGCAGATTGTGCCGTTTCAGGTTGACGATATCCACTCTGGCGATGTCACGCAGGGTCACCGATTTATGTCGAAAGGCGCGATCAAAGTCACTTCGTTCGAGGATTACGAGACCAAGCTGAAACGCGCCCATGTAGTGCTGGATGCCGCTGAGCGTGCTGATCAAATCTGGCACGACGCCACCAATATGGCCTTTGCGCAAGGACTTGAAGTGGTTGAGGACAAGGGCCTGCTGGCCGAAGTCGCAGGGCTGGTCGAATGGCCCGTCGTTCTGATGGGCAAGATCGGCACCGATTATCTGGACCTACCCCCCGAGGTTTTGCAAACCTCGATGAAAGAGCATCAGAAATTCTTTTCCGTCCGTGATCCGAAATCGGGCAAGATCGTGAAATTCGTAACCGTGGCGAACCGTGAAACCACTGACAATGGCGCGACCATTCTGGCGGGTAATGAAAAGGTGCTCAGCGCCCGTTTGGCCGACGCAAAGTTCTTTTGGGAAAACGACCTGCGCGTGGCCAAGGCCGACATGCAGCCGTGGCTGGACAGCCTGGCCAATGTGACATTCCACAACAAATTGGGATCACAGGGCGACCGGATCAACCGCATCGCCGCCCTTGCCCGCGAAATCGCGCCGCTTGTTGGGGCGAATGCGGATCAGGCAGAAGAAGCCGCCCGGTTCGCCAAGGCCGATCTGGCATCCGAAATGGTCTATGAATTCCCGGAACTTCAAGGGGTTATGGGCCGCTATTACCTGCAGGCCGCTGGCAAAAGCGACAATATCGCAGCAGCCGCAGAACACCATTACAGCCCCCTTGGTCCATCGGATGATGTCCCCACCGATCCGGTATCGGTGGCCGTGGCGTTGGCCGATAAGATCGACACTCTGACCGGATTTTGGGCGATTGATGATAAGCCGACGGGAAGTAAGGATCCTTATGCGCTGAGACGCGCGGCTTTGGGTGTCATTCGGTTGGTATTTGAAAATAGCATTACTGCTCCTTTGTTAAAGATCTTAGATAACTGGCTGGAAAAAACAATCGTCCTATCAGTTCACTACGGCCAAGTGTCACCTGCATCACTTAAATCAAACCCAGAAATACATGAAAAATATTTAGAAGTTACCGGAAGCGGACAAACTGAGGATGGTAATGACTATGAGGATAACGAAATACTGTGGGACGTCTTCCGCGCGGATGCAGCCGACCTCCTCGCCTTCATCCACGACCGCCTCAAAGTCCACCTGCGTGACGAAGGTATCCGCCACGACGTCATCGACGCCTGTATCTCGATGCCCGGCAATGACGATCTTACCCTTCTTGTCAAACGGGCCAGGGCGCTTAGCGCGTTCCTGAAAACCGACGATGGGGAAAATCTGCTGCAGGGGTTCAAGCGGGCGAATAATATTCTGACGCAAGCCGAAGACAAGGATGGCGTTGAATATTCATACGGTGCGGATATCAAATTTGCGGAAATGGATGAAGAAAAGGCGCTGTTTACGGCCCTTGATGCCGCCGACACCAAGATCACACCCGCCATGGACGCCGAGGATTTCGAAACCGCGATGACCGCCATGGCCGCCCTGCGCGCACCGATTGATGCGTTTTTTGAGGCCGTCCAGGTGAATGACGAAAGTGAAATCCTGCGCCGCAATCGGCTGAACCTGCTCAGCCGTATTCGCACCATTTGCCTAAGCGTCGCCGATCTGACGCGCATCGACGGCTAACCATCGCTTATCAAGCCCTGTCCGGGCTTTCTTCGCGAAAAAGGCCCGGCACAGGGCCTGATGAGCGGTGCGAAGATGCCCCTTGGCTGGGGCATCTTCGCCCATACGACCAGCTTTTTCTTGTATGAGATCGCGGAACATTTATGCTGCACCCATGACAAGGATATGCCGCAGTGCAGAAACATAGCAATTTCAAAGACTTCACGCTGATCACGCCCACGGCTTCGATCTCGAACGATCAATATGGCGGACGCGCGAAGTGTCTTCAGCGGTTGATCCGCCTGGATATGCCTGTGCCCAAAACTGTCGCTTTGTCCTTTGCCGCGGTTCACGCTATCGCCGCAGGTCAGTTGCCCGATATCGCCGGAATGATGGCCCCTTTTGGAAAATTTCCATTGGTATCGGTGCGTCCAAGTTCGCAAGATCCTGACTGGGGTGGACCCGGTGCGATTTTGAACATCGGCATGAACAACGCGCTTTACGACATCTTATGTAACAAAATCGGTCATGGGGCGGCCAGTCGGCTTTATCTGCGTTTTATTCAATCCTATGCGGTTCATGTCGCGCGACTTGATGCCGAAGCATTTGAATTCCCGGAAAAATCAAATTCTGACGCCGCACAACTGGCCCTGGCCGCATACGAAGATGAAACCTATGAGCCGTTTCCACAGGACCCCAATCAGCAATTGGCCGAGGTCCTAAGATCCATGGCTCGCGCCTGGGAAGGCACAAGCGCCCGTCTGCTGCGCCAGGCCAAAGGGGCGCCGGCGGATGCGGGACTGGGTTTGGTCGTGCAGCAAATGGCTTTGGGGCTGGGGGCCGGCGAAAGCGGGTCAGGCGTTATTCAATTTGCCGATGCCACGACGGGTTTGGCAAAAATCGCAGGTCGCTATCTAAGCCAAAGTCAGGGCCGCGATGCGTTGTCAGCAGGCAGCAAGGCGATTTACATCACCAAAGACAAGCGCGGCCCATCGCTGGAAGATCTGACGCCCGCCGCTTTCGAAGAACTGATCACCTGCGGTCATAAATGCCGTCAGCGTTTGCGCGAAGAAATGCAGGTCGAATTTACGATTGAAAACGGCAATCTGCATATTCTGGATGCGGTCCGCCTGCCCCGCTCATCACGCGCGGCCGTTCGTATTGCTGTAGATCTGGCCGAAGATAACATTATTTCGACTCAAGATGCGATTTTGCGGATTGAACCGTCGGCATTGAACGAACTTTTGCACCGTCAAGTCGATGATACAGCCATTCGGGATTGTATCGGTCACGGCATTGCGGCCAGCCCTGGCGCTGCCAGCGGCAAGCTGGTCTTTTCTGCCGCCGACGCCCAGGCCTGTGCGGCCCGCGAAGAACCCTGTATCCTTGTGCGCCGCGAAACCACGCCCGAAGATATCCGCGGCATGCACGCAGCGCAGGGTGTTCTGACCGAACGTGGCGGCATGACAAGCCACGCCGCTGTGATCGGACGCGGTCTTGGGTTGCCGTGTATTGTCGGGGCGACGGATATCAAGTTGAACACACGTACCAAAACGCTGATCGGTTCAGATGGGCGCCTGTTTCAAGAAGGCGATATTCTGACGATTGACGGAACCCGCGGTCAGGTTCTGGCAGGCGCACCCCAAATGGTCGAGGCCGGGCTGGACGACAGCTTTCAGAAATTGCTGGGCTGGGCCGATACGTATCGCGATATCGGGGTGCGCGCGAATGCTGATACACCGGCCGATGCCCAAACCGCGCGCAACTTTGCAGCCGAGGGTATTGGTCTGTGTCGAACCGAACATATGTTTTTCGAAACAGACCGTCTGATTGTTATGCGGGAAATGATTTTTGCAGATCGCCCCCAAGACAGACGCGCATCATTGGAACGATTGCTGCCCATGCAGCGCGCCGATTTTGTGCAGCTTTTCGATATAATGCAGGGTATGCCGGTTTGTATTCGCCTGTTTGATCCACCCTTGCATGAATTTCTGCCAAGCTCGCGCGAAGGCCTGCGCGAACTGGCCGAAGCGCTTGATCTGCCAATGTCGGACGTGACCGCACGGGTCGAAGAAATGTCAGAATTCAACCCGATGCTGGGTATGCGCGGCGTGCGGTTGGGCATCACTGTACCTGAAATTTACGATATGCAGGCCCGCGCCATATTTGAAGCCACAGTGGAAGCCAGCAAAGGTGGTCAAGCGATTGTGCCAGAAATCATGATCCCGCTGGTCACGGCAAAACGCGAAGTTGAGCTGGTTAAAACGCGCATTGATGCGGTTGCCGCTGCCGTACGCACTGAACTTGGTGCCAGTTTCGATTATCGCCTTGGCGTCATGGTCGAAACACCCCGTGCGGCACTTCGGGCGGCAGACATTGCCCAGCATTCTGCTTTTCTTAGCTTTGGGACAAATGATCTGACACAGATGACCTATGGCCTGTCGCGCGATGATGCGGGGCGATTTATGGCAGCATATGTCCAACAGGGCGTTTATCCCGAAGATCCATTTCACGTGATGGATCTGGACGGCGTTGGTGAATTACTGGAAATCGGCGCCAGTCGCGGCCGATCTGTCAAACCTGATATTGTTCTGTCTATCTGCGGTGAACATGGTGGTACGCCAGCATCCATCGATTTTTGCCGAAAAGCAGGGTATGATTACGTATCATGTTCCCCTTTTCGTGTACCTGTTGCGCGGCTTGCCGCAGCCCAGCTTGCATTGCGGGACAAATGAACCAAATAGAAACATTGTCCCGCTAAAGACGCGGCGATCAACGTTTCAGTTTGTTACAGTAACGGATTCCAGACTGGACGAAACGGAAACCATAGCGTAAATGCGCGGCACTTGCGGAATAATTCCCGCGCTGCCAAAAGACTGGGTGATTTAATATGAAGAATTTTATCTCTTTGGGGATTGGTATTTTTATTGGTATTTTGCCACTGAGTGCTTATTCAAACGAATCCATTTCAGACCAATCCGAAATTCAACTGTCGTCACTGATGAATAACGAACATTTTGTCATTGATATGATGGACCCGGACCGGATCCATGACTTATCGGCCGTTAAGCCATCATCGAATACGAAGACGTCCAACATCCAATATACAAAGCAATGGCTGGCATCCCAACCCGTTGTAAAAGGCGACAAAGAATGGCGTTGTCTGGCCGAGGCGCTTTATTTTGAAGCCCGCGGCGAAAGCGTAAAAGGCCAGTTTGCCGTGGCCGAGGTTATTTTGAACCGTGTTTCCAACCGCAAATATCCCGCATCAGTCTGTGGCGTGATCAATCAGGGAACAGGCCGCAAACATGCGTGTCAGTTCAGCTATACCTGTGATGGCAAAAATGAGGTGATCGGTGAGCCGCGCGCGTTTGAACGTGTCGGAAAGATCGCCATGATGATGCTGAATGGCACCGCCCCCAAGAACTTGACACAAGGGGCCACGCATTATCACACCAAAGCGGTTCGTCCGCATTGGTCCAATGTGTATCCGCGCACCACGACGATCGGCTTTCATCACTTCTATAGACAAAGCTATCAAACTGCTCAGCGCTAAGTCAGGTTTTGCTGTTCGCGACATGGCGTTCCGGCTATACCATCGGTCGGAGGCCACCTTATGACGCAAGACATTCATCTGGCTTTTGCACATCCATCTGAGCGCTCTGCTGCGACCAGCACGGATGATCCCCTTGATCGTATTTCCGTGCGCGATCACGTGGTCGACGTGGAAATCGGTGCCTTTCAGGCTGAACGTGGCACGACCCAACGGGTTTGTTTTAACATTGTGGTCGAAGTTACGCCGCTAACAGGTCCGATTGATGATGATGTGGATCGCATCCTGTCGTATGACCGCATTACCGAAGCGGTCAGCTTGGAACTTGCGGCAGAACGTCTGAACCTGCTTGAAACACTAGCCGAACGCGTGGCTGACAGAATTTTGCTGGAACCACAGGCTATGCGAGCCTTTATCCGGATCGAAAAACTGGACCGTGGCCCCTATGCCCTTGGGGTCGAAATTGTGCGTTCACGCGCCCTAGGGTCGGTTGATGAGGTGGCAGAAGTCGCGCCCCACCCAATTATCGTCTTTTTATCGAACACCGCAATCACCAGCGACCGACTAACCCGCTGGATTGACGAATTGGAACAGACGGGCGATCCCGTTATCTTTTGCGTGGGGTCCGCAGATCAACCCGCGCCACAATCCAAGGCCCCTGCCGCCCAACGTCGCATTGATCTGCTGGCCATTGAACAAAATGCCTGGGTTCTGGCAGGTTTTGATCATCGATGTGTTGTCGTCGAAACGATGACAGAATTGGATTGGTCAATGAAAAACAACCAGATGTCTGTATGGGCCCCGTCCAAGATCATTCTTGATGCTGTCGACGGCCCTGATACGCCTGCGTCAGATGCCTTCGCCCTTAGCCAATGGTTCGCACACCACATCCATGCGCAAAAAATGATGATCATCGATACTGCCACAGGACCGATCCGATCCATCGCTCTTATGCCAAGCGAAGAAGGCCGTCAGGACTGATAAGCGCCCATGACATGCTATTATCGCCCACTTGCCCAAACCGGGCTGATGATTCCGCAAAATGCACAAAAGATCGCAGATGGCTGGTCGTGGTTCACACACGCCGAACGTATCGAACGTGAACGGCCAAGTGACATTGTTCCGGTCACTGAAATTCCTGATGCTATCATTCACGCGATATGTGCCCCGCGCGCATCTGTTGCTGAATTAAACTTTGATGAACCACGGCTTATGGGGGTACTGAACACCACGCCTGACAGCTTTTCGGACGGCGGCAAATTCGATACTTTTGACATCGCCCTTCAGCATGCCCACCAGATGCAGGCCAACGGGGCCGACATCATTGACATTGGTGGTGAAAGTACACGCCCTGGTGCGGCCGAAGTCACAGTGACCGAAGAAATCGCCCGGACCATTCCGATCATACAGGCCCTGCGCGCCAAAAGCCGCATCCCGATTTCCATTGATACGCGCAAATCCACAGTGGCGCACGCTGCCGTTGATGCAGGCGTCAATCTGATCAATGACGTGTCTGCGATGTCTTTCGATCCCACGATTGCAGCCACCGCTGCCCACGCGAATGCGCCTATTTGTCTGATGCATGCGCAAGGCGATCCTGAAACGATGCAAGATAACCCGGTCTATGACGATGTCCTGCTGGATGTATATGATTTTCTGTCAAATCGTATCGCTATTGCCGAAAACGCTGGTATCGCCCGCACCCAGATCATAGTCGATCCTGGCATAGGATTTGGCAAAACGCTGGATCACAATCTGAAGCTCTTACGCGGTTTGTCCCTTTTTCACGGTCTTGGATGCCTCATCTTGTTGGGCGCATCCCGTAAGCGCTTTATCGGTACGATTGCGGATGTTCCCGACGCGCATGATCGGATGCCCGGAACATTGGCCGTCAGCCTTCATGCGATTGCTCAGGGCGTGCAACTGCACCGTGTCCATGATATCAAACCCATAAAACAAGCCTTTGCACTTAGCAAAGCCATTCTAGAGGGCCCCCCATGACACGCAAACTTTTCGGTACAGATGGTGTGCGCGGCGAAGCCAACAGTCACCCCATGACCGCTGATATGGCCCTGCGTCTTGGTGCGGCGGCTGGCCGGTTTTTTCGCCGTGACGACAGCCGCGCACACCGTGTTGTTATCGGGAAAGATACGCGCTTGTCGGGATACATGTTTGAAAACGCACTGACCGCTGGCTTTACCTCAACCGGTATGAATGTGCTGTTGCTTGGTCCTGTTCCAACCCCTGCCGTTGGATTTTTGACACCATCCATGCGCGCCGATGTGGGTGTCATGATCTCGGCCAGTCACAACCCACACCACGACAACGGCATCAAATTTTTCGGCCCCGATGGGTTCAAGTTAAGCGACGACGCCGAAGCCGAAATCGAACGCCTGCTGCACGAAGGCGTGGCGCCTGCGAAATCGCAAAACATCGGGCGCGCCAAACACGTCTATGACGGGCGGTTCAGGTATAATGAGCGGGTCAAATCCACGGTGCCTGGCGTGCGTTTGGATGGCCTGAAGGTCGTCATAGATTGCGCAAACGGTGCTGCCTATAAAACCGCGCCCGAAGTGCTTTGGGAATTGGGCGCTGATGTGATCCCCGTAGGCACTGCCCCAAATGGCTTTAATATTAACGATGGATGCGGATCGACCGCGCCGCAAACCGCTGCTGAAACTATCATCAGCCATGGCGCACATGTGGGCATTTGCTTGGACGGCGACGCAGACCGCGTGATGATCTTGGATGAAACCGGTCACGTGGCAGACGGCGATCAGATCATGGCGCTTTTGGCCGCAAAATGGGCCACCGAGGGCAAGTTAAAGGGCGATACACTGGTTGCGACCGTTATGTCCAATCTGGGTCTTGAACGGTTTCTGGACGCCAAGAACCTGCGGCTGGAGCGCACGCCCGTCGGCGACCGCTATGTGGTCGAGGCAATGCGCCGGGGCGGCTGGAACCTGGGCGGGGAACAGTCCGGCCACATCGTCATGACCGATTACGCCACAACAGGCGACGGCCTGATCGCAGGTTTGCAGTTTCTGGCCGAAATGGTGCGCACAGGAATGCCTGCCGGCCGCCTAACACAGAATTTCGACCGTGTTCCGCAACTACTTAAAAATGTTCGATATGATGGAACCGACCCCATGCAATCGGCTGCCGTGCAAGCATCCATCGCACAGGCCGAAGCTGATCTGAAAGACAAAGGCCGTCTATTGATCCGCAAATCAGGCACCGAACCCCTGATCCGCGTAATGGCAGAATGCGAAGATGAAGCCATGCTAAACAGCGTCGTCAATGGCATCGTGGCCGAAGTCGAAGCGGCGGTTTAGGTCCCGGTTTTCAGGTTTTATCCCCTAATATGAGACCTACCAAAGTACGCCACTGGCTAATCGCGATGCCGGACAAAATCAATACAAGCGCCAGAAAAAGCTGCGGCGGCAGGGCCTCGTTCAGGAACAAAAATCCAAATAAGACTGACCACACAGGTACCTGATAATTCGTCAGCGTCATAAAACTTGGCCCTGCAGATCGGATCACCGCAACTTTGATGATGAATGCAACTGCCGTAGGGATCAAACCGAGATAAATCAACGCAATCAAGGGGCTGAGTGATATTGAACCTGGTAAACCTTCCACAATCAGCGCAATGGGCGTCAAAATAATACCTGCCGTCAACAATGCGGCTGTGGACAAGGAAAGTTGATCCACATCAGGACAGCGACGCGTCACAATCGACCCCACAGCATAGCATAATGCCGCACCTACACAGGCAAACCGCGCCCATATTTCTAATGGGCCATCAACTTCGCCCAAGCCACCAGTGCCGACCAACACGGCCGTTCCTGCAAAACCGACCGCAAAGCCGATGGATTTGCGCGTGCTCATCCGGTCGCCTGGTACAAATGCATGCGCCAATGGTAGCACGAAAATCGGCAAAGCCGCCATTGTCATGCCAGCAAACGCCGATGGCACATATTGTTGTCCCCAACTTAGCAATGCAAAGGGCAAAGCCGATGACAACACGCCAATCCCGATCGCAAAGCCCCAAACCACACGGTTATTCAGCGCAGGCAGCCGCCCACCGCGCAGCTTTAACAACGTATAAAGCGCACAAGCACCGATCACGACCCGGGCTGCAGCCAATGTCAGCGGATCGATGTCGCGCAATGCGATCTTGACGGTCATAAATGCCCCGCCCCAGATAATCGCGACCAGACAAATGCGGCCCCAATTCAGTAACCCTGGGTTTTCCAATTGTTTAACCTTAATTCCTGTGCTTACGCAGATGACCTGTGCACGGGCCAGCGGTCAATGCCAAATGGTTCGAATACCGTCGAAGTATCGCTGCTTTAACTGACGTTTCGCAGTGACGTTAGATGCGTCGTATCGATGTCCAGTTTTATGATTTCTTGGCACAGATTGCGCCATTCGGATCGGGCCTGAGGTAAATAGGTGTCGCGGAACCACTTATGTGACGCATTGCATAAATCTTGCAGTCGTCTTTTGTCTTGCAGCAGTGCTGCCACTACACCCGGCAAAGCTGATTTGCGTGCCTGTAGAATTAAATGTGGGGGCAGAAGATCGCGCAGACCATAGCTGTTTTCTGTCACCACAGGGCATTGCGCGGCCAGTGCCCCAACAATCCGTGGGGTTTCAAGATGATTTGATCGTTCCGCATGGAAATTCAAACAACATTTTGATTGCGCCGCCATTTCTTCGAAAACGACGTCTGTTTGTGGGGATAGTTTCAGACCCTTTTCTTGCAACGCCATTGTAATTTCGCTGCGACGCTTCGTTGGTTTTCCGACAAAGCAAACATCATAAAGCCGTTCTTGCAGCGGCAAAGCTTGCGGCATCGCAGCGGGGTCTATGCAAGGTTTGAATGAGCGCACTGGCAGATCCAATTGCCGCTGCAATATCCGCGTTTGCGGCGGCAGATAATCCAAAAGCATGTCGTACAAGTCCAGCTTATCAGCCAACAATGCTTTCTTGCGCTGTACCGCCTTCCACCCCTGTCGTCCTGTCATCAGCGGATTTCCCATCACCCGCAAAACTGAGAAATTCAGATAAATATAGCGACATCCGTCACGCCGTGTATGCCTTTGAAAACTTTCTCCTATCACAAAAACCGCACTGTCCGGTGGATAGCTGGCCTGATCAATTTCATTCACTAAAAACAACGGGGCGTCGGCACCAAAGCTTTGCTTTATAGAATCATGAATAAACGTAACAATGTTACGGATGTATCCCATACTTACAGTTTGAACGATCAGACAGGCGTTTGCCATTATATCCCCTTGCGTCATTAAACAAAAATACCCCGGGCCAATAGGACCCGGGGCACGCCACCCTAACGCAGTATAGGGAATTAATTCTTGTCTTGATCCACAAGTTTACCCGCAGATATCCACGGCATCATTTCGCGCAGTTTTTTGCCAACTTCTTCGATCTGATGCTCATCATTCAGGCGACGTGTGCCTTTAAAGAACGGCTGACCAGCTGAATTTTCCTGCATGAAGTCACGTACGAACTTACCGGTCTGGATATCCTTCAGGATACCTTTCATCCGTGTTTTCGTCTCGTCATAAGGCAGAACCCGTGGGCCGCTGACGTATTCGCCATATTCGGCCGTGTTTGAGATCGAATAATTCATATTCGCGATCCCGCCTTCATAGATCAGATCGACAATCAGTTTGACCTCGTGAAGACACTCGAAATAGGCCATCTCGGGTGCATACCCGGCCTCGACTAATGTTTCAAAACCAGCGCGGATCAATTCGACCAGACCGCCACACAAAACGGCCTGTTCACCGAACAAATCAGTTTCGCATTCTTCGCGGAAGTTGGTTTCGATAATCCCAGATCGGCCGCCACCAATCGCAGAACAGTATGATAGGCCGATTTCAAGCGCCTTACCGCTGGCATCTGTATCCACAGCGACCAGACAGGGCACGCCGCCGCCTTTGGTATATTCGCCGCGCACCGTATGACCGGGGCCTTTGGGGGCCATCATGATCACATCGATACCGGGCTTGGGTTCGATCAGACCAAAGTGCACGTTCAAGCCATGGGCAAAAGCAATCGCCGCACCTTCGCGGATATTGTCATGCACGTATTTCTTATATGTCTCGGCCTGCAATTCGTCGGGCATTGTGAACATGATCAGGTCGCACCAAGCCGCTGCTTCAGCGATACCCATGACCTGCAGCCCCTCAGCCTCGGCCTTTTTCGCGCTGGCAGAGCCTTCACGCAGCGCCACGACAAGGTTCTTTGCACCGCTATCACGCAGATTCAGCGCATGGGCGTGGCCCTGGCTGCCGTAACCCAGAATGGCCACTTTCTTGTCTTTGATCAGGTTCACATCGCAGTCACGATCATAGTAAACGCGCATCAGTCTCTCCTATTGATGTCTGCGCACACTTTACCATTATTAACACTTTAAGGTTTTCAAAGTTCGATAGTATTACTATTGTAATGAAAATATCATTCAAAAATTATCTAAAAAAGAAATAATCATGCTTGATGACATCGATCGTCGATTGTTACGCCAACTTCAGGCCGCACCTGATCTGCCAACCAAGGAGCTGGCCGATCTGGCGAATATTTCAGCTGCCAGCTGTTGGCGCCGGATTGAAAAACTGCATGAACGCGGTGTCTTGCTGGGGCGGCGTGCCATTATCAACTGGCGGGCCTTGGGGTACGAGGTCGAAGTCAGCTTGCGTATCACATTGGACAAGACGCAAACACAAGCCTTTGATGAATTTCTGGCGACAGCCCGCGAAATACCAGAAGTTATTGAAATACAAACATTTCTAGGGCAGGTTGATGTGCGACTGTCCGTTCTGGCACGTGACATGGGTCATTACCAAACCATCTATCGCAGCAAAATCCTGACCCTTCCTCATATCGCTGACATCGAAGCATTGATGCAGGTTGCCGAGATCAAATCAGCCCAGGGTTTGCCGATATGATCAACCTCGACGATACAGATCGCAACATTCTGCGCGCCTTGGCCGATGATGCAACGCTTAGTGCGGGCGAAATTGGGCGGCGCTTGGGGTTAAGCCAATCTGCCAGTTGGCGGCGGATCAAACGGCTGCAAGACAGCGATGTTTTGAGCGGTCAACGGCTTGATCTGGATCTGCAAAAGCTGGGGTTTGGTGTTACCGTTTTTCTGGGTATCAAACTGGCCACAAAAGGACGTGTCAGTCTGGATGATTTTGAACGCGCCGTTATCGCCATTCCCGAAGTACAGACAGTCCAACATGTTCTTGGGCTTTACGATTATCGCCTACGGGTCGTTGCCCGCGATATTTCGGATTTTGAACGGATCTTGCGACGCCGCGTGATGACATTGCCCGGTGTGGGCAATGTCGAAGCGAACGTCTTGCTAAGTGAAGAACGTCTGATCGGCCCGATTGGTTAACCTTTGGCGCCCAAACCAAGCCGCATCAGCGTTTTACGCACTGGCGTTGCAGAATACAGCGTGTTCAACCCCATCGCCCGCAGATCCCGCAATGGCTGCGCCTTAAGCATTGACGCGCGGTTCAGCATATCAACGCCTGCCACGCGTGCACGAACTTCAGGATAGCGTCCACGGTGATAGGCCCGCAACATCTGGGCCGACCCAAGCTGATCCGGTTTATCCTGCGCCAGCTTTAAAAGTAGGCTCAGATCACCCAGGCTCATGTTCAACCCCTGTGCACCAATGGGCGGCACCACGTGGGCCGCTTCGGCCACTAACGCCGTACGTTCTGCATAAAACTGATCTGCAATCTGGCTAATAATCGGCCAAATCGTGCGCCGTGACGCCAACGTTAGTGGCCCATACAGATGGCAAGACCGTACGTTCATCTCTGCCTCAAACGCCTCAACAGGCAACTCAAACAAGCGCTTTGCCTCTGGCCCTTCCTCCATCCAGACAACGGCAGAGGACGGGCGGTCATCGTGATCAGGCAATGGCACAAGCGTAAACGGCCCCCCAGAACGATGTACTTCGGTCGATACATTTTCATGCGGCAGCGCGTGCGTGACTGCAAAAGCCAAGGCCTTTTGGCCATATCTTTTGGTGCTGGCCCCTATTCCAACCGCCTGACGCACAACAGAATTTCGCCCATCAGCCGCGATCAGTAACTTGGCGGCCACCTGTGATCCGTCAGACAGGCCAACCAACGCATGCGCCTGACGAGTCAAAACCGATTGCGTTTCAACGCCGGGGCGGAAATCGACACAATCCAGATCTTTCAGGCGGGCGATCATCTCGCGGCGCAGCAACCAATTGGGCAGGTTCCAACCAAAGGGTTTGTCGGAAATATCAGCTGCATCAAAATCCTTAGTAATCCGCGGTTGCGGCTCTGCCCCGCCTGCATCCACAATCCGCATCACCTGCAACGGCGTAGCATAATCCTGCAAACGTGGCCAAAGGCCAGCCTGCGCCAGAAAATCGCGCGCAGGCTGCAAGAACGCCGTCGTGCGCAAATCAGCGCCTTCGGTATCGCGGTCTGTAATCGGCGGCGCGGGATCCACGCAAATCACGTCAAAGCCCGCCGCGCCAAAAGCAGCCGCCGCCGTCAGACCTGCCACACCACCACCGGAAATCAGAATATCTGTCGTTTGTCTTTGCATATTACGTCCTTACATACGGCAAGATAGCCGTCGTGCGCCAGACATCAAAGCGACAGGTCGTCACCCACGCGAGATCAGGATCAGCACCACAAACATTGTCGGCACCATCAAAAGCGCAGGAATGATCAGCCCAGGGTATCCAAACAGCAAAATCGCACTTAGCCAACTGGCCAGAAAGATCACCAAAGCATAGTAGATATTGCTTTCATCACCATCGCTGACATCACGTGCGATCCAGCCAATCACTGGAAATGAAAAGAAAAATCTTTGCCAAAGCGGGCGGGTTTGCGTGGTCATCGAAAGCTCCTGTTTATGTCAGAAGTGACCTATGTCTTTTTGCCCGCATCATAAGAGGATGAATTGCCGCAGGTACATTATTTTACCAGGGTCAGAAAATCGCTTAAATCAGCCGTGTGATATTCAATATGATCGGCCGGCTGCGCGTCAGGCGCCACGTGCACCGTCCGCATCCCCATCGCATAAGGCACCGCCAGATTGCGCGTGTCGTCTTCGAACATCGCGGCGCGGTCCGGGGCCAAACCATCCATCGCAAAGACCGTTTCAAACGCCGCGCGGTCTGGTTTGGGGCGATAATCGGCATGCTCAACACCGTAGATTGCATCAAACAGATGATCGATACCACGTGCCTTAAGCACTTGATGTGCATAGGGTTTTGATCCGTTCGTATAGACGATTCTGCGTCCTTCAAGCTGTTGCAACCCTGCCGTCAGCTTGGGATCAGGCGTCAAAGGGCCGAAATCAATGTCATGGACATCGTGCAAATAGGGATCAGGATCGATGTCATGTTCGGTCATCAGTCCAGCCAGCGTGGTGCCATATTCCTGCCAATAGCTTGCGCGCAGATGATCGGCATGAGCGTGTGACACATCCAGGGTGCGCGCAACATAATCGGTCATCCGCACTTCGATCTGGTCAAACAGACGCACCGATGGCGGATAAAGTGTGTTGTCCAGATCAAAAACCCAGGTCTCAATATGTTTAAAATTATCAGCAATCATGGGGGGACGTTATCCGCCTGACGGGCTGACAACAATCACTAACACTTGATTGCGCCGCTCACGTCAGGCACCATTTGATATGAAACGGGGCAAACCACATGCAAATGCTAAAATCCAACCACAAAGATGCCTATGCACTGATCTTGGATGCGATTGATATCGGGGTCTATAAACCCGGTGATCGGCTGGTGGAAAGTGAGTTGGCCGACCGTTTTGGCGTATCCCGCACCCCGATTCGCGAAGCGTTGCAACGCCTTGAAACGCAATCCCTTTTGACCCGCGATGGGCGTAGCTTGATTGTGGCATCACTGGATCACAATCAACTGGCCGAACTTTATGTTGTACGTACCGAACTGGAAGGGTTGGCTGCCCGTCTGGCAGCTCGTCACGCCGCCCCTGAAGAAATACGTGTGCTGCGTGAAATGGTGCAAGAAGACCGTGCGCTGTTGGGTGATCCCGGCGCTTTAGCGCGCGCAAACCGGCGTTTTCACAAACAAATTCATCTGGCGTCGCACAACCGATATCTTGTACAGCAACTTGATCTGGTCCACCGCTCCATGGCGCTGCTGGCAACGACATCATTGGCTGTGGATGGGCGCGGAGAACTGGCGCTAGAGGAACACGAAGCTATTGTTTCTGCTATCGAAAAAGCGGATGGAGAGGCGGCGTATCAAGCCCTAAAGCATCACCTTTCTGCGGCGTTTGAGACGCGCCTGAAGTCTGATGCAACGGCCGCGCAGGCGGCGGAGTAGCGGCGCAATCGTGCAGCCCATGTGCCGTTTTGTCCCAGTAAAACGGTTTGGTCACCATCTCAAGCAATCCCTTATAAGCCGCCGTCGCGCCAAGCGGAAAATAGAGGTGTAACGTCGGTACCCAGCCCATCAACCCGCGATGTTTCGTCTGACGCACCGCCCATATGCCAAGCAGGATGTTCACCACCTCAGTCAGGGCAAATATCACCACTAGGGTCAATAGCATGCCCCCCGACAGCACATTTTGCATCGGATGCGACAACCCCATTGGGATCAGCCAGAATGACCAAAGAACCGGCGCCAAAGCGTATTGTGAGAGCGCCCCCAAAAACAGAATCTGAAAGCCCAAAAAACGTTTGAAACCCAAGTCACGCCACAGCTTGACCGGCGACCGCATGTGAACCGCATAGGTCATCGCATAGCCTTTCAGCCAACGCGATCTTTGCTTGACCCAGGCCCAAGGGCGGCAGTTTGCTTCTTCCTCGGTCACGGTGTCGATCAACTCTGTCGTGTATCCGCACCGGGCTAAACGAATGCCAAGATCGGCATCTTCGGTCACGTTATGGGCATCCCAACGACCCAGCTCTTCAAGCGCTTTTCGTTTGAAAAACAGCGTCGTACCACCCAACGGCACCGCCATTCCAAGCCGTTGTAGCCCAGGTAAAACAATCCGGAACCAGGTCGCATATTCCACCGCAAAACAGCGCGACAGCCAGTTGGTTTTAGCATTATAAAAATCCAGAACCCCCTGCAGACAGACCACATGATCCGGCGCTACTTCGAACCTGCGCACCACACGTTTGATCTGGTCACGGGCCGGTGCATCTTCGGCGTCATAAACCCCCACAATATCCCCGCGGCAAAAATCCAACGCATAATTCAGTGCGCGCGGCTTTGTCTTCAAGCTGCCTTGTGGCACAACGATTGTACGCATCCATTGCGGCAATACGGTCTTTGCAATCGTCTGACGGGTGGTGTCATCTTCGGCTTCAACGACAAGGCAGATATCCAATGCCTCTTTCGGGTAATCCAACCGCGCCAAACGCTGGACCAGTTTGCCTGCAATCTGATTTTCCTTGAACAGCGGCACCATGATCGACACCACGGGATATTTGACGATTGTATAGGGGGCCATCGCAGGTTTCTTGCGCCCCAACACCGCTACCGCTGTCGCGATTTTTAAACCTGCGGATAAAATCAGCGTTAAAATCGCCCACAAACACAAAGCCACAAAAATCGCCGGCGGCGATATAGTCATGGTCACCGCCGCAAGAAGCACCACGAAAAGCCCGGTTTTCATCAAAGATCGCGTGTTCCAGTTTCGGCAGCTGTTCGCGTCATCCACGCGGGTTTCAGCAAGTGTCACAAGAGCGGTTGTTCGGCCCTTTGCAACGGTATCTTGCAGTTTGGTTTTTAAAACAAGCGCCATCAGAACGGGACCAAATGCATCCTGTAACTGATCGCGGTACATCGAAAATTTTGCAGGATCACTGGTCGCTATAACCGTATGATTACCAAGTTTTTTCCATGGCAAGATATTCTTTTTCAGACACTCATCCGTTCCCAAAAGATCAATCAACCGCGGATCAGGTGGGACGGATTGCACGTCAACAATTTGCGCGGAATACTGAATGCTAAGCGCGTCGAAAAGCTGCTGTTCTGTGATCTTGCGATGGGCTAGCAGGATTTCTCCGATATGCGACCGCTGCCGTTCCTGCATGGCGCGCGCTTGTATCAGTTCAGCATTGGTGATCGCGCCAATTTCGATCAAAATCTGGCCAAGCAGTTTGGGGCGTCGTACACGCTTGCCCGACCGGTCATAAACCGGTCTGGGATCTACAAGCCGAACGGCGTGATTACTCATGACATCCCCATTTACGCACTTAGGCTATATTGGGGTACGCACAGTTAACCTACGGTTAAGACAGGAATTTTAAGCCGCTTCTATCGCTTTTACAAAGCGTTCAAACAAGTAATAGCTGTCTTGCGGCCCCGGACTCGCCTCTGGGTGGTATTGAACCGAGAAAACAGGCCGATCTCGCATGCGAATCCCACAGTTGGATCCGTCAAACAGGGATACGTGCGTTTCGATCACCCCTTGCGGCAACGTCTGGCTGTCCACCGTAAACCCATGGTTCATAGACGTGATTTCAACCTTGCCGGTTTCCAGATCTTTCACTGGATGATTTGCGCCATGATGCCCGTGGTTCATCTTGATCGTCTTTGCCCCAAGCGCCAGAGCAAGTATCTGATGCCCCAGACAAATTCCAAAAACAGGAATATCACTGCGATCCATAATGTCGCGGATCATCGGAACTGCATATTTTCCCGTCGCCGCTGGATCGCCGGGACCGTTCGACAGGAAAATCCCTTGCGGATCATGGGCCATCACGTCATCTGCTGTGGCTGTTGCGGGCAGTACTGTCACATCACAACCTGCCGATGCCAGACACCGCAGAATATTCCGCTTAGCCCCGTAATCAATCGCCACAACCCGGTGGCCTGGCGTGTCACGCGCGACATATCCCTCGGGCCAGCTCCACCGCATTTCGTTCCATTTATAGGACTGTGCGCAAGTCACATCCTTGGCCAGATCAAGCCCTTCAAGCCCCTGAAAGGCCCGCGCTTTTTCGACTAAACGCTCAATATCAAATATGCCTTCGGGATTGTGTTCAAGTGCCACATGTGGCGCACCTTGCTGACGAATGGCACGAGTCAGGGCACGGGTATCCACACCGCCAATCCCAATCCGGCCACGCCGGGTCAGCCACGCCACTAAATCCTCAGCCGCGCGCCAATTTGATGGGTCAGTCGGGTCCCATTTCACAACCATTCCGGCCGCAACAGGATCGGCAGCTTCGTCATCTTCTGGGTTCACACCCACATTACCGATATGAGGGAAGGTAAACGTCACCACCTGGCCGGCATATGACGGATCGGTCATAATCTCTTGATAACCTGTCATAGCCGTGTTGAAGCACAACTCGGCCTGTGTGTCACCCACTGCGCCAAAACCGTGACCGAAGAAAATCGTGCCATCTGCAAGAACAAGACAGGCGGTGGGGGTCTGTGATGATTTTTTCATGATCGAAGCGACTCTCCCGATGCGCAAATTGTCGGGAACCTAAGTCTGACAGCTTGGGCGGTCAAGGGCCAATGCAATTTATGTTCCGCCTTTAAAACAAGGGCTTATCTTTATCGTTCCGGCTTGCCATTTCAAGCTGCAAAATCTAAGCTGCAGGCTTGTCTACAGCCGCAAAGATCGGACTAAAATGGATATGAGAACACGCATTACGTCTGCCCTGAAAGACGCGATGAAGGCCAAAGATGCCGAACGACTATCAACCCTTCGCCTGATCAACGCTGCAATTAAAGATCGTGATATTGCGGCACGCGGCAACAGCGAAGCCCAAGGCGTATCCGATGACGATGTCCTTGGGATCCTTAGCAAAATGGTTAAACAACGTCACGAAAGTGCGCGCGCATATGAAGAAGGCGGGCGACTGGAGTTGGCCGAAAAAGAACGGTCGGAAGTTGGCATTATCGAAGAATTTTTGCCCAGACAGCTGGACGAAGCCGAAGAACAAACCGCCGTCGACGCAGCGATTGCCCAAGTGGGCGCAGACAGCATTCGTGACATGGGCCGTGTTATGGCTGCGCTAAAGGACAAATATACCGGTCAGATGGATTTTGGCCGCGTTGGGCCGATGGTCAAAGACCGGCTTGGCTGACAGCCAACCTCGAAAATGCGTCACCTATCCGACGCAGCACCGGGGAAATTATCCACAATGCGTACCAGTTCATCGGGGTCTTTTATCTGAAACCGTTCGACAAACCGGGGCTTGAACCCAACGCGGCCCCGGCGCACTCCGAAATTTTCGCCATGGTTCAGCATATACATGGCAGCCGGGATATTCATTTCGGTCAACCCACGCCCGGCAAGTTTCGCCAAATACGGGAACATGCGGTGTTCATGCTGGGTGACGTCGTGCAAAAAATCCGCCTCCATCTGGGTATCGCTGTACCTGAACGCCGCCGTACTGCCACACAGTTTCCAAAACGGCTTGCGCAGGGGCATCGCGACGGTCCGTGGGCCAGCAAGCCCGACCCGATCCGCAGCTACATCCTTGATATACCCCGTTGAGATCAAATAGCCGCCAGGTGCTGCCGTTCCGATCATTTCGGCCACAGCATTAGGATGCAGTAAATCGTCCGCATCAAACGGCATGACATAGCCATCCCACATACCATCAGTGGGCAGATTACGCACCAATGCCGCCAGCTTGGCCCATTTATCATTACCCTCGACGGCCGCTTCAAACGGCAGAAAAACCACGCGTTCACCAAAATCGATCTGATCGGGTTCATCCTGTCCACATACGACACAGGACCAATAGGGCGAGGTCTGCGCGCGAAAAGATGCGATTGTGGCGGCCAAACGGCGTTGTACGGCATCCCAATCCGACACATGGTGTTTGCCAACCAACGGGATCAGAAACATGACCTTGGGAATTTTCGGCGGTGGTGGCGTGCCGGTTTTGTTCAGATAAAGGGCCGCAATTTCAGACTTTTGCAAATCCTTGATACGCAACGCCGCATCTGGTCCGAACAGACGGGCGCAGGCGGATATCATAAGCCGTCTGGCTTTCGACGTTGCAGGTATCTGTGCCATATCAGGTCTTTACGCGCCGCAGATAATCCGAAAGATCCGCAAACAGGATCTTGCGCTCATCCTCGCTTAGAAAAGCGCCGATTTCCACCTCGCGCCCCGCCCCGCTTAGGGTCACATAAAAGGGAACCGGACCATCTTTTTCGTGCATCTTTACATTCACCCAATGAGTATTCGCCGCCCAGTGTTGGCTGGGTCCACGCGGGTTGTGGCGGATCAATTCAGCATGGTCTGACCAAATCGTCAATTCCTCAAGTATGCTGCCGTCAATATAACTACGTTCCAGCGCATACCAGACGGCCCATAACATCAGCAGGAAAAACGGCAACAGCCCCCATACGACCGGCGACCCGATCACCGCAAGAATAGGCATAAGAACAAGGGCTGCCGTGATGCCGATAAAAATCACAAACCCTTTGCGTGGCAAGGACCGATACGGCCACATCGACAGTTTCGCCAGCGGTTGCCCTGCGCCGTCCTGATGCAAAAAAGCCCCGAAATTATCCGGGGCCTCTTTTATCTTTATGGTATGTTCAAGAGGCATCCGACCTAATGCGCATGTTCCTTGTCCCAATCTTCACGCTTTGGAAGCTGCTCGAACGTATGTTCGGGCGGTGGCGAAGGCAGGGTCCATTCCAACGTATCGGCATATTCGTTCCAATAGTTGTTTTCGGTCACACGGCGCCCTGCCAGCAGCGTGTAGGCAATGATACCGATAAAGAACAGGAACGATGCAAACGACAGGAATGCACCCCAACTTGACACATAGTTCCAATAGGCGAACGCCTCGGGATAGTCGATATAACGACGCGGCATCCCCTGACGACCCAGAAAGTGCTGTGGGAAGAACGTCAGGTTTGAGCCGATGAACATCATCCAAAAGTGCAGCTTACCGGCCCATTCAGGATACTGACGACCCGACATTTTGCCGATATAAAAGTAAATCCCGGCAAAGATACAAAAGACAGCACCCAGCGACATCACATAGTGGAAATGCGCCACAACATAGTATGTGTCGTGATACGCCCGGTCCACGGCGGCCTGGCTTAGAACCACACCCGTCACACCGCCAACGGTGAACAGGAACAGAAAACCAAAGGCCCAAAGCATCGGGGTTTTGAATTCAACCGATCCCCCCCACATAGTGGCGATCCAGCTGAAAATCTTGACCCCTGTCGGAACCGCAATCACCATCGTGGCCAGCATAAAGTACGACTGCTGCGACAGCGACATACCCACCGTGTACATGTGGTGCGCCCAGACGACAAATCCCAGAACACCAATTGCCACCATCGCATAGACCATCGGCAGATAGCCAAAGATCGGCTTGCGGCTGAAGGTTGCAATGATGTGGCTGATAATACCAAAGCCGGGCAGAATGATGATATAAACCTCGGGATGGCCAAAGAACCACAGGATGTGCTGATACAATACCGGATCACCGCCACCTGATGCATCAAAGAAGGTGAACCCGAAATTCCGATCCATCAACAGCATGGTGATCGCGCCAGCCAGAACAGGCAGCGCCAGAAGGATCAGCCAGGATGTGACAAAGATCGACCATGCAAACAGCGGCACTTTATGCAGGGTCATGCCCGGCGCGCGCATGTTCAGGAAAGTGGTGATCATGTTGATCGCACCCAGAATCGAAGACGCCCCCGATACGTGAACCGCAAAAATCGCAAGATCCATCGACATGCCGGGTGCCCCGGATGTGGACAACGGCGGGTAAAGTACCCATCCGACGCCCGATCCCAACCTGCCACCGGGCGCCCCGGGCGCAAACATCGATGCCACGCCCAGCGCTGTCCCAGCCACAAACAGCCAATAAGAAAGATTGTTCATACGCGGGAACGCCATATCAGGCGCACCGATCTGAAGCGGCATGAAATAGTTACCAAATCCACCAAAAAGCGCGGGAATAACCACAAAGAACATCATCAGAACACCGTGATAGGTGATCAGAACGTTCCACAGATGGCCGTCCGGGCTGCATGGATCAGAGGATGCAATGAACCGCATGCCTTCGGTACACATGTACTGAACGCCGGGGTTCATAAGTTCCAGCCGCATATAAACGGTGAAAGCAACGGATATGAAACCAACGATACCTGCGGTGAACAGATAAAGTATCCCGATATCCTTATGGTTGGTCGACATGAACCAACGGGCAAAGAAGCCGCGTTCGTCTTCGTGGTCGTGGCCGTGGATGGCTGCGTCTGCCATGCGTATCTCCCGGTTCCTTGATTTAGATCGCAACGTCTGAGTGACTCGCATTGCGACACATTCAAAAGGGGTTCTAGTTGGCCTTGGCGCGCAGGGCAATCATTCTGATGCATTTACGCTGGGATAAAATGCCTCACCCTATTGCAGGGACAGGGAATTATCCCGATATATCTGCGGTTTTCGGGTGTGTCGGGCCGTTATAATCCGGACGTCAAAACAATATGCAGCAACATCGCCAAGCCAACCAATATCATCGGCAGCAGGCTGTAAACCATTACGGCATAATGCAGAATTGGGGGTTTGTTCAGACTTTTCTTAAAGTGCGAAATCACGCCCAACACTAATAAAAGAAGAGCCAACCACATCAAAGCGCCAACCGTGCCCGATATTTCAGGCGCCCCCAAAAACCACAAGACATGTTGGTATAAAACAGGATCACCCGCAGCATTGGGATCAAAAAACGTCATCCCGAAATTACGATCAATTTGCGAAACTGCAAACATAAACATCATGAGCGGCAGACTTAGAAGTACAGGCCAACTGGTCACAAAAACCAACATTGAAAACAGCGGCGTGTCGGACATTCGCTGCCCTGCCGGGCGGTCTTTCATGAACGTTACGATCAGGGCCACGATATTCAGAACAATCGACAAAGCCACACCGCTGATCGCAAAAATGGCACGCGGCTCAAGCCCGCTTTGTTGTGTGGAAGACAGCGGTGGATAAAGCTGCCATCCGATACCGTCGGTTTGGGGTTCAATATGACTTGGATTGATCAAGAACAGAATGCCGACAGCCATCGAAATGGCAAACAACCAGAAAGAAAGTCCGTTTATCGATGGCAACATCAATGACGGTGCGCCGATCTGTTGCGGCAAGACATAGCTGCCAAATCCGCCGAAGATGGCAGGTATGAAACAGAAAAAAACCAGCAAAGTCAGCCCATTATTCACAATAAAACCAAACAGATAGGGATTGGGTCCACAAAGATCGCCAGATTGTGACAGCTGCAAACCATCAAGACAAAAATACTGAAAGCTGGGGTTCATCATTTCTAGCTGGATATAAATGGCCAAAACGATGCCAAATAACCCGATTGTGCCCGCCACACCCATATAAAGCATACCAACAAAGGTATGATACGGGAATAAAATCCTGCGCATGCTGACTGCGATACTCACTTTATCGCGCTCTAATTGGTTGACCCGTCTGTATCTTCTGCGGGGGCTTCGGATTGATCCGCAGTGGGTTCGTCCGCGACTTCGGGCGCGTATTCTGGTACCAATTCACCATCCTCCCAAAGACCGCTGACCGTTCTGCCATCGGCAAATGTCATGGTTCCCTGACCCTGGCGTATACTTTTCACAAAGCTGCCTTCGTACACGTCCCCTGTGGAATAGGTTGCTGTCCCTTCGCCCGTGATTTCCCCAGCGGTCCAGATCCCTTCATAAACAAAACCGTCCGGCATGGTGAATTTACCCTGCCCATCACGCGCGCCTGCGACCCACTGGCCATCATACACATATCCGTTGGGATAGGTCATCACCCCTTGGCCGTGGTGCTTTGCGTTCTGGAATTCGCCCTTATAGACCAAACCACTGGGATAGATGGAGGTGCCCGCACCTTCGATCACCCCGGCGGACCAGCTGCCTTCGTATGTGCTGCCATCGGCGTAAACGATTTTGCCCTGACCTTCGGGCAGTTCATCAACAAAAGTGCCTGTATACACTGACCCATCGGGATAAGTGACAGTGCCCTGCCCCTCGATAACGCCATTGGTCCATTCGCCATTATACTTATACCCGTCTGCACCGGTGAAAACGCCTTGGCCGTGGCGCCGATCATCCATAAAAGCGCCGACATAGGTATTGCCATTGGCATAAGTCATTTTGCCCTGGCCACTGCGCTTGCCAGCATCAAAATTACCTTGATAAACATCGCCATTGGCCAGCAGCAATCTGCCTTCGCCCTGGATCTGATTATCGACCCAATTGCCTTCAAATTCAGTCCCATCCGCCATTTTCAGCTTGCCGGAACCATTGTGCAGACCATCCTCGACCATACCTTCGTAAATGGATCCATCCGGATACGTGATCTTGGCCTCGCCCATGCGCTGCCCCTGATCCCAATTGCCTTCATAGATATAGCCCGAAGGGTTTTGCATCTTGCCAAACCCGTGATGCTTGGCATTTTCAACGCTGCCCTCATAGACAGCGCCGCTGGTGTAAAGGATCAGCCCGACACCAGTAAATTGACTATCCACCCAATCACCATCAAAGACGCGCCCGTCCGCAAAGGTCAGTTTGCCAAAGCCATTAAGCTTGCCATCTTTGAATTGACCGACATAAACCGACCCATTGGGAAAGGTGGCCGTGCCCTGCCCTGTGATTTCCCCGTCGACCCATTCACCAGAATATTCATAGCCATCGGGCAGCGTATATGTGCCCTGCCCATGCTGCTTGCCATCCTGAATGGTACCGACATAGACGCCACCATCTTCATACTGTTTCGTAAAAATTTCCTGCGCAACGACAGTTGCACTTGTGACCAGCAGCCCCAAAACCGCAGTCGTCATAAGAAAATGACGCACCGTTATCCCCCTGTATCTGACGCGCGCCCCCGCGCCATTGATAGATTTTGAACAAAGCCTAATTGACCCATGCGTAAGGGGCAATGATTTTCAACCGACCCTTTCGTTCCGGCGCTGATGTGGATAAATGCAGCACATAAATTTGGATAAGGCTTGCACGAATGCCACAGAAATTCCGCGTCACACTTGCACAACTCAACCCGACACTGGGTGATTTCGCAGGCAATATGGCCAAGGCCAAAGACGCCTGGCAACAGGGCCGCGATGCGGGCGCTGATTATGTTATGCTGCCAGAAATGTTCCTGACTGGCTATCAGGTGCAGGACCTTGTCATGAAACCCGCCTTTGTGATCGAGGCCATGCAAGCCATCGAAAAACTGGCCGCCGATTGCGCAGATGGTCCCGCCCTGGGCATCGGCGCGCCCTGCGTCGAAGGTACGCAACGCTATAACGCCTATCACGTTTTGCAAGGTGGGCAGGTGCTGACGCGGATCCTGAAACACAACCTGCCCAACTTCAATGTTTTCGACGAACTGCGCCACTACAGCGTGGGTGATATCAATGGCCCCTATGTCATCGGCCCCATGCGCATCGGCACGCCGATCTGCGAGGATGCCTGGCACGAAGACGTCCCCGAGGCGCTGGCCGAAACCGGCGCGCAGGTGCTGATGGTGCCCAACGGATCGCCGTATTTCCGCGATAAATTCGACATTCGCCTGAACAAAATGGTCAGCCGCGTGATCGAGACCGGGCTGCCGCTGGTCTATCTGAATATGGTCGGCGGGCAGGATGATCAGGTCTTTGATGGTGGATCATTCGTGTTGAACCCAGGCGGGGAATTGGCGGTGAAGCTGCCCGTTTTTGATGAAATTATCGCCCATGTGGATTTTGAACACACCGATCAGGGCTGGCGCGCGCTGACCGGCGACAAGACCACGCACCCCGACAGTTTTGAACAGGATTACCGCGCGATGGTCCAGTCCTTGCGCGATTACATGGGCAAGACCGGCTTTAAAAAGGTGCTGCTTGGCCTGTCGGGCGGCATCGACAGCGCCATCGTCGCCACCATCGCCGCCGACGCGCTTGGCCCCGACAATGTGCGCTGTGTGATGCTGCCGTCGGAATATACCTCGCAAGCCTCTTTGGATGACGCGGCCGAAGTTGCACAGAACCTTGGCACCCATCTGGACAGCGTGTCCATCGCCGGTCCGCGTGCCGCCGTGACCGATGCGCTGGCGCCGCTGTTCAATGGCATGGCGGCTGATCTGACCGAAGAAAACATCCAGTCCCGCCTGCGCGGTCTACTGTTAATGGCGCAGTCCAACAAATTCGGCGAAATGCTTTTGACAACGGGAAATAAATCCGAGGTCGCCGTAGGATACGCCACGATTTATGGCGACATGGCGGGCGGCTATAACCCGATCAAGGATCTGTATAAAACGCGCGTGTTTGACATCTGCCGTTGGCGCAACGCCAATCACCGCGACTGGATGATGGGCCCGTCCGGCACCGTCATCCCGCCCCGGGTGATCGACAAACCACCCTCAGCTGAACTGCGCGAAGATCAAAAAGACGAAGACAGCCTGCCCCCTTATGACGTGCTGGACGGCATTCTGGACATGCTGATCGACCAAGAGGCATCCATCGCCGATTGCGTCGCCGCTGGATATGATGCGCAAACGGTGAAAAAGATCGAACATTTGATCTATATCTCGGAATACAAACGCTTTCAGTCCGCCCCCGGCACCCGCCTGTCCGGCCGCGCCTTCTGGCTGGACCGACGCTATCCCATCGTGAACCGCTGGCGGGATGGATCTTAGGGCATTTCCTGAACACCGTAAACGCGCGCCTCGCGCAGTTCCGGACCTGATCCGGGACCTCACACGCCCGATATCGTACCCATGGAAATCAACCTCTCGGCCGCGGCTTCACCGTCCTCCGGCTACATCAATAATGGCCCCGGTGGTGTAAGACGCCGCGTCGCTGCATAACCACAAGATCGCCTCGGCCACTTCATTGGCCGTACCCGGTCGCCTCATCGGGACCTGACGTCCTAGTCTTTGGGCACGGTCTGGCTGCCCCCCGCTTGCATGAATATCCGTTTCAATCAGGCCCGGCCTGACAGCATTCACACGTATATTCTTTTCAGCCAGTTCTTTGGACAGCCCGATAGTCAAAGTATCCAACGCCCCTTTTGAGGCAGCATAATCCACATATTCGAATGGTGATCCAAGCCTTGCCGCTGCCGAGGACACGAAAACGATCGACCCAGATGGCTCTGTATCCGGGCGCGGCATGATCCGGGCTGCTTCACGTGCACAAAATAGCGCCCCAAGCACATTTGTATCGATCATATTGCGAAGACGCGGGCCTGTCATTTCAGCAAGTGTCAGCGAAGGCCCAACGATACCAGCATTCACAACGACCGCATCAATCGTTCCGAATACGTCATTGGTTTCTGCAAACAGTCGCACAACATCTTCTTCATTAGAAACATCCCCCTGAACGACATGCGCGCGCCCACCACTGGCCCGAATCGATTGCGCCGTTTCTTCGGCCTCAGCTGCACCAGAGCGATAATTAACAGAAACAGACCATCCCTTTAATCCTGCCAGCAATCCGACGGCACGGCCGATGCCACGTGATCCGCCCGTTATCAGAATCGTCTTTGATGGTTTTGATGTCATAAGGATCAACTTTATCGATTTTGGTTACTTCAATTTGCTTTTTACGAAAAGCGGCCATTCATCTGAGTGAATAAAACTTTATCTACCAAAATGTTCAAGATGCACATTTCACGAAAAACAGGGCGTTCCGAATGTCCATTCAATATAAAATCAGCCCAAAACCCTCAAAAGTTTTGTACAAAACTTTAAGTACAAAACCCATGTACAAAATATACAAAACTCGTGATTTAGGCGGGATTGGCGACGCTCTCATCCTCTGGATTATCCGGAATTTCCGGTGCAGGGAACAGTGACGTACGGCCCATGATTTCGGCTAGACGGTAAAAACTGGCTGCCGTGTCGGCCTCTTCATGCTCGGACAAGAACGCATCCAGGCGCGGCCAAAGACGGATGGCGCGGTCCAGTTCCGGGTCAGAGCCCGCCGCATACAGCCCCGCTTTGATCATCATCTCGGACCGCTGATAGGTTCCCATCAAGCGGCGAAACTCCTCAATTACTTGATTTTCCTCAGGATTTGCCGCGTGTGGCAAACTGCGCGATACAGATCGCAACAGATCAACAGCCGGAAAGCGGCCCCGTTCAGCGATCTCACGGTCTAGTACGACATGGCCGTCCAGAACCCCGCGAGTGATGTCGGCGATGGGTTCGTCCATGTCTGATCCGGCGACCAGAACACTAAGAACCGCCGTAATATCCCCCTGATCATCCTGCCCCGGCCCCGCACGTTCACACAGCGACATAATCGCCTGTGACGTGGACGCCGGAAATCCCCGCAATGATGCCGCTTCGCCACTGGCTAACGCGATTTCGCGGTGGGCTTCAGCAAAGCGCGTAATGGAATCTGCCAAGAATAACACAGAGTTACCCTGATCGCGGAAATGCTCTGCCACAGTCATCGCCGCCCAGGCACACCGTCTGCGCACAAGGGGCGACCGGTCCGATGTCGCAGCAACAACAACGCTGCGCTTCATCCCATCAGGCCCCAGGACGTTCTGGATAAACTCGCCAACCTCGCGCCCGCGTTCGCCGACCAGCGCGATGACCACCACGTCTGCCTCAAGCCCCCGTGCCAGTTGCGACAAAAGCGTCGATTTGCCCACACCGGACCCGGCGAAAAGCCCAATCCGCTGCCCTGATACGATCGGCAACATCGTATTAAAGGCGGTTAGACCAGTTTCCAGCCGCCCCCCGAAAGAACGGCGTTTGGTCGGTTCGGGCGGCGCAGATCGCAGATTGCGCGCCTCAGGCCCGCGCAACAGGGGCTTACCGTCCAACGGCTTTCCAAACGGATCAATCACGCGCCCGATCCATCCATCATGCGGGGCCAACCCAGCTTGGCCGTTCAGGTGAACCGTGTCCCCAATCGCCACGCCAACCGGATCATGGTCAGGCAGAATCGCTAGTGTTTCAGGCCTAAGCTGCAGAACTTCACCGCTGACGATACCATCAGACGTCATAATTTCAGTTTGATCGCCCAAGCGCCCTTCGTCAGACAGGCCTTCCACCTCAATCACGCCACCATAGACTGACGATACACGACCAATGCGGCGGGTTGGGGAAAGCTGAGCGATCTCAGCTTTAAGGCAATCAAAATCTATAGTGGACATCGGATTCTCCGAAAACTGACTCTCTGAAACACTTTATTAAGGGACTCAGGGTTAAGCCTTCGTTGAGATTAATCGAGGGAGAAGCCCCGGTGTTTGAAAACCTGAAAGTATTTCAGATGGCTCATGCGATGGCGAGCCATGCCAGTCAGCGGCAAAATGTGACTGCACGGAATATCGCGAACGCCGATACCCCCGGGTACAAGGCCCGTGATGTCGCGCCGTTCACTGACGTTTATCGCGCACCCGATCAGTTTACCGCACAAAAGGCAACGCGCGCTGGCCACATGACCGATGATCGTAGCCCCGGCAAAACGCGCATCACACTTGCAGCAGATCAAAGCAACATGTCCCCCAGCGGCAATTCGGTATCGCTTGAAGCCGAGATGCTAAAATCCGTGGACAACCAGCGCCAGCACGACCGCGCTATCATGATTTACAAAAGCTCGCTTGACGTTTTGCGCAGCGCCATTGGTCGCAGATAAGGATTCCTGACATTATGAGTGATTTATCCCAAAGCCTCTCCGCATCCGTCAGTGGCATGAAAGCCCAAGCCACACGCCTGCGTCTGACGTCCGAAAATATCGCCAATACCGATACGCCCGGATATCGCCGAAAAACGGCTGCGTTTGAACGGGTTATGAATGCAGGTCAAACCACAGGCCAGGTCAAGATGGGGGATGTCAAACTGTCCCAAACCGCGCTTGAGCGTGTTTACGACCCCACCCACCCGCTTGCAGATGATACGGGTCATTACGACGGATCAAATGTCGATCTGATGATCGAAATCGCCGACGCACGCGAAGCGCAACGAAGTTATGAAGCCAATCTGCGCATGTTTGATCAGACACGACAAATGTCATCATCCCTAAGAGATTTACTACGCCGTTAACCTAAAGGAGATCCAGAATGGACGTTCTTTCCTCAATCGCCGCGCAACAATACAGCGCGACAAAACCCGCGACCGCCCCCAACCCTGACGCAGGGGCCAACAGTGCGTTTGCAGAGCTGGCCAAAGATTTTACACAAACGCTGCAGCAAAGCGAACAGCTGTCACAAGCTGCAATGGCAGGCGGTGCTGATCCGCATGCATTGGTTCAGGCACTGGCGCAAACAGAACTGGCTGTCGAAACGGCGGTGACTGTGCGTGATAAGGTCGTTGAAGCCTATCAGGAAATTCTGCGGATGCCGGTATAATCGATGGAGGAAGTGTTCTTCTATGACACCCTTCGCCAAGGGCTTTGGCTGGCAGTCGTGATATCGGCCCCGATGCTGGCTGTGGCGTTGATTGCCGGTATGACAGTTGGTCTGTTTCAGGCGCTGACATCAATTCAGGAAATGACCCTGACATTCGTGCCCAAAGTTGGCGCAATGATCGGTGTGTTCTGGATTTCGATGGGCTTTATGACCGAATCCCTGGTCAGTTTTTTCCAAGACCAACTTATTCCACTGATCGCGCAAGGGTTTTAGTCATGGAAAACGCAACGTACGGCACAATCACACGACAATCCGGCTTAATGCGCGAAATGCAGGCGATTGCACATAATATCGCGAATTCAAACACCACAGGATACCGCCGCGAAGGCGTGATTTTCGCCGAACATGTCAAAGCAATCGATGGCCAACCATCCTTGTCCATGGCCACAGCCGCCGTGCGCAATACCAGCACGTTGCAGGGCACATTGACCCAAACCGGCAGCGCTTTTGATCTGGCGATCGAGGGGGATGGCTTTTTCATGGTCGAAACGCCTGACGGCGAACGACTGACACGCGCGGGCCATTTTACCCCGAACGGCGAAGGGGATCTGGTCACACCGGATGGTCACCGCGTTCTGGATGCGGGTGGCGCGCCGATATTCATTCCACCCGATGCAGGCACGATCAGTATTGCGGCGGATGGCACACTTAGCGCCAATGGGCGTCCCCTGACGCAAATCGGTCTTTACACCCCCGCTGATCCTAACGATCTGACGCGGCAGAACGGCACATTGTTCAATGCTGAAAACGGGGCGGAACCGATTGAAGGATCATCGATGATCCAGGGGTTTCTGGAAGGATCGAACGTCAACGCGGTCTCGGAAATTGCCCGGATGATTGAGGTGCAGCGCGCCTATGAGCTTGGCCAGAACTTTCTGGACAAAGAAGATGAACGCATCCGCAATGTTCTGAAAACATTAAGTAATTAAGGCAAGGGAAACATTATGCAGGCTTTGAAAATTGCAGCAACAGGCATGAGCGCCCAACAAATGCGAGTCGAGGTAATTTCAAACAACCTCGCCAATGCCAATACCACTGGCTATAACGCCCGCCGTGCGGAATTCGCAGACCTGCATTATCAACAATTGGCCCGCCCAGGTACGATTAATGCCGCGGATGGAACGATTTTGCCAACGGGTGTTCAGTTGGGTCTTGGCGTTCGACCCGCTGCGATTTCGGTTAATCTGGCACAAGGATCCTTGTCTGCAACTGGCGGGGATCTGGATATCGCCATAGAAGGTCAGGGATACCTTGAGGTAACGTTGCCCAATGGTACATCGGCCTATACCCGCGATGGTGGTCTGAACCGATCTGCGGATGGTCTGATCGTGACTGCAGACGGGTACCCTGTTGTGCCTGAAATCACCATTCCAAGTGACGCCCGCAGCATTTCAATGAACGCCGATGGCGAGGTTTACGCCTATTTCAATGATCGGGTCGAACCGGAATTGCTGGGTCAATTCACTTTGGCCGGTTTTACAAATGCCAAAGGTCTTGAGGCGATTGGCAGCAATCTGTTTCTGGAAACCGGCGCATCTGGCCCCGCTCTTGTCACGACCCCGGGCGCTGATGGTCTTGGCACCTTACGACAAGGATATTTGGAGGACAGTTCAGTAGACTCCGTTCGCGAAATTACTGAATTGATTGAGGCACAGCGCGGATATGAGCTGAACGCAAAAGTCATCACAGCCGCCGATCAAATGCTTGGCGCGACGACGCAAATCCGATGATAAAGCCGCTGATCATATTATTCACTATGGCTTTCTTGGCCATGCCCGCAATGGCCGAAACATTGATCGCAAGTAAAACGATCCGCGCGCAATCCATCATCACGCCTGGCGATATTACGGTGACTGACGTTGCGGTTGCTGGCGCATTTACCGACCCCATTCAGGTCATCGGGCAAGAGGCGCGCGTCGTTTTATACGCAGGCCGCCCGATCCGCCCCGGAGAGGTCGGGCCGCCCGCCTTGGTTGAGCGAAATCAGATTGTGTCTTTGCTGTTCAAACAGGGCGGTCTGACCATCGCCACCGAAGGCCGTGCATTGGGGCGTGGTGGTATTGGCGATCTAATCCGCGTCATGAATCTTAGTTCCCGCAGCACTGTCAGCGGTACTGTGACCCCTCAAGGCACAGTTATTGTTTCCAGATAAAGGTTTATCTCTATGAAAAAACTACCTGTTTTAGCGATTTTATGCCTAACCGGTGCCTGTACAGGTATTGATACGATTGGGCGCGAACCCAAGTTCACACCGCCCGAAGAAAGCCGGGAACGCCGCGCGATGTTGACGCCATCGCTGCCCCAGGTCCAAGAACCCAACCGCAATATCGACAACGCATCACTTTGGAGCGCCCAGAAACAGTCATTACTGGGCGACCGTCGTGCGGTCCAGCGCGGTGACATCATGACTGTGGTCATTGAAATCGATGACCGGGCCGAGATTTCAAATTCAACTGATCGCAGCAGAAACGGTTCTGAAAGTCTTAGCGTGCCATCACTTTTTGGCATCCCGCAACGGATTGAACCAAAGCTTCCAGTAGGTGCGACATTGTCAGATGCCGTTCGTGTAGATTCGTCCAGTTCATCCGCAGGCGATGGGTCCGTCAGGCGTCGCGAAAAACTGACGCTTCGTGTGGCTGCAACGATCGTGGATGTATTGCCAAACGGTGTGCTGTCCATCCAGGGCGTCCAGCAGGTTCGGGTCAATTTTGAACTGCGTGAACTGCTGGTCAGCGGGTATGTTCGGCCTGAAGATATCTCGCGGTTGAATGAAATTACGTACGATAAGATCGCATCGGCGCAGATTTCATATGGGGGGCGCGGGCATATCTCAGATATGCAGCAACCGCGTTATGGCCAGCAAATCGTCGACAAGGTTTTACCTTTTTAGGACAGTATTATGATCAAAAAAATTATCCTTCCACTTTTGCTGGCAAGCATAGGGACAGCCGCCGGTGTGGGTGCGGGCATTTTTCTGAAAGCCCCACCCGAAGAAACGGCTGAACACACCGATGGAGAAAAAGACGAAACCCATGCGCAAGATGCCCAGAAAGACGATGATCAGGGCGATGCCAAATATGAAGAAAGTGGTGATTTTCAATACGTCAAAATGAACAACCAGTTTGTCGTGCCCATTGTAGATGATGGTGCTGTCAGTGCTTTGGTCGTTCTATCTCTAAGCCTTGAGATTTCAGAAGGTCAGCAAAGCGCTGTTTTTCAACGCGAGCCGCGTTTGCGAGATGGTTTTTTACAAATCCTGTTCGATCACGCAAACTTGGGCGGCTTCACAGGCACGTTCACCAATAGCAACAATATGAACACCCTGCGAATGGGGTTGCGTGAGGTCGCAAAAAACGTTTTGGGTGACATTGCCAATGATGTCTTGATCACAGATATCGTGCGGCAAGATATCTAGATCTTTTTTGCCAACTTTTCCGCCACGGTTTTTCGGCCAAAGGCCAAAGCCGTGGCATGACGTTCTTCTTCAAGCTTCAACCTAATTTCGGTTCGCTTCTGGTTTAGCTGCGCTTTTTGCCGTTCCAGCCAAAGTTGCCAGTGAATATCTGCGCGTGCGCGTGTCGCGGCATCCAGATTGCTGGCTGATCTTAATTCCATTGCACGGCTTTGTTCGGCTTGGGTAATTTGCACCAAAGCAGATTGAATTTGCGCGTCTTGACGCAACAACGCTTGCGATTTCTGCGCTTGTGCCTGATAAGCTAAATCTGTGATCTGCGCCAAATCTTTTAAGCGCTTATCTATCATTTACCCCATCCATTTTTGCGTGCTTTCAGTCGCATACTTTCAGCAAACCGAATGGCCGCAGCAACGACTTCATATGTTTCTGGCGGCACTTCTTGTCCGATATCAACAGTTGCATAAAGTGACCGCGCCGTTGGCGGATCGCGATGAATGGGAACACCGTTTTCATTGGCAACTTCGCGGATACGCGCGGCAATCTCATCCACACCTTTGGCCACACAAACGGGCGCTGCATTTTGGAATTTGTCCCATTTTAGCGCGACCGCATAATGCTGCGGGTTAACGATAATCACATCTGCGTCTGGCACATCCGCAAGCATTTGGTTCATCGCAATGTCATACCCACGTTGCCTGCGTTCCTGTTTCATGTGCGGATCGCCCTCGGAATCTTTTGCCTCGTCTTTCAGCTCCTTATGAGACATCCGGTTTTTGCGCAGGTGTTCGTGATACTGCCAAAAGAAATCAACCACGCCGATTGCACCAGCGACAAACAAGACAATGGTCAGAAATTGCAAACACAATTCGGCCAAAACAGCGCTGATCATACCTGGGCTAAGACTAAGCGATTGGATGATTTGGGGCAACTTTATCCAAAGGAAAACACCCAGGATAATCGAAATCATGATCAGCTTTACAAAGCTTTTCGCAAATTCGAACAGACCGTTTCGTCCGAATTTATTTTTAGCATTCGAGATCAAAGAGATTTTCGACAGCTTAGGCTTAATTTTATCCGAAGAGACCACAAAACTGCGTTGGGCAATAATTGCGCCCAGGGCAAAAACAGCAGGTACCAGAAACCATGGCGCGATGGCGGTGAACAAATCCCACATCATACCGGCCGTTACTGTTACACCATGGCCCGAAAAGAAAAGCTGCTCCAACCCATCAGCATTTTGCAAAAACGGCATCAAAGCCGTGCCGCCTGTCTGAACAGACCATGCGCCCAAAACCATAAACGCTGTCAAAAGCCCCGCATATGAGGCAGCCGTCGTCAAATCAGCAGATCGTGGAACTTCGCCCTTTTTGCGCGCATCATCCAGCTTTTTCTGCGTGGGTTCGTGTTGTTTATCTTCATCTTCCTCCATCAGACACCCACCGGATTGGCCATAAACGCATTCATGCTTTCAACCCAAAGTTTTAACAAAACGGGCGCGCTGAGCATTAACAAGATTAATCCACCCGCAGTGATCGCAGGGGCACCCACAAAAGCAACCATCAATTGGGGCATTGCACGGTTAATAACACCAAGGGCCACATTATAAATTAGCGACGCGATGAAAAATGGGGCTGCAAGCGTGAATGCCAAAGCAAAGGCATGGGCCACACGTTGAACACCCCAAACGGATAACATTCGGGCATCGGGGAATTCGCCCGCGGGCATAATATCATATGACAAAACAATTAATTCTGCCGCCCGGACATGCAGGCCGGTCATGACGGCCAAAGCCAGCCCGGCAACAACCAAAATATACCCCATCGCGGGCTGAGGATCGACACCCGCACCGCCGAAGATCTGTGAAAGCGATGTTGATTGTGCCGCGATAGTACCGGTGATTTGCAGCGCAAGCACAAAAAGGCGCACAGACAAACCGATTGCAAGTCCTGCAATCACCTCGGTCGTCACGAAAATTGGCAATCCTGTCAGCATTTGATCCGGCACTTCGAAGGTCGTCAAAGCGGCGGGTGCGACAATGAAAGTGAATGCGACTGTCACACCCAATTTGACCCGTACTGGAACCGACTGTTCACCAAATGCCGGCAGCACTGCCATTACGGCCCCCACCCGCAAAAAAACGATAAAGCCGCTCCAAAGAGTGGATTGTGAAAAACCGATGAGTTGCTCGGCCGCTTGCATCATGTAGGCACCATACCAACCAAAGCTGGCTTGGCATCAATTCCAATTTCTTCAAACGACAAAACAGGGTTTGCCAAACCTTTGGCAATCATTACAGTTCTTAGAAACCGTCTGCGCCGCATGGATGTGACGACGGCAGGATACATGCCTTTTTCACCGGCTTTGGCGACTTTTTCAGCAAGCATTGTCGCAAGTCTGTTAAACATATCTGGCGGCAATGCGATGTCATGTTGCCCCCGGTCGCCTTCAATCTGATAACTAACGAATTTTTCTTCCCATTCAGGGGCTAATTGCACCAATGGAATTGTTCCATCATCCCGGCGCAACTCTGCGACAAGCTGAAAACCCAGACGTTGGCGAACATGTTCACAGATCCCTTCGGCTGTCGGGTGAACACCCCGTGCTTCGGCAATCGATTCCAAGATTAATGGTAGATTCCGGATCGATACGCGCTCTTCCAAAAGCAGCCTTAGAACCGTCAAAAGCAGATCCACTGGAACCTTGTCAGGCACCAGTTCTTCCAACATTTTTTTATTCGCTTCTGATCTTGTAGGGTCGGTCAAATTAACCATTTCATCCAAAAGTCGGCGAAGTGCGCGCAATGACAAAAGACGCGAGAAATTGCGCTTTATCACCTCTAACAGATGCGTCGCCAGCACTTCGGTTGGCATGACAACCGTCAATCCTTCAAGCGCTGCGTCTTCTTCATGATCCGGGGAAATCCAACGCGCGGGCGCACCGTATACGGGTTCGTTCACATCCTGCCCCGGTGGCAAGATATGACTGTCCCCGGATGTCAGCGCCAAGACGCGTTCTGGCTGAAGTCGATCACGGACCTGTTCCACACCCTGAATACGGATCACATACATGTTAGGTGGTAAAGATGCATCGTCAGTCAAACGAATTTCGGGCAATATTAGCCCATAAAACGTTGCAACATGTGTGCGCATATTCGAAATTCTGGCATCCAGCCCTGTGCCTGGATCCAGAACCATCGGGATAAGGTCCGACGCAAATTCAACGTGAATATCATCCAGATCAAGAACATCGCCCAATGACTTTTCAGATTTTACATCCTCTTCACTGTCCATTCGTTCGACAGGCGCCTCGCGTTCGGCTTTTTGTTTGCGGTGAACAAAAAATGCTGCACTTAGCAACGCAATCGCGCCTGCAACAAACGGAATAAATGGAAGGCCGGGAACCAAAGCGAACATAACCATCAATCCGCCGACCGTTGCCAATGCTGGCGGATAACGACCCAGCTGACTGAACATAGCCATATCTGCCGCACCTTTTGACCCACCACGCGCCAGAAGCAGGGCAGATGCAATTGAAATAATGACAGCCGGGATTTGCGATACCAATCCATCACCAACGGTTAAAATAGCATAGGTTTCAAAGGCATGCGCTAATTGCATTCCGTGTATTACAGTGCCAATGATCAAGCCCATTACCAGATTAAGCAATGTGATCAGAAGCCCTGCAACCGCATCGCCTTTAACGAATTTCGATGCCCCATCAAGCGATCCAAAAAACGTGGTTTCCGCCTGTTCCGTTTCACGTCTCGATTTGGCTTCTTCGTGATCGATCGCGCCGGCAGACATATCACTGTCAATCGCAAGCTGTTTGCCAGGCATACCATCCAACGCAAACCTGGCGCCAACCTCGGCCATGCGCGCAGCGCCTTTTGTGATGACCATGAAGTTCACGATCAACAAAACACAAAACACAACAAGTCCCAGCATAACACTGCCGCTCATCACAAACATGGCAAAGCCTTCGATTACATCACCAGCAGCATTTGTACCCGTGTGCCCCTGACCGATGATCAATTTTGTTGAAGACACATTCAGCGACAATCTCAGCATAAGCGATGCCAGCAAAATTGTTGGAAACGCTGAAAAATCTAAGGGGCGTTCAATGAAAAGCGTGATCGTAAAAATCAAAATAGCCAATGCAAAAGATGTCGCAAGACCGACATCCAACACCCAAGATGGCATAGGCAAAATCATCATTACGATAACCGCCATCAAAGCTAGGGCGAGTAAAATTGTTGGTTGGAAAATAGCGCGGATTGTCATTTTTGGCATGATCAAATTCCCGGCTGTGCTTGTGAAAAGAATGGCTTGGCTGATGATCCAGACCCCATTGGTACCAGCGACCCTAAACCAGTTGGGGCACCCGAAAGCCGCGCGATCGGATATCCAGCACTATCAGATATCGGCACGGATTTTTCTTCTGGTAACCCGTCTTGTTTCGCTAAATCCGGTGTCGAGGTTTGTTTTAACTGAGCATGAAATTGATCAAACCGTTTGCGATACCTAGTGGCAAACTTTGGTGTGCGTGAATGATATGCGCCAGCAGCCGAACTCCAATCACCAAGTTCCTGATATAACTGCTTTAAAAAATTTGCCGCATAAACAGCGTTTTGACGCGGATCAAACATTTCTTCTATCGATGAAAATGCTTGTCCGTGCCATTTGTAATTTACCTGAAAACAGCCAACATCGAAGCTGCGTGCGCCGCTTTTAAAGTGATGAAAAACATAGGATAAAGCACTATCTTTATCGTCGAACCAAACGCCCTTTCCCTCCATGTTAACGGTCCACGGCCAAGAATTTGTCTTGCCCGCTTTGGTACGACCCGTTTCAGTCAGCGTGATCGCATTAAGAACTGAAACCGGCACGCCCGTTTGTTTTGATGCAAAATTTACTGCATCATCGCAAATTTTCGACTGAGCAGCCGATACAGGATGCGCAAATGCAAAAGCTATAATTATCAAGAAAAGAAAAATAAGCCTGATCAAGTCAGGCTTGGTGAAATTCCCACTTCTGATCTGCCGCGAATAATGTTTTAAAAAAAACACACCTTTAGGCATTTCACTCATATGCATATTCAGCCGCCTTCTGCTGCTGGGTTTTGCAGCATGTTAGCGGCGTAAATCTTTAGAAATCGTAAGTATTGACCAGATTATTCGTCTGTAATCTCGCTTGATAGCAAAACCCGCAGCGCTTCCCTTGTTTGATTGCTTTGCTCAAGTAGCATCCTGTTTTTTTCCAATAGTTTTTGATTTTCAGATATCGTCTCTAGTCGCTCCTGCTGAGACGCGACTAGTGATATCTCTGGCTGAATTTGCGTTTCAGTCTGTTCAATCAAATCCCAATCACCAGAATTCCAGGCCGATACACGTACCATGTCATCTTGTCCGACCTCTTTATATCCCGCATGCGCAGTGGTGAAATTTCCCAAGGCAAATTCAGCGCGTGCATTAAGTTTTGCAGCAGCAGGACTATCTATATCTTTCAGCGTCAAAATAACTGCCTGAAAATCCCCAACACCCAAATGACTTTCCGCTAAAATTAGCTTAGCATCTAATGGCATATCTTCGAATGCTACGTTTTCAAACCAGTTTTGCGCCTGTCTAAAAAAACCTGTCTGAACTAAGCGATCCGCAATTGCCGTCTTTGCAGAAATAGTTAAGTTTGACGGATCAAACTGTTTTGGTGGTGAAAATGCAATTGACAAGAAGTCCATTTCATCTGCATTGGTTGCCAGATTAATGGCAGCTTTCGATGCAAGATCACTTGTCAAACGCTCTGCTGAAGAAAGAGCACGAACAGTTTCATCTAACATACCAGCACTTGACGCTGCTTTTACGTGCAATTCAGACAAACGCAATCCTCGTTTGGACCCTTTATGCTCAAACGCAAATGCAGCAATCTGAGTTATTTGTTCAGCCGTAACGGCCTCATTTCGTAATATTTTTCCGTTTATCAACGCAATTAAAGCATCAACTGCGATGTGACTGTTGGTACCTATCAAAGTTTCTAATCTAGCCTCAGCCTGCTTTGCGCGACCATCTTCTATTTCAAGCTCGGCCTCAGCCATGACAAGCTGAGAGCTTGAGACATCATCAATACGTGTTGCCGCAGTTAGAATTTGGCGTGCAACATCTTGCCGCTGATTGCGCGACAAATTTTCTGCAAGTGTTGGCGCCAAATATTGTCTTAGGTGCAGCGGCAAGGTGTTAAAGCCACGCAAAATAGCCGTTTCATTTATATCTGGGTGTGGTTCTGATCCAATTGCGAGAATCGCCCATAATGCTGTAACACTATTACATGACAACTGAGACGCAAAAACGTTACTGTTTGAAAATTCTTGTTTTTCAAAGATCTGCGCCAGTTCATACAAAATAGCTTTATCGGGGAAATCCATTTCGATATTTTCGATCAGTTCACGTGCTTCTGCGCCTAAACCAAAGTAAAGATAATGACGGATCAAACCAATGTACGCATCCGCTTCCGGACGATCAAATTCGCCCAAAAGACGACTACGCCACTGCGATAAGCCAAACGTAAATTGATCCGGCTTCCCCCAAGATGATATATTCAGCCGATCATCCTGAATACAGTTTGGTTGGTCTTGTAATTTAACCGTTTCGCGCTGCGTATTTGCAGCACCATTGGTAAAACGTACATGACCCTTTGAGTTCAATGGCAAATCTGGCAAAGAAAAGTCTGGTGTATGATTTTCTTTGTTTTCAATCGCTGGATCTGGTTGCTTAAGATCAACATTTACTAGTCCATCTGCTGCAGCCATTCCAAGTTGTTTTACCAGATCAGCTTGAACCAGGGCGACTTTGTTCTTTTGGGCCTGAATATCTTCAATATGGCGTTTGAAACCATCCGAGACACTGTGCTTTGCATCAACGGTTTCCGAATCTTCAAAAACAACAGGAAGCCGCTCTTTCATAGTTTGAAGCGGATCATCAGCTTCGAGTAGGATACGGCTATCTTTAGGTACAGAACTATCGACAACATCAATAATTATGCTATTTTCTTTGTAGTTAGAGGCATCAACATAACAATCACATTCAACCTCCAAAACAATACTGCCATTTTTCAAATCGGCCACATTGCTGACTCTAGTGCGTGGAATTTTATCAAAAATAACAGATGTATTGAAACGCTGACCTGTGTCGGTAACGCTAAGCGTATAGTTATCGCCAACTTGCAGAAGATCCCAAGCTGGTCTGTCAGAGAACTGAATTACAAGTCTGGAAAAATCAGTGTGTTCGCCTGATCGTATTGCGGCGACCTCGGCATTCGCCACAGATACGCAAAAATATGCAAAAAATATTAACAGTATGCGCATTTTCAAGCTGCCTGTTTCGCACCTTTCAAGGCGTCTTCAAGATCTGAAAAACTTGGCCGAATATGTGACGGTGTGTTTTGGCGTCCAACTTCAATACAAATGTTTGCTGAATGTTTATGTAGGTTTGCAACCAGCACTTCACGTATGAGTTGATAAAAATGGCTGTCTTCTTCGGTCAACGTTTTTACTTTCGCCGCAAAAGGTCCAACAAGACCATAGGCAAGAAAAACACCCAAAAATGTGCCGACAAGCGCACCACCGATCAGTTTACCTAGTATCTCTGGGGGTTGATCAATTGACCCCATTGTCTTGATCACACCCAAAACCGCAGCAACAATACCAAGTGCTGGCAATCCATCTGCAACTGTCTGCAAAGCGTGGCTTGAATGCATAGCATGATGAAAGTTTGCTTCCATCCGTTTTTCTAAAACTTCTTCGACCTGATGCGGATCATCGTAGTTCATGGAAGCTGATCTAAGGGTATCGCAAATCAGATCTGTGGCTTCGTGATCTTTAAGTATTTTCGGATATTTCGAGAAGATCGAACTTTCCGTCGGGTTTTCGATATGTTCTTCTAAGCCTACTGGATTCTGACGTGCCAAACGGATCAACTCAAACAAAAGGCAAAGCAAATCACGATAATCGTCTGGTTTCCATTTTGGACCTTTAAAGACCTTGCCAAGATCTTTGATTGTATGCTTGATGCCCGAAATATCATTGCTGATAACAAAAGCGCCAACTGCGGCACCACCAATCATCGTCATCTCATAGGGAAGTGATTTCAGAATAATGCCCATCTTGCCGCCGGCAGCAAGGTAACCGCCAAAAACCATGACGAAAATGATGACAATACCGATTATTCCGATCATAGGACCGCCTCTGAATCAAACTGCGTTAGCGGCACTTTTTCAGGGCCATATTAAGAATCGGTAAGCAGATGCATTATTCTTTGGGTAAATTCGCATTTCGCCCGGCTAAAAGAACACTGATTGTATATGCCGTCTGAGGCTTTAGCCCTGCCATAATGTCGGCCGCTGTGTCAGAACGCATTCTCGACAGAAAGCCAGCCGCAAATTCAGGGGCCATTTCTTCAAATAATGCAGCGGCGTCTTTGGGCTTCATACTTTCGTAAACTGCCGTAAGTTTCGAAAGATCTGTTTCTGCAGAAGTTTCAACTTGGGTCAACGTGGCTGCAAGTTCTGCTTCTGCAGCAATCAAAGCATTAAAGTTTTTTTCAATTTCTGCTTTGGCCAATGACAATTTTTGTAATTGCACAGCTAATTCTTCTTCTCTGGCAGCCACAGTATTTTCACGTTGCCTGATAGCATCAAGAACAGGTTCCAGATCCGCAACACAGGTTCCGCTATGTACTTCACTCGCCCCAAACTCTTCGAATTCACGTGCAACAGCCTGTCCAACGCCGCCGGTAAGGCGAAAAACTCCAGAAGCCAAAAGCAATCCTGCGATAATAAAAAGCGTACCTTTACGACGCTTAATAGACTTTTTTGCCATTTAGCGTACCCCAGCTACGTGTTCGCGATGTCGAACAAAAACGGAATCGGATGATCCATTTGCAGTGGTTTGAACAGGTTTCGAAGGCGCGTCCGGAATGTCATGCATTGACGCAACCATCAGTTCAAGACGTTTTGAAACAGCTTCGGCACGCTCTGTCAGCTCACCAAGAGAACCGGCAGAATACTGGGCCGCTTGCTGCGCCTTCTCAAGCATTTTAGTCATATCATCGACTTGCGCCGACAACATTGCGACAGCCCCCCCAACCCCTTTTTCCAAGTCATTGAAACGGCGCAAACGGCGCGACAATATCATGCAATAAAATGCGGTGCCCAAAGCGCCCGCTACGAGTAAAATATCTGCAACCAAGCCCATTTGTACGTCCTCTAGGTAAGTATGAATTCAATAATCAGCAGGTCTTTCACGTGCTCATCGCCGACGACCAACTGAACTCTACGAAGCATTTGTGCACGCAATCTGACCAAAGCACTTGGGTCTTCGACCTCGGACAGTTCAACTGCGCGCAGGTAACTATTCAGTACATCCGCTACGCGTGGCAAAAGCACTTGAACATCTTCTTCGGCACCGGCCTCAACCTCAAGCTGAGCTTGAAATCTAAGATGTGAACGTTCAGCGCCGCGACCTAATGAAATATGCAGCGGATCCATTGCGACAAAAGCGACCTTTGGCAGGGCATCAGATTTTTTTTCTTCTGCATGTGCGGAATGCGATCCGGATCCAAGAATCATACCCGATTGGACAGCAAAGAAACCGCCACCAGCGCCCAAAAATGCCAAAATAACCCCTAATAAAAAAGGTAATTTTGATTTTTTCTTCTTCGGTTCACTGTTTTCTTCGATCTCAGCCATGATGCTTCCAGCTTGTTTTGACGAACCATCTATAAACTGCAGGAAGCTAACCGATTGTTAATAAGCATGGCCCATGACTTTGGCTCGACGGGGGCAGAATGCCCGAACTTAAGGGAGTTTCGTCTTGCAGCAGATTCAATCTGTCTGGACAACCATGGATAATAAGCGACGCATGATCATTGTGCTCGCCACTGTGGGTATGTTTGCAGCAATTCTTGGACTATCGCGGATGGCTTCAAACCCATCAATGACATTGTTGTATTCCGGATTGGAAAGCACCTCAGCGGGCGAAGTGATTACAGCACTTGAAGCGCGCGGAGTACCATATCAAGTCCGTGGTGATGCAATCTATGTCGCATCAGATCAACGCGATATATTGCGCATGTCATTGGCGGGCGAAGGACTGCCCGCAACCGGTGGCGCTGGTTACGAACTACTTGATTCGCTGTCTGGCTTTGGCACCACTTCGCAAATGTTTGATGCCGCATATTGGCGTGCAAAAGAAGGTGAACTGGCACGAACTATCGTAGCAAACGCTAATATCAAAACAGCGCGCGTTCATATCTCAAGCCCAAGCGCCCAGCCCTTTGCCCGTAATGTCAAACCGACCGCATCTGTGACAGTATCATCCTCGGGTGGCAGCATTAATGCCAACCAGGCCAAGGCATTAAGGTTTCTTATCGCGTCGGCTGTGCCAGCAATGGACCCGGTCGATGTGTCAATCATTGATAGCCAGGGTGGACTGATCGGTGCATCAGATGAACCCAGTGCGCAAAGCGGATCAAACTCAGACAAATCAGAGGCATTGAAAAGAAGTGTGGAACGCCTGCTTGAAGCTCGGGTTGGCGCAGGCAATGCCATTGTTGAGGTGAGTTTGGAAACCATAACAGACCGCGAATCGATTGTAGAGCGGCGTTTTGATCCTGAAAGCCGTGTCGCCATCAGTACTGACACAGAAGAACGGACAAACACGGCAAGCGGTGATAATGGCGGTGGTGTCACAGTAGCATCTAATCTGCCCGAAGGGGATGCAACAGCAACACCAGGCACAAACTCAAGTCAAAATTCAGAAACCCGTGAACGAGTGAACTACGAAGTCTCTGAAACACAGCGCGAAATTTTGCGCGGCCCAGGTGCAATAAAACGGTTAAGCGTTGCGGTCTTAGTTGATGGCACGACACAAACAGACGCGGCAGGCACCGCTGTTTTTCAACCGCGTCCGGATGCAGAATTGGCCGCATTGCAGGAATTGGTCGCATCAGCCGTTGGCTTCAGCGAGGCACGCGGCGATGTCATCACAATCAAATCCATGGCCTTTCAACCAATGGCAGAACTGGGGACATCCGCGACATCATCTGCTTTCTCAGGGCTTCATTTCGATGTTATGACGTTAATCCAACTCTTCGTCCTTGCGATTGTAACACTTTTGTTGGGCCTGTTTGTTGTACGTCCCATCTTACTGTCAAAGCCAGCACCAGCCTTGCCGGAATTGCCCCCACCACCACACGAAGACACCGGCTTCAGCCTGCCAACGCTTACCGGCGAGATTGACGATGGTGAAATGCCCCAGATGGCAACAGCGTCTGACTTTGATTTCCCAGTTGCAAATGCAATGGGCAATGATTTTGAACCGCTGCCATCGCCATCCAATGATCCGGTAACACGCCTTCGATCCATGATTGATGATCGTCAGGAAGAAACCGTCGAAATCCTGCGTAAATGGATGGAAGATGAAGAGGAGAAAGCCTGATGACCATTCTGATGGATCTTGAAGATTTTGGGGTCATCACCTCACCTCATCCCACAACTATTACCGAGGCAGCCCTTGAAGAAGCCCGGGTTGAGGCTTTTGAAAATGGGTATCGTGCCGGTTGGGATGATGCGACTAAGACAGCTGAGAATGAACAAAGAAAAATCTCGGCAGAATTCGCGCAAAGCCTGCAAGATCTTAGCTTTACCTATCATGAAGCTCGCAGCCACATAATGGGCGCGCTGCAGCCTGTGTTTCACGCCATGACAGCCAAGGTGCTGCCAGATATTGCCAGTCAAACCTTGTTACCACATATCGTGGATCAAATTCTGAATGCAGCACAAAGCCCGTCAGAAACACCTATGGAAATACGTACGCATCCTAATAATCTGATGCAGCTTGAAAGCTTGATCCCACAGGATTGCACCCTGCCCACCCGCCTGACACCTGACGCATCTTTAAGCAACGGACAGGCATTTCTAACCCATAATAACACCGCACAGCAAATCGATATGGACCACACAATTACTGCCATCCGGCAACTGGTCGATAATTTTTTCCAGTTGTCACAAAAGGAGCTTGGCAATGACCGAACTGAACACACATCCTTCTGAAGACGCCCCGCAAAATCCGTTTACACAGGTTCCAATTGAAATCACGATTTCAGTCGGGACCGCGCGTCCGAAGGTCAAGGAACTGCTTGAACTATCGCAAAACGCAGTGCTGCCGCTGGACCGATCCGTCGATGATCCGGTTGAGTTGTTCATCGGTAACCGCCTCATCGCCCGCGGCGTTCTGGAAGAACAGGAAGGCAAACGCGAAGGTCAATTGGCAGTTCGTTTGACCGAAGTCGCCGATCTAAAAAACGGTCTGGAATGATCCGGCTTCTTCCCCTTTTGGCGCTTTTGATTGCCTTTCTTGCCGGACCTGCTGCCGCGCAAGAGGTGTCAATCTCGCTTGGTGACGATGCATCTGTATCAGGGCGTGCGGTTCAACTGATGGCATTGATTACAGTGCTTAGCCTTGTGCCTGGCATTGCGATTATGATCACGTGCTTTCCGTTCATCGTAACGGTCTTGGCTATCCTGCGACAGGCGATTGGTCTACAACAATCCCCGCCAAATATGCTAATGGTCAGTCTTGCACTATTTCTGACCTATTTCGTGATGGAGCCTGTTTTTACCGAAGCTTATGAAAGTGGCATTAAGCCATTGACCAATCAGGAAATCGAAATGGACGAGGCATTTGTGCGTACGATGCAGCCCTTTCGCGAATTCATGTCAGCACGGATTGAACCTGATACATATGCGTCCCTTGCTGAACTGCGACCAACCGAACACCCCCCCCTTAGCGTGAATGCCCCTTTGTCGCTGATGATCCCGTCTTTCCTGTTGTCAGAAATCGAACGAGCGTTCAAAATCGGCTTTCTTATTTTTCTGCCGTTCCTGATCATTGATCTGGTCGTAGCAGCAGTACTGATGTCGATGGGTATGATGATGGTACCACCAGCGATCGTATCTTTACCCTTCAAACTGGCCTTTTTTGTCGTCGCCGATGGTTGGACATTGATTGCCAGCAGTCTGGTACGAAGTTACTTTCAGTAAAGCTGGCGATAGTTTGCTGCAGCTAATATCATGGTGGCGCAGAAATGCGCCGCCTGGGGGCTGTTCGTAACTAAGACATCGACAAGCCTAACAATATTTACAAATCTGTTACAAATGACAATTTTGACCCAAGATAAAGTATTTGCTGTTCGCGTTCGCCCTCACACAAAAATCCTGTGTGCGCTTATTGCAATCGATATTTTGCTGATTTTTGCTTACGTCGCAGGGCAGATCGCCGTTTCTGCGGGCATTTTATCTGATATGCCAGGTCGACTGAATATAGAGATAGACTATGCAATCGCTGAAAAATTCAATGTCTTTAAATGGGCATTGGCAGCCATGGCACTGGCCGCCGCTTTTGTTTTCAGCAGGAAATGGGCCTGGGCCGTTTTAATGGCCTGTTTCATTCTTTTGGGATTGGATGACAGTCAATCAGGCCATGAAACATTCGGAACAACCGCAGGCCTGTCCGTATTTGAATATCTACAGGTCACATCTTTTTTTGGACTGGATCAACAGGTCATAGGAGAATTGATCGTTCTTGCTGGAATGGGCATCCTTGTTTTCGGGGCGATTGCAATCGCATGGATCAGATCAAATCCGGATATACGCGCCAAACTTATCCCCTTTTTCATAGCGTTGATCGCATTGTCCGTCTGCGGTGTTATCTTTGACGCCGTTCACGCAACACTTATCACCCCGGGAACCGTCGGGCTTTTGAACACCATCCTTGGTATTTTAGAGGACGGAGGAGAAATGATTTTTATCTCAATCCTATGCGCCCTATCTTTTGGCGTACTGTTTGAGTATCTAAATTTGCGGCATAAGCTTTAAAAATCAACACCACGCTGCGCCTTGATACCCGCTTGGAACGGATGCTTGACCTCTTGCATTTCGCTTACAAGATCCGCGTAATCGCATAGCTCTGGCTTGGCGTCACGGCCTGTCAAAATAACGCCCGTTCGATTAGATCGCGCCTTTAGCCCGTCCAATACATCCTGCACATTCAGATAATCATAGCGCAATGCGATGTTGATCTCGTCCAGAACGATCAGATCAAAGTCGCCACTTTCCATCATCTGGCGCCCCTTTGCAAAGGCTGCCACTGCTGCTTTTGTATCCTGATCCTTGTCCTGCGTATCCCATGTAAACCCATCACCCATCGTGTGCCATGTCAGATCATCGGGAAATTTACTGAAGAACTGCCGCTCGCCGGTAATCCATTTTCCCTTGATGAACTGGATAACGCCGACCTTTTGCTTCCATCCCAAAGCACGCGCGACAACACCAAAAGCCGAACTGGATTTACCCTTGCCGTTGCCTGTGTGAACCAACACCAAACCCCGATCTGCATCAACAGCCTGAGTGGTTTTTTCACGCTGCTTTGTCTGCAACTGTTTCATTTTTTCTTTGTGGGTGTCTGTCATGGTTGTCATCCTTTTGCATCGCAACATGGCATGGCGCCGCAAGAAGGCAACATGAAAAAGCCGCCCAACAGGACGGCCATTACTAATTTAAAAACAAGACCTAAGCCAAATGGCCACGCGCAATACGCAAGTATTTTCTAAGATGCACATTATGGCGCACACGTCGACGCTGGCGCAAATCTTGCACAACTGATGGTGTGGTATTGCGACGCTCTAACATGATGAACTGGCGCAGCCGGCTTGCGCCGTTACGGGCGTGTGTTTGGTCGAAAATATGTCGTGTCATGATCGTTCCTCCCAGTGGCCGATGACGCTCTATACCATAAAACAATCCACTTTTTTAGGGGCATGATCCAATTGGGCACACTATCGCGCGCGATTTTACACGCTTTACAATAGATATTTATAAAAACAATCGCCTTCTTCTTGGCGTAATATTCCTGGCAGAGGCCTCGAGCACGTGACCATGCGGCGCGAAACCTAGTGTCGTGCTGCAACAGCCTTCATGACGACTTCCAATTCATGCACCAATGTGCGGGCCATGGATCGCATGACAATGATCTCAAAGGTCTGCACACCGGTCCGTGTGATCGACGCCATCATATGCTGGACCTGTGTCCGGGCCGTATGGCCGCGCTTGAACACCCCCTTATCGAGATCAAGGGGAATCAGCCTGGCTAGGATAGCATCAGCGTTTTCACCTTCCAACCGGACCACAGCCCAGGCGTCGGACTGGTCCGTCGCGGCGGCCAGACCCTCAAGGCCTTCGATCGTTAGACCCGCCAGCAAAACCTGGCCACGACCGAACCAGATGGCGCGTTGTCCGTCCTTGCCTGTCGCGCGGCCTACTGCAGGCATGGGTGTTCCCGCAGCTTTAAAAACATCCGCCACCGCTTTGCTTTTGCCTACAAATGGGGCGACAGAGGTCAGGCTATCATAGGTAACTTCGCTAAGTGAAACTGTCCCATAGGAAAAGGGCAAAAGTCCTTCGCATGGGGCTTTGGCAACCAGTTTAACCACGCAGGCGTCCCCCCTCTGGATCAAAGAAGACCGGATCGCAGACTTCGCATAGCGTTTCGACGCCCTTCAGGTGATCGACCATTTTCACCCGTTCGCCATGACGCGCACGGCCGTTTTTCAGGAAACCCAGCCCAAGATAGCAGTCCAGTGTGGGCGAATAGCCGACCGAAGTCACATAGCCCTGACTGTTCACGCGCACAGCCTCGGCCCCCGGTGCAAAAAGATGTCCGCCTGCGATCAGTTGTTTGACAGCACCCGCGGGTTTCAGGCCGACCAGCTGTTCGCGATGATCATCAATCAGCCCCGGACGCGCGGCCATGGTTTTGCCGATGCAGTCTTTCTTGGCGCTGACCATTCGTTCCGCCCCGATATCAAAGGCCGTCGTGCGCCCGTGGATTTCCGAATGCGTTACAAAGCCCTTTTCGGTGCGCAGAACATTCAGCGCCTCCATCCCGTAGGGGCCACCGCCCATCGCCTCGGCCTGGGCACACAGCAGTCGGAACAGGCTTTCGCCATAGCGGGCGGGTACCGCGACTTCATAGGCGTGTTCGCCGCTGAAGGATATGCGGAACAGACGGCCGGGCGTCCCGGCCACCTTAACCTGACCGCAGGCCATGAAGGGGAAACTGTCGTTATCAATCGGATCGTCCAGCAGCGCGTTCAGCACATCACGCGCCCGTGGACCTGCGACCGCGAATTGCGCCCATTGTTCGGTGACAGAAATAAAGCGCACATTCAGCTTGGGCTTTAAACACTGGTGGACAAATTCCAGGTGCCGCATGACCTGGCCCGCCGCGGCGGTCGTTGTGGTCATGACATAGTGATGATCCCCCAGACGCGCAGTGGTGCCGTCATCCATCACATAGCCGTCTTCGCGCAGCATCAGGCCATAGCGGACGCGCCCGACCTTTAGCGTGCTGAAGGTGTTGGTATAGACGAAATCCAGAAACTCGGCCGCGCCAGGGCCCTGGATATCGATCTTGCCAAGGGTGCTGACATCACAGATGCCGACCTTGGTGCGGACCATGTTGACCTCTCGGTCGCAGCTTTCCCGCCAGGTCTGTTCGCCGGGCATCGGGAAATAGCTGGGGCGATACCACAGGCCCGCCTCAATCATGGGGGCTGCGCGCTGAATGCTAGGCAGATGGGACGTCGTGAAGCGTTCGGGGGCAAAGCCCTTGCCCTGCGCACCTGCCCCCAGCGCGGCAATCGACACCGGACTAAAGGGCGGACGGAAGGTGGTCGTGCCGGTTTCCGGGATTGCACGGCCCGTGACGTCAGCCAGTACCGCCAAAGCCCCCACATTCGAGTTTTTGCCCTGATCAGTGGCCATGCCTTGGGTCGTGTAGCGCTTCATATGCTCGACGGAACGGAAGTTTTCGGCAGCCGCCTGTTTGACATCTTTCACTGTCACATCGTTCTGGAAATCCAGCCAGGCACGGCCCTTGCCCTGCACCGCCCAAAGCGGGCTGATCTGATAGGGGGTTTCTTCTGCCTCGGGCACATCGGCCCGGGCCTTGATGCCAAGATCATCCAGCACCTGCAGCGCGACCTTCGCCCCATCCTGCAGGCAGCCGCGGGTCGAAAAGATACCGCGCGCGGCACCGGCAACACTTAGACCTGGAATGGCATCATCGGCGGGGACAAAGGCCAGAATTCCCTCACGCCAGACAGGCCGCCCGTTCATATGACAGGTCAGATGCACCGTCGGGTTCCAGCCGCCCGACATGGCCAGACAGTCGGCATTCACCATCAGATTTTCGCCGTTATGACGCACCAAGATTTCTTCAAGCCCCAGGCGGCCGGTTGTGTTGATCACCTCGGCCCCCGTATAGACGGGAAAATCGCCCTGCACCTGCGCATCCGCTCGGCTGTCGATGACGGCGGCCACCTTGACGCCAGCAGCCGCCAGATCGTGGGCGGTTTGATGGGCGTTGTCGTTATTGCCGTAAATCGCGATGGATTTGCCCGGCGCCACGCCATAGCGGTTCAGATAGCTGCGCACGGCACTGGCCGTCATGATGCCGGGACGGTCGTTCATGGGAAAGGCAATGGGCCGTTCCAGACTGCCCGCGCAAAGGATCGCGCGTTTCGCCACGATGCGCCAGAAGCATTCCAGCGGCAGGTCGTCCGCGGGCTTGGCAATATGATGCGCCACCCGTTCCAGCGCGCCATATGTGCCCTGATCATAGGCACCGGTGACCGTGGTGCGCGGCATCAGGCGAACGTTGTCCATGGCGGTCAGTTCAGAAACCGCCGCGGCCGCCCAGTCCTGACCCGTATGATCGCCGATCTGATAGGTTTCGCTGTTCAGGCGCCCGCCCATCAGGCTATCTTCATCCGCCAGGATCACCCGCGCGCCTGCACGTCCGGCCGTCAGCGCCGCCATCAGGCCCGCAGGCCCCGCCCCGATGATCAGCACGTCGCAGAAAGCATAGGCTTTTTCATAAAGGTCCGGGTTATGTGTCTTGTCCAGTGCCCCCAGACCGGCGGCGCGGCGGATCAGGGGTTCGTAGACCCGTTCCCAAAAGGCACGCGGCCACATGAAGGTTTTGTAGTAAAATCCGGCACTTAGGAAAGGCGCCATCAGATCGTTGACCGACAGGGCATCGCGCGCAAGTGAGGGCCAGTTGTTCTGGCTTTTGGCGCTTAGCCCCTGATAAAGTTCCTGCACCGTGGCGCGCACATTAGGTTCGGCCCGGTCGGTGATCGTCATCAGAGCGTTCGGTTCCTCGGACCCCGCCGTCAGAATACCGCGTGGGCGGTGATATTTGAACGACCGCCCCACCAGCCGCACGTCATTGGCCAAAAGGGCCGAGGCCAGCGTGTCGCCCTGAAACCCTTCGTAATGCCGCCCGTCGAAGGTGAACCGCAAAGGTACCGCGCGGTTGATCAGGCCCTTGTCCTTAACCCTCATCGCGCGGCCTTTTCTGCCAGTTCGGTGGAGTAAACCTCGTGGGTCACGGTATCGCGTTCGACCACGATCCAGGCGCCGCAGCCCATTTCGTGAAACCACAGGTCGCAGGTCCGCCCGGCGGGGTTGTCGCGCAGGTGCACATAGTCATCCCAGGCCTGAGGTCCCGCATCAGGTGCGGGACGGTCCAGCGCGACCGCCGCGCCCTGATAATAAAACTCGCGCCGGTCCCGTTCGCCGCAGATGGGGCATGTTATGCGCATTGGGGTTGCCCCTCGTTAAGACTGATATCGGGCACCGAAAGCAAGGGCAGCGACCGGCCCGAGGGTGGGCGAGAAGCGCCCGCCCTGGGGGGGCGGGTCGGGCGCTGCCCGGTGGTGCCCACCGGGCGGGTTCTCAAGCTTGAATAAAGAAACATGGTCATGAGATAGATCAACACCCTAATGCAAATTATGCTGCGCACCGGTGCCCTCCTCGTCCATGATGCTGACGCCTGTGCGGAAGCGATCCAGACGGAATTTCTCGGCCGTATCATGCGGGCGGCCGGTGGCCATCAGGTGGGCGAAGGCGAAGCCTGAGGCGGGCACGGCCTTGAACCCGCCGTAGCACCAGCCGCAATCTATAAACAGGCCTTCAGTATCCGTTTTGTCGATAATCGGCGACCCGTCGGGTGTCATGTCCATGATCCCGCCCCAACTGCGCAGGACCCGCGCCTTGCCGATCATGGGCATCAGGGTCATCCCGGCCTCCATTACGTGTTCGACCATGGGCAGATTGCCACGCGCGGCATAGCTGGCATAGAAATCCAGATCACCGCCAAAGACCAGCCCGCCCTTGTCGGACTGGCTGATATAGAAATGCCCCATGCCAAAGCTGACCACATGGTCGATGCAGGGCTTCAACCCCTCGGTCACAAAGGCTTGCAGCACGTGGCTTTCGATCGGCAGCCGCATCCCCGCCATTGCCGCCACCTGGCCCGACCGGCCCGCCACGACAATCCCCACCTTCTTCGCCCGGATCGCACCGCGCGTCGTCTGCACGCCCTTGACCACGCCGCCTTCGATGTCGATCCCCGTGACCTCGCACTGCTGGATCAAGTCGACACCGCGCTGGTCGGCCCCGCGGGCATAGCCCCAGGCCACCGCATCGTGCCGCGCCGTGCCGCCGCGCGGGTGATACAGCCCGCCATAGATCGGAAAGCGCGTGTTGTCGAAATCAAGATAGGGCACCATTTTCCGCACGCCGTCCCGGTCCAACAGGATTGCATCATCACCCTGATTGATCATCGCGTTGCCGCGTCGCACAAAAGCATCGCGCTGCGCGTCGGAATGGAACAGATTGATCAGCCCGCGCTGCGAGTGCATGGCGTTGTAGTTCAGGTCGTGCTCCATCCCCTCCCACAGTTTCAGGGAATGCGAATAGAATTCCGAATTGCCGGGCAGGAAGTAATTCGCTCGCACCAGAGTCGTATTCCGCCCCACATTGCCGCCGCCCAGATAGCCCTTTTCCAGCACGGCAACATTGGTGACCCCATGTTCCTTGGCCAGATAATAGGCCGTGGCCAGCCCGTGCCCGCCGCCACCGATGATGATGATATCGTATTCTGCCTTGGGTTCGGGATCGCGCCAGACGGGCTGCCAGCCGCGGTTGCCGGTCAGGCCTTCCTTGATCACCCGCAGGGCGGAATAGCGCATCTGATCACCTCACTCATCAATCGGGGCAACTCAATCAATTTGTGACAGAAGTATCAACACCCTTGGACGCAGCTGTGCCGTTTTCCGACAAATGCTTGTTCACAAGCGGCTTTATTGTGCAGGTGGGACAGCAACCCACACAGACAGGCCAAAACTCTCTTCCCGCTCACAATTCAATTGCAGAAAAGCCCATGCGCGCTTTGTGCCTTGTTCCTTAAATCTATCCACTATCTTGCATTCTTCATCGATATTCGGCTGAATATCTTCCAATTCAACAAGTCCACCCAATGGCAACATATATGCTAATTCAGGATCCCGCTGAACCATAAAATCATAGATTTTTGTCATATTTGATGACACTTGTGCCTGCACATCCTGAAAGCGGATGCGATATTCAGTACCAACGTACGTCAACACAAAGCCCAGATTACCATTTTCCATAGCAAGGGTTTTTTGGTTTGTAAAAGAATACCCTTTCAACCGAAACGTAGTTGGGCGCGCAAAATTCTCGATCAGAACAACATAAGGATCAACACGCCCCATAGGTTCAGTTTCTGTCAGCCTGCCTTCGTTTCCAGTGTCCGTATCGCGACCATAATAGACAACAATTCTTACGGGCCAGATCTGATCATCCAGCCCTGTTTGAATATCCTTTGACACCAGAAACGTGTCGGTCCGCAAAACGTTATGAAACGCTAAATTATCCTGTATGTCGCGCATGATGAAGATATGTGTGTCGTTGACTGCAATGATATCTTCTTCGATCCAAACCTGCCCGGAAGGTCCCGCAAAACAAGGTGCGCACAGCATCATGAAAGTTGCCCAAACTTTTAAAATAACTTTCAAATATCAATCCCCGTTAGAATATAAGAATACATAAACCCACAAAGGCAATAAGTTATGCCGATACCCACGTCAAAGGATACGACAAATCGCATGCCGCATAGTCAATACGAAACGTCCGACGATCTGATTTTGATTGCGATGGCAAAGACCTGTGCAAAGTCAGCATCTGCAAGATCAAAACATCACCCCTTTGCGCCACGCATGTTTCTACAGGATAGCGATCTGCAATTTTCGCCGCCATTTCCGACGTAACACGCCCTTCTTTGTGGCTGCCCAAGGCGATCTGCATCGCGCCGTTTTCTGCATCTGCAGCATCTAAATGTACCCGGACAAACAACATATTTTCTAAGACATCGACCGGCGGTTCGCAATGCCATACGCCCGACTTTTGCGACCAGTTCTCAAAACCCTCGACATCGTGTTTTTCGCGAACAACAATCACGCGATCTTGGTGCCACGGAACAGCCCAATTGCTGTCAGCAGTTTTATTAAATGAAACCAGCCGCACGGGGCGTGATTTGGGCAAAATAGCTGCGATTAAACTATCAAGATCTGCCGTAACATCCCGATCAAGCTGTAATCGCGCACCAGGCTTTGCGCCAAGATCACACGCCGCGTCAAACCGGCTCAGTGCCCTTTCATCCAGCGCACGCCTTATCCAAACACACCCATTTTCTTGCAGTTCGTTTTTCATCGTTTGGGATTTAATGTCTGCAATCGGTCCAGAACATCTAATCCCTGAATTTTCAGATAATGAAGCATGTCGATGAAAATCCAGTTTTCTGCCAATTTATCACCGTCACGGCGATACATATCGACAACCCGCATATCAGCGGGGCGCTTGGTTGGTGGCAACCCCATATATCCCCCTGTCGGCGTAACTGTCAGATTAGGCCAGCCGAAAAAGCCTCCAAAACTGCCTTCGGCCAAACGACAAATGTGGCCATTGAACACACGGTCTGAAATAGCTGTTCGAAACGGGCGTTGGTGCTGTTCGATATAACGATCAATTGTATAGGTCGCGCCGATGCCATCAGGGCCCCACCAGATCATGTCATCATGCCAACAGCGGGCCAGTTCCTGTTGCGGCGTGGTAAAGCTGTGGCTTTCGTTGATATCACCGACCATGCTGTTGATCAGCCGTAATGTTTCTGTCCCCTCTTGCGGGTTTTGCGCCGTCATTAGCAGCCCATCATGTGTCGCAGGCCCAGGTTGGATCAGATGCGCGCCGGTTTGCGGACCCAATGGATAAACACCCGCCTGCCGCATCAGATGCAGGATATCGCAAAAGAACGCTGTACGGGTGATTTTGCCGTTTTCCACACAGTTAAATTCCGCATAGCGCAGCATCGCGATTTTACCTGTGGGCGGAATACCCAGAAAAGATTGGTCAAAAAGCCCCATCAGATGGCCCATTGAAACAACCCAGACCGATTTGAAGCCGTCAATTTCGTTCAGACCTGCAATAAAGATATCCTGTCGGCGCTGAACCCGTGACATTGCGGTCAAAAACGGTGTCCAGAAAACATCTGCTATGGCTTGAACGCCTGTTTGTTCATTAAACGGGTCCACACCACGCCAATCCCAATCGGGCGCAGTATGTTTTGACAATTGTGCGGTTGCCGTATCTGGCAAAGCATCAGTCAGGGCTTTGTAATGCGCCAGAACCAGCGCCTTTTCAGTCTGAAAGTCTGTCATCTTATCCTTTCACGGCACCTGCGGTCAGGCCCGAGACGATCTGGCGTTGGAAAAACATGATCAAAGCAAATAACGGTGCTGTGGCCGAAACAACAGCGGCAACTGCGAACATCACGTTACCCTCGACCTGCGTTGATCCCAGAAAACTTGCGATTTTGGGCACCATCGTTTGATTATCCTGACTTAACAACATCGCCGTGACTGCAAAATCATTATAGGCCAGCAGGAAACTGAACAGCCCTGTCGTGATCACCCCAGGCCACATAACCGGAATGATCACATGGCGAAACGCCTGAAATCGGGTGCAGCCATCCACCATCGCACTTTCGTCCAGATCCTTGGGAATATTCAGGAAAAATGAATGCAGCATCCACAGCGTGAAAGGCTGATTGATGGCAACCAGAACAATAATCGCCGTTGGCAGATGCCCCCATAGATTCCATTCAAAGAATGGCAGCAAATAACCCGAAACCAGCGTGATATGCGGCATCGCACGAAAGACCAGCGCAATCATCAGCAGCCAGAAAGCATAGCGATATCCGGATCGCGCCAGCGCATAGCCCCCCAAAGTTCCAAACGTCAGCGATATGATCACCGTGAATACAACAACAATCAGTGTGTTCAGTACCGCACGCCAGAAATCTTGTTCAACCCAGGCCCCGTAATATCCGTCACCCGTGAAGGCTGCGCCTGTTTCCGCCACCGTACGTACACCCCAAAGTGCATTCGTCCAGTCTGCTTTGGAAAAGAAATCTGCCTGAACCTTGAAAGACCCCCAAAGCGTCCAGACAAACGGAAAGGCCGCAAGAATGACCCATAAGATCACGAAACTTGTCGAAAAAACGATCAATGCAGGTGATCGGCGTTGGGATGCGATGCTCATCAGGCGCGCTTTCTGTTAAAATCGCGCCATGTGCGGATCAACACAGGCGTCAGCAAAACGGCAACCCCAAGAATGGTCAACATTGAAGTCGCAGCGGCCGACCCAAACTGCTGCTGATCGCCCCGCAGATCACTGTAGATGATATAACTTAGTGATGTGGCATTCGCCTGTGCTGAAAATCCGACGATGGGTTCAAACACGCGAAAATTATCCATCAGCTGCATCAGCGATATAAAAACAACCAACGGCGCCATATGCGGGATTACAACATAACGAATGCGTTCCCATCGACTTGCCCCGTCAATCATCGCAGCCTCAAGCGTTTCTTCGGGAACAGTTTGCAGGCCGGCGTAAAAAACGATGAATGCAAAAGGTGCCGAATGCCATACACCGTAAATGATCAGAACAATCCAAGTCAGTGTCGGCGATGCTTTCAGCGATAGATCCGGGTCATCGAAAATCACCTGCAAGGTTTTGCCAATAATCCCATCCGCATCAATCATCCAGAACAGGATCAGCGATCCAATCAGCGGTGTGACGATCATCGGCAGCAGTGATACGAAAATGGTGGGACCTTTCAGCATTTTAGGCAACCCATTGACCCCAAGGGCAATTGCCAGCCCCAAAACGATGACCAAAGGTGTGACTACAAAGGTAAAGGTCATTGTAAACGCCAATGCCTTGTAAAACGGCAGGTTCATGACCCGGCTTAGAAAATCGCCCAAACCATCGGATATGGCCCAAGCCATTCGCAATTCATTTACAGCCAAATGGCCACGATCCAGATATGTACCAAGCCCGTTGAAACGCCCAAGTGGCGCATCTTCCTTTAACTGAGCAGTGGCTTCGACATCAACCGTCGTACTTGGCGTACATCCGAACGGCCCACAGGTTTCGCCAAGAACGATAACCTGTTCATGTTCGACATAAAGCGATTGGATCAAAACCGATGCAATGGGCATCGCAATAAACAGGATCATCGCCGCCAAGGACGGGAAAATGAACCACAGAAATGTCCGATGAGGCATTACGCAGGTCCTTGAAATGAAAACAAAGGCCCACGGGCCTTTGCATCAGGTTTTCATTGCAGAAAGCCCTGTTCTTTCGCCGCAGTGCGATATGCCGCTTCTACGTCTGCAAGTGCCTGTTCAGCCGTTTCCTGACCCTGAAGGAAATCTGACAATTCATCCCCCAGTGCAGTATGCATAAGCCCCATGTAAGGCAGCATTGGATAGGGTGCAGCGCCCCCTTGAACAGATGCAAATATCCCGACAGAGGCATCACCGGGCGTATATCCTTCGCCCAGCCAGACAGCATCATCGTTATTGGCCGCAATCACTTCGGGGGAAATACCATTCACCATAGCAATAAATGTGGCTTCAGCGTCTTCGTCACTGATATTTGCCGCAATCGTAAAACCATCCCACCAAAGCGTTGTGGCCGGGGTCGTTCCGTTACCAACGGTCGGGGCCCCGGCAAGAACAGTTGTACTCGTTACATCACTTGTTGATCCTTCGGCATCCAAGATGCCCGCAGCCCGCGACCCCCAAAGGGTGGCAATTGCAACCTCGCCAGATTCCCACAACGCCTGTGTCGCGTTTGAATCAAAGGTCAGGAAATCAGGATTTGAATATTCAGTCAGCGCTTTTAACGTATTCAGCGCAGCAACGCCGGTTTCATTGTTAATATTCGGCTCAGCAGTGCCATCCTGGAAAAACACGCCACCATAACCGGAATACATATTTACAAACTCTTCACCCAGGTTCCAGCCGGTCTTTGTATTCAACGCGACCGGATGTTCCATAATTCCTGCGGATCGAATGGCTTCTGCAGCTGCCAGAACATCTTCATAACTTTCGGGCGCCGTAACACCCGCCTGTTCGATCAGATCTGAACGATAAAACATGTGCTGTGCATTTGCCATAAAAGCAACTGCCATCACTTTTCCATCAATTGTAATCAACTGACTTGGCTTCAAGTTCTGTCCGTGTTCGGCAACCAAATCATCTAGGGGCCGGATCAAGCCGTCATTCATCAAAGGAACGATCGAGCTGTTAGCAACAATCGCGCTGCTGTATTGCGCAGGATTTGCAGTCAAGGCGGCAACCTGGATGTCGCGGTGTTCTGTGGTCAGATTGGATGATACGCTGACACCGTTCCCGGCACATTCCTTTGCTGCTTCGACCAACGCCTGTATGGCAGGGAAGTCATTTCCAAGTATCGAAACCTTGCCGCTTGTTATACCACAATCCGCCATTGACGCAGTCGTTCCAAGCACAGCAAACGCCGATGCCAAAGCCGTAGTTTTCCAAGTTATCACGGTTTTAACCCCTCTGTTGATGTCCTGCCAAAATCAGGATGCGTACTTTTTATTATAGTTCTACTGCGCCAAGACCACACATATTCGAATCGAATTTTGCTTGCATACGTTTGCAATTAATCTTGGAGATTACTGTGAAAAGCAAGAATTTTTACCCGACCACGACAGATTATTACTTTTACATATAGCTTGATGTATTTTTAATTCGCGCCTAAACATATGCAATCGTATGCAAATCAACGAGCTGAAATGGCTGAAATCAAGCTGCAAAATATATCGAAACGATGGGGCAGCTTTGTTGGTGTCGCCAACTTTGATCTGACCATCAAAGATCGTGAGTTTCTGGTTCTGCTTGGCCCGTCTGGTTGTGGCAAGACAACGACGATGCGCATGATTGCAGGCTTGGAAGAGGCAACCGAAGGCGACATTCTGATTGATGGAAAACGGGTCAACGATCTGGATCCGAAAGACCGCGATGTTGCGATGGTGTTCCAAAGTTATGCGCTTTACCCGAATATGAATGTCTATGAAAACATTCGCTTTCCGTTGAAAGTCCGCAAATCTGATGTTGCGACCCACGATGCACGTGTGCGCCGCGCGGCTGAAATGGTTGAATTAACAGATTTTCTGCACCGCCGACCGGCTGAACTGTCTGGCGGGCAACGCCAACGTGTGGCTTTGGCACGCGCAATTGTCCGTGAACCGAATGTCTTTCTGATGGATGAACCTTTATCCAATCTGGATGCGAAACTGCGGGTATCAACCCGTGCACAAATTAAAAATTTAAGCCATGAACTTAAAGTAACCACGATTTACGTCACCCACGATCAGATCGAGGCGATGACATTGGCCGACCGCGTCGTGGTCATGAACAAAGGCATCGTGCAGCAAATGGGCACGCCCACTGATATCTACGATAATCCTGCGAATACATTCGTTGCCAGCTTCATTGGCAGCCCCGCCATGAACCTGATGATGGGACATTTGGAAAACGGCACATTCACTGCCCAACATGTCACGATAACGGGATTGCCCGCATCTGTCGGTGGTCCTGTGACACTTGGCTTTCGCGCGGAAGATGCTGAAATCGCAGATCAAGGTCAACTGAACGCGCCCATTTATTCTCTGGAACTTTTGGGTGATGCGACAATGGTGACGGTTAAGGTTGATGGTAATCTTGTGTCCGTCAAAGCCCCCAAGGATTTTCGTGCAGACATTGGCGCCCCGTTTATGGCCGCTATTCCCCCTTCAATCTGCCATCTGTTTGACAGCACGACTGGCACCCGGATCTGACCCGAGGCACGCATGACAATCAGCTATCTTAAACAAGGGAAACCCGACGCTGAGCGCGCCGAAGATGATGCAAAAACCCGCAAGATTGTCGAAGATACATTACAAGATATTGAAAACTACGGCGATGCCGCCATTCGTGCGCTGTCTGCAAAATTCGATAAATATGAACCCGCATCATTTCGGTTAACCACATCAGAGATTGAAGCCGCAATACAAAAGGTATCGGCCCGCGACATGGATGATATCAGGTTCGCCCAAACTCAGATCAGAACATTTGCAGAAGCACAACGCGCCTCAATGACTAATATCGAAGTCGAAACGATGCCTGGTGTTATATTGGGTCACCGAAATATTCCGGTGCAATCCGTGGGGTGTTACGTTCCGGGGGGGAAATTCCCAATGGTTGCGTCAGCTCACATGTCGGTTCTAACGGCGCAAGTTGCGGGGGTGCCGCGTATTGTGGCATCAGCCCCGCCGGTGAATGGCGCGCCGCATCCCGCCATCGTGGCCGCGATGCATATGGGCGGCGCACATGAGATTTACGTATTGGGCGGCATGCAAGCTGTGGGTGCCATGGCGATCGGAACTCAGACAATTGATCCGGTGCATATGCTGGTTGGCCCCGGCAATGCTTTTGTCGCCGAAGCCAAGCGGCAGCTTTATGGGCGGGTGGGAATTGATCTGTTCGCCGGCCCCACCGAAACCATGGTGATCGCAGACGAAACTGTAGATGCCGAACTTTGTGCGACCGACCTTTTGGGGCAGGCCGAACACGGATATAATTCACCTGCAGTACTGGTGACAAATTCCCGCAAATTGGCCGAAGACACATTGACCGAAGTCGGCAGACTTTTGGAGATCCTGCCCACAGCTGATACTGCAGGCATAAGTTGGCGTGACTACGGCGAAGTGATCCTGTGTGATACCTATGATGAAATGTTGGATGTGGCCAATGATATTGCGTCTGAACATGTTCAGGTCATGACCGATCGTGATGATTGGTTTTTGGAGCATATGCACAGCTATGGAGCGCTGTTTCTGGGAGCGCGTACCAATGTGGCAAATGGTGACAAGGTCATCGGCACCAACCATACCTTGCCCACGAAAAAAGCCGGGCGCTATACTGGCGGGCTTTGGGTTGGCAAGTTTCTGAAAACGCACAGCTATCAAAGGATCACAACAGACCAGGCTGCCGCTGAAATCGGTGAATATGGATCACGTCTGTGCATGTTGGAAGGGTTCGTGGGCCACGCTGAACAATGCAATATCCGCGTACGCCGATACGGGGGGCGGAATGTGGCCTATGGAAAGGCCGTGGAATGACCCTGTCGGCTGCGCTGAAAGACGTCATCGCACCATTACAAGGTTTTGAGGAAAGCACACTTCAAGAAATATTGGGCCAGATTATCGCGCCTGGCGCGACCATCCACATGTGTCATCCGTTTGGAACGCTGCAAGGTTCACAGCCCTTTTATAACAAGACTTATAAGCCACTTTTGACTGCCCTGCCCGACCTTGAACGCCGTGATATGATTGTTTTGGCTGGCACCACACCTGAAGGGCAAGATTGGGTTGGCACTTGCGGAAATTATATGGGCACCTTCACGCATCCGTTTCTGGATATCCTGCCCACAGGCCATCTGGTCCATATGCGATACCATGAATTCTTTCGGATCAAAGCCAGTCAAATTGTCGAAATACAGGCTATTTGGGACATCCCCGAATTGATGATGCAAGCCGCTGCATGGCCCCTTGCCCCACAATTGGGGCGATTTATGACAACGCCTGCACCAGCATCGCAAGACGGTTTGACAACCGATGGCGACGGCAACAAACCCATGCAGCACGTATTGGAGATGCTGGCCGCAATGGTTCAACATCCTAGCCAGGGCGGGCCCGAGATTATGAAACTGCCGCACTTTTGGCATCCACATTTTAATTGGTACGGCCCAGCCGGTATTGGAACATGTCGCGGGATTGATGGATTTCGAAACTGGCATCAGATCCCTTTTTTGAATGCCATGCCAGACCGTGCATTGGACCCAGACGGGCTGATGTCGCACTGGATCGCTCAAGGTCAATATGTTGCAGAAACCGGATGGCCGAACATGCGCCAGACCTTGTCACAAGATGGCTGGCTTGGCTTGCCGCCCACAGGTCAACAAATTGAATTACGCAGTCTGGATTTTTGGCGATTGGAAAATGGCTTGATCCGCGAAAACTGGGTGCTTGTCGATTTGCTGCATGTCTATGATCAGATTGGCATTGATGTCATGGCACGCATGCGTGAATTCAATAAAGCCCAAAATTCAAAGGTTTTCCAATGACTTTGCCAAAAACCCCATCTTTCCGCCTTGATGGCAAACGCGCTTTGGTGGCGGGGGCGTCTTCGGGTATCGGGCAGGCCTGCGCCGTCGCTTTGGCCGAAGCAGGCGCACATGTGACACTGGTTGCGCGCGGAACTGGCAAGTTGAATGCCCTGAAAGACGAAATGACGGCACAAGGAATGCAAGTCAGCGTACTGCCCCTTGATATATGCGACATTGCAAAAACGGAAACCGCGGTCGCCGATCAGGGACCATACGATATTCTGGTAAATTCGGCCGGTCTGGCGCGCCACACCCCTGCGACAGATACAACTGAACCTGATTATGATGCGGTGACAAATCTGAATGTCAAAGGCGCGTATTTCCTGACCCGTGCCATTGCAAAAGGGCTTTTGATTGCGAATAAACCGGGCAGTTTGATCAATATTTCAAGCCAGATGGCCCATGTGGGCGCCATTGATCGTGCGGTTTATTGTGGCACCAAACACGCCGTCGAAGGTTTTACAAAATCCATGGCGATTGAGTGGGGACCGCATCAGATCAGGGTAAATACCATCTGCCCAACCTTCATTCGCACCCCCCTAACAGAACCGACATTTTCGAACCCAGACCGCATGAAATGGATTAATGAGAAAATCAAATTGGGCCGCATAGGCGAGGTTGAAGATATCATGGGCGCAGTAGTTTTTCTGGCCTCGGACGCAGCTGCGCTGATTACAGGCACATCGCTTTTGATTGATGGGGGTTGGACGGCGGATTAATGACAGAACTGCGGGTCACATCGTTGGACGTTGCAAAACTGGCCGGGGTTAGTCAGTCAGCCGTTAGCCGTGTTTTCACCCCAGGCGCATCGGCGTCAAAAGAGACGATTACGAAAGTTCGAAAAGCCGCCGAGAAGTTAGGATATCGCCCAAATGCCTTGGCGCGCGCAATGATCACGGGCAAAAGCAGGATCATCGGATTGGTTGTCGCCTACCTGGATAACCAGTTTTACCCAATTGCCCTGGAACGTTTGTCAAATGCGCTCCAGGATCGTGGCTATCACATCCTGATTTTTACTGCGACCAATACACAAGAAGCGATTGATAAGGTAATGCAAGAATTGATCGATTATCAGGTCGATGGCATCATCACCGCAAGCGTCGGAATGACCAGCGAACTGACTGGACGCTGTGCGGCAGCAGGAATTCCTGTTGTCATGTTCAACCGTGCACAGGATGGATCAGGGCTGTCCAGTGTGACCTCGGCCAACGAAAATGGCGCACGCAAAATCGCGGATTTTCTTGTTGCAGGCGGACATAGCCATATCGCCCACATTGCAGGTTGGGGCGGGTCTTCGACCGGCCGTGACCGTATAAGGGGTTTCATTGACGGGCTAGCCAAACATGAAAAAACACCCGTCGCAGTGATAGACGGTATGTACAGTCGCGATGTGTCCGCACAGGCAACGCGCGATCTGATGGCCCTGCCCAATAGACCGGACGCCATTTTCGTTGGTAATGATCATATGGCTTTTGCCGTGCTTGATACGCTTAGACACGAATATAATATGTCAGTCCCTGATGATGTTTCGGTCATCGGGTTTGACGATGTGCCTTTGGCAAGCTGGGCGGCCTATGATTTGACCACGGTGCGACAGCCGGTCAACAGGATGGTCGATGCAACGGTTGAAACCATTCTTGCCCAAATTGGCGATAAAAACCGCCCGACGCAGAAAATCGAAATCGACGGCCCGCTGATCATTCGTAGTTCGGCCCGTATTCCCGAAGGATGGCACACATGAAGGGCTTTGACCCAAAATTCAAAGACTTCCCTGACTATATCATCGGCATCACGAAAGAGATTTGGGAAGATCGCAAAATCGCGACACTGCATGCCTATTACTCTGACGATATTGTTGTGCGGTCGCCTAGCTCAGTCGTGATAGGCAATCAGGACGTCATCGCTGCAACAATGGCAACGCTGGCCGAATTTCCCGATCGAACACTGCTTGGTGAAGACGTTATCTGGAGCGGAACACCCGAGGACGGGATGTTGTCATCGCATCGGCTTTATTCAACAGCCACACATCTGGGCGATGGTGTTTACGGCAAGGCGTCAGGTCGCAAGCTGGGTTATCGGATCATCGCGGATTGTCATGCGATCAACAATCAGATCAATGATGAATGGCTGATCCGGGATCAAGGCGCGATTGTGCGTCAGATGGGTCTGGACCCGGCAGAGTATGCCCGTGATATCATCGCGTTTGAGGGCGGACCACAGATGGCATCTGAACCGTTTTCCCCTACCATTGACCAACCGGGCCCCTATCAAGGACATGGAAATGAAAACGAATGGGGTCAGCGTTATGGTGATCTGCTGACACGGATCATGGGGGCAGACATGGCGGCAATTCCCGCGGAATACGATCGTGCCTGCCAGCTTGAATATCCCGGTGGGATAACCGCCCATAGCCCAGACGCAGCCGATCGTTTCTGGATGGGCCTGCGCGCGGCGTTGCCCGATGCAACCTTCACAATCCACCATCAGATTGGCCGTGATGACCCGATGATGCCGCCCCGTGCTGCAATCCGTTGGTCACTACACGGTAGACATTCAGGCTGGGGCAGCTTTGGCAAACCAACCGGCACGGATGTCTATGTCATGGGCATATCCCATGCTGAATTCGGCCCTTGGGGGCTGCGCCGCGAATATGTCTTATTCGATGAAACGGCTGTTTGGAAACAAATCCTGCTGCATACAGGTGCCTTATGAAACACAACGTTGATGCACAAAGCTGCGCAACCCAATGCATAACCGCGCCACTTCATCTGTATGACAGGAGCATTCGATGACCCAAGGCAACATACAGATTGTTCGATATGGTGACCTGATTCCTTGTAAAACGGCCTTTATTGATGCCCATACGCCTGGATCAAATCAAAAGGAAAATTTCACGATCATCGGGGGCGGCGTGTCAGAAAGCCCTGATCAGCATGTACATATCAATATCCCACATGGGTTTAACATTGGCGCTGCGGGGCAGCCTCCGAAATGTCGTAACTCATTGCATTCCCACCGCACGGCCGAAGTCTTTTTTGTTCTGAAAGGCCGATGGCGGTTTTTCTGGGGTCGTTGGGGCACGGCTGGCGAAGTCGTATTAGAGGAAGGGGATATCATCAATATCCCCACCGGCATTTTTCGCGGGTTTGAAAATATTGGCACCGATTACGGAATGATCATGGCGATCCTTGGCGGGGATGATGCAGGTGGCGGGGTAATCTGGGCGCCGCAGGTCATTCAGGACGCTGCAGATCACGGGTTGATCCTGTCGGAAAAAGGTAAGCTTTATGATACGAAAAAGGGCGAAAAATTACCAGATGGCGTCGCGCCTATGCCTGTGCTGACAGACCAAGATTTGACCACCTTTCCAGAGCCCACAAGTCATGATGTCGTGCCAAACCATGTTGCGCGATACCTGAATATGGTGGCCCTGGCAGATCGTAACCCTGCCTTGGTTATTGGTGAGCATGGCATATTGAAAGATAAACCGGGGTTTGAAGTTGATTTTCTGACCCGCCAAAGTGCCCAGATCAACCCTGCAAGTGCCGCGATGCCGACTGTTTTGATGCCGATGCGCGGGCATTGGCATTTGACTTGCGGGGATCTGCAAAAGACGTTGAACCCGGGCGATACGGCCTCCATTCATGCTGAAACACCCTATACTATCGCGCCGTGCATGACGGGCGAAGCAAGCCTTTACCGCATCACCGCCACGACTGACCCTGCTGGCCCCACATGGAAAGGGAAATAGTATGACAAAAGTCCTGACAACACATGTTGGCAGCCTGCCCCGTACCCAAGAAGTCGTCGATTTCATTTTTGCACGCGAAAACCAGACACCCTATGACACAGATAAATTCGACACGGCCATGACAAATGCCGTATCTGAGACTGTCCGCAAGCAAGTCGAAGCCGGCGTGGATATCGTGTCGGATGGTGAGACATCTAAAATCAGCTATGCCACATATGTGAAAGATCGCTATACCGGATTTGACGGCGACAGTCCGCGCAATCCTCCGGCCGATCTGAAACTGTTCCCAAAGTTTCTGGAACGTCTTGCCAATGACGGTGGGACCCCTAAGTACGCTCGCCCCATGTGCGTGGGCGAGGTCAAATCAAAGGGTCAGGGTGAACTGGAAAAAGATATCAGCAATCTAAAAACGGCCATGACTACGCATGGTATGCAGCGTGGTTTCATGAATGCGGCGTCACCTGGGGTTATATCACTGTTTTTGCAGAATGATTATTATAAAACCCGCGATGCCTATCTTGCCGCATTAGCTGATGCCATGAAGGCCGAGTATGAAACCATCATCGCCTCGGGGCTTGATCTGCAGCTGGATTGCCCGGATCTGGCATTGTCACGGCACATGCTGTTTGCAGATTTGTCGGACGAAGATTTTATCAAAATCGCTGCCAGCCATGTCGAGGCGCTAAACCACGCCCTGTCCGATATCCCTGCTGAAAAGGTCCGTATTCATATCTGTTGGGGTAATTACGAAGGGCCACATGTCTGCGATATTCCTATGTCGAAAATGTTCGACACGTTGATGTCAACCAAAGCGCGTTACGTGCTGTTTGAAACCTCAAACCCACGCCACGGCCATGAATGGGCAGTCTTTCGTGACCGCAAATCCGATATTCCAGATGACAAGGTGCTTGTGCCAGGGGTGGTCGACACGACAACGAACTTCGTGGAACATCCACAACTTGTCGCAGAACGTATCGCGCGCTTTGTTGATATCGTCGGCGCAGAACGTGTGATCGCAGGCAGCGATTGCGGGTTTGGCACCTTTGCAGGGTTTGGCGCAGTGGACCCGGATATCGCTTACGCCAAGCTTAGCGCTTTGTCTGAAGGCGCGTCGCTGGTGACATGACACCGCTTGTTCTGTTACCCGGAATGATGTGTGATGCACGGCTTTTTATGCCACAAATTGCTGTGCTGGGGAAACGGCGGGCCATACATGTTGCGCCCATAACCGACTACGATACCGTTCAGGCATTGGCCGCTGACGTATTGCAAAATGCGCCGCCTCGTTTTGCTTTGGCGGGCCTAAGTATGGGTGGGATCGTCGCTATGCAGATATTTACCCAAGCCCCGGACCGAGTGGCTGGCCTTGCGTTGATGGATACCAATGCACTTGCCGAGGCGCCCGACGTAAAAGCGCGCCGAAAACCCCAAATTGAAAAAGTGCGCAAGGGCCATTTACGCACCATCATGCGCGATGAGATGAAGCCCAACTATCTGGCCGATGGTCCGGATCGTGATCAAATCCTTGATCTGTGCATGGATATGGCGATGGATCTTGGCGCCGATGTTTTTGTCCGTCAGTCCATTGCCTTGCGGGATAGACCGGATCAGCAACATACATTGCAAAAGATCCACGTTCCCACGCTGGTTTTATGCGGCAAGAATGATACGCTTTGTCCTGTCGAACGGCATCAACTAATACACAGCCTTATCCCAAAATCTAATTTGCAAATCATTCAGAATGCAGGACATCTTCCGACTTTGGAACAACCTGAACAGACAACAGCGGCACTGCTTCGCTGGTTAGAGGATATATGAAACAAACCCTTCTGGATCTACTTCGTCAGGTCGACACACCGACAGTCTGCAACGCCATTGAAGTGGCCGAAGGCAAACGCGGGTTTGATGATTTCACACGCGGCACTGTTTTATCATCAGCGCCGAAAAACGGCGCGATCGTAGGATATGCCCGCACGGCAAAGATAAAAGCTGCAGCACCCCCGGCAGAGGATGCAGAGGTAATCCGAGCGCGCCGAACGGAGTATTACCGTTACATGTCCCAATGCTCTGATCCCGCGGTTGCTGTAATCGAAGATCAGGACGGCGATGCGGCTATCGGTGCATATTGGGGTGAAATCAACACGACCATTCATAAGGGTTTTGGTTTGTCGGGTGCTTTGACCAACGGTGTGATGCGTGACCTTGGCGATCTTCCAGATGGGTTCCCGGTTATCGCAAGGTCCATAGGCCCCAGTCATGGGTTTGTGCACGTGACCGAAATTGACACGCCCGTTACAGTCTTTGGTCTGACAGTACGGCCAGACGACCTGGTTCATGCGGACCGCCATGGTGCGCTGGTCATTCCGGGCATTTTGATCGACAAGCTAGAAGATGCTATTACCAAGTTAATCGAAACAGAGCGCATCATTCTTGATGCAGCCAGAATGCCTGATTTTGATTTCAAAGACTTTGAGATCGCTTGGGCGCGATTTGAAAAAGCCAGAACATAATGAAACCTGCCCAAGCCAACGGCAGAGATGTTTGATTTTAGAAAAGGTATCACAAGGCATTGATTGCATAACCATGTCTTTAAGCAATTTTTTGATGTGACGCCTCTGTTTCAGATCCTGCAGTTTCATTTTTCCTTAGATCGCCCGTATAAAGTGTATGGGCAGCACGCCCCTTGTGCTTGGATGCATAAAGGGCCAGATCGGCATCCAGCAACATCTGATCCACATCAGGCTTTGTATAAAAGTTGCTGATGGTGGTGCCTGCACTTACGGAAACATGACAAAAATCCCCCTTGAACGGAATGGGTTGCTGTAAACGCTTGATGATACGATTAGCGAAAAGTTCAATCTTTTCGATCGGCGGGTTTTTAGGAAGGATCACAACGAATTCATCCCCACCCACACGTGCAACAGTGTCACTGTCGCGCGTTTCCTCTGATAGGATTTTGGCAACTCGGTTTAAAACATGATCCCCAGCCGCGTGCCCCAAAGTATCATTGACCGCTTTGAAATAATCTAAGTCCAAATGCATCAGTGCAAAAGGAATGCCCTTATCAATCAGTTGTTTTAGCAAATCATCCATTGCACGGCGATTTTTCAACCCCGTCAAACCATCAGTAAATGCTTTTTCTTCGGCTACGATCCGGGCCGATTGAAGACGTCGGTTCAACTTTCGCGATTCATCCATAGCTGCTGATTTCGCTTCGATCAGATAGAGCATTTCGATGGTCAGATCATTTGGTGCAAAATCAGCGCTGGTCAGACCGAATGTCGTCACAGCTTTAATCACGCCAATCCCAAAGGACAGATTGATCAATCCACCATCGTCATCCGCATCTGGAATAATAACACCTTTCAGTTTTACCGTTTCGTCGTTGCGCAAATGCAGATGCAAATTACGTCCGTTTGACGCAAAAAGTGCGTCAATGGTTTTGATGTTCCTGGGGCGTGATACTGTAAAAAGATCCAGAAAATTCTGACCACAAATATTGGTACAGATATTAAGCTTTTCCAGTGTTGGTCCAGTATGCAAAATTTCACCATTGCCGCTTAAGGACAAATGCATCGGCAACAGTTTATTGAAGGTTGGAATCAGGGATGTTGGTATTTGCATTATTTACTCCCCTACAGCGCGACCAAGGTGGAATTCACGACCTTCCGAGAAACTGTTTTCCAACAAGCTGATAGAGAGTTTTTCACAATTGGCCACATTACCTTTATGTTCCAGAAAAACCAACGCGCCATAATCATCAGCCATTGCACGTAAAACCCCCATTAGGACAAAACCAATACCGGGCATATTTGCCCGAACGAGCAGCTCAAATTGTCCGCCCACCTCTTCAAGAAGTTCAAGATCAGGCAACGTTAGATCAGGAACTGCAAGCCTTGCCCGGTCGTGCAAGTCATCGAGCGAATAGAGGAAATCTTCGAACGTCACGCCACTAAAGCGCATCAGACGACGCAGGGCTTCATTGTTTGAATGGGATACCAGATACATACCGATATCTTCAAGAACCTCGCCCGGAGGTTTTTCAAGCGTTTGGCTAAGGGCTGTCAGAATTTGAAAAGTTATATTGTTTTTATAACTCAACATTGCCTCGAACGTATCGATTTCAATATTGGATGCGCGTATCACATCTGCCCAGATCGGCGATCCATATGTATCGCGCACAAAGCGTTCAAGCGCGCAATTTATCAAGCCGTGCATTCAAGTCTCTCCCATACCTCAGATTAAAATAGGCGGGAGCTTATTAAAAAAGACCAAACAACTCAGAATGTTTAGATCTATTTTGATATATCTGGCGCGTAAAATATGTCGATTTTGACTGAAAATTTAATAGTCTGTGGGAACACCACCTTCGGCTTTTCGGCGCGCTACAAAATCTGATAATTCCTCATGGATCGCTATATCCAGTGCGGGCGCTTCGAAATTTTCGATGATTTCTTTGAAAATACGGTGCGCACGTTCGTGGGTCCAGACAGCGCCGTCCAGCTCCCACCCTTCAAAATTTCGCCAATCTGACAGAAACGGCTGATAAAATGCTGTGGAATACCGTTCTTGGGTATGTGCAATTCCAAAGAAGTTGCCTTCGGCATCGCCATCGCGAATGGCATCCAATGCGATTTCATCAGGGCCTGTCGCAGTGATCGCTGGGTCGAAATACTTCTGAATATGCTGCAAAATCTCGCAATCCATTACGAATTTTTCGGGACTGGCGATCAGACCACCTTCCAGCCAACCGGCCGCATGGTAAACAAAATTCGTACCCGAGTTGACAGCTGACCAAAGTGAATTCGATGTCTCCCATGTGGCCTGAGCATCGGGAACATTGGCGGCGCAAACGCCTGACGCACGCATGGGCAGCCCGTAAAACCTGGCCAGCTGCCCCGTCATCTGAGTGGCGCGCATATATTCAGGCGTGCCAAAGGCTGGCGCCCCCGATTTCATATCAACATTGGATGTAAATGTCCCAATCATACAGGCGGCACCAGGGCGGATATATTGGGCCAAAGCCACAGCACACAACCCTTCGGCCAAAGATTGCGCCACAGCACCTGCCATCGTGACGGGGGCCATCGCACCGGCTAAGGTAAAAGGTGTCACGATTAATCCTTGATTACGACGCGCGCATCGCATCCAGCCATCCAGCATCGGGATGTCGTGTTTCAAAGGCGACGTCGAGTTGATGTTGGTAAACATCCGTGGCGTTTCTTCGAATTCTTCCTGGGTTAAACCACCTGCAATCCGAACCATTTCCATAATGTCTTCGATGCGCTCTTTGCCAAGACTATAACCATGAATTGCTTTATCCGTCAGTGTCAATTTATCGAATATCACATCCAGATGGCGAATACTTGGATGTAAATCGACGGGTTCAACCGGATACCCGCCAATGACATGAATGCAATTGAAATACTGCGATAGTTTCAGCAAATTCTGACAGTGTTCACGGCGGCCAGGGATTTTCCGCCCAAGTTCAAGATCCCAGTAATTGGGCGGGGACGATACATTGGTAAACAGCATATTCTTGCCACCAATGGTGACTTTCCGATCTGGATTGCGTGGGGTTATAGTCCACTCACTTGGCGACAGCGCTACCATCTCCATAATGAATTCGCGCCCCATACGCACGTTATCTCCATCAACGATACAGCCCGCTTCCTTGAAAATTGCACGCGCTTCATCGTTGTAAATCGCGATGCCAATCTCTTCTAGAATACGCATGGCGCCTTCGTGGATTGCCTGCACACCATCTTCGGTCAAAGGCTCGGTCGGGCGATCATTATTGATAGGGATGCTCCATGGCATCTGTTCGATCACAGCATGACCGCGCCGTGTTACGGCACCGGCGCGTCCCCCACCCCTGCGACGGCGTGTTCCAGCGTCTGCCATGCGGTATCCTTTCCCTGTCTTCCGTCTTCAAAAAGACATCAGCGCCAAGAAAAGGCCCTTCAGAAAACGACGAATTGTGTCGTTTTTAAATATCAGGCCGCAGTTTCAGTTTTTGTCTGATCATTCATCCACGCAGGCAAAAGCCCCACGTGATCAAGCACAACTTCGGCCAGCGAACTTAGATCGTCATAAGTGGCCAGCCCCGTCAAAACACCAATCCGGCGCATTCCAGCAGCGCGGGCGGCCAACATATCATGCCTGCTATCCCCAACCATCAGCACGTCCGCAGGATCAAGCCCCATACGGTCGGCAAAGGCAATCAATTGCCCGGGCTGCGGCTTGGCACCAAAGCCGCTATCAAATCCGGCGATGAAATCAAATAAATCTGCCACGCCCGCTTTTTGCAAATGCGCCCTTGCAGGGCTTTCCGCATCATTTGTGACCACGCCAAGACGCATCCCTTGTGCCCGTAAACGCCCCAGCATCGGTATCAATGGAGCCGCTTCCACTTGTGGTGCCGTAGCGGCGGAGGCGTTCATTCGTGTGATCAATGCAAACGGCGTCGTCCCTGGTAAGTAGGGCAACAAGCATTCAGCAATTTCGCCAGGTGTCCCTGCAATAATCGGGCTATCACTTGCGAAACTGCGGGTTTGGTAACAATATCCCACAGCCCGCGCCAATATGTCAGCCCGTGCATGATCACCACCCGCCAGCCGCAGCAACAGCCCGCCGGTCCATGCGCCCCAAGTTGCGTGAAAATCAAAAAGAGTACCGTCCTTATCGAAAAGGACCCCCATAGTTTGCAGCAAGTGTATTCCTCCCCGAGTGTCGTAAATCTAAAAATCACACCACGAAATACAACTTAAGATACAACCTGATTGTAACAGATCAATTTTTTGAAATCACGCTTTCTGATCACGGTTTGACACTTGCCGACACATGTTTGACAGTGCCTATCATGTCAAAGTCATCACGATACAGATTACATAGATCGCTTGGTTATCAGCTCACCCTCGCGTCTAGGTTGCAGGAAAAATTCCTAGATGAAAAGCTTAAATCTTTAGGTTTGACCAGAACGACATGGTGTATCCTCCTTGCAATCAATAATGAAAACCTATGCTATCCCTCTGATATTGCTAACTTTGTTGGCATTGACCGTACGTCAACAAGCCGTGCATTAAGACAGATGGAAAATGATGGTCTAATCGCCCGAAAAGCAGGCATTGACGATAAAAGAACAACCAAAGTCGAAATTTGTGATTCTGGTAAAGCGCTTGTTCAAAAGGGAACACCCTTTGCGATTGAGAATAACGCAAGGATGCAAGCCAAGCTGGCAGATGGTGAAATTGCGACATTACATGCGCTTCTTCAAAAGCTGCATCAGGGCGAAGACATCAGCCTGAACAGGTTCTGACAACGGCCCATGGGCAAGCTGTTTTCATATCGCAACCGTCCGGTTCATCTGGGTGGCTATCCATTGGAAAAGCTGAAACGCATGGTGGCGGTTGATACCAGCGGACTTGGTCCCATGCAGGGGCTTTCCTTTCGCAGACCCGATGATCCTTTAAGCATCGTGAACGCCATGCAGGACTATCAGGCCATGCTGGATGCGACACGCGATGGATTGATTAATAAAGAGACAGCTGAAATCCCTGTCAGCCAGGAAGAACGTGCACAACATCTGAAAGCTTTTGGCTATTATTGCGATGCGGCGATGGTGGGCATATGTGAAATTCCGCAAGATGCGTGGCTGGATGACCCACTGCACAACCCCGATGTGGATCGTTTGGCACAAAAAATCGAAACGATGCAGCCCAAGACATTGGCGGCTGGCATTGATGTGATTATGGCCGGCCTAAGGGAAAGTATGCGCGCGCCACCTGCCGAATGTCGCCATCACACCCATGCGATTGTGTTTCTTTACGATCATCCGCGCGCGCCGGGCCAGGCTGAAGTGGGCGGCGATTGGATACAGGATGCACTGCCCCATCGGGCTTGCCTGCGCGGTATGGAAACGGCTGTAACACTGGCCAACTATATCCGCACGTTGGGTTGGGATGCCCGTGCGCATTCGGCTGCGGCCAGCGATGTACATCTGGACAAACTGACTGTGCAGGCAGGTTTGGCGATTGTGCAGGATGGCCGCACCGTAAACCCATTCGTCGGGTCGGATTTTGGCGTCGCCGTCTTGACCACAACGCTTGTCATGACACCGGACCAACCTTTGGCGTCAGATCAAAACACACCCGTCAGCTATCGTCTTGGAACCGGCAGACACGACAAATCAGCCCATCGCCGTGATGCTTTTGCCAAGCGTGACTTCAAGGATGGTCCACATCCGTTTGAAACTTTGAAACGGGTGGATGACCCCACCACCTATATCGATACCGCGAATGTCGCCCGTGTTCCCAAACGTGCCAATATGTTTGCACGGGGGCTGTTCGGTGATCTTGGTAAATCGGTGCAAGAAGCGACGAAAAACGGCAATTACGTGCGTAAGTCTGCATCGGCTTTTGCGTTTCGCCCGTCGCTTGGGGCATTTGTATTATTACAGGATGGTGACGCGGCGCAGATCCATGCATCCACAAATGATCCCGTCCGGAATGCCGATAATATCAAGGCAGCACTTTATTTTCTGGGCGTCGATGCTGTCGGACTAAGCACTTGCCCAGATTGGACATATTACAGTCATGATGCGGTCGGTAATCCCATCACGCCCTATCATAAAAACGCGATTTCTATGATCATCGACCAAGGTCATGAAACAATGGAAGGCGCATCGGGTGACGATTGGATCGCCTGCGCCCAATCAATGCGCGCCTATCTGCGGTTTTCACTTCTTGGCGGCGTGTTGGCGCAACATCTGCGCAACTTGGGTCATACCGCACGCGTGCATTCGGTCATGGATGACGAAGTTCTGCACCCGCCCCTTTTATTGCTGTCCGGCCTGGGTGAAGTCAGCCGCATCGGAGAGGTGATCCTGAACCCTTTCCTTGGGCCACGTCTGAAATCGGGGATCGTAACCACCGACATGCCGATGGCGCACGACAAACCGATCGACTTTGGCCTGCAAAAATTCTGCGAGGCTTGCAATAAATGTGCCCGCGAATGCCCCAGCGGTGCGATTACGGCTGGACCAAAGCTGATGTTCAACGGCTATGAGATTTGGAAATCGGACAGCCAAAAATGCACGACCTATCGCGTTAGTCAGAAAAATGGTGCGATGTGCGGGCGGTGTATGAAAACCTGCCCCTGGAACCTTGAAGGTTTGTTTGCAGAAGCCCCATTTCGATGGGTCGCGATGAACCTGCCTGCGACAGCCAAGGCTTTGGCAAAGCTGGACGACATAGTTGGCAACGGACAGATCAATCCGGTTAAGAAATGGTGGTGGGACCTTGAGATGGTGGATGACGGGGCTTATCGCCCTTCGGCCAACCCGGTGAATGCAAGGCCCTTGCAGAAGGATCTTGATCTCAAGTTCGAAGATCAAACTTTGGCCGTATATCCCGCCCCACTGGCACCACCACCCTATGCCTGGCCTTATCCAATGAACCGTGAAGCCGGAATTGATGCATATAGGTTGATGATCACAGCCGATGATCACAAACGCCGCCGCGCGGCAGGTTTGCCACCGGAACATATATACACTGCGGACAAAGGCGCTGCACCGGTTATTCAGGTGATCCTGTCCAAGGTCGAAGCCATGACCGACGCCATAACAAAATACGAATTCTGCAAACCCGATGGCAGCCCCCTGCCCCCATTGACCGCAGGGGCGCATATCGACGTGGTCGTAGCGCCTGAGTTTTTCCGCCAATATTCATTGTCAGGCGATCCATCGGATAACAGTAAATATCAGATCGCCGTTTTGCGCGAAGATTCTGGTCGAGGTGGGTCAAAACTGATGCACCGCATTTTCGAAAAAGGTCGTCGCGTATTCATATCGCACCCGATCAATCATTTTTCATTGAACGAACACGCCAGTTTTACCTATCTAATGGGGGGCGGTATCGGGGTCACGCCAATGATCGCTATGGCGCACCGTTTACACGCCATCGGTGCAGATTTCGCGCTGCATTATAGTTGTTCATCCTGTAATACGGCTGGCTTTCTGACTGACATTCCAGCCATGCCATGGGCCAACAAGGTGCATCTGCATTTTTCGGATGAAGGAACACGCGCGGATTTACCCAAAGTACTGAAATACCGCGATGACGCCCATGTTTATACCTGCGGCCCAGAAAGCTATATGAATGCTGTGATGGAAACAGCCATCGCAAATGGCTTCCCGGAAGATGCGCAGCATCTAGAATATTTTTCGACCCCGGATGTGCCGGACTATATCAACCATGATTTCAAACTGCGTTTGGCGCAAACGGGCAAAACGATCCTAGTTAAAGCAGATCAGGCACCGACAGATGCGTTGTTAGCGGCAGGCGTTCATGTGGATGTAAAGTGCGCAGATGGTCTGTGCGGGGTTTGCAAATGCAAGGTTCTGGACGGCGATGTCGAACATCGCGATTTTGTACTATCGAATAAAGATCGCGATACACATATGATCCTATGCCAGTCCCGAGCTGCGAAAATGGATGGTGAAATCACCATCGACTTATAACGATCTGGCACTAAGCCAACAGGTATACTGGCCCTATTCGAAATCTTGAATTCATGCACGGTACTTTATCACAACAAGCAGCACGTTTGTGTGGGATAAGGGGCGATCCAATGGATATGACAGATCTTGGCAATGATATCTCGGGCGTTATTCAGGCGGATCGTGCGCATGTTTGGCATCATCTTATGCAGCACAAATCATTGGAAACAAACGACCCCAAGATTATCGTCGAAGGCAAGGGTATGCGTGTCTGGGATGCATCTGGCAAGGAACATCTGGATGCTGTATCCGGTGGCGTCTGGACAGTGAATGTCGGGTATGGCCGTACATCTATTGCGAATGCTGTACGCGATCAACTGATCAAAATGAACTATTTTTCCAACTCGGCCGGTTCAATCCCCGGGGCGCAGTTTGCCAAAAAACTGATCGAAAAAATGCCTGGATTATCGCGTGTCTATTATTCGAATTCAGGATCCGAAGCGAACGAGAAAGTCTTTAAAATGGTGCGCCAAATTGCGCACCGCGTGCATGGCGGTAAGAAATACAAAATCCTGTTCCGGGAACGCGACTATCACGGTACGACCATTGCGGCGCTTTCTGCAGGTGGGCAAGGTGAACGTAATGCGCATTATGGCCCCTTTACGCCCGGGTTTGTATCCGTTCCGCACTGTCTGGAATATCGCAACCAGTTTCCGGATGCCGTTGATTATGGTGTGGCAGCGGCAAACGCCATCGAACAGGTGATCCTGCGCGAAGGTGCCGATACCGTCGGTGCGCTTTGTCTTGAGCCGATCACAGCAGGTGGGGGTGTTATCACACCACCAGATGGCTATTGGCCACGTGTTCAGGAGATCTGCGAGAAATACGATATTCTACTGCATATTGACGAAGTCGTCTGTGGTGTCGGACGGACTGGCGAATGGTTTGGATATCAGAACTATGACATCAAGCCTGATTTCGTGACAATGGCAAAAGGGGTTGCCTCTGGCTATGCCGCAATATCCTGTACAGTGACAACAGATGCAGTTTTCCAGATGTTTAAAGACGATACCGACCCGCTTGGGTATTTTCGTGATATTTCAACCTTTGGCGGGTGCACGGCTGGACCTGTCGCAGCACTTGAAAATATGGCAATTATCGAACGCGAAGATCTTTTGAACAACACCCTTAAGATGGGTGATCGGCTGATGGAAAATCTGCGCGCGCTGCAGAACAAGCATAACGTTATCGGCGATATCCGCGGCAAAGGGCTTTTTGCAGGGGCCGAACTGGTTGCGGATCGCAAAACAAAAGAACCTGCAGGTGAAAAAATGGTCCAAGCCGTGGTTGCCCACTGCATGTCGCATGGCGTGATCATAGGCGCGACAAATCGGTCGGTGCCAGGCTTTAACAACACACTTTGTCTGTCACCTGCGTTGATTGCTACGTCGGATGATATTGATCAAATTACTGACGCAATTGATTATGCTTTAACAGCTGTATTCAACTGAATGCGTTAAGCACCGACGACATTGAACTGCACCAATTCCTCGGGGGTTAGAATGTAAATCTCATCCGGTGGAGTCAACAAGGCTGGCTGCATGATCAAAGGATCAATGCCCATCTCTTCAAGATATCCCATCACTTCACCTTGACCGCGCTGAATATCTTCGACTGCCATAAATGCAGGTAAAACTGTATTCTGACCGAAATAATGCTGATGCACGCCAACAAATCCTTCGGCATCAACCGTACGGTCCACCCCTGCCGCCAATAGATAGGGACAGGCTGACAGACACACCGCCCCAGATACAATTTTGGTATTCATTTCATCGGCGCGAATGCGTCGCCCGATCTCAAGCGCGTCTTGTACGGACCCACCGGGGCTAAACAGCTCAATCATCTTAGGTTTACTTGGCAACCCATCAATATAATCCACAAAGCGCTTTGCATCCCCAGGTGCAATCTGACCGTTTAGCTTTAGCGTTTCACCAAACTTTTCGAACTGCAAACGCTCGGCCATTGGGCCAATATCAGGGCCAGTATAAGGCGTCACAGGCGCTTGTTCGGGGCGATATCTGCGGGTTTGATCCCCTGGTGCGATCGGGCGTTCCAACGTAGGGGTCTGGGTGGGCATCTGAAAATTAAACCGAAGACTGAACAGATCACCGGCAGCCAAAAAGACAGCGATCCCAAGCTGTGCAAACAGCATCAGCTTGATACCGGTGACGACCGTAAAACCCCGTCTTGGCTTTATCTGAACGTCGGCCATATCAGCGTTTTGTGCTAGGGCTGATTGCCTCAAGCGGCAAAGTAACAGGCTTTGTATCTGCTGGTGCAGGTTGATGTGCGCCGCTTTCAATATCTTCAAGCGCCGCCCGTGCAACACGCAGCTCTGCCAAAGTCATTGAATCTTCAAGCGTGGTATATCCACGGCTGTTCCGGATCGCAGCTTGCGTGACCGCCAAGATAAAAACCAGAACCCCAGGCAAAAGGTCGATTGCGATGGCACCGGCCCAGCTTGGGGCAAAATTACGTGCATATTTGATCACAGCATCTGCGGTTGAAATAGGCGTGTAAACCGGCTCGGTCGGGGCGGGCATCGCCATGACCTCTTGTGCTGCAACACGAAGCGTTTCAGCGCGTTGCGATAAAACGGCCAAAACTGATGTAATCGTTGCGGCCTGATCGGATCTGTTCGAATCCGTATTACCATCAAGTTCTGGCAAAACGACGGATGCCGATAAATCCTGTGCGGCCCGTTCAACCAGCGGCGCAACAGACAATTGGCGCAACTGTGCAATGACGCCTGCAAGGCGTACGGCTTCTTCTGAAAACTCGACTGACCGTGTTTCAACAGATCCCTGTTCCACAGTTAGCGACCGCATACGGCTTAAAATTAGATTACCCTCGGCAAAGGCCGTTTCCACTAAAGGCTGTTGGCTTGCAATTTGTCGTTCCAGTGTTTCCAGTTCCTGAGACTTTTGTCGCAACACGCGAAAAACAGCACCACGCCCGGCCAGACCTGACAGATTGCCGCTGGCTTCTTGTTCGGATAGATCTTCAAAACTTTGACGCACACGGGATACGTCACGTTCCAGCCCTTGGGCCGAAATCGCAATGCTGTTAGCTTGCTCAAGCGATGCCTGATAATCCTGAACCGTGCGCGCCAGATGTTGTTCAACGGCCGCCGCACCTGCCAAAGCAGCCGCGTTCAGCCAGGACGACATCGCGATGATCGCTGCACAACCCAGCAACATCGATAAAAATAACCCCATACGCGCAGATGCCGTACGCACTGCGGGTAACAGCCTGATAAGATAAGACCAGAAAACAAAGATCCCGACAGAGACCGCAATAGAATAGGCCATAGCCGCAAAAAAACTAAGCGCCCCATTATCATCCAATAAGGATGACACACCAAGATAGGTATAGATACCAGACGCTACTGCCAAAACACCAAGCGCTGCACCTGTAAAGGTATCCAGCCAAGACAAATGGCCTTCAAGCTCTTTCGCGTATTTCAGACTTTGCGTTTCAATATGATCTTTATGCAATTCCGCCACTGAACCCACCTTATCCAAAAGATATATCGGACAAGCCTAATAAATTCTCACGCAGTTGCAACGTCTCATGCAGATATTGAATTTAATACGCGTTCGCCGCTTGAAGCCAAACGCACGTGCCCCCAAGGTGCACGAGATAACGAAATGGCGTGTGCCAGCACGCCTTTGGTTTGAAAGAATAAGTTAGTCTGCCCTGCGTTCGTCAAAACTTTTGGCAATGAAGCTGGGCAAGTGATCACCCATCCCAACAACCGATTTGTCCTCACGATTGTTTCTGCGCTTTGGTCCACCGGATTTCGCAGAATCCTCTTTCGGGGCGCGCGCCTGTCTGGACTTTACGTTTTCCTTTGGCGCTTTTTCCTTGGGGGCATTTTCTTTTGGTGGTTTTGCGTCCTTGATTGGATTTTCAAGACGCGGCACTTCCATTTTGACCAACGCTTCAATGTTCGCCAGGTTCTTTTCATCACGAGGCACACAGATCATCATCGCCTTACCAGTCCGTCCTGCGCGGCCCGTACGGCCAATGCGGTGAACATAATCTTCAGCGTGACTTGGAACGTCATAATTGAAAACATGGCTGACATTCGGAATATCAAGCCCGCGTGCTGCGACATCAGACGCACACAGAAAACGAAGTGTTCCATCGCGGAAGCTTTGCAATATTTCGGTCCGTTTGGACTGATCCAGATCACCATGGATAGGTGATGCATCATAACCGTATTTCTGCAAAGATTTTGCGCAGATATCTACATCTGTCTTACGATTGCAGAAGATGATCGCATTGCTGCATGCATCGCCTTCTGCATCAATCATAGCCCGCAGTACATTGCGCTTTTCAGTGCCTTCCCGATCGCGACGGCTGGCTTTGAACATAACCACGCCTTGGGTGATATTTTCACCCGTTGTTGCCGCGCGCGCCACTTCTACTTTAGCGGGGTTGGACAAAAAGGTATTTGTGATCCGCTCAATCTCAGGGGCCATGGTGGCGCTGAAAAACAGGGTCTGGCGGGTAAAAGGCGTCAGATTGAAGATACGTTCGATATCAGGAATAAAACCCATATCAAGCATCCGGTCAGCTTCATCGACAACCATGATCTGAACACCTGTCAATAACAGCTTTCCGCGCTCAAAATGGTCAAGCAGACGCCCAGGCGTTGCGATCAGAACATCAACGCCGCGATCAATCAGTGCGTCTTGTTCTTTAAAACTGACACCACCGATCAAAAGGGCCTTGGTCAATTTTGTATTTTTGGCATAAATATCGAAGTTTTCAGCCACTTGCGCGGCCAGTTCCCGTGTGGGGGCCAACACCAAGCTACGTGGCATGCGTGCGCGTGCGCGCCCTTTGCCCAAAAGTGTGATCATCGGAAGCGTAAAACTGGCTGTTTTACCAGTTCCGGTCTGGGCAATGCCCAACACATCTCGCCCTTCTAATGCCGACGGAATTGCGCCCGCCTGAATTGGCGTCGGCTCAGTGTATCCGGCGCCTTCGACGGCTTTAAGGACCTTTGGGTCCAGTTTAAGGTCTGTAAATTTTATCATGTATATCCGCTGTCTGCGGACATATTTGGCCCGCACTTCTTCGCGGGATAGCCCGTATGGCCCATGCAATCCAAGTGCATTTTCCCGTCGCATATCGCCTAGCGGGTTTATTATCAAAGGTCAATAAACTTGGTTTTTACAATATTTTTTGTGATCCCTGTTCACCACATGGATGATATAACCTAACGTCAAAGCACACCATAACATTTTGTTATCGCGTTTCAGGCAAATTTGATTTCCGTCATCAGCGTCGTTTAAGTATGACTGACATTATATTGATAACACAACACACATGGATCTAATGAAACAGGCATTCGTCGTATTTTTGTATTTGATTTTTATATCCCCGCTTTATGCGGCGAATATAAATCAAAGCTGTAATGAACTTTGGTTTGCACGGAATGCTATGCTTGATCGCGGCGGATATTGTTTTTCATCTCCGTTAGGCCAATCAATTTTTAACAATGAAGATTGTTCAACTCAAAGCCCGTCTATTGGCAAGGCGGCACGAGAGATGATCGAAGAAATTCGAAAAGATGAACGCGATCTGGGATGTTCGGTTGATACAAACGTTACGGATGCTGGCCCATTTTTACGGTTTATGTCAGAACGGATGCAATTGGACGTTCAGCCACCGATACCAGAAGACTGGCAATCTCAGTACAGTTGTATCGATTACCAGGGCGAGCCAATTTCTGTTTATTCGGCCCCGGACAGATCTTCGCAGGTTTTAGCGACGATAAATGTCGATGGGGATATTTCCTTTAGCCATCAATTCATGCTGCGCGATGGGACATTTGATGTCTTGCGGCCGGTCAGAACGACAAATGAACGTGTATGGCAGTTCATAACAGTCTTCGCCGAAGGTGAAGCAATTGGTAAAACAGGTTGGATACTTATGTCACCGACCGCATTCAGAACGCCCCTAAGCCAAGGTGGGTCTTGTGACGTCGTTACTGGATAAATCATCGTTCGATCAGTCGTTTTTACGCAAAATATAAAGGAATTTTTATTATTGACGAATTATTGACGGAAAAATTCGAATTAATGTAAAAATTTACAGATTGGTAACTTTTAACAAATATTACGTCCTTAACAAGAGAGGCGTGAGATGCGAGCACTTATAGTAGAAGACGATCCGATTATTTGCGAGCTTTGGACAGACAGTCTTGAATCAGCCGGTTTCGAAGTGGTGACATGCAATGGTGCCAAGGCTGCCTTTCCGCGACTGTTAGAACAGAAATATGACTTGTTTATTCTGGATCTTTTTGTCGAGGACGGAAATACAATCTCATTATCGGACACGATTACAATACGACATCCCAATGCACCTATCATTATGATTACAGGATCATCAGCTTTTCCGAATGGTGATCACAGGTCCGTAGCAAGTGGTGTTGACTGGATTTTACGGAAACCCGTTATGCCAAGCGAACTTGAAGCCATTGCAACTTATCTGACAAAAGATACCAATCAAATTATTGAAGATTTATCCCAGGAAGTCTTCCATTAGGCGACCAGATGCGTCTTTATGCCTTCACTTAGCCGGTTCATTGAAACCGGCTTTGGCATAACATCATTAAATCCAATTTTAATACAGCGTTCCAGATGCTGCCAATGCTGATCTGCCGTAACTGCAATCACAGGAATACCCTTAGGGGGATGTAAATTGCTGTTGCGAATTTCGCTAACAGCATCAAGACCTGACTTGAAAGGCATGTGGATATCCATAAGAACGATAGCATAATCATTTGGTGCATCGTTCAGCATCGTCAGACACTCTTGACCATCCCGGCAAACATCAAAGTCATATTCCAATTCTTCAAGCATTTCAGACAACATGAAACGCATCATCTCATTATCTTCAGCCAGTAGGACTTTCTTACTTTTCATCTGTCGTCTCTCCTGGTGAAAATTCAGCTGGAATTGAAAGAATAAATGTAGAACCAATTCCAGGTGAACTTTCGCACCGCAATTCGCCCCCAAGTAGATTAGCAAGATTCTTAGAAATAGCTAGCCCCAGACCACTGCCGCCGGTGCGCCGTTTAATACCGCTGTCAGTCTGACGGAATGGTTCAAAGATGATCTCTTGGTCAGAACGTTGAATTCCTATACCAGTATCAATGACTTGGAATGATACGATTTTAGATGAGATCATACTTTCAATACGCACGACAACACTACCATCTGTGGTAAATCGGACAGCGTTATCAATTAAGTTCGTTAGTATTTGCTTAAGACGAACACCATCAGTGTGAATAAATGGCGGTAATTTCGTCGCCACGCAAACCTCGGCCATAAGGTTTTTGCCAGATTTCGCGATAACGCCCTCTAAAAGCGATGATAAATATTCGGTTATTTCCGCTGTATCCACATTACTTTTCGCTAAATCCATACTGCCCGCCTCAATTCTAGACGCATCAAGGACATTGCTCAGCAGTTCAAAAAGGTTATCTGACGCCTTGCGCCCCATCCCTGCACGTTTTTTTTGCTTTTCAGGGATGTCAGCCCTTTCAAGCAATTCAAACATACCCATAATCGAATTCAGCGGTGTTCTGACCTCATGACTCATCACTGCCAAAAATTCAGACTTGGTTTGTGCTGCCGTTTCTGCAGCTTTTTGTGCAATTCGGAGTGTTTCTTCGATTTTAGTCTGCTTTTGCGATAATTCTCGCAGCCGATCCACCGACCGCCCCAACGCCGCTATTTCATCTTTACCCTCAAAATGCACAGGCTCAGTATAAATCCCCTGCTCAATCCGTTCAGCATTTTCATAGACTGTTTTTAGGCGCCTAGAAATTTGACGTTCAACCACTTCAAAAATCAACAATCCCGCAGCGGTTAAAGAGATCGTGCAAACGACAATAAGCGTCAAGGACACACCACGCACAGTTCGCGACATCTGTTCTTTTTGCAAAAAGGTCAGATTGCGTTGCTTTTCGACAATTGCAGCCGTCGCAGATTGAAGGTTTGACGTTTCTTCCAAAAGCCTGGCCAACTGGAACCGCAAATCTGTATTGATCAGAATTGCTGATCGCTTTGGTGTGTAAATACCCTGGTCGGATAAGATATCGTAAATACCTACCGCAAGATCTGATATCTGGTTGCGATAATCATTATCTGGCAAACGTGCGATTGTGCTGAAAAGTGTACGCAAATACAGCGCTGTCAGTTCGCGATTTTCTTTTAAATCCTGTAAATTATTGATCAGCATCAAAGATCGGGCTTCCGCCAGAAGGCTTTCAACAGTGCTGTGTATCGCCAGCGATTTACGATACTGATCAATATCCAATTGCTGCATTTGACTGCGACTGATCGCAAGGCTTGCCAATGTACGGGCATCTTCGGAAAGCGTTGCAAGCTGCGTAAGACTGTCGTTCAAATCAGACACCGACAGATCAAAATTCGCGTTTTGCTTTAGTTCAGACTTGGCAAGATCTTCAACGTTAAAAGTCAGATCCTGAATACGGTTGATTGCATTTGCAAGATCACCCAATTGCAATGAAGGGTCTTGGATTTCAAGCTTTTCAAATGACGCAAGGAATTGTTGATCGCTTTGACTAATCTGATTTGCAATTGTACTGATTTGTTCAAAATTTCTTGCATTGCCAAAACTTTGCGCCTTCTGCGCGATGTCTACGGAAATTGCACTTATCGCATCCAGTTCGAACAAGACCGGTAAAGCCCGCTCAGACAAATTAGCATTAAGAGTTTGCACACGACTTACCCCTGCAATCGCAACCACAGCGATAAGTAACGTCAAGCACGCCAACGCCAGAAACCCCAATCTAAGTTTAGAAACTGCGCGCATGTGCACTCCAATCCTTAAACTGATTGTTAACCAATAGGGATTAACGGTGTGTTAACTTGGATTAATACTTTCGCAGCGAGGGCTGGTTGATGAAACGTCGTGATTTTTTAATGTCTGCAGCGTCTGGGATTGGCTTATGCACCCTTCCTGCATTTGCAATGCAACCAGCCGCAAACGATATTGCCCAAACCGCTAAGTCGTTCGCTTCAGGCATGTCTGATAGTTTGCGGTGCCTGATCCCTGTTGGAAGTGAAAGTAACTTGCGACCCACTGTTGAAGCTTGGCAGGCGGCCACTGGTATCAAAGTTGAATTGGAAATTGTTGATGTCGATCAAATCAACGACCGCATGACCGTTGATCATCTGGCCCGCCGGGCGGATTATGATCTTGCATTGCCTGCTACGTTTGCTGTGGCCGATCTGGCGTGGTCCGGCATTATTCACCCCATGACCAAATATGAAGAAACCTTCGGGCATTCCGCCCAACTGTTTGATAGTCTTTACGAAAACGGAAACATTATTGGTGGGGATCGGTTTGGGTTTCAAACGGATGGCGACGTTTACCTGATGTTTTATCGAAAAGATTGGCTGACGGATGAAACCGAGGTCACTTCTTATCAGGATCTCTATGGCAAGGTTCTTGATATCCCACAGACATGGCAGGAACTGGATCGTCAAATCCGGTTTTTTCATCGGCCTGATGAAAACAGATACGGCGGCGCATTGTTTCGCACACCTGCTTATCTGGTCTGGGAATTCTGGTCACGCATGCATGCCAATGGCGTTTTGCCCTTTGATGATGCTCTGACCCCTCAAATCGACAGCGATGGCGCAGTGCAAGCCGTTGAAGACATGCTGGAAATCAGTTCATTTTTGCATCCGCAGGCTAAAACAGCAGGGCTTTTTGACAATTGGACAAATTATGCAAAGGGCGACACTTATTGTAATATTGGATGGGGTGGATCGCAAAAATACTTCAATCAAGCGCAATCCCCAATCCGCAATAAACTGGCCTTTTCTCTGCTGCCTGGTGGTGAAAAGATTGCGGCGACATCCTATTTCAATTGGGGATGGTCATTCGTACTGCCAACGCAATCGAAAAAGCGTGAGTTGGCGTATCTGTTTGCAGCCTTTGCCACATCGCCCGAGATATCGTTGAATGCTGTACGTGAAGCCGACGGATACTTTGATCCATTTCAACGCCAGCATTACCAAGATGAAATTATCCAAGACACCTATTCCAGTGATTTTCTGAAAGTCCATGAAATGGCTATTAACGACCCAATCCCGGATCTGTATCTACCGGGGCACAACAGCTATTTTTCAAGCCTTTCCAAATGGTTGGTAGAAGCAATGGATAGACAACGCAGTCCAAAAGATGCTCTGCGACGGGCGGCACAAGACTGGAATTTGATCAGCCTTGATTTCGGACTTGAAGATCAGGCAGACCGGTGGCGCGCCAGCAAAGCGCGCTATCCAAAGCACGTTTTAGATCATCAACGGTGAAATGAAATAAACTGCAACTTGGCGGGCTTAATCCACTTGCAATAAAAGCGGCAGGGCGGTATTCACCACGCGTTGCCGTCTTAGCTCAGTTGGTTAGAGCGCTGGTTTGTGGTACCAGAGGTCGGTGGTTCGAACCCACCAGACGGTACCATCCAAAACTACAGCGCGCCATAAATCATCCTGTCATCATGTCAGCCGAATCAATACCTGCAACTGCAACCGGCTTTTTCATCGCGTCGCGACGGAAGGGTTCCCCCAATTCCTGATTGATCAAAGCCTCAATCAATGTGGTCTGGCCGTTCTCCATCTGATCGCGGATCGCGACCGACAATGCGTCTGTCAAATCATCCATACTGCGCGCAACAACGCCTTTCAGACCGCACGCTTTAGCAATCCCGGCATAGCTGACGCCATCGTCCAGTTCGGTGCCCACAAAATTATCATCATACCACAAGGTCGAATTACGCTTTTCAGCGCCCCATTGATAATTTCGGAAAACAATCATTGTAATGGCAGGCCATTCCGGGCGACCAATTGCCGTTAATTCCGTGACGGCTATCCCAAAGGCACCATCACCAGCAAATCCTACAACAGGGGTGTCCGGACAGCCGATTTTGGCCCCGATAATAGATGGCAGACCATATCCACAAGGTCCAAACAGCCCTGGTGCCAAATATTTACGCCCGACTTCAAACGTTGGATAGGCATTTCCAATGGCGCAATTATTGCCAATATCACTGCTGATAATCGCATCCTTCGGCAAAGCAGATTGGATCGCACGCCATGCCATACGAGGGCTCATCCAATCGGGCTTGGCGCTGCGCGCGCGTTCGTTCCAGCTGGTGCCTGGATCATCGTCTTCGTGATCCATACTGGACAGTTGTTGCGCCCAGGCAGATTTGGTTTGGGCAATCAGCGCTTGTCGGTCCTTGCGGCCCGTCTCGCCCGCCGCGTCTGAGAGGTTTGCGAGCAGTGCAACGGCGGTTTTCTTTGCATCGCCTACAATGCCAACACTTACCGCTTTGGTCAGCCCGATCCGATCTGGATTGATATCTACCTGAATGATTTCGGCGTCTTTGGGCCAATAATCGATATTATAGCCTGGTAGCGTCGAAAACGGATTAAGCCGGGTGCCAAGGGCCAACACAACATCGGCCTTCTGGATCAATTCCATCGCAGCTTTCGATCCATTATAGCCCAATGGCCCCACCGAAAGCGGGTGTGATCCCGGGAAAGCATCATTGTGCTGATAGCCGCAACACACAGGCGCGTCCAGACGTTCGGCCAGTGCCATTGATGCGGGAATTGCATCGGCCAAAACGACCCCTGCACCGTTCAAAATAACTGGAAACTTTGCAGAACTCAGCAAATCAGCCGCCTTTTGAATGGCTTCTTCACCACCTGCAGGGCGTTCGAATGTAACGATCTTCGGCAGTTCGATATCAATAACCTGCGTCCAGAAATCCCGTGGCATGTTAATCTGCGCTGGGGCCGATGCCCGCTTCGCCTGAAGGATCACGCGGTTCAACACTTCGGCCACGCGCGATGGATCGCGGACCTCTTCCTGATAGGCAACCATATCCTTGAACAACGCCATTTGTTCAACTTCCTGAAATCCGCCCTGCCCCAATGTTTTATTGGCCGCCTGCGGTGTGACCAGCAAAAGGGGTGTGTGGTTCCAATAGGCCGTTTTAACCGCTGTCACAAAATTTGTAATGCCCGGCCCGTTTTGCGCAATCATCATCGACATCTTGCCAGTCGCGCGCGTGTATCCATCTGCCATCATGCCGCCTGACCCTTCGTGCGCACAATCCCAGAATTGGATACCTGCCTTTGGAAAAAGATCACTGATTGGCATAAATGCCGATCCAATAATACCAAACGCGTGTTCAATACCGTGTCTTTGCAATACTTTCACAAAGGCTTCTTCGGTTGTCATTTTCATGATTAGTGCTCCATCGAAAGATCGCAAAACAGGGCTGCAATCACAGCCGATTTTTCGCAATTAACCCGGTATGCCCCCCTTGCTGTTAGGGCCAATTCATACACCTAGGTATAGCCAGTTTTTCGCATGGCCGTTGCAATTTTTTCAATCCCTTCGGCAATACGCGATGCTGGGATGGATGAATATGCCAGCCTGTAGTAATTCGCCTTTACGGCATGGGGGTGGAAAAAGGCTGCACCCGGTTCAATCAATACACCATCCTGGCGCAGATCAAGCGACAATTGTGTTGTATCAACACCCGTTGGTGCTGCCATCCAAAAGCTGGATCCGCCAAAACTGTTTTGCCCGGCAATGTGCAGCTCTGCAGCTTGCATTGCGTCAAACATAACCTCGCGCCGTTGCGCAAAGATTTTGGACATCCGACTGATTTGCGCATCATAGTACCCCAATGACAGAAAATACGCTGCTGTGCGTTGGATATGGCCTGGTGGGTGGCGCAGTAAAAGCGCGCGCAGCGCGCGGGCCTCGCGGATAAAGGTTTCAGATGCCACCATATATCCCAGCCGCAATCCCGGAAACAGTGATTTGGAAAACGAACCAATATAGATAACGGCACCCCTGTGGTCCAACGACTTCAATGCAGGATACGCAGGTTTCAGAAATGACATTTCAAATTCATAATCATCTTCAACTACAACAAAGTCATGCTTTTCGGCACAATTCAACAACGCGCGCCTGCGATCCAATGGCATTGTCACATTGGTCGGGCAATGATGACTGGCCGTTGTAAAAACCACATCGGCATCGGCTGGAATGGCATCTGGCGATATTCCATCTATGTCGACGTCAATGGACAATGTATTACATCGCGTCTGGTTCAATATCTCGCGCAGTTCAGGATAGCATGGGTTTTCGATCACAGCCGTTCGCCGCTGTGTCAGCAATATCTGCGCGGCCATCCAAAGGGCATTTTGCGCACCCATTGTGACCAAGATCTGTTCAGGGCGCGCAGTAATTCCACGCCGGGGCAGAATATGCCGGACGATATATTCAATCAATTTAGGATCATCCTGATCATAATAATCTGCGGTCAGCGCCTCAAAATCGCGCTGACCCAGCGCCTGCAATGCACATCTGCGCCAATTGCCGTGATCGAACAGGCTGGCATCGGTTTGGCCGTAAATGAACGGAAATTTATAGTTCCGCCAATCCAACGGACGGCCCACACCGGAATATGTCGTAAAACGCTGGCCCAGCGCGCGGGACCAATCAACTTGGTTTTCCCCATTTTGCGCAGAGGGTTCAAATCGCGGCGGCAAAGGGGCCGTTTCCGATATGAAATAACCGGAACGACCAAGTGCTGTCAGATAGTCATTGGACAAAAGTTCCGTATACGCCAGCGTGACCGTTATACGGCTGATTCCAAGGTGTGCAGCCAGTTTCCGACTAGATGGCATCCGTTCACCTGGCAGAAATCGCCCCGACAATATGCCTGACGTTACAATCTCTTGCAGTTGTTTCTGCAAGGTCCCGCCATAGTTTTCATCAAGGAAAAAGGTTTCAACCGCAACTGCCATATCTGGCATTATATCGCTGAAATACTGGACTTAACAGACGATATCTATGCGCCCACCGACTTTCGCACCATATCCCAATACAAATCAGCCACAGTATCCAGATCAAGCCTGCCGTCTTCACGGTACCAGTGTGCCACCCCCGTCAACATTGCAATCAAAGCCATGGTCGCAATTTTGGTATCCTGCAGCACAAAATATCCTGCGTCTTGCCCTTGTATCAAAATCTGCTCAAGTGCATTTTCGTAAACCCGACGCAGGTTTGCGATAATATTGAAATTATCGGGCGTCAGATTGCGCAGCTCCATATACGAAATAAAAACCAGATCGGTCCGTTCAAGATGAAAAGCGATGTGGAAACGAGTGAACGCCTCAAGCTGTTCAAGCGGCGTGCCTTTGATGCCAGCATCTGCGTGTGCAGTCAGCAATTCATCCATATGGACCTTTAGCAGATCGAACAAAAGGCTTTGTTTATCAGGGGTGTAATTATAAAGTGCACCTGCCTGAACATCGACTTCGGCGGCAATCTGGCGCATCGAAACGGCGGCAAATCCATGCTGCGCAAACAGCCGCAGCGCCGCCCCATGGACCTTGGGGCCAGTAATTTCCGAATGAGAACCTTGTTTACGCGCCATACGGACAACTTTTAACTGAACAAGCGTTCAGTGCAACGGTTTGCTTGCGTCTGCAACCCCGATACGGCTAGAAAACGCCATGATCCGTATTCTGCTTTTATGTTTCACCTTAACTGCCTGCACATCGTTTCCTGATCTGGATGATACGGTGACGGAACGCGCACGTACGTCTGATTACCCGCGTATCCTGCCGTTGGATCAAATCGTTGAACAGGCCAACGACACGCAGATTACGCCTGATACAACAGCTGATCTGGAAGATCGCGCAGAACGGCTGCGCAGGCGGGCGGATCAGATGCGTAATCAATAAGAGCTAATATCGGCTTAATTTTCAGCATCTTGGAAATACATTGAATATCAAGATGGCGTAGGTCTGCCCAGAACGCACCCTTGCGTTGCGGCGGTGAAGTTATCCAGCTAAAGGAAGTGCGAACAGACAATGACGGAGAAGAACATGAACCATCCCCTGCGCCTTGGTATCGCTGGTCTGGGGACCGTTGGTGTCGGTGTCGTCAAGATTATCCGCAAACATGCCCAGCTTTTGGAACAGCGCACGGGACGCAAGATTGTCATCAGCGCCGTATCTGCACGAACGCGCGACAAGGATCGTGGTGTTTCATTAAGTGGATATGACTGGGAAGATGATCCGGTGGCACTTGCAAAGCGCGATGATGTCGATGTCTTTGTGGAGGTGATGGGCGGCAGTGATGGCCCCGCCAAGGCGGCAACCGAAGCCGCAATTGCAGCTGGTAAAGATGTGGTGACCGCGAATAAGGCAATGCTTGCATTACACGGTCAGACACTGGCGGAAACCGCGGAAGAAAAAGGGACCGTGATCCGGTTTGAAGCCGCCGTCGCAGGCGGCATTCCTGCTGTCAAAGCCCTGACCGAAGGCTTGGCCGGCAATGAAATCACACGTGTCATGGGCGTGATGAACGGCACCTGCAATTATATCCTAACGCGGATGGAGGCCACGGGCCAAGGCTATAATGCACTGTTCGATGAAGCTGATAAGCTGGGCTATCTTGAAGCCGATCCCAATCTGGACGTAGGGGGTATTGACGCGGGCCACAAGCTGGCGTTGCTGGCATCCATCGCGTTTGGAACCAAGGTCAGCTTTGACAATGTCGTGCTGGAAGGCATTCAGCGGATCAGCCTTGATGATATAACCCGAGCGGCCGATATGGGATTTCGGATCAAACTTCTGGGCGTCGCACAAATGACCGCGCGTGGGTTGGAACAACGCATGACGCCTTGTCTTGTGCCCACATTATCGCCCTTGGGTCAGCTGGAAGGTGGGACCAATATGGTCGTGCTGGAAGGCGACAGTATCGAACAGATCGTCCTCCGTGGCCCCGGCGCTGGCGAAGGTCCAACCGCCAGTGCAGTGATGTCTGATATCACTGACATTGCACGTGGCATCAGGGTATCGACCTTTGGTCAGCCTGCAAAAACACTGACAAACGCGCCGCCATCCAGATCGGCCACACCCGCCCCCTATTACCTGCGGATGGAACTTCAGGACAAACCCGGTGCTCTTGCCAAAGTGGCAAGCATATTGGGCGAAGCAGGCGTTTCCATCGACCGCATGCGCCAATACGGCCATGCAGACACAACTGCGCCCGTTCTGATCGTGACGCACAAGACAACTCCGGCGGCGCTGGAACAGGCAACCGCAGGTCTTGCGAAAACCGATGTTCTGGTAAGCGATCCCGTTTCCCTGCGGATCGAGGTTTTATAATCATTTCATCTGCTTCACTCAAACATTCACTATCAGCAACAGGATAACGACATGGCCGATATAGTAGAATTTCACGACCGGATGTTATCGCTTGGGCTTGCCCGCGTTTCAGAAGCAGCCGCATTGGCATCGGCCAAGCTGATCGGACGCGGCGACGAAAAAGCCGCCGATCAGGCTGCTGTGGATGCCATGCGCAAACAGCTGGATATGTTGGACATCAACGGCGTTGTGGTCATAGGCGAAGGCGAACGCGACGAAGCCCCCATGCTTTATATCGGCGAAGAGGTCGGAACTGGCAAAGGCCCCGGCGTTGACATTGCACTTGACCCGCTTGAAGGCACAACACTGACCGCAAAAGATATGCCGAACGCATTGGCGGTGATTGCAATGGGGCCGCGCGGATCAATGCTGCACGCCCCTGACGTTTATATGGATAAATTAGCGATTGGGCCGGGATATGACCAAGGTGTGGTGTCACTGGACATGACACCGTCGGAACGCGTTGCTGCACTGGCCAAGGCCAAAGCGTGCACGGCTGACGATATTACGGTATGCATTCTGGAACGCCCTCGCCACGAAGATCTGATTACTGAAGTCCGCGCGACAGGCGCAGGTATTCGGCTGATCACAGATGGTGACGTGGCCGGCGTCATGCATTGCGCCGAAGCCGACGTGACCGGCATCGATATGTACATGGGGTCAGGCGGCGCGCCCGAAGGCGTATTGGCTGCCGCTGCGCTGAAATGCATGGGCGGGCAGATTTACGGGCGCCTGATCTTTCGTAATAACGACGAAAAAGACAGGGCTGCCAAGGCAGGCATCACCGATCTGGACCGTATTTATGATCGCGACGACATGGTGACCCAAGATGTGATTTTTGCAGCAACCGGCGTCACTGACGGGTCAATCGTGCCAGGTATCAAGCGCGAAGTCGGATATCTGACCGCGACCACAATCCTGATGCGATCAAAAACCGGATCTGTCCGACGTATGACCTATCGCAATCCGGTCTGAGCTTACGTTTTGAGTTTTCTGGGCGTCACATCATCCCTGACCAGGCGGCGATGGGTTGGACTGAGCGCCGATCAGGATCGTATGGCCCAAGCGATGGTACAGACTACCAACCTGCCAGATGCGCTATGCAAAACGCTGGTGCGGCTTGGCGTCAGTGCCGATGATGCGCAGGCTTATCTTTCACCTGCTTTGCGTGATCTGCTGCCTGATCCACGCAGTTTGCGGGATATGGAAACAGCAGCGACACGTTTTCTGACCGCAGCAAATCAACGCCAACGCATTGCAATCTTTGCCGACTATGACGTGGATGGCGGCAGCTCGGCTGCACTGCTGATTGTCTGGTTGCGACAAATGGGGGTGCAGGCAACGCTTTATGTTCCGGACCGCATCGACGAAGGATACGGTCCCAATGATACGGCCATGGCGGATCTGGCGACACAGCACGATCTGATCGTCTGTGTCGATTGTGGCACGCTTAGCCATGGGCCCATCGCCGCCGCCAAAGGCGCGGATGTGATCGTTCTGGACCATCATTTGGGCGGCGAAACCCTGCCCTCGGCATTGGCGGTGGTGAACCCCAATCGACAGGATGAAAGCGGTGATCTGGCACATCTTTGTGCCGCAGGTGTCGTGTTCCTAATGCTGGTCGAAGCGAACCGTCAAATGCGCAGCGCAGGTCAAAACGGCCCGGATCTGATGGCAATGCTGGATCTGGTTGCATTGGCAACAGTCGCGGATGTGGCCCCTTTAATTGGCGTCAACCGGGCTTTGGTGCGCCAGGGTCTGAAAGTCATGGCGCGCAGACAACGCCCCGGTCTGGTGGCCTTGGCGGATATCGCGCGCATGGACAGCCCCCCTAACAGTTATCACCTTGGGTTCTTATTGGGCCCCCGCGTGAATGCAGGCGGGCGCATTGGTCAAGCCGATCTGGGCGCACGCCTTTTGGCGACAGATAATCCAAACCAGGCAGCTGCTTGGGCGGAACGTCTGGATGAATTGAACACTGAACGCCGCGATATCGAAATGCGTGTCAGGGCCGAAGCAATGGAACAAGCCGAGGCGCGGGGTTTTGATGCCCCACTGGTCTGGGCTGCAGGCGAAGGATGGCATCCGGGTGTCGTCGGCATCGTTGCCTCGCGACTGAAAGAAGCCACCAATCGCCCCGCCATAATTATTGGATTGGATGGTGACGAAGGCAAAGGATCAGGACGATCCGTATCAGGTGTTGATCTGGGGGCCGCGATCCAAAGATTGGCCACTGAGGGCCACCTGATCAAGGGCGGTGGACATAAGATGGCTGCAGGCCTGACTGTTGCACGCGACCAACTGGATGACGCAATGGCACGTTTATCTGATCTGTTGGCAAAGCAAGGTGCAGGCACATCTGGTCCGGCTGATCTGCGATTGGACAGCGTACTGATGCCCGGTGCTGCAACGCCCGAACTGATTGAGCAGATCGACGCAGCAGGCCCCTTTGGCGCAGGTGCCCCTGCCCCGCGCTTTGCTTTCCCCGATATGCAAATCGGCTTTGCCAAACAAGTGGGCGAAACACATCTAAAGCTGAACATCGGCGATGGATTGGGCGCAAAACTGGATGCCATCTGCTTTGGCGCTTTTGAAACCGATCTTGGACCCAGACTGATGCAACACGCAGGCGCACGGTTCCATCTGGCCGGCCGGCTTGAGATTAATAATTGGGGCGGACGCCAATCGGTCCAGTTGCGATTGGAAGACGCAGCCCCTGCGACATAATTTTTCATAAAATGACGCAAAAACCCTCTTGCTCTATACGCAGGCTTTGCCTAAATAGCGTCTCACGCCATGGTATGGCCCGTTCGTCTATCGGTTAGGACGCCAGGTTTTCAACCTGGAAAGAGGGGTTCGATTCCCCTACGGGCTACCACTCATTCATACATCGCTGTATTTTAATGCTTTTGTTTGATAGGTTATTTTATGCTTATCAGCGGCTGTTTTTTCAGGCCAGATCAATAACTGGTCTGAATTGGGTGGTCCGGATGCATCCATCACGCTTTACGTGCCACAAGCACGTTCAAATACTTGGGTGGCATTTGACAATACAGTTATGCGGGCAGAACGCGCGCGCCTGAATGCGTCAGCCAATGTTCTTGAAACCAATGCCGAAGTTGCTGATGCATTGGCCAGTGATAATTTTGGGATCGGCGTCACGACATATTCAAAACTTGGCAACGCACAGCCGATGACCATCGGGGGTACATGTGGCATTCGTACCGAAGCCAACCCATTCACAATCAAAACCGAAGAATATCCACTGGCCTTTCGTCTTTACACATATAAAAACGCAACCCGATCACCGGCTGTCGTTGATAGTTTCCTGAACTTTCTTGACACCAACGCCGCCGAAGAGATTCTGCGTGAAAACGGATTTGTCAGCGAAGCTGCAGCATCGGTAAAAGTAAACGAACAAGGCAACCGCTTTGCATCGATCTTTCTGGCATCCGACGAAGAAATGCGGATGGAAGACCTTCAAGTCATGATGCAGTCACTGATTGCGGCGGAGCGCCTTAGTATAACGTTCCGTTTTGAACAGGGCGGCGCAAGCCTTGATGGTCGCGCGCTTTCTGACCTTGATCAGCTTGCGAAACTGATCGCAGATGGATCCTTTAACCGCAAAGACATTTTGCTTGTTGGCTTCACAGACTCAGTTGGTCCAGGCGAATTGAACCAACTCCTTAGCCAGCAACGTGCAGAAGAGGTTCGCAACGAACTGCTGCAACGTCTTCCGCAATCTGCTTTGTCAAACGTGAATATTATCTCATCTGGATATGGTGAGGTATCTCCATTGGGATGTAACGAAACCTTTAATGGTCGTCGTATCAACCGCAGAGTAGAAGTTTGGGTGCGCTAACCCGTTCTGAATAAATCGATAAAGGGCTGTCTGTTATAAAAACAGACAGCCCTTTTCTTATGGAATACAACGCTTTTTAAAGCGCACAATACGCACAATCGCGGCACCCAGCGTATACCGGGAAAAACAAAAGGTTGACCCAAGGGAAGATCAGCGATTAAGATATCTTCGGTAAAGTTGAAAGACTTTGCGAATTTTGAACGATCATAGCTCGCGATATTTACACACTGCGGGTTTATTTTAAGACGAATATTTTCAGCGCGATTGCTGAGACAGCTACAAACCATTGCTTGCGCTTTTATATGCACGCATTGATCTTACTATAAATGGGTCAGAATTTTATGGGATCCGATCCAGTTGTCAAAGTGATCAAAACCGCGATCTGGCTTTATTATCCAGAACGTCATTTGAATAGAAATTGTTTTGAAGAAGAGTATTAGCTGGGGAGCTAAATAAGTTCAGACATTTGCGGGCTGCAATGAACGTGGGGATTAAATCCACGCAATGCTAAGCCGTGACCGCCTTTGATATCTGACTGTCGGCTCACCCAATCAAGTGAAGATTTAAGACAGGACCATTATTATGTCTAATATAGCAGGAAAGGCGTATGCGATGAATGTCGTGACGCCCAGCAATCCTAAAATCACCTGGATCAATCGACTTCTGTTTATGGCCGCACGTGGGTTGCCTTCGAACCTGATGGGTCTTTTGGGGTTGTCCCTGATTCACTTTGCGCGTTGGGTCATTATCCGACCGCAAGACTGGCCCGATCTAGGTCAGGGCAAGCAAAACTTGGATAATGATTATGTCCTGTTTTGTTCAAATTTCAACGGGACATGGGACCAGTATATCGATGCTTTTTCAGATGGCATCCCCAAAGGTCTGGACCTGTTTTGGTATTCGGCCACTAAATATCCAAAATCAATCCCAGTGACGCCGTTCAAAAATTATATCACCTATAATCAAATCAATACCGATTATTATTACAACGCAACACCAGGTGCCGCACAGCGCGATATCAAGTCCAGCCTTCAGGTCTATGATACGCTTTTGGCCCTGCAAGACGCCCATGCTACGCAAAGCCCGGGCGATTTCCAAAAAACATATCACAAGGCCCTTTCGGCCATTCAGCTTGCCCTTGGTGATCCGGGGTTTGGGCCGGTGGCCAGCCTGGAAACCGAACGCGCTGATGTGAACCGCGCGCATTACGTCAAAGATGCTCAGCAGACATTTGACAGCGTACGCGATGCAATGAATAAGGAACATTGATATGCCTGATCTTGATACCGGCCATATTTTTCTGACCACACTCGCCCCGATCAAAACATCCAATACCGGTGGATCCACATCGTTCGAACAGCAAGCCCGGATTGCGCTGGCAAAACTGCCAACCGCCCTGCAATCGCCCGCCACTCAAAACATCGGCATCAACAGCCCCTTTGCACGTAATACACGCAATCATCTGGCGCGCATGTTTGTACTGAGTGACGTGATTTATAACGGCCGCACCGGGCAGAACCCAGTGGTTGGCACCATCATGGGCGTTAACCCAACAGACCTGCAAAAAGTCGATAAGCTGAATGCGCCTTACCTGGTCTTTTGCGCTGAAATTGATGCGATCACAGAAGACGGTGCGCCTTTGCCCACAGATCTTTCACCCGATGAGCAAAAGCAGGTTCGTGCCGCATATGCCCGCAAACTTTGGCACACGATGGAGTTTGAAATCCAGGATGTTTATTCCAACTGCGTAGGTTTTGAAAACGTTGATGATGCCGATCAATTCGCGGCGTATCTTGAAAGATGTCATGTCGAAACGACTATGCCATTTCATGACTATTATCTTGAACTACCACCCTTTCATAATCTGGCCGTCAAACCGCTGTTAGCCGCAGTTCTGGTTCCGGCAGTCATCGCTATTTTGTCTCTGCTTATGCGGGTTTTTGGTTTGCTGACACTGCCTTGGATCGGTTTCAGCACGCTTTGGACCTTTGTTATCGCAGCCACCTTGACCGTTGGTATTTCCATTTGGGCGATCAGATTTGCGATCAAAAACGGGGAAAAGCCATTAGCTCCAGGCAAATACGATGATCTGCCATCGGTTTTGAAGTCGCTTTATCTGCAACAGCATTTTTCAGATTTCGTCGTCAAACATCAAGGCACGACAGCTGCAAAATTACACAAGGATTTCGGGGCCTTTCTAAAACGTCATAAACCTGATGACACAACTACGCCAACCCAGGGTCCGGGCATTATTTCATCCCGGCCAGTGCCCAAAAATATTTGATAAGATCGGATTTTTGATATGACACGCTCGCTTAATCTTGATGACATTCAGGGCAATGTTACCCGCGCCTATGGCCGGTTTTCCTTTCCTTTTGCCCGGTATTTCTTTTTGCATATCGCAAACTGCGAAGCTGGACGCAATTTTGTCGATATCGTCCGGCGCAAGGTGACAACATCGGCCCGCTGGCCCGAACAAGTGCCCAAACCGGACTGCACCTTGAACATAGGTTTCACCGCCAAAGGGTTGATGCAACTTCAATTGCCATCGCGCACCTTGAACGGGATGCCGGACGAATTCATTCAAGGCATGAAAGCCCGCGCCTTTGTTCTTGGCGATAGGGATGCAACAAAGACCGAGGCCGAAGATACCGGCTGGGACGATCATTGGGACCCGATTTGGAAACAAAATCGTTCGGGCGACAGCAATGATGTGCACATCTGGGTTTCCATGAATGCGCAACTGAAAACACCCGGCACGACTGACCCTGTTGATGCGCTGGAAGATCAAACTAACTGGCTGCGCGGAGTTTGCCATGCCTCAAAGGGCGGTGTTCGCATTCTGGCCACCAACGGACGCAATGGTGATCAGGAATATCAGGCGGCATCCGCTATTTTCGAAGATCATAACGGCGCTAAAATCCCAACGCCCAAGGAACATTTTGGATTTACCGACGGCATTAGCGATCCGGTCTTCGAAGGCCAATATCGCCCCGATGAAATGCCAAAAGCTGTGATCGGACGCGGTAAGCGGGTGAATGGCAAATGGGAACCCATTGCAGCTGGTGAGTTCATTCTGGGTCATCCAGACGAAAGCCAGGAATCGCCGCCCACGTCTGTCCCGCCAGAGTTTATGCGTAACGGAACCTTCATGGCCTATCGCAAGCTGCATGAAAACGTCGAAACGTTTAACACTGTTCTGACCAACGAGGCCAAGCGATACGCCAAGGAAATGAACGTATCCCTTAAGGAAGCCAACGAAACCTTGCGCGCCAAGATGTGCGGGCGCTGGTCGGATGGCGTGCCGCTTTCCAAGGTGTCGACTTATCCTGAATGGCAGAAATTCCGCACGAACAAAGGCTTTGATGACCCTGATCCGTTGACGGCGCTGGCCAAACTGATGGCCTATGTCAGATCACCCGAGGCGATGGATTTCCGCTTTGCCGATGATATGGAAGGCACAAAATGCCCCGTCGGGGCGCATATCCGGCGGGTGAACACGCGCGATTATCTTGATCCGCTGAACAAGGTCGGAATTGATCCGAAAACCGGCAAACCCCATACAAACGAAAAAGCCACCAGCGCACTTAACAAACGCCGCCGCATTCTGCGACGCGGTTTGCCCTATGGCCCGCCGAACTTCGATCATGTCTCAGATGATGTGGAACAGGGGGTGGCGATGATGCTGATGGGCACCAGCCTGTTCCGCCAGTTTGAATTCGTGCAACAACAATGGATCGAATACGGGCTGGATTTTCATCAAGGCAACAACACCTGCCCCCTTCTTGGCAATCACGATCACCACCCCCGCCATACCATTCCCGCCGATCCCGCATCAGGCAAACCGCCTTATGTGATGAGCAAATTGAAAACCTTTGTCGAATGTCGCGGGGGGGATTATTTTTTCATTCCCTCCATGACCGCCCTTCGCATGATTGCGATGGGCATTGTCGATCCGACCTAGTGGACAGGGATAAGACACATGTTTGATAGTATTAAGAATAAATTCATTTCGATTTTTCGCACATTGTCGGTCTGGGGTCAGGGACTTTGGGCCCTGATCCGCCTGATCGGCATTGGTCTGGGCGTTGTTTTCAAAAAAGGTGGCGCCAAAGTAAATCTTGCCGCAGCGTTCGCACAGGCCAGCACACAGCGAATGGCCTTGTCTGTTCTTAGGGCGTTTTTGCCAAACCTTGTGCTGAAACGGCAATTCGTCAAAGCCTATGACAACACAGGAACTGTCGTTGTGACACGGCACGAAGATTGCGTGGATATCCTGAACCGCAATGATGAATTTGAGGTCGTCTACGGCACCCGCATGCGTAAATTGACCGACGGCAACAACTTCTTTCTGGGAATGCAGCCAGGCTGGGATTACACACGTGATACTTCGGCCATGCATCTGGCGATGCGCATGACAGATGTTGCCGATATTATTCAGCCGCGCGCCCAAGAACTGGCCGATAAGTCGGTCAATGAAAGCAATGGCAAAATCGACCTGCCCCCTGACCTGACGCTGCAAATCCCCTGGGATATGACCGACAGTTACTTCGGCACCGGTGGTCCGGATGCAGCCACGATGCAAGACTGGACCACGATCCTGTTCTGGTATCTGTTCGAAGATCTGGGCGCAGATCCCGATTTTGACATCAAAGCGATGAAGTATGCCAGCCAGATGCGGGACTATCTGGATCAGACTATCTCTGATCGTAAAGCAAACCCCACCGATACACCCGATATTTTGAACCGCTGCCTTGCACTGCAACAGGCAGACACGCCCGGCATGGATGATCTGGGCATTCGTAACAATATTCTTGGGCTTTTAATTGGTGCGATCCCCACGATATCCAAAGCCAGTTGCTTCGCACTGGATGAACTACTGAACCGCCCCGATGCACTTGCGGGCGCACATAAAGCAGCTGTTGAAGATAACGATGCTCTGCTCACCCAATACATTTGGGAGGCATTGCGCTTTAACCCCCACAACCCCGTCATTTATCGCCGTGCAACCTGCGATGCCGTGATCGCGCGATCCGCATTCCGCAGCCGCACTGCGCCCAAAGGCAGCATCGTCTTTGCGGCCACGCTATCCGCGACATTTGATCCCTATGCCATTGCAAAGCCAAATGAATTTCGCACGGATCGCCCTTGGCAGGATTACATCATTTGGGGGTACGGCATGCACACCTGCTTTGGGGCTGCGATCAACAAATCTATTATCCCCGCTATTCTGAAACCCCTGTTGCGCCAGAAAAACCTGCGCCGCGCACCAGGACCTGCCGGGCAGATCGATACAGGCAGCACGCCGCATCCGCAGCATTTTCACCTTGAATTCGATGTTTGAACCATCACCAGGAAAGCCCAGCATATGAGCACTGAAAATCTGCTGATCACATTGCTGCCCTCGACCGATGTCGATCTGGGGCGTTGGATTTTGCAGCATCACGGCGTCAGTTATACTGAACGCCCCCACGCACCGATTTTTCATATCCTGGCACTGAAAGCATGGGGGTCGGGCAAGGAAGACTACCCGCTTTGGGTCAAAAACGGCGAAAAAATCCCAACTGTTCCGCAGATAATGGATTATTACGAAACCAACGGCGATCCGGCAAAACGACTGATGCCTGATCCACAAACCGACCCTGAAGCCAATCAAACAGCGGACGAGCTGCAACATTATGCCCGCTTCACCCTTGGTGATTGTGTGGTGAACTGGTCCTATTTCCACCTTCTGAAAACCAAGTCAGCCGTGTGGCCATCAATCACGACAGGTGTGCCATGGTACGAAAAACTGACCTGCCTGATTGCGTTTCCACTGGTACGCAGCCTTATGTACAAGGGTCTGAAACTGGACCAAGCCACTGCCGATCAGGCCCTGATACAGATCTATGCGGGCTTTGATCGGTTCGATGCTTTGCTGGCCGATGGCCGTCAATATCTGGTCGGGCGGCATATGACCTATGCTGATCTGGCCGTCGCGGTCTCTCTTGCGCCGATGATCCTGGCGCAGGGGTATCAGGGATTTTTGCCCAATCAGGCGATGTGCCCAGATGATATGCAAGTCATTTACAGACAGTTGCGCGAACGACCAACAGGTCAGTTTGTGCAAAGGATTTATGATGACCATCGACGCGGTTAAATGACCGCAGCCCGCGTCAGACCGTTGAGATTTGGGCCTGTTTTCAAAAAACGCGACGTCTAAAGATCAGGGCGTGTCGATTTTACCCTGTTTTCCGACGCCTCAACCCGCTAACACATTCCTGAGATTAAAGATTGGGCCCAAACGGCCCACAAAAAATGGGAGAATTACGCCAATGAAGGTCCTTGTACCAGTCAAACGCGTGATCGACTATAACGTAAAAGTCCGCGTCAAGGCGGACGGCAGCGGTGTCGATCTGGCCAATGTTAAAATGTCGATGAACCCTTTCGATGAAATCGCTGTAGAAGAGGCGATCCGTCTAAAGGAAAAAGGCAAAGCAGACGAAATCGTCGCTGTGTCAATCGGTGTAAAACAGGCGCAAGAAACGCTACGCACCGCATTAGCGATGGGCGCGGACCGCGCAATTTTGGTCATTGCTGCCGATGATGTCCACCAGGATATCGAACCGCTGGCTGTTGCGAAAATTCTTAAAGCTGTGATTGACGAAGAACAGCCCGGGCTGGTTTTGTGTGGCAAACAAGCCATCGACAACGATATGAATGCAACTGGCCAGATGCTGTCAGCGTTACTGGGTTGGAGTCAGGCAACCTTTGCATCAGAGCTGGATTTGGATGGCGATCATGCCACGGTAACGCGCGAAGTCGACGGCGGCCTGCAGACGATCAAGGTAAAAATGCCAACAATTGTCACTGTGGATCTGCGTTTGAACGAACCGCGCTATGCATCCCTGCCCAATATCATGAAGGCCAAGAAAAAGCCGTTGGATGAAAAGACAGCTGCCGATTATGGCGTTGATGTCAGCCCACGACTGGAAATTGTCAAAACCTCCGAACCCGAAGAACGCAAAGCGGGCGTCATGGTCGGATCGGTTGATGAACTTGTGACGAAACTCAAAGACGAAGCGGGTGTAATCTGATGGCTGTTTTTCTTATTGCAGAAATATCCAATGGCGAACTGTCCGTTGATGCAACCGCAAAAGCCCTGACCGCTGCCAAACAAATGGGTGAGGTTACAATTCTTTGCGCTGGGACCGATTGTTCGGGTGCTGCGGATGCGGCGGCCAAACTGGACGGCGTGACCAAAGTCCTTTGTGCCTCTGACGCGGCTTACGGCCATGATCTGGCTGAACCGGTTGCTGATTTAGTCGTATCGCTTGCGGGCGATTACAGTCATATCGTCGCGCCTTCGACAGCTGCGTCGAAAAACCTGTTGCCTCGCGTAGCCGCCATGCTTGATGTGATGGTGATTTCCGAAGTGACGGCCGTTATAGATGCCAACACTTTCGAACGCCCGATCTATGCGGGAAACGCAATTCAGACGGTGAAAACAGCAGACGCAAAAATCGTCGCGACCATCCGTACATCGACCTTCGATGTGGCTGGCGAAGGCGGCTCCGCTGCTGTCGAAACGATTGAAGCGACCGCAAATCCGGGCCTCTCTGAATGGATCGAAGATAAAGTCGCCGAAAGCGACCGACCAGAACTGACATCCGCAGGTGTCGTCGTATCTGGCGGGCGTGGCGTCGGATCGGAAGATGACTTTGCCCTGATCGAAAAGCTGGCCGACAAACTGAACGCCGCAGTCGGTGCATCACGCGCCGCTGTAGATTCAGGCTATGCGCCAAATGACTGGCAAGTTGGACAAACTGGCAAGGTTGTCGCCCCTGATCTTTACATCGCCGTTGGTATTTCAGGTGCGATCCAACACTTGGCAGGCATGAAGGATTCCAAAGTCATCGTCGCGATCAACAAAGATGAAGATGCGCCAATCTTTCAGGTGGCAGATTATGGGCTAGTGGCAGATCTATTCACAGCTGTGCCTGAATTGATCGAAAAGCTATAAGCTTTGGCGAAATTAGAAATAAAAGCCCGCACATTTTTGCGGGCTTTTTCTTTGGACCGCTCATCAAGCCCTATCCGGGCTTTCTTTGCGCAGAAGACTTGCAAAGGTCTGATAAGCGATCACCTAACTGCCTTTTCTTGCCTTTGCTTCTTTCTTCAAAGCCCGCGAAGGTGGGCAAACCTCTTGCAGAAACCCGGCCAATGTTCCGGCAAGCGTGGCCCGTTCCATCCCATAGGTCACAAACTGACCTTTCCGTTCACGCCACACCAAACCAGCCCCTTCCAGTATAGAAAGATGTTTAGAAACAGCAGGTTGTGACATATCAAACCGTTTTGCAATTTCTCCGGCAGCCAAGGGCGCTTCTGACAAATACGCCAATATACGACGGCGTGTTGTCGATCCTAATGCCTCAAAAACTTTATCCGGGCTTGACATCAAAAAACCTTTTAACTTATTAGCTATATATCTTATTAATTATAGCCTACAGAGCTTGGATGTACAAGATGCCTAAACTCATTGATACAGACCGTGTTTTTGCCAAGCCTAATACAGACAATCTAACGGGTCACGTTAGATGGTCCCCTGCAAAATCAATTTGGACAATACTGCATACGATTGCCGGGTTGACTGGCATTTTTCTTTTCCCGCAATGGGATGCGCTGGCAGTGTTCATTATTCTGACCGCCATCACTATCTGTGCTGGCCATTCTGTTGGGATGCACCGCCTTCTGATCCATCGCAGTTTCAAAACGCCCCTTTGGATGGAACATCTTCTGGTCTGGTTGGGCACCTTGGTCGGCATGGCTGGCCCCTTTGGTATGATCCGCGCCCATGACATGCGCGATTGGCATCAGCGACAAATCAAATGTCCGCCCCACCCGTCGCATGACGCTGGCTTTTGGAAAGACGCCTATTGGCAAATACACTGCGAATACCTGCTGACCCATCCGCCCCGATTTGAAATCGAACCCAAGGTCGCCAAAGATCGCTTTTACCGCTTCGTGGAAGCGACATGGATGGCCCAGCAATTGCCTCTTGCTATTATATTATGGCTGATCGGCGGCTGGGCCTTTGTTCTGTGGGGCATATCCCTGCGCATCGCCTTGTCTTTGACAGGGCACTGGATGATTGGCCATTTCGCCCATCGGCGTGGCCAACAGGGCTGGTATATCAAGAACCTGCCCGTGCAAGGTTATAATCTGCCCGGCCTTGGCTTGGTCACATTCGGCGAAAACTGGCACGGCAACCACCACGCTTTTCCGCATTCCGCAAAACTTGGCGTTGAGAAAGGCCAGTTTGATCCCGGCTATATCCTGATCCGAGCCATGGGTCTGGTTGGGCTTGCAAGTGATATTAAATATCCCGGATCAGAGCCGATGCGGGATGGGTTGCAGCGTACCGAAACCTTTTGACAGCCAGATTCAAGGATCTGCAGCTTCACCTTTAACAAAGACCCGCTCAACCTGATAGCCATGTTGGCGCAGCAATTCGATCAAACCCATTTCACCTGGCAAATGAAAACTGCCCACCGCAATCACAGCATCGCCTTCCTGCAAAAAGGAATGTGCTGCCTCAATGAACTTCAAATTCCTTTCATCAACCAGATATCCCTGCATCAGACTATAAGACGTTTCAAACCTGTCGCCCAAACTTTCTGAAAGATACATCCGGTCCAGTGCCATCATTTCACCAATACGGCCCTGGTCGTACAAAAAATAGGCGCCCGCACGATTGGTTTTGACGTCATTCGGAGCCAAATAACTGCCATACACTTCAATAATGGCTTGGGCTAACCTGAACCCTGATCGGCTGTTCAGTTTTTCGCCAAACGCCCTGTGATGTTCCAACCCAATCACCTTTGCATCAGCATCGTGACCCAACAATGCAATGCGATCATCCTGAATGGGCAGACTGGCAAATGCAAAATCATTGCACGGATCACTCAACAGAACGCTTGCCAAAGTTGCAGGCTTCATCGAATACATCGACCTTGCATCATATCCAATCGACGCCATGCGGGTCTTGATAAGCGATTGAATTTCATCATCAATATCTTCAAACATTTGAAATATCTGCCGCCCGTTGGCATAGTGATATTCAGCTGAATTAACTACGTTTAAATCCTGCCGCGTCATGGCTGTAAAATCGACTTCGGTCGCGACCAGTTTTGCGCCAGCCAGAATATCACGAAATTTATCAGGCAGATCCAGAATATGGGGATCGTTTGAATGGAACGTTCCCCAAAGGTGGGACACCTGACCGCGCGCGGATGTTATCTTCCAAAGCTTACCAACAGAATTTGGCATGCTTTCTGCATAGTCAGCAGCCTGTGCAATCAACTGTGGTGTATAAACCTGTTCGTCCAAAACAGGAGTTTGAACAAAACAGGCCTCACGCGTGAACCAATCTTGTGCGCAAAGCGTTGTTGGGAATAGCAAACCGATCAAAATCAAATATCTCATATTCAAAATAAACCACCATATTTTAAAGACAATTGCAGCGTGGCGCTTGACCAATGTTCTGGCCTCAATCATATCCTCATTCATGACCGAGTTATCAAAAATCCGCAACTTTTCCATCGTGGCCCACATCGACCACGGCAAATCCACTTTGGCCGACCGCCTGATCCAGGAAACCGGTACTGTCAAAGATCGCGATATGAAGGCACAACTGCTGGACGCGATGGATATTGAACGCGAACGCGGCATCACGATCAAGGCCAACACCGTCCGCATTGATTACAAAGCCGACGACGGACAAAACTATGTGCTGAACCTGATCGACACCCCCGGTCACGTCGATTTCGCCTATGAGGTCAGCCGGTCCATGCGCGCTGTCGAAGGGTCTCTTTTGGTCGTCGACAGCACCCAGGGCGTCGAAGCGCAGACATTGGCAAACGTATACCAAGCCATTGATGCAGATCATGAAATCGTCCCCATCCTGAACAAAATCGACCTGCCCGCGTCAGACTTGGATCGCGTGGCCGAACAGATCGAAGATGTCATCGGCATCGATGCTTCGGGCGCCATTCCGGTCAGCGCGAAAACCGGCCAGGGCATTCACGCCACACTTGAGGCGATCGTCACCCACCTGCCCGCCCCCAAAGGCACCCGCGACGCACCGCTAAAAGCAATGCTGGTCGACAGCTGGTACGACGCATATCTGGGTGTGATCGTTCTGGTCCGTATCATCGACGGTGTTCTCAAAAAGGGCGACCGGATCAAGATGATGTCCAACGGCACCATCCACCCCGTCGACCGCATCGGTGTGTTTCGCCCGCAAATGGACGTCATCGACGAACTGGGGCCCGGCGAAATCGGCTTTCTGACCGCATCCATCAAGCAGGTGCGCGACACACGCGTCGGCGACACGATCACTCATGAACGCAAGGGCACCGACACTGCCCTGCCCGGTTTCAAACCCAGCCAGCCGGTTGTGTTTTGCGGCCTGTTTCCCGTCGACAATGCCGAATTCGAAGATCTGCGCGACGCCATCGAAAAGCTGGCCCTGAATGATGCAAGTTTCAGTTTTGAAATGGAAACATCAGCCGCGCTTGGCTTTGGCTTCCGCTGCGGGTTTCTGGGGCTGCTACATCTTGAGGTGATCCGCGACCGCATCGAACGCGAATACAACATCGAACTGATCACCACCGCGCCATCCGTGATCTATCACGTCTACATGCGCAACGACACGATGATCGAACTGCACAACCCCGCTGATATGCCCGACCTGACCCATGTCGATCACCTGGAAGAACCGAGGATCAAGGCCACGATCCTTGTTCCCGACGATTACCTTGGTGATGTGCTGAAACTGTGCCAGGACCGTCGCGGTATCCAGATGGATCTAACCTATGCCGGCAGCCGCGCGATGGTCGTCTATGATCTGCCGCTGAACGAGGTCGTCTTTGACTTCTACGACCGCCTGAAATCCGTGACCAAGGGCTATGCCAGCTTTGACTATCAGATGATCGGCTATCGTCAGGACCATCTGGTCAAAATGCAGATTTTGGTCAACGACGAACCCGTCGACGCCCTGTCCACCATGGTCCACCGTGACCGGGCCGAGGCCCGCGGCCGCGCGATGTGCGAAAAGCTAAAAGACCTGATCCCCCGCCACATGTTCAAAATCCCGATCCAGGCCGCCATCGGGGGCCGCATCATCGCCCGCGAAACCCTGGCCGCCCTGCGCAAGGACGTGACTGCGAAATGCTATGGCGGCGACGTCAGCCGCAAGAAAAAGCTGCTGGATAAACAGAAAGCCGGTAAGAAAAAGATGCGCCAGTTCGGCAAGGTGGACATCCCGCAAGAAGCGTTCATCTCAGCGCTGAAGATGGATGGGTGAGCATTTAAGCTAAATACTTACCCAATATCATTAAGCGCAAAGTTTATAATCTTTACCTTGCGCATCAATTATGATCGAGGAGTCATTACTAGATGTTTGTACATGGCTAAGTAATTGATCAATACTTTGATCAAAAGCATCAATCAGCTTTTCGCCAGCTAACCTTCTAATAACAGTCTCTGCTGTTGGATCGATGTCATATTCATCACGCTCCCAACGCCCAATGGTTTGAGCGTCTGCATTTACTTTTGCAGCAAGTTCAGCTTGTGTCATTCCCATTTCTGTACGTAAAAACCTAAGTTCGCGTCCTGAAATCTGACCATCACGAGTTACGATACCACGAGCAATCTCAACATGTAGACCTGCAATATAAGGGACCGTAATGACTTCGTCCCCGTCATCATCAACAACAGGGCTTAACCCATTTATGTAAACATTATCTAGGCCACTTTCGATATATTGATATTTGCTCATTTTTGGACCTCCATCAAAGTTCCAGAACGATTGTCTGTTTCATCAACCCAAAAAACCGTAACTATTTTTATGGTCATGGAATTAAAGTTTGGTATAACCACCGCGCATATTTGCCTACCGTTGCTATTAGGTGTTGAACATTCAATATTATATTTGAAATATCCGTTTTTTGTTGCCGGTTTTGCATCTTTTAAAACAAAACCATTTTTCATTAAATAAAGTATGTCCGAAACTATCAGGCCACGTTCTATAAGACGCTGTGTTGCATGTACTTTATACGCAACAGATAATGCAGGATGTTGCGCGATTTCGCGAATAGCATAGGTTGCCTCTGTCGGGTTCCATGGTTCAACTTTCTGAGACATTACATATCACCATGATACTTTTTGTCAACTACATAGATTAAAATCTTATTTCGAGCTAACTTTAAATACTTACACATCCGCGCACTCCAAAACATCAACCATAGAGAGCAAAGATATAATATTTCCACAATCAAAACTATAAAACTAATTTTGCTTTCCGTAATTTTAAATCAGTCAGAATAAAACGAACTTGATATCCACAAAAACAACATCGCAATTTATCATGCCATTAAGCTTCTATAACGATGGCACACATGACACCCTAAAAAGCACTTGTACATTCAATCTGAACAACAAGAACAAAGCGTATGGAGCAGAGCCCGCTCAAAAGGGCAGCCGGGTGCTGCCCAGTGTTTCACACCGGTAGGTATAAGGTGGTCAGCATTTTATAAGTTAGATGAATAGCTCTACCGAAAGATCAAAGCGACCGTATACGCGGACGGGCCAAAGGGGGTTCGGCTGGCGGCGGACCCACTGTCTCTTCGACACGCTTCAGACGTTCGACCTCAAGTTGCATGGCCAGCATCCGTTCACGTTCCGGCGTGTCATCCAACGCCTGCAATTTGTCCAGATCATAGACCGACACCAACACTGCAACCTGCTGGCCGTGGCGCATCAGGGCGATCCGGTCATTATGAAAATTCACCCGATGCACGCAATCGGCGAAGTGTTTGCGCACCAGGCTCATGGTGATTTCTCGTTACATTTAACGACTCCTACTTGAAACGAATATGTAGGATCAGCTGAATGGATTAATATATCTTAACGCGCCCGGTCTCAGTGTACCGGACCGCAGTTTTGTACAAAAATTTAAGTACAAAACCCGTGTACAAAATATACAAAACTATGGGTTAGCTGTAAGTCGGGTGAAATTTCCCAGTCGGCGATTGGGTGAAAATTTCGGCCCCATTGGCGGTCACACCCACCGAATGCTCAAACTGCGCCGACAGCGATTTATCCCGCGTCACCGCTGTCCAATCATCGTCCAACACCAGCGTTTCGGGCCTACCCAGATTGACCATCGGCTCAATCGTAAAGAACATGCCCTCTTCCAGTTTCGGGCCTGTTCCGGCGCGTCCGTAATGCAAAACATTGGGTGGCGCATGGAACACACGACCCAGCCCGTGCCCGCAAAAATCCCGCACCACTGACATGCGATGCGCCTCGACATAGGTTTGAATGGCATGCCCGATATCACCAAACGTATTGCCAGGCTTCACCGCCTCAATCCCCTTCATCAGGGCGTCATGGGTCACCTGGATCAACCGTTCGGCCTTGCGGGGCAACTTGCCTGCGACATACATCCGGCTGGTGTCACCAAACCATCCATCGACAATAACCGTGACATCAATGTTCAGAATTGACCCTTCTTTCAAACGCTTATCACCCGGAATGCCGTGACACACCACATGGTTCACGCTGATACAGCTGGCGTGCTTATAGCCTTTGTACCCGATCGTTGCCGACCGTGCGCCAGCATCGTTGACCCATTCAGTGATCAGACGGTCCAATTCGCCCGTGGTCTGGCCCGGCACCACATATTCCGCAATACGGTCCAGAATGCTGGCCGCAAGCTCACCTGCCTTGTGCATTCCTGCAAAGTCGCTGGCGTCATAAATTCGGATTCCGTCTTTGGTCAGACGGCCGCGTGTTTTTTCGTCCACAAGGGCTCTCCGTCATACGGTTCGGGCGTTATTTAATCGCATTGGCAGGAATTTGCTAGCCCACAGATAACATTGTTCATTTATCCGATTGTTGGTATCGCCCAGGGAAGATCATATCAGAGTTGTATAAAACACATGAAAAAACGTTTCTTTCTGATCGCCGCAGTTGTGGCTGTTATTTTTTATTTTGGCGCCACTGCTCTTTGGAAACAGTTCGGCCCCAAAAGCCATCTTGATATGGATTTCGATATCGCTGATGCTATTGAATTATTTGATAAAACCTGCATGGAACGCACCGTCTATAAATTGCAACCTGACGACATAAATGGCGCGTTCGTGGAAATGGGTTTGACGGATATAAGAGGCGCCTCGCATAAAATGCCGGGATGGCCTGTGTCTGGGATATCGCTGATACGCCCCGATAATGGCGGATCTGAATGCATTATATCTTTCACCAGCTTTGAAGATATCGAAACCGTTATTCACCCAAAGTTTGTTACATTCACCGATACACGCCTGTCCCGCCCGATGACTGAAAATCAGAATGCGTTTCAGTTTGAATATCCGCCCCTGCCCGCAGGTGTTCAATCCAATCGTCCCGAACGCCCCGATCCTGCGGATATTCGATCTTTTGCGGATACGGACATGCAGTATTTTGTGATCTTGCGGCCAAGCAGCTATGATCTGTCCCATAAATTGCATCTGATCGTACTGCCTTTATCTGCCTTAGAATGACCTAATCAGCGTTGACTTGTTGGGCTGTATCAATCGGCAAAGTACGCCCTAAGCGAACGCTGGTGACGTCAATTCTGGTATCATAACACAGCATTTGAACACCAGCTGCACGGGCCTTGTCAAACGCAAGCGCATAGCCGGGATCAAGATCAGGGGCCAGTTTGAAGCGCGCGCAATCGGTGCGTTGCACCAGATACAGCATCACGGCGCGGTGGCCTTCTGACACCATATTTGTCAGCTCTGCCAAATGCTTGGCCCCACGTGTTGTGACCGAGTCCGGAAATTCGGCCCAATCATCTTGTCGCAACAGATGCACGTTCTTCACCTCGACATAGACATCGGGCAATCCGGCTTGGGTCAGCAGAAAATCAATACGGCTGTTTTCGCCGTATCTCACTTCGGGCCGGACGGTATGATAGTCAGACAGCTCTGTAATCTGCCGGGCCAACAGCGCCTCTTTCACGACGCGGTTCGGCACAGATGTATCAATCCCTGACCAATGCCCATTTTCAAATTCCACCAGCCGCCAGCCATATTTCAACTTTTTCTTTGGGTCATCATTTGGTTCAAGCCACACCTTCAGCCCTTCGTCCTTAAGGCCCATCATAGATCCGGGGTTCGGGCAATGGGCTTTGATCACATCACCGTTCTCAAGTCGAACATCAGATAAAAAGCGATTATAACGGCGGATCAGATGTCCGGGCACAAGGGGGGTTTGAAAGCGCATGATCGGCATTTATACCGCAAGCAACACGCCTTCAAGGAGCAACAGAATGACCAATCCAACTGCAGCCATGCTTGTGATCGGGGATGAAATCCTGTCAGGGCGCACTCGCGACGCCAATATGCATTATCTGGCAGGCGAACTGGCGAAAATCGGCATTGATCTGAAAGAGGTGCGCGTGATCTCAGATGATCCTGACGCGATCGTTGCGGCGGTTCAAGCGTTGTCCCAAAGCTTTGATACTGTATTTACCAGTGGCGGTATTGGCCCCACGCATGATGATATCACAGCCGACTGCGTGGCCCGGGCTTTTGATACACATATCGACATTCGCGATGACGCCCGCGCCATTCTGGCAGCCCATTACAAAAAAGCCGGAACTGAACTGAACACAGCCCGTTTGCGCATGGCACGCATTCCTGACGATGCGGCCCTGATCGAAAACCCCGTCAGCGCGGCCCCCGGTTTCAGCATCAAGAATGTGCATGTCATGGCGGGTGTGCCCGCGGTCTTTCAAGCCATGGTCGCCAGCATTCTGCCCACCTTGACTGGCGGCGCGCCGTTGCTGTCGCAAACCCTACGCATTAATCGGGGCGAAGGCGACATTGCCGGACCTTTGGGCGCACTGGCGCAAGATTTTCCTGGTCTGTCCATCGGCTCTTATCCTTTTCAGAAAAACGGTGTTTATGGCGCCAATATCGTGATCCGCGGAACCGATGGCACACAAGTTGACGCTGCCATGATGCAATTGGCTGGATTATTCCCCGAATGATCACAGCAGACGCACTTTACAAAGCCATTGATATCACTTGGCCACCCGCCAGTTGGCATACCAAAGGCCCATGGCTGTTGCGTGAAGGGCGCGGCGGTGGCAGCCGGGTTTCGGCCGCGACGCTTAATGGCGATCTGGATGACATCACCCAAGCTGAAAACGCGATGCGCGTCTTGGGTCAAACCCCGCTGTTCATGGTGCGTGATGGTGAAATAGATCTGGACAAAGCCCTTGCTGAAAAAGACTATGCGATCAGCAAGCCTGTCACACTTTATGCGATCCCAACTGCTGAATTGGCGACGGATCGCCCCCCGCCTGTCACCTGCTTTACCGTATGGGAACCTTTGCAAATCATGCGCGATATCTGGGCGGCAGGCGGGATCAATGCAGCCCGGATCGATGTGATGGACCGTGTGCAAACTGCCAAGACCGGCATCTTGGGGCGCTTGAATGACAGTCCTGCTGCGGCAGCCTTTGTTGCCTTACACGAAAACATCGCAATGCTGCACGCGCTGGAAGTCCTGCCCCATCAACGCCGTCAGGGTATGGGACAACATATGATGCGGGCTGCGGCATTTTGGGCGCAAGAACAGGGCGCAGATTACGTTTCTGTGCTTGTCACCCAAGACAATACAGGTGCAAATGGATTGTATCGTGGTCTTGGAATGTCGCCCGTGGCTGCTTACCATTACAGGGAACTGACGGAGACTGTGAGATGAGCAAACCTGACCAGCCGACTGCCCTGGATTTACCGATGGTTGATCCTTTGCCTGACGATACGCAGAAATATTTTGAGGTCTGTCAGGAAAAGCTGGGCATGGTCCCGAATGTGCTACAAGCCTATGCTTTTGATATCGACAAACTAAACACCTTCACCGCGATGTATAACGATTTGATGCTGGCCCAAAGCGGGCTCAGCAAGCTGGAGCGCGAGATGATCGCTGTTGTCGTCAGTTCGATCAACAAATGCTATTATTGTTTGACTGCACATGGCGCCGCTGTGCGCAGCTTGTCGGACGATCCAAAACTGGGCGAGATGCTGGTGATGAATTATCGCGTCGCCCCATTGGATACACGCCAGCGCACAATGCTGGATTTCGTAGCCAAGATAACCACAGAAAGCGCCGCAGTCGAAGAAACTGACCGCGCAGTCTTGCGCAAAGTTGGCTTTAACGACCGTGATATTTGGGATATTGCATCGGTTGCAGGGTTTTTTAACATGACCAACCGCATCGCATCTGCCACTGATATGCGACCCAATGACGACTATCATACCCAAGCCAGATGAAGCACACGACAGCCCTTCTTTTCATATTGCTTTTGCCATGGCCAGCCATGGCCGCAACGCTGGAATTGCCCGGCAGCGCTTTGAAAACGCTTGAAACTGTCGAGGCGCCGACAAGTTACAGCCTACCAACCGGCCCGTTTGATGATGGCGACATGCCATTTCAAGTGGTCGAAGGCGAAGTGACCCGCCAAGCATGGCGCATTGATACAAACGGCTTGACCACGCTACAGCTTTTGATCCCGTTGCGGGCCCAGCTTCTGGCCAACGGATATCAGGTCATCTTTAGCTGTAATACCGATGATTGCGGCGGCTTTGATTTTCGGTACGGCATGGACGTTGTGCGCGAACCCAAAATGCATGTGGATCTTGGCGATTTTCGATATCTTGCCGTCCAAAAAACCGATGATGGCATCGAACATTTGGGACTTCTGGTCAGTAAGTCTGCCACGGCCGGCTTTATCCAAATTGTCCAGATTGTCCCGGTGGGCAGTGAAAGGTCCTTGCAAACAACAGTCCAACTCGACCCTCAGGCGCAAACAGATCCGCGCGTCACTGAACCCAATGTTGACGATGGACCTTTGGCTGAAACCTTGGAAACACGGGGACGGGTTGTGTTGTTTGATCTGTCCTTTGAAACAGGGTCATCTGAATTGGGCGACGGCGATTTCCCGTCCCTTGGGGCCATTGCGGATTATCTGGCGCAAAATCCAAACCGTACAATTGCCGTTGTCGGACATACCGACAGTCAGGGATCACTTGAAAACAACATCGCCTTGTCCAAACGTCGTGCGGCATCGGTTCTGAACAGGTTGGTAGATAGCTACGATGTGTCCCCAAATCAGCTTGAGGCCGAAGGCATGGGCTATCTGTCCCCCTTGACCAGCAACTTGTCCGAAGTGGGCCGCCAATTGAACAGACGCGTTGAAGTGATCATCACCTCGACAGAATAGTACATCGTTTCTTAAGCCAAAGGGCATCATGACCGATATTTTGACAGTGACATTGAACCCCTGCGTTGATCTGTCCACGTCAGCCCCGGCAGTTCTGCCTGGCCCAAAACTGCGTTGTACAGAACCTGTCATCGATCCAGGTGGTGGTGGTATCAACGTCAGCCGCGCCATTTCCAATCTGGGTGGTCAAAGTCAGGCTATCATTGCTGTTGCAGGCTCAACGGGTGACCAGATTTGTGCGTTGTTACAGGCCGAAAAGATCACGCATATCCCATTTGCAATGGCTGGGAAATCGCGCCAAAGTCTGTCGGTCACAGATACACAAAATGGCGCGCAATATCGCTTTGTCATGCCCGGGCCGCAATGGTCTAAAGATGATACATTGTGTTTGTTGGCCAAGCTGCCCGATTATGCACAGCAGGAAAGTATCGTCGTACTTAGCGGCAGCATGCCACCAGGCGTCGCCGATAATTTACCCCAACAGATCGCAGATACATTGGCGGCGAAAAATATCCGCCTTTACATTGATACTGCGGGTCCTGCCCTGCCCGCATTGTTTCAGCCGCATCAAAATAAACCAACGTTGTTGCGCCTTGATATGCTTGAAGCAGAACAGGCCGCTGGCGGTCCATTGCGCACATTTAAAGATAGTGCTGATTTTGCGCAAAAAAGTGTTCTGGACGGTGTTGCAGATATCATTATTCTCGCCCGCGGTGACCAGGGATCTGTTCTGGCGACGAAAAACCAACGTTTGTTTTGCAAGGCGGCACAGGTTTCTGTGAAAAGTAAAACCGGGGCCGGTGACAGCTTTGTTGGTGGATTTACTTTAAAGATGGCAGAAGGCCAAAGCCTTGATATTGCGCTTCAATACGGCGTTGCAGCAGCAAGTGCTGCAGTCATGACGGACGCGACCGCATTATGTATAAAAGACGATGTTGAGCGTTTATTAAGTCAATGCACCCTAAGCGACATCTGAGATTTACCAGATTTCAGGACCCTTTTCACCGAATGATTTTACAAGAAAATCGATAAATGCACGCACTTTGGGCTGTGTGAAACGACCCGGCGGATAGACGGCATAGATCCCCTGCATCTCGATCGGCAGATCGGGCATTGCTTCCTGAACCAGACCGGTTTCCAAAGCATCTGCATAAAGAAAACTTGGCAAATAAGCGATACCAAGACCCGAAATCGCAGCATTCAACAGCGATTGCCCGTCATTGACGGTCAGCCATCCGGCCGTACGCACCTGACGTTTTTCGCCAGATGGCGCAGTCAGTTTCCACACATTGCCAGAACTTTGGTTCGAATAATGCAACAGCTTGTGTTCATTCAGATCATCAATGCGCGTTGGCCGCCCGTGGCGTGCAAAATATTCAGGGCTGGCAATCATACGGCGTGTGGTATCGGTCAATTTGCGCGCGCGCAGAGTACTGTCTTCCAGCTCACCAATACGGATGGCCATATCAAAGCCTTCGGAAATCAGTTCGACATAGCGATTGTTCAGCACCATATTTACTGTGATATCCGGATAGGATTGCAAAAAACTGCCCAAAACCGGTGAGAGGTGGTTCACGCCAAAATCTGTGGCCACCGAAATACGCAACACACCTGATGGCGCGCTTTGCATGGATGTGACCAAAGCGTCCGCTTCGCCAGCGTCATTCAATACGCGGCGTGCACGGTCATAATAAGCCAATCCGATTTCAGTCGGGCTTACCCGACGGGTCGTGCGATTTAAAAGGCGTGCGCCCAAGCGGGCTTCCAACGAAGACACGTGCTTTGACACAGCTGACTTCGAAATACCCATTTTCTTGGCAGCGTCTGTAAACCCGCCCTGGTCAACGACGGTCGCAAATGCTTCCATCTCGGTCAGCCGATCCATTCCGTACCTCTGTCCCCAATACTTGCTTGTGACAACTATTGTGTCGAATTCGGGCAGGAATTGGACACTTAGCAGACATTATCGGGATTTCGTGACCAAAATTAGGCACTTTTTGTGCCACATCAAACCCCACTAAAGGGCCGCGGCAACCCGTGTTCCTTGATCAATTGCACGTTTTGCATCAAGTTCGGCCGCCACATTTGCACCCCCGATCAGGTGGAATGTGACGTTACGTCTTTCCAACTCATCGGCCAGGTCACGTGCTGGTATCTGACCTGCACATAATACGACTGTATCAGCTTGAATCACCTGCGGATTTTCCCGTGCCTCACCAAAACTGACATGCAAGCCCTGATCATCAATCCGTTCATAATTTACACCACCGATCATCTGGACCTCTTTCATCTTCAGGCTGGCGCGGTGGATCCAACCGGTGGTTTTTCCAAGCCGTTTTCCCAGTTTTTCCGACTTACGCTGCAACAACGTCACATCGCGTGCCGGCGCATCTGGTTGCGGTCCTTCGGGCACCAAGCCGCCCCGCTGTTCTGCGGGATCACCCACGCCCCATTCTTCGCGCCATTCGTCCAGATTTTCGGTCGGGCTTTCGCCTTCGTGCACAAGATATTCAGACACATCAAAACCAATGCCACCCGCGCCGATCACAGCAACCTTTTTACCGACCGGCGCCTTTTTGCGCAGCACATCAATATAGCCCAGCACATTTGGGCCGTCCTGCCCCTCAATCCCTGGATCGCGCGGCAAGACGCCGGTGGCGATAATCACCTCGTCAAATCCGGCCAGATCATCTGCGGATGCTTCCGTCTTAAGGCGCAGGTCAATGGTCGATCGTGCAACCATCGTGCGATACCAATCGACAAAGCCCCAGAATTCCTCTTTGCCCGGGACCTGTTTGGCCATGTTCAACTGACCGCCAATTTCATCAGCTTTATCGAACAAAGTCACCTTGTGCCCTCGTTCCGAAGCTGTCAGCGCCGCCGACAGCCCAGCAGGGCCTGCGCCCACAACTGCCACTGTCTTAATCAGGTCGGCGGCCTTGATCACCAATTCCGTCTCATGGCACGCCCGTGGGTTAACCAAACAGCTTGAGATTTTGCCGCTAAACGTATGATCCAGGCAAGCCTGATTACACGCGATACAAGGCGCAATCTCGGCGGCGCGCGCCTCCATCGCCTTGGCCACAAAATGACTATCCGCCAAGAACGGCCGCGCCATCGAGATCATATCGGCACAGCCCTCAGCCAACACCTCTTCACCTACACCAGGTGTATTGATCCGATTTGACGTAATCACCGGGATCGACACCTCGCCCATCAGTTTTTTGGTCACCCATGTAAACGCAGCCCGGGGCACCGATGTGGCAATCGTCGGAATACGCGCTTCGTGCCAGCCGATACCGGTATTGATTATGGTCGCACCTGCCTTTTCGATCTCCTTGGCCAGCAAAACAACTTCATCCCAGGTCGATCCATTGGGGATCAGATCGATCATCGACAGTCGGTAAATCACGATAAAATCATCACCAACAGCCTGTCGGACACGCTTGACCACCTCAATCGGCAAGCGCATCCGGTTCTCATAAGATCCACCCCAACGATCTGTGCGCTTGTTCGTATGGGTCACTAAAAACTGATTCAGAAAATATCCCTCTGAACCCATGACCTCGACCCCGTCATAACCTGCCTGACGTGCCCGAACAGCAGACGTTGCGATATCAGCAATCTGTTTTTCGATCCCATCTTCATCCAGCTCTTTGGGTGGAAATGGCGAAATCGGGGATTTGATCGCCGATGCACTGACGCATTCCGGCCCGTACGCATACCGCCCCGCATGCAAAATCTGCATCGCGATCTTGCCGCCTGCGTCATGTACACGGTCCGTCATGATCTTATGGTTGGCGATATCTTCATCGCTGAAAAGCCCCGCCGCACCCGGATAAACGCCACCTTCAAGATTGGGGGCCATGCCACCGGTGACCATCAAACCCACCTGCCCGCGCGCGCGTTCAGTGTAAAATTCCGCAAACCGGTCCCAGTCTTTGGCCTCTTCCAATCCGGTATGCATCGACCCCATCAACACGCGGTTTTTCAAGGTCGTGAACCCAAGATCAAGTGGTGCCAAAAGATGTGGATAATCAGTCATGCGGGCCTCCCATAGCATAGCGGTAATCTGATTTGCTTTGGCGCCAAAGTCATCCCAAACGCCGCGTCATAGTCAAATCAGGTCATTGTTCTTCGAGTATTTTAGGATTTGGGTCAGCAAACCAAATGCGCACAACACATCAAAGAATGTCACATTGTTTCCTTGCAATGCCGACGAAAAGCACGCTTTAGAACGTCCAGTTCCGCGCGTAAAAGATCGACTTCGGCACGGATATCATGAGCCTGCGGATCACCAGCCATCAGCGGAATATGGTCCAACACAAGCCCGCTGTCGGCAACACTGATCACAATCGTCTGGACACCATCTGATATCGCCTGACGGGGAATGGGAATGCGCACCAAAAATCCTTCGTCACAGGGCAGAATTTCGACACCATCAACAGGGCTATCCAGAAAAGTAACCGACAATCGGGGTGGATCACCGGGCGATTGCAATAATCCCTCCCAAATACCGTCCTGCATTCGTGTCTTAGTTAATGTCATATGTGCCATCCCTACTAAAGCTCGGCTCTGATCTGGCGGCTGAACGTCACATCCCGCAACACAATCTGTGTCATCCACGGTTTTTCAAAAATCAAATCAATCCAGATTTTTTCCACCCGCTTTTCATGTATTTTGGCATAGGCCAGATCAAATTCTACAACAGCATGATCCTGATCAAACTGCGCATAATTCAAAATCTGTTCCGAATTCGGTCCATGCTGGATGTTCAGCCGGAACGATGTGCCAATCGGGCGTTCAATCTGGGCCCAGATATCTGCCCGAATGATATGATTTTTGGTTAACCCGTCCAATGCGCTTTCCGGCAGGTCCACCACAACCGACACATAGCTGCCACCTGTGTCAAACACATCCATCTTCAGACTGAATGGCGCCAGGTCGGAGCGGCTATTGTTGCGCATCTGGCGCAACATAAGATCACCATGTGTACCATCATGAAATAACTGCGCTTGCGTTCCGATCTTTGCATTGTTCTGCGTATCCACAACGCCGGGGATCTCCAGCGGAACAGCCCAGATCTCTGGCCGCCAAACCCAATCACTGTGCGCAGGAGACTGAGTCAGGTTTGATCCTAAGCGCGGCAAGGCCAACCTGCCGTCTGCGACCGCGATCAACGCATTGATATGTTTGCGTAATTCTCGCGCATCTTTTCGATACGTGCGCAGATTTGAGATATTGATGTTGTCTGCCTGATCTGCCACACGCGCCCAATGCCGCCGCGCCATACGGTGCAAAACGCGTTCGGTGATTTTGCTGCCAGACCGGCCCATTCTGTCTTAACCTTTCAACGCAAGTGCCCAATCAGGGCGCATAGCCCGCCAGTGCGGCCGCTTTTCCTGATCTGGTCACAACAATTTCCGACACTGCGCCATTGTCTGAACGCAAACGCTTTACAAACCGTTCAAGCATGGCAAAACCCTGATCTTCAGCTAAAGACACTTCGCCATATCCGGTTGCGCTGACAGTGGTTAACCGTCCGTTTAGCATAGTAAACGCACGCCAGTGACGCAGCTGATTTTGCCCAAAGGGATTGGGACTGGTATCACTGGCCAAAACATAAATTGCATCCCGGCGCGCCACTGTCCTGGCAACAGTCACAGTGGCAGCATTACCGGTCCGACTTAGCACTTGACGACCGCGATTTGATTTCAGGAATGCCTGCGTATCATCAGGGTTAACCAGCAAATCCGCGCCGCCCGGTTGCCCGACCGTCACAACAAAGGCCGCCCGTGTTTGCGGCCATTCTGCACGACGCATCCCAAGGTTGGCGCATGGAAACAGCGCCGCCACATTGGGACGCAGTAGTGTTTTGTCTATGCAATAGTCTGACAAACCACTGATGGTCACGTTGCGGTCTGCCAGTCGCACTTCACGCAGGGCTGTGTTCGCAGACCCATTCAGGTTCGACATGCTTAAAAATGCCTGCGGTCCGCCATCGCTGCATCCCGCGATGGCAAACACAAGCGCGCAAAGCGTTGCTTTATAGGTCCATATAGACATGCCGTTCGGCTTTGCCCCCTGGGTGTGTCACCGCCCCCAATTTCGCGCCGCCTACAAGCTGCGCGAATTTCCACAGTGCGCCACTGGCATAGATCGTTTCGCGGGGACCTGTCCAGTTTTCCTTGCGTTCGGCCAATTCATCCTCTGTCAGATCAACCCTTAGGATACCTTCGATCGCATTGATCGTGATGACATCGCCATTTTTGATCAGTGCAATGGGCCCGCCATGGGCCGCCTCGGGGCCGACATGACCCACACAGAACCCGCGCGTCGCGCCAGAAAAACGCCCATCGGTGATCAGGGCAACCTTTTTGCCCATGCCCTGACCCGACAACGCCGCCGTAGTCGCCAGCATTTCGCGCATACCGGGGCCACCGGCGGGGCCTTCGTTGCGGATCACGATCACTTCGCCTTCCTCATATGCGCGCTTTTGTACGGCCTCAAAGGCATCTTCTTCACACTCAAACACGCGCGCTGGACCCGTAAAAATCTGGTGCTGGCTGTCGATGCCCGCCACTTTCACAATCGCGCCTTCGGGGGCCAAATTACCCTTTAGTCCGACAACGCCGCCAGTTTTGCTAAGCGGATTTTCCACCGGATAGATCACGGTACCGTCGGCCTCTTTCGTGACGATATCAAGCTCTTCACCAATACTGCGGCCCGTTACAGTCATGCAATCTTCATGGATCAGACCGGCTTTGCGCAACTCTTTCATCACAACAGGCACGCCGCCCGCCTCGTAAAGATCTTTGGCCACGTAACTGCCGCCAGGCTTCAGATCGACGAAATAGGGCGTATCGCGGAAAATCTCGCAGACATCATCCAGATCGAAATCAATTCCGGCCTCATGGGCAATCGCGGGCAGATGCAGCCCTGCATTGGTGGATCCACCCGTACAAGCCACGATCCGCGCGGCATTTTGCAGTGACTTCAGCGTCACGATATCGCGGGCGCGAATGTTTTTTTCCAAAAGTTCCATAACCGCTTCGCCAGATGCAATCGCATATTGATCGCGGCTTTCATAAGGGGCCGGGGCACCTGACGAATTGGGCAGTGCCAACCCGATCGCCTCGGACACACAAGCCATCGTGTTGGCGGTGAACTGGCCACCACAAGCGCCTGCGGATGGGCAAGCGACGCGTTCTAGCGTGCGCAGTGCATCATCCGACATGTTCCCCGCCTGATGTTGGCCCACGGCTTCAAAAACATCCTGAACGGTCACATCCTTGCCATCCAGACGACCCGGCAAAATCGAACCCCCATAGATAAAAACCGACGGTACGTTCAGCCGCACCATTGCCATCATCATGCCCGGCAGCGATTTGTCGCAGCCCGCAAGCCCCACAATCGCGTCATAGCAATGCCCGCGCATCGTCAATTCGACCGTATCGGCAATCGCCTCGCGACTGGCCAGCGATGACCGCATGCCTTCGTGACCCATCGCAATCCCGTCTGTCACTGTGATCGTTGTGAATTCACGCGGGGTGCCAGCGGCACTTTTCACGCCCAACTTGACCGCCTGCGCCTGTCGATTCAGCGATATATTGCAAGGTGCTGCCTCGTTCCAGCAGGTGGCCACGCCCACGAAGGGCTGCGCAATCTCGTCCTCGCTCAGCCCCATGGCATAGTAATAGGACCGGTGCGGCGCGCGCGATGGCCCTTCGGTTACGTGGCGACTTGGCAGTCTGGATTTGTCTTGCTTGCCTTTCAGCATCACTGGCCTCCCGAAAATGCGATAATCCGGGAATAAGATAGCGCCGCCTCTTGCACAAGCGGGTTTGCATCGCCATGGATATTTCCATGAATTATCAAGATCACGAATATATGGTTCAACCCGCCCGCAGTTATGCCCAATTGTGGCGCACTTTATTGGGTTTTGTGCTGGGTTTTGCGATTTACGCAATCCTGGCGATGATGTTTGTTGCGCTGTTCGGTGCGTTAAGTGGCGATATCGAAAGCCTTCTCAGCTTTGCAGACCCGGAAGCGCAAGCCACGCCGGCAGGCACACTGATGATGTTGTTTAGCTTTGTGTGCATGACCGGCGGGATCGTTATCGCGACCCTTGCACTGCATCGGCGCGGCCTGTTGTCGCTGTTGGGACCGTTTCGAATGATGGCGGCTGACTTCCTGCGGGTGTTAGGTGTGTTGATGCTGCTTAGCATTGTCTTGCTGATGTTACCGTTGCCAAGCGGCCCTGACGAAACACCGGTGCAAAACCTTGATACAGGCCTGTGGCTGAAATTGCTGCCCATCGCCATTCTTGGTGTTCTGATCCAGACCAGTGCTGAAGAAATCGTCTTTCGCGGCTATCTTCAAAGTCAGCTTGCAGCGCGTTTTGCGTCACCTTTGATCTGGATGATCGTTCCTTCTGTGATCTTTGGCTTGATGCATTTCAGCCCTGAAATGGCGGGTGATAACACTTGGTTCATTGTGGGATGGGCCACGCTTTTCGGTGTCATCGCCGCTGATTTGACCGCGCGCGCTGGAAACCTGGGCCCGGCCATCGCGATGCATTTTCTGAACAATCTCATTGCAATCACCTTTATCTCAACCCAAGGGCCGCTGTCAGGTGTGGCGCTTTATACCTATCCCTTTGGGATGGCAGACGCCGAAATTATGGCCCACCTGCCCCAGGATTTTGCGACAATTGTTGTGGGCTGGCTGGCTGCACGCGTCGCGATCAGCAGATAACGGATGGCTTATCGCAATCACGATGCCTTTGTAGACCCTGCGCGTCCAAAATCCGATCTGGGTTCCCTGATCCTTGGCATTATCTTTATAGAGCTGGCATTTATTTTTGGCTTTATCATCATGTACGGCGTTATGACTGTGCTGTCCCAAGATCCTGACGCTATTTACCAGGGCACCACAGCGGGCGGCATGCTGATACAGCTTTTCACCTTTGCCTTCTTTGGCATCGCGGTCATTCTGGTCGCCGAACTACGCCACAATCGCGATTTTCTCAGCCTGATCGGTAATCCATTTCATGTGGTGCGTGACTTCCGGGCGACCTTTATCGCGCTTTGCATGATCATGGTTCTGTTAGAAGTCATCTATCTGACATTCTATGGATCGCAAATTCTTGAGGTGCGGAACGTTTTTAGGTGGGCCGCCCTTTTGCCGATCTCGGTTCTGGCATTGCTGATCCAAACCGGATCCGAAGAATTGTTCTATCGCGGCTATGTCCAGCAACAACTGGCCGCCCGCTTCAACAGCCCGCTGATCTGGCTGATCGTCCCGAACATCCTGTTTGCATGGGCGCATTATTCAAGCGAAGCAGACTATACCAGCAATATGCAAACTATGATCTGGACGTTCAGCTTTGGACTTGTGGCATCTGATCTGACTGCGCGGTCTGGCAATCTTGGCCCTGCCTTCGCACTGCATCTGGCAAATAATATTGCGGCCATGCTGCTTTATGGTGAACACGGCGGTCAAGGTTCGGGCCTGGCGTTGATCTTGTTTCCATCCGTTGACGCTGACATCGCACAAGGCCAATCCGCTGAAACAATCCTTTCGATAGGCCTGATCTATCAACTTGGCTTTCTTCTGATCATATGGCTTACAGCCCGCAATGCGTTGCGGCGCTGATTGCAATTTGTCTGAACCCCGATTAAATGAGCATTAACAGTAAAATAAGGTTCGCCGATGAACTGGATTTCCAACTACGTCCGCCCACGCATCAATTCGATCTTTTCGCGCCGCGAGATCCCTGAAAATCTGTGGCATAAATGCGATGAATGCAGCACAATGTTGTTTCACCGCGAATTGACCGAAAATCTGAATGTCTGCACAAACTGCGGGCATCACATGTATATTTCCCCGCGCGACCGCTTCAACAGCCTGTTCGATGGCGGCATCTTCAGCGAAGTCGACGTGCCCGAACCCATTCAGGATCCGCTGCATTTCCGCGATCAAAAGCGCTATCCCGACAAACTGCGCGCGGCAATGAAAGCCACCGGTGAAAAAGACGCCATGCTGGTGGTCGAAGGCGAAATCGGCCGTACGCCGGTTGTGGCCGCAGGTCAGGATTTTCGGTTCATCGGTGGCTCGATGGGCATGTATGTGGGCAATGCCGTGATTGCAGCGGCCGAGCGTGCGATCAAGTTGAACCGCCCGCTGATCCTGTTTTCATCAACTGGCGGCGCGCGCATGCAAGAAGGCATCTTAAGCCTGATGCAAATGCCCCGTACCACTGTCGCCGTACAAATGCTGAAAGAAGCAAACCTGCCCTATATCGTCGTGCTCACCAATCCGACATCCGGCGGCGTGACCGCCAGTTACGCGATGCTGGGTGATGTTCATATCGCCGAACCCAACGCACTGATTTGTTTTGCTGGCCCAAGCGTGATCGAACAGACCATCCGCGAAAAACTGCCCGAAGGGTTCCAGCGCGCCGAATATCTGTTGGAACATGGTATGGTGGACCGTGTGACGCCACGCGTTGAAATGCGCGATGAACTGATCACAATCACCCGCATGATGATGCAGCTGCCCCCTGCCATCAAAGCCGATCTGCCTGCCCCCGCCGAAGGCCCGGATGCCGGACCTGACTCTGCCGAATTGGTCGAGGAGGCCCTGTCTCAGGACAACAAACCGTGACGGTTGGCTCTGACATGATCCTTGACCGGATGATGTCATTGCATCCTAAAATCATTGATCTGACATTGGACCGCGTCTGGCGTCTGCTGGATGCTTTGGGCAATCCACACGAAAAATTACCGCCCGTCATTCATATCGCGGGCACGAATGGCAAAGGATCCACGCTTGCGATGATCCGCGCAGGACTCGAAGGATCGGGCTTGACCTGTCACGCCTATACATCGCCGCATCTGGCGCGTTTTCACGAACGTATCCGTGTGGCAGGCGATCTGATCAGCGAAGCAGCCTTGACCGATGCGCTGGACCGGTGCGAGGCCGCAAATGATGGCGCGCCCATCACATATTTTGAAATTACGACCGTCGCAGGCCTGTTGGCTTTTTCCGAAACACCCGCTGACTATACTTTGCTTGAGGTCGGTCTGGGCGGGCGTCTGGATGCAACAAACGTGATCGCCAAACCCCGCGCCACGGTGATCACCCCCGTTGATCTGGATCACCAGCAATATCTAGGCGACACACTGCCCGAAATCGCTGGTGAAAAGGCCGGGGTCATAAAACCTGGCGTGTCTTGTATCGTCGGGCCACAACAGGATCCAGCACTTGAAGTGATCGAAGACAAAGCCACACGTCTCGGCGCGCCGCTTCAGGTGCACAATCAGCACTGGCATGTCTACCGCGAGAATGAGCGGTTGGTTTTTCAGGATGAAAAAGGTCTGCTTGATCTGCCCCTGCCCTGTCTGATCGGCGCGCATCAGATTCAGAATGCAGGCATGGCGCTGGCAGTGTTGCGCGAATTGGGCCAGGGAAACCCGGATGCTGCGATGCAGGATGCCACCTGGCCGGCCCGCATGCAAAAACTGCATACCGGTCCACTGAAAGATATCGCCCCCAATATCGATCTGTGGCTGGATGGTGGCCATAACCCCGCCGCTGGCCACGCCCTTGCAGCAGCATTGGGGGCTTTTCCCAAACGACCCACCCACCTGATCTGCGGTATGATGAACACCAAGGATGTCGCGGGCTTTCTAAGACCCCTGGCCGAACAGGCCATTGATTTAACTGCCGTGGATATTCCCGGTGAACCCAACACCCTTGACGCGGCAGATACGGTTGCGGCTGCCAAATCCGTGGGCCTTGCTGCAAAAACGGCCCCCGATGTGATAACAGCGCTTCAGGATATCACAGCCCACAGCCCCTGCGCCCGTGTGATGATCTGCGGATCACTTTACCTGGCGGGCCGCATTTTGCGCGATAACGGCTAGATCAGCCAACCTTGCGGCGGGCCACACTGCCAAAATCAACCATCGCAACAGACAGATCAGCCGGTCGCCCCAGCAGATATCCTTGCATCAAGTCGATGCCCAGATACTTCAGGGTGGCAAATTCCATTTCGGTCTCGACCCCTTCGGCAACCATCAAAGCGTTGGTTTCATTCGCAAATCCAACCAAAGCTGTGGCCAGTGACCGGCGCACAAGATCCTGATCAATGTTCGAGGTCAGCGATATGTCCAGTTTGATAATATCGGGGCGCAGGCGCACAATGTGCTGCAGGCCTGCATATCCGGCACCCGCATCATCGATCGCAATCCGAATACCATGAAAGCGCAACACTTCCAGCTTTTTCATCAGCCTGTCATAGCAACCAATCTCTACGTGTTCGGTCAATTCCAACACAATGCGATCACAGGGAAAATCGGCAAATACATCCATAAGCCTGCCGCTTTCCACAGTTTTCGGCGATGCATTGACCGAAACATAGATATCTTCAGGCAATTTGTTCAGCGCTCTCAACGCTTTGGAAATGGCGGCAATCTCAAGATCGACCTGCAAACCGACCTGACGTGCATCTTCGAACCACAAATCAGGTGTGCGGTAAGGTTCATGATGAAACCTACACAAGGCCTCATACCCTTTGGCGGTACGTGTTTTTGCATCCATGATCGGCTGATAAAATATAGTAAATTCCTTACCGTCGATAGCTTGACTGATCCGGTTGCGCATTTCCGTATGACGCATGCGTTCATCCAGAACACCATTGATCGTTTCGCTGGACAGCCGCGCAAAGGCGCGCATCACGTTCAGATCACGATCATTCAACGACGGACGTGGTGTGCGGCTAAGACAGCAAAACATCCCATAAGTCGACCCATCACGACGCTTTATGGGAATGCTGACATGCGACCGGATTGGTAGCGCATGGGTCATTGCAATATCCTGGGTCAGTGGCACATCGGCCGTATCCGGGATCAGTTCAGGCAAACGCCCATCCAATATATATGGGCAATAAACCTGATCCAGCGGCATCCCATCGCCCACTGCGATCATGTCTTCCAGTCCCGGCGCACTGATATGGCGAAAAACCAGGTTTTCACCCACGAATTCTGAAAGGTAGCCCACCTCCATATCAAGATGTTCACGCACAAAATCCAAGGATGTCTGGATGATATCATCATCAGCGTCTGAAATCAGCGCCGTCGTTATAAGCGGGGTTTCTGGTTGCATGTCAGCCTCTTTATCAGTCACCGTCACGCTAGCTTCCAAGTCGATACGAAACCCTTAATCCGCTGCAAATTTTACATAAGAATAAATTAAAATTTTTACGGTCATCCATAAACCTTCAAAAGCTATAGACACTTGCAAGCAAGGTTTTGCCCGTTTACTCAGTTAGTTAAACTATGTCTGGGGGGCCTTCATGTCTGGTGACGATCCAAAAACACTCGTTTCAACCGATTGGTTGGCCGATCATCTGAACGATCCTGATCTGCGTCTTCTGGATGCGTCCTGGTATCTGCCGGATATGAACCGCGATGCCAAGGCCGAATATCGTGATCAGCATATCCCAGGTGCCCGCTTTTTCGATCTTGACGATATCAGCGACAACAGATCCGACATGCCCCACATGGCCCCGCCCATCGAAAAATTCATGAGCCGCCTGCGCGCCATGGGTGTAGGCGACGGCCATCAGGTCGTGGTGTACGACGGCATGGGCATCTTTTCTGCTGCCCGCGTGTGGTGGCTGTTTCGGTTGATGGGTAAACGTAATGTGGCAGTGCTGGATGGCGGCTTGCCCAAATGGCTGGCTGAAAATCGCCAGACCGAAGACCTGCCCCCCATCATCCGCGATCGCCATATGACTGTGCAAAAGCAAAATCAGTTGATCAAAGATGTCACCCAAGTCGCCGCCGCTGCAAAATTGGGCGATTATGAAATTGTTGATGCCCGCAGCCCCAGCCGGTTCCGCGGCGATGATCCCGAACCCCGCCCCGGTCTGCGTGCAGGCCATATCCCCAATTCGAAAAATGTTCATTATTCGGAATTGCTGAACGCCGACGGGACGATGAAAAACGAAAACGGCATTCGCGCCGCGTTTCGCAATGCCGATGTCAACCTGACCAAACCCGCGATCACCACCTGCGGGTCAGGCATAACAGCCGCCATTCTGAGTCTGGCCATGGAACGGATCGGCAAAACCGACCACGCGCTTTATGATGGATCATGGGCAGAATGGGGCATGTACCCCGACTTGCCTATCGCAACAGGAAACGACTGATGTTCGAAGCCCTTCAGGAACAGCCCAAAGACAAAATCCTTGCGTTGATGCAGATGTATCGCGACGACCCACGTATGACGAAAATCGACCTTGGCGTGGGTGTCTATAAGAACGCTGACGGCCACACCCCGATCATGCGCGCTGTGAAAACCGCCGAACAGCAATGGTGGAACCGCGAAGATACCAAAACCTATGTCGGTCTTGCGGGGGATCCGGCCTTTAACGACGCGATGGTGGATTTGGTGCTGTCTGACAGTGTGATGCGCGACAATGTTGCATCCATCGCCACACCCGGCGGCACAGGCGCCGTTCGGCAAGGGTTTGAGCTGATCCGCATGGCCAGTTCAAAAGCCGTCATATGGGTGTCCGACCCCACTTGGCCAAACCATATCAGCATTCTGAAATACCTTGGGATGCCCACCCGTACATATCGATACTTCAACGCGCAAACAGGCACCGTCAATTTCGAAGGTATGCGACAGGATCTGTCCGAAGCAAAACCCGGCGATGTCGTTCTGCTACATGGATGCTGCCACAACCCGACAGGCGCGAACCTGACCATGGATCAATGGGGCCAACTGGTCACCCTGATGCAGGACAAGGATCTGAAACCGATGATCGACATCGCCTATCAGGGCTTTGGCGACGGTCTGGACGAAGACGCAGCCGCCACCCGGCTTGTGGCGTCATCGCTGCCTGAAACTCTGATCGCGGCTAGCTGTTCGAAAAACTTCGGCATCTACCGCGAACGGACCGGCATCCTGATGGCCGTGGCTCAGGGCGAAAGCGTCAAAATGGCCCAGGACAACATGGCCTTTCTGAACCGCCAGAACTATTCCTTTCCACCCGATCATGGCGCGCGACTGGTCACATTAATCTTGTCCGACGACAACCTGCGTGCCGATTGGCAGGCCGAATTGAAGGATGTGCGCAATGGCATGCTGCGCCTACGTACCGCATTGGCGGGCGAACTGAAACGGCTGACCAATTCCGACCGCTTTGATTTTCTGGCCAATCACCGGGGTATGTTTTCACGCCTTGGTCTGACCACTGATCAGGTCGAAACACTGCGCAGTGACCACGCCATCTATATGGTGGGCGACAGCCGCATCAATATCGCAGGCCTGAACGACGACACAATCCCTGTGCTGGCCAAGGCCATTGTCAAAGTAGCATCGTAAATCACAAGGCATCCCACCTTCGTGGTTACCGCCTTTTTGCAGGTGTAACCAACGGCAAAGGGCATTACCCCTGTGTGGCCTACCCGCCCCACCGGGCGGAGATTTGCGCAATCTGAATCTGATTTTGCGCGGCATCCTGCACGTAAAAACAAACATCCAAAATGTCGGGAACTTTTGCATCCATCTTTGGTTAGCTGGTCAGTTAATGCCATCAGATACGAAAACAGAACGGAGACGACCGATGAAAAAGATATTTCTGGGAACTACGCTGGCCCTGACCCTTGCCGCGACATCTGCCATGGCCCGAACAATGATCAGCGAAGTCGAGGTCGAAGCAGATCTGACCGCCATCCAGGATATGGATGCAGCACAAAACTGGTCCAATCTGTCCGCCGATCTGGAAAATGCAATCGCGCAGCGTTTGGTCAATCGGATTTCCGAAGAAGGCGCAAGTATCGTCATTGATATTGATGAATTGGAACTTGCCAATATATTTGAAACCCAAATGGGTGTCGAAAGCTCTGTTCTGGCAGGCGAAGTGAACGTGAAAGTGCCCGGCATTCTGAATAATGACAAATACACCCTGACCGTGTCCGCAAAACAGGCAACCCCGTATCTGCCCGCTGGATCCGATACCAAAGTCATCACGACCAGCAGCACCGAATTCTACGAAGCCATGGTCGGCGCATTTGCCGAAAATGTCGTGGAAAATCTAAGATAACAATCCCTGTGCTTGACTGCCCTTGGTCAAGCTATACCGCCCCTGACGTATCACAATGTCAGGGGTTTTTATGCTTAATTTTTTTGATTTGGCTGTGCGTATCGATATCAAACAAGCCCGTGCAGTTTGGCAAATGGATCATTTTCCTTGTCACGATGCCATGTATACTCGCACCACATCGCCACTTTTTCGGCGATCTCAATACCATGCATTAAAGCAAGCGCACCAAGCGTCATATCCATGCCCGCAGACACGCCGGATGACGTGATAAAAGGTCCATCTTCAACCCACCTGGCTTGTCGAATCCATTCAACTTTCGGACCTTGCTCAACAACCCAAGAAAATGCGGCTTTATTCGTCGTTGCACGATGACCATCAAGAACGCCCGATTTTGCAAGCAAAGCACTTCCCGTACACACACTAAGCGTAAACTCTGCAGTATTAGACGTCTGTACTATCCATTCGATAAGAGCTTTGTTGTTAACCTCCCGCCGCACACCCGCGCCGCCAGGAACGAAAAGAATATCATACTGAATATTGGCGTCTGTTGTGATGTCAGGTTTCACCTTAAGACGCTGGTTACTTGCAACGGGTGTCATACTTTCAGCTACAAGTTTTAGATCGAATTCCTTGTCCAATAATCCGAACATCTCCATTGGTCCGAACAAATCAAGCAACTCAAAACCAGGAAAAACCAACGCCGCAATTGTACGCATATTCTTATTCCCATGTCTAAACACTGCGACAAAATCTGCCATCAATTCTCAGCAGAATTAACGCAAATATAACCAAGGTTAACCCTTAATTTTTCCTTACACCACCAGACGCCGTTTTAGTGGCGATACCGGACAGATATCGCGCTTTATCAGAATTTTGTACAAAATTTTTGGTACAAAACCTATGTACAAATTATACAAATCTCGTGAAATCAGATGGTAATTGATGCCCGTACTTCTTGTGTACGGTGCGTTCATAAGCACCGCACGCAGGGCCTGCTCACCCCTTAGGCCGCGCGAAACACCAGACTGACACCGTTCAGGCAATGCCGCTTTCCGGTGGGTTTGGGGCCGTCATCAAAGATATGTCCCAGATGGCTGCCACAGCGGCGGCAATGGCATTCTGTGCGCACTGTAAACAGCTTGCGATCAGGCTTGGTGCCAATCGCATTATCAAGGCTGGCATAGAAACTTGGCCAACCCGTGCGGCTGTCATATTTGGTCTCGGAACTATAAAGCGCCAGATCACAGCCCCTGCAAAAATAGGTGCCATCGACATAATTCTTATCCAGCGGGCTTGAAAAAGGACGCTCTGTTCCTTCATCCCGCATGACGCGATATTCCGCGTCCGTCAGCATTGCACGCCACTCGGCTTTGGTCCTTGTGATTTCGAATTTTCCCGTGGCAGCGAACATGGCACCCGGGGCGGCTGTAACAGCAAGAGTTGCTGCGATAAATGAACGACGTTGCATAATATAACCTTCTGATTTCGTATTACTTTTATATGAAAATAGTATTTCAGACGATGCACTTTCATGTGACTGATAAGTGAGTACAATCATAAAGTGCAAAGCAATTTCCGCGTCACCGTAAACGCAGATCACACCGCACAGTTTTCAATCAAGGTCAGATAATTGATGCGAAATTTCAATCACTTGAAGGGTGCAGCGCTATTCAATCCTTGACCCATTGTTCCGATTGCCTGCTACATAGCAGGAATCACAGGGGGACCATTGAATTGAAACATAAATCTGAAATCAACCGCCGGTATTTTCTTGCAACAACTGCGGCGACTTCGCTGATGATCGGACCTTTGGGTGCCACACGCGCAATGGCTGCCGAACCCATTAAAACCGCAGGCGTCTATACCGTGCCTGTCGAACAGCAATGGGTCAGCCGCATTCATCAGGCCGCCCTGACCGCGCAGGCCCGTGGCGATATCGCATACAGCTTTTCGGAAAATGTCAGCAATACCGACTATGCGCGCGTGCTGCGTGAATACGCCGAAGCCGGTAACACACTGATCATAGGCGAAGTTTTCGGCGCCGAACAAGAAGCACGCGAAGTTGCTGCGGACTATCCAAATGTCGCATTCCTGATGGGATCTAGCTTCAAAGAAGATGCCGCCCTGCCTAATTTTGCTGTCTTTGATAATTATATTCAGGATGCATCCTATCTGTCAGGCATCATCGCGGGGGCTATGACCGAAACTGGAAATATCGGAATGGTCGGTGGCTTTCCCATCCCCGAAGTGAATCGCCTGATGCACGCCTTCATGGCTGGCGCGCGCGAAATGAACGCTGATATCACCTTTCAGGTTAGCTTTATCGGCAGCTGGTTCGATCCACCCAAGGCAAAAGAAACGGCCTTTGCGATGATCGAAAACGGCGCGGACATGCTTTATGCAGAACGTTTCGGGGTCTCGGATGCAGCCAAGGAAAAAGGCGTTCTGGCCATCGGAAATGTGATCGATACGCAAGCAGAATATCCCGACACAGTTGTGGCATCAGCCATCTGGCACTTTGAGCCAACGCTGGATAAAGCCATCGCCGAAGTTCAGGCTGGCAGTTTCACCGCTGCGGATTACGGTATCTATTCGTTTATGAACGAAGGCGGCGCATCGCTAGCGCCACTGGGTACGTTCGAAGGCAAAGTGCCTGAAAACGCTATGGAATTGGTGATGAAGCGTCAGGCTGAAATTAAATCGGGCGACTTTGTTGTCGAAATTAATGATGAAGAACCCAAGTCATCCTAGGTTGTAATGGACCACGATGCGCCCACGGTTCTTTGCCTTGATGCTATTACCAAACGCTTCGGAAAGCTGGTCGCAAACGATGCGATCAGCTTTTCACTGCGCAAGGGTGAAGTTGTTGCCCTGCTCGGGGAAAACGGGGCGGGCAAGACCACATTAATGAATATCCTTTTCGGCCAGTACACAGCCGATAGCGGATCTGTTGAGGTATTTGGAAACCCTCTGCCACCCGGCAATTCGCGCGCAGCTTTGGATGCGGGTGTGGGCATGGTGCATCAGCATTTTACGCTGGCGGATAATATGAGTGTTCTGGAGAATATCATCCTTGGCACGCGTTCGCTGTTCGTCCCCCGACTGGACATCAATGCAGCCCGTGATCGGATTAAAGAGCTGTCAGAAACCTTTCAACTGGCTATTTCACCTGACGAAAAAGTGGGCAATCTGACGGTGGGTGAACGCCAGCGTGTCGAAATCCTCAAGGCGCTTTATCGTGATGTGCGCATCTTGATACTTGATGAACCAACCGCAGTCCTGACACCACAGGAAACAAACGATCTGTTCGCAACCCTGAAACAAGCGATCGCAAACGGCCTGTCGATTATCTTCATCTCGCATAAACTGCACGAGGTGATGGCGATATCAGATCGTGTGGTCGTGTTGCGGCACGGCAAACTGGTGGGCAGCGTAAATACCACGGATACAAACAAACAAGCCTTGGCTGCGATGATGATGGGGGCGAACGCAACCCCACCGAATATCGCCCCTGCAACCACTGGCGCGCCACTGTTAGTGTTGGAGAATGTCAGTACACCAAATATCGGTACCGCACCGGGCCTAAAGTCCATATCCCTTGCTTTAAAAGCCGGTCAGATCATAGGCCTTGCAGGGGTATCCGGTAACGGCCAAGCACCTTTGGCTGACATTGTGGGCGGCGTACACTTTCCGCACACGGGCACGATCAGCCTGAACGGGAAAACCATACAGAAATGGACCCCGCGCGAGGCCGTGAAAAACGGCATCGCGCGTATTCCTGAAGACCGTCATAAAACTGGAACTGTGTCAGATTTTGATCTGACCGAGAACGCTATTTTGGAACGTTATGTCGGCGCACCGTTCAGCAAAGGTGGCTGGCTGAACTGGCGAAAATCACGTCTATTTGCCAAGGATATCATTGCCAAATACGATGTGCGATGCCCTGGGCCTGATACACCGATCCGGTTGCTGTCCGGCGGAAACATGCAAAAGCTGATCCTGGGCCGCGTGCTTGAGGCTGACCCCAAGATCGTTCTTGCCAATCAACCTGTGCGTGGTCTTGATATCGGGGCGGTAAACTATGTTCACAGTCAACTTCTGGCCGCACGGGATCGTGGGGCCGCGATACTTTTGATCTCAGAAGATCTGGACGAAATCATCGCACTGTCGGATATCATCCATGTGATCGCAGACGGACAACTGTCGCCAGCCTTTCTGCGCAATCAGATGTCCCCGGCTGAGCTGGGTATTTGGATGTCGGGTCAGGGCTTTGACACTGGGGTTGCCCATGCGTCTTGAACCCATCGAAAACCCGACGCTGGCGCGCAAACTGGTCCCACCTGCTTTGGCAATAATTGCGACAGTCGTGATTACAGCGCTTCTGGCAATGATCGCAGGGGCCAATCCTTTTTCCGTATTGGGTTTGATCGTCAAAGGTGCATTCGGATCAAAATTCGCATTGCTTGAAACGCTGAACCGCGCAACACCCTTGATCTTCACAGGCCTTGCCGTCGCCGTCGCGTTCCGCGCCAAATTCTGGAATATCGGGGCCGAGGCACAGCTTTATGCAGGCGCGTTGATCACGGTTCTTTTGGGCACCGGGGCACTGGCCTGGCCCAGCTTTGCCATTCTGCCGACGCTTGCGATTCTGTCGATTTTAGCAGGCGCCATCCTACTTTTGATCCCAGCCCTTTTAAAGACGCGCTTTGGCGTCGATGAAGTTGTGACTACGCTGCTGTTCAACTTCATTTTTCTGCTGTTCATCTCGATGTTGCTTGAAGGCCCACTAAAGGACCCAATGGGCATGGGTTGGCCAAAATCCGCCCGCGTCCTGCCCGAGGCCCGCTTGCCCCGCATCATTGACGGGCTTCGGCTGCACTGGGGTTTCGCGCTGGCAATCATGTCGGCCATTATCGTTTGGGTCATCCAAGCGCGCACCACTTTGGGGTACGAGATGCGCGCGGTTGGCCTGAACCGGCAAGCCGCCGCTTTTGCGGGAATTCCTGTGAACCTTGTCTTGATCAAAACCGCTCTTCTATCCGGCGGTCTGGCCGCACTGGCCGGCTTTTCTGAAGTGGCAGGGCTAAAAGGCAGCCTGACGCTCGATCTAAGTCCGGGGTTTGGATATACTGGGATTATCGTCGCAATGCTGGCCTTGCTGAACCCGCTGGCCGTGATCATGGCCGCCTTGTTCGTGGCAGGCATCTTTGTTGGCGCCGATAGTATGAGCCGCGCGGCAGACGTGCCCACCTATCTAGCTGACATAATGCTGGCCACTGCGCTGTTGCTGATGGTTCTGGCCATTATGTTGACGCGCTTTCGGATTGTCAGGGGCTAGATATGGAGATTATCGATATCCTGCTATCTGCCAGCTTTTGGGCCGCGGCCATCCGTATCGCCAGCCCGCTGATCTTCGCTACATTGGGCGAACTGATATGCGAACGTGCCGGGGTGCTGAACCTTGGGATCGAAGGGATCATGGTCGCAGGTGCCTTCGCAGGGTGGATGGCAGTTTATTCGGGCACTGGGCTTTGGATCGGCGTCGGCACTGCGATGCTGGTGGGGATGCTGTTTGGCCTTTTGCACAGCACACTGACAGTGCCATTCGGCTTGTCGCAGCATGTCGTTGGGCTTGGCGTCACACTGCTGGCCACATCCGCCACCTATTACGCCTATCGCCTTGCCCTGCCCGAGGTCACAAGCCCTCCGAAAATCCAAGCCTTTCAGCCGTGGGATATACCACTTTTATCCGACATTCCGCTGCTTGGCCCGGCGCTGTTTTCGCAAACGCCCTTTACCTATCTGGCTTTCATTTTAGTGCTGGTCGTTAGTCTGGTTCTGTATCGCACCCCGCTTGGTCTGGCCGTCCGTGCGGCTGGTGAAAACCCCGCAGCCGTGGCGGCCCAAGGACTATCAGTCACTGCGATCCGCATGGGGGCCGTCATCATTGGCAGCGGTTTTATGGCAATGGGCGGTGCCTTTCTGACCATGTCCGCTTTTGACAGCTTCTTTTTCGAAATGGTCAACGGACGTGGCTGGATTTGCATTGCACTTGTGGTCTTTGGGTCGTGGAAGCCCGGTAAAGCGTTGCTGGGGGCTGTGCTGTTTGCAGCCTTTGATGCGTTGCAAATTCGTGTGCAACAGACAAGCCTTGCTGCCGATATTCCCTATCAGATATTCCTGATGATGCCTTACATCCTGTCAATCCTCGCGTTGGTGCTGATGTCGCGCCGCGCACAGGTTCCCGCCGCCCTTATGGTCCCATTCAACAAAGGAGAACGGTGATGTTTGATCTAATCGTCAAAGGTGGAACGCTGCCCGATGGGACGGTCGCCGACATCGGAATAACCGGCACCCGGATCAAAGCGATAGAACTTTTAGGCAGTGCAGAAGCCGCACAGATCATCGACGCAAGCGGCGATCTTGTCAGCCCACCCTTTGTTGATCCACATTTTCACATGGATGCCACACTGTCTTATGGCACACCGCGCATAAATGCGTCTGGCACACTGCTGGAAGGGATCGGTCTGTGGAATGAACTGAAACAGGTCATGACGCAGGACGATGTTGTCACACGCGCGCTGCAATATTGCGACTGGGCCGCCAGCATGGGGCTTTTGGCCATTCGCAGCCATGTCGACACATGCGACGACAGCCTGAAAGGCGTTCAGGCGCTGCTTGAGGTCCGCGAACAGGTCAAAAATTATATCGACCTGCAATTGGTCGCGTTCCCGCAGGATGGCTTTTACCGCGACCCGGGCGCCCGCGCAAACACGATCCGCGCTTTGGACATGGGCGTGGATGTTGTGGGCGGCATACCCCATTTTGAACGCACCATGGTGGATGGTGCTGCTTCGGTGAAAGAGCTATGCGAGATTGCAGCAGATCGCGGCCTGCCCGTTGATATGCATTGTGACGAAACCGACGACCCGCTGTCGCGTCACATCGAAACGCTGGCCTATGAAACAAAGCGCCTTGGCTTGCAGGGGCGTGTTGCGGGATCGCATCTGACGTCGATGCATTCGATGGATAATTACTATGTTTCAAAATTGCTGCCCCTGATCGCCGAAGCCGAAATCTCGGTCATTCCGAACCCACTGATCAATATCGTTTTGCAAGGGCGGCATGATACATTCCCCAAGCGCCGCGGCCTGACCCGCGTGAAAGAAATGCTGGCAATGGGTATCAATGTGGGCTGGGGGCAGGATTGCGTTCTGGACCCGTGGTATTCATTGGGAACCGCCGATATGCTGGACGTGGCTTTTATGGGTCTGCATGTCGCGCAAATGACCAGTCCTGACGAAATGCGGAAATGCTTTGACATGATCACCGTCGATAATGCCAAAACGATGGGCCTGACAGATTACGGCTTGAAAATTGGTGCCAAAGCATCGCTTGTTATCCTGGATGCAGGCAACCCGATCGAGGCATTGCGCCTAAGGGCCAATCGCCTGTTTGTCATCGCAAATGGCCGCGTGATCAGTCAATCTGAACGGTCCGATGCCGTGCTTCAAATAAAGGGCCGTCCAGGCAATATCCGAAGACGGCATTAAATCATTGCTGCTGATCCTAAAATGCCAGTTTAAAATATGAAACTTTGGGTCAAATCATAAATGAATCGCTTGACCTATTGGGCATTGGCGCTTAAACGGCACGAACTGAATTCCAGCCTTGCGCCTGCGAGGCTTTCGCCTGTTTAAAAAACCTGAGGATACACCTATGTCGCGCCGCTGCGAATTGACCGGTAAAGGTCCCATGTCTGGTAACAACGTCAGCCATGCAAATAATAAAACCAAGCGTCGCTTTCTGCCAAACCTGCAGGATGTGACCCTTCAGTCCGAAGTATTAGGCCGCTCATTCAAGTTCCGTGCGTCTTCCGCTGCCCTGCGCACCGTTGATCACCGTGGTGGACTTGATGCCTTTATGGCCAAAGCAAAAGACGCTGAATTGTCTGCTTCGGCACTGAAAGTGAAAAAAGACATTGCCAAGGCTCAGGCGTCAGCCTGATTTTTGATTGATGTAATTGAAACGGCCCTGCCATCCGGCGGGGCTGTTTCATTTTGTCACTTGGGTCTTTCGCCCAGTGCAGATATATGGCGCACATGATCATGCGCTTTTTGTCCATCTGCTTTGTACTGTTGATCGTGGCAACCAGCCAAAGCATGGCTGTGGCCCGCGGACAGGCTGCTGTTGCAGGCGAAATGGTGATCTGCAACGGCAATGGCACAATGACCGTTCTGATCGATGCAGACGGCAACCCTGTGGACCATCCGCATATCTGCCCCGATTGCACAGCAACGCTGATTGCTAATATTTCAGAACCTGCATCTTTGATGCTGCGGATGCGGTTTCAGGTATGTAGAATTGATCTTCCCACCCTTCAGCATGCTGATTTATCCGCTATTTACACAGTTGGAGCACGTGCGCCCCCTGCCTGAGTTTTGTTCAACTCCTTTTCTATATTCAGAACAAATCAAAGGATGACATCCGGATGTCTTTATCGAAAACTTTGCTTGCAACAGCCGTTGCAGTTTCACTTGCTCTTCCTGCTTTTGCCGAGAAGATGAACAAAATCATGGTTACGGATCCCTATGCGCGATCTTCTACACCGACCTCCAAATCGGGCGCGGCATTCATGAGCATTATGAACCACACCGATCAGGATGATCGCCTGATTTCAGCCAGTTCAGATGCGGCCGCACGTGTTGAACTGCATACACACAAAGAAGAAGACGGCATTATGATGATGCTGGAGGTCGAAGAAGGCTTTCCCATCGCCGCCGGTGAAACCCACATGCTGCAACGCGGCGGTGATCATGTAATGCTTATGGGCCTAAAACAGCCGCTGGTTCAGGGTGAAATGATCGACGTCACACTGACGTTCGAAAAGGCAGGCCAGGTTCAGGTGCAAATCCCTGTCGATCTTGAACGTAAGCCGAACCATAATGGTCATGCCGATCACAACGGACACAGCGATAATATGTAAAAAAGAATGGGCCCCGAATATTCTTCGGGGCTTTTATTCATACAAAACCTACGCCGAGCGTCTGGCCATAAGACGCGGCAATACCGTCGTTCCCGCTGCGGAAATAAGGATTACAACAACCCCTAAAATCTGTATCCAATGCAAGATATGACCAAGTGCGAATACATCTGTCAAAATCGCAATAACCGGGTTGATAAAGGTTAGCGTACCTTGAAGATGTGTTGGTAATCGCTGAACTGCGCTGTACATCAGCGCATACATCAGACCCGTATGAAACACCCCCAAAATAATAAGCATAGCCCAAGTGCGTCCACCACTTGGCAAATTGGTAAGATCCGCAAAGGGCAGTAAAATGAAAATGCCAGTAACAACATGGATCAGCGCAATCAGTTGCGGCGGCACTTCTGACAGGTACTTTGTAGTCGCAGCGGCAATGGCCCATCCCGTAGCAGCCGCAAGAACCAGCGTCACCCCCCAGGCATAGCTACCGCCAATATAATCGGCCGTCGGCCTTTCAAGCAGGATCAATAGCAAGCCTGCAAAAGCTACAGCCAACCAACCAACTTTTGCCAATGAAAATTTTTCGCCAAATATGAACACACCGAAGCCCAGCAAAATAAACGGCTGTACGTTATAGATAGCCGTTGAAATCGAGACGGAAGCATAACGATACGAGGCAAAAAGAAAGAGCCAATTCAGCACAATAGCGATACCGCCTAGGATTGCGATCATAAACTGCCGGCCTGTTACACGCGCCGAAAACGCCCCGGTAACATAGCAATAGAGCATCAACGCAATTGCGGCAAAGACACAACGCCAGAATACGACATCTATTGCAGGTTGGGCGGACGCCAGCACAAACCACCCGATTGTACCGGAGATTGTCATTGCCAACGTCATTTCAGTTACGCCGCGTATATGTGTTGTCACGTGCTATCCTGTCTTGCGAAAAACACAGGATAGCTAAACACGCTTATCTCATATATAATTTCATAAAGGCTTGAACACCGGATTACCATTTATTGAAAGGCAAAACCTTTGAATGATATTCAAAACCTAAGCTTAGATGAAAAAGACCAACGAATCATAATTTCCCTACTGAACGACTCCAGATCGTCTTTAAAGGAAATATCAGGGGATATAGGGCTAAGCGCCCCAAGTGTGGCTGAACGAATACGACGACTTGAAAAGATTGGTATTATCCGTAATTTCACAGTTGATCTGGATTCACATGCACTTGGTTATGTGTTGAAAGCTATCGTCCGGATCCGGCCTATGCCAGGTAAAGTTCAGCCTGTGGAACAACTGATTATAGAAACCCCACAGATCACAGAATGCAGCAAGGTTACTGGTGATGACTGTTTCGTTGCCACGCTTTATGTTAGATCAATGGACGAAATCGACATAATTCTAGAGAAGATTTCCGAAAAGGCATCTACCAGTACTTCTTTGGTAAAAAGAACGATCATTGAACGGCGTGCCCCGCCCCTTTCATGATTATTGCGCAAGCACGGGAAAGTTATACAGCCGATCAAGATTATTCAGCATGATTTGATAACCGTCAGCTGTGCCCCTGCCAGACGGCGCTGACCTCGGCACGGATGATGCGGGCGATCATGGCGCAATCTTCAAGACTGAACGTCAGCGGCAGACGCATGTCCATCACGCTTTGCAAGATACGATCCGTTTTGGGCATCGGTGCCGGGTCAGCATAGCGCCAGCTGTCGTATTTCGATGTAAAAGCCACGGGGTCGTCAGCGCCAAACCATTTCAATTCAACACCGCGGTTCAGGCATCGTGTGATGACGTCACGGATATGCACAGGGCTCCAATCCAACAGCAAAAACTGAAAAGAGGACGCGACATAATGTTCCTGATTTGGTCGGTCGATCACCGTCAACCCGGGTGTATTTTTCAAACCGTCTTCCAAAACACAATACCGTTCATTCCAGCGTGCAGCCTGATCCATCAGAATATCCAGCTGTGGCCGCAAAATTGCCGCCCGTAAATTATCCATCCGGCCCGAAATATTCGGCGTCTCAAAACGGATCTGATCGAACACTTCTGCTGGTGGTCCTGCATCATGCCGACCATACATCATATAGGACCCCGACAGCATAATCGCCTTGGCCATCAATTCGGGATTATCACTAATAAGCAGGCCACCTTCGCCTGAGTTCATATGTTTGTAGGTCTGGCAGGAATAACATCCAAATACCCCAAACCGCCCTGACCAGGTATCCCCCCATTTGGCGCCCATCGTATGTGCGCAATCTTCAATCACCACAACGCCTGCCGCATCACACATCGCCATTAGACGGTCCATGTCGCAGATATGGCCCCGCATATGGCTTAGCAGCAGCACGTTCGCCTGATCCAGTTTTTGGTCAAGATCATCCAGATCAATTGTCAGATCTTCGGTCACATCCACAAAAACAGGTTGTGCGCCCAAACTTGCAATCGCACCTGGAACAGGGGCCAATGTAAATGCATTGCTCAGAACTTTATCGCCCGGCTTGACCCCAACTGTGCGCAATGCCGTTGCCATCGCATAGCCACCCGATGCCACTGCAAGACAATACTTGGCATCCATCATCCGTGCAAATTCAAGCTCAAGCAATGCCGTTTCAGACGTTTCGCCGACATCAACATTATAGCGATGCAAACGCCCATGCCGCAGCACATTCATGGCCGCGGCAATACCCTCTTCGGGGATAGGCTCTTGCTGGGTGAAGGATCCATCAAATATCTCGCTCATGCATTGGACATTGGGATGGAAACCATCCTTGCGTCAATCACCGTTTTTCGCGTCTATAAATTATTTTGTAGTTCAATCGCAGACTTGTGGGCAAAGCCCGCATGCTATGAAGCATGTCGCTAAGTATAATTAGTATCAATGCATACACGCAAACTGATTAGGAAGAATTTTAAAAAATCAGTTGATCGGCTTTGAGGCGTTCAATGGATAGCTCAAACCCGGGAAATCAGCGGCTTTCAAATTATCTTGTAAAAATTAGCTCCTAATACCTCAAAGCCGCTTTCGATCAGATCGTTCTTACTTTCAGTATCCAGTGGTGCAACGGGCTGTGTATCGACCAAAATGTATTTGCAGTTGTTGCCCAGCCCCCATTGGATCAAATCGTCAACGTTATCCTTGGTTGGGCGATAGCAGTGATTGACGTGGCAGAAAATCAGGTTTTCTTCGAAATTCTTTGAAAGAAACGCAAAAAGATAACCATTTTGACGAGTCTCAAAGAACTTCATTCCACTCTTGGCTTTGCTTCGAAATACGAAAAAAGATAGTATAGATAAGATCAGAAATTCAAAAAATAACCCATCATACACGCGCCTGTATGCCGTATAGGTGCGCCGACTAAGACTTTGCAAATCGCTTTGAGCATCATTCGATTGCTGTTGATCCTTTAGGGAAAGAAACAGCGTATCATCAATATGCTTAAACCCCAAAAAACGGGCCAAACTGCGTTTGCGCTTCAGATCTTTACCAGTATCAAACCCCCAATAAAGTCGCGCGCACCCGGTGTTACGGGCCACGCCTTCCAACTGGTCCATCGCAAGTTTGATCAGATGGATAGAACGATGTTCCGGCACGATATAGATATATTTTATCAGCATTTCACGAGCCCGGCGCATATCGTTTCCCGCAATCATAAAATAGCTAAAGCCAACAATTTGATCATCAACCAGAATAACAGTCGAATTTGAATAATCCTGGGCCTGCTCAACATTTGCTGCAAGATCAGGACTTATATCATCGCTCAAACGCACTGCCCGTTCTTCGACAAAGGCCCGCTGGAACATTGCTGTCGCGATTGGCGCATCTGCGGCTTTGGCTTGTCTTAGCTGAACTTTGTGATCATCGATTATCGCATCTATGGTCGGGATCTCAGCTGCAACCGGCGCTTTTAAATTTCGAAAGTAATGCAACAATTTCATTGGGCCAAAGGTGCTTTGTCGATCTCAACCAATCGCGCGTTTTCGATTGAAAACATCCGTGTACAATGAAACAGGCTGCTTGCGCGATGTGATGCGATAATGAACGTGGTATTTGGCAAAAGTGTATCTATAGCACCCAGGATGCGAAGTTCTTGTGCCTCGTCAACGCCCGATAATGCCTCGTCCAAAATCAGGATTTCTGGCCTAGACAGGATAGCCCGCGCCAAAGCAAGACGTTGCTTTTGTCCACCTGATAAATTGCTACCATTCGGACTAATGACTGTTTCCAAACCATTTTCAGCCATGCCGCCGGGGATCAGAACCTCGTCCAGCTCAACGACATGCAAGATCTCGGTCAAGCGATCTGTGGCATCAGACGCTGCGCCATAAAGCAAATTATTGGAAATACTGGTGTTCAGCACCTGCGGCTCTTGCATACAAATCGCGATACGATCTTCGATTTTGCCAACATTCAGGGCACCAGACTGACGCGGCACCAGACCTGCAATTGCCAACAACAATGTGCTTTTACCTGCCCCTGATGGCGCTGCAATTCCAATACGGCTGCCAGATGTAAAGGTGAAGTCGATGTCTTTAAGAATGGGGTTATCACCGCGCGGATGAATGATCGTCATCGCATTGGCTGTGATTTCACCCGTCTGGTTTGCGTTATGATCTGCCAGTGTGACATCGGTGTCAGAAAATGATTTGCGCACAGCACGAATTTCACCAATCGCAATCAGGCCAGAGTTAATTGAGCCCATCGCAATCTGCGAAATCGCCGCCAATTGCAACATGACCGGAACGAACAGCACAAAAAGTGCAACATCCGCTTCGCCACGCATCTGCAGAAAGGCCAGAATGCCCACGCCCATTGCAATTGTGGTGGAATTGACGAAATTTACAGCACTTAGTAAACCCGTTGTGCGATTACCAACAGCAACTGCCTTGGCCTTTGCATCTGAAAAGCGGCGGTCCAATTCATTGTGATGAAAGCTGTCATTGCCACTGGTCTTGATCAGCGCGAAATTATCTAGAAAATCAGATTTGGCCCCATTCAGATCAGAGCTGGCCGCAATAGATTTAGATGCTGCACGATCAATACTGCGATAACTGATCCCGGCCACAACAAACAAAGCGATGATCCAGAATAAAACCGGTATGATCAATAGGTTACTGGCATTCACCAAGACAATGCCAAGCATGACCAAGAACGCAATAAAATACCCTAAATCAGACAACAGGACACTGCCCAATGACACAACAGATCCCGGGTAAGAGGTGGCATAAGCCAGCACCTTGCCCGTGCTCAAACGGCGCATTGTTTGGTAGGGTTGTGTCAGAACCCTGGTAAAGAAATCCTGGCGAATTTCATTATAGGATTTGAGCTGGATCAACACATTTCGAGTATAGACTGTCGCTGCGTATAACGCTGGATGTACGATGCAAAACAAGGCCAGAACATAAACCAATCGCCAGGTTGCGGGCGTTTCTGTATTGTCCTGCAACAGGTCAGACACAAGGCGCGACAATTCCCACAGGCGCAATATCTCGACACCGCCCAACATAATCGATACCACGCCAAGCACCGCAAATCGAAATAAAACCGGTCCGTGCAAAGATCGCCAAGGCGAGATTGTTTTGATGTTGGACACGTTCGTCACACGTGCCGCGTCGGTGCAAAAACATCTTCAAACGACCGCCCTTGTGGCCAGCTTTTGGAAAGATACATGGACTTTGTTACCTCGTCCTTGAACAGCGCCATTTCGGTGAACGGTGCGCCAATACCGTAATCTGGATAATGTTGAATCGCCTCAAAAGATAGCCAGCGCAACCAATTCAAACTGACTGTGTTTTCATCGTGCACACAATTCAGAATAAGATCATGATCTTCAAGCATCCAATTAACCGCTGGCCGTGAATACCTAAGAAATGTTTTCTGACACTCGAAAATATAATCCGAAGCCAAAAGCCAAACCAGACCAACACGTGGTGTTCTGGTCCAACCGACACCAAACATCATCTGAGCTTGTCCATCTTGCGACAAAACAGTGATCGCTTTTTTTGAATTTTTGAAACTTTTTATCAAGGCTTCGACAGAGCTTGGGTATTCAGCAAGATGCAATTCTTCAATATCAGCTTTGCGTAAATGCGGGCCAAGGGTTTCACAGTCTTCTATTTTGGACTGTCTTAAAATGTGTCCATCAATCGCAAGATCAACCACTGCACACCTTAAAAAAACTTGTTTTAAACTACAATAAAAATAGGACGAGCCACAGATGCGGCCCGCCCATGCTGCTGAAATAACTTAGCGGAAAACGCCAATAGGGGTTGTTCCACCGCCACCGGATTTACCAGAGTCATCACCACCACAGAAACGTACACCGATTACTTTTTTTGTATTGGTCGTCATATTTATAATACTCCTGATACAGATAATTAACGTAACTTTTATACTTTATTGCATTGCGTTAAAAAAGAGAAATACCGTTAAAATGTCTTTTGGGCATGTCCAATAAGACATATTCTACACAATTAAATTATATTTAGTGGTTGATCGGTTTTTATAAAATATAAAAATGCCTTAATTACTTGGATAATTGGACAGCTAATTTGCTTTGCTGACCATATTCAGTGGTCAGGTAATTGCGCGCAACAGCAATTGCCACAGCTTGCGTTCTAGTGCGCGCATTTAGCTTTTTGCATGATTTGATCGCACGCTGTTTAACGGTAGATTCCGATATCTGCAAAATCTCTGCAATCTCGCTTTGCGAAAACCCGTCCCTAAGGCATCGCAGAACATCTAACTCGGCATCCGTCAGGCGTGGCTTTTCCATTACCAGCTGCACCCATGTGCAAAACTTTGCATCAATGAATTCCATCTCAACATCTGTCAGTTCGCGATCTGGCCGAGCCACTGACAGAAATGATTGCGTCAAGCCATTTTTCTTGGAAAAGCTTGCCCCATATTTTAGTCCAAATTGTTTGGAATCCTTCATGACATTGCGCATGTCATGCATCTTTAAATCAGACCACCGTTTACGGCCGGTATAAGAGAGCGACCATGCAAAAACAGGATCCGCGAAATAATAATTGCGCTTTTGGTAAAGCTCGCTCCATTCCTTGGGATAATTTTGGTAAACATGTTCTGGTCCAAAAAATGAGAAACCAAAAACCATGAACACACCTGATCGCCCAATTTCATGAATTTTGGCAATTTCTTCATCAAAGTTGGGAATGAGTGTTGCAAGCATATTGTGTTACCAGCACCCAAAGCTATCAATGCGTTTCTGTATACTTAATATAGAATGTGCCTTTGTCTATGGGCATCATATATCTTCGCTGGAAAGTTGCGATTTGCGATAGAACCTGAACAAAAGCGCAAAGGCCGCCACCGACAGGCCAATACCATATCCAATCCAGATTCCGCTTGGGCCCAGATCCAGAACGAAACCGAATAAATAGGCTGCTGGCAAAGCCACGGGCCAATATGCAATCAATGAGATGATTGAAGGCGCGCGATTGTCCATCAGGCCACGCAATGCACCAAGGGCCGTGGACTGAACACCATCAAAGACCTGCATGAGTGCAACGCTCAAAAACATTGTGGACGCAACGGTTATCACTGCGGGATCCGCTGACAGGCCACGCGCAATATTATCGCGAAATGCAATCAAAAGAAGCGTTATGAATAGCATCCAAACAACAACTGCTGCAATTGCCCCGATGCCGATACTACGGACGCGTTCGACTTGTCCCGCACCCATTGCCAGGCTGATACGAATACCCACCGCCGCAGACATACCAAGCGGTAGCATATAAATCACCGTGCTGATCGAACCAACAATCTGATTGGCAGCAAGGGCGACGACCCCCAACCAGCCCAGCATAATACCAACAAAGGAATAGGATGCACCTTCGCCGGTATAAGCCAACGCAATTGGCCCTCCATCGTGCAATTGGCGGCTCATATCGCGAATTGATATCGCAGCTGCGCCTCGAAATTCAGCCATGGTATTTCTGTATCGCCAAAAGGCCCAAGCAGCCAGAAGGGCCGTACATTCTGACAGAAAGCTCGCGATCCCTGCCCCCATCAATCCAAGTCCTTGCCAGCCCCCAACACCATGGATCAACAGCCAATTCAGTGGAATGTTGACCAGAACGCTTAGCATTGCAAAACCTGCGCCAACCCAAGGGCGGCCAATGGCGTCATAAAATCCCTTGAACACATAAAGCATTGAAAACGGGATCAGAACCATGGCCATCGTAACCCAATAGGGCCACAAAACCGGCAGCACTTCAGGCGGTTGATCCAGATATCTAAGCAGTGGAAATGCAACCATCATTCCAACCGCTGCAAGACTGCCCGCAACCAAACCCAAAACCGTGCCATTGCGAAGCGATGATGCAACATCATCGGATCGCCCGGTACCATAGCGACGCGCGATTTCGATACCGACCACTGACACCAATCCATAAAGCGCAGAGTACAGGATAACCAAAGCAGCGCTTGCCAGCCCCACCGCCGCCAAAGCGGTTGTGCCCAAAGGGGCAATCATAATTGTATCGACCACGCCAATCAGCATTGCCGCTGATAAACCGACAATAATCGGAACGGCCAAACGAAGCGTATCGGGAACCTCGGACAAGGCCTGCCGAAGGGGGGTAAGCAGCGTCATAGCCCGCCCTTAACAGATTTTGATGATTTGACACCAGATTAGTGTGACAGTGCAAAGTTTGCCGTACCGGCAGATTCTACTGTCTGCGATGTTTTGCGTATCGGCTTGATCAGTTTCAGCAGGGAACGGCCAAAAATATCGATAATAGGGACAGTCCGATGCGGCAGGTCCACAAGTATGACAAACAGAACGCATAAAAAGTATCAAGCACAGCCTAGCTATGTTGATCGTTTTTGCAATGAATGGGCCACATATGCAGATTACCGTAAGAACCGCACTTGAAATTGCCCATCACGAGGCTTTGGTTCGACAAGCCTATCGCGATAGCGTTGGTGTCTGGACTTGGAGCATTGGGGTAACCAATTCCAGCGGTCATAGTGTCGAGCGTTATATCGATAATCCGCAACCGCTCATTCGCTGTCTTGAAGTTTGGCTTTGGGTATTGGACCGCTATGCACGCAGGGTGCGCAGTGCCTTTGACGGGTTTGAACTGACCGAGCCGCAATTCGCCGCCGCCTTGTCATTTGATTATAACACCGGTGGTATTACCCGTGCGACTTGGGTTCAGCTTTGGAAAGCAGATGATATTTCCGGCGCACGGCGCGCTTTTTTGAATTGGCGCAGACCGCCCGAAATTATTCCACGTCGGGAAAAAGAACGCGATCTGTTTTTTGATGGCATCTGGTCAAACCGCGGAACGATCACTGAAATCACACGTCTTACCGCAAATTACAGCCCTATTTTCAGCAGCGCCATACAGATTGATATTCGCAATGAATTGGATGCGCTTCTGGGACGGCCCGCACTTGTGGAATCTGGCAAACCGATATCAGCAGACGCAAATGCTTAATGCGCCACGGAAACGCCGATAAGTTCTTGGGAATACGGATGTTTGGCCTGCATTTGGCGCAGTTGTGTGACATCCATCACCTCGACAATTTCACCGCTTTTCATCACAGCCAGACGTTCACACATATGGCCGATAACAGGCAAGTCGTGTGACACCATCAGATAGGTTAGCCCATGTTCTTCGCGCAAATCGGTAAGCAGATTCAAAATCTCGGCCTGCACTGACACATCAAGCGCGGATGTAGGTTCATCAAGCAACAGCACCTTGGGTTCACCTGCCAATGCACGGGCGATGGCGACGCGTTGACGTTGACCGCCAGACAGCTGGTGGGGGTATCGGAACCGGAACTTACGATCCAACCCCACATCATCCAGCAGTTTAACAACACGCGTATCGATATCGCGAAACCCTTGCAGGTGCAGGGCTTCGCCCAGAACCTGATCAACAGAATGACGTGGGTGCAGCGATGCATAGGGGTCCTGAAACACCATTTGTACAGTTTTATAAAAATCACGGTTCCGTTTGTGGCCATGTAAGGCCAACCCATCAATTTCGATCCGACCTGACCACGTTGGTGCAAGCCCTGTCATTGCACGCAAAATAGTCGATTTTCCTGACCCGCTTTCGCCGACAAGGCCAAAACTTTCGCCCTGATTGACGTTAAAACTTGCGCCGCGCACAGCGTCAACGCGGTCATATCCATCATCAAACCAGACATTCAGATTTTCAACTTTGATCATGCCTGATCCCCTGCAATTGGCGCCTTTTGCCAGTCGTCTTCTCGTTGCAGAACGGGCAAATATTTCCGTGGCTGGTCCAGACGCGGCAAGGATTGCAATAACCCTTGCGTATAGGGGTGTTGTGCATCGTGCAATTTATCAGCATCGCAAACTTCAACAATTTGGCCTGCATACATGATCAGTACGCGGTCACAAAATTCGGACACAAGGTTCAAATCGTGACTGATAAAGATTAACCCCATGCCACGCTCTTTGACCAAGCCATCCATGATATCAAGCACTTGACGCTGGACCGATACATCCAAAGCGGATGTTGGTTCATCCGCAATCAGAATTTTCGGATCGGGGATCAGCATCATTGCGATCATGATACGTTGCCCCATCCCGCCTGACATCTCGTGCGGATAGGCACGCATGACACGTTCCGGGTCGTTGATGGATACCGCGCGTAGCATCTCAAGCGATTTGGCGCGCGCCTGCGCTTTGGAGGTACGATTGTGCAGCAGATAGGCTTCCATAATCTGATCACCGATACGCATCACCGGGTTCAATGAAAACTTTGGATCCTGCATCACCATTGAAATCTGCTGCCCGCGCACCTTGCGCATCTCGACCTCGGGCAGGTTCAGCAGATTGCGGCCTTCCAATGCGATATGATCAGCCTGAACAATGCCAGGCTTACGGATCAGCCGCAGAATGGCACGCCCGGTCATGGATTTGCCCGACCCGCTTTCCCCAACAATGCCTAACCGTTCACGACCAAGCGAAAACGAAACACCGCGCACAGCGTCAAAGACGCCCTGCCGGTTTGGGAATTTCACCCACAGGTTTTGTACATCAAGCAGGGTCATTGGCTGTCCCCGTCTTTTGGATCCAGCACATCACGCAAACCATCCCCCAAAAGATTGAACGCCAACGATACGGTAAAAATTGCAAGACCAGGCATAGTGGCAACCCACCAGTGATCCAGAATAAAGCGACGCCCTTCGGAAATCATCGCACCCCATTCCGGGCTTGGGGGTTGCGCGCCAAGCCCCAAAAAGCCAAGGCCAGCTGCGGCCAGAATAATACCGGCCATATCAAGCGTCACGCGCACAATTAACGACGAAATACAAAGCGGCCAGATGTGTTTGATGATGATCCTAAACGGACCTGCCCCCTGCAATCTGATCGCAGCGATATAATCGGATGATCGTATTGTCAGCGTTTCCGCGCGCGCGATCCGCGCATAAGGCGGCCAGGCCGTCAGCGAAATCGCCAGCACTGCATTTTCGATTCCGGCCCCAAGAGCGGCAACGAACGCCAGCGCCAGAACAAGGCGCGGAAAAGCCAGAAATATATCTGTAATCCGCATCAGGACCACATCAACCCAGCCACCGGCATATCCTGCCACCGTTCCGACCAGCAACCCGGCCACTGGTGCAATCAGGGCAACCAGCGTCACGATATAAAGTGTGATCTGAGTGCCCTCGATCAAACGACTTAGAATATCGCGACCCAGACTGTCGGTGCCTAGGATGTGACCCGGCGTGCCCAGGGGTTGCAATCGGTTTGACAAATCCTGTGCTTGCCAATCATGGGGGGCAAGAATGGGCGCAAAAAGGGCAATCAACAGCAAGGCGATCAGAATACCCAAACCGAACATCGCCATTGGATTGGATCGAAACGACAGCCAGCCTTTGTAAAAGCTGGACAGGCGTGCATGATTTCGCGATGTCGGCGCATCCGTCAGCAACCATGCACGATAGGAGGTTGGCGTGTTCATTATTTCGATCTCGGATCAAAGAACCTGTAAAGCAGGTCCGAAAATATATTCAGCAGGATAAAGATCAGCCCTACAACAACGGTGCCACCCAAAACCGCATTCATATCCGCGCTAAGAAGGGACGTTGTGATATAGCTACCGATGCCAGGCCAGGAAAAGATTATCTCGGTCAGGACCGACCCTTCCAGCAGGTTTGCGTAAGACAAGGCGATCACAGTGATCAATTGCACACGGATGTTTTTGAACGCATGGCGCCAGATCACAGCACTTTCCGACATGCCTTTGACGCGCGCAGTGGTGATGTATTCGGCACTTAACTGTTCCAGCATGAACGACCGGGTCATTCGGCTGATATAGGCCAGTGAATAATACCCCAACAGCGATGCAGGCAGAATAATATGGCTAAAGGCATTTCGGAAAACGGCCCATTCCCCTGCAATGGCGGAATCGATAAGGATCATGCCGGTTCGGGTGGGTACGATGTCTTCGTAAAAAATACCCAATCTGCCGGGTCCGCTGACCCAGCCAAGAATGCCGTAAAACAGCAAAAGCCCCATCAGTCCCAGCCAGAAGATCGGCATGGAATATCCCACTAACGCCACAACCCGCGCGATCTGGTCGATCCACGATCCACGACGAACGGCTGCGATTACGCCAAGAGGTACACCCAGAAAAATGCCTATGAAAACACCAATGGTTGCCAGTTCTAGCGTTGCAGGAAAAACGCGGGCGATATCATCCGACACAGGACGGGCTGTCCGCAATGACATGCCAAAATCACCCTGTATGACATCCCAAAGATAATACCAGAATTGCACGATCAGCGGTTTATCCAGCCCAAGCTGCAGATAAACTGCATCATACGTCGATTGCGAGGCGCGTTCGCCCACGATCGACAAAACCGGGTCAATCGGCATCACGCGGCCGATGATAAAGGTCACAAAGACCAGACCCAGCATCGTCACGGCGATTGAGCCAAGCGTCAAAAGCGTGGTTTTGACCCATTTTGCAAAAGGCGCACGACGGCGCCTTTCACGATTTGTGTCGGTTACGGCCATTTACTTGGTCACATTCCAGTAAGCAGCATTCGTGATCGGCCCACCAAGGCTAAGGCCCTGTACGTTTTCCTGACGACCAATTTGTTCAGTCAGCTGGAACATCACAATAAAGGGCGATGTTTCGCGGAACTGTGCCTGAATATCACGGTACATCTGCGCACGTGTTTCACGATCATTCTCGACAACGGCTGCATCGACCATTTCAGTTAAACCACCAGTATCCCAACCATTGCGCCACGCCAGCAGACCTGTGGCGTTCGCTTCGTCACTGTTGTCAGGGTTATAGGCAAATGTACCCGCATTTGTATGTGGATCAGGGTAATCCGGCCCCCAAGCGCCCACATAGATATCCAGTTCGCGCGCACGGTAGCGTGCCAGAATTTGCTTGGATGTCCCTACGGTTATATTGATCTTTATCCCAACCTGAGCGGCTGTATTTTGCAAGGATTGCGCGATCTCGATACGTTCCTGTGCTTCACGCACACCCAGTTCCAGCTCCATGCCATCGACACCGGCTTCCGCCAAAAGCGCCTTGGCTTTTTCGATATCAAGACTGAACGGATTTTCATCAACTGCACCCAGATAGGTCTTGGGCAAGAAGTTCTGATGCGTTGTGTACTGCCCTTTCAGAAAACTGTTTTGCATGCCTTCATAGTCGATTAGGTACTTGAATGCCTGACGCACCTGCGGCTTTGACAGCTCTGGGTGTTTTTGGTTCAAAGCTGCGTACATCAGTCTGCCGCGCAGTTCGTCATGAATGACAACATTGTCAGCATTAGATGCACCGGCAACGTCTTCAGGGTTCAGGTTGCGGGCGACATCAATATCACCGCGTTCCAGCAACAGTCTTTGGGACGCGCTTTCGATCACATGACGGACGATCACACGTTCCATCGCAGGTGCGCCTAGATGGAAGTCAGGATTGGATTGCAGTGTCAGGCTCTCATCTGGCTTCCAGCTAACCAGACGATATGCACCAGATCCCGCTGAGTTTGTGCGCAACCATGTGTTGCCCATATCACCGTCAACTTCATTGGCCATAACCAGTTCTTTGTCTACAATTCCACCTATGGTCGCGGTCAGACAGTTCAGAACAAAAGATGTCGCATAACGCTTGTCAGTTGTGATCGACAACGTATTGCCGTCTGCAACAATAGTCTGCTCTACATTTTCGGGGGTAAAGCCGAATTGCTTTAGGATAAACGCGGGCGTTTTGTCCAAAAGAATTGCGCGTCGCAGTGAAAATTCAGCGTCTTCAGCACGCACGGGATTGCCCGAATGGAAATTGATATCATCCCGAATTGTGAACGTGATCGTGCGTCCATCTTCGCTGACGGTCCAGCTTTCAGCCAGCTCAGCGACATAGCCACCGTCAAGGTTCGTCGGATCAAGATTGACCAGCTTCATATACATGTTACGGCTTGCGTCAGAGCCTTGAATTTCAAAGCTTTCAGCCGGATCCATCGACGTCAGATCATCAATTCGGTGCGCAATCACCAGCATGTTAGATGGCGTTTCCGCGAATGTCGCAGGAGCCGCCATAAGGCCAAGCGCCAGCCCAAGTGCGGCGCCTTTCATAAGGGTATTTAAGGTTTTCATAAAGTTACCTCTTCTGTTGTCGTTTTTGTTGTGGAAACGCATTTGTTCATGACCCCCAGGTCTTTTCAAGAACGCGCAACCAGTTGGCATGGCACAGTTTTTCGATAAGCATATTATCGTATCCGTGCTCTTTCATTGTTTGTCTTAGTTTCGGCAAGTCAGCGACACTGGTCAAACCTTCAGGCATAACCGCACCGTCATAATCAGAGCCAAGCCCAACGCGGTCTTCGCCCAATTTGGTGATCAGATGATCCAGATGTCGCAGCATCTGTTCTATCGGTACATCCGCCACCATCCGCCCGTCATCGCGCAAAAAGGCAACAGCGAAATTCACCCCCACCATACCGTCACTTTCTGCGATAGCCATTAGCTGATCATCGGTCAGATTGCGGGCATGTGGACAAATGGCATGCGCATTCGAATGGGTTGCGACTAACGGTTTTTGCGAATGACGTGCAACATCCCAAAACCCAGCTTCATTCAGATGCGACAGATCAATCATAATGCTTAATTCACTACAACGCCGCACCAGCCGCAGGCCGTGATCCGTAAGACCATCGCCAATATCGGGGCTCGACGGGTACCGGAATGGTACACCGTGACCAAAGACTGTATTACGGCTCCAAACTGGGCCAAGGGACCGCAGCCCTGCTTGATAGAGCACCTCCAAAGTGTGCAAATCCGGATCAATCGCTTCAGCCCCTTCGATATGAAAGATGGCGGCGATCTTGTCTGCAGCCATCGCATTTCGAATGTCATCCACTGTGCGGCACACTTTCAGAACATCCCGCCGTTCCAGATCAAACAGGATAGCGGCCTGTGACATCACAACAGGCAGCGCATCTTCCCAATCAATCGGCTCTGGCAAGGGCAGATCGTATTGCGGCTTGGTCATTTGCTGAAACTTAAAATCTACATCAATGGGGGACGGGACATAAAGGGCGAAAAAACCACCGCCAAAACCGCCCTTTGCTGCTTTTTTAAGATCAATTGCACCATCACGACCCGTCACAAATGTTTCCGCAGCAGGCAGACCGCCCGCGCGATAAAGTTTGGACAATACATCATTATGGCCATCAAAAATGATAGGCGTTGTGTACGACAAAGACGTTGACCTTCCCCCAAGTTAACGAAAGGTTAACAGACCTCTTTTGCATATCGTACATAAAATGCTATGCGTTTTAATCATAAATCTAGTCATAACAGGCCAAACACAAGTGAATAAACCCAAAAATTGGCACTCGATCCCAGAATACCAGGCATTGCGTGCGGTGATGCAGGTGGGAACAACAACCGCGGCGGCACGTCACCTGGGCATGTCACAATCTGCGGTTAGCCGGTCAATTGCCAATCTGGAAAATCGCGTTGGCACCACATTGTTCGAACGCGATAGTGGCAGGCTAAGCCCCACACAAGAAGCCGTGCGTCTGAATCGCAGGCTTGATCCGCTGTTTGATGCACTGAACCGTATTGATGGCCCTGCTGAGCCAGTTCAGGAAACCCTGCGCCTGATTTCACCACCCACCTATGCACACCGGTTTCTGGTTACGCAGATCAGTAGTTTTCTGAAAACGAACCCACATTTTTTCGTAAGCTTTGAGGTCAATACATCTGATGAGGTCACGCGCGGCATTCTGGATGATCGTTTCGATCTTGGTGTGACGGGCGTTGAACTGTCGCGCGCTGGCGTCAAATTAATACGCTATCGCCAGTCACAAGCTGTATGTGTCATGACACTGGATCATTCGCTGGCACCGAAAAAAGAGATCGACCCAAAAGATTTGCATAATCAAGATATCGTTGCCCTAACCCATCGCCACGCACGCAGGGGTCAGTTGGAACGCATTTTGCAACAGGCCCGAAGCACTCCGCGCATATTGGCCGAGGTCTCGACCTCATTCGCGGCTGCAGATTTGGCATTGGGTGGTCTTGGGCTTGCCGTGGTGAACCCTTTTCCGCTGTATTATTATCGGTCAAATGATCTGGCGTTTGTGCCATTTGCATCACCAATCCGTTATCAGACGCACTTTGTGGTGTCCGACCAGCGCCCCGTACCGCGCATCGCACGGGCCTTTATGCGCCACTTGCGGTTAAACACCCCTGCCGATCCATTTTCGCAAAAAGGCTAAAGTCTCAAGCCAGCCGTGAAAAAACATCACAAGGTGAAATCTGTCCCACAATCTGATTTTCTTTGATAACTGCAAGCGGTTTCGGATCTACAGACAATAACGTCATGACGGTTTTCAAATCCGTATCCCATGCGATCTGACGATCTGTGCCAGGACTGCCCTGCGCCATGACATCGCGCGCCACCAAAACCTCAAGCGGGTTCATATGAGCCACGAAATCTGCGACATAATCATTGGCTGGGTCAGAATAGATTTCTTGCGGGGTGCCACATTGCACGATCCGGCCACCTTCCATGATGGCGATGCGATCGCCCAACTTAAAGGCCTCGTCCAGATCGTGACTGACAAAAATAATCGTTTTCCCAAGTCGGGACTGCAGGTCCAGCAATTCGTCCTGTAATTTAGTCCGTATCAGTGGATCAAGAGCTGAAAACGGTTCGTCCATCAGCAAGACAGGCGCTTCGGTCGCAAAGGCACGCGCCAGACCGACACGCTGCTGCATACCCCCCGACAATTCGCCAACTTTGCGGTCGGCCCAGTCTGACAGGCAAACAATATCCAAATGCTCCAACACCTTTTCGCGCCGCTGCGCTTTGGGCATACCGCCAAGCTCAAGACCCAGTCCGACATTTTCCGCGACCGTCCGCCAAGGCAATAGTCCAAATTGTTGAAATACCATTGCAATCGTCCGCAACCGCATATTGCGCAGGGTTTTGGGATCTGCATCCGTGATATTGACCATTTTGCCGTTCTTAGCCACATGAACGGCACCACGAACCACAGGGTTCAAACCGTTGACCGCACGTAAAAGCGTGGATTTCCCAGATCCGGACAAGCCCATCAGAACCAGAATTTCGCCTTCGCTGACTTTAAGAGAGCAGTTGTGCACTCCAAGAATTTGACCCGTTTTCTGCTCAACCTCAGTGCGTGTTTCGCCATAATCCATCAGGGGCAAAGCCCGCTTGGGACGGTTTCCGAAAACAATACAAACTTCATCAAAAATGACGGCGCTCATTTCGTGATCCTAAGCATGCGGTCCAGAATGATTGCGATCACCACAATGATAAAACCACTTTCAAATCCAAGAGACGTATTAACCTGATTAAGCGCGCGCACAACCGGCACGCCCAGCCCATCTGCCCCCACAAGGGCTGCGATCACGACCATAGAAAGTGACAGCATGATCGTCTGGTTCAACCCCGCCATAATTTGTGGCCGCGCATACGGCAGTTCGACCTTCCAAAGCTTTTGTGTGGGTGTCGCGCCAAAGGCCTCTGCCGCCTCAAGCAGGGCTCTGGGCGTCGATGTGACCCCAAGATGCGTCAGCCGGATTGGCGCAGGTAATACAAAGATAACCGTCGCGATCAGACCCGGCACCATACCGATGCCAAAGAACACAATCGCCGGGATCAGATAAACAAAAGTCGGCAATGTCTGCATCAGATCAAGAATTGGGGCGATAAAGCGATATAGCTGCGGACGATGCGCCAGTCCAATCCCGATCGGAACACCGATGCCCATGCAAACCACACAAGCTGATAAAACAAGTGTCAGGCTTTCGGTGGTTTCTTCCCAATAGCCTTGGTTGACGATGAAAATCAGGCCAATAACAACACCCAAGACAGTCCACCAATTGCGTTGCAGACCCCAGGTGATAGCCGCAAAACCCGCAATAATCATAAACGGATGGGGCGTTTGCAGACACCACAGGATTGCATCAATCATGCCTTCCAGAACATCGGACAAAAAATCGAAAAACCACGCGCCATTGGCTTGCAGCCAATCAAACAGCACTTCAGCCCATTTGCCCAACGGAATTTTATAATCGGTCAAAAAATCCATGAAAATATTGGCATGCCCCGGATTTCTCCGGGGCGTTTTGCCTACATCTCAAGCTTGGTTTTGACAGCTGCAACAGCATCGCCACCATCAAGTGTTGTGACACCATCAAGCCAGGCCATGAACGCATCGGGGTTGGCTTTTAGCCACGTCGCAGCAGCCTCGGGCGGATCAAGTCCGTCATCCAGGATAGCGCCCATGATTTCGTTTTCCATGGCCAGCGAAAATTCCAGGTTGTTCAGCAACTTGCCCACGTTTTCACATTCCGCAGCATAGCCCGCACGAGTGTTCGTATAAACAGTTGCACCGCCCAGATTTGGTCCAAAGAAATCATCGCCACCTGTCAGATAGGACATTTCAAAATTGGTATTCATCGGATGCGGTTCCCATCCAAGAAAGACAATTGGTTCACCCCGACGACTGGCCCTTGAAACCTGTGCAAGCATCCCCTGTTCCGAACTTTCAGCGACTTCAAAATCACCAAGACCAAACGCGTTGTCATCAATCATGGACTGGATCAGACGGTTACCATCATTGCCTGGTTCAATCCCATAGATCTTACCCTCAAGCGCATCCTGATTTGTCGCGATATCGGCAAAGCTTTTGATGCCCATGTCGGCGGCAACTTTATTGACGGCCAGCGTGTATTTTGCACCCTCAAGGTTTGCACGCACTGTATCAACGCTGCCTTCATCGCGATACTTTGCGATATCCCCTTCCATGGTTGGCATCCAATTGCCAAGAAACACATCAATATCCCCGGCGGCCATGGATGTGTAAGTCACTGGAACAGAAAGAATTTTAATATCCGTTTCATATCCAAGCGCATCCAGCACAACTGTGGTCGCAGCGGTCGTGGCCGTGATATCAGTCCAACCCACATCGGAAAAGGTGACCTTTTCGCAATTGGCAAACACAGGTGATGCGATCAACACGGCCAGCGCCGAAATTGTTGCTTTTATTCTCATTCTTATCTCCCTCTACTCATTCAACTTGCGTTTTGTTGATTGATCAGTCAATTAAAAACCAATTCAAATCACCATGTGCGTCAGGATATAAAATGCCCAAAGTTGGAATGGAACCCATCCGCCGCAACGCTTTGCTGAACGCGACTATAGCGGAAATTAGCGCGCGCGGTACTCTTGATGTGACAGTTTCGCAAATTGCACGTCGCGCGGGTATGTCATCGGGGTTGGCACATCATTATCTGGGCGGCAAAGAGGACATTTTTATCGCTGCCATGCGCCATATTCTGACCCTGTATGGCACCGAAACCCGCAATGCTATGCAAGGTACACACTGCCCGCGACAGCGTCTGGAAATGATCATTCACACCAGTTTTTCACAAATGCATTTCCAGCCTGCCATGATCTCGGCATGGTTGAATTTTTATGTTCTGGCCCAGCGATTACCGGCAGCACAACGCCTGCTGAATATCTATAGATGCCGGTTACGGTCAAATCTGACGTTCGCGCTGCGCCCCCTGACTGATACTCCCGAGATGGTCGCCGATACGCTGTCCGCCCTTATCGACGGACTTTATCTGCGCCAGGCTTTGAACGACACATCCGTTCCTGCACAAGAGGCAACAGCCCGTATCATGGCAACAGCAGATCGCCTGATTTCACCTAACAAGGCCTGACAAACGATGCACATCCAACCCAAAGCCAGCCATTTTATTAATGGTAAGTATGTCGAAGACACCGATGGTACCGCCTTGCCCGTAATCTATCCGGCAACAGGCGAAACAATCGCGCATTTGCACGAGGCAACACCAGCCATCATTGAACAGGCGATCACATCTGCCCACCGCGCACAGCAGCAATGGGCGGCACTGTCAGGCACCGAACGCGGCCGCGTCTTACGCAAGGCGGCTGATATCATTCGCGAACGAAACCATGATCTTTCGGTTTTGGAAACTTATGACACCGGCAAACCTTTGTCGGAAACTCTGGTCGCAGATGCCACAAGCGGCGCGGATGCGCTGGAATATTTTGGCGGTCTGTCCGGGTCGCTGACCGGTGAACATATCCAGCTTGGGCAGGATTGGGTCTATACACGGCGCGAACCTTTGGGGCTTTGTGTGGGTATTGGGGCCTGGAATTATCCCACTCAGATCGCCTGTTGGAAAGCAGCACCCGCCTTGGCTTGCGGCAATGCGATGATTTTCAAGCCATCAGAAACAACACCACTTTGCGCCCTGAAAATTGCAGAAATCCTAATCGAAGCTGGCCTGCCCGCAGGTGTATTCAACGTCATTCAAGGCGGCGGACCTGTTGGGGCACCGTTGATTTCTGATGCCCGCGTCAACAAGGTATCGCTGACCGGATCCGTGCCGACAGGGCGCAAGGTCTATGCCGCTGCAGCCCAGGATCTAAAGCATGTCACGATGGAGCTTGGCGGCAAATCGCCCCTGATTATCTTTGATGATGCCGATCTGGAAAATGCCGTTGGCGGGGCAATTCTGGCGAATTTCTATTCCTCGGGTCAGGTCTGTTCGAACGGCACGCGTGTTTTTGTACAAAAGGGTATCAAAGATCAGTTTCTGAAACGCTTGGCAAAACGTCTTAAGAATGCTGTGATTGGCGATCCGATGGATCAGGCCACCACATTCGGTCCGATGGCCAATCAAGCGCAGCTGCAAATCACATTGGATTACATCGCCAAAGGCAAAGCCGAAGGCGCACGTCTGATTTATGGTGGCGGCGCCTTGGATCAGCCCGGTTTCTATATCCAACCCACTGTTTTTGCCGATGTCAACGATGATATGGTCATTGCCCAAGACGAAATATTTGGTCCAGTCATGGCCGTTCTGGATTTTGAGACAGAAGACGAGGTGATTACCCGCGCCAATGCCACCGACTTTGGTCTGTCCGCCGGTGTCTTCACACAAAACCTGACCCGTGCGCACAGTGTGATTGCGCAAATGGAGGCTGGCAGTTGTTTTATCAATTCCTATAACGATGCACCGGTTGAGGCCCCCTTTGGCGGTATGAAACTGTCCGGCGTGGGGCGTGAAAATTCAAAAGAAGCCATCAATCATTATAGCCAGTTGAAATCCGTCTATGTCCGCATGGGTGATGTCGAGGCACCCTACTGATGCAGGCCGATTTCGTCATCGTTGGCGCGGGCAGTGCTGGCTGCGCCATGGCTTACCGTTTGGCCGAAGCCGGCGCATATGTGCTTGTGATCGAATACGGTGGCACTGATATCGGCCCCTTTATTCAGATGCCTGCTGCGTTGTCTTTTCCGATGAATATGTCGACCTATGATTGGGGGTTTTCCACCCAACCCGAACCCCATCTGGGCGGACGCCGACTGGCCACGCCGCGCGGTAAGGTTATCGGCGGATCATCCAGCATCAACGGTATGGTCTATGTGCGTGGTCACGCCAAAGATTTCGATCACTGGCGCGACAGCGGTGCAACAGGATGGTCCTATGCGGATGTGCTGCCCTATTTTCAGCGGATGGAAACCGCCACCGCGGGCGATCCGAATTGGCGCGGCACAAACGGCCCGCTTCATGTAACACGCGGCCCGCGTAAAAACCCTCTGTACCAAGCCTTTGTCGAGGCGGGGCGCCAGGCTGGGTATCAATTGACAAACGACTATAATGGCCAAAAACAAGAGGGCTTCGGCCCAATGGAACAAACGGTCCATCAAGGGCGGCGCTGGTCTGCGGCGAATGCCTATCTTCGGCCTGCGCTAAAGCGTCATAACTGTAATCTGGTCCGTGCACTTGCCAGTAAAATTGTCATCGAAGATGGCCGTGCAATCGGGGTTGAAGTTATACGCGCAGGCAAACGCGAATTTATCCGTGCAAGGCGCGAGGTCATTTTGGCAGCGTCTTCGATCAATTCACCAAAACTGCTGATGCTGTCAGGCATTGGCCCGGCACAGCATCTGGCTGAACATGGGATTGATGTCATTGCAGATCGCCCCGGTGTGGGTCAAAACCTGCAGGATCATCTTGAATTGTATATCCAGATGGCGTCACGCATGCCCATCACACTTTATAAATATTGGAACTACGTCAGCAAAGCGATGATCGGCGCGCAATGGCTGTTCACAAAAACCGGGCTTGGGACATCAAACCAGTTTGAAAGTGCGGCTTTTATTCGATCGCGCGCAGGGGTGGATTATCCTGATATCCAGTACCATTTTCTACCGCTTGCCGTGCGCTATGATGGTACAATCGCCGCGAAAGAGCATGGATTTCAGGCCCATGTTGGCCCCATGCGATCAACGTCACGTGGGGCCGTGACGCTAAACAGCGCTGATCCATCCGCACCGCCAAATATTCTGTTCAACTACATGAGCACCCCCGAGGATTGGCAGGATTTTCGCACCTGCATCCGCCTGACCCGTGAAATTTTTGCGCAAAAAGCCTTTGAACCATTTGTGAAATACGAATTACAACCGGGTAATGCTGTGCACACCGATGACGAATTGGATGCATTTATCCGCGATCATGCCGAAAGTGCCTATCACCCCTGCGGAACCTGCAAAATGGGTGCGAAAGACGATCCGATGGCTGTCGTTGACCCTGAAAACCGCGTGATTGGCGTGGACGGATTGCGGGTCGCAGACAGTTCAATCTTTCCCCGCATTACGAACGGTAATTTAAACGGTCCCAGTATTATGGTTGGCGAAAAAGCCAGCGATCATGTTCTTGGGCGCGCGCCCCTGCCTGCGGATGATAGCAGACCATGGATACATCCGGACTGGGAAAAAGCGCAAAGATAAAAGCACATAAGTCACCCGCGTTGCGATCCGCATTTGGCTGGGCTAGTTTATCCAAAGCACGACGGGAGAATCAGATCGCTGATGCCGAAGGAGCAACCGCCTCGGAAACTCTCAGGCCAAAGGGACCGCCGTGCCGACGACAGACTCTGGAGAGTGACGCGATTGCGTCCGCCGAAGGGATAACGATCTCAGGCGAAAGGACAGAGGGGGCATCACGCATATGGACTATCCATGTGCAAACATAGTGATGCCGTTTGATCTTGCGAAATCGGACAGGCGAATGGAATAAGGGGCGATCAATGTCTGACCTTTTGCAAACGCCACTGTATGCGCTGCACGTTGAACTGGGTGCCAAAATGGTGCCATTCGCAGGCTATGAGATGCCTGTGCAATATGCGCTTGGCGTGATGAAGGAACATCAGCACACGCGAACGAAGGCCGGGCTGTTTGATGTCAGTCATATGGGTCAAGTGCGCATAGACGGCCCCACCTATGAAACTATCGCGTTGGGTCTGGAAAAATTGATCCCTGTCGATATTTCGGGTTTGGGCGAAAATCGTCAGCGCTATGGTTTTTTTACGAATGATCAGAGCGGCATCATGGATGATCTGATGCTGGCAAATCGTCAGGATCATGTGTTTGTGGTGGTGAATGCCGCGTGCAAAACCGCTGACATTGCCCATATGAAGGCCCATCTTGAGCCCGAACTGACAGTAACACCGATTACAGATCGCGGACTTTTGGCACTACAAGGCCCCCGTGCCGAAGCGGTGTTGGCAGCCCTTGATCCAAAAGCTGCGAATATGCGCTTCATGGATGTGGCTACGCTGATGCTGAACGGTGCGGAATGCTGGGTATCGCGATCTGGTTATACGGGCGAAGACGGCTATGAAATCTCAGTCCCGGCAGAACAGGCGACTGATCTTGCAAAGACACTGCTGGCCCATGACGATGTCGAGCCCATCGGCCTTGGCGCGCGCGATTCACTGCGGCTGGAAGCAGGATTATGTCTGTACGGTCACGACATCAACACGACCACGACCCCGGTTGAAGCCGGGTTGACCTGGGCCATTCAGAAAGTCAGACGATTGGGCGGTGACCGGGCGGCCGGTTTTCCAGGTGCATCGCGCATTTTGGAACAGTTGGATCACGGTGCGCCGCGCAAACGTGTTGGCTTAAAGCCCGAAGGTCGTGCACCCATGCGCGAGGGCGTTGAACTTTTCACCTCGGAAACCGCAACTGATACAATAGGCAAGATCACATCTGGTGGATTTGGCCCCACGGTTGAACACCCGGTGGCCATGGGTATGATCCAAGCTGACCACACCACACTTGGAACAACGATTTATGGCGAATTACGTGGCAAACGATTACCGCTGACGGTGATCAAATTGCCGTTCACGCCTGCCAACTTCAAACGATAAGAAAACAGGGATCAAACATATGAAATTCACAGAAGAACACGAATGGCTTGATGTCGAAGGCGACATTGTCACAGTTGGCATTACCGAACATGCGGCCACACAGTTAGGCGATATTGTCTTTGTTGAACTGCCCGAAGAAGGGACAACAGTGACCAAAGACGAAGAAATTGTCGTTATCGAAAGCGTCAAAGCGGCCTCAGATATTATGGCCCCCATTGATGGCGAAATTGTCGAGATCAACGATGCACTGACCACCAATGCAGCGCTTGTGAACGAAGACCCGCTAAGTGCGGGGTGGTTTTTCAAGATCAAGGCCTCTGACCTTAGTCAGATGGATACCTATATGGACGCTGCTGCGTACCAGAAGCTGATTTCCTAAAGCCATTGCGGAGCGTGACCAGATGACTTTCGTACCAACCGACTATCTGCCTTATGATTTTGCCAATCGCCGCCATATCGGCCCCTCACCCGCTGAGATGGCCGAGATGCTGCAGATCGTTGGCGCCAAAGATCTGGACGCACTGATCGACGATACGCTTCCTGCAAAAATCCGGCAAAAAGAGCCGCTTGAGTTTGGGAAGGCCAAATCCGAGCGTGAGTTGCTGCACCACATGAAAATAACAGCGGCGAAGAACAAAGTTCTGACATCACTTATTGGGCAAGGCTATCATGGCACGGTCACGCCCCCGGCAATTCAGCGTAACATCTTTGAAAATCCGGCGTGGTATACGGCCTACACCCCCTATCAGCCGGAAATTTCCCAAGGTCGGCTTGAGGCTTTGTTGAACTTTCAAACAATGGTATCTGACCTCACGGGTCTGGACATCGCAAATGCGTCACTTCTGGACGAAGCGACCGCCTGTGCCGAAGCGATGACAATGGCGCAACGTGTTGCCAAAACCAAAGTGCAAGGCTTTTTTATCGACGAAAACTGCCATCCACAAAACATTGCCGTTATGAAAACCCGCGCAGCTCCTTTGGGGATAGACATCATTGTCGGTAATCCTGATACACTGAATGCAGCCCAAGTCTTTGGTGCAATTTTCCAATATCCCGGCACACACGGACATCTGCGCGATTTCACTGACCAAATTTCGCAACTGCATGAACACAAGGCCATTGGCATCATCGCTGCCGATCCATTGTCTTTGACATTACTCAAGGAACCAGGCGCAATGGGCGCTGATATCGCGGTGGGGTCAACGCAACGCTTTGGGGTGCCGGTTGGATATGGCGGACCGCACGCAGCCTATATGGCGACCAAGGCCAATTATGCTCGCAACATGCCAGGTCGTATTGTGGGCGTATCAATCGACAGTCGCGGCAATCGTGCGTATCGTTTGTCACTGCAAACCCGCGAACAGCATATCCGCCGGGAAAAAGCGACATCAAATGTGTGCACGGCTCAGGCTCTTTTAGCCGTTATGGCAGGCTTTTACGCGGTCTTTCATGGCCCGGATGGTCTGAAAGCCATCGCGCAGCGGATCCATCGCAAGACAGTTCGTCTGGCCCGTGGATTGCAAGATGCAGGCTTTTCAATTGAACCCGACACATTCTTTGACACGATCACTGTCGATGTAGGTCCCTTGCAGGAAGCGGTCATGAAATCGGCGGTGGACGAAGGTATCAATCTGCGCCGTGTCGGCACAACCAAGGTTGGCATTACGCTGGATGAACGCACCCGCCCCGCCACGATCCGGCAAGTCTGGCGCGCCTTCGGCATCACGGACCGTGGCACCGATCTGACGGCAGAATACCGCATGCCCGATCCGCTGATCCGACAGTCCAGCTATCTGACCCACCCGGTTTTCCACATGAACCGCGCCGAAACCGAAATGATGCGTTACATGCGGCGTTTGGCGGATCGCGATCTGGCGTTAGACCGCGCGATGATCCCGCTTGGCAGTTGTACCATGAAGCTGAATTCAGCTGCAGAAATGATGCCCGTCACATGGGATGAATTTTCTCTCCTGCACCCATTTGTGCCTAAAGATCAGGCAGCAGGCTATCTCGAAATGATCGAGGATCTGTCAGAAAAACTATGTGATGTAACCGGGTATAATGCGATCTCGATGCAACCAAATTCGGGCGCGCAAGGCGAATATGCGGGTCTTTTGACCATCGCGGGCTATCACCGAGCCCAAGGCCAGGGCCACAGAAACATATGCCTTATTCCGATGAGCGCCCATGGCACCAACCCGGCCTCGGCACAGATGGTTGGTTGGAAGGTCGTACCAATCCAGTCCGATGAAAACGGCGATATTGACCTGAAAGATTTCAAAGCCAAAGCGACTGAACACGCGGATAATCTGGCGGGCTGCATGATCACCTATCCGTCGACGCACGGTGTGTTCGAAGAAACCGTGATCGAGGTGTGCAAGATCACCCATGATAACGGCGGTCAGGTCTATATTGATGGGGCCAATATGAATGCAATGGTCGGTTTGTCGCGCCCCGGTGATCTGGGTGGTGATGTCAGCCACTTGAACCTGCACAAAACGTTCTGCATCCCCCATGGCGGCGGTGGGCCCGGCATGGGTCCGATTGGTGTAAAAAGCCACTTGATCGATTATTTGCCCGGTGACCCCAACACTGGCACCGGCGCTGTGTCCGCAGCCCCTTATGGGTCACCATCTTTGCTGCCGATCTCATGGGCGTATTGTCTGATGATGGGCGGCGAAGGTCTGACGCAAGCCACGCGCGTCGCGATATTGAATGCAAATTATATTGCCAAACGGCTCGAAGGGGCGTTCGATGTGCTTTACAAAGGTCCGACAGGCCGCGTCGCGCATGAATGCATCATCGATACACGGCCTTTCAACGAAAGCGCTCATGTGACCGTGGACGACATCGCCAAGCGCCTGATTGATTGCGGCTTTCACGCCCCCACGATGAGTTGGCCAGTTGCAGGTACGCTGATGATTGAACCCACAGAGTCCGAAACGAAGGCCGAGTTGGATCGTTTCTGCGACGCGATGCTGTCCATTCGCGCTGATATCGCGGCCATTGAGAACGGCACGATGGATGCGGAAAATAACCCGCTGAAAAACGCCCCACATACGGTCGAAGATCTGGTCGGCGATTGGAACCGCCCTTACCCGCGCGAAGCTGGGTGCTTTCCCCCCGGTGCGTTCCGCGTGGACAAATACTGGGCGCCCGTCAACCGCGTCGACAACGTCTGGGGCGACCGCAACCTGACCTGTACCTGCCCCCCGATGGAGGAATACGCCGAGGCGGCAGAGTAACCAGAACATCTTTCAAGGCGACTGAATTTATAAAGCCCACTCAACCGGATCGCGCAATTGATCCGGTTGAGATTAGAGATGGTGCAATATTTGTTATTATTTTGCGGATCTGACGCAAATAACGATGCCACCGAAAAACAAGAGAATTGCCAGAACCATTCCAGAAAACCCCAAAAGCTGCTGCAACGTTCCAGTTATGATCATGGCTGGGATTGTTGACCAAATAATGTACTTTTGAAGTATGTTCATAGATTACAGAATCTGCGGCATTTTCAAAATGATCGAATTCATGGGTTTTGATCCACTATAAATATGAGAGATATTCAGGAATTGAAGTGGTGTGTACTGACAAAGGTATTGGGAGTTGTTCGTCATGCGATCTAATTCAATTACATATTCACTACTTACGGCTTTGATCCTTTCGTTTGTTTGGACGACAGAGACTTACGCAGATCTTATGAAAGACTCATGGCTGCGTCTTAACGGTCGCGTGGTCGACATAATCAATAGTGAGCGTATCATGTTGTTTCAGCCAGCGGATGATCCATAAGCCGATCTTGTAAGAATTAAGCTCGCAGGAATGGACGTGCCACCCTTCACACTCGAACTTGCGGCATTGAACAGAGACCTCTCTTGTTTTGTGCTGTATGAAACGGTTGAATTTAAAAGGGTGGATTGCGGCATTGATTTTTGGGGATTTGATACGAAACATTTGCCCAATGTTGAATATGCGCGCACACGAGAACGGACCAATATGGGAAGCGCATTAGTCAGCGCGGGCGCGGCGGTATATGAATGTCAGGACGCAGATCATCAAAATTTTCAGGTTGATCCATCCAATGAAGTCCACAATCTGTATTGGCTCAGCATACTTTGTGGCAAGTCCAATAGAGATAAATAGGATGCTAAGAAGTCAGCATACAAGCGCTTCACTCATCAAGTAAACTTCCGGAACAGCTTGGTCTGATCGAACATATCTTCCAGTCCCTCCATCCGGTCTTTTGTATCGGCCCAGTTGATGTCCTGGATCGACGATATCACTGTTTCCACCAGCAAAAGCGTTGTGGCGACGGAATCCCATGCAGACGGCACGACGATCCGGCCACTGAAGCAGATGTCAGATATCGAATGGACCGGTGATCGCCACTGATCGGTAAACAGGATGATCTTTGCGCCTTTGTCCCGCGCCATTTCAGCCAGTTTCAGGGTATTATTTTCATATCGCCGCATGTCGAAAATGACGAATACATCCCCCTGCTGCACATCCAGCAGATAATGCGGCCAGGCGTTTGATGTGGATTGAATATGCGTCACCGCGGGGCGAATAACCTGTGCATGGAGAAACAGATATTCCGCAAGCGTATGGGTAATCCGGCCACCAACGATATAAAGTGCCCTTTTGGGATCTGCGATCAATGCGCAGGCTTGATCAAATGTCTCAGGTTCGATCTGGGCCAGCGTATGCCGGATATTGTCGATGACGGCATCGGTAAAGCGGTTCAGTACGTGACCCGACGGCGCGCCTTCTGCCCAAGTGTCATGTTTGGCGATGGGATTTTTGACCTTGGCGCGCAGCTCTTTGCGCAGTTCGGTCTGAAATTCGGGATATCCTTTGAATCCCAGTTTCTGAACCATACGCGCCACCGTAGGTGCCGAAACATTTGCGTCTTTCGCCAATTGCGCCAGCGGACCAAGCCCTGACGCAGGATAATTTTCCAATATGGAATGAGCCAGCTGCCGTTCTGCGCGTGTCAGACTATCCAGCTCAAGCTGAATTCGGTCCGAGATGGTAAGATCAGTATCGGTCATGGCATCTTTTTGATGATTAAAATTACAGCATGATTTGTCTTGTTGTTTTTTATTACATAATTTTGTTGACAGAATCCACTTTGCGCAAGAAGTTTATTTGAACCGGGGGATGAATGGCGCAAAGCAAGATCAAAAACTCTTATGATATCGTGCGCGTGGTGAATGCGGATGCGACATCGCGCGTTGTTTTGGTTTGTGAACACGCATCACGGTTTATTCCCGACCATCTTGATCATTTGGGGCTGTCGCAAAAAGATCGTGACAGTCACGCAGCTTGGGATCCTGGCGCACTTGTTATCGCTGAACGGCTTTCCAAAAGCTTGAACGCAAAGCTGGTGATCAGCGGTGTGTCGCGGCTGGTTTATGATTGCAACCGCCCCCCCGATGCGCCTGACGCGATGCCCGACCGAAGTGAATTAATCGAAATTCCCGGCAATAAGGGCCTTGATGTCATTGCCCGTGCGCACCGCGCTGCGCGCTATTATGAGCCATTTCGCACAACGTTGGCGCAGACCATAGCCGCAACCTCAGCCCCGATCATCATGACAATTCATAGCTTTACGCCTGTCTATCATGGCGAAAAACGCGATGTGGATATCGGTATTTTGCATGATAGTGACATGCGCCTTGCCAATGCTCTTTTAGATATCGCCCCAAAGCATACGCACCTTCAAGTTCGCCGAAATCAGCCGTATGGCCCGGAACATGGGGTCACACATACCCTGAAAGAGCATGCCATTTCCGGTGGCCATCTGAATGTCATGCTGGAAATTCGCAATGATCTGATCATTACGCAACATGATCAGGCCGAAATGGCTGAAATGCTGGCCGCATGGCTGACCGCCGCACTGGCACATCTACAAACAAAGAGTACAGCGTGATGCACAAAGCAGCCTTGGGATACATCCGCGCTGTAGATGCTGTTAATCACCGTATAGGTCGCATTGTCATGTACGGCATCTTTGTCCTGATGGGTATTTTGCTTTGGTCGTCTTTTAGCAAAACTTTTTTGAACCCAACACTCTGGACACTTGAAATGGCGCAGTTCGCTATGGTTGCCTATTACATCTTGGGCGGGCCTTATTCCATCCAGATGGGCTCAAACGTGCGAATGGATCTGCTGTATGGTAATTGGTCTTTGCGCAAAAAGGCCTGGGTTGATCTGTTTACAGTTCTCTTTTTGATATTTTATCTGGGTGTGCTTTTGTACGGCGCCATCGCCTCAACCGCTTATTCATTGGGGTATTGGGGCAGTGAGCCGATGTCATTCTTTGCAGGTCTGATTACCGGATCCGAAGAAATTGGCCGAACAGAACGATCCCCAACAGCCTGGCGTCCATATCTGTGGCCCATCAAAACGGTGATGATCGTGGGCATTTTTCTAATGCTGCTGCAATGCACATCCGAACTGCTGAAAGACATACTACGATTAAAGGGTGAAACGATCTGATGCCCTATGAGCTGATTGCCACCCTGATGTTCGCCACCATGATGCTGATGCTTCTGACCGGCCAGCGTGTCTTTGGTGCAATCGGCTTTGTCGCCGTTGTCGCGGCACTGCTGTTGTGGGGCGATCGTGGTGGCTATGATCTGGGCTTTGCAGCCGCGATGAAGCTGATGAAATGGTACCCACTTCTGACGCTGCCAATGTTTATTTTCATGGGTTACGTTCTGTCGGAAAGCAAAATTGCCGATGATCTTTACAAGATGTTTCACGTCTGGATGGGCGGACTGCGTGGCGGGCTGGCAGTTGGCACCATCGGGTTGATGGTCCTGATTTCGGCGATGAACGGGCTTAGCGTGGCGGGCATGGCCATCGGAGCCACCATCGCACTGCCGGAACTGTTAAAACGTGGCTATGACAAACGCATGGTCACGGGCGTGATTCAGGCCGGGTCATCGCTTGGGATCCTTGTGCCGCCTTCGGTTGTTCTGGTCCTGTATTCGATGATCGCGCGCCAACCTGTGGGACAGCTGTGGTTGGCTGGTGTCATTCCGGGTCTAATGATGGCAGCGATGTTTGTTGCCTATATCGTGATCCGCTGCCGTATGAACCCCGGCCTCGGACCTGTGCTGGATCAAAGTGACCGCAACATGCCGATGGCGGATAAACTTAAATTGCTGCGCGCAGGACTTTTGCCGCTGGTTATCTTTGCAATCATGATGGTGCCCTTTATCAATGGTTGGACATCCCTGGTCGAAAGCTCTGCAATCGGTGCGCTGGCGGCGTTCATGGCGGCCGTATTCAAAGGCCGTATGACACGCGAGGTGTTTGAGAACTCTGTCCGCAATACGCTTGGCATCACCTGCATGTTCATGTGGATCATTCTGGCCGCACTGGCGTTTGGCGCAGTGTTTGATGGCCTGGGCGCAGTCAAAGCCATCGAAAGCGTTTTTACAGACAGACTGAACCTAAACCCGTGGGTCATTCTGATCCTGATGCAACTTAGCTTTATCATCATGGGCACATTTTTGGATGATACAGCCATGTTGGTCATCGTGGCGCCGCTTTATGTGCCGTTGGTGGCAGCACTTGGGTTTGATCTGATCTGGTATGGCATCCTTTATACGATCACGACCCAGATCGCTTATATGACACCGCCGTTTGGCTATAATCTGTTTCTGATGCGCGCCATGGCCCCGCCTGAGATCGCATTGCGCGACATCTATGCATCGATCACGCCGTTTGTGTTGGTGATGGTACTGGCCTTGACGCTGGTCATGATTTTCCCTGGCATCGCAACGTGGCTGCCAAATTATGTGTACGGGAAATAAATCATGGGCTTAGACATCAATCTTTTGCCAAAACCCACACCCGGAAACGAGGATGAGTTCGCCGAGATCTGGACTAAAATTAAGATCTATGATGGGAAACTGCCAAACCCTGACACGGTTGATATGGGCTTTTTCAAACGCCTTTTTGCAACACGACCGCAGGTCGACATTGATACGCTGATTGAACGGTTCCAACAGATCAGCATTCCGGCCTATATCTCAATCGGTGCGCCTGTTGTTGGCAAAGATGCCGCCGCCAATGAATGGGTTCAGCAACAGTTTGAAGCTGGTTCAATCAAAGACGCCAAAACACTTGAAGATGCCATGCTGGCAATGGACGGGTACTATGCCCTTGAAGCCATGCCCGATTGCGACGGCTTTCCGATTTATACGCATGCAGGCCTTTATGATGGCGTGGACCGCACAAGTTTTCGCGGCAAATTTCTGAAGACGTGTAAGGACGTGATTGGCTCTGCTTTGCTGGAAAAAGCCTGGGACCCCATGCTGGCCTATGATCTGGCGACCTATGGGAAAGACCTTCGCGCCGCGGCTGATGCCTATGCCGAGACGCATCAGGTTCAACATATTCTGGGTCAGAAAAATGCAGATTTTGATGAAACTAGCCCCGAAGGGAAAGTACATATCGTAGATCAGGCTGCAAGATGGGCCATTTTCTGGTCAGACCGCGGTCACGGAACCGAGCCGTATTATTAAAAACCAAAAGACGCCGCAAACGGCGCATCACCCAACAAGGAGACGGAAAAATGACAACAAGACGCAAGTTTCTAGCCACCGCTTCAATCGGCGCGGCGGCAACAACGCTGGCGACACCCGCACTGGCCCAAAGCCAGATCAAATGGCGAATGCAGACCTATGCCGGGGCGGCTTTGGCCGAACATGTGATCGACCCTGCGATCAAAATGTTCAATACCATCGCAGGTGACCGCATGCAGATCGAATTGTTTTATGCTGACCAGCTTGTTCCAACGGGCGAGCTGTTTCAGGCTATGCAACGGGGCACAATTGATGCCGTACAATCGGATGACGACAGCATGGCATCCCCCACCGAAGTGACTGTTTTCGGGGGCTATTTCCCGTTTGCCAGTCGCTATTCTCTGGATGTGCCGGTGCTGTTTAACCAATATGGCCTGAACGAAATTTGGGACGAAGAATATTCCGCTGTTGGCGTTAAACACATCAGTGCCGGCGCTTGGGATCCGTGTCACTTTGCGACCAAAGATCCTATCCGCAGCCTGGCGGACTTGGAAGGCAAGCGCATCTTTACGTTCCCTACTGCGGGTCGCTTTATGTCGCAGTTCGGCGTCGTTCCGGTGAACCTGCCTTGGGAAGATATCGAAGTGGCTGTACAAACCGGCGAATTGGATGGAATCGCATGGTCGGGCATCACAGAAGACTATACCGTTGGTTGGGCCGATGTGACGAATTACTTCCTAACTAATAACATTTCGGGCGCATGGGCCGGATCTTTCTTTGCCAATATGGAACGCTGGAATGAACTGCCCGAAGATCTGCAGACCCTTTTCCGCGTTTGCTGTGATCAATCGCATTACTATCGGCAATGGTGGTATTGGGGCGGAGAAGCCAACTTGCGCGTGAATGGCGACAAGCTGCAGCTAACCACGATCCCTGATGAAGAATGGGCCACAGTTGAATCTGCTGCACGCGAATTCTGGGAAGAAATTGCGGCTGAATCCCCGACCAAACGCAAAGTCGTGGATATTATCAAAAAGTATAACGAAGACATGGAAAAAGCGGGCAGACCTTACCGCTATACCTGATCCGTGAAGTTCCGGGCTTGTCCCGGAACCTTATCATACACACTCAGAGGCCCCGGAGTAAATCCGGGGCAGCTTTCGCGATAAAGGACACATTCATGCCCGGCACCCTAAGTTTTGATGATCTGAAATCGCGCGTTCAAAAGCGTACGATTGACACGGTTCTTGTCTGCCTTGTCGATATGCAGGGTCGCCTGATGGGAAAGCGCTTTCATGCGGTTAATTTCATAGAAACCTCTTATAAAGAAACCCATTGCTGCAACTATCTGCTGGCCACTGATCTGGAAATGGCCACACCGGATGGCTATGCCGCAACAAGTTGGCAGACCGGATATGGCGATTACGTCATGAAGCCGGACCTGACAACAATTCGCCCCGTTCCATGGCTGGAAGGCACCGCGATGGTTCTGTGCGATGTGCTGGATCACCACACACATGACCCGATCCCCCATTCCCCCCGCGCGATTTTGAAAAAGCAGATTGCCCGGTTAGAAGGTTTGGGGTTCACCGCCATGATGGCAACCGAACTAGAGTTTTTCCTGTTTGAAGGCAGCCTTGATACAATTTGCAAAGACGGGTTCAGAAACCTACAACCAATCAGCGGCTATAACGAAGATTACCATATCCTTCAGACCACCAAGGAAGAAGGCATCATGCGGCCTTTGCGGAACCATTTGTATGCCGCTGGTATCCCTGTTGAAAACACCAAGGGCGAGGCCGAAGCAGGTCAGGAAGAACTGAATATCCGCTATGCTGCTGCCCTTGATTGCGCGGATCATCACACAATTGCCAAGCACGCGGTCAAAGAAATCGCATGGTCGCAGGGCCACGCGGCAACGTTCCTGCCCAAGTGGTCTGCAGATCGCGTGGGCAGTTCATCCCACGTGCATCAGTCCCTTTGGCAAGATGACATGCCTGCCTTTGTCAACACATCCGACCCACTTGGCATGTCCGATCTGATGCGCAATTATATGGCCGGACTGATCGCATATGCCCCTGAATACACTTACTTTCTGGCCCCATATGTAAACAGTTACAAGCGGTTTGCCAAAGGGACATTTGCACCAACAAAAACCGTTTGGTCCGTGGACAATCGCACCGCAGGCTTCCGTCTTTGCGGTGATAACACCAATGGGATCCGGGTCGAATGTCGCATCGGTGGGTCTGACCTGAACCCCTATCTGGCACAAGCCGCGATGCTGGCGGCCGGGATAAAGGGCATTGAAGATAAGCTGGAATTGGCCCCCGCCACCAAGGGCGATGTATACGAGGATGCAGGTGCCCAGGAAATCCCCCGCACGTTGCGCGCGGCAACGGAAACCCTGCGTGGATCTGATATGTTGCGCACAGAAATGGGCGATGAAGTTATCGACCATTACGTCCGCGCGGCTGAATGGGAACAGGAAGAATTCGACAAGGCGGTGACCGATTGGGAAATCGCCCGTGGCTTTGAAAGGGCCTGAACTATGATCAAATGTATTTCCCCGATCGATGGATCCATTTACGCAGAGCGTGAGGTAATGAGCCAGGAAGACGCTGTTATTGCCGTCACACGATCACAGGCGGCACAACGGGCGTGGGCGCAAACCCCGCTTGAAACGCGGATTGATCTGGTCATGAAGGCTGTCGAAAATCTGGGCGCAATGAATGACGATATCGTGCCAGAACTGGCATGGCAAATGGGGCGACCGATCCGGTATGGTGGTGAATTCGGCGGCGTGAATGAACGGGCCAGCCATATGGCCAAGATTGCACAAGAAGGCCTGACCCCGACCACGGTCGAAGACAGTGAAAAATTTCACCGCATGATCAAGCGTGTCCCCCATGGTGTTGTTCTTGTGATCGCACCGTGGAACTACCCTTATATGACGGCGATCAACACGGTCGTCCCAGCACTGATTGCTGGTAATGCCGTTATTTTGAAACATGCTTCGCAAACCCCGCTTGTGGGCGAACGCATGGCCAAGGCGTTCGAGGATGCCGGGATTTGGCCAGACATCTTTCGCAATGTATTCTGGGATCATCAGCTTACATCGCATATGATCAATGCCCGGCCCCTGAATTATCGCGTCATCGATTACGTGAATTTCACAGGCTCGGTTCAGGGTGGGAAGTCCATTGAAAAAGCCGCAGTGGGCAACTTCACCGGGCTTGGTCTGGAACTGGGCGGCAAAGACCCGGGCTATGTGATGGAAGACGCAAATCTGGACGCCGCAGTCGATACGCTGATCGATGGCGCGATGTTCAATTCAGGGCAATGTTGTTGCGGGATCGAACGGATCTATGTGGCCGAGCCGCTGTTTGACGCGTTCGTCGAAAAGGCGGTCAATATTGTCAATGGTTATAAGCTGGGCAATCCGCTGGACCCTGACACAACACTTGGCCCGATGGCACAAACGCGCTTTGCCGACACCGTCCGTTCCCAAACGGCCGAGGCCATCGCGGCAGGTGCCAAGGCTCATATTGATCCCGCGCTGTTCCCCAATGATAGCGGTGCCTATCTGATGCCACAAATTCTGACCAATGTGACCCACGACATGCGCGTGATGCGTGAAGAAAGTTTTGGACCTGTGGTTGGGATCATGCCTGTGAAAGACGACCACGAAGCGGTTGATCTGATGAACGACAGCCCTTACGGCCTGACCGCATCGCTTTGGACCGAAGACCGCGCGCGGGCGGAGGCGATTGGCGATCAGATCGACACCGGCACCGTGTTTCAGAACCGGGCCGATTACCTTGACCCCGCCCTGTGCTGGACTGGCTGCAAGGACACCGGACGTGGTGGTGGGCTGTCAGTGATCGGGTATCACAATCTGACCCGTCCCAAATCCTATCACCTTAAGAAAGCCTGACGTTATGACGATCACCGCAACCTGGTCCTACCCCACCGCCATCCGTTTTGGCGCTGGCCGTATTTCAGAAATCGCTGATGCCTGTGCATCGGCCGGGATCACTAAGCCATTGCTTGTTACTGACAAAGGCCTGGCTAGTCTGCCAATCACCCAAAATACCCTGGACCTGCTAGAGACCGCCGGACTGGGCCGCGCTATGTTTTCAGATGTGGACCCCAACCCGACCGAGGTGAATGCAGACGCGGGCATAAAGATGTTCCGCGATGGTGGGCATGACGGTGTGGTCGCGTTCGGCGGCGGTTCGGGATTGGATCTTGGTAAGCTGGTTGCGTTCATGGCAGGTCAAACCCGCCCGATCTGGGATTTTGAAGATATCGGTGACTGGTGGACCCGTGCAGATGCGGATGCCATCGCCCCCATTGTGGCTGTGCCCACCACTGCCGGTACCGGGTCCGAGGTTGGGCGCGCTTCTGTCATCACCAACAGCCAAACGCATGAAAAAAAGATTATCTTTCATCCGAAGTTTCTGCCTACAATCGTGATCTGCGACCCAAAACTGACCGTTGGGATGCCACCCGCCATCACCGCAGGCACCGGAATGGACGCCTTTGCCCATTGTCTTGAGGCATACTGTTCCCCGCATTACCACCCTATGTCGCAAGGTATCGCACTGGAAGGCATGCGGCTGGTCAAAGAAAATCTGCCGCTGGTTTATGCCGACGGTACCAATATTGACGCCCGCGCCCATATGATGTCGGCCGCCGCTATGGGCGCCACGGCCTTTCAAAAGGGTCTGGGGGCGATCCATGCGCTGTCGCACCCCATAGGCGCTGTCCACCACACCCACCACGGCACAACCAATGCCGTTGTCATGCAACAGGTGCTGTTGTTCAACAAGCCTGCAATTGCAGATCGGCTTGCCATGGCGGCAAACTATCTGGGCATATCAGGCGGTTTTGACGGGTTTTATGACTTTGTGGGCAAGATTAACACGACGTTGGGTATTCCAAAATCCCTGACTGATCTGGGTGTCAAAAACCCCGATATCGACGTCCTTGTCACATCTGCTTTGAAAGACCCGAGTTGTGGCGGTAATCCCATTGAGCTAACAAGGGAAAATACCAGAAAATTGCTTATGGCATGCCTTTGAAGAGTGATGGCGATTAATAGATCTTTGATATGAAGTGCTTTTGACCAATCTATTCAGCACAGGGTTAGCGACGACAACGGCAGATCTAATTGGTGCAATCGAAGATCTGATGGAATGGCACTAACTTTTTTGAATTTGGACCGCCCGTTTTAAACGGCCCAAACGCTTAGATTTCAATACCTTTAGATCCTAGAAGGCGCCTCTACATCTGACCATTCCGCGACCATCTGTGGTGCGCGCGTGCCTTGAATTTCGATGGCGGCCACCGCGCGGTTCAGCTCGGCTAGCTCGACAGATGTGAAATCTATCTCGGTTGCGCCAATGTTTTCCATTAAATGCGGCATCTGCGTTGTTCCAGGGATGGGCACAACCGAAGGTCCCTGTGCAAGAAGCCAAGCCAACGCGATCTGACCGGGTGCTGCGTTCTTGCGCACAGCCCATAATTGGAGCAATTCAACCAAAGCCATGTTTGCCTGTCTGTTTTCGGGGTCCATACGAGAGGTGCCGGCGCGGAAGTCGCCCGGGGCAAAGCTTGTCCCCATATCGATAGCGCCGGTCAAAAATCCGTATCCCAGTGGGCTGAACGGGACAAAGCCGATACCGAGCTCATCGCAGAGCGCGAGCAACTCGTCTTCCGGCCCACGCCACAACATCGAATATTCATTCTGCACGGCACTTACAGGCAGTTCGGCGTGCGCCCGCCGCAAGGTATTCAGGTTGAGCAAACTCCACATAAAAGTGAGGGAAGTTTCGGGAGGCAGGTCACCCGGAACAACAGCAAGACTGACATATGTCCGCGCCATAAATACAGAATGACGCTCAATGAGGTAGCATTGCTAACGTCACATCGACGTCAAAGCCCAGAAATTGCATGTTAGCTGTCAAAAAGTGGCAACTCGGCGTCAACAAGTGTCACCTTACGTGTCATTCCAGAAGTTACATTTCTTTAAGGTCAACTACATTTCGAATGGCCGCAGCTGCCGCAGGTCATGCAACCTTCGATCATGCGCAGGTCGTAGCTGCCGCAGTTGGGGCAGGCTTTGCCGCGGGGGCCGTTCAGGTTGACGACGGCGGCCTGTGGGTCGGTTTTCAGACCCATGCCTTCGCCGTCGATAAAACCGATCGTGATGAGGTGGCGTTCGATGACACCACCGATCGCTGCCAGGATCGAAGGCACGTATTTCCCATTCATCCAAGCGCCGCCGCGGGGGTCGAAGACAGCCTTCAGTTCTTCAACCACGAAACTGACGTCGCCGCCGCGCCGGAACACGGCGCTGATCATGCGGGTTAGGGCGACCGTCCAGGCGAAGTGCTCCATATTCTTGGAATTGATGAACACTTCGAAGGGCCGCCTGTGGCCGTTCAGCACGATATCATTGATCGTGATGTAGATCGCATGTTCGCTATCGGGCCACTTCAGTTTATAGGTGCTGCCTTCCAGTTCCTGCGGGCGGTCGAGCGGTTCGCTGATATAGACGACTTCGCCATCGCCCCGGACTTGCTCCGGGGCCTCGGACAGCGGCGCTTCGTCCTTTTCCGACACGCTTAAAACTGACCCCGTCACGTCGTTCGGGCGGTAGGTCGTGCAACCTTTGCAGCCGGTGTCCCAGGCCTGCATATAGACGTCCTTGAAATCGTCGAAACCAATGTCTTCCGGGCAGTTGATGGTCTTGGATATCGAACTGTCCACCCACTTCTGAGCCGCCGCCTGCATCTTGACGTGATCCAGTGGGGGCAGGGTCTGGGCGTTGACGAAGTAATCCGGCAAGGGCGCATCGCCGAATTTGTCGCGCCACAGCTGAACGGCGTAATCGACGACCTCTTCCTCGGTCCGCGATCCGTCTTTCTGCAGCACTTTGCGGGTGTAGGCATAGGCGAAGACGGGCTCGATCCCTGAACTGACGTTGCCTGCGTAAAGGCTGATCGTGCCCGTCGGCGCGATCGAGGTCAGCAGCGCGTTGCGGATGCCGTGTTCTGCGATAGCGGCGCGGACGTCGTCGTCCATGTCCTGCATGTGACCGGTGGCTAGAAATTTGTCTGCGTCAAACAGCGGGAACGCGCCCTTTTCGCGGGCCAGATCGACCGAGGCCAGATAGGCGGCCCGCGCGATCTGGCGCATCCAGCGTTCCGTCTGTGCGGCGGCCTCATCCGAGCCATAGCGCAGCCCGACCATCAGCAGCGCATCAGCCAGGCCCGTGACGCCCAGCCCGATCCGCCGCTTCGCCTGCGCCTCAGCCGCTTGGGCGTCCAACGGAAAGCGGCTGGCATCGACCACATTATCCATCATCCGAACGGCGGTGGCGACCAGATCATCCAGCGCGTCCTGATCCAGCGCGGCGTCCTCCTCAAACGGGTCCTGCACCAATCGCGTCATATTGACCGACCCCAATAAACAGGCCCCATAAGGCGGCAAGGGCTGTTCACCACATGGGTTGGTCGCCGCAATGTTTTCACAATAATTCAGGTTGTTCATCGCGTTGATGCGGTCGATAAAAATCACGCCCGGTTCGGCATAATCATATGTCGACTGCATGATGTTGTTCCATAAATCACGTGCCTGAACCGTGTGGTAAACTCGGTCCTCGAACATTAGATCCCAGCTTGTGTCGGCCTTCACGGCCTGCATGAAATCATCCGTGATCAGAACACTCATATTGAACATACGCAGGCGGACGGGGTCAGATTTGGCAGTGATGAAATCTTTGATATCAGGATGATCACAGCGCATCGTGGCCATCATCGCACCGCGACGGCTGCCTGCGGACATAATTGTGCGACACATCGAATCCCAAACATCCATGAACGACAAGGGGCCAGATGCATCCGCAGCCACACCTTTCACATCTGCACCCTTGGGCCGGATCGTGCTGAAATCATAACCGATCCCGCCACCTTGTTGCATGGTCAGTGCGGCTTCTTTCAACATATCGAAAATGCCGCCCATACTGTCAGGGATCGTGCCCATGACAAAGCAATTGAACAGCGTTACCGACCGTTCGGTGCCAGCACCCGCTGTGATGCGACCGGCAGGCAGATATTTGAAATCTTCAAGCGCGTGATAGAATTTTTCTTCCCAATGCGCCGCGTCCGTTTCAACCACCGCCAGTGCACGCGCGATCCGACGCCACGAATCTTCGACCCTTTTATCAATAGGTATGCCATCCGCCTGTTTGAAACGATATTTCATGTCCCAGATCTGCTCAGCAATGGGGGCAGTGAAACGGCTCATGGGCGCAGGATCCTTAGATAAACGTGGCAGGGGTTCTACGATAAGGCTTTTGGTTGATCTTCGCAATAACTAGGTTAAGTTTAAAGATTATCACCATATCTTGGGTTCTTCATGACAAAATTCGTCAATCTTGTGAAATTAAGCGTGGGCAGCGAAACTGTTGAAACCCTGATGAACTGGCAAAAGCAATCGCGGGCCAAGGGACCAGATGGCATGCCCCGCCATGTAACGCGCATGTGGCCCAAGCGCGAGGCCGAGATTTTGAACGGTGGTTCGATTTACTGGGTGATCAAAGGCGTGATCCTGTGCCGCCAAACAATCCTGAGATTGGATGAAGTGATTAGCCAAGACGGCATCCGCCGCTGTGGAATTGTACTGAAACCCGACATCATCCGGACTGAGGCTGTGAACAAACGCCCTTTTCAAGGCTGGCGCTATCTGAGCCCTGCAGATGCGCCCGCTGACCTGACCCAGGCACGCCAAAACGAACAGGAATTACCCCCGCAACTTAGTGCTGCACTTGCCGATATCGGTGTCAGATAATCGCTTACAAAGCTAGCCGATATATGTTTTCAGAACGGCTTCGGTGCCTTGTGTATATAACGCTTCTAGGTTGCGTTGAAAACTGGATGAAAATGCCGCGTTGTCCGCAAGGTCGCCAAAAATAACCTTAAGCTGTAAAAAAGCCTGTGGATTTGTCTTGGCGCGCTTTGCATGATCTTTCAACAGATCCGCTGACGGATCATCAATTTTGATAGCAGCCCCGTTATCGTCTGTTCCTTGCAAGTAACGACACCACAATGCAGACACCAGCGATAACCCGTTTATAGATCCACCCCGTGCCAACTGATCTCGGACTGTTGGCAGTATAAATTTGGGCTGACGGTTCGAGCCATCTTGACACAAACGCGGAATTGTATCGGCCACGCCTGGGTTTTCCAGGCGTTCAATCACCTTTTTATAGTACTCTGCCAGATCAGTATTCGGCACAGGTGGCACATTGGGCAGGATTTCTTCTGTCTCAAGCTTGTTCAGAAAACCCCGGATCAACGGATGGTGCGCTGCGTCATGAACAAAATGAATGCCAAGCAGCGCTGCAGGATAGGCCATGGCTGCATGACCGCCGTTCAAAATGCGGATTTTCATAAGCTCGTACGGTGCAACATCATCGGTCAGCGTGACACCTATCGCATGAAAAGCAGGGCGCCCTGTCGGAAAGTTATCCTCTAACACCCACTGACGAAAGCTTTCGCACGTTACGGGGCGTCGATCATGGATACCAAAGCGGTCGCGGATCATTGCACGTTCGCGATCAGAAGTGGCCGGTGTAATCCGATCAACCATCGCACATGGAAAGACCACATGATCGGTAATCCAATCCGCCAAATCCACATCAATTTGCTGGGCCAGTCCAATGACAGTTGCACGTGCGACATGGCCATTGTCAGGCAGATTATCGCATGACATCACCGTAAACGGGGGTATATCCAACGCCCGTCGAATCTTGAGCGCGGCGATGATCGCACCGAAGACGCTGCGCGGCGTATCAGGATTTTTGGCATCATGCTGCATATCCGGGTGGGTCGGGTCAAACAGTCCCGTTGATGCATCAATGTAATATCCACCTTCGGTTACGGTCAGCGATACGATGCGGATCGCTTTACCGGACATAGCGGAAATCAGTGGCCGGTTGTCTTGCTGTACGGGCAGAAAGTCGATCATGGTGCCCGTCACAATGGCGCGATCACCTGACGGATCCATCTCGTATACGGTTGTTAGCCAATCCTGGGCAGCAAGATCATCGCGGATTGTATGATCAGATGCACGCACACCAGCGCCAATGATAGCCCAATCATGGTCACGACCCAGCTGGAACAGGTCGTGCAGATACAGCGCCATGTGCGCACGGTGAAAGTTACCTAGCCCGACATGTACAATGCCTGGCTTAAGATCACCACGATCATAGGATGGACGCGCGACATCAGTTGGTAAATCATTAATGGTGTTCAAGCCAAGTTTCATCAGCTCATCCATTGGCCGCCATCGACGTTATACGTCTGGGATACGATATAATCGGACTCTTTTGATGCCAGAAAAACCGCCATCCCTGTCAGGTCTTCTGGAACAGCAAATCGACCCGCAGGGACGCCTGCTGCAACTTCAGATTTTTTCTGGCCCAGTTTTTTGCCTTCAAGCTTTGAAAACATCGCATCAACGTGGTCCCAGTGGTCCCCATCGACCACACCCGGCGCAATGGCATTAACATTTATGCCGTCCTTAATCAGATCAAGACCTGTTGATTGCGTTAACGAAATAACAGCCGCTTTGGTCGAACAATAGACAGCAACCAACGGTTCACCACGACGTCCAGCCTGACTGGCCATATTTATAATTTTACCACCATGACCCTGTTTAATCATCTGGCGGGCGGCGGCCTGTAGGGTGAAAAGCATACCCGAAACATTGACGGCATAAAGCGTTTCATAGCTGTCGCGCGTGATATCCACGGTTCGCGCGGCATCGAAAATCGCGGCGTTGTTAATCAAGATATCCAGCTTACCAGCCTTGGCCACAACCGTCTTGATCGCGGCATCAATACTGTCCTGACGGGTCACATCCATGTACACCGCGTAGGCCTGATCGCCAAGTTCATCGGCTGTATCTTGGGCCGCGCTATCGTTCACATCAGCAATCGCAACCGTGGCCCCTTCGGCAATATAGGCCTGCGCAAAGCCACGACCAATACCGCGGGCAGACCCGGTAATCAAAGCTGACTTTCCAGTCAGTCGCGTCATACCAACCGCAACCCCTGTGCATCAAACCGGTGCAATTTATCCATCTCGGGCGACAGAAAGATCGTGTCCCCATGGCGCGCTTCGATATCGCCGGTGATCCGCAGGGTCATTGTATCCATCAGACCCGTTTCGTGGACATGTATGAATGTATCAGACCCAAGATGTTCGGCCACACCAACAACACCTTTCCAAGTACCTTCGGATTTGGAAACCGTCATATGTTCAGGGCGAATACCGATCGTTGCCGCGCCGTGCTTTTCAGCTTCCGCCCCTTCAATCAGGTTCATTTTAGGTGAGCCGATAAAACCAGCCACGAACTTGTTGCGTGGCTTATGGTACAACTCAAGCGGGCTACCGACCTGTTCAATCACACCAGCCTGCAACACAACAATCTTGTCGGCCATGGTCATCGCTTCAACCTGATCGTGGGTGACATAAATCATCGTCGTTTCAAGCTTTTTGTGCAGTTCCGATATCTCAAGCCGCATGCCGACACGCAAGGCTGCATCCAGGTTGGACAGAGGTTCATCAAACAAAAACGCCGAAGGTTCCCGCACAATCGCGCGGCCAATTGCAACGCGCTGTCGCTGACCACCAGACAACTGCCCAGGACGGCGATCAAGGTAATCAGTCAGGTTCAAAGCTGTGGCCGCGGCATTTATCTTGGCATCCTGTGCCGCCTGATCCATCCCGGCCATGCGCAATGGAAACGCGATATTCTTGCGCACCGACATATGCGGATAAAGGGCGTAAGATTGAAACACCATGGCAAGGCCACGCTTGGCGGGTGGCAGAGCAGTCGCATCCGTATCATCAATTTTGATCACACCTGATGTCGTATCCTCAAGCCCGGCGATCAGCCGCAGCAATGTGGACTTGCCGCATCCTGAGGGGCCGACAAAAACGACGAATTCACCTTCGTTGATATCCAGATCAAGCGGAGGAATGACCTGGACATCACCAAAGCTTTTTGTGACTTGGTTAAGACTTATCTGGCCCATTATTTAACCGCTCCGAATGTAAGGCCCCGAACGAGCTGTTTCTGTGAAAACCAACCCATAATCAGGATTGGTGCGATTGCCATCGTGCTGGCAGCGCTGAGTTTGGCGTAAAACAGCCCTTCTGGGCTGGAATAACTTGCAATGAACGCCGTTAAAGGGGCCGCTTTTGCAGCCGTAAGGTTGAGTGTCCAGAACGCTTCGTTCCAGGCAAGAATGATATTCAACAACATCGTCGACGCGATACCAGGCAAGGCCATCGGTGTCAGAATATACAGAATTTCTGACTTCAGGCTTGCCCCGTCCATGCGCGCGGCTTCAAGAATGTCGATGGGGATTTCCTTGAAATATGTGTACAGCATCCACACAATGATCGGCAAATTGATCAGGGTCAGAATAACCACCAGCGCAATGCGGCTGTCCAACAGCCCAAGATTGCGACTGATCAGGTAGATCGGGATCAACACACCAACGGATGGCAACATCTTGGTGGACAGCATCCACATCAATATATTCTTAGTCTGCTTACTTGGCACAAACGCCATAGACCATGCAGCAGGAACTGCAATTGCCAGACCGATCAGCGTTGATCCTAACGAAATGATCACCGAATTCATAAAGTGGAGCGGATAATTCGACCGGGCATTAACAACATTATAGTTTTCTAGCGTCCAGTTGAACCAGAACAGGGACGGCGGGTCAGCGATGGCTTCGGCTTCTGTCTTGAAACTGGTGATCACCGTCCACAGGATCGGGAAAAAGATCAGTAATCCGATGGTCCAAGCCAGAATTGTTACGATGACGGTTCGACGTTTTGAGATTGCGCGTGCCATATCTTAAGCGTCCAGGTTCTTGCCGATCGCCCGCATCAGGAAGATCGCAACAATGTTTGCAAGGATGATGGCGACAACGCCACCGGCGGAACCTTCGCCCACGTCATAATTCAGAAGGCTTTCGGCATAGACCAGATAGGTCAGGTTCGTGCTAGCCGTCCCTGGGCCGCCGTTTGTGGTCACAAGTATCTCGGCGAAGATCGACAAAAGGAAGATCGTCTGGATCAAGATCACCACTGTGATCGCGCGGGACAGATGTGGTAATGTAATGAACCAGAACCGGTTCAGCGCACTGGCACCGTCCATCTCGGCGGCTTCCATCTGTTCACTATCAAGCGACTGAATAGCTGTCAGCAGGATCAAAGTTGCGAATGGCAGCCATTGCCAGCTAACGATGCCGATGATCGACATAAGCGGTGCCTGAGACAGAAAATCATAAGGTTCAAGCCCCACGGCTTTTGCAGCATAGGCAAACAACCCATTGACCGGATTCATAAACATATTCTTCCAGACCAAGGCCGACACTGTTGGCATCACGAAAAACGGCGCGATCACCAGTATTCGAACAATCCCCTGCCCCTTGAAAGGTTGGTCCAGCAATATGGCCAGCAGAATACCTAACACCACAGTTATGATCAAAACGCCTAATACAAGGACAAGGGTATTAATCAGCGCACTTGTAAACGCCGGATTTGTCAGGAAGTTTTCATAGTTTCGAAACCCTACCCAGCCTTGGCGGTCAGGTGTTAATAGTCGATAACGACGGAACGAATAATAAAGCGTCATACACAAGGGAATCAGCATCCATGCCAACAAAAGAAATGTTGCCGGTGCGATCATTATACGGGCTGCGGATCTTGAATGCTGTGTAGACATTTTGTCTTCCCCCCTTGGAAAGGCCGACCTTGCTGATCATCACATGCTTGGCGTCAGATCATCTGACACTGCATGACGCCTATCGTGCAAATGCTGTACAAGCAGGGCCAATTGGAAGGCCGTTAGCCCTGCTCATCATGAGGCGTAGATCAGTCTTGGTAACCTGCGTCCTGCATTTCCGACGTCGTCAACTCTTGCGCGTTTGCAAGTGCGTCTTCAACGCTTGTCGTACCCGCAAGGGCCGCCGAAAACTGCTGACCAACGGCTGTTGCAATGCCCTGAAATTCCGGGATCGCAACAAACTGAACGCCCGTGTATGGAACCGGATCCACAGTTGGATTATTCGGATCAGCAGAATTGATGCTGTCCAGCGTCATCTTTGCGAAAGGAACAGACGCATAGTTGGGGTTTTCGTAAAGCGACGTCCGCGTTCCCGGAGGTACGTTTGCCCACCCTTCGTTTTCAGCGACAAGTTCCGTGTATTCCTTGGATGTTGCCCATGCGACAAATGATTTGGCTGCATCAGGTGCATCTGTGCTTGTGGGCACAGCAAGTGACCAAGCCCAAAGCCAATTGCCACGTGGACCAAGACCATTGTCAGGCGCCAACGCAAACCCGACACTGTCAGCCACCTGGCTGTCATTAGGATTGGTTATAAAGGATGCAGCAACAGTTGCATCAATCCACATACCACACTTACCTGTCTGGAATAACGTCAGGTTTTCATTAAATCCGTTGCTTGATGCACCAGGAGGTCCGGATTCGTTCATCATATCAACATAGAAGTTCAGGGTGTTCGCCCAGGCTTCCCCGTCAAACTGTGCATTCCATTCTTCATCAAACCAACGTGCCCCGAACGAATTCGACATGGCTGTCAGAAAAGCCATGTTTTCACCCCAACCCGCTTTTCCACGCGCACAGATGCCATAGATTTCATTTTCGCGATCCGTCATTTCGGCGGCCGCTTCACGAATGAACGTCCAGGTCGGCGCTTCGGGCATTTCAAGACCGGCGGCCTCCATCAAGTCCGTCCGATACATGACCATAGAGCTTTCGCCATAAAAAGGGGCTGCGTAAAGCTCACCCTCTACTGTCAAACCACCAGCAATCGCAGGCAAAATATCAGCCTGATCCCATTCAGCAGGCAGATCGTTCAATGACATCAACCAGCCCTGCTTGCCCCAGATCGGCACTTCGTATGTACCGATGGTCATAACATCGTACTGACCACCACCTGTGGCAATATCGGTTGTAACCCGCTGACGCAGGGCGTTCTCTTCTAGAACAGCCCATTCAATCGTGTTCCCCGTTGCTTCTTCCCATTGCGAAGAGAGCTCTTGCATACGGATCATGTCACCGTTGTTGACTGTCGCGATGGTAATTTCCTCGGCTGAAACGGCGGATGTAATACCAGCCACAAGCCCTATTCCCGCAGCTGTATTCAGCAATGCGCGTCTGATAATCATAAGTGACCTCCCATTTTTACGTGTGTAAAATTTACTAGGGATATGACAGTTACGTCAACTTAAAAATTTTCAACCGAAACTTCTGCATTGCAGCATTATTTTGAAATCATGCGGACTCGCGCAATTTTAATACCCCATCAAAAAGCTGAATTCGCGGCGTATCATCGGTGTCTTCGTTGTTGATCACCTCAATCAGCCTTGAAACCGCTGCCTTTCCAATAGCTTCGAAATCTTGGGCAACTGTCGTCAGTGCTGGGGTCGTAAATGGGCACAGTGGGTAATCATCATGCCCTGCGATGCGTAATCCGCCTTTGGCGCCGCGACCAGGAACTAGCCCGTGCCGCGATGCAGCGCGAAGCGCGCCGATTGCAACACGGTCATTCACACACAGAATCGATCTGTCAGTAAACTGTCCACGGGCAAAGAAATCATTCAAAACAGCTTCACCGTGAGCTTCGAAATACCACTGATCTTCGACCAAATCGGTTCCAATGACGACAGGTTTGTGCCCTAACGCCGTGATACAGTCCATGTATGCTTTTTCACGCTCCATCGCGTTGAAATTCACCCGGGGCATAGCAAGGAAGATTGGCGGTTTGCCTACGCGACACAAATATTTTGTAATTAAACCAGTGCTTTGCTTGTGGTCCGTCCCAACGAAATCAACCTCAAGCATCGTCGCAGGTCTTGAATCCACAAGTACAAATGGCAATCGGGATTGTAGGCGCTGATGCACAACTAGATCGCTTCGGTTGCCCAATGGCACGACAAGCGTACCGTCGACATTCATTGACATGAAAGTCTCTGCCGCACGTGCTTCGATGGCTCGATCTGAATGCGAACACTGCGTAATAACGGTGTATCCCGCATCCATTGCAGCCATTTCAATGGACTCAAGTAGTTTCGTGAAAAACAAATCATTCAAGTACGGAATGATGACGCCAATCATTCCGGTCGACTTCCGATTCAACCGCGTTGCAAAGAAATTTGGAACGTATTCAACACGCTCCAACCCAAGTTGAATTTTCTTCGCTGTTGATCCGCGCACACTGTCAGGGCTTTGAAAATAGCGCGATAGGGTTGGACGGGACACGCCGATTGCGACTGAAAGCTCTTCCATTGTTTTTATTTTTGGCTTTTTCATCGACTGTCAAACCTCATTTTAGCAACTCACACCACAAGCTAGTCTAGTTTAGCATATTACATCAAAATATTTTAACACGCGTAAACTATTTTTGCGGCTGGAATATACATATAAGCTTTAGCACATACACAACGCAGTAATTGATATGACGGATCAAGCCATACCAATTAGCAGATTTCCATGTTGTAGAAACATATCGCTTTGATTGATTGCCACAGTCAGAAATAATTCATCGTCCCAAAAGCACGTACATTTCTGAATTAATGGGATCAATTATATCAATTACTCTGCAGCAACCGCGCTTACCCGGCCTGTACGTTTATGCTTGATGCGATCTTCAATCTCATCTCGGAAATGGCGTATTAATCCCTGAATCGGCCACGCTGCTGCATCGCCCAAGGCACAGATTGTATGGCCTTCAACCTGCTTGGTGACATCAAGAAGCATGTCGATTTCCTCAACTTCAGCCTCGCCCTTGACCAGACGATCCATTACACGCATCATCCAACCTGTACCTTCGCGACAAGGTGTACATTGACCGCAGCTTTCGTGTTTATAGAACTTTGACAGACGCCAGATCGCTTTGATCACATCGGTCGAATTGTCCATCACGATAACCGCCGCAGTACCCAAACCCGATTTCTGTTCGCGCAGCCAATCGAAATCCATAATTGCGTCTTCGTGCATTTGTTTGCCCGGGATCATCGGCACAGATGATCCGCCCGGGATCACTGCTTTCAGGTTATCCCAGCCCCCCCGAATGCCGCCGCAATGCTTGTCAATCAATTCTGCAAACGGAATCGACATCGCTTCTTCAACAACGCATGGGTTATTCACATGGCCCGAGATCGCGAACAGCTTGGTGCCCGCATTATTCGCACGACCAAAACTGGAAAACCATTCAGGCCCACGCCGCAGGATTGTTGGTACAACAGCGATGGATTCAACATTATTCACAGTCGTTGGACACCCATAAAGCCCGGCCCCGGCAGGGAATGGTGGCTTCATACGTGGCATACCCTTCTTACCCTCAAGGCTTTCGAGCAACGCGGTTTCCTCGCCGCAGATATAGGCGCCAGCGCCATGGTGCAGATACAGATCGAAATCCCAACCCGACTTGGCGGCATTCTTGCCCAATAGCCCCGCATCGTAAGCCTCATCAATGGCGTTCTGCAGAGCCTCTTTTTCGCGGATATATTCACCCCGAATATAGATATAGCAGGCATTCGCATTCATCGCGAAGCTGGCGATCAGACACCCTTCGATCAATGTGTGCGGATCATGACGCATAATCTCGCGGTCTTTGCAGGTACCGGGTTCAGATTCGTCTGCATTCACAACCAGATAGGCAGGGCGCCCGTCGCTTTCCTTGGGCATAAAAGACCACTTCAGACCGGTAGGGAAACCCGCGCCACCACGGCCCCGCAAACCGCTGGCCTTCATTTGGTCAATGATCCAGTCGCGACCGTTTTTGATCAGCTTGGCCGTACCATCCCAATGACCCCGCTTTTTGGCGCCAGCAAGTGTCCGGTCATGCATCCCGTAAAGATTGGTAAAGATACGATCCTTATCGTCCAGCATCCAATATCATCCTTTTGGTTTGCGGTTCTTTTGCCAGATTTGCCATGTCAGGAAAAGTGCCCAAATGAACGCAGCCATGGAAATCAGATAAAACAAGAACTCGACGCGCGGTTCCAAACCAAGAATTTGGACAAGCCAGGGCGCAACAATCGTTAACACCCCCGCACCGGCCATCACCAGGCCCGCGGTTAAGCCTTGGTTTGCGCGAACCTTATCGTCTTGCTTCGTCATTTATTTGTTTTTCACCAGCGATTTAGCTTGTGTGACCCACTTATCGCGCATTGGCATACCTTTAATGGCATCCAATTGATCATCAATCCAACCCACTTGCTTATCGTTCCAACTGGCAACCTGATCAAAGTGGTATATGCCCAGTGCATTTAGCTGCTTTTCCAACTTTGGACCAACGCCCTTTATCAACTTTAAATCATCTGCCTTGCCATTCTTGGCCACCTTTAAAAGCGCAGGTTTGGTATTATCTACCTTTTTGACATTAGGCATTGCAGCAAGTGTAACAGGACCCTTTTTGGCACCGCTACTTGATTTCGCTTGATAAATTTCAGTCGCAGGCTTTTTTACATCAACCTTGGCCGCTTTTTTGGGCGCTGCAACCTTAGAAACTATCTTGGCCTGGGTTTCAGCCGCTTTTGGTTTTGCAACTGTTTTCTTAACGTTCACCTTCGCCATAACCGGTTCTGCTTTTTTAACAGCCGCTTTTTTCGTAACAAGTTTGGTCGGCTGCGCGGTTTTAACGGCTGATTTCACAGGCTTTACAGCTTTCGTTGGTATATCCATAACACCATCATCAGACACTACAGGCAGGCCTGTCATCGCACGCATATTGAGCACAGGGGCTGCCCATGCCATACGCCAGTAATAGACACCAACAGCAGCCATCGCAGCAGTTGGGGCTGTCATGCTGATCGCAGTCGCTGTCAGTTCTGAAGGTTTATTAAAAAATCGTATCGTATCGCTCATCGTTTGCTCCAATGATTAAGAGGACAGACCACATATCCATGTGGCTGCTGTTGCTGCCCCGCTCCTCCCACCGGTGCTGGTCACTGTGGCCCGATATTAACCGGATCGCAGCAAATCACGAAAGGCGTTAATAGACATCGCCTTTTTTCACCTTCTTAGAAAACTCAGTCTGTTCGCCTTTTGCCAACAGCTTTGCTTGTTTGACCCATTCATCACGGGTAACGCGGCCCTTAAAGCCTTCTAGGTTTTGGTCAACCCATTCGACTTCCTTTTTGCGCCAGCCGCCGATTTGATCAAAATGGAAAACTCCCATCGAATGAAGCAATTTTTCAAGCTTAGGTCCAATACCTTTGATCTGCTTCAGATCATCAGGGCCACCTTTGCGTGCTGCTTTCATGAATTCCGGCTTTCCATCTGCCGAAACAGCCTTTTCTGTTTCCGCAGCAGGTTTTTTCGCTGCTGGCTTCTTAGTAGCCGCTTTCTTAGCAGGCGGCTTTTTGGTTACAGTTTTCTTAGCAGGCACTGGCTTAGGCGTTTCAGGCTTTGGCGCTTTAGCTTTTTCAACTGGCGTAGCCTTAGCAGCTGGCTTTTCGGCGGGCTCATCAACAACAGGCTCCGATTCAGAGGTGTCATCTAGCTTTGCCGCTTGTGCAGCCGCACGTTCTACAGTGCGTTTAGCCGCCGCCGGACGCGGCGTCGGAGCAGCGGGTTCAACCACTTCATCAGAAACGGGCTTTGCAGCAATCGCGTCACCAACTGTCGGTGCCTGGCCGGCACGATTTACGCTCACTTCATTCGGGCCCGGGAGTGGTTTCAGCATGACCCAAGACAAAAGACCGCCTGCAATGAAAAATATAAGGAACGCAACAAATGCCGCTTGAATAAACAACCAATCGCCCAAAAGCATCAGCAGGACCAACGCCAAGAAAGCGCCCAATCCTGCGATTGCCCAACATGTCAGCGCGGCACCCGCACCCCCTGAATTTTGCGTCATATCATCCGTCTCCCCGTCCCTAATTCAATTCGCCCCGCTCAGTTCTCTCCTTTTTTGGACTTAGCTGAGAATTCCGTCTCTCCGCCTTTCGCCAAAATTTTTGCCTGTGACACCCAATCGTCGCGGCTAACCCGCCCTTTGAAACCTTCCAGATTTTCATCAACCCAGGCGATTTCATCCGCGCTCAAGGTTGCAATCTGATCAAAATGGTAAAACCCAAGGGAATGCAACACTTTCTCTAATTTAGGGCCCACACCTTTTATCAACTTCAGATTGTCTACGCCAGTCTCACGCGGCTTATCCAATGTCTTTGGTTTTTGCCCAACATCAGATGGAATAGCTGCAAGTTTTGCATCGCTGGCACCCTTTGATACGGCCGCTTCTGAACGGCGGGCCATTCCTTGCCCACGCGTCGTTTTTTTAGAATTTGCGGCGTTTCCTGGCGCTTTCCATGGCGTCAAAAGCGGTACTTCGGTCCCATCAATGCGCTTAACCGTATCCCCGATATCCACAGCAAGTGCCGCAGATGCGTTCAGTGGTGGCTTGGTCGCCTCGTATTCTGTCAAGCTGGTCAAACCCGAAGCAGGCTCTGCCGCATAGCGCCCATTCTGCGGCCCTGGAGTTGGCACGTTACCTGCGGCCAATTCATCAATGATTTCCGCCAGGCGTTCGGTTGTCAGATCTTCGTAATAATCCTTGCCAATTTGTGCCATTGGCGCATTCGCACAAGATCCCAGACATTCAACTTCTTCCCAGCTGAATTTGCCATCTGAACTTAGCTGATGTGGCTCGGTCGCGATCTTTTCTTGGCATACGCCAATCAAATCTTCGGCCCCGCAAATCATGCAGGATGTCGTGCCACATACCTGAATATTAGCAACAGATCCGACAGGTTGAAGTTGGAACATGAAATAGAATGAAGCCACTTCAAGCGCGCGAATATAAGCAAGGCCGAGCATCTCGGCTACGTGTTCAATTGCAGGGCGCGACAGCCAACCTTCCTGCTCCTGCGCACGCCATAAAAGCGGGATAATCGCGCTGGCCTGACGACCGTCTGGATATTTTGTCATCTGCGCTTCTGCCCAAGCCTGATTGGCTGGGGTGAAAGCGAATATATCAGGTTGTTCGTGGTGAAGTCGGCGAAGCATCCCTGGAACGTCCTTTTCATTTCTTCGCGTAAACCATTTTCACAGCTTACAAACACACAATCCATGGTTGGCGTTTGCCTTACAATATGGCGCTGAAATCGTAAAGAGCAGGTTGATCAAAGTCAGACATTGATCACTTAACACCACACTGGTCGATCAATCACGGCCAATCGCCTTCTTCTTGGTAAAAATATTCTCGCCGAAGGCACCCCGAGTGTCGGATAGGACACGAGATAAAAGATGTGGCGCGCGTCAGCGCGCCTCTGTTATTTTAAAGATATGTTCGCGCAAGCCCAATAACGAATGCAACAACAGCACCTATTACAGCAGCCTTGATCAATCGGTTACGCCCTTTTGCGGCATAAGCTGCAGCCAAACCCGCAGCAGCGCCAACAAACAAAAGCCAAAGGTTAATCGTAATTGTTGTCATCACCGATCAATCTCGCCAAAAACCACATCCATAGTACCGATAATCGCTGCCACATCAGCCAGCTGATGGCCTTTGCAGATATAATCCATCGCCTGAAGATGCAGATAACCCGGTGCCCGCAACTTCGCGCGATAAGGCCGATTTGTTCCGTCAGCCACCAGATAGACACCAAATTCGCCCTTTGGCGCCTCAACCGCGCAATAAACCTCACCTGCAGGTACGTGAAAGCCTTCGGTGTAAAGTTTAAAGTGATGGATCAGCGCCTCCATCGACGTTTTCATTTCACCCCGACTTGGAGGTGTGATTTTACCCCGCGCCAGCACATCACCCGTGGCTTCGCGCAGCTTTACAATCGCTTGGCGGATAATGCTTGTAGATTGGCGCATCTCCTCCATCCGGCATAGATAACGGTCATAGCAATCGCCATTTTTACCCACGGGGATTTGGAAATCAAATTCATCATAGCATTCATAGGGTTGTGCACGGCGCAAATCCCACGCCAACCCAGATCCGCGCACCATAACACCGCTGAAACCATAGTCTTGAATGTCTTCTTCGGTCACAACACCGATGTCTGCATTACGTTGCTTGAAAATGCGGTTTTCAGTCAGTAATTCGTCTATGTCGTTCAGTGCAGACGGAAAGTTAATCGCCCATTCTTCGATATCATCCAGCAGATCATCAGGCAGATCCTGATGCACGCCACCGGGTCTAAAATAAGCGGCATGCAAACGCGCGCCACACGCGCGTTCATAAAAGATCATCAGTTTTTCACGCTCTTCAAAGCCCCAAAGCGGTGGCGTTAGCGCCCCCACATCCATGGCTTGCGTCGTGACATTCAGCAGATGGCTTAAAATACGTCCGATTTCGGAATACAGCACCCGGATCAAAGATGCGCGACGCGGAACTTCAACGCCGGTCAGCTTTTCAATCGCTAGACACCAGGCATGTTCCTGGTTCATCGGGGCCACATAATCCAATCGATCCAGATAAGGTAGGTTCTGCAGATAGGTACGGCTTTCCATCAACTTTTCAGTGCCACGATGCAGCAGACCAATATGCGGATCACAACGTTCAACAATCTCGCCGTCCAACTCAAGCACCAAACGCAACACCCCGTGTGCCGCGGGGTGCTGTGGCCCGAAGTTGATATTGAAATTCCGGATCTTCTGTTCGCCCGTCAGGACATCATCGAATTTAGAACCATCCATCATTCAAAAACCTCCACTGGATCAACGCTGTGTTCTGGCCAACGCTTTAAGGCAACAATCCATAGCAAAATCAAACCACCATAGAAAGGGACGATATGCATCACATTCCACCACGGCGAAAGACCCAATCGTCTGATAACGATAAAGACGGGCACACTCATGGCTGACCAAAGCACCATAATGATGATCAATGTCGCAATAGGTATATTCAGCATATAATAGCTTTCTGTAAGCATAGTACGTCTTTTATAAGGTGCAGCGTCACTAAGCGCTGCAATTCCATGGATTGTATCATAAAGCCACTTTCAGCATATCATAATGTTGATGCCATCGTGCTGGTAACGACCCCATCTGCTTTTCAACAGCAGTATATTGCGGTTTTAACAATCGGCCCATGCGGTAAAATTGCTCTGACGTCCAGTTCAGTTGAATACCTTCATGAATCCGGTCATCCGACTGTGCGGGTTCAAAATCAACCTCAAGAAAATTGCAGATGCGGTTCAAAGCATCTTGATTGAAAAACTCTTCAAAAAACAGCACCAGCCTTTGCCGTTCTGGAACGATAGACTCCAATTTCTGTAAAGCCTCAGCATAATCACTTCGCGCAATCATCAAAGGATCTTGGCCATTTTCAACTTGGGTTAAAATAACATCTGCACTTACAGCCATGTCCTTTGATTTATATTTTGCCCGCCGCGTATTCATCCGGATATGCGACCACATACGGTCTATCGGATCACGCATGATGTAAATGAAGCGCGTATCACCGCCATTCAAATGCACCATACTCTTAATCGTTGATGCCTGCAGCGTTGAATAGGCTGGCGTGATATCAGCAACCACTTTAGCTGTCGGATTAAGCGAATGCAGAAAGGCGACATAACGTGGTATATTTTCTGCCCGCTCGGCTATGATCGACAACCATCGGTCCAATTCAGCTAACTGCCGATACAAATAAGCGCGCTGTTCTTGCTCTGCCTCTTGCAGTCTAAAGCGCATTTCAACACGCCGCTTGATAATACGATCAACAGATCGCATGAAATTCTCGTTTTCAACAAAATCGAAATAATGAAGCTCTTTAAGAAAAGACGTGGCACATTGCGGATGATCCTGCAGGTAACGGTGCAGCCAAGTTGTCCCAGCTTTCGTCGCACCAACACAAAAAAGAACGGTGGGCTTAGACGTTGTCACCTGATTTCAGTCCTTTGGATCGAAACAAAACAATCACTTTTGCAATGCCACTCGTTTAAAACTTAGAACAAAATCATCGCCCCGGCCAACGCTTTAATGTCACAATCCATAACAAGATCAAGGTACCGAAGAATGGGATCAGCTGCAGAAGATTCCACCAATACGATAGCTTTAAACGCATCATGAGCAAAAAAACAGGAATGGCCATCACAAGCCAACCAATAAGCAATGGGATAAGATCAAGGAAAATCCTCCATGCCAATTGTGATGCAAGTATATCTGTCTCTGACACTATGGTGTGTCTTTTTTCTCATCACCTGGTAAAATATACTCCGCACCTTCCCAAGGCGACATGAAATCAAACTGACGATATTCCTGCACAAGGCTAACAGGCTCATATACCACACGCTTTTCCGCCTCGTCATAGCGGACTTCGGTATAACCCGTTGTTGGGAAATCTTTACGCAATGGGTGTCCACGAAACCCATAATCCGTCAGGATACGACGCAAATCAGGGTGGCCGGAAAATAAAATTCCAAACATATCAAAGACTTCGCGTTCAAACCAATTGGCGCTTGGGTGCACGTCGATGATCGACGGCAACATGTCCTCTTCGCGGATCGATACGCGCAGACGAATACGATGGTTTTGATACATCGACAGGAAGTGGTAAACGACATCAAACCGTTTTGCCCGAGATGGATAATCAACAGCCGTTAGATCCACAAGAGTCGAAAATTGGCAGGACGGATCATTTTTCAAAAACTCGATCAATCCAAAAAGCGACGCAGGTGCAACATCAACATTCAGTTCGTCATGTTCAACAGCAAAAGTTAAAACACAATCCGGGCGCTTTGCGGCGATCAGTGCGCCGAGTTCTTGCAAGGCTTCAGTCATCGTATAATCGTCCCTGTGCGGCGAATTTTACGTTGTAATTGCAAAATACCATACAACAGCGCTTCGGCTGTGGGCGGACAGCCTGGTACGTAGATGTCTACTGGCACGATGCGATCACAACCACGCACAACCGAATAGCTATAATGATAATAACCGCCCCCGTTGGCGCAGGACCCCATGCTGATCACATAACGTGGCTCGGGCATTTGGTCATAAACCTTGCGCAATGCCGGGGCCATCTTGTTGGTCAACGTGCCAGCAACGATCATCAGATCCGACTGGCGTGGGCTGGCGCGCGGGGCTGTGCCAAAACGTTCAAGATCATAGCGCGGCATTGAGGTGTGCATCATCTCAACCGCACAGCAGGCCAAACCAAACGTCATCCAGTGCAGCGACCCGGTACGCGCCCAGTTAATGATATCTTCGGTCGAGGTGACAAGAAATCCTTTATCCTGCAACTCGCGGTTCAACTCTTGTGTTGCGACCTCGCGGTCGGGGCCCGCCGTGTTGGCATTTGTAGCAACTGACATGTGCTGAACCTCCTGGGTTGCTGCGCCAAACTTTCGCAGCGAAATAGAATGTATGTGTTACGATATCTGTCTAACGAATGGTTTGAACCGTTGCAACGCGACATGCGCGCCCAGAATGTTTCTAATCCAATGATGAACAGGACAATTATCACATCTGAGTCGCGTCATACTTACTTATGACACCGATTTGTAAGCAGAACACGGCATCATGAACGAAACAGGCAAAAGTTACTGAATACCTGAATGCGCAGGCTCTTGATATTTTTAAAAGCTAAACAGCCTTGTATAATTGTTAATTATTGCTGCTTTGATTTGCACGCTCAGCCTCGATTTCGCGCCAGCGTGCTACATTGCGGTTGTGTTCATCCAGTGTTTCAGCAAACGCATGACCACCCGTTCCGTCAGCTACAAAGAAAATATAATCCGTATTTTCGGGATTCACGGCCGCTTCGATACTGGCCAGGCCAGGGTTGGCAATTGGGGTCGGAGGCATCGCAGGAATGACATAGGTGTTGTATTCAGTCGCCGCGCGCAATTCGCTGCGGCGCAGACCACGTCCCAATGCGCCACGACCATTGGTAATTCCATAAATTACCGTGGGATCAGTTTGTAATTTCATACCCTGATTCAAGCGATTGACAAAGACCGAAGCAACCTGACCACGCTCGCGCGCCACTCCAGTTTCTTTTTCAATAATTGACGCAAGAATCAGCACTTCTTCGCGGTTTTCTAATGGCAGACCATCTACACGTTCGGTCCATGCTTTTTCAACACGCTGCTGCTGCAACGCAGCCAGTTGTGCGATAAAGGCGTTCCGATCCATGCCGGCGCGCACCTCGTAACCTTCGGGGGCCAAGCTGCCTTCGGTCGGAACCTCTTCGATTTCACCTTCTAGAATATCGATCTGTTTTAATGCCTCAACTACACCCCATGTCGTGGTGCCTTCGGCAACGACAATCTGAAACCGTGTTCCTGCAGAGTCTTTAGCGATTTGATATTCTGCGGGGCGCTCTTCGCTTTCAAGATTAAAGCGCGCGATTTCCTGATAGGCCTGTGTCTGAGTGTTCAGCTCATTCACCTGCACACTATTGCTAAGCACGCCAATGCGATAGTTGATCACTGTGCCACAGGTGCTGCGACCGCTTTGGGTGATCAATTGCAATATGTCAGACATCGATGCATTTTCTGGGATCAAAAAGCTGCCAGCTTTGATCGCTGTTGTTTTTCCCTCGTAATCAGCACCGATACGAAAGATGGTCCCATCGCTGATCGCACCTTTTTCCACCAAAGATTGTGATACGCCAGACATGGATGAACCTGATGGCACCTGCAAACATATCGCCTGGTCCAAAGGACCTTCGCTGGTGTATTTGTTCGTTCCCCAAACAACGGCACCACCGCCGATGAACAACAGGAACACAAACAAAGTCAGCGCGTTAGAGGCGATGTGACGCCACATCAGTCGACCTTTCCAAAAACAAGTGATGCATTGGTTCCGCCAAACCCGAATGAGTTTGAGAGGGCCACTTTGATCTCACGCTCATGCTTTGCGTTTGGCGCAAGATGAATCGGGCTTTGCACAGATGGCGTATCCAGATTAATCGTGGGTGGCGCAACCTGATCGCGGATCGCCAGCACCGAAAATATGCTTTCCACGGCGCCTGCGGCCCCTAGCAAATGACCGATTGACGACTTGGTTGAACTCATCGTGGCACGATCTGCATCATCCCCCATCATCCGTTCAACCGCACCCAACTCAATCGTGTCGGCCATAGTCGATGTACCATGGGCGTTCAGATAATCGATGTCAGACGGTTTTAGCTTGGCATGTCGCAAAGCGGCCCGCATGGCACGTTCGGCCCCCTCGTGATCGGGGGGCGGGGCTGTAATGTGATATGCATCACCTGACATCCCATAACCCAGAACTTCGGCATAGATTTTGGCACCACGCGCCATTGCGTGTTCATATTCTTCCAGAACAACCACGCCCGCGCCTTCGCCCATGACAAAGCCATCACGGTCTTCGTCCCAGGGGCGGCTGGCCATTTCGGGTTCATTTCCACGCTTCGTGGAAAGCGCCCGGCAAGCATTGAATCCGGCAATACCCAGTTCACTGATCGGGCTTTCCGCACCACCAGCAATCATAACATCCGCATCATCCATCATGATCAGACGCGACGCATCACCGATCGCGTGTGCGCCTGTGGAACAGGCTGTCACAACCGCGTGGTTTGGCCCTTTGAAGCCATATTTAATGCTGACTTGCCCGCTGATCAGGTTGATCAAAGCGCCAGGAATAAAAAACGGCGAAACACGGCGCGGACCGCGTTCTTTAACAAGAAGGGCAGTTTCTGCAATCGTGTTCAAACCACCAATGCCGGATCCAATCATGACCCCCGTGCGCACGCGGCTTTCTTCATCTTCGGGCGTCCAACCCGCATCTGTCACGGCCTGTTCTGCCGCAGAAATGCCGTATAGAATGAAATCATCGACTTTGCGACGTTCTTTCGGTTCCATCCAATCATCTGGGTTGAAAGTACCATCCGAACCGTCGCCAAACGGTATCTCGCAAGCATAAGTCGTTGCCAGATGGCCTGCATCAAATCGTGTGATGGTGCCTGCACCAGATTGGCCTTCCAAAAGGCGGCTCCATGTGTGTTCTACACCACATGCCAACGGGGTGACCATTCCCAGGCCCGTTACTACCACTCGTCGCATATTGTCCCCCATCTCTCCGTCAGGTTTCGCCCTAGATACCGCGCGATAGCCCCACAGGGCAAGACCACATATCTAAGTTTAAGCAAGGCTATGCCGTAACCTTACGGCGTGAATGATAAATAACTGATCATTCCCAACCATTATGGCCTTACGAAAAAAACGCAAAGGTTTTGTATTAAAGCAAAAAACGGCGCCCAAAGGACGCCGTTGTTTCGAAATATCGTTATGATGACTAAGCTGCTGCTTCGTTGATGAATTTTACAGCATCGCCAAACGTCTGAATGGTTTCAGCCGCATCATCGGGAATTTCAATGCCGAATTCTTCTTCGAACGCCATAACCAGCTCAACAGTGTCAAGACTGTCTGCGCCCAGGTCATCAATGAAAGATGCATTGTCCACAACTTTGTCTTCTTCAACACCAAGGTGCTCTACAACGATCTTTTTAACGCGATCTGCGACGTCGCTCATATCCAGTCCTCATTATGTTCAAGGGCAATGGCCCAGTCTTTTTTCAATGCCCAAACGGGCGTCTCATCGGCCCTGATCCAGGGCCCCACCGTCCATCGCATTCTCGCGACCTCGCGGCCAATCTGCGCCGCCTATAGCACAACAATACGCGAAGGCAAACGCTTTCAACTTAGCGGCAACAGTCTGCAGTACGTGCCTATTCCAGCGCCAAGTTTCAAGTCAATACTGCAATTCCCCCACTTTTGCACATCCTATCAGATGTATCAAAAATCAGGGGATCAGCTTATTTCTAAAGCATTGCCATGCCACCATTCACATGCAGTGTGGTGCCTGTGACATAGCCACCTTCAGCGCTGGCCAGATATAAAACAGCCGATGCAATTTCCGAAGGATCGCCCATGCGACCGGCGGGGACTTGCTTGAGAATCGCATCCTTTTGATCATCGGTCAGCTTGTCAGTCATTGCAGTAGTGATAAAGCCAGGTGCCACACAATTGACGGTGATACCACGGCTGGCAACCTCATAGGCAAGGGATTTTGACATACCAACCATACCTGCTTTGGACGCAGCATAGTTTGCCTGTCCTGGATTACCCGTTGCACCCACGACCGAGCTGATATTCACAATCCGACCCCAACGTGCCTTCATCATTCCACGCAACACGCCTTTGCACAGTTTCATGGTCGCCGTCAGGTTTACATTGATCACGCTTTGCCATTCGTCATCTGACATGCGCATGAACAGGTTATCGCGGGTAATACCAGCATTGTTGACCAGAATATCCACTGATCCCATCGCTTCGGCCGCCTGTTTGGGTAGCGCGTCGACCGCTTCGGCATCGCTAAGATTACAGGGCAGAATATGAACGCGCTCACCCAGTTCAGCGGCCAATGCCTCAAGCGGTTCAACACGTGTTCCCGAAATCCCGACAGTGGCACCTGCCCCGTGCAACATCTTTGCAATATCGCCGCCAATTCCACCCGACGCCCCCGTGATCAGCGCATTTTTTTCCTTTAGATCAAACATGTTCGTCCCTTCAGCTTAAACTTTCAATTGCGGCTTTGACATCATCTGGTGTGCCAATTGCACGCATAACAACAGATTTATCAATACGCCTGATCATGCCCGATAAAGCCTTGCCTGCCCCAATTTCCCATATTTCGGTCACGCCCTTGCCTGCCATCCATTCCACAGATTCGCGCCAACGCACTGATCCTGTGACCTGTTCAACAAGCAACGATCTGATTGTGGTTGGATCACTGACATCACTGGCCAGAACGTTGGCAACCAATGGTACGACGGGTGCATTCATGTTCACATTTGACAGGGCATCTGCCATGATTTTCGCAGCAGGCTCCATCAGGCTGCAATGAAACGGGGCGCTGACTGGCAACAAAACTGCGCGCTTTGCCCCTTTTTCCTTGGCGATTTCAACTGCACGCTCAACTGCTGCCTTATGGCCAGATACGACAACCTGACCGGGATCGTTGTCGTTAGCCGCTTGGCAAACTTCACCTTGTGATGCTTCATCAGCAACGGTCTGGGCCGTCGCAAAATCAAGACCAAGCAAAGCCGCCATGGCACCGACACCGACTGGCACCGCCTCTTGCATGGCCAATCCGCGTGTGCGCAGAAGTCTGGCCGTGTCACCAACGCTAAAAACACCCGCTGCGGCCAGTGCCGAATATTCACCCAAGGAATGGCCCGCCACAAAAGATGCAGCATCGATGGTCACGCCTTCGGTTTCAAGGGCACGTACAGCCGCCAAAGATGTTGCCATCAGCGCGGGTTGTGCGTTCTGGGTCAGTGTCAGCTGGTCCTGATCACCCTCCCAGATCAATACGCTTAAGGCTTCGCCCAGCGCATCGTCCACCTCATCAAACACCGCTTTGGATGCAGGGTATGCATCGGCCAAGGCTTTACCCATTCCGATCGTCTGGGCCCCTTGGCCCGGAAATACGAATGCTTTCATCAAACTCCTCCTGTCCCACTGCGGTCTAACAAGCGCGCCCTGTACGGGCAATGGTCAGGATAAAATTTGGAGCTTTTGCGATTCTATGATATCAAGCCTCATTCATTTTTTATTTTTGCAAAATTTATTTTAGAATCGAGATTGCTATGAAACGCTTATTATTGCTGTTTTTTATGTTATTTACACAAGTTGCGATTGCCGAAAAGGTCTTGCCCTCCCCCAAAGGAATGATGATCACACCACGCCAAAATGTGGTTCTTTATTCTGGTCCTCCGAACGCTGTTTTTACACAAATGCCCCGTGCCAAAGCAGCTTTGCGCGTTGAAAGTGGTGGTATTGCCCTTCATCCACTTAAACCCGACCCCAAAAGTGGCAACGGGTTCGTTGTACAACCTGCAACCATGCGGCTGCCAAATACGCTGATTGTCGGCGACTATGTCGACATCTGGCAGAATAACCAGACAATACGCTGGATTCAGATCAAGAACCCACGCGCAGTTAATGCGTCAAAAGCAACGCTTGGATGGACAGAATGGGGCAAAGCATCGCGTCCCAGCAACCTGTTTACACAACAATAAGAGTGGGAAAGGAAATTAGATATGGCACCCACAATTTCATCTGAACAACTTACAGCTGGAACTGTCATCACCCCCCAAGACGCCAATATCGAAGGGGCTTTGCAAACTCTGGTCAGCTTTGCGGGCATAGATATGAGTCGTGAATTGGCTGTTATTGTTTTAGCAGCGTGCGTTTTCGCATTCGGCGTCATGGTTGCTTGCGTTTTAAAACTGAACGGGAAAACGCATTGGTCCAAGGTCGGGGTCGCTTCGGTTGTGATGTTTTTTCTATCCAGCCCGGCATGGTCTTTCACGTTGTCCGGCGATTGGGGATCAAGCCCAATGCCGGTTTTAGATCAAATCCTGGCCTATGCAGATGGCGCAGCGCCATTGTCCAAGAAAATGTTTGCTTTGGGTATCGTAATGATGATGGGCACATTATCCTGGCCAATTTTCAACGCACTGCGGACAATACTAATGAAGTTTGTCAGATCAAAAGACCCGACAAATCCTGGTGGTGGCACGCCTGCGCCATCCTAAGCTGGTACAAAGTTCTGCACATACCATGTGCAGAACTTTGGTTTGAACATGTTTCAGAACAGGTTACCTTGGCCATAACTGGTTAAGGGTAGACTTATGGCACTTTCGAACACGACAACATCTTATGGAACTTTGGCAAAGTCCTTTCACTGGGCGATCGTTTTGCTGATCCTGACGGTGATCCCCCTTGGCGTGATCGGCCATAACATAGCCCATCAGATCGAAGATCCGTCGATCGCGACAACACAAGACCAAGTGGAATTGGCCGCATTTCTGTTTTCAATGCATAAAACAATTGGCGTAACGATCTTTTTCCTGGCCCTGGGGCGTATACTTTGGACGATCACCCAACCTAAACCCGCCCCCCTGGCAAGCCATAAACCAATTGAACACTTCGCAGCCGCAACTGTGCATTGGCTACTTTACGCATCCTTAGTGCTTGTGCCCATGACAGGTTGGATACATCACGCGGCGACCACAGGTTTTGCACCCATATGGTGGCCCTTTGGCCAAAGTCTGCCTTTTGTACCTAAGGATCCCAGTATCGCACATACATTTGCCAGCCTGCATATGATTTTTGAACGTGTGCTTGTGCTGGCCTTCCTGCTGCATGTCGCAGGTGCGCTGAAACATCATTTTGTTGACCGCGACGCCACCCTGCGCCGGATGTTACCGGGCCGGGCACAAACCGCTAACACTGCACAGCACAAAGGGGTGATCTTACCGTTTGTGACGGCCATAGGCGTCTATGTTGCGGCCTTGGGTGTTGGCATGGCACTTGGGCTTTTCGCACATGATCACAGTACGTCTGCCCCCATTGCGCAGCTTGATCAGGTTGAAACCGGCTGGCAGGTTCAAACCGGAACACTAGGCATATCTGTAACGCAGTTCGGTAATGAAGTGACAGGCAGCTTTGCCGATTGGACCGCCGCGATCAATTTTGAACCACAAGATCCGTTTACACCGGCGGGCGATGTCGAAGTAACAGTCGCAATCCCGTCCCTTAGCCTTGGGTCAGTCACGGGCCAAGCGCTTGGACCAGATTTTTTCAATGCCGAAAACTTTCCGACCGCGACATTCACAGCCGACATTACGTCCCAGGATGATGGGATATATGTCGCTGATGGGGTTTTGACGCTGAAAGATGTCGAAACACCGATCAGCTTTCCATTCACCTTAACCGTTGATGGTGATGTCGCAGACATGACCGGCAGAACGACGCTGGATCGTCGCACCTTTGGCATTGGCGACAATATCAGCGATGCCAGCAACCTGGCGTTTGAGGTTCAGGTGAATATCGAACTGACAGCCACCCGAACCCCGTAATTCGCCCTTGCAGCCGGTCCCCAGCTGGGCATAGTTGCACGCAAACAGGCTAAAGGACGTGATTATGGAAATCCAAAAAGTCGGCGTTGTTGGCGCAGGGCAGATGGGCAGTGGCATCGCTCATGTCTTTTCGCTGGCAGGATATGATGTCCTTTTGAATGACGTCAGCGCGGATAACCTGGATAAAGCCCAAGCCTTGATTTCCGCAAATCTGGACCGTCAGGTAAGCCGCGATAAAATCACCGAAAGCCAGAAAAATGATGCATTGGGGCGCATTACGACAACCCTGAAGCTACCCGATCTTGGGCAAAGTGATCTGGTGATCGAAGCCGCAACAGAACGCGAGACGATCAAAACCGCGATTTTTGAAGATCTTCAACCGCATTTACTGCCACACACCATACTGACATCGAATACGTCGTCTATTTCGATCACCCGTCTTGCGTCACGCACAGACAGACCTGAAAAATTCATGGGCTTCCACTTTATGAACCCTGTGCCCATTATGCAGCTGGTTGAGCTAATCCGTGGGATTGCCACCGATGCCCAAACCTTTGATGCTTGTTTGAAAGTTGTTGAAAAACTCGGAAAAACCTCAGCCACAGCCGAAGATTTTCCCGCCTTTATCGTGAACCGCATTTTGATGCCCATGATTAACGAAGCGATATATACCCTTTACGAAGGTGTTGGATCGGTCAAATCAATCGATACATCCATGAAGCTTGGCGCCAATCACCCAATGGGCCCACTTGAGCTGGCTGATTTTATAGGTCTGGATACCTGTCTTGCGATTATGAATGTGCTTCACGACGGTCTTGCAGACACAAAATATCGCCCCTGCCCTTTGCTGACAAAATACGTTGAAGCTGGGTGGCTTGGCCGTAAAACGGATCGCGGCTTTTATGATTATCGTGGTGATGTACCAGTGCCAACGCGCTAGCAGTGCCTAACCTTTGCCAAGTATTCAAACAATACGAGACAGCGCTCAGCAAGCCTGTGTATGATACTTTATGGTTTAAGGCCTAAAGTGTGATCGCGTAGCCAACTTACAAACCCGCGCGGATTGTCCGACCATTCTTTGATCTCATCACCATCAAGCGGTTCGCCAACAACAGGGCTTTGCGGCCTGTTCAACGCGTGGACAACTTCATAAATCAGCAATCCCTGCCGCAGCGTGGCCGAGATTTTATTGGCAATCTGATACAGGCGTGAATTTTGCCCTGGGAAATAAACGGGCACCACAGTCGCACCGGATCGTTGGATCATCTTTGCAGTAAATGGATTCCACTCAGCCTCAATCGCGGGACCGAACATGGTTTTTGCAGATGCGACAACACCAGATGGAAAAAGAATGATTGCGCCATTTTTCTTCAGATGATCCATCGCGTCTTTGCGCATTTCTAAGTTTTTCTTCAATGCATCCTCTTCATGAGGAAACGGCACAGGGATCATGAATTGCTCAATTTCCTCAACGCCTGTCAGCAGAGACCTTGTCAGGATTTTATAGTCTGTACGCACACGTCCAATCAGATCAGCCAGAACCATACCATCCACAAGGCCATGCGGATGATTGGCCACGATTATCACAGGACCCGATGCGGGGATGTGTTCAATTTGATTTTGCGGCGTCAGAAGCGGAATACCCATCAGGTCCAACGCTTGGCGCCAGAACGCTTGTCCGTGTGGCGCACCAATGCGTTCAAACTTTCGGATCAAACGCAATAAGGTCAACTTGCCCGTTGCCCACTCCATCGTCCGGATCAGATTTGATTTCCACGGATTGCGAAATGTATTCGCATAAGAAAGCCTGCGCTTGTCATAGGGCACAAAATCCGGGTCATCTTCAGGGCGCACTGTTATATCCTGATAGCTGTCGACCAAAGTGTGTCACCTGTACCTTGCGCCGCGTCAAACGTCTTCGCCGAATTTATCGGCAACAAGCGCTTCAAGCGCATCCGCTAGTTTCTGGGCTTCGGGCCCGCTAGTTTCAACTTTAATAAAACTTCCTTTCGATGCTGCCAACATCAAAAGACCCATTATACTGTCGCCTGATGCATTCAAGCCATCTTTTGACACATCAGCATCAGCATCATGGGCTTCAACAACCTCGACCAGTTTGGCAGAAGCGCGGGCATGAAGCCCCTTTTCATTGACAATTTCAAAAACACGGGCGTTTGTACTAATCATGAAGACTGTTCTTTGGCACTCACATCTAGTGTGTCAATGTATTTACGGCCTGCAATACGCGCTTTTTCCGTGGCATCATCAACATTACTGTTCCGACACTTTGCCAATTTAACCAATAACGGCAAATTTGCACCATATAAAATACGTCTGTTTTCGGGTCCGCAGGCACGCAAAGATAAATTTGACGGCGATCCACCAAACATATCAGTCACAATCACAACACCGTCGCCTGTATCAACATCATCAGCCGCGCGACAGATTTCGTCTTGCTTCAGTCCACGATCATCATCGCTGTCAATGGATATCGCGCGCATTTTGGGCTGTTTACCCACAACATGTTCAACGGCGGCAAGATATTCCTTAGCCAACCCACCATGCGCAACAATCACAATACCGATCAAACGGGTCTTACCTTTCCTGTGCCACAGCTGCCCCGGCGTGACGTTCCAATTCCCTGTGTCTTATAGACACCTGCCAATCCGCGTCTGCAAGTGCCTTTGCAAGCTGTTCCGCCACGGCAACAGATCTGTGTTGCCCTCCGGTACAGCCAAAGCCAATTGAAAAATGCGCTTTTCCTTCATCGATGTAGGCAGGTAACAGCATCTGTGCAAGGCTGTTGACGTGATCAAAAAACGGTGTGAACCGATCATCTGCAGCAATGTAATCAGCAACCTGACTGGACTGCCCTGTCATTGCGCGAAGTGATTCATCCCAATAGGGGTTTCGTAAAAACCGACAATCAAAGACCATATCAATGCCGCGTGGCAAACCACGTTTATAGGAAAATGAGTGAATTGAGATTGCCAGTTGCACAATTCCGCCGGGCGCATACCATTTTTCGATGTCGGCGCGCAGATCATGTGGGGTCAGATTAGACGTATCCAGCAAAACATCTGCCCGCGCACGGATCGGGGCCAAAAGATCAAGTTCGCGCGTGATACCCTGTTCAGGGCTTTCCCCTGGTGCCATCGGGTGTCTGCGGCGGGTTTCAGAATAGCGGCGCAACAAAACATCTGTTCTGCAATCGATATACAAAAGCTCGCTGGTCAGATTTGGCATGTCGCGCAACTTATCGATCATCTCGATCAAGGCTGTTGCGCTGAAATCACGATTACGCACATCAATGCCCAAAGCCATGGGGCGCAATAGTGGCGGACCATCTAGCAGTCGTGGCAATAAACTAAGCGGCAGATTATCAATGGCTTCGAACCCGGCATCTTCCAACACATTGATTGTTGTAGAACGTCCCGCGCCAGATGGGCCCGTGACAAGAACAATCCTGTTCCCATTCGTTTCTTTAGCAGATTGATCCATCACATGTGATCCTGATTATCACCGTATGACTTTATGTATTGTAAAAGAGCGGCGGGAAAATGGCACCCCTCGATTTTGTGAAAAAGACGAATGGCAATCCCATCAATTGTTTTATAGCACAGCAAAGGCAATCGTTGCGTTTCTGTTAGGTCAAGATCGATAATTCCAATAACTTTTGCCTCATCAATGGTCTTGGCGGCTAAAATGCCAATCCCGTGCACTTCGATCTTTCCTTTGATGGAAGACGGGGCACTTGCTATCAAAGCATCGCCTGATTTTTTCAAAACAGTGTAATCATCTGACACCAACCGGCAACCCAAAGACATCATTTGCAACGCAAGAGATGACTTGCCCGACCCCGATACCCCAATGATCGTCAAGGCGTATTGATTGAATGCAACCGTTGTTCCACGAAAAGGGGTATCAGACATTGGCGATATCGCCGTCTAAACCGGCAAGCCCACGACAAAGCGTGCGCCTAACGACGCTGACGATCCATCGCCTTCGGTTGCACGAATGTTTTCTGCCCATATCACACCACCATGTGCTTCGACAATTTGCTTTGAAATCGCCAAGCCTAAACCGGAATTGTTACCAAATTGTCCTTCAGGACGTTCCGAGTAGAAGCGTTTGAATATTTTTGTCAGTGCCTGTTCCGGAATACCTGGACCTGTATCTTCGACCACGACCAACACACGGTTTTCGCGTTTGCGGGCCCAAATACGTATTGCATCGCCGTTTTCACAGAAGGAAACAGCATTTGTAATCAAGTTAACAAAAACCTGTGCCAAGCGTTCTTCCAAGCCTTGTATTCGCGTTGGCTTGTCGGGCAGATCAATAACGAATTCGACACCTTTTTCCTGTGCTTCCTTGCCCAAATGATCACTTAGGCGTCGAAGAAGATTGATCAAATCAAACGTCTCTTCTTCTTCTTTGACCAGCTCACTATCCAAGCGCGATGCATTTGAAATATCACTAACTAAGCGATCCAATCTGCGCACATCATGTTCGATTACATCCAGCAAACGGTCGCGCTGATCCTCGCGCTTGGCAACACGCATTGTACCCACAGCTGATCTAAGGCTGGCCAGTGGATTTTTGATCTCATGCGCGACATCTGCCGCAAACTGTTCATTGGCTTCAATACGGTCGTATAAGGCGCCCACCATGCCGTGCAACGCACCCGACAAACGACCAATTTCATCGGGGCGAGCCGTTAGATCAGGAATACGGATGCGACCCGGTGACATTTTACGCGCATTCCGATCACGCCCTAATTCAGCCGCAGCCGCAAGATCAGCCAGCGGATTGGCAATAGTCGAAGCCAAAACAAGACTGAGACCTATTGAGACCAACATCGCGATGACAAATATCTGTAAAACCTGTTCTCGTTCTGCGCGAACAAGCAAATCAATTTCGCCCGTCGCACTGCTGATGGCAACAGCACCAATAATTGTTTCGTTGTGAAAAATCGGGGTGACAACGGTAAAGACTGTCAAACCGAATTTATCACGACCAGCACTGACCTTAGTCACACCTTGAAGCGCGTCACGCAAAAGCAACCGTGCTTGTTGTTCGGATGTCAGATCAGGTTCCTGGATCAAAATCGGCGAAAGAATCTTTGTCAGACCAGTCCAGGCAGAATTCAAGAAATCCGTAATAAACGTTGTTTTTATATTAGAAGTCAGGCCATCAATTTGGGTTAATCCAGTGCGTTCCATTCCGATGGTAGATACCAACAATTGCTGATTTCCGCTAAACACGTACACATCAATTGCATTGCGCAAATCAAGGCCGACAAGTGTTTTGTCTACATCAACCATTGCGCTGACATCCAGGTTGACCAGCTGCCCATCCGGAATTTGTGCTTCAAAGACATCTGCAATCAACTCGGCTTCGCCTACAAGGGCAGATGCACGTTGAAACGCAAGGTTGTCGCGTGAGGGGTTCATGTAAAGAACAGCCGAAACCAGCAAAATCAGCGCAAGCAGATTGAATGTGATAATTTTCCGCGCCAAAGGTGATCTGTTGATCGACACAACGCGGCGACGTTCGCGTCTAGCACGCAATTCTTTATCAACCGATCCTTCTGGCGCAACAAAATCATCGCCCAAAACAACATCGGCGTCGCGGACGGAATTTAAGTCATGTACGTCGATCTTCGGTGAAAGAGCCATTACTCTTCGTTATATCTGTATCCGATCCCATAAAGGGTTTCGATTGCGGAAAACTCATTATCGGCGGTACGCATCTTTTTGCGAAGTCGCTTTATATGGCTGTCGATTGTCCGATCATCCACATAGACCTGATCATCATAGGCCACATCCATCAGCTGGTCACGGCTTTTTACAAATCCAGGGCGCTGCGCCAAAGCCTGAAGTAGCAAAAATTCTGTGACCGTCAGCGACACGTCCCGGCCCTTCCAGCTGACCGAGTGTCTTAGTGGATCCATGCTGAGTTCACCGCGCACCATGATCTTAGTTTCTTCAGTTTGCCCGACCTCGTTCGTTTCAAGCGCATCCTGTCTGCGCAAAAGCGCCCGAATGCGTTCAACCAGAAGACGCTGTGAAAATGGCTTTTTGACATAATCATCAGCCCCCATTCGCAACCCGAGCACTTCGTCAATCTCATCATCTTTTGAAGTCAACATGATGATTGGCATCTTGGTTTTCTGACGCAAACGCTGCAACAGATCCATACCATCCATGCGCGGCATCTTGATATCAAGAACCGCAATATCGGGAAGCTTTTTGTTGAAAGCATCCAGCGCTGATTGGCCATCATTATAGGTTTCAACCTCAAAACCCTCTGCCTCAAGGGTGATCGACACGGACGTTAAAATATTCCTGTCGTCATCAACCAACGCGATCTTCGACATATTTTCTTCCTCTTTAAAGCCCAATTCATTTGGGTTCGACTGTTTGGCCAATGTCACGTTTTTCTGAATAAGACGCAACTGTTAAGTGCGATTCGGCCCAGCAGTCTTTTCATATAGCGCCCTGAAACAAGCGTCCTTGGGTCAATTTAACGCAAGGATCCGCCAGTGATTGCGCTAACCTGCGGTTGGTTGCGCTAACTGCGTTTTGTATCCTGTTCAATTGATAAATCATCATGTTAATGGAACCTCAAACGCGCTTGTTTTTGCGCGATGACAGGAGACAGAATATGATTATCGGACGCGTCAACCCAGACCATAGGCTGGAAGATCAAGGGATCACCGGGCTGAAAACCGTCCGCTATAATCTGACAGAACCTGCGCTTATTCAGGCGGCTTTACAGCGCGATGAAGGCACCCTGGGCAACGGTGGGGCATTTCTTGTCACCACTGGAAAATTCACCGGGCGGTCCCCCAAGGACAAACATGTGGTCAAGACACCCTCGGTTGAGCCGCATATCTGGTGGGATAACAACGCGGCCATGTCACCCGAAGGCTTCGATGCCCTTTATAACGATATGCTCGCCCATATGAAGGGCGGCGATTATTTTGTGCAAGACCTGTTCGGTGGCGCCGATCCCGCCCACCGGCTGGACGTTCGTGTTGTCACAGAACTGGCATGGCATGGTCTGTTTATCCGCCATCTGTTGCGCCGCCCCGACCGGGCAGAGCTGGACAGCTTTACCCCTGACTTCACAGTAATCAACTGCCCGACCTTCAAAGCAGATCCTGCCAAACACGATTGTCGCAGCGATACTGTCATTGCCATGAACTTTGAACGAAAGCTGATCCTGATCGGCGGGACAGAGTACGCAGGTGAAAACAAAAAATCGGTCTTCACACTGCTGAATTATCTGCTGCCGGAAAAGGGAATTATGCCGATGCATTGTTCTGCTAATCATGCAAATGGCAATCCTGTGGATACAGCTGTTTTCTTTGGTCTGTCGGGGACCGGTAAAACCACATTATCTGCCGATCCCGCCCGTACCTTGATTGGCGATGACGAACATGGGTGGTCTGACCGCGGAACCTTTAATTTTGAAGGCGGATGTTACGCCAAGACTATCAACCTAAATCCCGAAGCCGAGCCAGAGATCTATGCCACGACCCAAAAATTCGGCACTGTCATTGAAAACATGGTCTTTGATAAAGAAACGCTTGAGCTGGATTTTGATGATGACAGCCTGACTGCAAACATGCGCTGTGCCTATCCACTGGACTATATCTCAAACGCATCGGACACGGCGCTTGGCGGGCATCCCAAGAATATCATCATGCTGACATGCGATGCTTTTGGCGTTTTACCCCCCATCGCGCGGCTGACGCCTGCACAGGCGATGTATCATTTTCTGTCGGGTTTCACGTCCAAGGTTGCGGGCACCGAACGCGGCGTGACTGAACCAGAACCAACATTTAGCACATGCTTTGGTGCGCCTTTTATGCCCCGCAGACCCGAAGCCTACGGTAATCTGTTGCGTGACAAGATCGCAAAGCACGGCGCAACTTGTTGGCTGGTGAATACGGGCTGGACCGGTGGGGCGTATGGCACGGGATCGCGGATGCCGATCAAGGCCACACGCGCGCTTTTGACTGCGGCATTGGACGGGTCACTAAACGAATCTACCTTCCGCAAAGACAATAACTTTGGCTTTGAAGTGCCCGTTACTGTGCCGGACGTTGATGCCCGCCTTTTGGACCCACGCAGCACATGGGCTGACACGGCCGCCTATGATGCGCAAGCCAAGAAGTTGGTTGAAATGTTTGCCGAAAACTTTGCGCAATATGTGCCGTTCATTGATGATGATGTGAAAGCAGCGGCAATCGGTTAACCATATGTTGCCCCGGATGTGATCCGGGGCTTCTGTCCTCATCCGCTAGCCCATCAATGCCCTGCGGACCAAATTTAGTCCGACTACCAGCAAAACGACAAGCGTCGCCATTCGAAAGGCGTTCTGATCGATCTTGCCTTGCACTTTCAGACCCAACCACATGCCCAAGACACTTGGCACGATCAAGGCTGCCGAAAATGGCAATGTTTCTGCACTTATTACGCCTGACTGAAAATGCGCGCCCAACAAGGCGAACGCACCCAAACCATAGATAACCCCCTGAAGCCGGATCTGTTCTTCTTTTGGGGTATTAAGGGCCGTCAGATATACTACCGTTGGGGGCCCCCATATGCCCGACAATCCACCGATAAAACCAGCAAATGCCCCAACAATTGCATCCAAACGAAACGATTGCGTCAATTGTGACGGCTTCCATCCCAGCAATTGCGCGGCTGAAAACAGGATGATCGGCACGCCAATCCCCAAAAACAACCACCGCGTCGGCAAAACCGCAACCAGCTGAGCACTGGCCAGCAAAAAGACCAAGCCGACCAGTAGAAAAGCCCAGAACTTGCGCAAGGCTTTGTAAGCCTGCGCAATTCCTTGGCGCAGCGCCTGCATGGTATTTGTAACGAGTGTCGGCAAAATTAGCCCGGCAAGCGCCAACTGTGGTTCCACGACTGATGCAAGCCCTGAAATCATAATCATCGGCATCGCAAACCCAACAACGCCCTTCACCCATCCAGCGACAAAGGCGATCAGAAAGGCAAATACAAACGTTGTGACCGAAATCATTGGGAAAAACATATCCATTCAAGCGTCATAGCCAGTTTTGAATCTCGCTGCATCGCAAAAATTTATGCGACATTTTCGTGCTTAACTTAACGTTTTATTGAATTATTGTTGCGCCGCACTTGCAAACATCTTATCTCAGGATCAACTTATACAAGGACTTGATTCATGGCACACGACGGACAGGATATGCACAAAGCCAATACTGCGCTTTTACCTGATTTGCTGGCTTTAACGGCTGCGTCCATTGCACCGATCGAAGCAATTCTTGAAAAAGCCAAGTCGGCATTGCAGGCACACGTCATCGAAAATGGTCGGGTGTCTGGACACCTGATCGAGGAAAATCAGACAGCGGCCCACGGATTTGCCTGGCTGGCCACATATGTCGAAGGACTGCGTCAGATGCAGACTTGGGCAGAACGCTTGAATGCAGATGATAAGTTTGGTGAGACAGAACAACTGATCCATCAAATCGCTTTTGGTGAATACCTTTGGCAGATTTATGGTGGCATTCCCATGAACCAGGGGGAAATCCTGCGGTTGCAGGATATCGGTCTGATCCAGGATGACCAGCGCGATATGATGGTCCCCGCGATCATGACACTGACTCAGTCAGGAAATACACAAGCTGCGCGCACACGCCTTGTCGAACTGATGCAGGAACAATCAGCCAATATTACTGTTGGCGCGACCGGACTGGATGACGAACTGGAAATGGTGCGTGAACAATTTCGCCGGTTCAGCGTGGATAAAGTCGAACCCTATGCCCACGACTGGCATCTGAAAGATGAACTGATCCCGATCGAGATCATTCAGGAGCTGGCCGAAATGGGTGTCTTCGGCCTGACCATCCCCGAGGAATACGGCGGATTTGGCATGTCGAAATCGGCCATGTGTGTCGTGTCCGAGGAACTATCGCGTGGCTATATCGGGGTCGGGTCTTTGGGTACCAGGTCTGAAATCGCCGCTGAACTGATCCTGTGCGGTGGTACGGAAGAACAAAAACAGAAATGGCTGCCCCGTCTGTCCAGTGCAGAAACCCTGCCGACAGCCGTTTTCACAGAACCTAATACAGGCTCTGATCTGGGCAGTCTGCGTGCACGCGCCGTGAAAGACGGTGACGACTATCGTGTGACTGGCAACAAGACTTGGATCACACATGCTGCACGCACTCAAATGATGACGCTACTGGCGCGGACAGATCCAGACACGACCGATTACAAAGGCCTTTCAATGTTTCTGGCCGAAAAAGAACCCGGCACTGATGAAAATCCCTTTCCAACCGATGGAATGACGGGGGGGGAAATTGAAGTACTGGGTTATCGCGGTATGAAGGAATACGAACTGGCCTTTGATAATTTTCATGTAAAAGGTGAAAATCTGCTTGGTGGGCAAGAGGGCAGAGGCTTCAAGCAACTGATGGAGACGTTTGAGTCTGCGCGCATTCAGACAGCGGCCCGCGCAATCGGCGTCGCACAATCCGCGCTGGACGTGTCCATGCAATATGCCATTGATCGCAAACAATTCGGCAAATCGCTGATCGAATTTCCCCGGGTGTCCGGTAAACTTGCAATGATGGCGGTCGAAATCATGGTTGCACGCCAGCTGACCTATTTTTCTGCACGCGAAAAAGACGAGGGTCGCCGTTGTGATCTTGAGGCTGGCATGGCCAAGCTTCTTGGTGCCCGCGTGGCGTGGGCTGCCGCAGATAACGGATTGCAGATTCACGGGGGGAACGGTTTCGCGCTGGAATACGCGATCAGTCGCATCATGTGCGACGCACGTATCCTGAACATCTTCGAAGGGGCCGCTGAAATTCAGGCACAAGTGATTGCACGCCGTTTGCTTGGATAAATACCAGCCTATCATCGCCTAGCAGGACAAGCGCTGAATACTTGGCCGGAAAAAGCGATCAATTCACTTTTCAGGTCTCATGTTTGATAAGATGTTGAACGCGATTATACTAGCTGATGGCAGTTTTTGACGGGTTGGACTGACCCCAGTCATCTATTCAAACGGCTGTAATATCGTCATCATCCATAGTGCTCCAACTTGCGCGTAAAACACGGGAATCCAGCGACAACTGACCGATTACCTTCTCTACTTTACCAGTATCGGCAGCCATACCTTGAACCTCTACGATGATCTCTGCGGTGTCACCGTCCCCACGGTTTACAATCTGGCACAAGCCAAGCCCCAGATCGCCAAGACTGCCAAGCAGGATCGTACGAATTTCCTTACCATCTTTATGAAGACAAGCCGCCTTTAACTGATACGTTTGAAAGCCTTGTGCGTTTCTGATTTCAGCCTTTTTTAACTTTCGAACAACCGGCCTCAGCCCCAAGTTCGCAAATACAATCAAAGATGTCAGCACTGCCGCATAACCAAGATGCCCAGACCCCGAAATCAATCCAACCGCAGCAGAGCACCATAACGTGGCTGCAGTGTTTATACCCTGGATATTAAATCCATCTCGAAAGATGATGCCGGCCCCCAGAAACCCAATGCCCGAAACGACCTGAGCCGCGACACGTGTGGGGTTAATATCATCGGGAAACAGTGCTGCAAAAACAACAAAGCCAGCAGCGCCAAGGGCAACCAATGCATTCGTCCGAAGCCCCGCCATCCGCCCGCGAAACTGCCGCTCGGATCCGATGATGGCGCCCATAGCTAACGCAAAACCCATGTTAATCGTTGCAAAAAGCAAAGATATATTGATGTCAGAATAAACTTGAACCACTGCAAGGCTTTCCACGATTATGAGCTGAGTGATCATATTGCCCAGTTAAAAGAACACAACACCCGCTTGGGTAAATACAGCCTATCATCGCTCAGCCGGCGTATACTCTTGAAGCAATCGTGCGTTTCAAGCCGTTTACTGGTAAAGTTCATATACTAGCCGAGAAAATCACCGCCACTGACCGTATCGTTCGGTGTGACAAGGTAACTGGTGAAGATGCATTCGTTTTGCGTATGAGTCCGCCGCCGCTTATATAAGTCGCCATTTGCTGTAGTGAAGAAAACCGAATTGAAAAGTATGAGCCTGCCCTTCACAGCGAAGCGCACGAGCGGCAGGCTTTCATGGGCAAAACTCTGACCGAAAAGTCAAACGCACCTGAGGTTCCCCCCTAACGGCGGTTTGCAAAGAATGTTTTTAGCAAATCTTCTGCTTCGGTTGCTGAAAGCCCATCGTAGATCTCTGGCCTGTGATGGCATTGCGAATGGCTGAACACTTTGGCCCCATGCGCAACACCACCCGATTTTGGATCAGCCGCCGCATAATACAACCGTGCAATCCGTGCATTTGATATGACAGCGGCGCACATCGGACACGGCTCTAACGTGACATACAGATCATATCCGGACAGACGTTCACTGCCCAATGCCTTGCAGCCTTCGCGCAATACCAAAACCTCGGCATGGGCTGTGGGATCTGATAATTCACGTGTTCGGTTACCTGCTTTTGCCACGATCTGACCAGAAGGCGCGACCAACACAGCGCCCACTGGCACCTCGCCCCGATCTGCGGCCAAACGTGCCTGATCTAACGCTAAATCCATATGACTTTTAAAGACCATTATCCGCAAATGCCCCAAAACAGGATACGCTGGCAAGACATAACAAAACCCGCTACATCGGCGATCATGACCGAAAACACACCCAAGGGCGACCGGATCGCCAAAGTTCTGGCCCGTGCTGGCCTTGCATCCCGGCGCGAAGCCGAACGGCTGATCGAAGCCGGGCGCGTCAGCGTCAATGGTAAGACAATCACCAGCCCTGCGCTGAACGTAACCACAGCAGATAAAATTGCCTTTGACGGCAAGCCGTTGGCCGACCCCGAACCCCCGCGTCTTTGGCTTTATTATAAACCGATTGGCCTTGTGACCAGTGCGCGCGATGAAAAGGGGCGCGAAACTGTTTTTGATACGCTGCCCGATGATTTGCCGCGGGTGATGTCAATCGGGCGGCTTGATCTGAATTCAGAAGGACTGTTGCTGCTGACAAATGACGGTGAGGTCAAACGAAAACTGGAACTGCCTTCAACAGGATGGGTGCGGAAATACCGCGTTCGCGCCAAGGGAACGCCCTCAGACGAAACGCTAGAGCCATTGCGCAAAGGCATGACAGTCGACGGCGTCCGGTATCAACCGATGGACGTGCGTCTTGACCGCCAGCAAGGCGCAAATGTCTGGCTGACCGTTGGCCTGCGCGAAGGTAAAAACCGCGAAATCCGCCGTGCAATGGAGGCTGTCGGCATCACGGTCAACCGGCTTTTGCGGATCAGCTATGGCCCGTTTCAATTGGCAGATCTGAAACCCGGCGAGGTCGAAGAAATCAAACAGCGCGTGGTCAAAGATCAGCTTGGATTACACGAAACACCAAAGCCACAGCCCAAAAGACGCAGACCAAGACGGAACTGATCTTACCTTAGAACAGTTGCTTTTATAAGCCGTGGCGTTATTGCTGCTTTTAAACAATAATTTCTGGGACACGTGACTATGGCTGATTTATTGACCATCGAGAACCTTGGCAATCTGTTGATGCTGTGCTTTTTACAAGCAGTTTTGGGATTTGATAACCTGCTTTATATCAGTATCGAAAGCCAACGCGCGCCCGTTGCGCAACAAAAAGCAGTACGTTTCTGGGGGATCATTATCGCCGTTGCCTTGCGGGTTATCTTGCTGTTTGTGATGATCCAGCTGATCGAAATGCTGGCCGAACCGTTTTATATCTTCAATTGGACAGGTATTCTGGAAGGCGGGATAAACTTTGCCACATGCGTCTTTATCGTCGGTGGTATCTTTATCATCTACACAGCAGTCAAAGAAATCGGCCACATGTTGTCTATCGAACATCTGAATACGGATGTTGAAGCAAAATCCGGCAAGTCAGCGCGGCAGGTCGTTCTTTTGATTGTCTTTATGAACCTGATCTTTAGTTTTGACTCTGTTCTATCGGCCATTGCAATCACGGATGTCTTCCCCATCCTTGCGACAGCGATCCTTCTATCGGGGCTTGCAATGCTTGTTCTTGCAGATGGCGTTACGCGGTTTTTGGAAAAAAATCGCATGTACGAAGTTCTTGGCCTGTTTATTCTGTTGATCGTCGGAGTTGTCTTATTGGGCGAAGCTGGCGTCGCGGCATCACACGCCATGCATGATGATGATCTTCAGCTGAAAATCTTTGGCTATCCGTTGATCCCAATGTCGAAAACCACATTCTACTTCGCTGTGATCGTCTTGGTCGCCGTCGAAATTCTGCAATCTGGATACACGCGCAAGCTTAATGCAGAACGCCGGACAGGCCAACAACGCTAAATTATCTGGCAACATCAAAGGGCATCGCCTATGTATAAGCACATGTGGTGCCACACACCGGGGGAATAAATGTCTGGAACTGGTTTGCAGAAGATTGCTTTTTTTCTGCTCATTGCCTTTATTTTATATGTTTCCTTGTCCGGGGGGGCGTAATGGCGCAACGATTTGGCGGCAAATTCAGCCCCGATGGAAAATCTGAAACACCAGCTGACGTTCCCAATGCCTATACTGGCAAAAAGCGAACGCGTGTCGGCGGACGTGTCAATCTGCTGTTTTTCGCACCTTTTCCTTTGGCAATACGGGCATTCTGGTCCGAACCGGTCGGTCTTGCCCTGAACCTGACTGCGTTTGGTTTGTTGATCCTGGCCGCCTGGTTGACGCGCGAAGGAATGCTGGCCCACGAAGCCTATGACGCGCGGCGTGTTGCCAAGCGCCCTGCAATCCCGCGCAAAATCTTTGCCTCAATCCTGACGGGCTGGGGTTTGGGTTTGGCTGGTTTTTCAGGGCTTGATACGCTGCTTACGCCGATCATCTTTGCCACTGTTGGCACCGCGCTGCATATGTTCGCTTTTGGCATCGATCCGCTGACCAACAAGGGCATGGAAGATGTCGATACCTTTCAGCAGGACCGTGTCGCACGGGCTGTTGGCGATGCTGAAAAACATGTGGTGGCGATGAACGATGCGATCAAACGACTTGGGGACAGGGCGTTAGAACGACGGGTGGATCGGTTTTCCGAAACCGCCCGCAAGATGTTTCGCACAATCGAAGATGACCCGCGCGATCTGACGGCTGCGCGCAAGTATCTAAGTGTTTATCTAAAAGGCGCGCGGGACGCGACGATTAAGTTTTCCGATCTTTATCCCCGCAAGAGGGATGGGGAAATCCGAACCGAATATGAAACCCTTTTAACCGATCTTGAAGACAACTTTGCGGCCAAAACCGAAAAAATGTTACTTGATGATCGTAGTGATATGGACATTGAAATTAAAGTGCTGCGTGATCGCTTGCAGCGTGAAGGGCTGAAAACAGATTAAAGCCCAAATTAAGGAGTAAATGATGTCAGAAGATGTGCGTAAAAAGGCCGAAGCAACGCTTCAGGACGTAGAAAAGATCACAGCAGTAGTTTTGCCCGAACCCAAAGGCGAATTAATCACGCTTGACCAGGCCGATGCGCCATCCAGCGCCGAGATCGAAAAACGTATGGCTGAAATCGACATGTCCAATACACAGTCGATCATCGAATTTGGCTCCGCCTCGCAGTCTGAAATTCAACAGATCAGCCAATCTATGCTGGCCGATGTCCGTAACAAAGATGTCGGACCTGCTGGCGATAGCCTGCGTGAAATCGTGACAACAATTCGGGGGTTCAATGTCAGCGAACTGGATACCAATCGCAAGCTGTCTTGGTGGGAAAAGCTTCTTGGACGCGTGGCACCTGCGGCCAAATTCATGGCAAAGTTCGAAGGCGTGCAAAATCAGATTGATATGATCACGGACCAGCTTCTGGGCCACGAACACACGCTTTTGAAAGATATTGAATCGCTCGATCAGCTTTATGGAAAAACACTGAATTTCTATGATGAACTGGCGCTTTACATCGCGGCAGGTGAAGAAAAAATCAAACGTCTGGATACCCAGATTATTCCGGCGAAAGAGGCCGAAGTCAAAGCCGCTGACGAAGACAAACAGGTCATGGAAGCGCAGGAATTACGTGATTTACGCGCCGCCCGTGACGATCTGGAACGTCGTGTTCATGATCTGAAACTAACACGTCAGGTGACGATGCAATCATTGCCGTCGATCCGTCTTGTCCAGGAAAATGACAAATCATTGGTCAATAAGATCAAATCGACGCTGGTCAACACAGTTCCGCTTTGGGAAACCCAACTGGCACAAGCTGTAACGATCCAACGTTCGTCAGAAGCCGCCGCCGCCGTGCGCGATGCCACCGATCTGACGAATGAACTATTGACGGCAAATGCGAAAAACCTGCGCGAGGCCAATAAGCAGGTTCGCCAGGAAATGGAACGCGGCGTTTTCGATATTGAAGCTGTCAAAATCGCTAATTCAGAATTGATCGCTACGATTGAAGAAAGCCTGCAAATTGCTGATGAAGGTAAACGCAAGCGGGCCGAAGCAGAAAAAGAGCTGCAAAACATGGAAGTCGAACTGCGCGATACATTATCCGCCGCAAGCGCTGGTCAAGTCCGCGCGCGTCCGGATGCAGCTGACACCCAGACGCAAGGCTAAACACATTGCTGGGGGCGCAAACATTTCTTCGAACGGCCGGGATCGTGGGATTGATAGGGGCTGCCGGGTGTACTCAGCTAGAAGCACCCGAAACCCCGCCTGAAGCCGAGGCAAATATCGCCCCGCGCACTCAGCCTGCGCCACGCGTTATTCGACGGTCTGCCGAAAGTTTTGCGCTTGAACGCCATTACAATGAGCTTGAGCGTGATCTGGTCGCACAAGGTCTGTTACGCCAAGATGGCGGTGGCCCTGATGTCCCCTTCAACACGCGCAATCTGGTTGAAAACTTCATCCGGATCGCACTTTTTGATGAATACCGCCCCGCTGGTGACATCATGATCGCGCGCGAAACGGAAAGTCGTCTGCGAAAATGGGAACAACCCATTCGTATGAAAATCGAATTCGGACGTACGATACCAAAAGCACAGCGCACGTTGGATATGAATCGCGTCATATCCTATTCCAGTCGTCTATCGAACCTGACAAAGGTGCCGATATCAGTTTCTAACGATACTGCAAACTTTCATGTTTTACTTCTGAACGAAGACGACAGGCGCGCCATTGCCCCGCGATTGAAAGAAATTGTACCGGGTATTTCAGACACATCCATTCGTACAGTCGTGGATATGCCAAGGTCAACGTTATGTCTGGTTTTTGCGTTTTCTGCCGATGCAGAGAGCAGTTCGTATTCCAAAGCGATTGCGATCATTCGCGGCGAACATCCTGATCTGATGCGGCTATCGTGCATTCACGAAGAACTTGCCCAAGGTCTTGGGCTGGCCAACGACAGCGCGCTGGCGCGGCCATCTATCTTTAATGATGACGAAGAATTTGGGCTTCTGACTGATCATGACGAATTTCTTTTGAAAATGCTTTATGATCCACGCATGAAAAGTGGAATGACCGCACGTGAAGCACGCCCAATTGCAGAAAAGGTTGCACGAGAACTTATCGTTGGCCGCAACCAGTCATAACGATTGAATTTGCAGTAGGATGTTGACTTAAATACAAACAATGCCCAGCTTTATGGGGACATAGAAACTTTATCATTGGTAGGCGTATCCATGCGTATTCTGGATTTTCTAAAAGGCGAACTGATCGATGTTATCCATTGGACGGATGACACGCGTGACACCATGGTCTGGCGATTTGAACGGCAAGGGCATGCTATCAAATACGGCGCCAAACTGACCGTGCGCGAAGGTCAGGCTGCTGTATTTATTCACGAAGGCCAGTTGGCCGATGTTTTCAAGCCCGGTCTTTACATGCTTGAGACCAACAACATGCCGATCATGACCACGCTGCAGCATTGGGATCATGGTTTTCAAAGCCCGTTCAAGTCCGAGATTTATTTCGTAAATACGACCCGCTTCAATGACATGAAATGGGGTACGAAAAACCCGATCATGTGTCGTGATCCGGAATTTGGCCCTGTGCGTTTGCGTGCTTTTGGCACTTACAGCGTGCGCGTGACGGATGCCGCAAAGTTCATGCAGGAAATCGTGGGCACTGACGGCGAATTCACGATGGATGAGATCAGCTTTCAGATCCGCAATATCATCGTGCAGGAATTCAGTCGTGTACTGGCCTCATCCGGTGTGCCGGTTTTGGATATGGCCGCCAATACAGGTGAAATGGGCAAGCTGGTTGCTGCCGCGATCACTGAAACCATCGCAAGTTATGGCCTGTCATTGCCTGAACTTTATATCGAAAATATCTCACTGCCCCCTGCGGTGGAACAGGCATTGGATAAACGTACGTCGATCGGTATTACGGGCGATCTGAACAAGTTCACACAATATTCCGCAGCCCAAGCCATGACGACAGCTGCCAGCAATCCAAGTGGCGGTGGCGAAATGAGTGCGGGCATGGGCTTGGGTATGGGCATGGCAATGGCCAACCAGATGAATAATGCCGGGCAATGGGGGCAACAGCCCGCTTCTGCCGCACCGCCGCCGCCACCTGTCGAACACGTCTGGCATGTTGCGGAAAACGGTCAAACCAAAGGCCCCTATTCCAAGGCGGATATGGGCCGTATGGCATCTGACGGCAATCTGACGCGCGAAACCTTCGTTTGGACCGCAGGTCAGGATGGCTGGATGAAAGCCGAAGATGTGAACGAATTGGCGCAGCTTTTCACTGTGATGCCACCCCCGCCCCCGCCAGGGGCGTAAACCACAATGGCTGACGGTGTTCAGGAACACCGCTTTCCCTGTGATAACTGTGGCGCAGACTATCGGTTCGCGCCCGGCGAAGGTCTTTTGATCTGTGATCATTGTGGTAATCAGGAACAGTTGCGCGAAAAAGGTTTCTGGGGCAATTCAATCAAAGAGTTGGATTTTCGCAAAGCGCTTGCTCACGATCTGACGGATGATGAAATCGAAGAAACCCGTGTGCTTCAATGCGATAATTGCGGTGCACAGGTGGAATTTGATGGCGCAACACACGCCACTGAATGCCCATTCTGTGCAACGCCTATTGTCACAGGCACCGGCATCCATCGCCATATCAAACCCAAAGGTGTGCTGCCCTTTATTCTGGATGAAACCGACGCACGCAAAGCGATGACCAATTGGCTGGGACGATTGTGGTTTGCCCCTAATGGATTGCAGGAATTTGCACGTAAGGGTCGGAAAATGGATGGTATCTACGTGCCCTATTGGACCTTTGATGCCGATACAAAGACCCAATACCGTGGCCAGCGCGGGACGGTTTACTATGAAACCCGAACGCGCGTTGTGAATGGTGAACGACGTAAGGAACAGGTTGCCAAGGTCCGCTGGACCAGTGCGTCTGGGCGGGTCGGTCGCTTTTTCGATGACGTGCTTGTTCTGGCATCACACAGTTTGCCAAAGCGATATACAGACGCTTTGCAGCCTTGGGATCTGTCGCAGCTTGAACCTTATCAGCCCGAATTTCTGGCAGGGTTTCGCGCCGAAGGATACACGGTCGAACTGGACGACGGTTTTGTTGAAGCACGTGAGATTATGAACCGTGTGATTGAGCGGGACGTGAAATTTGACATCGGTGGTGATCGGCAACGTATCAGCGATATGAATACGCAAATAAGCGCCATTACATTCAAACATGTTCTGTTACCGGTTTGGCTGGCCGCCTATAAATATCGCGGTGAAACCTATCGCTTTGTCGTGAACGGCTGCACTGGCCGTGTCCAGGGCGAACGCCCCTGGTCCGCCTGGAAAATTGCAATGGCTGTTATCTTATTTGCTATCGTGGCTGGCGCTGTTGGTTTTGTTATCGCAATGGATGGATAACGTCACGGCTTGACTTGTTTCGGCCCACTCGTCAAAAGACAGCTCAGATTTTAACCCGCAATCGGGCGTTCCGTGGGCGCCAAACCGACGAGGAGAGCCAGACAATGGCACAGATTTCCCTTACTTTTCCCGATGGCAATGCGCGCAGTTATGAAGCTGGCATAACAGCTGCTGACGTTGCGGCCAGCATTTCCAGTTCTTTGGCGAAAAAAGCAGTTTCGGCCACTGTGAATGACACACATTGGGATCTGCAGTGGCCGATTAAAGCTGATGCCTCCATCGCTATTCATACATTGAAAGATGAACCACAGGCGCTGGAACTAATACGCCACGATCTGGCGCACATTATGGCCCGCGCAGTGCAGGAAATCTGGCCAGACGTGAAAGTCACAATCGGTCCTGTGATCCAAAACGGCTGGTATTATGATTTTGATCGCAAGGAAACATTTACCCCCGAAGATCTGGCCACCATTGAAAAGAAGATGAAAGAGATCATCAACAAGCGTGATGTCGTGACGACCGAAGTCTGGGATCGCGCCCGTGCTGTAAAGCACTATCAGGATAATAATGAGCCTTATAAGGTCGAACTGATCGACGCCATTCCGGGGGATGAACCTTTACGGATGTATTGGCATGGAGATTGGCAAGATCTGTGTCGCGGGCCACATTTGCAGCACACTGGCCAAGTGCCTGCCGATGCATTCAAGTTGATGTCAGTCGCCGGTGCCTATTGGCGTGGGGACAGCGATCGCCAAATGCTACAACGCATTTATGGTGTGGCATTTCTGAATAAAGAAGGGCTGAAAAAGCATCTGCATTTCCTGGAAGAAGCCGCCAAGCGTGACCACCGCAAACTGGGCCGCGAAATGGACCTGTTCCATATGCAGGAAGAGGCCCCCGGCCAGGTCTTTTGGCATCCCAACGGCTGGCAGATCTATACAGAACTTCAAGATTATATGCGCCGCAAACAACGTGCGGCAGGGTATCAAGAGGTCAACACGCCTCAGGTCGTAGATCGCAAACTTTGGGAAGCCTCGGGGCATTGGGACAAATATCAGGAACACATGTTCATCGTTGAGGTTGACGAAGAACACGCCCGCGAAAAGGCGATCAACGCGCTGAAGCCTATGAACTGTCCGTGCCACGTACAGATCTATAATCAGGGCCTGAAATCCTATCGCGATCTGCCGCTGCGAATGGCGGAATTCGGATCTTGTAACCGCTATGAACCCTCTGGCGCGCTGCATGGCATCATGCGCGTGCGGGGCTTTACACAGGATGATGGGCATATCTTTTGCCGCGAAGACCAGATTGAGGCAGAATGCGCCGCCTTTATCGATTACCTGGCCGGCGTTTATAAAGACCTTGGGTTCGAGACATTCGAGATCATGTTCGCCACGCGACCTGAAAAACGGGTCGGATCCGAAGAAAGCTGGGATCATGTCGAAAGCGCGTTGGAAAATGCGATCAAAGCAACAGGTCACCCCTATACGCTGGATGAAGGCGAAGGGGCGTTTTACGGACCCAAGCTTGATTTCAAACTAACCGACGCGATTGGTCGCGAATGGCAGTGCGGTACTTTCCAGGTTGATCCAAACCTGCCGGAAAGGCTTGAAGCAACTTACATCGGTGAAGATGGCGCGAAACATCGCCCTTATATGCTGCATCGCGCTTGCCTTGGGTCTTTTGAACGCTTTATCGGCATCTTGATCGAAAACTCAGCAGGAAGATTACCATTCTGGCTGGCCCCACGTCAGATTGTTGTGGCCTCGATCGTGTCGGACGCTGATGACTATGTGCGTGAAGTCGTAGAAACGCTGAAAGCCGCAGGCATCCGAGCTGAGGCAGATATTCGCAATGAAAAGATCAACTATAAGGTCCGTGAACATTCTGTTGGCAAAGTACCTGTCATTCTGGCGTGTGGAATGAAGGAAGTGGCCGATCGGACTGTATCGGTACGACGTTTGGGTGAAAAACAGACATCGGTTCAGGAGCTAAAAGAACTGACGGATCAGCTTTCCAAGGAAGCAACGCCCCCAGATTTGTTGAAATAATCTTTTATATGCCCGATTCTCGTGATCGAGTTTGTAACATTTGTGCCAATCTGTCGCACATTCCATTCCTTTAAACAGGGAAAAGATGCGCTATTTTCATAAGATTGGCCAGAATATGCTGAAACATTCCTCACAAAAAGCTCACATTTGCTGACGCGCATGCGACACACGCCGTCGTGAGTGGTAAGATAGTATGATAGTTCGCTACCACTAAGACACCGCAACAAGCGGTATGCGAATGAAAAAACACGAGGAACACCATGTCCAACCAAGTTAAAACTCTTGCCGTTGCCGGCGCTGTCGCAGCTGCTCTGACTGCATATTCTACAACAACTGTTAACGCTCAAGCCCAAGAAAAATGCTATGGCGTATCTCTTGCTGGTGAAAACGGTTGTGCAGCTGGCCCAGGCACATCATGCGCCGGTACATCAACAGTTGATTACCAAGGTAACGCATGGACCCTGGTTGAAGCTGGCACATGTGCAGACATCGAACTACCTGCAATGGCTGACGGATCAGAGCGTGAAGGTTCGCTTGAAGCACTGGATCGCGACCTGCCTGCATAAGTCATTTTGCGCCCTCCCCTATCTTGCGGGGGGCGCAACACTGCTTCGGAGACTTGCTCATGCTTGACACCAGCCCCTGTTTTGACGCCCTGCCTGCCAAACCCGGTGTTGGATACAAGCCCCAGCATTTTTCTGATATCATGAAAGACCCCGGCCCTGTTTGCTGGCTGGAAATTCATGCTGAAAACTATATGGGGGACGGCGGTCGCCCCATCGCGCAGCTGAAACATCTTGCACAGCGTTTTCCAATTTCTGTTCACGGCGTTGGCCTGTCCATCGGCGGAGAGGCCCAGTTGGACCCCGATCACCTTGCCCGCTTAAAGCATCTGATTGACTGGCTGAATCCCGCCAGCTTTTCAGAACATTTAGCCTGGTCAACACATGACACCCATTTCCTGAACGACCTGCTGCCCGTACCTTATAATGAAACCAGCCTGGCCCGCGTGGCAGATCACATCAAACATGTGCAAGATTTTCTTGGCCGTCAGATGCTGCTGGAAAACCCATCAAATTATCTGGCGTTTGAAGCGTCAACCATGGCCGAGGTTGACTTTCTTGCACAGATCGTCGCCCGTACAGAATGTGGGCTGCTGCTGGATGTGAATAATGTGTTTGTATCTGCCACAAACCAACACACCGATCCCGTCAGCTATATCAACAGCTTTCCAGTGGAATATGTCGGCGAAATCCATCTTGGTGGGCACGATGAAGACAAAGATGATCATGGTGCGCCGCTGTTGATCGACAGTCACGGGTGCGAAGTCGTTGATCCGGTTTGGGCCCTTTATGCCCACACAATTAGCCGCACCGGACCCGTGCCAACATTAATCGAATGGGACACCGATGTGCCCGAATGGCCCATACTGGCCGCCGAAGCCGATCGCGCAGATGCAGCCCTTGCTGCACTGGTCCAATGACCGATCAAACCGAATTTACAGCCGCTTTATTGGATCCATCCATGGCTTTGCCTGCCGGCCTTCTGGACCCCAAGGGCTTGCCGACACCGAAACGTTTCGCTGTTTATCGTAACAACGTGGCCGTCAGTCTGACAGATGCTTTAGAGGCCGCGTTTCCGGTCATCTATAAACTGGTCGGCCCGGATTTCTTTCGCGCTATGGCTGGAATCTATTTGCGGCAACATCCGCCAAAAACACCGATGATGATGTTTTACGGCCAAGATATGCCTGCATTCCTGCAACAGTTTGAACCTGCTCAGAAAATTGGCTATCTGCCGGATATCGCACAGTTAGAACTGGCGATCCGTCAATCTTACCATGCCGCCGACAGCAGTGCCATTGCACCTGATGTATTGCAAAACATGCCACCAGATCAGTTGATGACGGCGCGACTATCGCTTGCCCCATCTATGCAGATGGTAACGTCCCCGTGGCCAATCCATGCAATCTGGCAAGTGAACATGTCATCTGGCGCACCCAAGCCACAGATGCAGGCCGAAGAGGTGCTGATCACCCGGCCCGAGTATGATCCGCAAGTCGCACTGCTGCCGCCCGGCGCAGCAACGTTTATCACGGCTTTGCGCACGAAATCCTTCGGCGAAGCTTTTAGCGATGCCGCAGAACTGACACCTGATTTCGACCTGACCATAACGCTTGGCGCACTGCTTGCTGGTGGCGCCATCACAAACATAATCGAGACATAAGAATGAACCGTATCGCCGCACTCCACTCCTCTATTTTCACCCCTATTCAGAATGTTGGCGACTGGATCACGCCAACATTGGCCCGGATCGTTTTTGCGGGTGTCTTACTGATCTATTACTGGAATTCAGCGATGACCAAACTAGGCGAAGGATTTACGGGGCTGTTTAGCCCATCCTTCAATGCATATGCACAAATTTTTCCCAAAACGATGGAGGCCATCAGCTATGACGCCAGCCAACTTGGTATCTTTCATTGGCTTGTCGTCGTGGCCGGGACATGGGCAGAATTTATTCTGCCTGCATTGATCGTTGTAGGCTTGCTAACCCGTTTGGCCGCCTTGGGTATGATCGGATTTGTCGCCATGCAAAGCCTGGTGGACATTACGGGCCATGGACAGGCACCCGGTGCGTGGTTCGACAATGTATCATCCGGCATTATTTCTGATCAGCGCGCATTCTGGGTCTTTTTATTGATCGTTCTGATCGTACGCGGTGCAGGACCACTGTCGCTGGACCGATTGCTTAACCGATCAGCTTAGCCTGCACATCATTGCCCCACCCCAAATAAAGCGTTCCGTCATCAATGACGGGGCGTTTCATCACAAGCGGGTGGGCCTGTAAAAGCGCAAGCGGTACAAGTGCGCGCTGATCTTCATCCAGATCGCGCCATGTCTTTGATCTTTTGTTCAGCAGATCATCCCCAAATGCGTGCAAAAACCGCTCAAGATCTTGCTGTGATATACCATCATCGCGGACATCTGTTGTCGTAATGGAATGCCCCGCAGATTGCAGTTCCTTCATCGCCTTGCGACAGGTGTCGCAAGCCTTCAGCATGTACAATTTCATAGCATCCCTTTTCATCAAATCGGCAGTAAAACGCCAATTAAGCGTGTTAAAACAGTGTTTCACTTGCCTTTCAAACTAGCGACATAAAATTAGAAATGTGAAGACTAATTCCTGACGACCGCCCTCTTTCTTTGAGACAGCTGACGACGGAAGGCTAGGCTGCACCACCCCGCCACAATACCGTGGGCGGACGACTTGAAGGAGAAGACGAATGCCGACAGGAACCGTGAAGTGGTTCAACACGACCAAGGGATATGGTTTCATTGCACCTGACGATGGAGGTAATGATATCTTTGTACATATTTCGGCTGTCGAACGTGCCGGTATGACCGGTTTGGCTGATAACATGAAAATTCAATACGAGATGGTCGAAGGTCGCGATGGCCGCGAGTCTGCAGGCGAATTAAAAGCCCTTTGATCCCCAAAGACATCACACCTGATGCACGGCGTGTGCGTCAGGTCTGTTTATGCATGTCATTGCAAGAACTCTGACATTCTTTCAAACTACGTGTTTCCGTGACGCAAGGTAAGGTTTTCCGCACCTTACGGTTCTGCGATTTGGTAATATGTATACCCTTATGTTCAAACTTGGATTTATTATCTTTATTCTGTCAGCTACGGCATCTTTGGCTGCGTCAAATTGCGTTGTTCTACTGCATGGACTTGCCCGCACCGACGCCTCTTTCACCATTATGGAAGCAGCACTTAGCGAAGCGGGTTACAACGTTGTAAACCAAAACTATCCCTCGACCGAAGGCAACATTCATGACCTTGCCAGTAAAACAATCCCCGAAGCTATTTCGAAATGCGAAGATTACGACCAAGTTAATTTTGTAACTCATTCAATGGGTGGCATTCTGATCCGCGCATGGCTTGCCGATGAAAAGCCAGCTGCCCTTGGCCGTGTTGTGATGCTAGCGCCCCCGAACCAAGGGTCTGAAATCGTTGATACTTTGGGTAACTATAGTGCATTTGAGTGGATAAATGGTCCTGCGGGTATGGAATTGGGTACTGATACGTCCAGCACCCCGAACATATTACCCTCGCCTGATTATGAAGTGGGCATCATCGCGGGAACAGTTTCACTGAACCCTGTGTTGGGATCAATGATTAAAGGTGAAAACGATGGTAAAGTGTCCGTCCAAAGCACCATATTAGATGGGATGACGGATCATATTGTCTTGAAAACCAGCCATACCTTTATGATGAATAACCCGCTGGTGATTGCACAAGTGGCTCAATTTCTTGAAAATGGTAAATTCAAACATACGCTAAGCATGGAAGACGCGTTGACTGACGCGTTGGATTGGAAAGCGGTCACGCATCGTGTGATCAGCCGTAATTAATACCTGGACATACTTTCCAAGTTTTAGAAAATAGTTAAAATTTGAAATGTGGATATTGCAAAAATATGTTATTTTTCACTGTAATGGGATTATGAATTTTTGTGTTTTGTTTAAACTCAACTCAGTTAAGTAAAATTACATATCTTCGTAACCTCCCTATAATATAAGTGATTTCCCGTATTTTCATACATTTTTACATCCTAATCATTCGCACTACTAAAATCATTACCTAAAGTAAATTAGCCTAAAGTATTGCGTGAATTTTCCGTAAAAAAGTCCAATTGATAATGTCTAAGGCTATGAGTCAACTTAGTGGTTTGTTAGGGGGACAGCCGCTAGTGGGATGCCGATCCTTTGTATGTGTGTTTAATGAAAGAGTGAAACAATGCCTAATTATGTAAAAATTGTCGCGCTGACAGCAGCGCTTATATCCCCTGCTTTTATTGCAACTCATCAGGCCCATGCAGAAGATACGCTGGTGTCATCCGAAACTGTCACCACCCGTCTTGATCTGGGCGGCAGACAACGGATGCTGACACAACGCATGGCCAAAGCGTTTTGCTTTATCGAAAGTGGGATCAATGTTGAAAAGAACCGTGAAGTACTGAAAACGGCAGAAAACGATTATCGTACTGTTCATATTGGTATGCGTCAGGGAAATCCTGATTTGAAACTTTTTGTCGAAAGAAAACAGATCGTTATACAAGCGTGGAATGAAGTTGACGAAAAGTGGCGCGTTCTTAATAAGATTTATGAAGGAACACTTGATGGCAATATTGCAGCGCAAGACGCTGCAAGCGTCGTTGCCAACATGACACCTGAATTGCTTAATTTGAACAACAATTTGGTTGTCATGATGAATTCAGCTTATTCAGATCATATTGGTGGTGGGTTTGCGGATGCCGTACTGATCGATATGTATGGTCGTCAACGGATGCTGTCGCAAAAAGTGGCGAAACAAGTCTGCTTCGCGCATAGTGGCCACGAAGAAATTCGCGCCGAGCTTGAAGAGACGATTTATATTTTCGAAGCCTCATTGGACGCATTCATAAATGGTAATCCGAATGCGGGCATCAAACCTGCGCCTTCACCTGAAATCAAGGCGCAGCTTGAATTGACCAAAACCCATTGGGATGCTGTATCGTCTGTCGCGAAATCAGTCGCTGCGGGTGCACTCCCAGAGACAGCAGATGTTATTAAGTTCAACATGACAATGGATAGTTTTCTTTTTGAAATGAACAAAACTGTCCAAATGTTAGATACTTTTTCTGCAAATCAAAGCTAAGTCCTTTGGTGCGCGCACCCTTAATCATACGTCAGTTCGGTCGCTTTGCCGCGGAACACCGTATAGGCAAGTGCTGTATAGGCTATAATCGTTGGCAGCACGAAACATGTCCCGATCAAAATAATGAACAGACTTTCCGGTGCGCTTGCAGCTTCGTAAATTGTCAGTTTTTCGGGAACAACATACGGATAAAAGCTGTACGCCAAACCGAAAAAAGCCAGCGTGAACAATACCACCGACGCTGCAAACGGAAACCAGGCCCAACTGTCATCTTTAGTAGGCAACCGCTTTAGTGCAAGCCACACCAGAACGACCAAGGCCCCTGACATCAATGGTAACGGTGCCAGCAAGATTGCTTCGGGGAAAGAAAACCATTTGTCAAAAATACGCGAGCTGACGATCGGGGACGCAAGCGAAATTGCCCCAAGGCCCAACACCAGCCCCCAAATGCCGCCCTTGGCCCATTTCACGGCCTTCAATTGCAGTTCTTCATCTGTTTTGATGATCAGCCAAGTCGCACCGATAAAGCTGTAACCAACCGTCAGGAATACAGCTGTGAGACAGGCGAACGCAAATGTGGCCCAGGTGTATTCAAGCCCCATGATGTACATGCCCAGCATAAAACCCTGTGACAATGACGTCATCATTGAGCCTGTGAAAAAGGCAAAGTTCCAGGATGCCTTGTGATTGGTTGGCGCCTTGGCGCGGAATTCAAAAGCCACACCTCGCAGGATCAAACCGATCAGCATAATCGCTACAGGTAAGTATAGCGCAGTCAGAATGGTGCCGTGGGCCGCAGGAAACGCCACCAGCAGTAATCCTATTGCCAGCACAAGCCATGTTTCATTTGCATCCCAAAACGGGCCGATAGATGCGATCATACGGTCTTTTTCATCCGGTGTCGCAAAGGGAAACAAGACCCCAACGCCTAGATCAAACCCATCCAGAACCACATAAATCAAAATGCTAAGCCCCATAAGAGCGGCAAAAACTATGGGCAGCCAAAGGGCTGGATCGCCAAAAGTATACATGAGCTTACTCCGCCGGGACCATTGCTTGTTGTGATTGCGGAACGCGCGTGCCAATCGGTTCGCCCTTGGCCGCTTTGCGCGCAAGATAGAACAAGACCCCGATATAGGCTGTCAGTAAAACTACATAGATGACCAAAAACGCAATCAGAGTTGATGCAACAAAGGGTGCTGGCACATCTGCCACGGCTTGTTTGGTGGTCAAAACACCTTGCACAAGCCAAGGTTGACGACCGATTTCTGTGGTGTACCAACCTGCCAGCGTGGCAACCCAACCCGAAAAGGCCATTGGAACCAATATATAAAGCAGTGGCTTGGGCAGCCCTTCAACACCGCGCCGTTTATACATCATCAGTCCGATCCCTGCCCAACTTAACAGCAGCATGGCCATGCCCGTACCAACCATAATTCGGAAACTATAAAATACAGGCGCGACAGGGGGATGAAGCACCGTGCCGTCTTCGGCCACAAAGTTATTTAGCCCAGGCACAATACCATCAGTAGAGTGCGTTAAAATCAATGAGGCCCCGTTTGGAATTGCGATCTCCATCCGGTTTTCGCGTGCCTCTTCATCCGGAATTGCGAACAAAACCAGCGGAATATTAGTGCCAGTTTCCCAATTCCCCTCCATCGCGGCCACTTTTTGTGGTTGATGTTCCAGCGTATTCAACCCATGCAAATCACCCATAAATATCTGCACTGGGATCAAAAGCGCACCAATTGTAAGACCCGTACGTAAAGTTGCACGAACGCCATCACTGCGATCCCCGATCAGCCAACGATAGGCAGACAGACCCGCAATCAGAAATGCAACCGTCAGACCGGATGCCAACAACATATGCGCCAAGCGATACGGCATGGATGGGTTAAAGATGATAGCAAACCAATCGGTTGCATGGGCCACGCCATCGCGCATTTCAAAGCCCGCAGGCGTGTGCATCCAACTGTTCAACACCAATATCCAAAAGGCTGACATCGTAGTTCCAAAGGCCACCAAAAACGTCGCCGTGGTATGCAGCCAGCCTGGCACCTTGGAAAAGCCAAACAGCATGATACCCAGGAAAACGGCTTCCAGAAAAAACGCGGTCAGCACTTCATACGCCAAAAGCGGGCCTGCGATATTGCCCACGGCCTCCATGAAACCGGGCCAGTTTGTGCCAAATTGGAACGACATAGTGATGCCGGATACGACACCCATCGCAAAGCTCAGCGCAAAGACTTTAACCCAAAAGCGATAGGCCTCCATCCATTTTGTATTGCCTGTCATGCTGAAACGCAGTTTGAAAAACAGCAAGACCCAACCCAATGCGATCGTAATCGTGGGAAACAGGATATGAAACGATATATTTGCGCCAAATTGAATGCGCGACAGGATTAGGGTATCCATAATAACCTCAGCGTATTTCTGTTGATATGTATATATGTTAGGATGGACGAGTGACACCCTAGGTGCGACCGCATGGCACGTGTTGGTCATTAGGTTGGTATAGCGGTAACGAATTAGCCATGAAACCACTTGGTAATATTCCAAAAAACCGCAACTGCGCCGTATTCTGATCGCGCAACTACCCGCGGACTTTGCTGACTGGCTGGATGTCGTGGCGATTGGGGCGCTATTGACCTTTACGTGGTCTGCAGACCCTATTGTATTCGCCTTTTTGGCTGTGGCGCTTGGACTACCATATGTGATTGTCGGGCCTTTTGCGGGCGTTTTGATAGATCAATCAAGCCTTAAAACTGTGCTGATTTTCAGCAACCTTGGTCGTGCCATCATGACAGCAAGCTTGGCTTTAGCACCAAACTGGCAAATTTTGTTGATTCTGGTCTTTATAAGAAGTGCCGTCGATGCGTTTTTCACGCCGGCAAAGCAGTCAGCAATTCAAGCAACGACCACACCAAATGAAAGAATGGTCGCCAATGGGTTTAGCCACGCCATAAATCAGACTTCAAAAATCGTTGCTCCTGCATTGGGCGGTGCCTTATTGATTGTATTCGCGCCAAGTCAGGTCTTTTTGCTGAATGCCGTCGTCTCGCTTGTTACTGTTTCGATTTTGATCGGACTAAAACCGATTATCCGTCAGGGCATCGAAATCACCGATACCGGGTCCCTTTTTGCGGGTCTCCGCGATGGCTGGCAAGAGATCAGCGGCAAGCCACTTTTGCGCGGTGCACTTATCTTGATGGCAGGTGGATATTTTGGCATGTTTTTCTATGACACCCTGATCGCACCGCTTACCCGCGATCTGGGATTTGATCAAACTGATCTTGGTCTTGCCCTGTCCGCTGTCGGCGCTGGTGGCGTAATCGGCGCAATTTATTTTGGGATGAGCGTAACGACCCGGAGGCCTTTCGGTCTGGTCAGCCTAGCATCGGCAATCGCAGGCGTATTGGTCACAGGGCTTGGTATATCTGAAATGCTGAAAACCGAAGTTTTATTCCCAATATTTCTTATCGTTTTCTTTTTTCTGGGTCTGACATCAGCAATGAGCGTGGTACCAATAAGAACGATTATCCAAACTGAAACACGTCAGGATCACATGGCACGGGTCACCGCATTAAGCGAAGCCGCCAACACCACCGCACTGCTGACCGCACCGTTTTTGGGTGCGATCATTGCAAGTTGGCTGTCCATCGGCGCCGCCTTTGTTACAGGTGGATTGCTTTTAACATTGGTCGGTCTATATGCCGCATCTTTGCAGTGGCGCACAGGTAAATTTGGCTAAGGTGTTTTATCGCAGGGTCATGCCGCCATCGACCATGTATTCCGATCCGGTGACATAGGCTGCATCGTCAGACAGCAGGAATATTGTAACGGCAGCCACCTCCTCTGCTTTACCCATGCGCCCCAATGGAACAGCTTTTGATATCTGTTTTTTCATATCATCAGCGTCATCGCCACCTTTGCCAAGCGCATCGAAAAAATTCGTCTCAATCGGACCAGGCGCGACTGCGTTCACACGAATACCCCGATCTGCCATATCCTTGGCCCAACTGCGCGCCATTGCCAGACAAGATGCTTTGGTTGCCGCATAAATCGCCCCTTTTGGTCCCCCAAGATAAGGCGCCACTGACGCTGTCAGCAAAACCGAACCATTTTCCGCAATCAGGGGTTTCAGTTTGGCCATCTGCAACGCAGGACCGCGCACATTGACGTTCATCATCGTATCAAAAGCTTCGGCTGTCACATCTTCTGTGGCATAGTTTTCGCCAAACCCCGCATTCAAAAAAGCGCCATCGATTTGGCCCATCTGATCCTTGATCTTTTCAGCAAGTTCAACAGCGGCATCCGGGTCGCTGGCATCATTGCGCAAGACCAAACTGCCAGATGGCAGACTGCGCCCTGCATCATCCAAATGCTCTTGCGTAGTTCCGGTCACTGCGACCTCGCCGCCTTCGTCCACAATGCGTTTGGCCGTGGCAAGCCCGATCCCGCTGGTACCGCCAGTAATCAGAATGCGTTTGTTTTCAAATCGTTTCATGAAACCTGTTCCCTTTTTCTATAGTGGTTTCATACAGAACCCTTTGCCCGTTGGTGTTGTTCCGCGCATTTTCTGATAAGTTACCGCAATCTACCCAGAACTACGTGTTTACCTGTTCACATTTTCTTCATACACATTTGCTGCAAGTGCAAAGTAAGGACACCATCATGCCCGAATTCAACAAGATCCTGATCGCCAACCGAGGCGAGATCGCAATTCGGGTGATGCGGGCGGCCAATGAACTGGGAAAACGCACCGTTGCCGTCTATGCCGAGGAAGACAAACTGTGCCTGCACCGCTTTAAGGCCGACGAGGCATACCGCATCGGCGAGGGTCTGGGGCCAGTCGCGGCTTATCTAAGCATCGATGAAATGATCCGCGTGGCCAAGGCCTGCGGCGCCGATGCGATCCATCCGGGCTATGGCCTGCTGTCCGAAAACCCCGATTTCGTTGACGCTTGCGCCGCGAATGGCATCACCTTCATCGGACCCAAAGCCGAAACCATGCGCGCCCTGGGCGACAAGGCCAGCGCACGCAAAGTCGCCATTGAAGCTGGCGTTCCGGTCATTCCTGCGACCGAAGTGCTGGGTGATGACATGAAGGCAATTAAGAAAGAAGCAGCTGAAGTCGGCTATCCCTTAATGCTGAAAGCGTCCTGGGGCGGCGGTGGGCGCGGGATGCGGCCGATCCTGTCCGAAGATGAGCTGGAAGAAAAAGTTCTGGAAGGCCGTCGCGAAGCCGAAGCCGCCTTTGGCAACGGCGAAGGCTATCTGGAAAAGATGATCGAAAGGGCCCGCCATGTCGAGGTTCAGATCCTGGGCGACAAGCAGGGCAATATCTATCACCTTTATGAACGCGATTGCTCCGTCCAGCGCCGCAATCAGAAAGTTGTTGAACGCGCGCCCGCCCCCTATCTGTCCGGCACGCAGCGCGAACAGCTTTGCAGTCTGGGCAAGAAAATCTGCCAGCATGTGAACTACGAATGCGCAGGCACCGTCGAATTCCTGATGGATATGGCCACGGGTGAGTTCTACTTCATCGAGGTCAACCCCCGCGTTCAGGTCGAACACACGGTCACGGAAGAGGTCACCGGCATCGACATCGTCCGCGCCCAGATTCTGATCGCCGAAGGGCGCAGTCTGGAATACGCGACAGGCACATCCAGCCAATATGACGTGAAACTCGACGGCCATGCGATCCAGTGCCGGATCACGACCGAGGATCCGCAGAACAACTTCATTCCCGATTACGGCCGCATCACCGCCTATCGGGGTGCAACCGGTATGGGCATCAGGCTGGACGGCGGTACGGCGTACTCAGGCGCCGTGATCACACGCTATTACGACAGCCTTTTAGAAAAAGTCACCGCCTGGGCCCCTACGCCCGAGGCCGCAATCGCCCGCATGGACCGCGCCCTGCGTGAATTCCGCATCCGGGGTGTGTCGACCAACATCGCCTTTGTCGAAAATCTGCTGAAACACCCGACCTTCCTGAACAACGAATACCATACCAAATTCATCGATCAGACGCCCGAGCTGTTTGATTTCAAGAAACGCCGCGACCGGGCGACCAAGATCCTGACTTATCTGGCCGACATCACGGTGAACGGTCACCCCGAAACCGATGGCCGCCCCAAGCCCGCCGCCGATGTCAAAGACCCCAAGCCCCCTGCGCTGCGCGTTGAAACACCGCCCCCCGGCACCCGTACGTTGCTGGACGAAAAAGGCCCTCAGGCTGTGGCCGACTGGATGGCTGCGCAAAAACAGCTGCTGATCACCGACACCACCATGCGCGACGGGCACCAGTCGCTGCTGGCCACCCGCATGCGGTCCATCGACATGATCCGCGTCGCACCGACCTATGCCGCCAATCTGCCGCAACTGTTCAGCGTTGAATGCTGGGGCGGGGCGACGTTCGACGTGGCCTATCGTTTCTTGCAGGAATGCCCCTGGCAGCGCCTGCGTGACCTGCGCGCGGCCATGCCGAATGTGATGACCCAGATGCTGCTGCGCGCGTCCAATGGCGTCGGCTATACCAACTACCCTGACAACGTCGTGCAAGCTTTCGTCAAACAGGCCGCCGCAACCGGCGTCGATGTCTTCCGCGTGTTCGACAGCCTGAACTGGGTCGAAAACATGCGCGTCGCCATGGATGCGGTGATCGCAGCCGATAAGGTCTGCGAAGGCACCATCTGCTATACCGGCGATATCCTGAACCCTGACCGCGCGAAATACGACCTGAAATACTACGTCGCCATGGGCAAGGATCTGAAGGCCGCCGGTGCGCATGTTTTGGGCCTGAAAGACATGGCGGGCCTTTTGAAACCCGCCGCCGCGAGGGTTCTGATCAAAGCTCTGAAGGATGAGATCGGCCTGCCCATCCACTTCCACACCCATGACACCTCAGGTATCGCAGGCGCCACCATTCTGGCCGCGGCTGAAGCTGGCGTGGATGCTGCTGATGCGGCGATGGACGCGCTGTCGGGTAATACCTCTCAGCCCACGCTCGGGTCGATCGTCGAAGCCCTGGCCCGCACCGACCGCGACACCGGTCTGGACATCGCCGCCATTCGTGAAATCAGCAATTATTGGGAAACTGTCCGCGGCCATTATGCCGCGTTCGAAACCGGCCAGCAGGCCCCCGCGTCCGAGGTCTATCTGCACGAAATGCCCGGCGGACAATTCACGAACCTCAAGGCACAGGCGCGCAGTCTGGGGCTGGAGGAACGCTGGCACGAGGTCGCCCAGACCTATGCCGACGTCAACCAGATGTTCGGCGATATCGTCAAGGTCACGCCGTCGTCCAAGGTGGTCGGTGACATGGCCCTGATGATGGTCAGCCAAAACCTGACCCGCGCCCAGGTCGAAGACCCCAAAACCGATGTGGCCTTCCCCGACAGCGTCATCGACATGCTGCGCGGCAACCTCGGTCAACCCCCCGGTGGCTGGCCCGACGGCATTCTGAAAAAAGTGCTAAAAAGCGAAAAACCCAACACAGACCGCCCCGGCAAGTCCCTGCCCCCCGTCGATCTGGAAAAGGTCCGCGCCGAGGTCAGCGCCGAACTGGACGGCAAAGACATCGACGACGAAGACCTGAACGGCTATCTGATGTATCCCAAGGTCTTTATGGATTACATGGGCCGCCACCGCACCTATGGCCCCGTGCGCACCCTGCCGACAAAGAACTTCTTTTATGGAATGCACCCGGGCGATGAAATCTCGGTCGAAATCGACCCCGGCAAAACGCTTGAAATCCGCCTGCAGGCCATTGGCGAAACGAACGAGGAAGGCGACGTAAAAGTCTTTTTCGAACTCAACGGCCAGCCCCGCAATATCCGCGTGCCAAACCGCATGGTCAAATCCCAAACTGCCGCCCGCCCCAAGGCCGACCCCGGCAACCCCAACCACATCGGCGCCCCCATGCCCGGCGTGGTGGCCAGCGTCGCCGTGCAAATGGGCGCAAAAGTAAAAGAGGGCGACCTGCTGTTAACCATCGAAGCGATGAAGATGGAAACCGGTATTCACGCCGAACGCGATGCTGTGGTCAAAGCCGTTCATGTATCACCCGGCGGCCAAATCGACGCCAAGGATTTGTTGATCGAACTGGAATAGCCACTTATCAAGCCCTGATTAGGCTTCATGTACGCAATTTTATGCTACAAGATCATGATAGATTTAATACGGAAATCCTTAGCACATGACCCTTTTTTCTGCGATCACCCCTGACCAAAGACAGGCACTAAGGTTCTGTCACAATTGTCTTTTATGCATAGCAACACCCGTTCTAATCGCATTGATCGGCTACTTGACAGACGTCTTTGTCATTGACGCACTATCAGACCGTTTCCGGTTCAACAAAATCTATGAATGGCTACAAATTGTTGTGCCAGTTTCATATTATCTAGCCCCATTTGCGCCGCTATGTTTGGGGCTAGCGTGGCTATTTTTACAGCGCATCATGCAAGACAGGCCAATATCGTTTTGGGTTGCATTCGTAATTATGCTGCCAGCGACCATAGTTATATTCCTAGGGCAAATTTCTGCGGCATTCCTGATAACGACTATGTTTTTCGACATATCAAAACTACTTCCAGTCTTACTGATTACATCAGTAACCGTCTTTTTGATCGTGATTTGTATTCTATCGATCCTGACAAACTTATTGCTGTTTTGGGTTTTGCTGAAACAGCTTATCCGGCGGGTTTGGCATCCCGATCAGTATATGGATCAAGTTTTTGATTAAACCTTAGGCAGATTTCACCGCCTAAGATATCATTCTACTATTCACTAAGTTGACTTAAACCCCAAGGCACCAGCGCATGATGGCTTTTTGGGCATGCAATCGGTTTTCGGCCTCGTCAAAAATCACCGAATTGGGGCCATCCATGACAGAGCTTGTCGCCTCTTCTTCGCGGTGGGCAGGAAGGCAGTGCATGAACAATGCGTCAGGTTTTGCATGCCCCATCAGGTGGTCATTGACCTGATAGCCGCGCAACAGATTATGGCGTCTTTCGCGGGCAGACTGGGCATCGTGCATACTGACCCATGTGTCCGCCACCACCAGATCTGCACCTTCAACAGCTTTGATCGGATCGCGTTCAATCTGTATATTGGCGCCCTTGGACCGGGCTAAATCAACGAATTCCTGTTCAGGGTCAAGGACTTCGGGGCCAGTAAATGTCAGATCAAAACCAAACTGCCCCGCGGCATGCAGGAAGCTGGCGCAGACGTTGTTGCCGTCGCCGGTCCAGACGACCTTTTTACCGGCAATCGGGCCACGATGTTCCTCAAAGGTCATGACATCAGCCATGATCTGGCAGGGGTGCGTACGGTCGGTCAGACCGTTGATCACAGGCACGGTGGCATATTCAGACATCTCGGTCAGGACGGCTTCATCGAATGTACGGATCATGATCAGATCAACATAGCGTGACATCACACGCGCTGTGTCGGCGATGGTTTCACCATGACCAAGCTGCATGTCGTTGCCTGATAAAACCATCGTTTGCCCGCCCATTTGGCGCACACCTACATCAAAGCTGACGCGTGTACGGGTTGACGGCTTTTCGAAAATCAGCGCCACTATGTGGCCTAACAAAGGCTGGTCATCATCAGGTGTACCCTTGGGGCGACCTGAGCGCGCGGCCTTCATTGCACCTGCATTATCGATAATAGACCGCAGATCGGATGCTTCTGTTTTATGGATATCAAGAAAATGGTTCATATCTTGTCGCTTTTTTCTGACGTCGAATGCGGCTGTCTGCACGGCAAAACGACGGTATTTTGGAATAAAATGAAGGCTATGCGGTGACTTTCAAACTGCTTGCCGCTTTGTCCAGACGCGTGATCGCTTTGCCAATATCATCTGATGTGATGTTCAGCGCTGGAAGAAGACGCACAACATTATCAGCTGCCGGGACGGTCAGGATGTGTTGATCATAGCCCGCGTTGACAACGTCAGTATTTGTGACTTTGCACTTCAGGCCCAGCATCAAACCACTGCCGCGTACGTTTTCAAAGACATCCGGGTGACTGGCGACAAGACTTTCAAGTTTTTGTCGCAAGAAACCTGCCGTTTGATTGACTTGGTCCAGAAAAGCATGGTCTGCCACCTGGTCCAACACCGCACAGCCCACGGCACAGCCCAAAGGGTTGCCGCCATAGGTTGATCCATGCGTGCCTGCCGTCATACCGCTGGCCGCATTTTCGGTGGCCAGAACGGCCCCCAATGGAAAACCGCCGCCAATGCCCTTGGCCACCATCATAATATCAGGGGTGATGCCCGCCCATTCATGGGCAAATAGCTTACCGGTGCGACCCATGCCGCATTGAACTTCATCCAAAATCAATAAGATACCATATTCATCACATAGATCGCGCAGTCCTTTCAGGCATTGATCCGGAACCGGGCGAATACCGCCTTCACCTTGGATCGGTTCAATCAAAATAGCCGCAGTTGTATCCGACACAGCGCCTGTCAGCGCATCATGATCCCCAAAAGGCAGATGCGTGAACCCGGGCAATAAAGGTCCAAAACCCTTGGTCATTTTTTCTGATCCGGCAGCTGCAATGCCAGCGGCGGAACGGCCATGAAATGATCCATCAAAGGCAATAATTTCAACTTTTTCAGGTTGGCCTTTTTCGTGAAAATACTTTCGAGCCATTTTTACGGCCAACTCGCAAGCCTCAGTTCCGGAATTGGTGAAAAAGACAGTATCAGCAAAAGTCGTATCGACCAGTTTATCAGCCAGCGCCTGTTGCTGCGGGATATGATACAGGTTTGACGTGTGCCAAAGCGCGCCTGCCTGTTCGGTCAGTGCTTTTATCAAAGTCGGATGCGCATGTCCCAAAGCATTCACGGCAATACCCGCCCCAAAATCCAGATATCGGGTTCCATCCGCTTCAATTAACCAGGATCCTTCGCCTTTGACGAATGTCAGCGGCGCGCGATTATAGGTGGGCAGAACAGACGGGATCATGGGAATGGTCCTTTAATTAGAAGCCTTTAAGTGCCGGAGCGATAAGGCCAAGTCAAGTTTTACGAAGGTTTTCTGTGCAACGCACAGGGTGGATCAAAGGCGCAGGCTTAGCGTGCGCGTCGGCGAAGACGTCGAAGCGTCAGGATGTTCGCAGTTTTGATCATGATCTTGACGTAGCCGCTTTCTTTTATTGTGTCCAGATCAAAGAAATCACATTTGGGCAATTGAATCCCGTCAAAACCACCGTCATAGCGATCTTTATGGAGCCCACACCACACAACCCACCTATGGCAATTGCACTGATGCTGACGGCAACCGTTTTCATTGCGGGAACAACGTTACTGGCCAAGACACTGGGAACGGACACATTAGGTCCGCCCACGCATCCCATTCAGATTACCTTTGGGCGGTTTGCGTTTGCCTGGCTGGCGTTGGTTGCGATGCTGCCTGTCTTTTATCGCCACCTGAATATGCGGCCCAATCTGGGACTGCATGCGGCCCGCACAACATGCGGGGCTGGCGGTGTCACGCTGATGTTTGCAGCTGTGGCCTTTATCCCGCTGTCAGATGCAACAGCGATCAGTTTTCTAAACCCGATTTTCGGTATGATTTTTGCGGTCTTTTTCCTAAGCGAACGCGTCGGGCCTTGGCGATGGGCGGCCGCGGCGATTGCGTTGATCGGGGCGATGATTCTGTTACGGCCCAACCCCGACAGCTTCAGGCCCGAAGCATTGCTGGCATTGGGTGCCGCTTTGGCATTGGGGCTTGAGCTGATCTTTATAAAAAAGCTGTCCGGGCGCGAGGCACCGTTTCAGATCCTGTTGATCAATAACTCGATGGGCTTATGCCTGATCAGTGTCGCTGTGATATTCGTCTGGCAGGCCCCAACCCTGCATCAGTGGTACGCAATGGTGGGTGTTGGCGTGTTGATGGCCTGTGCACAAATCTGTTTTGTCAACGCAATGAAGCGGGCCGATGCCAGTTTTGTTGTGGTCTTCAGCTATGCCACACTGATCTTTGCTGCACTTTATGATGCGCTGATCTTTGATGTATTCCCCGATCATATTTCGATCATCGGGGCCTGTACGATTTTGACGGGCGCATTATTGCTGGCGTGGCGTGAAGGGCGTGTCAGGCTTTCAGCCGATAGCCGCGCTTGAACCAATACCAGCACAAAATCACAAGCGCCGACGTCGTCGTCGTGCAAACAGCCAGCCCCAACCAGGGCGAACTGTCGGAAACACCAAGGACACCGTATCGTGCCCCATCAATCAGATAAAAGATCGGGTTCCAATGGGTCAGCGTTTGCATGACCAGCGGCAGGCTTTCTATGGAATAAAACGTACCGGACAGAAAAGCCAAAGGCGTTATGATAAAATTGGTGATTGCCGCCATCTGATCAAATTTATTTGCAAAGATCGCCGCTACAATACCAAGTGCGGCCAACATGATGGACCCTAAAAGCACGAAAACCAGCGCCCAAAGCGGGTATTGAATACCAACGCCCAGAACCACCAGCATTCCTACACCGATTGCAACGGCCACGAAAAACCCACGCATCACCCCACCTGCGATATAACCCAGAACCATCTCAAGCGGGGATAAGGGTGGCATCAGTGTATCAACGATACTGCCCTGCAGTTTAGCAATCACAATCGATGATGATGTATTGGCAAACGCATTCTGGATCACGGTCATCATCAAGATGCCAGGTGCGAGAAACGCGATGAACGGCTGCCCCATCACATCCCCGCGACGCGGGCCGATGGCCAGATTGAATATCAGCAAAAACAATCCGGCGGTGACCAGCGGCGCCCCCAAAGTTTGCGTCCAGACCGCTAGAAAGCGTCGCACTTCGCGTTCAGACAGTGTGTAAAGGCCCATCCAATTAACGCGGCCAAAGCGTCTGACGCCCATCTGTGTCGATTCTGCCATGTTTCCCGCCTCTGTCGCTTGTAACTTTGATCTGCGTGACTAGAATAGGGTCTTGGCCGCAAACTCAACCCCGATCGGCCTGTTTTTGTTTTATACGAAGGAAATGTCATGTCCTGGACCGATGAACGCGTCGAAATCCTGAAGAAAATGTGGGGCGAAGGACAGTCCGCAAGCCAGATTGCCAAGGAATTGGGCGGGGTTACGCGTAACGCTGTGATCGGCAAAGTGCACCGTTTGGGCCTGTCGAACCGCGCGGGATCTGGTGGCGGAAAAGCCGCAGCCAAAAAAGAAGCGCCCAAAGTCGAGGCCAAAGCCAAGGCGCCACCGCGCGCCAAACCGGCCGACGCAAAGCCCAAAGAACCAGCGTCAGAGGCGAAAACGATTATCCCAATGCGCAAGGCGATCATTCCCGCAGGGCAACCCCTGCCACCGCAGCCATCCGCGAATGAGATCAGCCCAGAGGCATTGGCCAAGGTTAATGAAATTGAAAAGAAATCCAAGAAAATCAGCCTGATGGAGCTGACCGAACGTACATGCAAATGGCCTGTTGGTGATCCTGCAACAGAAGATTTCTGGTTTTGTGGTTTGCCGGTTCAGGCAGGCAAACCCTATTGCGAGGCCCACGTCGGCGTGGCGTTTCAACCCATGAGTTCGCGCCGCGACCGGCGCAGATAGGTAATGGCACGACCTGCTTCCAGAAATGTACTTGGTACTGAATTGCAGCTCTGCTCGACCGACCCTATGACTGGGTACTTCCGCGATGGATGCTGTAATACCGATCCAACAGATGGCGGTACGCATGTGGTTTGCGCGCATATGACGGATGCATTTCTGGCTTTCTCAAAAGCGCAAGGCAATGATTTAAGCACACCGCGCCCAGAATACGGGTTCACGGGCCTTAAGGCAGGTGACTGGTGGTGTTTATGCGTGTCACGCTGGAAAGATGCTGAAGCTGCCGGAATGGCCCCCTCAGTTAATCTGGCGGCAACCCATGTTGAAACGCTACAATACGTATCACTGGATAAGCTGAAAGAATATGCCACGGAAAATACATAGACCTTGGTTTGTGTTCGTCTGAAAATGATGTGCGGTTTACACCGCCTTTTTGCACGAAATTACAGATGCATTGCGTGGTATGTGTTGACATCTTACGGTTTACAAAATCAATTATAATATTGAACTAAGTGGGGGCTATTTCATTGTTATTCAAAAGAATAATTGCGTGCATTTACCTAATATCATTCAGCGTGGCTGCACCTGCAACCGCTGAAACAGATAAAACAGGATCATCAGATCATCCTCTTTTATCGCGCTATCCCGGATTTTACATTGATGACTATAAATCCCGCGAATTCGACCGGGCGCAAATGATCAGCTCTGCTATGATTGATGGAACTTATGAAATGATGACCGTCGACGGGCAGGTCACGAATATCGAATACAGAAGCAAAGACGGCTCGATTTCGGGCTTTCAGCTTTATGCCAATTACCAAAAAGCCATGCAGGATCTGAATGCAGATATTATCTTTACCTGTTTTGGAGAGGATGAATGCGGCGCCAAAGGAAACGATTTTTATAACAAAAGCGTTAATAATAACGGGTTGTTTGGCGGATCGCGGATCGATTTCTTTAACGACTTTGGAATTATCACCGCCAAGGCTGAACAGAACGGACAACAGGCGCACATCATGCTGGTGATGTCTGCAAACACAAGCAACAGTCGCCGCATATTTCAGACAATCGTGACCGGCGGAACGTTAGAGGTTGATAAAATCGGGATTGGAAGTATTGAAGATGTGTCCGCCAAGCTGGTTGAAACAGGAACAGTCGTCTTGGAAGGCATTTACTTTGACACCGGCACCGCCGATTTAACCAGTGAATCCAATGAAACACTGGATACAGCAGCGGCCTATTTGGCCGCCAACCCAGAGCAGCAATTCTTTATTGTGGGCCACACGGATTGGGTTGGGGGGTATGATATGAATATGTCCCTCTCCGAAGCCCGCGCCAAAAGTGTTGTGATGGCCTTGCAGGAACGCGGCATAGAAACCGGGCGTCTGACCGGGTTGGGTGTGGGGCCAGTTTCGCCAGTTGCCAATAATTCAGAAGAAGCGGGCCGCGCCTTAAACCGTCGCGTCGAATTGGTGTTGCGGGAATAAATCAAACATTATTCGGTTGGCTTTTTCCCAGTTGACCGATTGGTTTGCCTGCCCATGCGAACTCAATTCCGTCTGATCCGGGCGCGCAGTTCAGCCAGACCACCGGGCTTGACGATGAAGGACAGCAAAAAGCCCGTCGCAAACCCTGCCACATCCGAAACCCAGCGCACGTGACCGCCGTACAATAGCCCAAACAACAGTTGCGCAAACATCAAAAATCCGATCAGTCGAAAAGCGGCCAACTGGTTTTGACCCAACCGTTCCAATTTCAGCCACAGAATATATGTGAACGCCCCGATCAGCCCATAAGCACTAGGAAACGCACCGGCCAAAGGGCGTGGCGCATTCAAAACAAGCCCATAAACAATCGCCCCACCCAAAGCAGAACCTATGAAGATGATCAAAACAGATACGGGGTGAAAGATTTCGCCGACATATTTGCCCAAGGCCACAACAAAAACGCAGCCAAAAATCGCGCTGGTAAAAGAATAATGGATAAAGGGATAAGTGAAAAACCGGATCAAACGGTCAAGATCCATGGTGCCACGTGCCAGAAAATCATCGATGATCTGACCATAAAAGCCATAATCCTGAATGGCTTGAATACGCCAGCCTTCTGCGCCAGCAAACGGCAGCATACCCGTTGATCCCAAGCTAAAGATCGCTTCGTTCAATATCATGATCAGCACAAGTGCGATCACAACGGGTGGCAGCGGGTTCACGGGGCTGATGTTCGACGGTCTATTCATAAAGGGCTTCCTTGACGCGGGCGTGGTGCATCGTTAAGCCAGCAACGCTAAGAAATCCAGCCGGAGCGGCCCCATGTCAGAGACCAAATTCACCCCACGCGTCTTTTCAGGCATCCAGCCGACCAACCATTTGCAGCTGGGTAACTATCTGGGGGCCGTAAAACGTTTTGTCGAGATGCAGAACAGTGGGATCGAAACGATTTACTGTATCGTAGATCTGCACGCAATCACCGTTTGGCAGGAGCCTGCCGACCTGCAGCGTGCTACACGCGAACTGGCAGCAGGCTATATCGCGTCAGGTCTTGATCCTGAAAAATCCATTCTGTTCAATCAGTCACAAGTGGCCGAACACGCGCAATTGGGCTGGATTTTCAACTGTGTGGCGCGGATGGGCTGGATGAACCGCATGACACAATTCAAGGACAAGGCAGGTAAAGATCGCGAAAAAGCCAGTGTGGGGTTATTCAGCTATCCCACGTTGATGGCCGCTGATATTCTGCTGTATCACACGACCCATGTGCCCGTGGGCGAAGATCAAAAACAACACCTTGAGCTGACGCGCGACATTGCCGCCAAGTTCAACAACGACTTCGGTGTGGATTTCTTTCCTATCACTGAACCCGTGATCGAAGGCGTCGCAACCCGCGTGATGAGTCTGCGTGATGGGTCGAAAAAGATGTCGAAATCCGATCCATCGGATATGAGCCGGATCAACATGACCGACGATGCCGACACGATCGCCAAGAAAATCCGCAAGGCCAAAACCGACCCTGATCCCCTGCCCGATCATCTGGATGGTTTGGCCGATCGCCCCGAGGCGCGTAATCTGGTCAATATCTATGCCGCCCTATCCGAAGCAACACCGCAAGCCGTCGTAACACAATTCGCAGGCAAGCAGTTTGGTGATTTCAAGCCCGCCTTGGCCGATCTGGCCGTGGCAAAACTGGCCCCTATCGCCAACGAGATGGACCGCTTGATGCAAGATCCCGCCGAGATCGACCGCATCCTGGCCCACGGCGCCACCCGCGCCCACGCTATTGCCGCCCCGATTTTGGAAAAGACGTATAAGATTGTAGGGATGGTGCGTTAGACTGAGTTTTGGCCCAAAGCCTAACTTGCAACTTTCAAATGACGACCGCCATCGACCGGGATAATTGCGCCCGTCACAACATTTGTCTGCATCAATGCAACGGCAAAGCGACCAAATTCAACCGGCTCAACGATACGGCCAATTGTCGTTTTTTCGCTTTCCGTCTTTCGAAGCATATCACGATCTTCATCGTTCATATCTCCCCAAAGATCAGAATCTATGAAGCCGGGGCGGATCACATTGCATCTGATCGGAGCAAGCGAAACGGCAGCGACCTGCGCCATGGCCTCAACGGCCTTGAAGGCAGCGTGTACATGCCCCGCCTTATCGTCGATAACCTGGGAATATCCACCCGTTATCAATGTAATGGATCCATCTTTTTCCATCTGATCTTTTGCATGCCACAGACAACGATGTGTGCCCCATAACTTACCCTGCATAAAGCGGTCAGCTTCATCAGGCGGGGTTTCGCTAAAACTGGATCGACCTATAGCCCCAGCCGTGATCATCAAATGCGAAAAGGGACCAACGCGGGTGAAAAAATCCGAAACACTTTCGCTGTTGTAAATATCAATCGCTTCACCGCGGCACCCAATCTGACGGGCTGCTTCGTCGGCTTTTGACTTTGAGCGTGACGTGACAATAACATCAGCACCCACTTCCAGGGCTGCAATTGCAACACCCCGTCCCATACCGCCAGAACCGCCAATGCAAACAACCGTTTTACCGTGCATTTTGCTATATGCCTCCTCTGTTCAGCAAATGGTCACAGACATATAAGCAACAAATCTACCCTTCATACCACCCGCCGCATTAAATCTGGACGTTTTCGCCTGACCCTTCTACCGTTTCTGCAAAATACCAAGAGGTATAGCATGGCGACCGGCATAAACATCATGACCTATTTCAACGGCCAGTGGCACAAAGGGGATATCCCTGTGATGCGGGCGGCGGATCATGCGATGTGGCTGGGTAGTTCGGTGTTTGACGGCGCGCGCTATTTTGATGGCGTAGCGCCTGATCTTTTGGCCCACTGTGAACGGGTCAACCGGTCAGCCGAAGCTTTGATGATCACGCCCACCGTGAAAGCCGCCGACATGGTTGCGATTATATGGGACGCCCTGAACGACATCCCAAAAGACAAAGCCATCTATATCCGTCCAATGTATTGGGCGCTGGATGGTGGCGATCTTGGTGTGGTGCCGAAACCCGGCGCCACAGGCTTTGCCATTTGTCTGGAAGAAATCCCAATGGCCCCGCAGTTAACCGCGACCACGCTGACCACCACGCGTTTTCGCAGACCCGTTCTGGAAGACAGCGTTGTGAATGCCAAAGCCGGGTGCCTTTATCCCAACAACGCCCGCATGCTGGCTGAAGCGCGCGCAAAAGGCTTCGGCAACGCACTGGCCGCTGATGCGATGGGCAATGTAGCAGAAACCGCCACAGCGAACGTGTTTATGGTCAAGGATGGCGAAGTGCTGACACCCGTTCCCAACGGCACGTTTCTGGCGGGTATCACGCGTGCGCGGCACATGAAAAACCTGGCAGCAGACGGCCACAAAATCACGGAAAAAGTTCTGACCTTTGATGATTTTCACAACGCGGATGAAGTATTTCTGTCCGGCAATATGACCAAGGTCACGCCCGTTACCGCCTTTGACGACACCCAGTATCAGATCGGCCCGGTGGCACGGCGGGCGCGGGAACTGTATTGGGACTGGGCCCTATCGGACGCCTGATATGCGCCTTTGGCTTTACCGCACATTGACCGTCGGAATTTTTGCGACAAGCGGGGCCAATTTTTATGCTCTGTCACAAAACCCGTTTGCCAATCCAATTGTGGCCCGCACGACCGAAGACGCCAAACGCGCGCTGACCCTTACACTGAAACGCACTGTGACAGTTGATTGGATCGCACCACGACTGGATCAGGCGACGGTGTCCGGCAATATCGACGACATAGAAATGCTGTTTCAACTGGCCGATATGCATGATGTTATCATTCCCGCAGATCAGCGCGCCGCGGCACAAAAAGTAATCGACGACGCCAACACCATGACTGCGCAAATTGCCGATTGCGCGATCTGTGCCGTGGATATTCAGCAGTGTAAACGGCTAAGCCAGATCGCTGCCTGCGCAGTTCCGTTCGAACTAACGCCACTTGGCGATCTGAACGCCCTGAACCGTGCTAAAACAAACGTGATTATGGGCCAACCGGTCGATATGCTGGATGCAGGTCTTGCAATTGTCGGGCTGGGCGCCACGGCAGCGACATTGCATTCAGGTGGCAGCAGTCTGACTGTGAAAGCCGGTGCATCGCTGTTGCGACTGGGGCGGCGCATTGGTTCTGTCACGCCTGCGTTTACGCGTGTCTTGCGCAAAACGGCTGATATTGACGTGAATTGGTCTGCGGTTCCAGCCTATACTATCGGGACCAAAGGGCTGGACGACGTCGTTGATGCTGCCCAGCTTGTACGCTTGCAACGGCTGGCCGGAAATCTGGGCGAAGTGCGCAAACATACTTCACTGGGCGACACACTTGGACTGATGCGCCATGTCGACAGTGCCGAAGATGCCGCAAGTCTGGCCCGTGTTGCCCGTGCACAAGGGCCTGCCACCCGCGCCACTTTTTATGCACTTGGCAAAGCCCGCACCTTTCGCGCAATTCACAGGCTTAGCGATTTGCTTATGGCAACCTATGCTTTGCTGGCCGCATTGGTCACGCAAGTCCTGGTCTTTGCAGCGGGTATCATTCGCAGAATGCTGCGACCCATTTAACATCTGTTGCCAGCCGCCTCTGCCTGCGTCATGATCACATCGGTTAAAGGGAGACGATGATGCGCAAATTTCTGGTCATTCTGGATGACAGCCGCGAGTGTCTGAACGCCATGCGGTTTGCGGCGATGCGTGCGGCCAAGACCGGCGGCGGCGTGAAAATTCTGTCGATCATCCAGCCCGAGGAATTCAATCATTGGATCGGTGTCGGTGACATCATGCGCGAAGAGGCCCGCGAACGCATTCATGCCCATTTTGAGGTTTTCGCAAAATGGATGCGGGACCGTCAGGGCGTTGACCCAGAACTGGTGATCCGCGAAGGCGAAACCATCCCCGAAATTGTAGCGCAGATCAAAGAAGATAATGAAGTCGGCGTTCTGGTTCTGGGTGCAAGTGATGCCAACAAAGGGCCTGGACCATTGGTCACTCAGCTAACCCGCAGCTCAGGTACATTACCAGTGCCCATCACAATCGTACCCGGGGACCTGTCCAAGGAACGGCTTGAGGCGATTACCTGAGGGACAGACAACGCGAAGAAGGCCCCAAGGACTGATAAGCGCACCTTTGATCGATTTAGAACTGTTCTAAACCTTGACACTTTCGCCGCTCGGGCGCATATCCATATCCAAGCAGGAGTATCGCCCATGTTCATTCAAACTGAATCCACACCCAACCCAGCCACGCTGAAATTTCTGCCCGGTCAGTCCGTGCTTGAAACCGGCACGGCAGATTTTCCATCCGCTGATACTGCGGGCAAATCCCCCTTGGCCACACGCCTTTTCGCCGTTGATGGCGTCACGGGTGTGTTTTTCGGCAATGACTTTATAACCGTGACCAAGGCCGATGCCATAGATTGGGATCATATCAAGCCCGCCCTTCTGGGTGCGATCATGGAACATTACCAATCTGGTCAACCCATCATCGAAGGGGATCAACCGCAATCCTCGGGCCATGCTGAACACACTGGCGAAGACGGCGAAATCGTTGGTCAGATCAAGGAATTGCTGGATACCCGTGTGCGCCCGGCCGTGGCGCAAGATGGCGGCGATATCACATTCCACGGCTTTGATCGCGGGATCGTTTATCTGCACATGCAAGGGGCCTGCGCGGGCTGCCCGTCATCCACATTGACGCTGAAAATGGGTATCGAAAACCTGCTGCGTCATTACATCCCCGAGGTGGTCGAGGTGCGCCCGGTTGCCGTCTAAAGGCAATTATGCGGGTGATTTGCCTATCACAGGGCGATGTTATTGCGGGGCAAGCAGCCTGACGGCCAACGTGCCACCGCATGCTATCTCATACTGTCATTGTTCTGACTGTCGGCGCGTCAGTGGCGCGCCCGTCGCAGCTTTCACAGCCTTTGCGCTGGATGACATCAGTTTTGCCCCCGCACTTGGCGTGCCAACACATCACACCGCAACCACCAAACGCTGGTTTTGCGTGAATTGTGGATCACCGTTGGCCGCGTGCTTTGATTATTTGCCCGGTCAGATCTATGTGCCGCTTGGCCTTTTGGATCAGGCACCTGACCTGCCACCGCAATTGCACAGCCATTGGGGTGAAAAGCTGTCATGGCTGAATATTCATGATGACATGCCAAAAGCAGATGCCAGCGCCCGCACAGCTTTAGCGAACAGCCACAAAGAAAAATGACGAAACGCATAAACCAAGATCCGATCATTTTGGCATTTGATACATCCAACCCATATTGCGCGGCAGCTTTACTAGCAAAAGGGGCCATTCAAACCACCCGCACAGATCCAATGTCTAAAGGACAAGCCGAACATCTGATGCCGATGCTTGAAACCATGCTGACCGACGCAGGGCAAAGTTGGCAAACCCTTGATGCCATCGCGGTCGGAGTCGGCCCTGGTAATTTCACCGGCATTCGCATTTCGGTCTCTGCAGCACGCGGATTGGTGCTTGGTCTTGGCATTCCGGCAATCGGGGTCACGAACTTTCAGGTGATGGGGTATATGAAAAGCAAAAAAGGCACGCTGGTTTCGCTGCCAGGCCCGCGCGATACCGCCTTTGTAAAAAGCTCTGAAGATGGCATTCCCATACAGATTGACCCTGCTAACGCCCCTAAAGATCTGCAACTGCCTGATATGCACGTCGTCGGACATCAGGCCAAGGACATCGCTGCACAATTTCAGGCCAGCTTTGACGAATGTGACATGCCGCCAGTTGCCGAAACCATCGCGTGGATCGCGAACAGCAGGTGGCAAAATGGCGAAAGTTTTGATCGCCCCAAACCACTTTATGTTCGCGCAGCAGATGCAGCCCCGCCCAAGACATCTGCGCCCATCATCCTGCCATGACGCCGGATCAGCTTGCCGATCTGCATGCGCTCGGATTTGACACACCCCGTCCGTGGACCGCGCAGGAATTTCAATCTTTGCTGAATTTGCCGGGAACCATTCTGTTCGGTGATCAAAAGTCGATCGTTCTGGCCCGCATCATCGCGGATGAAGCCGAAATCCTGACATTGGTCACACACCCGCATCATCGGCGTGGCGGGTTAGCCGCAGATCTGCTGTCGCAACTGCATACCCACAGCCAAATGCATGGCTGTACCCGGGTATATCTGGAAGTTGCCGCTCCGAACACTGCGGCACGTACGCTTTACGCCCGTCATGGATACAGCGAATCTGGTCGGCGTCCGAACTATTATCGCACACCCGATGGCGCCCGGATCGACGCCTTGATCCTTACCAAGACGTTGACGTAGCGGCGCTTTTGCCTAACAGATAGCCATTTACACAACCTAAGGGTCATTCAAACCGAAAAAGCGGTTGACCCTTCTGGCTCACTGCGGCCTAATTTGCACAAGATCTTGTCTAAGGGGTCTGCTCAAGACAAGGGAAATGCGGTATACCCCGCACATCCTGAACAACAAAAAAACTGGGAGAGTTTCATGAGTCTGATGAAAAAAATGCTTGGTGCGGCAGCGACATTGGCGCTTAGCACAGGTGCCATGCTGGCCGAACCTGCAATCATCTTCGACCTTGGCGGTAAATTCGATAAGTCCTTTAACGAAGCCGCCTTTGGGGGCGCCACCCGTTGGGCCGAAGAAACCGGTAACACATTCCGCGAAATCGAATTGCAATCCGAAGCCCAACGCGAACAGGCTTTGCGCCGGTTTGCCGAAGGCGGTTCAAACCCCATCGTAATGACAGGTTTCGCCTTTGCCGACGCGCTGACCGAAGTGGCTGATGATTACCCTGACACGTCATTCGTGCTGATCGACATGGTGGTCGACAAACCCAATGTCCGTTCGGTCGTGTTCAACGAACACGAAGGATCGTATCTGGTTGGCATGATGGCGGCCAAAGCATCTGAATCCGGCACTGTTGGATTTATTGGTGGCATGGACATTCCGCTGATCCGTAAGTTTGCCTGTGGCTATGTCCAAGGCGTCAAAGCGGCAAATCCAGATGCAAAAGTGATCCAGAACATGACCGGTACAACCCCTGCCGCATGGAACGACCCGGTTAAAGGATCCGAACTGACAAAGGCACAAATTTCCCAAGGCGCTGACGTGGTCTATGCTGCCGCTGGTGGTACAGGCGTTGGCGTTCTGCAAACCGCCGCGGACGAAAACATCCTGTCGATCGGTGTGGACAGCAACCAAAACCACCTGCACCCAGGCAAGGTTCTGACATCCATGGTCAAGCGTGTGGATAACGCTGTCTATGCCGCCTTTACCGAAGGTCCCGGCTTGGAAAAAGGCTTTCAAGTCATGGGTTTGAACAACGATGGCGTCGGTTATGCCGTTGATGACAACAACGCAACCTTGGTCACAGCTGACATGACAGCAGCCGTGGAAGAAGCCAAAGCCAAGATCGTATCCGGCGAAATCACCGTACACGACTATATGTCCGATAACTCTTGCCCGGTGAACTAAGCACCGATGGCAAATCCGGAAACAAAGGGGCGGCCTGACGGGGCCGTTCCTTCAATTGAACTGCGCGGTATTTCGAAATCCTTTGGGCCTGTGCAGGCTAACAAGGATATCACCCTGCGTGTTATGCCCGGCACCATTCATGGCATTATCGGTGAAAATGGCGCTGGCAAATCGACCCTGATGTCGATTCTTTATGGATTTTACAAAGCGGACGCCGGCGAGATTATCATCAACCGCAAACCCACCACGATCCCCGATAGCCAGGCCGCCATCGCCGCAGGCATCGGCATGGTCTTCCAACATTTCAAATTGGTCGAAAATTTCAGCGTTCTTGAAAACGTGATCCTTGGGGCAGAAGATGGCGGACTATTGCGGCCATCGCTGGCCAAGGCCCGTAAATTGCTAGGTGAATTGTCTAAAGAATATGAACTGAACGTTGATCCTGATGCCTTGATCGAAGATATCGGCGTGGGCATGCAGCAGCGTGTTGAAATTCTGAAAGCGCTGTATCGTCATGCTGATATCCTGATTTTGGACGAACCCACCGGCGTGCTGACACCGTCCGAGGCCGACCACCTGTTTCGCATCCTGAACGGCCTGAAAGACGAAGGCAAAACCATCATCCTGATCACCCATAAACTGCGCGAAATCATGGATATCACCGACACCGTCAGCGTCATGCGACGCGGCGAAATGACCGCCACCGTCAAAACGTCCGAAACCAGCCCCGAACAACTGGCGGAACTGATGGTGGGCCGCAAAGTCTTGCTGCGGGTGGAAAAACGCCCTGCCCAGCCCGGTGCAAAAGTGCTTGAAGTTGAAAACCTGCGTGTCATTGACGAAAAAAAAGTCGAACGGCTCAAAGGCGTGTCATTCAATGTGCAGGCTGGCGAAATTCTGGGCATTGCAGGTGTTTCGGGAAACGGGCAATCTGAACTTCTGGAAGTTCTGGGCGGCTATCAGTCCGCAACCGGCACCGTGCGTGTCAACGGGCAGGATATCGACCTGACGGGTCGCTTTTCCGATGGCCAGTCGCGCCGCGCCAGGGGCATCGCCCACGTTCCCGAAGACCGCCAGCGCGAAGGCCTGATCATGGATTTCACGGCCTGGGAAAATACCGCATTCGGCTATCATAATGATCCGAAATACAGCAAAGGCTTGTTGATGGACAACGACGCCTTGCGACGCGATACCGAAGAGAAAATGCAGCGTTTTGATGTGCGACCCCCCAATTGCTGGCAGCCTGCCAAAAGCTTTTCTGGTGGAAATCAGCAGAAAATTGTTCTGGCGCGCGAGATTGAGCGCAACCCGGATCTTTTGCTGATCGGCCAGCCAACCCGCGGCGTAGATATCGGCGCGATTGAATTTATCCACCAACAAATCGTCGCCTTGCGCGATCAAGGCAAAGCCATCGTTCTTGTCAGCGTCGAGCTGGAAGAAATCCTGTCGCTCAGCGACCGGATCATCGTCATGTTCGACGGCCAAATCATGGGTGAACGTCTGCCCGATCAGACCAATGAACAGGAACTTGGCCTTCTGATGGCGGGCATGAAAGGACAGGCCGCCTGATGGATGCAATGCCAAAATGGGCCGAAGTTATTTTGATCCCTCTGATCAGTCTGATATTGGCGTTTTTCCTGTCTGGCCTGGTCATTCTAGCCATCGGTGAAAATCCGATCCGTGCATTACAGATCATGATTTCAGGTGCGCTTGGGTCAACTTATGGCTGGGGCTACACGCTGTATTACGCCACGAATTTCATCTTTACAGGGCTGGCCGTTGCCGTCGCGTTTCAGGCGCGTCTGTTCAATATCGGCGGCGAAGGCCAGGCGGCCCTTGGTGGTCTTGGTGTGGCGCTGATCTGCCTTTATATTCCCTTTCCTCATTGGACGATGGCCTTGCCCGCAGCCATATTGGGGGCTGCAATTTTCGGAGCATTCTGGGCAATGATCCCCGGCTATCTGCAGGCCCGGTTAGGCGTGCATGTGGTGATCACTACGATCATGTTCAATTTTATCGGCGCATCTATCCTAAACTATCTTTTGGTTGATATTCTACGCCCGCCCACCTCAATGAACCCCGCCACTGCCCGGTTTCCTGACGCCACCAATCTGCCCAGCCTGCACGACGTTCTGTCGGTCGTCGGCATCCCGTTTTCCCGCGCGGCGCCGGCAAATATAAGTTTCTTCATCGCCATTCTGGCTTGTATCGTGATCTGGGTTCTGATCTGGCATACGCGCCTTGGCTATCAGATCCGTGCATTTGGCCAATCTGAATCAGCCGCCAAATACGCAGGTATTTCACCTGAAAAAATCATTATGGTCACGATGCTGATATCTGGCGGTCTGGCAGGCATGATGGCCATCAACAATGTTATGGGCGAAGCGGAACGGCTGGTTCAAAACGCTGTCGAAGGGGCGGGTTTCATCGGCATTGCCGTGGCCCTGATGGGCCGGTCCCATCCCATCGGCGTCTTTCTGGCCGCAATCCTATTTGGGTTCCTGTATCAGGGCGGGGCCGAATTATCGCTTGAAACATCGATCCCCAGCGATCTGATCGTTGTCATTCAGGCCCTTGTGATCCTGTTTACCGGCGCGCTGGACGATATGGTGCGCGCACCGCTGAAATCCATGTTCTTGATGTTCAGAAAACCCGAGGCCACCCCCAAAGCCCCCAAGCCAGCCGAGTAGCCCATGGATATCTTCATCACCATTCTACAAATTCTGGATTCCACACTGCGGCTTGCAACACCTTTGCTGCTGGCCTGTCTTGCGGGGCTTTTTTCAGAACGTGCGGGCATTTTCGATATCGGGCTCGAAGGCAAAATGCTGGCCGCAGCGTTTATGTCAGCCGCCATCGCATTTGTCACAGGTTCGGCCTGGATCGGCCTGGCCGCTGGTATCGGTGCATCGCTGGTCTTTTCCCTGATCCACGGGCTTGCCTCGATCACATTTCGCGGTAACCAACTGATTTCGGGCGTGGCGTTGAACATGCTGGCGCTTGGTCTGACAGTCTTGATTGCCCAGGGCTGGTTCAGTCAGGCAGGCCGTACGCCCACATTGATCGGGGATGCGCGTTTTACTTCACTGACGCTGCCATTCGCCGAAACTCTGTCCGTTATCCCGATCCTGGGCCCGATTTACAAAGAACTCATCTCGGGTCATTCAATCCTGGTTTATATCGCATTTTTAATGGTGCCGGTGACATGGTGGGTGCTGTACCGCACCCGTTTCGGCCTGCGCCTGCGTGCCGTGGGCGAAAACCCGGCCGCTGTGGATACTGCCGGCATTTCTGTCATCTGGCTGCGCTATGCCGCCGTGATGATCTGCGGCGTTCTGTGTGGGATCGCAGGCACGTATCTGTCAACCTCAATCCAAGCCGGTTTTACCGATAACATGACCGCAAATCGCGGCTATATCGCCCTGGCCGCGCTGATCTTCGCAAAATGGAGACCCTGGTACGCCCTTGGAGCTTGTCTTTTGTTCGGGTTCTTCTTCGCCATCGACAACCGGTTTCAGAACATCAGCCTTTACGCGTGGCTTGCTATCGCACTGCTGATCCTGATCGCGGCCCTTTTGTTCTTTGCCGCTCGCAAATCCAGGTTGGATATGTTCGTTTTAGGCACACTTGGCACCATCTCAGCCGCCATCGCCATCCTGATCTGGACAACAAATGGCTTGGCAGGATCCGTGGTCATTCCGGGACAACTGATGCAATCCCTGCCCTATGTCCTGACAGTTGTTATTTTGGCCGGGTTTGTGGGTAAAGCGACCCCACCCAAAGCAGGCGGTGAACCTTATATAAAAGAACGCTGACCGCCGCGGGGCACCCACTGCACGCAGTGCCAGAAGACGCGCGCGCAAGCGCTCAATTTGGTCAAACTACCTGATTGCCGCCAAGGCTGCGGCTTCTGCCTCGGGTGACATTGGCAGCTGCGCCCCAGTTGAACTTAAATAGGCATCCAGCGTTTCCAAAGATGACGCGGGCGCATATCCGCTGTCATCTGCGGCAGTCGCAGTAACTGCAAACTGTACATCCCAGACCCCACCTTCGTGGCAAACAACAGACACCACCGTTTTACCTGATGCTTGATCATACTCAAACTCGCGACACAGCGATCCATCGCCATCCTGAAACGTGGAAATGACCGAAAAACGGTTACCGCTTTCAAAAGTGATATCAGTACCCGACGCCATGCGACCCAAAGCATCCATAATTTCAGGATCATCAAACGCAGCAACCTGCAAACCATTCTGTTGCGCCTGCTCTATTGGTTGCATGATCATCATGCCAGCACCCAGCCCAACCGCCAATGCAACAGCGGCGGCGGCAGGCAACTGCCAAAGCGGCCTGCGATCCGCATTTGCGGGCTGCGGTACATCCACAGGCATCTTTTGAACATTGCTGGGTTCGTCACCGGCACCTGCATGTTCCGCCTGCACTTTGCGAACATGTGCGACTAGATAATTAGGTACGCCATCGCCTAGATCACCGCCATAGGCTTCAGCCACAGCCTCTTTGCTGCCCGTGAACACAGCCAGCCTGTCAGACAGTGCGGCATCCTCAAGCAAGGCCATATCAATCAACGCCGCGCGGTCGTCAGGCAACTCTTTATCGGCATAGGCCATCAATTCTTCGTCGGTAAACATGGCATCGGCCATATCAGTTACTCCTGTTCACTATCAGATGAACGCGCGGGCGCCGCGTTTATTCCAAGCTTTTTCGCAATTGTAATCCGGGCGCGGGACAGTCGGCTCATCACTGTTCCAATCGGCGCATCCAAAATCTGCGCCGCTTCTTTATAGCTCATCTCTTCGACGCAGATCAGCATCATCACTTCGCGCTGATCATCAGGCAATTCCGCCATGGCCTGTTTCGCAGACTGCAACATCAGCGATGTCTCGACCGTCTGCGTCCCGTCTACCACGCGCGCATCAGCAGCGTCATCAATATCAATCTCGATCCCTTGGGTCTTTTTACGACGCACCATATCGATCCAGGCATTTCGCAAAATCCGGAACAGCCACGCGTCCAACCGCGTTGCCGGATCAAACTGATCACGCCCCCGAAACGCACGTTCAACCGTAATCTGCACCAGATCATCAGCCAGATCCGCTTGACGACACAGCGACAAGGCAAACCGACGCAGGTTCGGCAAAAAGGCAATGATATCATCGGCAAAGCTATCTGACATACTATCGCTCAATCCAATATTCCGGGGATAAGTCAACATTAAAACTTCATTAAAACTCTAGACTTGACCACCCCCCCTCTTATTCCTCTAAGCTATAGTTTCGTGTTGTTGGAGCATCAAATGCCTCGTTTTCTTCGTCACATCTGCCTTGCACTGGCCGTTCTGCTGATCAGCGGTTTGCTGTTGCAGACCATACGACCTGATCTTGCATTTGTACAAACAGCGTATGCTGACGATGATAGTGACGATGACGACAGTGACGATGGCGGGGGTGACGACGATGACGATGGCGACGATGATGATGATGATGATGACGATGGCGACGATGACGACGATGATGATGATGATGATGATGATGATGATGATGATGATGATGATCAGGAAGACGACGACGATGTCGAAGGCAACAGTAGAAATGATCGCAATATCAGAAACCAGCGCGGCACATCCAATGATGACAACGACGCAGCCACTCGTCCGGCGCCAACACGTCAACGTCTAAGAAATCGTCAGGTCCGCAATGCCGCCCCTGCCCCAAAGCAGGCCCGTAACGAAATTGTGGCCCTTGGTCTTCAGGCCGAAGATCTGACGGCATTATCTTTGCAAGGCTACACCATCATCGAAAGCCGTAACATCGATGTCGTGAATGGTCGATCTGTCCGCCTTCAGGTTCCTGCAAACACAACGCTTGAAACCGCCCGCGCACAAGTTCGCACGCTGAACAATACTGCCGTTGCTGACTTCAATCACTTTTACCGTACCGAACAGGATAACTGGAAATGCGATGGCTTTCATTGCAATCAGTTGACGATGATTGCCCTGAATACGCCCGCCCAAAGCCGCAGTATCTGCGGGGCAAACGCCACAATTGGTGTGATCGACACTTCGATTAATCCCGATCATGAAACCTTTATTGGTCAAAACCTGGAATTGATATCGGAAACGCCTGAAAATCTCACGCCATCCAGCGCCCAGCATGGCACAGCTGTCGCTGCGCTGCTGATCGGCAATCCCGAAAGCCGATCCCCAGGCATTTTGCCCGGTGCCAATTTGATTGCTGTCGATGCTTTTTACCGCGCAGGCCAAGACGAACGCAGTGATGTCTTCATGCTAATCGACGCGATGGAGCGTTTGGCAGACGAAGGTGTATCTGTGATCAACATGAGCCTTGCCGGTCCACCGAATGATCTGCTGGAAGAAATGGTTCAAAAGCTGACCGATGCCGGTATCGTCATTGTTGCGGCTGCTGGAAATGGCGGCCCACGCGCCGAACCCGCCTATCCCGGTGCCTATGATCAGGTCATCGCTGTGACCGCCGTAGACCGCAACAGCAACATCTATCGCCGGGCCGGACGTGGTGCACATATTGCCATGGCTGCACCCGGGGTCGAGGTTTGGACAGCCGCCTCAATCCGCGGCGCGCGCCCCAAAACCGGAACGTCTTTCGCAGCGCCTTTCGTCAGCGCAGCTGCCGCCGTTCTGAAAGCACAAAACCCCGAACTCACACCACAAGAAATCAGGGAAAAAATTACATTCAGCGCATTGGATCTGGGGGACGAAGGTCAAGACGAAATTTACGGTCACGGCTTGATACAACTAAACGCAATCTGCAACCTCGAAGACTAATCAAAATGGCATATCACCTTCGCCCGGCAGCACGTTAACCCAGATAAATCTGACCCTCGGGATAACGTACCCGGGGGATGCTGCGAGTTGCCAGAAAAAAGCCAAGCGTCAGTGGCCCGACACGGCCCAAAAACATCACAAAGATGATGATAAACTGGCCGACCGTCCCCAATTCCCCAGTGGCGCCCATGGACAGACCGACTGTGCCAAAGGCCGATGCCACTTCAAAGCCCAGCACCATAAAATCCTGATCTTCGACGACCAACAGCACAAACAAGGCCACGAAAACCAGAAACATGCTGACCATCGTCAGGGCCAAGACCTTCATTACTTCGTCTTTTTCGATACTGCGCCCGAATGCGTGTAATTGTGTGCGACGGCGAAAAAACGCAATCGTCGCCAGGATTAGCACGATAAATGTCGTCACCTTGATACCACCTGCCGTGGATGTACTGCCCCCACCGATCAGCATCAGCGATATCGTCATCAGCGTCGTTTCATCGCGCATCGCGCCAGTATCCAGCGTATTGAAACCTGCCGTACGCGGTGTCACGCCCTGAAACCATGCAGCCGTCAGCTTGCCCCAAAAGCCATCAATCGCACCAAGTGTTCCAGGGTTTGTCCATTCCAACACCGCAAAACTGGCCGTGCCCCAGATAATCAGCGACACAGTGCCCACGATCATCAGTTTGGTGTGCAAGCTAAGCGGTCGCCATGTACGATGTTTCATTATGTCGCCCACGACGACAAACCCAAGCCCGCTGACAATGAACATCATCGGGACCACAAAGTTGATCAATGGATGCGTCACCCATCCCGATAAACTGTCTGAAAACAGCGAAAATCCGGCATTGTTAAAGGCAGATATCGAATGAAACACGGACTGCCATATACCATTAGCCCAGCCAAACTGCGGCACAAAAACAATCGCCAAAAGTGCCGCACCAATAATTTCCACCACCAACGCAATCTTGAAAATACGCCGAACCAGCACACCCAGATTGGACAGCGACGTCTGGTTCAGATCCTCGCGCAGAATGATCCGCTGCGGCATGCCGATGGGGATGCCAAGTGCTGACAACAAAAGCACTGCAAAAGTCATCAGACCCAGCCCACCCATCTGGATCAGCACAGCGACGATGGCTTGTCCGGCAAAGGTAAAAGCCGACCCGGTATCAACCACGACCAGCCCGGTCACCGTCACAGCTGAGGTCGATGTAAAAAGTGCATCCATCCAGCCAACATCGCCATAATGCGAAAACGGCAGACGCAGTAATATCGTGCCGACACCGATCAGGATCGCGTACAGCGACGCCAACAAAGCGGGCGCAGGTAATCTGCTGATGGTTGCGACCAGAAAAAAACTGGCAGATTGTGCCCGACGCGACATGCGATCAGATGCTGTCTGTAAAGCGACGCAAATTGCTGCGTTCGCCTAGAATAAGCAGCCTGTCGCCTTCCTCCAAATCGCAGCTGGCATAATCGCTGCCTTTGTATTCACTGCCCTTCATGACGCCAACGCAGCGCAATTCAAATTTGGCGTGCAGGTCAAGCTGGTCCAAGGATTTCCCCGCAAGTCTTTCGGGCACGACGATATTCACCACATGAAACCCATTTCCAAGACTGACGTAATCGCGAACCAGCGGATTGTGCAGCATCTGCGCAATATGCTGGCCCATTTCCTTTTCGGGGTGGATCACACGGTCAACACCAATTTTCGATAAAATGCGGTGATGCATCTTGCTGACAGCTTTAGCCCAGACTTCCTTGACGCCGGTCATCTTGACCGTGATCGCAGACACGATACTGCCTTCCAGATCCTGGCCCATCGCGATAATCACGACATCAAAATCGCCGATGCCCAGTTCCTTCAGCGCATCTTCGTCTTTACCATCGGCAATCACCGCCTGTGATAACGTATCAGCCAGTCGGTTGACCGCCTTTTCATCGCGGTCGATCCCAACGACATAATTTCCAAAACGTGCCAGTTCTTCGGCGACGGTTGTGCCAAAGGTGCCCAACCCAATAACTGCGAAATTCCGGGGTTTTAGTTTTGCCATGAAACCAATCTTTTAATCTATTTCGTGGAAATAAACCCGATACGGGGTCAGTTGGTTCCACACTTTCGCCAAAACATCTTGGCGTACCACGATCAGCCCAAGGATTTGATGGTGTCGTCGCGCAGCGATTGAAGCTCATCCATCGTTTCTTCCAGCTGCTTTTTCTGTTCTGTTAAATCCGCCAATTGACGGTCTGCAAGTTCGACAAAAGCACGCATTTGCGCGTCTGTGCCTTCTTTTTCATAGATCAAAAGCCACTGTCTGACGTCTTCCAGTGAAAAGCCCCAACGCCTACCTCGCAAGATCAGCGTCATGCGCGCAATTTCACGCGCGCCATAAAACCGCGACCGACCTTCGCGATCCGGTGTCAGCAATTCGATATATTCATAATACCGCAACGTACGCGGTGTTACGTCGAACTTTGCGCACATCTCTTTGAAATTAAGACGAGTTTCTGTCATTGGTCACTCCCATAGGAAAGATAACGTCAAATCTAACCTAGGGGCAAGTCAATCAATTCATGAAGCCGGGTGCGAGGAAAAAGAAACCATAAGCAACGATCAGTGCAGGTATCGCCGAATAGACCGTCGCGACGACCGCAGCCTTGGGATTAAGGGCAATCGCGGGGAACAGCGCATCGCCATCGTTGGAAATCGCGTTCCCGATCAGTGCCGCGAATGGAACCAATCCGTTGATATAAAGCGTCGTCACCAGGACCTGCGGGCCACATCCCGGGATAAATCCAATCAGGATCGCGATCAGTGGTAACAACATCGCAACGGATGAAAAAATCGTCTGTAAATCCAGCCCGCCAAAGACCACCAGATATTCATAGGCCAGAAAAGCACCAAGCACCCAAACAGTGATAAAGCTGGTTTCTTCTGTCATCCGCGCAATCGCGCCGTCTGCCGGGTTTGTTGTCGCTTTGACCGGTGAAACCGTCCAGATCAAAAGACCAATCGCAATCGCGGCCATCGCCATGATATGCACACCTGTGGATAGCGCCGCAGTCAGCTCGACCTGCGCCAAATCCATAATCCCAAAGACAATGCCCGGCAAAACCAGTGCTGCATAAAGATAATCGCGCTTGCGGGGCGTATTTCCGATAATCGGCGCGATATCGCCGGATTTTACAGCACTGCGCTGAAGATGTGTGTGATCAAATCGATCCACGATCCATCCTGTGATTACGCCGACAAACAGCGAAATCGGCAACAAAACTAACGCCGCATCCGGCCGCGTTGCAATCAGCAAAAACGCCGCATCACCCATCGTTGCCGTCAGCGCTGCCACAACGGCACCCATGCCGACATTGCCCGATGAATAGGCTGCAACGACAACCACAGCACCACCACATCCGGGCATCGCCCCCATCAGGGCTGCAGCCGGAACCTGGGCCCATTTTGCATTGCGCAAACTGGCCCCAATGTCGAATTTGAAAATCTTTTCAGCACCATAGAACAACAGCAGTGTGCCTGCGACAAACACAGTCACACCGATATAGGCATCATATAGCGTGCCTTGCGTCACCTCACCAAACTGCCCCGGCATTGCCGCGGCCATCATGATCAACAGCGTGAAAATCAGCCTATTGGTGCGCAGCGGGCCCAGCTTTTCCGGCAACCCAAAGATAGCCCGTGCAGGACTTGTCTTGGAAAGGGTATCGGGGGTCATTGCCATTTGTGCGTCAACTCTTGATATTGAGAATAGTTCTCAAATGCAGAAGATAGCACTTGAAGCCAGCTTTGCAAGGGCGAATAACAGTGCCAACAAATCAAAAGGCAGATCCATGATAGACAAACCGGAATTCGCAAAAGTGTTTATGGAGGCCGTTCCCCACAATAACGCCCTGGGCATGAAGCTGATTTCTGTCGGGGATGGCGTTGTCGAAACCGAAATGCCTTATGATGAACGCTTTATCGGTGACCCCAAAACCGGCGTGATCCATGGGGGTGTCGTCTATGCACTGATGGATGCCAGCAGCGGCACCGCCGTGATCGCACATAAATCAAACCCGGTCAGTACCGCCACGATTGATCTGCGCATTGATTACATGCGGTCAGCCACGCCCGGCCAAACGATCCGCGCCCGCGCAGAATGCTATCACGTCACGCGCACTGTGGCTTTTATCCGGGCAACGGCAACCGACGATGATCGCGATAACCCCGTCGCAACCGCAACCGGAACATTCACTGTGGAGCACGCAGAATGAACCGCAAAAAGCCTGAACCGATGCAGGTCGTCAAACAACGTCGCGATGGTGCACTGACCGCTTTGGCCGCCAGCATCCCCTATGCGCAATTTCTGGGTATCGAATTTGAACGCCGCGGCGATGAACTGACATCGACCCTGAAATATGACGACAAGCTGATCGGTAATCCGATGCTGCCTGCCCTGCATGGCGGCGCCACCGCAGCGTTTCTTGAGGTCACAGCCGTGATCGAACTTAGTTGGGCCAGCTTATGGACCGATATCGAAAATGGTACGATTGATGTTGACACCCTGGGGCCCGACACCCTGCCGCGCTTGCCGAAAACCATTGATTTCACAGTGGATTATCTGCGGTCCGGCCTGCCCCGCGATGCCTATGCCCGCGCGCGGGTGAACCGATCTGGTCGCCGCTATGCCAGTGTGCATGTCGAAGCGTGGCAAGACAATCGCAGCAAACTCTTCGCACAGGCCACCGGGCATTTCCTGATGCCCAGCCGCGATGGTTGATATATTGACCCACCGGCGCGTGCTGAAAATCGCGCTGCCCATTGTGCTGTCAAACGCCACGGTGCCCCTGTTAGGGGCAGTTGATACAGGCGTTGTCGGGCAATTGGGTCAGGCCGCCCCCATCGGCGCTGTCGGGATCGGCGCAATCATCCTGACGTCGATTTATTGGATTTTCGGCTTTCTGCGTATGGGTACCGTCGGGCTGACCAGCCAGGCCCTTGGCGCAGATGATCAGGCCGAAGTAGTGGCCCTTTTATCCCGCGCCCTGCTGATCGGCTTGGCCGCTGGCGCTGTCTTGATTGCGTTCCAGATCCCGATTTTCCATCAGGCGCTTTCGATCGCACCTGCCAGCGCCGAAGTCGAAACCCTGGCGCGCGATTATATGGGCATCCGTATCTTTTCCGCCCCCGCCGCTATTGCCATTTACGGCGTCACCGGCTGGCTGATCGCGCAGGAACGCACAGGCGGCGTTCTGGTATTGCAGGTGGGCATGAATGTGCTGAACATCGTGCTGAATTTCGTCTTTGTGCTGGGGTTCGATTGGGGCGTAGAAGGCGTGGCCTGGGCCACTTTCATCGCAGAATGGTCGGGGTTGGCGCTGGCCATTTGGCTGTGTCGCGGCGCATTTCTCGGAACCGCATGGCGCAACTGGGATCAGATCCTTGAGGCCCAGCGTCTGACACGCATGATGCTGGTCAACATCGACATCCTGATCCGGTCGGTTTTGCTGTTATCGATCTTTGTGTCCTTTACGTTTTGGGGATCGGATTTTGGCGATCTGGAACTGGCTGCTAACCAGATCCTGCTGCAATTTCTGCATATCACGGCCTATGCGCTGGATGGCTTTGCCTTTGCCGCCGAAACGCTTGTGGGGCGCGCCCTTGGGTCGCGCAACCGCCTGGCACTCAGGCGCGCGGCGGGCATGACATCGCTGTGGGGGCTCGGCATATGTGTCGGCATGGCCGCAATATTTTATATTGCAGGCGGGACGATCATCGACATCATGACCACCGCCGAACCTGTGCGCATACTGGCGCGGGATTATCTGATCTACATGGTGCTGGCCCCAATTTTAGGTGTCGCCGCATGGATGCTGGACGGCATCTTTATCGGTGCCACCCGCACCGCCGACATGCGTAATATGATGATCATCACGACCGTCATCTATTTCGCCAGCGCCATCGTGCTGACATCCTGGTACGGCAATCACGGGCTGTGGATCGCACTACTAATCAGCTTTATCGCCCGCGGCATCACGCTGGGCAGCCGCTATCCCGCTCTGGAACGTGATGTTGCCCACGTCTGATAGTTGTACAAAACAACAATGTTCCTGCGCGCGCCTTTAAGCTGACGTTCCCCACTCAAAGTATCCAAAATGCTTGGGCGTTTCAAAAAAATAAGAGACGTCATTCCAATCGTTTGTAATCTCAAAAGCTTGTAAAAATTCAGCTCCTGCCAACCTGTCATGAAATTCGCAAATAGACGATATTTGACCAAAACAATGTTCGGAAAAACCTCGGCGCGGCCTGCTTTGCTTGGTCGACTCATCAAAGCGAAGATTATGCATCAGGTTTCTGATTTGCTTTCTTGCTGAAATGGGCTCAATCGAAGAAAACCTTCCCCTAGTTACAAAGCGCTGAAACGCCTGGTTCATATAGTTTCCGCTCAATGCGTACTCCCAAACCCTGTCTAGATCCTTCGATCCATCCATGTCCCATTCTTCGCTAAAAACAAAAATACGGGACCAAAGAAGCGATAAAACACGCTTTAAAGACAGGCGAACCGGCTTTTCCAACACAGCAGCATAAGCAAAACCTTGCAATTCTTCTCCAGAATTGACCTCAAGCACTGAAAATCTGTCATTTGGCACAGTGTCAAACAATTCTCTGTAAATATGAACATTGTTCGACATATCGTTCATTGCAGAACTTAACAAAGTCATACTTCTCTCTTCAGTTGGACGCCATAATTCAACATATCAACACTTCTAAATCGCGACATTCTGAACCGCTATGATCAGATACCTCATTACCACTTTAACGCGCTTTATTCGTTTGCCCCCCCCAACCGTCCGCCTGCATTTCGCGCAAGCGGCTGGCGGTGCGTTCAAATTCAAACGTCCCCTCGCCCTCAAGATACAGCATTTCGGGTGTGGCTTCGGCCGATGCGATCAGTCGCACGCGTGCCTCGTACAGCGCATCAATCAGCGTCACGAACCGCTTGGCTTCATTAAAATTTGACCGCCCCAGACAGGGGATATTTTCCAAAATCAGCACCCGCACAGCATCCGCAAGCGCCAGATAATCCGCAGGCCCCAACGGCCGCCCGCATAAATCATAAAATGCCGCCCGCGCCACACCGTTATGAAACGCTGGTATCTCAACATCGCGGCCCTTGACCCGCAACACCAGCGGCGCGCCCTGCCCGCCTGTCATCTGGTCCCAGATCGCATCAATCTGCCCGCGGGCCTGTGCGTTTATCGGCGTGAAATAGGCCTGCGCCCCCGCCAGCCGGTCCTGACGATAATCCTTAGGTGACGCCAATTCCATCACGACCATGCGATCCTTTAAAAGATCGATAAATGGCAAAAACAACTGCCGGTTCAGCCCGTCTTTATACAGATCATCCGGCACCCGGTTTGACGTCGTCACCACAACGACGCCCCCTTCAAACAGCTTTTCAAACAACCGGCCAACGATCATTGCATCGGTAATATCGGTGATCTGCATTTCATCAAAGGCCAAACACCGCACCTTGGCAATCACGGCATCCGCCACAGGGACAATCGCATCATCCACACCACGTTTGCGCGCCTCGTGCATGCCCTGATGCACCTCTTGCATGAAAGCATGAAAATGCACCCGGCGAGAGCCCGCGCCCACATGATCGGCAAAAAGATCCATCAACATCGACTTGCCACGTCCAACCCCGCCCCACAGATACAGACCCTTGGGCGGCGCAGGCGGTTTGCGAAACAGACCCTTTTTCACAGGCTGGGCCAAAGCCGCGCGAATACGCTCAAGCTCGGGCAAAACAGCCTGTTGCGCGGGGTCAGCGTTTAACTGTCCTGCCGCAACCTTGGTGTCATATAGCTCAATCAAATCCATGCCATCGCCATACCGTCAAAATGAGCCGACATCAAAATCTATAATCCGACACATCAAAAAGACTGAATTGACCTGCTGCAACTTCTTATCCACTGTTGCCCAATGGCCAAAACGCCCCTTATCACTCCGATCCTGATCGCAGGTTGCGTGATCATGCTGATCAGCTTCGCAGTCCGCGCCAGCTTTGGCGTTTTCCAGATCCCGATTGCCGAAGAATTCGGCTGGTTGCGGTCGGAATTTTCGCTGGCGATCGCGATCCAGAACCTGGCCTGGGGCATTGGCCAACCGATCTTTGGCGCCATTGCCGAAAAGATCGGTGACCGCAAAGCCATTGTGATCGGGGCCATTACCTATGCGCTGGGGCTTATGCTGTCGTCCTTCGCCACAACCCCGCTGGCCCATCAGTTCCTTGAAATCCTGGTGGGCTTCGGCATCGCTGGCACCGGCTTTGGCGTCATTCTGGCCGTTGTCGGACGCGCGGCCAGTGACGAAAACCGGTCCATGGCGTTGGCCATCGCCACTGCTGCAGGGTCCGCAGGCCAGATCGTCGGTGCGCCCACAGCCGAATTTCTGATGACATTGATGAGCTGGCAGATGGTCTTTATCACCTTTGCCACGATCATCCTGTTGTCGCTTTTCATGCTGCCCATGATGCGGACAAACGTCGTTGCCACGCGCGCAGAACTAGAAGAAAGTCTGGGCCAGGTCCTGATCAAAGCCTTTCGAGACCCCAGCTATACACTGATCTTTCTGGGCTTTTTCAGTTGTGGCTATCAACTGGCCTTTATTACGGCGCACTTTCCCGCCTTTGTCACAGAAATGTGCGGCCCCATCGCGCCCGGCGGCGTGTTGCATACGATGGGCATCACCACAACCTCGGCGCTTGGGGCGGCAGCTATCGCGCTGATTGGTCTTGCCAACATCGGCGGTACATTGGCCGCAGGATGGGCTGGCAAACGCTATTCCAAAAAATACCTGTTGGCGGGTATCTATGTCGCCCGTACGGTCGTGGCGGCAGCGTTCATTTTGATGCCAATCACGCCCATGTCCGTGATCATCTTTTCCATCGCCATGGGGTCGCTGTGGCTGGCCACTGTCCCATTAACCAGTGGCTTGGTCGCTCATATCTATGGGCTGCGTTATATGGGCACGCTGTACGGCATCGTCTTTTTCAGCCACCAGCTTGGCAGCTTTCTGGGCGTTTGGCTGGGCGGGCGGCTGTATGACATCTATGGCGATTACACCCTTGTCTGGTGGATCGGAGTCGGCGTCGGCGCATTCTCGGCCATCGTGCACCTGCCCATCAAAGAACGTCCCCTGCCCGCTGCGGCATGATCAGTTTACAGATCACTTAAAAAATGCCTATTGTTGCCGGGTTTTATAAAATACGGGGGCACTCCATGACATCCTTCTCTAAGTTGTTCTTCATCCTGTTCATTGCATTGGGCCTGTCCGCCTGCAAAGATGAAGCAATCTCACAAATCGGCTTCTGGAAGGCTGACGACAGAAATTATATTGAGATTACAGCAAATGGCGACGCCTATATGGTCGCCGTTTATCGTCCCAGCAGCTGGGACAGTACATTTGAAAAAACCGAGTTTCCCGGAACATATGACAATGGTGTATTTACCGTTCAAGTTCCCAACAATCCGGTTCCCGTCCTGTATCAGGAAGACAAGGATGCCATCGTTGTGTTCGGCGATCAATCCTATGCCCGCGTTGACACTGACAGCACCAAAGCCGCGGTCACAGAACGCCTGATGGCAGTCACCGCCAACAAGGAACTCTGCGAAACGCTGCAAGCCCGGGTCAAAAGCGCACGCGACACCATCAAGACAGAAGCAGACTGGGATGCCATGATGGCCGAAGTCAAAGCAGACCAACCGGATAGATGCAGATTGTATTATACCAGTTGGTAACCAGTAAAAACTAATCTGTCGTGGTAACAAATCAGATATTGTTTACCTTTCTTTCATAAAGGTAAACACGATCGCATCCTTTAACAGAACATGCCGGGTGCGGTCGTCACAGGTCTGAATTTTCCATGAATATTCGGTCAGATCGGAAGTTTTGTACAAAATAGTTTGTACAAAAGCAGTGTGCAAATTTTACAAAACTGCGTGACGATGGGGGTATTTTGGCCGCTCTTACGCAACGGTCGATGCATTAACCACATCCGTACGCAGATCGCGGCCGATGCTCAATGAAAAACCCGGGCGCGGACGCCCGGGTCGTGATCTCAGGTCAGCTGAAAGGAAGGAAAATCAGCCTTTTGAGAATTCAGGATACGCTTCCATGCCCAGCTCGGACACGTCCAGACCGTTTACTTCGGCCTCTTCACTGACACGGATACCCACAGTCAGTTTCATCAGATACCAGACCACAAAGCTGACGACGAAAACAAACAGCCCGATTGAAATCACACCGATGGCCTGTGTGATCAGCTGTGCAAAGAAGCCAACGGTTTGTTCCGCGCCTTCGGCATCCAGGACCGGGTTGCCATCTGCGTCGGTCAATGTCGCCTGCGTATGCAACGCCACGATCAGCGTGCCCCAGACACCTGCAATCAGGTGAACCGGGATCGCGCCAACGACGTCGTCGATTTTCAGCTTGTCCAGCAGCGGTACAGTGAACACAACGATCAAACCACCCACGGCACCGATCCACAGCGCGTCGAACAGCGACGGGGCCAGAGGTTCTGCTGTGATCGACACCAGACCGGCCAGCGCACCGTTCAGCACCATGGTCAGGTCGACCTTGCCGTACATGACCTGCGTGAGGATCAGCGCTGTTACAGCACCAGCAGCCGCGGCCATGTTGGTGTTGGCAAAGATCTCGGCGACAGCGTTGGCATCAGACAACGTGCCCATGGCCAATTGCGATCCGCCATTGAAGCCGAACCAACCCAGCCACAGGATAAAAGTCCCCAGTGTGGCCAGCGCAAGGTTCGAACCAGGCATTGGATTGACGCGACCGTCCTTATACTTGCCCAGACGCGGTCCCAGTACGATCGCACCGGCCAAGGCTGCAAAACCACCTGCGGCGTGCACCAGCGTCGACCCGGCAAAATCAGAGAAGCCCATGTTGGCCAACCAGCCACCGCCCCACTGCCAGGATGCCTCGATCGGATAGATGATGCCTGTCAGAACGACGACGAACAGCAGAAAGGGCCACAACTTGATCCGCTCGGCCAGAGTTCCTGACACAATCGAGGCCGTCGTTGCACAGAACATCAGCTGGAAGAAGAAGTCAGAGGCGTTGGAATAACCGCCCGCGTCAATTTCGGTCTTGATGTCTTTGGGTGACATGAAGTTACCCAGAACGCCATCAATCAGCCATTTGCTGGTTTCACCATCACCAAGTGCATCGCCGTAATCGCCCGGATACATGATATTATAGCCAATCAACCAAAACATAATCGCGGCGATGGAAAACAGCGCGATGTTCTTGGTCAGCTGCATGGTCACGTTTTTCGACCGGACCAGACCGGCTTCCAGCATGGCAAAGCCTGCGGCCATCCAGAACACCAGAAAACCGCCCATCAGGAACAGCAGGGTTGTGAAAATAAACTGGGTTTCGGCAGCCGCCGCACCCGCATCTTGCGCAAAGCCCAGGCTTGGTGCGGCGATCACGGCAGCAGCAAGCGGGAGTGATTTCAGAAGTTTCATTCGGATTTATTCCTTCTCAGACACGCCTTAAAGCGCTTCTTCATTCGTTTCGCCGGTCCGCACACGAACCGCACTTTGCACGTCCAGCACGAAGATCTTGCCGTCACCGATTTTGTCGGTCTTGGCCGTCGTTGCGATGGTCTCGACCACCTGGTCGACCATGGCCGCGCTGACGACCAGCTCTAGCTTGACCTTTGGCACGAAGTTCACGGCGTATTCAGCCCCGCGATAGATTTCGGTATGGCCTGATTGCGAGCCAAAGCCCTTGATTTCCGTCACCATCATGCCGCGCACACCGATGGCGGTCAGTGCTTCGCGGACCTCCTCCAGCTTGAACGGCTTGATTGCTGCAATGATAAGTTTCACAGTTGTCCCTTCCTTCCCCGTGGCAGTCTATTTCACGAAGCCTTTACGCGGCTTCTCGCTTGCAAAGGGGCGCAGGTACGACGCTGAAACAAGCGCCACATCGGGTCTTTCAAAGGATGTTTGCACGTTTTCTGCTCAAAATTTGAACAATTAAGCAGTGTTGTTTAAATATTGTGCATACTAAAAAGTCGGCGGGTCTCAGTATTGGCACTCTACATTTCCATGTAGATTGGATATGATTGCTTAAACAAATAAGCCAGCGGCAGAGCAGATGAGCACAAACAGAACAAAACGTCCGGCCCTTGTGGCCGATAAAAGATATTCGGCATCAAAACCTGCCGCAAAGCCGCGCAAACGAAAGGCGCGGCCTAAAAAAGTTGCGCCAAAGGGACCTTTGGGCTGGCTTAAGCATATTGCACTTTTTGTTCTGCGCCTGATTTGGAAACTGTTCTGGCGGTCCGCTGTTGTGGTCATGCTGATTGTGGCCATCGCTGTGGGCTATTATACGACAACCCTACCAGACGCCTCTGATCTGGTGGATGGACGCGTGCGCGGATCGGTGACGCTGCTTGATCGCGAAGATAAGATCTTTGCCTGGCGTGGCGATCAGTTTGGCGGAATGATCACCGCCAACAGTGTGTCCGAACATCTGAAACACGCCGTCATCGCAACCGAAGATAAACGCTTTTATTGGCATCCAGGCGTTGATCCGCGCGGCATCGCAAGTGCGATCAAGATCAACATTCGTGAAGGGCGCAAGCCCTGGCAGGGCCACGGTGGATCCACCTTAACCCAGCAAACCGCCAAGTTGCTTTGTCTTGGTGTGCCTTTTGACCCCTCCAGCGGTATGACTGAGGCCGAGTACGAGGCCGACTGCCGCCGTGGGACACTATCACGCAAGGCACAAGAGGCTGCTTACGCCATGGCGATGGAAGTCAAATACACCAAGGACGAAATCCTGACGATCTATCTGAACCGCGCGTTTCTGGGTGCAGGTGCCCGTGGCTTCGAAGCTGCCAGCCAGCGATATTTCGGAAAATCAGCCGCAGAAGTCACGCCTGCGGAATCGGCGATGTTGGCCGGGCTGCTAGTGGCACCCACCCGCTTTGCCCCCACCAACAATCTGGACCGATCCCAAAACCGGGCTGCTGTGGTTATTAGTCTGATGGAAGATCAGGGATATTTGTCGGCCAGTGCAGCCAATACCGCGCGAAATAACCCTGCGATCTTGTCACAAGCTGCACAGGCCCGCGCAGGGGGATATTTTGCTGATTGGGTCATGCAAAGTGGGCCCGAATTCTTTACCCGCGACACCACCGAAGATGTGATTATCAGCACGACGCTGGATCAGAACATGCAACGCGCTGCAGAAGAAGCAATGGCATATATCTTTGAAAATAAAGTGAAAGAAGGATCAGAAGCACAAGCTGCCATTATTGTCATGTCAGCGGATGGCGCGGTGCGGGCCATGGTGGGTGGACGCAAAAGCAATGTTCCGGGCGGCTGGAACCGCGCGACACAAGCGATGCGCCAAACCGGATCGGCTTTTAAACCTTTTGTTTATGCGACTGCCATGGAACTTGGTTACGGCCCTTATGACCGGGTGGAAGATACACCGCTTGTCATGGATATCCCCGGATCAGATCCTTGGAAACCGGAAAACTATGACCGTCAATTTCGCGGTGTGGTGACATTGACCCATGCACTGAAAGATTCCCTGAATATCCCTGCCATACGCGTATCCGAAGCTGTCGGTCGTGAAAATGTGGCAAAAGTTTCAAGTGATTTCGGGATCAAAAGCAGTCTTGCCGAAGGACCCGCCATCGCACTTGGCACGTCTGAGGCCACCTTGATCGAAATGACAGGGGCCTATGCTGGCATTTTGAATGGCGGATCATCGGTGACACCTTACGGTTTGGTGCAGCTTCGTCTGAAGGGCGACAATGAGCCTTTGATGGACAACGCAGAAGGCGGTATCGGCGAACGCGTTATTTCCGAACGGGCTGCCGCAGATCTGATTTTCATGATGAATCAGGTGGTTGAAAACGGCACCGGACGACGCGCAGCTTTGGACGGCCGGCAAGTCGCAGGAAAGACTGGTACGACAACCGCATTGCGGGATGCATGGTTTATCGGTTTTTCAGCGGATTATGTTGCAGGCGTATGGATGGGCTATGACGACAATACGCCTTTACGCGGCGTGACAGGCGGTGGTTTACCTGCGGAAATATGGCATGAAACGATGAAACGTGTGCATGCAGGACTGCCAGCAAACCCATTACCGATGAGCAACCCTGAACCACCCCGCGTCGTTCAAACGCAACAGCCGTCTCGCAGAAACAATCGCAACAATAATACAGAACGCGTTCTGCTTGATGTTCTAAATGAAATTCTGGGCGGGGGGCGTAACTGACGCCCCTAATGCTCATCATGCCCTTGCGGGCGTTTTTCGCAAAAACAAAAACCGCCCAATTAAATGGGCGGCTTTTATTGATGTGTTATGCGCGTTTCAGATCTTGAATCAGTGCATCAAGATTGCCACGACGACGATCAAGCATTGCACCAATTTCAGTCCGTTCGCTGGCCAGCATGTTAATACCTTCGATAAAGATATTGAAGAACTTGCCTTGGCCAGATCTGTCTGAAACCAGGAAAACAACACTGAACGGTGCTTCGCCTCGCAGCCTTGCGGTGGTGCGAACTTCATAGAAGTTTTTCACTTCGCGTGCAGCATTCACTTCGATGCGACCACCTTCGAATTCACGAAACCTGCGACCATATTTGCGTGATATGTAATGCGTGAAGGCATCTGTAAATGCTGCCATTTGCGCCCGTGATGCACTGCGCCCATCGGCGCCCAATGCATAACGTGCAATCGTGTTCACATCGCCATAGGTCAGAAAAATGCGTTCGAAATCACGCAAAATTGCCGCTTCGGATCGACCTGAGTTGATGATGCTGTTGATGTCGTCGACAACACTGGTCACCAATGTCGATGCCGACGCCGGCGTCAGTGCCCGCGCAATGCCCGGCAGGCCAAACGCTGCAAAGCTTGCAGCCACACCGGTCAGCATTGCACGCCGAGATATATTATTCATCGTAAACTGTGTCATAGGGATCCTCGTAAGGGTCAATTAATGCATCATCATTTGTTTGGCCAACCTCAAACCGGCGCGACTGTAAATATAACAATCTTGCCTGCGCATAGCTATCGGCACTTTCATATAGAACTGAGTCTATTGTATCAGAAAATCTATAGCGATCACCAAATCTTGAAGCAGCACCCGCAATCGGTGGCAATGCGTTAACCGGCGCTTCAAGGGCATAACTTAGCGGATTTGTAAAAATATCTACGATACGACCCGCAGCATCACGTTGCGTAGATGGACCAAGAACGGGCAGTTCAACATAGGCCCCTTCCGCGGCGCCCCAGACGGCCAAAGTTTCACCGAAATCAGCACTTTCTTCGGGAATACCCATTTCAGTTGCAGGATCAAGAATGCCTGCAAACCCAATCAATGTGTTGACAACAAAGCGAAATCCATTTTGGCCTGCCCCTTCAATATCGCCCTGCAAGATCGCATTGACGAATGCGCTTGGAAGACTTGCGTTTGCGGCAAAGTTGCTGATGCCTTGTTGCGCACGGCCGGGAACACCTTCGCCGTAGACTTCAGAAATCGGGCGTACGATGGTACGATCCAGATTACGGTTGAAATCATGCACACGGCGGTTGGTACTTTCATAAGGATCATGTATCTCAGTTGGCTGATCCGGGACTGAACATCCAGCCACAGACAAACCTAAAATAGCGGCAAAAAATACACGCCCCGCTTTAAAATCAATGAATTGCATCGTGAAAACCCAATCGTTGTGACTTTGTTCAGGTAGGTGACATAGAGCGGGAACAAAGTATAGGAAACCTTTCGCCGTTGATAATGTGGCAAATAGGCGACATTTAGCGGCAAAATCTTAGCGCAACACAAGCGAGTATGGATGAAAAAACAAGATAACGCACCCGGTCTGGAAGAACTGCGGCAGGCACGCAGCCGCAGCCGCAGCTTGTATTGGATGGTCGGCATTTTCAGCTTTTTTGCAAATATGCTGATGCTGACAGGGCCAATGTTTATGCTTGCTGTGTATAACCGCGTTCTTAGCAGCCGGTCCGAGGAAACGCTGATCGCGCTGTCCCTGCTTGTTGCATTTCTTTACGGCATCATGGGTATTTTGGATTACACGCGCGGTCGCGTGATGGCGCGCGTTGGTGCACGCTTTCAATCTGATCTGGATCGTCGTGTCTTTTCGGCGGTGATGCATAAATCATCCCTTGGGCAAACATCCGGTTCAGCCGCAACAGGGTTACGTGATCTTGAGGCAGTGCAGCGGTTCATGATCTCGCCCGCGTTAACGGCTGTGTTCGATATTCCTTGGACGCCTGTCTTTTTGATTGGCATCACGATTTTCCACCCTTGGCTTGGGATGTTGGCTGTTTTTGGGGGTGTTATTCTGATAACCGTCACGATCCTGAACCAGTTTATGACGCAAAAACCGATCAATCAGGCGAACAGCGCATCTTATCACGCCGAAATGATGTCAGAGCAGATCCGGAATGAGGCTGAAATGGTCCAATCTTTGGGGATGCGGGGTGCTACATTTGATCGCTGGCAGATCGCACGCGACAAATCACTTGAGCAAACCATCAAATCCAGCGATCTGGCGGGTGGTTTCACTTCAACGACCAAATCATTTCGCTTGTTTTTGCAATCTGCCATGCTGGCCCTTGGTGCATATCTTGTTTTGACAGACGGCCTTAATCCCGGCGCTATGATTGCAGCGTCTATCCTTATGGGGCGGGCTTTGTCGCCAATCGAACAGGCAATCGGTCAATGGGCCGTTGTTCAACGCGGACGCAAGGGATGGGATAATCTTTCCGAACTACTAACCGAGGTTCCCCCGAGCCAGACCAAAACGGCACTGCCCCCGCCAAAAGCACAGCTGGATGTTCAACAGGCCACCGTTGTTCCCCCTGGGGAACAGCAGGCATCACTGCGTATGGTCAGCTTTAGCGTGGCACCGGGCCAAGCTGTGGGGGTCATCGGGCCATCTGGATCAGGCAAATCAACACTTGCACGGGCCTTGACAGGTGTATGGCGCACGGCTGGTGGAAAAATCCGCCTGGATGGGGCCTCGCTTGATCAATATGACCCAGATATTTTAGGCAGTCACATCGGATACCTGCCGCAACGCGTCCAACTGCTTGAAGGCACTATCGCAGAAAATATCGCGCGTATGGCTGCAAGCCCGGATGCCGAAAAAGTTGTGCAGGCTGCACAGAAAGCGGCCGCGCATCATATGATTCTTAAGCTGCCCGACGGCTATGATACGCGGGTCAGCGGAAATGGTGGGCGTCTTTCCGGGGGCCAAATTCAGCGTATCGGACTGGCCCGTGCGATGTATGGCGATCCTGTGCTGCTTGTTCTGGACGAGCCTAATTCAAATCTGGACAATGATGGCAATCAGGCGCTGAACATCGCAATTCGTCAAACCAAAGCCAATGGTGGTGCTGTTCTGATTATGGCACATCGTCCGGCCGCGATTCAGGAATGCGACATGCTGCTTGTGTTGGAAGGCGGGGCCAAACGGGCCTTTGGTCCGAAAGATGACGTGCTGCGTGAAATGGTAACCAATCATCAGCAAATCAAAGGCGGCAAAGCGCCTGGAGGTGTGTCGTGAGTACGAAAACCTGGTCTGCCCGACGGCATTTGTTTATCGGGTTTGCCGCATTGGCTTTGCTTGTCGGCGGCTTCGGCACCTGGAGTTTCACCGCGCAGATTGCAGGGGCCATTATTGCAACTGGTCAAATTGAAGTGGATCAGAACCGTCAGATCGTTCAGCATCCTGATGGTGGCATTGTTGCGAGAATCATTGCGGACGAAGGCGATCTGGTCAGTGCCGGCGATCTGTTGATCCAGCTTGATCCTACGATTTTGCAATCTCAGCTTACTGTGACCGAAGGCCAGCTTTTCGAAATCATGGCCCGACGTGGCAGACTTGAGGCTGAGCGCGATGGCTTGGATAAAATTGAATTCGATCCCATTTTGATCGAACAGGCCGAAAGCGGTACCAATGCGAAATCACTGATGGAGGGTCAGACCCGGTTATTCAACGCGCGGAATGCCTCACTTGAAAATGAAATTGAACAACTTGAGAAACGGCGTGGACAGATTGACAATCAGATAGACGGGATCACCGCCCAGCAAACGGCTTTGATCCGACAGCTTGAATTAATCCAGCAAGAACTTGTCAGCCAGCAATCCCTGTTTGACCGCGGCCTGGCACAGGTCAGCCGTCTGCTATCCTTACAACGCGAAGAAGCGTCTTTGTCAGGAGAGGTGGGCGAATTGATCGCCAGTAGTGCCCAAGCCGAAGGACGCATCACCGAGATCGATATCGAAATCCTGAAATTGGGAACAGGCCGTCGCGAAGAAGCGATATCGCAGCTGCGCGATCTGCAATTTCGCGAACTGGAGTTGGCCGAACAACGCATCGGCCTTAAGGAACAACTGTCGCGTCTGGATATTCGTGCGCCCGTATCAGGCATTGTTTATGGTCTTCAGGTTTTCGCGCCGCGTTCGGTGATCCGCGCAGCTGATCCGGTGCTTTTTCTGATCCCACAAGATCGGCCCTTGGTTATTGCGGCACAGGTTGAACCTGTTCACATCGACCAGATCTATGTCGGCCAAGAGGTCACAGTGCGCTTGTCTGCTTTGGATGCAAACCAAACACCCGAACTCATTGGCCGTGTAACACAAATCTCGGCAGATGCCTTTCAGAATGAGACGACGCAAATTCCCTATTACCGCACCGAAATCGTCTTAACCGAAGGGCAAATCGCACGGTTGCCCGTTGGCGCAACGCTAATCCCCGGTATGCCGGTCGAGGCATATATCCGCACAGATAACCGCACACCCATGGCTTATTTGATCAAACCGTTGGCTGATTATTTCAACAAAGCGTTCCGCGAAAGCTAATTGCCCCTTTCGCTTCTGGCTGCGCCCCGCTAGCGTCACAGCAAATTCAGTGGAGGACAAAAAATGAGTGGATTTGAAGCAAAACTAGCCGACCTTGGTGTGACATTGCCCAATGCACCTGCACCGGCGGCGAATTACGTACCATTCGTGAAAATGGGCGAAATGTTGTTTGTGTCTGGCCAGATTTCAAATGGGGCCGATGGCTTGGTCACCGGTAAGCTGGGCGATACTATGTCCATAGAAGACGGAGCAGCAGCCGCGCGGCTTTGTGCGATCAGCCTGTTGGCGCAGGTTAAAGCTGCATGTGAAGGTGATCTGGACAAATTGGTACGCGTTGTGAAATTAACAGGTTTTGTGAATTCCACCGCTGATTTCACGAATCAACCGCAGGTCATCAACGGCGCCTCGGATTTCTTGGTCGAAGCATTGGGCGATGCGGGTCGCCATTCGCGCAGCGCCGTATCCGCAGCCGCCTTGCCCCTTGGCGTTGCCGTGGAAATCGAAGGCATTTTTCAGATTAAATGATGTTGCCAAAGGCTTTTCTTGATCGTCCCATTGCCCACCGTGCCCTGCATGATCGGTCAGCGGAACGGCCTGAAAATACACGCGCAGCTATGCAAGTCGCTGTTGACGCAGGCTATGGTATTGAAATTGACGTGCAACTTAGCGCAGATAATCATGCCATAGTGTTTCATGATTATGTTTTAGATCGGCTAACACACCACATTGGACCTGTACGAAACCGTCCGCTGAAAGACCTTCAAAACATTCAGCTGCGCAACAGTGATGAAACGATCCCCGATCTGCCGGAAGTATTAGAAATTGTACAAGGCAAAGTGCCATTACTGGTCGAAATCAAGGATCAGGATGGGCTGTTGGGCGACAAGATCGGGCCTTTGGAAAACGCCGTGACGCAAGCACTTGATGGATATCACGGCGATGTTGCGGTGATGGGGTTTAACCCACATTCCATTCTGCGCATGTCAAAACTTGCGCCAGATATTCCTCGCGGATTGGTGACATGTGATTTCAAATCCGAAGATTGGCCGGGTGTTTCCACAGATCGCCGTACAGAATTAGCTACAATCGGCGATTTTCATCGTGTCGGCGCGTCGTTCATATCACATGCTGTGAATGATCTGGCATCGTCCCAGGTTGCTGCGCTGAAGACCAAAAGCATCCCAATCCTGTGTTGGACCATAAGGTCCCCCGAACAAGAGGCCGAAGCCCGCAAAATTGCCGATAATATAACCTTTGAAGGCTATCTGGCTTGACCAGACCATAGCCCAACCCAAGTAACGGGTTAACAAAGGAACCTGATGATGGACGGCACCCCTATTGAAATAAATGTGCATGGATCGCTGGCCGATATTGGTGCAAGCGACTGGGATGCCTGCGCCTGTCCTGAGGTGTCGGATGGACAACGCGCCTTTGATCCCTTCACAACCTATCGGTTTTTGAAAGCACTAGAAGACAGCGGTTCTGTTGGAACTGGAACAGGTTGGCAGCCGCAATATCTGGCAGCCGTGTCAGAGGGGCAGACAATCGCAGTCGCTCCACTTTATGCAAAAAACCACAGTCAGGGCGAATATATTTTCGATCACAATTGGGCCGGTGCTTATCAACAGGCCGGTGGGCGGTATTATCCAAAACTGCAAATTGCCGTGCCATTCACACCCGCAACTGGCCGCAGGTTTTTGGTGCGTCCAGGATACGGCACGGTCGGCCAATCGGCGCTGGTACAAGGAGCAGTCCAATTAACCGCAGACAATCGCCTGTCATCCCTGCACATTACATTTTGCACGGAAGACGAGGCTTTGGCCGGCCAGGCAATGGGTCTTTTGCCCCGTGCTAGCCAACAATTTCATTGGCAAAATGCAGGGTATGCCGATTTTGACGCCTTTCTGGCATCGCTTAGTTCGCGAAAGCGCAAGAACATTCGCAAAGAACGTGAACGGGCCCAAGATTTTGGTGGTGACATTCTTGCGCTGACCGGGGATGATATTCAGCCTGAACATTGGGAGGCTTTTTGGCATTTCTATCAGGACACTGGCGCCCGAAAATGGGGCACACCTTATCTGACGCGGCGGTTTTTTGAGTGTGCGCAAGAAACACTACGCCATGATATCTTGCTGGTTCTGGCTAAACGCAATGGCCGTTATGTGGCAGGGGCATTAAACTTTATTGGGCGCGATGTGCTTTATGGGCGCTATTGGGGCTGCAGCGAAGATCATCCCTGTCTTCACTTTGAATTATGCTATTACAGGGCGATTGACTATGCGATCACCCATAGCTTGTCGCGCGTTGAGGCAGGCGCGCAGGGCAGCCATAAACTGGCACGCGGATATGTTCCTGTAACGACCCATTCGTTGCATTGGATCGCGGATGATGGCTTTCGCGATGCCATCGAACAATATCTTCGCGCCGAACGCGCTGCCGTTAACGAAGAAATCGAAATTCTAACGCAATACGGCCCCTTCAAGAAAACCAATATCGAGGAACAGGAATGACCGAAAAATTAACCCAACCCGAACGTGACAGTGATTTACCAACCCTACTGGATAACGGCTGGACGCACGACGCTGACCGGGACGCCATTGCAAAAACCTTTGAGTTTGGGAACTTTATCGATGCTTTCGGGTTCATGACCCGTGCGGCAATATGGGCCGAAAAGTGGAACCACCACCCTGAGTGGTCGAATGTCTATAAGACGGTCGAGGTGACACTGACGACCCATGATGTTGGTGGGTTAAGCACACTTGATCTGAAGCTGGCTCGTAAAATGGACCAATTAATAGGGTAGAATGGAACAGTTTTTAAATACCGAAATCTGGAACGGAAAGACCGTTGCGGATTTTTTGACACTGGATTTTCTTGCAACTCTCGCCGGATCAGTTCTTGCTGCAATCGCGATTTTGCTTGCGGGATTCATAATTTCGGGATGGTTGCGGCGACGGATCATCAAACTTGGTCAGAAGCACGCGCATCTGGATGATACGCTTTTCACATTTTTAGGGAACATCACCCGATATGTTGTTCTTGCCTTTTCAGTACTATTCATTCTGAACACCTTTGGAGTACAGACAACATCTGTCGTGGCCGTGATCGGTGCTGCAGGTCTTGCGATTGGTTTGGCCTTGCAGGGAACACTTTCCAACGTTGCGGCCGGTGTCATGATCGTTCTGTTCCGCCCGTTCAAAATGGGTGATTTTGTAGAAATTGCTGACAAAACGGGAACCGTCAAAAGCATTTCCCTGAATTTTACGGAATTGGCAGATCTTGGTAATGTGCAGGTTATCATCCCAAATTCTGAAGTCTGGGGAAACATCATAAAGAATTATAATGGGTACGAGACGCGTCGCGCCCAGTGGACGTTTGGCGTGGGGTACGGCGTTAATCTGAAAAAAGCCGAAGATGTCATTCGCGATGCGATCATGACGGATGACCGAAGCATGTCAGATCCCGAACCCTTTATTCAAGTGAACAATCTTGGCGACAGCTCGGTTGATTTTCTGGTGCGGGTTTGGGTTAAATCCGTAGATTACTTTCAGTATCAGGCCGATATGAAGCGTAAGGTAAAAGAGGCGCTGGATGCCAACGATGTCAATATTCCCTTTCCGACACGTACAATTGTTCAGGAAACGCCAACAGACAATACTGGACAAAGCCAAGTGAAAGATCGCACGGGTCTGGATGAAACGGAAAATGATGATCAAGACGGAGAAAATGTCGCATGATCATCAAGAAAGGCCGCATATCACTGCGGCCTTTCTTATAACCTACAGCGCCTCCAGCAACGCTTCGCCCGCAGACACTTCGCATTCGCCGGGGTTTGCTTCTTCGTTCAGAAGCGTGACTTTGCCATCTTCGACAATCATGGCATAGCGCTTTGATCGTCCGATCAAGCCTGCTGGTGGTGCGTCAAAGTCCATTCCGATCGCTTTGGTAAATGTACTTTCGGCATCGCCTAGCATGGCAATACCTGCATCTGTGGCACCCGTGGCTTCACCCCATGCTTTCAGGACAAAGGGATCATTCACAGCAATGCAAATAATGTCATCCACGCCCTTTGCATCAAACTGATCTTTGGTGCGGATAAAGCTTGGGACATGGGCAGAATGGCAGACGCCTGTAAATGCGCCAGGCACCGCAAAGATCACAACTTTGCGTCCTGCAGTCAGGTCTTTCAAAGCAACCTGTTCGGGGCCATCGGCGCCCAGTTTGACCAAAGTGGCCTCGGGCAGTGTATCGCCTTTTGAAATCGCCATCTTATCCCTCTCGTTGATTGTGTTTTCTTATAGTCAAGATATAGGGTCACATGGGCCAGGCAACCAGTGATAAGGAATAATAATGACCCATATTGCAGTTATCGGGGCCGGTCAGGCCGGGGCGTCACTGGTTGCGAAACTGCGAACCCAGGGGTTTGACGGCGACATTACCCTACTAGGAGAAGAGCCCGAGCCGCCCTATCAGCGTCCTCCCTTGTCCAAAGCCTATCTGCTTGGCGATATTCCTAAAGAACGACTTTATCTGCGGCCTTTGGATTTTTACGAAGATCAGAAAATTACCCTGCGCCTTGGATGCCGCGTGAAAGCCATCAATGCAAATGATAAGATCATCGATTTGGGCGATCAGATTTTACACTATGACATGCTGGCTCTGACCACTGGATCACGGCCGCGCAGGTTACCCGATGATATTGGCGGTGGTCTTTCGGGCGTTCACACAGTGCGAAACCTGGCGGATGTGGATCGGATTATGCCCGGCTTTCAAGCCGGTAAAAAAATCTTAATCGTGGGCGGTGGTTATATCGGGCTTGAGGCCGCAGCCGTTGCGGCAAAGAAGGGTCAGCACGTAACATTGATCGAAATGGCTGACCGCATCTTGAAACGCGTCGCCGCCCCCCAAACATCGGATTATTTCAGGACTTTGCATCAATCCCATGGCGTTGACCTGCGCGAAGGCGTTGGACTAAAGGCACTGACCGGCGACGATACGGTCACCGGCGTCCAACTGGCCGATGGCAGTTATATCAAGGCCGATATGGCGATTGTTGGCGTTGGGGTTGAGCCGTGTTCCCAGCTTGCCGAACAGGCGGGACTTATACTTGAAAACGGGATCCGAGTGGATGCGCAAGGTCAGACATCAGATCCCTTTATCTGGGCCGCAGGGGATTGTGCATCCCTGCCCTATCGCGGCGCGCGCATCAGACTGGAAAGCGTGCAAAACGCGATTGATCAGGCCGAAGCAGTCGCCTGCAATATGTTGGGTGCACAGATCGATTATGACCCCAAACCATGGTTCTGGTCTGATCAATATGATGTAAAGTTACAGATTGCCGGGCTTAACCTTGGGTATGACGCCGTTGTCGTTCGGCCAAGCGATACGCGCGACGGCCAAAGCCATTGGTATTATGCAGGCAACACACTTTTGGCTGTCGATGCGATGAATGACGCGCGCAATTACATGATCGGAAAGCGGTTGATCGAGGCAGGAAAATCGCCTGCACCGGACATAATTTCAAATCCTGATACCGATATGAAAGCTCTATTACGAGGATGAGGATCATCGCAGGCACATACAGGGGTCTTACGTTAGCCTCTGTCGGTAAGGGCGATGCTAACGCACATCTACGCCCAACATCGGACCGGGTGCGGGAAAGCCTGTTCAGTGTACTGATGTCTTTGGGCGATCCGATTGACGGCGCACGCGTCTTGGATCTTTTTGCAGGAACAGGTGCATTGGGGCTAGAGGCGCTGTCGCGTGGTGCCACATTTGCGAGTTTTGTTGATAATGGTGCCAAGGCCCGCAGTCTGATCCAGCAAAATATCAAACTTTGCCGCGCCGAAGATCAAACTTCCTTTATTCGCCGTGATGCAACACGTATGGGCGACTGTATAAATGCGCCATATGACGTGATTTTTCTGGACCCGCCTTATGGCAAATCCTTGGGCCAGAAAGCATTGCACGCCGCACTAATGGGTGGCTGGCTGACGCAAGATGCATTGATCGTTTGGGAAGAAAACAGCGCGCAAGACGCACCAGACGGTTTTGAAATGATAGATCAGCGTCGTTATGGCGATACGCATATTACATTGCTGCGTCGCACATCGGCATGAAAAGGCCACCTGTTCAGGTGGTCTTTTGTCTTAGTTTGTATCAGGATCAGTGGCCATCCGCGTGACCTGCACAGCGGCTTGCGCATCGGCAATCAATCCTGCGCCATCCAGTCCTTTTCGGGTTACATCACTGATCCATTCAGAAATCACCTGATCACCAAGCGCCTTGATCTTAGCGGTCTCATCAGCGCTAATTTCAGCAATCTGATTGCCCGCTTCAGTCATACGCGCCTTGCCATCCACATCACCGATGTCATGCGCACGTCCCGCCCACGCAGATGCCATGAACCCGGAATTGGCATCAATAACGGCTTTCAGATCATCAGGCAGACTGTTGTATTTATCCTTGTTCATTGCCCAGACAAAATACAGATTATACAGCGATTTATCCCCGGCGACATCCGTGTGACTGTCAGTCAACTGATCCAATTTCAACGAAGGCGACATCTCCCATGTGATGACACCGCCATCCAAAATGCCCTTGCTAAGCGCTTCGGGGAATGCAGGCACTGCCATACCAACGGGCGTTGCACCAAGTTTGTTTAACAGCAATGTGGCCGGACGTGACGGACCACGCAATTTCAAATCATCAAAATCGCTGATCGTTTCAATGGTATCACCTCTTTTATGAACAATACCGGGCCCGTGCATATGGGCTGCGATAACATGAATATCATTGAAATCATCCATCAGGTGCTTTTGCGTGAAAATCCACGCCGCTTTTGAGGCTTCCTCGGCGGATTTGGTGACCATGAACGGCATTTCCAGCGCTTCTGCCTCGGGAAAACGACCAGGCTGATATCCGGGGATAATCCATCCGCCATCAACAGCACCATCACGGATCAGATCGTATTGTGACGGTGCTTTACCACCAAGCTGCATGAATGGATACAGCTCGACCTTGATGCGCCCACCACTGTCGCGTTCGATTTTTTCAGCCCAGGGCTGCATGAAATGCTTGGGATTTGCGGACTTTGGCGACACAAAATGCTGGAAGCGCAGGGTAACATCCTGAGCAAATGTTGCGGTTGCGAAAATGCCGATACCGGCGGCGAGGGCTGCGGACTTCAAAAGATGTTTCATCGCGCGAGCCTCCTTTTGATGATTACAAGAAGCACCGCTACATGCGGTTCTTTACATGTAAGGTCCAGCAGAGTTTTTGCAAATCATTCGCAAGTCTGTGACGCAGCGGAATATGCTAAGGCGCTCATCAAGCCCTTGCGGGCTTACTTCGCGAAAAACCCGGGCAAGGTTTGATAAGCGCCCGAAATCAGTTGTTATCAAAAACCAATGTAAAACTAACCGGCACGGCCAGCTGGATGGAATCAAGCCCTGCGATTTCCTGCAATGTTGCCAAACCTTCGGCATAGCCTAATTCATCAGCATATAAGATCACAGGCTGACGCGAACTGACCGCAACGCGGTCATCGCCCACACGGGTGACCGCTGCCATGACATCGTAGCTTGCCTCTTGCCCATTCGACGCCACTGTAACCGGGAATTCCACATCCATCGTTGCACCCGCTGCCATATCAGCAAACTGCGCCATATCCAGTTGCGCACTCAGACTCGCGATCGGATACGTAGCAACTTTGAACAAATGCTCCTGCATGCGCTCATTGCGAATGTCGATGTATGTTTCAACACTAGACAAGGCAATGTCGATCTGTGCAGCACCGTCATCTGCAATCATTCCAGTCAGACCAGGCAGCAAATTAGGTTCTGCCGTTTCTGCGTTTTTAATACTGACATAGCTGATGGCCGAGGCATCGCCGTCCAAAGTCCATCCCAAAACCGCACTGGTACTTAGTAAGACGCCACCAAGGGCTGCATAAATCTGCTTCATTCTGTCCTCCCAGTTTACAATTCTAAGGGTAACATGTTCGCAGCACTATACCAGAACTTCCTCAACCCAGGCGGGCACAATTTCGCTTGCACGACCAGTTCTGGCTTCATCAAAAAAGCTTGCGCCTTCGGAAGGTTCCAAATTCAGTTCAAGCGTTTTAGCACCAATCATACGGGCGTCTTGTACGAAACCCGCTGCAGGATACACATTGCCAGAGGTGCCAATGGATACAAACAGACCAACATTAGACATGTGGCCCGCAATTGTATCCATTTCATAAGGCATTTCGCCAAACCACACGATATCTGGGCGGGTTGCTTGGGTCAGACAGTTCGGGCACACATCATCAGGCGCCATTTCGGGCGGTGCCATCCAACGATGATCACATGCGGCACATAATGCGCCCGTTAAAGCGCCATGCATATGCAGAACCGAAGCACCGGCGCGTTCGTGAAGATCATCCACATTTTGCGTCACGATGACCACATCACCCGGATAGTTTTTCTGAAGCCGTGCCAAGGCAGCATGGGCAGCATTTGGCATCACATCGGCGGCTTGATTACGGCGTTTGTTATAAAATTCATGTACCAGTTTTGGATTTTTCGCAAACCCCTCTGGGGTCGCCACATCTTCGATACGGTGTTCCGCGCATAACCCGCCTTCATCACGAAAGGTGCCCAACCCGCTTTCCGCAGAAATCCCTGCACCAGTCAGAATAACGATCTTGTTCATTTCACATCCTGCGCCTAGGCTTTCAACCTATGTCGAATGCCGCCCATCGTATCTTGTTTGTCTGCCTTGGCAATATCTGCCGGTCCCCAACAGCCGAAAGCGTGTTTCGCACCCTTGCGGATCAGTCTAGTGTGCTGTGCAAGATTGACAGTGCTGGGACATCAGGTTGGCACATAGGCGATGCGCCTTATGGCCCGATGCAGAATGCCGCATCGGCACGCGGAGATGACCTTAGCAGCCTGCGCGCGCGTCAATTCAGTGCATCTGATTACGATCGGTTTGATTTGATCATTGGGATGGATAATCAAAATATCAAAGATATCAAAGCATTGCAGCCAAAGCAGACAAAAACAAACGTGATCAAACTGACTGAGTACGGATCACTTGGCGCAACTTATGTGCCCGATCCCTATTACACACGCGACTTTGATACGGCCCTTGATATCATCGAAGATGCCGCACAAGGTCTGCTGAAATCGCTGGTTTAGTACCCGCAATATGCCTGTGCGGTTTGACCAAAATTCTTATATTTCTGCCAGAAAATCTCGTGGCTTTCACGATCCGACTGGCGCACTTCTTGCGACATATGCGGATCGGCAAAGAATTTCGATGCCAATTGCTGATCACGACGCGTTAGCGTTGCGTCTGCCGCCTTTTGAATACATCCGCACAAGGCAGAGTTCACACCTGCCCGGTCCGATTTCATACAGGCCCGTTTTATTGTATTTGCATCAGCTGTGGCTGCAAAAAACGGAAACGAAATAACGACAAGCGTCGCAAGTAAAACTATTTTCTTCATCTGTCTGCCTCGATCCAGAATGGGGCCCGTATTTTCACGGTGTCAGCCATTAAGGTTAACCATACATGACTCTGTGGCAGATTTTTGGCAACGGATCAATTTACAAAGACCAATTGCCAAAAAATCATTCAACACAATGCAGAATGGCCGCAGCCATATTTCGTAGCAGATCGGGGTAAAGCTGTGGGCCAATGGGTAAATTTACCCCTATCGGATCAATCAGGGCTGTTTTAGCATCCGTGTTTTCAAAGGCTGTAGCAATCAATGCGGCATTGAACTGTGGCTCAGACAAGGCGCAGGTGATACCTTGATCGTTGATGGTGCTTTGGATTTCCGCAATGCGCGCCATGCCCGGTGCTGTTGCATCCCCAAGTGAAATTGCGCCTGTAGCCGAAAGCCCAAAACGCATTTCGAAATATTGATAGGCGTCGTGGAACACGACAAATTCCAATATATCCGCCTGTTGAAATTCAGCTGTCAAATCAGCGATAAGACCGTCCAATTCACCTTGACCGGCTGCAGCATTCGCACGGTAAACCTCTGCATTTTTGGGATCAACATCTGACAAAGCATCTGCGATCAGTTCCAGCCAAAGCTGCGCATTTACAGGATCAAGCCAGGCATGTGGGTCGACGTCATCGTGATGGTGCCCATGATCGTGATCATCATGTTCTTTATGATCATGCCCTTCATGAGATCCAGTATCAAATGTCGCACCGGTCCGGAAAGAATGCGTGATTGTCTCACTATGATCTAATAGCGCTATTGATGCTGCATTAGGCGCCAAGTTTGACACAGCCTGCTCCAGCCATGGCGTCAGTTCATCCCCGATCCAAAAGATAACTTCGGCATTTTGCAGCGCGCGCGCCTCGGATGGGCGCATCGCATAGCCATGGGGGGACGCATTGGGTTGAATGATCATCTGTGGCGCGCCGATACCATCCATAACCCGGGATACAAGTGAATGAACCGGCGCAATATCTGTGACAACATCAGGGGTTTGCGCATATAGCGGCAGACTGATTGCACAGGCAGAAAGAAAAAGAGGCAGTCGCATTGATATTAATCCTGTTATATTATAACACTTTCAAATCAGATATCTAAGCCGTTATAATATATCAATACGATAATTTTGGCTTTAAGCAGGAAAAACGCAATGTCGCGCGGAATAAGTTTTGAAAAACACGATCATGCATCCTGTGTAAATGAAGCGTTGGATGTGGCTGATCAGTTCTGCAAAGCACATAAATTGCAATTAACCAAAGTTCGGCGACGGGTTCTGGAAATTCTGCTTGGGCAGCACAAAGCTATAGGGGCTTATGATATTTTGGCGCAACTCAAGGCCGAAGGATTAGGGTCGCAACCACCTGTTGTCTATCGTGCTTTGGATTTTCTGGTGTCGCATAATTTTGTTCATAAAGTTGAAAAGCTGAATGCCTATGTAGCCTGTTCCCATTCCGGCCAACATCATTCGCCTGCTTTCATGATTTGCAGGATGTGCGATGCGGTGGCAGAAATGCAGACATCACCCAAAGCGGGGGTGTTTGGTGCCACCGCCCGTGAGATCGGGTTTGAAATTGAAAATGCAGTGATTGAGGCCGAAGGTATTTGCCCGTCCTGCCAAAAGGATGATGCCGCACAATGACATTGGCAACGGCCACCAAACTGACGGTCAAAATAGGAAATACGACTGTATTGCACAATGTGGATTTCAGCATTGAACAAGGTGAGATACTGACAGTCGTCGGCCCAAACGGATCGGGCAAGACTACGTTGCTGCGCGCGCTGATCGGCGCACTACGTCCTGCGAGTGGAAAGATATGGCACAAACCCGGCCTGAACATTGGTTATGTTCCCCAACGGCTGAATATCAACGCGACCCTACCCATCACGGTAAATCGCTTTTTAAGCCTGCCACGCAAACGCAAAGCAGACGATATTGCCAAGGCCTTGGATAATGCCGGCGTCAGCACCTTGGCTGATCACCAGATGTCACAGCTGTCCGGCGGGCAGTTCCAGCGTGTTTTGCTGGCGCGTGCTCTTTTGGAACAGCCACAGCTTTTGATATTGGACGAACCGACAACAGGCCTGGATCAACCCGGTTCTGCTGCGATGTATCAGCAAATTGAACAAATCCGTAGCAACTATAACTGCGCTGTTTTGATGGTCAGCCATGAACTACATGTCGTGATGAGCGCCTCTGACCGGGTGATTTGCCTGAACGGGCATGTGTGCTGTCATGGCACCCCGGCAGTGGTCGCATCTGCGCCTGAATATCGGGCGTTGTTTGGTAGCGGGACCCAAGGCGCACTGGCGCTGTACCGTCACGATCATGATCATAATCATGACCACAATCACACCGAGGCCGCCGAATAATGCTGGACGACTTTATTGTGCGGGCCACGCTTGCGGGTCTTGGTATTGCACTGGCAACTGCGCCCTTGGGATGCTTTATCGTTTGGCGGCGCATGGCGTATTTCGGGGATGCGACAGCACATGCGGCCATTTTAGGTGTAGCGTTGGCGTTGGCGTTTTCGATTTCGATCTTTGCCACCGTGTTGATCGTCTGTGTAATTATGGGTTCAATGGTGTCAAAACTGAGTGGCACGACCTTTACAGTCGACACACTGTTGGGCGTGCTTGCCCATGGATCTCTGGCCTTTGGGTTGGTGGCGATTGCTGTTTTGGGCAGCCCACAACTGGACCCGATGAATTATCTTGTCGGTGATATTCTATCGGTATCCAAAGACAATCTGAAAGTTATCTGGGCTGGTGTTGCCATAGTAATTGGGCTGGTCGTATGGCGCTGGTCGGCACTTTTGACCGCGACGCTAAATCAGGATCTGGCTTTTGCCAGTCGGATCAATCCTGCACAGGAACAACTTATCCTGACCTTGTGCATGGCAATTGTTGTTGCGGTTTCGATTAAGATTGTTGGCGCCTTGTTGATTACGGCCATGTTGATTATCCCTGCCGCGGCGGCCCGTCCCCTTAGCCGCACGCCTGAAATAATGGCACTTATTGCGGTTCTTATTGGGATCGTATCTGTTTTTGCCGGGCTTCGCGCGTCTTATGTCTATAATACACCCACAGGCCCCAGCATTGTTTGCGCGACGGTGATCGCTTTTGTGGTGGCCAATGTCGTTGGATCGTTGCGCAATGCCGGGTAACCAACAATGCTGAATTGCGCATGGGTCTTGCTTAGCCTATATGCGCTTTCATGTTGGATCGTACCTCAAACCGCCCAAAGCTGCCGCCGGAAATTGCGCGGCGCCGCACGTTTGCTATCATCTCGCACCCGGATGCGGGCAAGACGACCCTGACCGAAAAATTTCTGCTGTATGGTGGTGCGATCCAGATGGCAGGGCAAGTGCGCGCCAAGGGTGAGGCGCGGCGGACGCGGTCAGATTTCATGCAGATGGAAAAGGACCGGGGGATTTCGGTTTCAGCCTCAGCCATGTCGTTTGATTTCAAGGACTTCCGCTTTAATCTGGTCGACACGCCCGGCCACAGTGACTTTTCCGAAGACACCTATCGCACGCTGACCGCTGTGGACGCCGCGGTGATGGTGATCGACGGGGCCAAGGGCGTTGAAAGCCAGACGCAGAAACTGTTTGAGGTCTGCCGCCTGCGCGACCTGCCGATCTTGACCTTCTGCAACAAGATGGATCGCGAAAGCCGCGATACCTTTGAGATCATTGACGAAATTCAGGAAAATCTGGCAATCGACGTGACGCCTGCCAGTTGGCCCATCGGGCGCGGGCGTGATTTTATCGGCTGCTATGACATCCTGCGCGACCGGCTGGATCTGATGGATCGCGCCGACCGCAACAAGGTTGCCGAAAGCATCGCGATTGAAGGGCTGGATGACCCGAAATTGGCCGAACATGTGCCCGCCGACCTGCTTAAAGTCTTTCTGGAAGAAATCGAGATGGCGCGCGAACTGCTGCCGCCCCTGGACCAGCAGGCGCTTCTGGACGGGACACTGACGCCAATCTGGTTCGGCTCAGCAATTAATTCATTTGGCGTTAAAGAGTTGATGGAAGGCATCGGTCAATTCGGCCCCGAACCACAGCCGCAGTCCGCAGAGCCGCGCGCAGTGGCGCCCGAAGAAACCAAAGTTGCGGGCTTTGTGTTCAAGGTTCAGGCAAATATGGACCCGAAACATCGCGACCGCGTGGCCTTTGTTCGTTTGGCGTCAGGCCATTTTAAACGTGGCATGAAACTGACCCATGTACGTAGTAAAAAACCAATGGCGATCAGCAATCCGGTTCTATTTCTGGCAAGCGACCGCGAACTGGCCGAAGAAGCTTGGGCCGGTGATATCATCGGCATTCCGAACCATGGCCAACTGCGTATCGGCGACACCCTGACCGAAGGCGAGGCGATCCGTGTGACCGGTATCCCATCTTTTGCACCAGAACTGCTGCAAGGTGTCCGCGCTGGTGATCCGATGAAGTCGAAACATCTTGAAAAAGCCTTGATGCAATTTGCCGAGGAAGGGGCCGCCAAGGTCTTTAAACCCGCCATTGGATCAGGCTTTATCGTCGGCGTCGTAGGGCAGTTACAGTTTGAGGTTCTGGCCAGCCGGATTGAGTTGGAGTACGGCTTGCCTGTACGGTTTGATGCATCTCAATTCACATCCGCGCGGTGGGTATCAGGTGAAAAAGACGCTGTCGAAAAATTTACCAATGCCAACAAACAGCACATCAGTCATGATCATGACGGTGATATTGTTTACCTGACACGTTTGCAGTGGGATATCGACCGCATCGAACGTGACTACCCAGATGTGAAACTGACCGCGACCAAGGAAATGATGGTTTAAGCTGTTGTAAATTCAGGCGCTTTATTCAGAAGGAACAACGAAATGCCAAAAGCTTATTGGGTGGCGCATGTGGATGTCCGTGATCCCGCCGCCTATGACACATATCGGGCCGCGAATGCTGTGCCTTTTGCCAAATATAGCGCGCGATTTGTGGTGCGAGGTGGTGCGCAAGAGATCATGGAAGGCGCTGTAAAAACCCGCACAGTTGTCATTGAATTTGCAGATTATGACACAGCCATGGCGTGCTATAATTCGCCTGAATATCAAGCGGCCAAGGCTTTGCGTGATCCTGTATCAGATGGTGATCTAGTTATCGTACAAGGATATGACGGCTGACCCAAAAGTCCGCCGTTTCATCACCCAACGTGGAACAACGTATTGAACAGTTTTGGATCCAGGCTTTCCACTGCAAACGTCTGCCCTTCGGTCAATACAGACACCGCATCGTGGCTGTGCAGGCTTTCCTGATGCGAAGCGATCACGCGAAAATCACCGATGCGCACATCTTTTTGCAGCTGTTCGCAAAATGATCGCGCTGCATCTTCGACAAAGATCGGATTCGCGGCGTTCAGTTCCGCAAAAGCCTGTTCGTCTTCACGCTTTACCATCACTTGCGTTTCTGTGGGAACGGCGGCACGGCACAGGTCAATCAGATCTTCGAACCACAGGCAACCACCCTTGTGATCCACTTCGACCGATACGCGCGCCACAGACCGTTGCGAATGCGGTGTTGCCAATTGACCGCGTGTTTGTCGGGCATGTTCAGACAATTCCAGCGAACATGGGCAGGTAGATGAATAAACATAATCCAGATGTACGATTTTCTTTCGTATGCCGTCTTGTTCGATCAGCTCAAGCGCAATGTCGTAATATTGATATCCAGATAGCCCGGATCGTAAGGACTGCACCTTGACCGGAAAACTGAAGCGCATCTGAATGCGCGCATCAAAGCTTTCTAGATCGGTTTTGTAATCGTCCAACGCAGCTTCGATAACCTCAAAGCTGAACGTTTCCTCTGCGCGCTTGTAAAATGTCCGCATGATGCGGGACATGTTGATGCCTTTTTTTTCGGCCTCAAGACTGACAGTGCCCGTAATTGACGTTTCTAAGGTGATGTCGCCGTTATCACGGGTATGAAACCGGATCGGCAGTCGGAAGTTGGAAATGCCGACGTGCTGGATTTGCTGCCTGGCACCACGGATCAGGCTGGTGGGACCATTTTGCAGATCAGGCAATGTGGCCTTATATGCTGCATCTGCCTGGAAATCGGCAGGATAGCTGCGCGATAGATCGGGGTAATCAGACACGGGCTGCCCTTTCAGCAGCTTTTCAACTGCTGGATCAAGCGTTGCAATTTCAGTTGGTGTGGCAGAGCTGGCCCATTGGCGCAAAAGGGCAAGTGCTGTTTCAGCGTCATCTCGTGTTGGATCACGCTCAATATCTGACAAATGGATATTCATGGACCTGGCCACCCCTTTTGCAACTGGCCAGACGTAACATAGGGGTCGCGTCCATTAATTTCCACTTTTATATGAAACTAATATCCGATCAGATCACATCCAAAGCATGGTTTATATCTTTTAGAAGATCATCAATGTCCTCTAACCCGACACTGATACGGATCAGGCCGGGTGTGATGCCAAGATGCTGTTTTTGGTCATCGGGTAAACGTTGATGTGTGGTTGTTGTCGGGTGTGTGACAATAGATTTCGCATCCCCCAAATTATTTGAAATCGTGAATATTTTCAAAGCATTCAACACCTTGAACGCAGCCGCCTGGCCCCCTTTGACATCAATAGATAATACGGTACCACCAGCCTGCATCTGCGCCTTGGCCAGATCGAACTGCGGATGGCTGGATAAATGAGGGTACAGAACGCGGGACAGTTTATCATTCCCCTCAAGTTTGGCAGCCAAAGTTGCCGCACTTTGCGCCTGTGCCCGTACACGCAAATCAATCGTTTCCAGCCCCTTTAGTAACATCCAGGCAGTAAAGGGGCTAAGGGATCCGCCGGTATGTTTCATGTAAGGTTCGACAGTTTTACGGATGAAATCCTGCGTTCCCAAGATCACACCACCCAATGCACGGCCCTGTCCATCGATGTGTTTTGTAGCAGAATAAACCACCACATCTGCGCCCAATTCAAACGCACGTGAAAACACTGGGGTCGCAAAAACGTTGTCCACGATGACTGTTGCGCCAACCATATGCGCAAGATCTGATATCGCTTTGATATCCACCACTTCCAATGTCGGGTTGCTGATAGATTCAAAGAAAACCGCTTTTGTATCAGGCCGGATCGCAGCGCCCCATTGGTCAAGATCGGTGCCATCGACAAAGGTAACCTCAACGCCGTAGCGGGTCAAAACCTCTTCCAGAATATAAAGACAGGATCCAAACAGCGCACGCGCCGATACGACATGATCGCCGGTCTTCAGCATTGATGTCAACGCGCCATTGACAGCGGCCATTCCGCTTGCTGTTGCAAACGCATCTTCGGCCCCTTCCAGTGCTGCAATCCGATCTTCGAACATGCGTACGGTCGGGTTACCATAGCGGGCATAGATGAATTCATCAGGACCTGCATCGATAAAACGGGCCTCGGCGGCTTCGGCGCTGTCATAGACAAAGCCCTGGGTCAGAAAGATCGCTTCACTGACCTCATTATACTGGCTGCGGCGAATGCCCGAATGTACGGCGCGTGTGCGTGGTTTCCAATCGCTCATCTTCATCCTCCGGGCTGGCTTTGCCCATAAAAAAACCCCCACCGTTCAAGACGCCGGGGGCAATAGCCCTGACCTCTTTAGCGGCATATTTAACGTGGCCCGCAATCCGGTAAACAAATCGCCACAAGTGGTTCGATAGCCCTGTAGACGCCACAGGTCAAGCCTTGCCCTTTGCGTAAAAACAGTCATCGTGGCGAAAAATGAAAGTGAGGAATAAGATGGCGGACCCGATTGATCTGTATTACTGGCCCACACCAAACGGCTGGAAAGTCTCTATCGCGCTTGAGGAAATGGGCCTGCCCTATACCACGCATCTGGTTGATATCGGTGCTGGCGATCAGTTCAAGCCGGACTTTCTGGCGATTGCGCCAAACAATCGAATGCCCGCCATTGTTGATCCAGATGGTCCCGATGGCACACCTGTGTCACTTTTTGAGTCTGGCGCGATTTTACAGTATCTGGCGCGGAAGACTGGGCAATTTGGGGGTCCGACTGAACGTGAGCGCATTGCCGTAGATCAATGGCTGATGTGGCAAATGGGCGGGCTGGGTCCCATGGCAGGACAGGCGCATCATTTCTTAAAATACGCACCTGCGATGGATCCACCCAATGATCTGCCCTATGCCAAAGATCGGTATCGCACTGAAACCGGCCGTCTTTATAGCGTTTTGGATCGGCAATTGGCGAAACATGAATACGTCGCGGGCGATTTCTTTTCGATAGCGGATATGGCGATTTGGCCTTGGGCCGTGCTTTGGGAAGGTCAGCAACAGACATTGGACGACAAGCCAAATATGAAGCGTTGGCTTGATCTGTGCGGCGCACGTCCCGGTGTTCAGGCGGGGCACGCCCTGCATTCTGATCAGCGCAAATCAATCGAAGATGATAAAAACGCGCAGAATGTTTTGTTTAAAAGCAAGACATAACCACTTATCAGTTGCTGTGGCCCATTGTACGGCCATGGCCATAGGCACCACCCTCAGGGGTAAAGGGTGCCTGAATGGATTTTAGTGTTGCGCCAAGATGTTCCAGCATGTCGTGCAACACTTTATCGTCCTGAATCACAAGACGATCCTGCTCAACCTGGCAGGGCGTATGGCGATTGCCGATATGCCATGCCAAACGCGGTAAATCCCCGGTTATTTCCAATAGGCTTTCAACTGCGGCGCGCACTTCAACGTATGCACCGTTGTCCAATACAAAGACGTCCCCCTGATTCAGTGATACGGTCTGGGGCAAATCGACCAACACATCACGTCCATCATCCAAGGTCAGCCGCTTACGTCGCAAAATCCGATCTGCATACGACAAGGTGACGGTCGCAATCGCATTTTGCCAACTGCCTTTTTCCTTTGTCGACAACGCTTTAAATGTCATATCAAAGTCCTAATCCAAGGGCTGAATACTGATCAAGGCCCGCGTATTGGCGGGTTCACCATTCAGCCTGTCACCAACAATCAGCCTGATACCGATATCGGGAAAATAATACATTAGCTGAACATGTTTTTCAGCGCCCGCATCTGATACAGATTTCACAGATACTGGCATGACCAGATATGTGCAGTCGACCAGCGTCAAAGTTGTCAACTGACCAAATTGATAGATCAGCTCATGCCCTTGCGGGTCTGCATCAGCATCACTTTGGACCGATGATGTAAATCCCTGAATAATCGGTGATGACCAAGTCGTTTCTGCAGTTGGAACAGGAAGATTTATGCTTGGCGCTTGAAAGTTTGAAAAGCTGCGAGAACTGAAGTCAAACTGCTCTTCCTGTACGGAATAGCGCGACACTTCGTACATTCCGTGTGACAAAAAGATATGCAACGATGTGTTGTCCACAGGCATTCTACTGGAAACTTGAATGATATCAGGGCTTTCCATGCGATAAATTTCAACAGGACCCGTTTCATGGGTCACAGCAATACCAGATTGCAGATCTTCTGATGTTACACAACGTGCCAAAGCGCTTTGCAATGTACAAAGTGAAAAGGTCAAAGACAGCAATAGTCTGATCAAAACAGTCATGTGATTTCGTCGCCATGTCGAAAAATGCGCATGTCTATCAAGTCAGTACTTTCAACAAAATCGCAATAGGGCGAATGCACTTTCTGGTTGATTTTCAAGCAGCTGCAACCAATGCCTGAAAAATACGCTTAGATATAGATAAGATCGCGAAAAACGTACCGCGTAATATCTTCGCGATTTATACCGATTTCTTTCAACTCGGCATCTGTTTTTGCGTTCAGTTTTTCAATTTGCGCAACCCGGCCCTGATTATTCAAGGATGCTTCGCGCGCACGGATCATCATATCCCAAAAAGCGCGAAGGGGATGAGTGCCGCGATCGGCCTGTGTGTCTGTGATGTAAGCCATACTGTGCTCCGACAAATAAAATGTGTCCTACCCCGTCTAATAGATAGGTCAGCTTTGTTGTCGTTTGTACTGCCAATTTGTCATCCCCGCATTGCGCAACCTGCATAGATAAAGTGTTCGCAGAAAGATCATTCAGCCGCAGTAATGCTTTGGATATTTATATCGTAAAACTCTTCGTTATCAGATCTATAGGATGTAATAAAACTTGTTCCAAGAGATGGAACATAAACAATATTTTGTTCGAACGTCGTACTGTCTTCAACAGCAATGACATTGATCAGTTGCGCCAAATATGTGCAACCAGCCACCTGTATTTCAGCAGGATCAGAAAACATATATGTGATCGTCTCACGAACAAAGCCGGTATACGGAGAATATTTGAAAGTCTGCTCAGTCAGCTGACCGTTTGAAGGCAAAACAACCAGATCAGCAACGGATTTATCGTAACCAATTGTCACGCGACTTGATACATCTGTCACTCCGTCAATAACAGAAACCATCTGCAATAGATAAATCCCTTTCCCATATAATATAGACGAGGGATCCTCTTCGGCAGGAGTCCAGATAACTTCGACAAGGTCAGGGCGCTTTGTGCGATGGTGTTCTGTCGATCCATCGTCTAATTTAACGATAATCCCATTCGCCATATCAGCCGCAGTGACACACTCTGCATGGCTTAATGACGCAACAGACAAACAACTGCACAAAGCAATAAAATCAAATTTGAAATTCATTCAACAGCCTTTGGATAATTTGTCATGATGTATCATCACATTCACCCGTTGCAAGACATTGCTTGACCTTTGCAATTACCTCAGCCGATGGCACCCTGATCAGATCAGGTCCACACAACCCAAGATCAAATTTGTAATGGCCTTTACCAGTATAAGAAACCGGGCCTATGAAAGCTGTATCAAGCGGTAAGGATGGCCCTGTCCCCCAAACGCTGTGACGTGTTGGAAGGCGGTTAAAAATAGGTATGAAAAAATCAAGTGGCACGTCAGAACCGTCTTCTTCAAATATGACACCGCGAAAGATCCAATCGGTCGTATCAATTTGTCCCATGACAATGACCTGAGCAGGCACACCACGAGAGTTTTCAGCTTGCGCAAGCAAATGGCGGGACACACAACTTAATGCGTTTGCCGATGATGCTGTCCAGCATATGGTCAACACGAGGGAGGTCAGTCTAAATATTGATTTTAGTATCATATGCATGTCCTATATATTCATAATGTAAATAAGACGCACGCGATCCTATTATCCTTGGCTTCACCTCTTAAAAAAGAAAATATCGCTGCGCCATCGGCAGTTCTTTGGCGGGGTCGCAGGTCAGCAGTTGGCCATTGGCCCGCACTTCGTAGGTTTCGGGGTTCACCTCGACTTCGGGTGTGGCATCGTTCAGGACCATGTCTTTCTTACCGATCTCGCGGGTGCGTTCGACCGCAAGCGTGGATTTCGCCAGCCCCAGTTGCCCGCCGATATCGGCGGCCTGCGCGGCACCTGACACGAAGGTCACGGCAGAGTTTTCGACCGACCGCCCAAAAGCCCCGAACATAGGCCGGGTGTAGACGGGCTGAGGCGTCGGGATCGACGCATTCGGATCACCCATCTGCGCACAAGCAATGGTGCCGCCGATCAGCACCATCTCGGGCTTCACCCCGAAAAACGCAGGGCTCCACAGGCATAGGTCGGCGCGCTTGCCTTCCTCAATCGACCCGATATGCGTGCTGATCCCATGGGCAATCGCCGGGTTGATCGTATATTTCGCGATATAGCGGCGGACGCGCAGGTTGTCGTTGTCGCCCGTCTCCTCAGCCAAACGCCCGCGCTGGACCTTCATTTTATGGGCGGTCTGCCATGTGCGGATGATCACCTCGCCCACGCGGCCCATGGCCTGGCTATCGGACGCGATGATCGAAAACGCGCCCATGTCGTGCAGGATATCTTCGGCCGCAATGGTTTCCTTGCGGATGCGGCTTTCGGCAAAGGCCACATCTTCGGGGATGGACTTATCCAGGTGGTGGCAGACCATGAGCATATCCAGATGCTCTTCCAGAGTATTCACTGTATAGGGCCGCGTCGGGTTGGTGGAACTTGGGATCACATGGTCCAGCCCGCAGACCTTGATGATGTCGGGCGCGTGCCCGCCGCCTGCGCCCTCGGTATGGAAGGCGTGGATCGTCCGGCCCTTCATCGCGGCGATGGTGTTTTCGACAAAGCCGCTTTCGTTCAGCGTGTCGGTGTGGATCATCACCTGCACATCCATATCATCAGCCACAGACAGGCAGCAATCGATGGCGGCAGGCGTGGTGCCCCAATCTTCGTGCAGCTTCATGGCGCAGGCACCGGCGTTGACCATCTCAACCAAAGCCGCGGGTTGGCTGGCGTTGCCTTTGCTGGACAGGCCGACGTTCATTGGGAAAGCATCCAAAGCCTGCAGCATCCGCCCGATATGCCACGGCCCCGGTGTGCAGGTGGTGGCCAGCGTGCCGTGCGCGGGCCCGGTGCCACCGCCCAGCATCGTAGTCAGGCCGGAATGCAAGGCATCCTCGATCTGTTGCGGGCAGATAAAGTGGATATGCGCGTCAAAGCCGCCCGCGGTCAGGATCTTGCCCTCGCCCGCGATGGCCTCGGTTCCGGGGCCGATGATGATGTCGACACCCGGTTGCGTATCCGGGTTGCCCGCCTTGCCGATCTTGTGGATCTGCCCGTCTTTCAGGCCGACATCCGCCTTGTAGATGCCCGTGTGGTCGACGATCAAGGCGTTCGTGATCACCGTGTCCACCGCCCCGTCGGCCCGCGTGACCTGAGACTGCCCCATCCCATCACGGATCACCTTACCCCCGCCGAACTTGACCTCTTCGCCATAGGTGGTCAGATCGCGTTCGACCTCGATGATCAGATCGGTGTCGGCCAGCCGGACTTTGTCGCCCGTGGTGGGGCCAAACATATCAGCATAAGTCGCGCGGGATATTTTTGCGGGCATTACAAAACTCCGTCTAATTCACAAAGCTATTTGGGATTTAAAAAAGGACATATTACATCACACCTCAAATATCTCATCCACAGGCACCTGAAGCCCTGTCGCCAACGCATTCGTCTGGCTTGCCATTCCGATCACGGCCAGCAGTTCGCCGTACATCTCGTCTGTCATGCCTTTAGCTTTAGCCGCCGCCGTATGGGAATGAACGCAATATTCGCAGCCGTTTACGGTCGAGACTGCGACATACAGCATTTCCTTGACCATCGGATTCAAGGCGCCAGGGGCCATGACGGTTTTCAAACGGTCCCATGTGGCGCGCAACAAAGCCGGATCATGGGCCAAGGCGCGCCAGAAGTTGTTCACGTAATTGGTGCCACGCACCGCACGTATTTCGTTGAAAACGTCCAACACATCGGCGCTGGCGTCATCATCAGTGATCAAGGAAACTGTCGCCATCAGACCATCGCAAAAATACGTGCAGGGCCGCCAGTTCCACCGCCAATCTTTGGCGCACCCACAATCAATGTTGCACCTGCAGCGGGTACATTTCCAAGACCTGCAAGGTTTTCAATGCCGTATCGCCCTGCAGGCAGCCAAGCATAATGAGTTGCAAAATCACCAGATGGACCATGATCCAGCGACAGGCTATCGACAGCCATGGCAACGGAATTGGTTTCCTCAAGCAGCATCTGCGTGGCCTCAATATGGAACCCAGGAAAATGCATCGTACCCGCATCATCGACACCGCGATACGCAGGCGTCGCGACTTTTTCAGACCAACCAGAATGCATTGCAACACAAGCACCATCCGGAATCGGACCATTGGTTGAAATCCAGGCGTTCAGATCATCAGGCGTCACCTGTGCATCGGGATCATCCGCCGCTTTTGCATGAATGTGAATGACGCACAGCGGACAAATCAGGTTCTCAACCGGGATTTCATCAACAGATTGTCCGTCCGCCGAAAAATGCAAAGGCGCATCAACATGGGTTCCTGTATGTTCATTGATCGTCAGATTGAACAGATTATAGCCATTTTCGGCAAAGGTTGCTCCCGGATCATAGGAAATACCCGGCACACCAAAGAATGTCGGGAACTCAGCATCCAGCACATGGGTCATATCAACCACGCTTGCGTGTCCCGCAGCCATTGCGGGCGTTGTGTTGGCCGTCGCAACCGCAGCCGTCGCGGCAGCACCTGCCGCAAAAAAGGATCGCCGCGATAGCATTCGTTCTTTTACCGAATTCATAACACAGACATCACACATGTTTCTCGCTCCTTGTTTCAGGTCGATTTGGGCTCAGATTCAGTCGACAAAATTCACGCAGGCCCCATCATTTTCAGCAAATCTTCTGTGCGGCGTTCTGTCAGTCGCTCAAGACAGACAAAATATATCATCGGCTCAATAGACCCCCCGCGATAAAAATTACGTTCGGCCATGCATTGCGTATCGCGGAATGTCAGCCAATTACGTTGAGCTGTCAGCAAATCATCCCCCAACCCGGCGCAGTCATAAGCGGGTTTCAACTGCGACCATGCGTTATTAAGCGCATTATCCGCAGTCTGCCAGTTCGTCTTGGCGCAATTCGTCATCTCGGGTTGAGTGCGCGCTGTGTTCATACAGTCAGCCCAAAGGGCCATGGGGCAAAGGAAAGCAAGGATGAAAAGATAGAACCTCATAACGAACCCATCACTTTTTGATTGAAACCATAGACCTTGCGCGCACCACTTAACGGTACCAAACGGACTTCGCGTGTTTGGCCCGGTTCAAACCGTACAGCTGTGCCTGCGGCAATATCCAATCGCATGCCGCGCGCCGTTTCACGATCAAACGATAAACCCGGGTTGGTTTCAGCGAAATGATAGTGGCTGCCAACTTGAACGGGCCGGTCGCCTGTATTGGCGACGACCAGCACGATGACCTCGGCCCCGTCGTTCAGGGTGATATCGCCCTGTGCAGGAAAGACTTGGCCGGGGATCATGTGTCGTTCTTTGTTCTGTCGGCCTTGATTACCTTGACCTTTACAAAATGGTAAATCCGCTTACCGAACAGGCCCAGACCGGCCCCAAGCGCCAGTAGAAACGCCGAACTGTAAATGCCAAGCAAAGCACATAAGACAGCCGCACAGATCAGCATGAAAATAAGTGTTAAAAGATCAAGTTCATTGGGGTCCAGCTTCAGTTCATCCAAAGCGACCTGTTCCAGAAATTTCTTCAGGTGCGGTTCAACATGAGGGACCAGATACCCTGCCAAAGCGCCGATGATAAGATTTCCAAGCATGGGTAATTCCTTTGCTTACCTTATGGGATGATGAACTGTAACCAATTTGGTGCCATCTGGAAATGTCGCTTCGACCTGTACGTCATGAATCATCTCAGGAATGCCCGTCATACATTGATCAGCCGTGATTACATGTGCGCCTGCTTCCATCAGATCAGCCACAGATCGACCATCACGCGCGCCCTCGACGACGAAATCCGTGATGATCGCAATCGCCTCGGGATGGTTCAGTTTTACGCCCCGGTCCAGCCGTCCGCGTGCCACCATGGCCGCCAGACTGATCAGCAGCTTATCTTTTTCACGAGGTGTCAGATTCATTTTAGATCCTGTTACATTTGCCAAACACGAGGCAGCGGTGCCACCCGCAACTTTTCCAAAACGCGCGCTGTGGCATGACGTAAGGGAAATGCATCATCTGCCATTATCCGAACCACACATTTTCCATCCCAAGCAGAGGCTGCGGCCACCGAATCATCTGGTAGGACCTCGCGAATACCGACCAGCACATCTTCGGCCCCTTGGGCGCAGAAAACAATCGTCGTAAATGCCCGGGCCGAAGCCAGCGTGGCGCAATTATGCCGGTCCTGCAAGGTTCCTGATGTGATCTTCACAGGTTCAATCATAATCGGTTGACCTGCGCGAAAAATGCGGCGTCGGTCAAGCAGATGCATCTTTTCCACTGTCTCGCCCATTGCAGCACGCCCCAGAACAATAGTCTCAACGCCCAGAAACTGCGCATCGTTCGCCAAATGCACATCTGTGCTGCGATCCAGCGATCCATGATCAAAAAGGATCGTTTCCTGCGGCAACCAATGCAGTATTGCCCCCGCGTCCGCTTTGAGTGTCACGTCAACTTGGGCCACACCACTTGCACTTGCATAGACCCGTTCTGCCGTCTGCGTCGTTGCAATAACGGATGTGCCCTTGCCTGCCGTGACGCTGAATTCCAGATTGTCACCCCCCGTTAACCCCCCGGCAGTGTTCAGAAAAACAACCTCAGGCATGGATGAATACACATTTGGCAACATCGCTTTGGCGGATCCTGACTGATGCAAATGCTGCAATCTTGTTTGCATCCCACGCAAAGCAACGCCAACACTGGCACGGCCCCTGGTGCGCTGCATGATCTGAGATGTGGTATCAAACATGTCCTAATCAGAGTGACGACCAATACACCACGCATCAATCCCAAGCGTGTCAATTCCAGTTTTGCCAAGCTCAATTCCAAGTCGCTGCATAATTTTTAGGCACATATCCCCATGGTGCTGCGCGCGCAGATTGTGTAAGCGATCCGCATGACGCAAGAACTGACTATACGCCGCCCTGACGACTGGCATCTTCACCTGCGCGATGGGGCGATGCTGCAGGGCGTTCTGCCTGAAACCACCCGTCATTTCGCCCGCGCGATTGTGATGCCGAACCTTGTACCGCCCGTGGTGACAGGTGCTGACGCCGCCGCCTACCGCGACCGGATCATGGCTGCGATGCCGGATGGGGCCACATTTACCCCACTGATGACGCTCTATCTAACCGAAGACACCGACCCCGACGATGTCGCCGCCGCCCACGCCAGCGGGCTGGTCACGTCGGTCAAGCTTTATCCGGCGGGGGCCACGACGAATTCAGCCTCGGGTGTGCGCGACTTCGACAAGGTGCGCCCGGTGCTAGAGAAGATGGCTGAAATCGGCATGCCCCTTTGCGTCCATGGCGAGGTCGTGGATGCCGACATCGACATCTTTGACCGCGAGGCCGTGTTCATCGACCGCGTGCTGGACCCGATCCGCCGCACCACACCGGGGCTGCGCGTGGTGATGGAGCATGTGACAACCCGCGACGCGGTGGATTATGTGCAAAGCAACCCGGCCGATCTGGGCGCGACGATCACGACGCACCACCTGATCATCAACCGCAACCACATGCTGGTGGGCGGGATCAGACCGCATTACTACTGCCTGCCAGTGGCCAAGCGCGAAAGCCACCGTCAGGCTCTGGTTGCCGCCGCAACCAGCGGCGACGCACGGTTTTTCCTGGGCACCGACAGCGCACCGCATACGGACCCGAATAAAGAAAGCGCTTGCGGCTGTGCGGGGGTGTTTTCCGCGACAAACACCATGTCCTGCCTGGCCGAGGTGTTTGAGGCCGCGGGCGCCCTGGAAAGGCTGGAAGGGTTCGCCAGCCTGAACGGCCCGGCGTTCTATGGCCTGCCCCCGAACGACACCCGGATCACCCTGATCAAAGGCGATCCGATCGCTTATCCCGACAAAATCCACACCGGCGACGGCCCCGTGACGGTCTTTGACCCGGGTTTTCCCCTGCGCTGGCGTATTGAGGTTGACGCATGATCCCCACAAGTTTTCCCGATGCCCCTGAAATGGCCCGCCTGACTGCGCGGATGCTGCTGGAAATCAAGGCGGTGCACTTCAATGCAGATGAGCCGTTTACGCTGGCCTCGGGCCTGCCCTCGCCCACGTATATTGATTGCCGCAAACTGATCAGCTATCCGCGCATCCGGTCGACGCTGATGGATTTTCTGACCGTCACCGTCATGCGGGATGCGGGGTTTGAGGCCTTTGATAATATCGCGGGCGGTGAAACGGCGGGCATCCCCTTTGCCGCGATGGTCGCCGAACGGATGGCGCTGCCCATGACCTATGTGCGCAAAAAACCCAAGGGGTATGGCCGCAACGCGCGGATCGAAGGGGCGATGTCTGAGGGTCAGCGCGTGCTGCTGGTCGAGGACCTGACGACCGATGGCGGATCAAAGCTGAGTTTTGTTGATGCGATCCGCGAAACGGGTGCCACCTGCGGGCACACGGCGGTGATTTTCTATTACGGGATTTTCCCCGATACAGAGAAAACTTTGGGCGATCACGGCATCAAATTGCATTCGCTTTGCACTTGGTGGGATGTCCTGGCCGAGGCGAAAGCGCAAAAAGCCTTTGATACGAATACGTTGTCCGAGGTTGAGATATTTTTGAATGATCCACGTAAATGGCAGTCGGAAAGAAGTGGATAACTTTGTCGGGCCTGTGAATAAAACTGTCCACAGAATCACGATTTTATTCAAAATATAGTAGCCATAGATCTGCGGTACCGCTACAATTTGATTAACACTGTCATCGAATTTTTTACTAACAGTTTTGCGCACAGTACAGTCCACAGACCTTTACACATGGATTATACTGGGTCCAAACTGCTATCAGATCGTTCAAATGAAAAGACGGGCAGAACAATGAACGAATTGGCGACAATCAAACCTGTCGATGGTGAAGTTGCGGATACCGTGCCGCATTCCATCGAGGCCGAGCAACAGTTGCTGGGCGCCATTCTGACGAATAATGAAATTTTTGACCGTGTCGCTTCGATCATCGGTGCCGAACATTTTTATGATCCCGTCCATGCCGTAATTTTCGAAACAGCTGCACGCCGGATTACGCAAAATAACTTGGCCTCGCCCGTCACCCTGAAAGCTTTTCTGGAAGATCACGAAGGTCTTGCTGAATTGGGCGGCCCTGCTTATTTGGCGCGTCTTGCCGGCGCTGCGATCAGTGCCTTTGCAGCCCGTGATTACGCGCAAATCATCTATGATCTGGCTGTGCGACGCGAATTGATCCGTGTTGGAAATGACATTGCCGCGAAAGCAGCTAAGGTCGATGTTGACAGTGAACCACGTGAACAGATCGTCGAAGCTGAACAGCAACTTTATTCACTGGCTGAACAAGGTCAAACTGAACGTGGCTTTCAAAGTTTTCTAAGCGCGGTCACTGATGCGGTGAATGTTGCTAATGCCGCTTACCAACGCGAAGGCGGGCTGGCCGGTGTCTCCACCGGTTTGATTGATATGGATAAAAAGCTGGGTGGATTGCACCGGTCAGACCTGTTGATCTTGGCCGGGCGACCGTCGATGGGCAAAACCTCTCTGGCGACGAATATCGCTTTCAACATCGCGAAGGCTTATAAAAAAGGCAAACTGGCTGATGGGTCTGAGGGGGCCGTGGATGGCGGCGTTGTAGGGTTCTATTCCCTTGAGATGTCGGCCGAACAATTGGCTGCGCGTATCTTGTCAGAAGCATCCGAAGTGCCGTCCGAACAGATCCGCCGCGGTGATATGACCGAAGCTGAATTCAGGCGCTTTGTCGAAGCCGCCAAATCGCTTGAAGCCTGTCCGCTTTACATCGATGACACGCCTGCCCTGCCCATCGCCCAACTGGCCGCCCGCGCCCGTCGGCTAAAACGGACCCATGGTCTGGATGTTCTGATGGTTGACTATTTGCAGCTGGTACGCGGCACCGGACGATCCGAAAACCGGGTAAATGAGATTTCAGAAATCACCATGGGACTGAAAGCCATCGCCAAGGAATTGGATATTCCCGTTGTGGCACTGTCACAGCTGTCACGTCAGGTTGAAAACCGCGAAGACAAACGCCCGCAGCTATCAGATTTGCGCGAATCCGGATCGATTGAGCAAGACGCCGATGTCGTGATGTTCGTCTTCCGCGAAGAATATTATAAAGAACGTGAAAAACCGGGTGATCACGATCTGGAAGCCATGGCTAAATGGCAAGAAGAAATGGAACAGCTGCACGGCAAAGCCGAAGTGGTTATCGGCAAACAGCGCCACGGCCCCATTGGAACAGTGGATCTTAGTTTTGAAGGTCGATTTACGCGTTTTGGCAACCTGGTGAAGCCGTGGCAGCAAAACGATGATACGTTTTAAATAGTTGGAAAACTCTGCGCCGATGCAACGTGACGTGAACAAAAATTGCGCGGGCGTCTGATCAGATTTGAATTCCGCGTCGCCCTGCAAGATCCATGAAATATTGCCAAGCCACACGACCCGATCTGCTGCCGCGTGTCGCTTGCCACTCAACCGCTTCAGCACGCAAGGTCGCATCGTCGATTTGAATACCGTAAGCAGCGCAATACCCACGGATCATATCCAGATATTGATCCTGATCGCAGGCATGAAACCCAAGCCACAACCCAAAGCGATCTGACAGGGATACTTTTTCCTCAACCGCCTCGGCGGGATTAATAGCCGACCCGCGTTCGTTTTCGATCATATCGCGGGGCATCAGATGACGTCTGTTCGATGTGGCATACAACACGACGTTATCTGGCCGTCCTTCAATCCCGCCATCCAAAACGGCTTTTAGCGATTTGTAATGCTGATCATCGTGGCTGAAACTTAGATCATCGCAGAACAGAACAAACTGCCTTTCGGTCCCACGTAGCAGGTTTAGCAAGCGCCCGATCGATGGTAAATCTTCGCGCTGCACTTCAACCATTTTTAAAGGCTGTCCCTGGTCCACGATTGATGCATGGATTGCTTTGACCAGCGACGATTTCCCCATGCCCCGCGCGCCCCAAAGCAACGCATTATTGGCAGGCAGACCTTTAGCAAACTGTAGCGTATTGGCCAGCAACGTGTCACGCGATCTGTTGATACCCACCAGCAGATCCAGCGCCACGCGGTTTACACTTGGTACAGGCTCCAGCCGGTCCGGATCGACATGCCAAACAAATGCGTCTGCTGCATCAAAATCCGGAACATCCACCGTGGGCGGGCAGATCCGTTCTAACGCGGCGGCGATCCGGTCCAGCGGGTCACTCAAAGTTCATCCCCGGCCAGATCTTCTTCGTCATCCAATAGACCCTGTTCGCGCAACCTTGCATTTCGGCGTTTTTCGATACCCGAGACAAGCCAGATTGATATTTCATACAAACCATAGACTGCCACAAACAGAATAACCTGCGTGATAATGTCTGGGGGTGTCACAATGCCTGCCAAAATAAGGATCGCCACAACCGCATATTTGCGCATCACAGCCAATCCTTTAGCCGTCACCAGACCTGCTTTGCCCAAAAGACTTAGTAAAACCGGCAGCTGGAAACATAAGCCAAAGGCCATGATGAAGGTAATCGTCAGTGACAGATATTCTGCTATCGAACCCTGGAACAATACGCTTGGAGCATCAGTTCCTGCAACAGCATCGCCGGTTGCGGTCAGTTGTTGGAAATTCAGAAAGAAGTCAAAGGCCAGCGGAATGACCAAAAAGAATGCAAAGGATGCCCCCGTAAAAAACATGAACGGTGACGCCAGCAAGAATGGCAAGAACGCCCCACGTTCAGACTTATAAAGCCCCGGCGCAATGAAGCGCCATAGCTGATAACTGATCACCGGGAACGCCAATGCAAAGCCGCCCAAAAGCGATATCCGGATGGCGACAAAAAAGCCTTCTTGCAACTTGATCAATACAAGGCTGCAATCCTGGCCACGGTCTGCAAGTGCGGCACAAATCGGCGTCGTCAGAAAATTAAAAATCGGGTTCCAGACGTAAAAACACGCAAAAACGCAAATAATAAAAGCAATCGCCGCACGGATCAGCCGGCTGCGAAGTTCTGCCAAATGTTCGATCAGCGGCGCGCTGCTATCGTCAATCTCATCTTCTGTGCTGCTCATTATTTTGTCTCAGACGATCCGCCAGCATCCGCTGGCTTGTCAGCATCGGCCTTGGCTGATGCTTTAGTTGCAGCAACCTCTTTGGCTTTCTGGGCAGCGGTTGCACGTTTTTCAGCCAGCTTTTCTGTTTCCGTTTTGACGGCAGGTTTATCTTGGGTTGGCTTAGGTTTACCGGGTTCCCATTTATCGAACCGGTCTGCTGCATCATTCAATGCATCCAATCCCATCGACTTAGCAGATGTCATGCCCCGTAAATCACGCGATATATCATTTGCGCCAGACTGTTCTGCCGCTTCACTCATGGCTGACTGGAATTCACCAGCCATCCTGCGCACCTTGGCCATCATCTTGCCCATTGCACGAAACATCACGGGCAAATCCTTGGGACCCACGACGATCAGGGCAACAATCCCGATCAGGATAAGTTCACTCCACCCCATTGGGTTCTCCGGTCCGGGCCAAGCGCCTTAGGACTTTTCTTTCTCAGCTTCAGCAGGGGTGACATCTTTAGCAGCATCCGCATCGGCTTGCTCAAGCTCTTGTGTGCCTTCTTTTACCCCTTTGCGAAAAGATGTGATGCCTTTGCCCACTTCGCCCATAAGTGATGAAATCTTGCCACGGCCAAACAACACCAGAATGACGACCGCAATCAACAGCCAACCCACGGGTGGGATGTTGGTAATAAACAGCGGTGTAATCATCTTTATTCCTCCGAATATGTATCAGATGCGATGTTCGCACCTATCCAACTTGTCCACATTTAGGTCCAGGGCACCTGGGTTAAAAGCAACTAAATGGGATTTATTTATGTTTTGATGCGCTTTGAACGCATTATTCTCGCAGATTCTTGTTCATGATTGGAATACGACAGTTTTACTGTCTGATAAAGCTGAAACCGCATCTTCACACCGATGTGTCGTATCGTCAGCCTTTTGCCGGAAACACAAAGCAGCGATCCCGGCGGATCATTAACCACAGTGGCGTGCCCGTTTTGGGCAAGAAAACAGATGGAATCGTGGCCCGCAAAATGGACTGATCAAAGTCCATCCGAAACTCGACCAGACTTTCATTGCCCATGAACCGGGCGCGTTCAACGACACCCCGGGCTGGCGTTCCATCTTGTGGTGTCGGATTTGGACCGCGCCCCTGACGATCAAAGTCGATTTTGATGTGTTGGGGCCGAATAACGATATCAACCGATGCACCATCCGCGACACCAGGGGCCAGAAACTGACCAAATGCCGTTTCTGTCAATGCACCCTGCACCTTACCACGTATCACATTGATATCGCTAAAAAAGGCAGCAGCTTCACGATCTTTTGGGGCATTATACAGATTATAGGGCGCGCCCTGCTGTACGATTTTACCATCCCGCATCAATGCAATTTCATCAGCCATTCGCATTGCCTCATCAGGCTCGTGTGTGACCAGCAAAACAGCAGTGCCTTCTTCTTTCAGAACGGCAAGCGTGTCATCACGAATGTCATCGCGCAGACGATTATCAAGACCTGAAAACGGCTCATCCATCAACATAATCTTTGGGCTCGGCGCCAAAGCACGCACCAAAGCGACGCGCTGCTGTTCACCACCTGATAACTGATGTGGATAATCATCAATATATCGTTCCAGATCTACCCGCCGCAAAAGCTGGATCACCCGAGAACGCTTTTCTGCCTTGGCACCACGCAGCCCAAACGCTACGTTTTCCGCAACGGTTAAATGTGGAAATAAGGAAAAGTCCTGAAACATCAAACCGATAGAACGATTTTCCGGGGGAATGCGGAATATCGTGTCGCAAACCAACTCACCATCCACATGAATTGTACCACTGTCTTGCATCTCAACCCCCGCAATGATGCGCAGAGTTGTCGATTTGCCGCACCCTGATGGGCCCAGCAAACAGGTCACCTGACCTGGCTGAACCGTCAAAGACACGTGATCCACCACGGCACGGCCCCCAAAGCTGCGCGTGATATCCTTGATCTCTAATCTAGGGGGTGACGTATCCAAATTATCCTGCCCGTTATCCGATCAATTTAATCGGAATTCGAAATCAAATAGCAATCACAACACATATCAGCAAGGGCAGCTTGCTGATATAATATGTCAAAACGCAGTGTTTCCACCTTTACGGTCAATAGCGCCAAGCACCTTCTTCTTGGCAAAAATATTCTCGCCGAAGGCAAATCGCACGAAGTGCCAGAAAAAATACGCGCCCTGCGCGTTCATTCGGATCACGCGTCATCAACGCCTAGATTTTTCTCAATAATATGTGTCGGCATCCCATCAATCGTCTCAGTATTCCGCGTGGCCCAATGTGCACGCACGCCTTCTTGGCCCTTATCCTCGCCCCATTTTTGCAAAACATGCCGCTCGCCCACATAATCTAAAAACGGAATGGAATATCCGCACGATGTTTGCACCAGATCGACCGTCAGATCATAAATCTGCCTTGCGCCAACAGATTTGGGAAAATGATCGTAAAGCGCGTGCCAGTCATCATCCAAATGATGAACCGCCCGCGCGGTTCCATACAGCCGCAGGATCATCGGGCGTTTCGCGAACGAACACCACATCAAGGTCATGCGTGGATTGTTCAGCAAATGCCCCGCCGTTTCATTCCCGCTGCCCGTAAGGTTCAGCCAGATTATGCGGTTAGGCGCAAGAACTCGCAAACTGTCCATGCCTTTGGGCGACACATTCACGCGTCCATCCGTTGCCGCAGTGCCCACAAAAAACAGATACTGGTCTTCAATAAAGCGCTGATGCGTATCTTCAATCTGATCAAACTGCTTAGCCATGGTTGGGTATCCGGCGTTTTTCAGCAATTCCCATAGCAATAAAAATCCCTAGCCCAATGAGAATAGGAACAAGTCCCACAATCAGAAAAATCAATCCAAACCCCCAAAGTGCGAAAAAGCTGTCAAACTGAATATTATCGCTGTGATCGTGATTGTAATAGACTTCGACTGTCTCACCTATGTCGAAATCATAAAGGTTCGAAGACCACCATGTTTCCGCTTCATGCGGCGTGCCTGTTTCATCAAGATAGCGAACGGTTGGGCGATACATTTCTGTGCCGTCGCTATAGCTGACTTCAACATCAATAACAGTTGCCTCCACAAGACGGGCATCTTTCATGAACTGATTTTGATTATAAAGAAACACGGCCCCGATCACCGCGAAGATCAATCCAAAAAAGGTCAACCCAGCAAAGACCAGCCACCTGATATTGTTATATGTCATTTGGTCAAAAACACTTCCGATATTTACTCAACTGTTACAGACTTTGCCAAATTGCGCGGCTGGTCAACATCCGTCCCCTTGGCAACAGCGGTATGATAAGCCAACAGTTGCGCGGGGATCGCATACAGGATGGGCGCAAATAGATCAGGCACCTCTGGCATGATCAAGGTTTCCCACATTCCGTCGCCCGCTTCTTCTGCGCCCTTGGCATCTGTGATCAACAGTACCTTTCCACCACGCGCCATGACTTCCTGCATGTTCGACACGGTTTTGTCGAACAGCCGATCACTGGGCGCCATGACAACAATTGGCGTCTTTTTATCGACCAGCGCGATAGGGCCATGTTTCAATTCGCCCGAGGCATAACCTTCGGCATGAATATAGCTGATTTCCTTTAACTTCAGTGCACCTTCCATCGCCAATGGGTACATCTGTCCGCGACCCAGAAACAGGATATCCGTCGCCTCGGCCAATTTGCGGGCTAGCTTTTTCATGACAGTGTTGCCTGACAATGCATGGTTCATCAGCCCAGGCAGATTACGCAGATCAGTCAAATGACCGTTAAGCGTTTCTGCGTCCATCCGCCCTTTGTCCTGGGCAGCTTTCAACGCCATCAGAACCAGAACCACCAACTGACAGGTAAATGCTTTGGTCGATGCAACACCAATTTCGGTTCCCGCATAAATCGGCAGCACCACATCACTGCCCCGCGCGATTGAACTTTCTGGTACGTTAACCACCGACAAGATCTGATCTGCACGGCCTTCGCAGTATTGCAATGCTGCCAGCGTGTCGGCCGTTTCGCCCGACTGACTGACAAACAACGCCACCGTGCCCGTCGGGATCGGCGGTTCACGGTATCGGAATTCGGATGCGATATCGACCTCAACCGGGATACCAGCCAGTTGTTCAAACCAGTATTTCGCAGTCAGGCAAGCATAAAACGCTGTTCCGCACGCCACCATCACCAGCCTGTCGATCTTGGTGAAATCCACATCCGGCAGCGCGATCTGACCGTTTTGGATATGGTGCCCCAAGGCATCGCCAATTACGGCGGGCTGTTCAGCGATCTCTTTTGCCATAAAATGCTTATGACCGCCCTTTTCGACCTGGGCTGCATCAATCTGGATTGTCTTGATTGGACGATTGGCCAGTTTGCCTTTGGCATCACGTATCTGGAGCGATGTGCGTGTCAGAATCACGCAATCGCCTTCCTCAAGATATGTCACGCGGTTCGTCATCGGTGACAAGGCCAGCGCGTCTGATCCCACGAACATCTCGCCCTCGCCGTGCCCAATGGCCAAGGGCGACCCCTTGCGCGCGGCAATCATCAGATCATCTTCGCCATCAAACAGAAAACAAAGGGCAAAGGCGCCCTCAAGCCGGGCGATTGTTTTCAGTGCTGCGTCCTGCGTAGACATGCCTTGTGTCATGTGATGATGGGTCAGCAGGGCCACTGTTTCTGTATCGGTTTCCGTTTCAAAGCCGATGCCATGTTCTGCCAACTCAGACCGTAATTCGCGAAAATTTTCGACAATGCCGTTATGTACCACTGCAACCGGTCCGGCTTTGTGCGGATGCGCGTTCCCCACCGATGGTGCGCCATGCGTTGCCCAACGTGTATGACCAATCCCGGATTTACCCGGTAAGGGATCATGCACTAGAAGATCTGACAGATTCACCAGTTTGCCCACAGCACGGCGGCGATCCAGCACGCCGTCATTCACAGTCGCGATGCCCGCACTGTCATAACCGCGATATTCCAGACGTTTCAATGCTTCGACAATAATCGGGGCGACCTCATGCGTGCCCAGAACACCAACAATCCCGCACATCAGTTCAATCCCTTTGCTTTAATCGCACGCAGCCGATTCATCATTCGCCGCGCAAGCCCTGTTTTGTTCACTTGACGGCTGCGCCCCAATGCCAAATCACCGGCTGCCACGTCTTCAGTGATAACCGATCCACTGCCTGTCATCGCCTCGTCCCCGATATCAACTGGGGCTACCAGCATGGTATTTGATCCAATAAAAGCGCGTTCACCAATCACTGTGCGATGCTTCATAACACCGTCATAGTTGCAGGTGATCGTGCCTGCGCCAACGTTCGTGTCTGCGCCAATCTCGGCGTCCCCGATATAAGACAGGTGATTAACCTTGGCCCCTGCCGCCAGTTCAGCGTTTTTCACTTCAACAAAATTTCCAACACGCACGCCTTCGGCCAATTCGGTGCCAGGACGCAGACGTGCATAAGGCCCAACAATCGCACCGCGCGATACATGGCAGCCTTCAAGATGTGAAAATGCACGGATCGTCGCCGCGCTTTCCACTGTCACATCGGGCCCGAAAACCACGTTGGGCTCGATCATAGTATCGCGGCCAACCACCGTGTCATGCGCAAAGATCACAGTATCGGGCGCCTGCAGTGTTACGCCGTTGTCCATCGCGTCGGCCCGGGCGCGGGCCTGAAATGCAGCTTCGGCTTCAGCTAACTGAGCGCGCGTATTTATACCTAGGGTTTCAGCCTCGTCACAGGTGACGATAGTCGTTGTCAGATCGCGACTGCGTGCAATGGCAGGGATATCTGTCAAATAATATTCGCCCGCTGCGTTATCGTTTTTTACCGCATCCAGCAGATCAAATAAAACCGTTGCATCTGCTGCCATAACCCCTGAATTACAAAGGGTTACTGCGCGCTGATCATCGCTTGCGTCTTTGTATTCGACGATCCGGTCTAATTGATCACCGACCATAATCAGACGACCATATCGACCCGGATCGGCAGCCTGAAATCCCAAAACAACCACGGCATGATCTCTGCGGGTCTTGATCATCTGTTCCAAAGTGTTTGGCGCGATAAAGGGCGTGTCGCCAAAAAGGACGATCACATCGCCCTGAAAGCCCTGCAAGGCCTCACGCGCCTGTAAGACCGCATGGCCCGTGCCCAATTGTTCGTCTTGCATCACAACGCGTACGTCCGCGTCCCAATTTTTGGCCGCAGCCTTGACCGCGTCAGCTCCATGGCCCGCAACAATCACCGTACGTTCCGGTTCAACTGACGCGCCTGACTTCATCGCGTGTACCAAAAGCGGCGCGCCAGCCACCTGATGCAGCACTTTGGGAAGATCGGAATTCATCCGCGTACCCTGTCCGGCCGCAAGAATAATAAGGGCTGTGGACATATTGGCCTCTTTCTTTCTGCTCTGCGCCGTTCTATCGGTTCCGGGGCCGCCCGCAAGAGGGCACGCCATCACAGTTGTTTACCATACGTGACAGATCGGAGCCCCATGCGCACAGTGATTTTTGACCTCGACGGCACATTGGCCGATACAAGCCGCGACCTGATTGCCGCGGCAAACACCTGTTTTCAGGATTTGGGCCTTGGCAATCTGTTGGATCCTGTTGATGATGCAGCGACCGCCTTTCGCGGTGGTCGCGCCATGCTGGCGCTTGGGTTTTCACGAGTCGACGGATTTGGCGAAGACGACATTGACCGTCAACAACCGCTTTTTGTGAAAGCCTATGACAATAATATCGATACCCACACGACCCTTTACCCTTACGCAATGCAGGCCGTGGAAACCCTGAAATCAAACGGCTTTGCTGTGGGCATCTGCACCAACAAACCGGCAGGATTGGCCGAAAAGCTGCTGACGCGGCTTGGCGTGCGCAATGAATTTGCATCCATGATCGGGGCAGATACCTTGCCTGTGCGCAAACCCGATCCTGCGCCTTTTATCGCAGCTGTCGAACAGGCAGGCGGGACAGTTTCAAGATCCTGTTTGATTGGTGATACGGATACGGATCGCAAAACCGCACGCGCGGCCGGTGTTCCGTCAGTCTTGGTCACATTTGGTCCGTCGGGTGATACTGTTCGTGACCTTGAACCCGAAGCGCTGCTGCATGATTACAAAGATCTGCCTGCTATTGCCGTGAAATTACTGGTCTAGCTACCAGCGGATCAAAACGCCAAGATCGGCGACATTGGTGCCTGTGGCCCCGGTGATCAAAAGATCGCCTGTCGCTGACAGCAAATGATAGCTGTCATTCTTCACTAAAATAGCGTTCGGATCGATCCCATTGGTCCGTGCACGGTCCAGTGTGCCTGCATCAACCACCCCCCCTGCCGCATCAGTCGGTCCATCGCGCCCATCTGTACCGCCTTGCAGATAAACCCAATTATCCCAACCCGCTTGTTCGGCAAGCATGGCCACACGCAAGGCAAGCTCTTGATTTCGTCCACCTTTTCCCTGCCCAGTGATACGTACGGTCGTTTCACCACCAAACAGATAAGCCCCCGGACCATTTGCAAACTGAATAATTTGCGCCGCAGCATCCCTGACATCACCAGTCAATGGCGTTGCAAGCACCCTAGCATCAGGCACTTGGGCAGCCATCGCATCCAGACTGATCTGGTTGGATCCTATAATATCATTCTCAGCAATCAAATTGGGCTGCATGTCATCGGGCTGTGATAGGTGATCGCGTACTGATGGGGGCATATCACCCCAGATTTCCAGCTCTTCAAGCGCGGCACGCGCCTGCATGCGGTTGCCAAGCGGCGATGCTGTTGGGCCACTGGCAATCGCACGCAGATCGTCACTGACCACATCTGACAGAATCAGCGCCCTGACCTGCGCAGGTGCCGCAAGCCGCAAAAACCCCCCGCCCTTTAACCGAGAAATGTTCTGGCGAACCAAATTCATTGTTTCGATATCAGCACCCGACGATAAAAGACTGCTGTTAACGGCCTGCTTATCAGCCAAGGTGATCCCCGGAACCGGTGCAGGTAAAAGCGCAGATCCGCCCCCGCTGATTAAAGCCAGAATATTGCCCTGCGCCTTTTGCAATGCATCACACACTGCATCCGCAGCCATTACACCGTTTTCATCAGGCACGGGGTGACCCGCCGCGAACACCCGAGCACCGGATAATTCGCCTGCATTTTCATAATTTGTAACAACGATCACACCTAGGGGCGCGGGTATTCTGGATAATGCAGCCTGGGTCATCCGCATCGCTGCTTTGCCAACAGCGATAATCTGCAGATGATGTTCGGCCGCGGGATGCGAATGCAGCGCTACTTGCACGGCACGGAACGGATCAGCCCGATCAACACCCGCTTGAAAAACCGTTAACGCAATATGACGCATCTGTGAAAGTTCTGGTGACATCCCTTGTTGATGCACAAAGACTGATCCAAGGTCCATAGCATCAATGATAAGCGGATTATTGCCGATTTTGCACTTTACGCTGTTGCGAAAGAATATGTCGCAAAACCTCGAAAACCTTTAAGCATCCAACAGCGCCCCTAGCTAATCTTACATAATATCTTTTAATTTCATATAGATAGATAAATCCATAAAGTGCTGAACATCGGATCAAAAGCGCCTTAATTGCACATTATTCCACCAGTTGATCAATATTTCGCCAACTTTCCCTTAAGTAAAGTTAATGTTGCTATTGACGATCCCCGCCATTCGCATTCGACTTGTGCAATCCAAGCAAAAAGAACACCGACAGAGGAGATGTCTTGAATGCTTTTCCAACCCCTTAGAAAAACCCTGCTGGTCACCACGATCATGGTTGCGTGCGCTGGTGCGATATCAGCGCAGACCTATATGCGCGGCAATGACAGCGACCCTGAAACACTGGACCAGCATAAAACCTCAACCGTGGTTGAAGCGAATTTGTTGCGCGATTTGTACGAGGGTCTGGTAATCTACAACACCAAGGCGGAAACCATTCCCGGTGTGGCAAGCGATTGGACAATCTCAGACGATGGTCTGGTTTATACATTCAACATTCGCGAAGATGCCCAATGGTCCAACGGTGACCCGGTCACAGCTGGTGATTTCGTCTTTTCGTTCAACCGCATCATGCAGCCTGCGACAGCTGCGAAATATGCCAATATTCTTTATCCAATCAAAGGATCCGAGGCGATCAACAAAGGCGAAGGCGAAGGGGTCGAACTGGGCGCAAAAGCCATTGATGACAAAACGCTGGAAATCACACTGGAACGCCCGACGCCGTTCTTTATCGAACTGCTGACCCACCAAACCGCCCTGCCTTTGCATCAGGCCAGTGTTGAACAGCATGGCGATGATTTTGTACGCCCCGGTAACATGATCTCAAACGGTGCTTACACATTGGTTTCTTTCCGGCCAAACGATATGATCGTTATGCAGAAAAATGAAAACTTCCATGACGCAGAAAATGTCGCGATCGAAACGATCAATTACATCCCGTTTGAGGATCGCGCCAACTGCGCCCGTCGTTTTGAAGCGGGCGAAGTGCACAGCTGTTCCGACATTGCCGCCGAACAAATCGACGACCTTAAATCGCGCCTTGGCGATGCGGTGCGTGTGGCCCCGTATCTTGGCGTGTATTACTATGGCATCAACACAGCACGTGAACCGTTTGATGACGTGCGCATCCGACAAGCGATGAGCATGTCCATCGATCGCGAATTCCTGGCCGAATCAATATGGGCGGGCGCCATGATTCCTGCGACAGGCTGGGTCCCACCGGGCATCGGCAACTATGTCGACCCACAGCCGTCGATGGAATATGCGGATCTGCCTATGCTGGACCGCGAAGATCGCGCGCTTGAACTGATGATTGAGGCCGGATATGGCCCTGATAACCCGCTTGAGGTTGAAATCTCCTATAACACCTCGGAAAATCACGAAAATACGGCCAATGCGATTGCCGATATGTGGTCAGCGATTGGTATCAACGTGACCTATCAGCAGCGCGATGCATCCGCCCACTATGCTATGCTGCGCGATGAAAAGATCCACGATGTGGCGCGGGCTGGTTGGATCGGCGATTACTCTGATCCGCAGAACTTCTTGTTTTTGAACCGCGCGGACAATCCCGGCTTTAACTACGGCAACTATAACAATCCGGAACATGACGCACTGCTGGACAAGGCCGCGAATACGGTTGATCTGGAAGAACGCGCGCAAATTCTGGCCGAGGCCGAAACCATGCTTCTGCGCGATATGCCACAAATGCCGCTTCTTTATTATTCCTCGCTATCGCTTGTGTCCGACAAGCTTCAGGGATGGGAAGACAATATCCAGAATGTTCACCCAACACGCTTCATGAGCATCACTGAATAACCCCTATAACCCGGTCCGGGCAGCCCTTGCCCGGACCATTTTTTCGGACAAAACCCCATGATACGCTATATTCTTCGCCGCCTATTGGGCGCGATACCGACGTTATTTCTGGTCGTGACCGTTGCGTTCTTTCTGATCCGCATCGCACCGGGTGGCCCGTTTGACGCGGAACGCGCGCTGGAACCTACCGTTCTGGCTAACCTGAACGCTTACTTCCATCTGGATAAGCCGCTTTACGAACAGTATTTCCGATATCTGGGTAATCTGTTGCAAGGCGACATGGGCCCCAGTTTTTTCCGCCGTGACTTTTCGGTTCATGAACTTCTGGCTGACGGTTTGCCGGTGTCGATGCTTCTGGGCAGTTTGGCGCTGTTGATGGCCGTGGTCTTTGGCAGCATTCTAGGATGCATCGCAGCCCTGCGCCAGAACAGTTGGATTGATTATACCGTGATTGCCATCGCAACCTTTGGCATCACAGTTCCGAATTTTGTCGTAGCCCCCATCCTTGCGCTGATCTTCGGTGTGGCCTTGAACCTTTTGCCAACAGGGGGGTGGGGCGGCGGGCATCCCGCAAACCTTGTGATGCCAGTCATCGCCCTGGGCCTGCCACAAGTGGCCGTGATCGCCCGGCTAATTCGCGGCGCCATGATCGAGGCCCTTAGATCAGACCACGTTCGCACAGCCCGCGCATATGGTCTGCCCACACGCATGATTGTCGTGACCCATTCACTGCGTGCCGCCTGCCTGCCTGCTGTGTCCTATCTGGGACCTGCCGCTGCGGGCCTTTTGACCGGCTCAATCGTCATCGAACAAGTGTTTGGGCTGCCCGGTATTGGCCGTGAATTCGTGAACGCCGCCCTTAGCCGTGACTATACGCTGGTGATGGGTACCGTGATTGTCATCGCCGTCTTCGTTCTGATCTTCAATCTGATCGTCGATATCCTTTACGCGGCCCTTGATCCGCGTGTTCGCTATGAGTGACCCAATGTCAGACACACAAACAGACATCCAGATAGACGAACTTGACCTTGGCACCAGCCGATCACTTTGGGCGACCGCTTGGCTGCGTCTGCGAAAGAACAAAGCCGCAATGGCATCATTGGCCATCCTGATCATCTATATCCTGATCGGTACGTTCGGCCCAATGCTGACCACGCATGACTATGACAACAGCTATCGCGACTTTACCCGCGAACCGGCCAGTCTGCAGCTTTATCCCCCCACCGAAGATATCCTGCCATCGGCTGAACGCGTGATCACCCGCGCGCGTCTGCAGCCACAGAGCGTCGAATTGGACGGCGATATCCTGACTGTCACCGCAACGTCATCCCGCGAAATCGACGAACGCGTGACGCGCTATATGGACCGGTCGGATCTGTTTGCAAACACACGCGTGATCGAGATATCGCCAGACAATTTGACCGTCACAATGCAATCGGATGTGCAGCGATACCGCTTTATCTTTGGAACCGACAGCAATGGGCGTGATCAGCTGGCACGTATTGTAATTGCTATTCGAATATCCTTGCTAATTGGGGCGGCCGCCACGGCCGTAGCACTTTTGATCGGTGTGCTTTACGGGGCCATTGCTGGCTTTATCGGCGGCATGGTCGATAGTGTGATGATGCGCGTGGTTGATATCCTGTATTCCCTGCCGTTTATCTTTTTCGTCATTCTGCTGGTCGTCTTTTTCGGTAATAACATATTCCTGATGTTCATTGCTGTGGGCGCCATTGAATGGCTGGATATGGCCAGGATCGTGCGCGGCCAGACCTTGTCATTGCGCCGCAGGGAATTTGTCAGCGCGGCCGAAGCGTTGGGCGTCAAACCCGTCTCAATCGTCAAACGCCACATTATCCCCAATACACTTGGTCCTGTGATCGTCTACACGACACTGATGGTGCCCAAGGTGATCTTGCTGGAATCGTTCCTGTCGTTTCTGGGACTTGGCGTGCAGAACCCGCTGACATCGCTTGGTGTGCTGATTTCAAACGGATCACGCGATATTCAGGGCACGCCTTATCTGCTGATTTACCCGTCGCTTGCCCTAACCATTCTGCTGTTTGCCTTGAACTTTCTGGGTGACGGCCTGCGCGATGCACTTGACCCAAAGGACCGTTGACGTGACCGATCCGATTTTAGACATCAAAGACATCCATGTCAGTTTTGACACCCCCGATGGGCCGGTCGATGCAGTGCGCGGTGTGAACATGAAAGTGATACCTGGCGAAACAGTCGCCATCGTTGGCGAAAGCGGCTCGGGCAAAAGCCAGGCGATGATGGCCACCATGGGACTTCTGGCTGATAATGGTACTGTACGCGGATCCGCCATTTATCGCGGCACACAGCTGATCGGAATGTCAAAATCCGATTTGAACAAAATTCGCGGTGCCAAGATTACGATGATCTTTCAGGAACCCATGACATCACTTGATCCGTTGTATTCGATCGAATTTCAGATCTGCGAACCCTTGCGCGTGCATGGTGGGCTATCCAAACAAGCCGCCCGCGACCGTGCGCTGGAACTTCTGGAACTGGTTCAGATCCCGAATGCGAAAGATCGGCTGAAGGCTTATCCGCACGAACTGTCCGGCGGACAGCGCCAACGTGTGATGATCGCAATGGCACTGGCTAATAACCCCGACCTGTTGATCGCCGATGAACCAACAACGGCCCTGGATGTGACCATTCAAGCCGAAATTCTGGCGCTTTTGGCGGACCTACAAAAGCGTCTGGGCATGTCGATCCTGTTTATCACCCATGATCTTGGGATTGTGGACGCCTTTGCCGACCGCGTTTACGTTATGCGCGCCGGCCAGGTGGTTGAAGAAGGGCCAGCCGAACAGATTTTCAATGCCCCCCGCGAGGACTATACAAAACTGCTGTTAGGCGCAGAGCCCGACGGTACGAAAGATCCCGTTCCTGAAACAGCCCCGATGGTTCTAAGTGCCAACGATATGGTTGTGACCTTTTCCAGTGGCGGCGGGTTTCTGGGGGGCAAACTGCGCGAAGTGAAAGCAGTTAAAGATGTCAGTCTGTCGCTGCAAAAGGGACAAACCCTTGGTATCGTTGGGGAATCGGGTTCTGGAAAATCCACCCTGGGCCGCGCAATCCTGCAGCTTTTACCATCCGATGGCCGTGTGGTGTTTGCAGATAATGTCATCAGCGGGCTAAGCCGCCACCAGATGCAAGCCTATCGCCGTGATCTGCAGATGGTGTTCCAGGATCCCTACGGATCGCTCAGCCCCCGCATGACCGTGGGCGAAATCGTCACCGAAGGTTTGCTGGTGCATGAACCGGGCATCAGCGCCAAAGACCGTGATCGCCGCGCGACCGAGGCCCTGCGCGCCGTCGATCTGGACCCTGCCGTGCGCCGCCGCTTTCCACATGAATTTTCTGGCGGCCAACGCCAGCGCATCGCCATCGCGCGCGCAGTAATCCTGCGGCCTACTGTGATGGTGCTGGATGAACCGACCTCAGCCCTTGATCGGTCTGTGCAAAAACAGATCATCACCCTTTTACGCGATATTCAGACCGAACTTGAGCTGTCTTATATCTTTATCAGTCATGATCTGTCTGTCGTTCGCGCCCTGTCTGACACCGTTATGGTCATGAAGAATGGCGAAGTCGTCGAACATGGTAGCACTGCAAATATCTTTAATGCCCCCACCAGCGATTACACACGCCACCTGATGCGCGCTGCCTTTGATTTGAAATCAGTGCTGAAAGAACATGCAAACACAATAGCCTAAAAGCGCGCCTTGCCCACGACGTTCGGGCAAGGCGCATTCGTATGGTTTAGTCTGTCAACGATTTCCAGAAGACAACTTTATCATCACCAGCGGCCCAAAAATCGCGAATGCGCGCTTCTTCGGCATAACCGCTCTTTTGATAAAACGCGCGTGTCTGCGCAAACTCATCGGTTCCAGATGTGTCTGCGATCAGAATGCGCGCGCGGCGGCCCCGCAATACGTCTTCAAGATGCTGAACAACAGCACCCCCGAAACCGCGCCCTTGGCACGACGGTAAAACAGCAATCGCAAGCATGTTCCATGTGCCATCAGCCAGATCTTCCGGAACAGCATAACAAAAGCCCACTGGCTGACCTGCGTCTTCACACGTCAGCCAAATATTGGGGCTGTCCGCAACCGTCAAAAAACCGGCAAGCATATCGGGCAGCATATCACTGGGAAACAGTTCCGTACCATCCAAAACCTGTTGCAAGGCTGGAATATCATTCGATGTGGTTAATCTAATTATCATTGCTTTTCTTTCTTTGATTTCATTTTCAGCGATTGTCGGCCTGTGATCGAACACAAACGATCCCCAGCCGTGTCACACGGTAAGGTTTGCTGTTTTCAGACCTGACAAAACGCCGTTTTCGCAAACGTTGGAATATGTTCATCGTGCAGTCGGTCAGCACATGACCGTCGCGAGTGAAGCATATAATTTTGCGTATTTTACCGTTCTTGGCGCGTTCATAATGGATTGCACCACCTTGCGCCAAAACATGCAAAACACGCTGCTCATGTTTTGAGATGTTCATTGAATGTCTCGATTTTATACGAACAAGACGAAAGGCCGTTCAGCCAATTGCGTGAACGGTCTTTGGTTTCAGGTGTTCCAGTTTTCAGGAACTAGCGGTTGCCCGCAATCGTAAACATAAAATCTCCGTCGTCTGGGGGTTTGGATCCAGACTTTTCACCATTAGCTTCACAGCCCCGCACACACAAGTCACGGATGTACGATGGGTTAAAATGAGTAATGAATTTGCACAAACCCTGCACAAATGCTGGCGGGTCTCTGCAAACCCTAGGGGCAGTCTTTCTGCAAAAGGGGACAGATCATGACGACCTATTTCAAACAAATGCGCACGTTTACCATTAGTCTGGCTATGGGCCTGATCGGGCTGTGTTTCGGATTAATCATGTATGTGCTGCATGAAGTTTGGTCAGCATTTTATCTGCCTGAGACATCGCGCTTTCTACTGGCTGCGTTCGTCGGTGGCTGCACAGGTGGGCTGGCCTCGGCATGGGCTTTTGGGCGCAATAGTCGTCATGCCCTGTTGATATCTGCTATGGGTGCCGTTCTGGCAACCATCATTGGGGCCGCCGTCGGAGGCAGTTTATTCGCGCCTGGATATGGCACTTTGATGGGTATGATTGCCGTTGCGGACGCGTTGTTCAGTTATCCGCTGACCCTTTTGCTATGGGCGGGGATGATGCTGGTGTTGCACTTCGCACTCAGCAAATGGCCCAGCCACTTGGTTGCTTCATAACAAAAATCAGCCAACATACCCCTGATACAGGCGGCGTTTCATGTCAGATCCGGTGTTGTTATAGACCCGAACACTCATCCGCTTGAACCAAGCCGCACTGACAAACGACATCGTCGCCCATAACAGCGCAACCTCACCCATCAGCACCCAAGTCCGCGGAACAGACGTAAAGCCCAAGGCTGGCAGCACATAGGTCTGAAAGAAAAAACCAGCCGTTGCAATTAGGACCGTAAAGACAAATGACATGATCAAAAGTGCCGAAAATCCACGCGAAAAGGTTCGTATCCCTTCAAGATATCCAGCCCGCTTGATACCTGACACACCTGTCAGTCCGAAAAACAACGCCGTAATCAGAAAAAGCCCCTGTACCGGACCTGATATCAGATACGCCACCAGCGTTTGCGGCACGACCGTTATCTGCTGCTGCAATTCATTAATCGCCAAAATCTCGGTATCAACGCTCAGTACAACAGCAACCACAGCGCCCAGAATGATCAACATCAAACCCGATGTCGCCATCCAAGACCGTGCCGGAACGATATAATTCGACATCATGGAATAGCCGCCGATATCCACAATCCGACCAGCAAGCCTGTGCAGTTGGAACACCAGCAAAAGCGTTAAAAACCCAAGGATCAACGCTGTTATCGCCGTTTGGATAACACTTGCAGTCACAACCGGGGCTTCGTTGCCCACAACAGATGCAACCGGTCCTGCCGCCATATCAGCCATTGCAAGGCTGGTACTTTCCGGCAGTTGCAGCACAGGGGCGAAATATATCGCCGCCAACAAAAGCAGTACGTAAGGTACCGCATAAAAAAGAATAAGGAACGCGCCAAAAGGTGCCGCGAGACAATTCAGGATAAGTCTTCCGATGGTCATTTCTTTTCATAGCCCATTTTTACACAACGACCTGCACCCCCCACATGCATAGGCATAAGTCGTCGATGACAGCATAGACCGTTTTCTTTTATGTAATCAAAGTCGCAAGACAGCAGGATCAAAAGCAAACGGCCTTATTAATCTTTATTAATATGCCGTAAGATTGTTGTTTTGCCTAGAGAAAACATATTTTGACTGATAATCCATAAAGAACTGCACATCATAGATATATATTTTCCATGCCCATTCTTCTTCAAACGATCTTTTTTCTGTTGCTGGCCCTTATGCCATTCCGTTGGCCCACACTATTTTTATGGTGCATTGCCGCTTGTTTTCTGGGGCTTGGCTTTTTTCAGGAATATCTGACGCAGACGCCTGATATTTCGCCCGGAGCCATAGGAAAAAGCACAGTCTTATCGTGGTACGCCGTAACGGGTTGGAGCTTGTTCGTCGTGACCGTTATTCAGCTGATCCGCTGGTATCCAGGTCCGGGGCAAGCCGCGTTGCCCTATCGCCTCTATCTGAAAAAGGTCGTGCCACCTGCTTTTGGTGTGGCGATGGTCCCAACCCTTTTCATGGTGTTTTAAGACAAAGGCCAATGCGATATGCATCGGCCTTTGGCTTTTCAAGCATCCGGATTATTCAATAATAATAACTGGGTTTTCTTCGGCCGGTTGTTCTGGCGCTGGCTCAGGTGTATTTTGCGGTATAACCTCGGCTGGTACTGGTTCTGGTGTGACAACAGGATCTGATCCGGCACCACAATCACCGACAAGCTGCTGAACTTGCTGTGTAACCCAACCCAATGCCTGTTCCGGATCACGATCTTCAATGCGGCCTGTTACCGATGCAAAAACCTGCGCAGACCGGGATTCATCAATCATTGCAATCTCTTGATTGGGCAAGGCAACATCATAGATAAAAAACGCAATCGCAACAAGAAGTGCACCGCGAAGTGCACCGAACAGAAAACCAAGCCCTTGGTCCAACCCGCCCAATGCTGACCGCTGTATCATGCCGGACAGAAGCGGCGTGAACAGCGAAAAGATCACAAGCGCCACCGCAAAAACTGTCGCGAAAGCGACTGTGATTGCCAATTCGCAGCTATCGCCAATAAAACTACCGACAATCGGGGCTTCCTTGATCAGGGGTTCAACATCCGGCGCAAAGATAAACGCAGCAATGGCCGCACCGATCCACCCCAAGATAGCCATGGTTTCGCGCACAAAACCACGCGAATACGCCAAAATGGCGGATAATATGATCACAACGGCAACGCCGCCGTCCACTAATGTAAAACCTTCCATGCCCCTCGCTCCTTCGCCCCTGCGCTACCGTGCGCCAAATACGTCACTTACAAAACCTGTCAAATCATCAAACTGTCGAACAGCGATGCCGGACAAAGCCACCGGTTTGGCACTGGTAGGCGCTATAGCAGATGTGAAACCAAGTTTTTGCGCCTCTTTCAACCGATTTTCGGTTTGAACCGCGGGTCTTAGGGCCCCTGACAGGCTAATTTCGCCAAAAAGGACACACTCAGCCGGTAAAGTGGCGTCTTCTCGCGCAGACAGCAAAGCAGCCGCAACAGCCAGATCTGCCGCCGGTTCACCAATACGCAACCCACCTGCCACGTTCAGATAAACATCCAAGCCAGTAAAAGGAATGCCGCACCGGGATTCAAGAACCGCCAGTATCATGGCCAACCGTCCACCATCCCAACCAACGACTGTCCGACGTGCTTGCGAATGCGGTGATGGCGCCACAAGGGCCTGAAATTCGCACAATACAGGTCGCGTGCCTTCGATCCCGGCAAAAACCACTGATCCAGGCGCGGGATTGCCCCGTTCTGACAAAAATAAAGCCGATGGATTCTTGACCTCGGCCAGACCTTTGCCTGTCATTTCGAACACACCGATTTCATCGGCAGGCCCAAAGCGGTTCTTGACGGCACGCAGGATACGGAACTGATGGCCCCGTTCGCCTTCGAAATACAAAACCGTATCAACCATATGTTCCACGACACGGGGGCCTGCGATCTGACCGTCCTTGGTGACATGCCCCACCATCACAACCGCGATCCCGCGCTGTTTGGCGAATGTCGTCAGCTCATGGGCTGCGGTGCGCACCTGGCTGACCGATCCCGGTGCGGCCTCAACGTGATCGGCCCACATGGTCTGGATCGAGTCGATGATCGCCAAATCAGGGCGTTCAGCATCCAGTGTGGTCAGGATATCACGCAAATTGGTTTCTGCGGCCAGCTTGACCGGGCTTTCCGTCAGCCCCAGTCGATCCGCGCGCATGCGAACCTGTGCAGCGGCTTCTTCGCCTGAAACATAAATGACCTTCAGTCCATTCCGCGCAAACCGGGCGGCGGCCTGTAACAAAAGCGTTGATTTACCGATGCCTGGATCACCCCCCACAAGTATGGCCGATGCCTGAACAAGACCGCCGCCCAACACGCGGTCCAGTTCATCCACGCCCGCCAAAGTGCGTTCGGGCGGTGTTTCTTTGGTGGATAAATCTGTCAACTCAATCGTACGACCACGTGCCTTGCCCAAAGACTTTGACGACGGTCCCGCCGTCAGCGGCTTTTCTTCAACGATTGAATTCCATTCGCCACAATTTTCACACCGCCCTGACCATTTGGTATAGCTGGCCGCGCAAGCGGTGCAGGTAAAGCTGGGGGATTTCGCCATTTATGTATCTGTGTCCAAAGGGGCCGCTTTTTTATCCATCCGATCCTGCAAGATCGACAGAACAACCGATATCACAATGCAGGATGTGAACAAATAAAGCCCCCATGCGATTTCGATTTTACCAACGCCAACACCTTTGAAAACGACTACATAAAGGGCGACCAGAAAGATATCAGCCATTGCCAGTTTACCCAGATAACTGACAAACGGCAAAGCGCGCCGGTCCAGTAACCGGAACTGGATCAAGCCAAGACCGATGGTTTTCAGATAAGGGGCGAACAGCGCGAACGCCGTGACCATAAGCGCCAGAAACACATCACTGTCCCATAGCGTCTGAAGCCCCGATATCACGCTGATTTCAGACAATCCAAACAACGGCAAAAGACCCGCACGCATCAATGGTGCGAACCAGGCGACGGGGAAAAGGATAAGCAATGACAGGTTCATTATACGCAGGATCCATCCCTGCAGTGTGGTTTGAATATACATATCGGCTCAAGTGGCAGGCGGTCTGAACTGTGTCAAGATTTTCCATCCGATTAACGCAACGCTTATCAAACCCTGGTCGGGTTTTCTTCGCGAGAAGCGCCCGCAAGGGTGCGACAAGCGGCCCTAGCGAACCGCCTCAATCGGACCATCGGCTTTACCATGTATAAATTGCTGGACATAGGGGTCAGCGGTCTGGTCCATCTCGGCCACGGTACCCGTCCATTGGATCACCCCGTCATGCAGCATCGCCACACGGTCAGCAATCGCACGCACCGACGTCATATCATGGGTGATCGTCATCGCCGTAGCACCCATTTCAACCACAATCTCGCGGATCAGGTCGTTGATCACACCCGCCATGATCGGATCAAGGCCCGTTGTGGGTTCATCGAAAAAGATAATTTCGGGGTCTGCAGCAATTGCGCGGGCCAGACCAACACGCTTTTGCATACCGCCAGACAATTCAGCCGGCAACCGATCTGCTACATCAGCTTTCAGGCCAACGCGGCGCAGTTTCTCAATGGCGATCTCACGCGCTTCGGCCTTTGGCCGTTTCAGACTGCCGCGCAGCAGGCGAAAAGCAACGTTCTGCCAAACCGGCAAACTGTCGAAAAGGGCAGCCCCCTGAAACAGCATCCCGAATCTCGCCAGAAACGCATCGCGATCTGCCGTCGTCACATCCTGACCATCCACCATAATCGTGCCTGCATCAGGCGTCACAAGGCCCAGAACACATTTCAGCGCCACAGACTTGCCCGTACCGGACCCGCCGATAATCACCATGCTTTCGCCTTTTGGAATATGCAGCGTTGCACCGCGCAGAACCTGATTGTCACCAAAGGCTTTGTGAATTTTATCCAGTTTGATCATGCGGAAAACAACAATGCTGTCAGGGCGAAGTTGGCGGCCAGTATCAACACGGCCGCCGCTTCGACGGATGATTTGGTGGCACGACCCACACCTTGGGCACCCCGACCGGAATTCATGCCATAATAGCAGCCCATCAAAGCGGCAATCCCACCGAATACGGCCCCTTTTATCAACGATGACACGATATCGGTCGTTTCCAGAAAATCAGCCGTGTTGCGCAAATACGTGGCGGAGTTAAAGCCTAGCGTTTCGGTACTAACCAAAAACCCGCCTGCGATCCCGATGATATCGCCAATGCCCACCAGGATCGGCACTACGATCACAGCAGCCAGGACACGCGGCGCGGTCAGATATTTCATCGGGTTGGTCGACAGTGTCACCAGTGCATCGATCTGTTCTGTCACGCGCATCGTGGCAATTTCTGCAGCCACAGACGACGTGACGCGCGCAGCAATCATCAGACCCACCATGACAGGTCCCAATTCGCGCACCATACCAATGGCAACGATCTGTGGCACGACGGCCTCGGCGTTGAAACGCGCACCACCTGCATAAATTTGCAAGGCCAAGGCGCCCCCTGTAAACAGCGCCGTCATACCCACAACCGGAAGTGAGAAATAGCCAATCGACAAAAGCGCCTGAAAAAATTCACCCACATAAAATGGCGGGCGAAAGAAATGGCTGATGGTTTCGAACAGGAACATAATGAACCGCCCGATGCCTGCCAGCATGCCAAGTGTTTTCCGGCCCACCGTCGCCAAGGGGGAAAGTACCAAGTTCATCCGACATACCGCCTGTTATACCGCGCCCCAAGCGAAGTCAGGATCTCATATCCTATCGTCCCGGCCTGTGTCGCAAGATCATCCACACTTTGATATGGACCTAAAATATCCAAATGCGAAGGGATTTCCCGCAATTCAGTGATATCCACGGTGATCAGGTCCATCGACACCCGCCCCACAATCGGACAGGCCACATCACCAGCATATAAAAACCCTTTGTTGCCCATCGCCCGGATCAACCCATCGGCATAGCCTGCCGCCACAGTGGCGATACGTGCAGGGTCATCGGCAATCCAGGTGTTGCCATATCCCACAGCTTCGCCCGACATCAAATCGCGTATCTGGATGATGGGCAGCGCCAGATGTGCCACGGCAGCCGCGTCCGAAAACGGTGCACCACCATAAAGACCGATACCAGGACGCGTCAGGTCGAAATGATACGCCTTGCCCAACAGACAGCCGCCTGTTGCCGCCAGCGATCTGGTGCATGTGAGATCAGCTGTCATTTCGCGAAACGCCCCCAGCTGAAAGCCATTCATCGGATGGTTGGGATCATCAGCACAGGCAAGATGGCTGATCACCATGGACGGGGCTTGCGACATCGCAACATCACGAACGGCGGCCCATTCAGCAGGCTCCATCCCCAGACGATTCATACCGCTGTCCAGCTGCAGACCAAAAGGATGGCCCGGCAATGCCTCAAAATGGCGGGTCAGCTGATCCATCGAATTCAACATCGGCGTCAGCATCAGATCACCGATCATATCGGTATCACCGCGCATATGGCCGGAAAAAATGCAAATCTCGGGCCCAGGGCCCAGGGCTTGCCGCACGGCGGCCCCTTCTTCGGCCACAGCAACAAAGAAACGCCGCGCACCACTTTGCGCCAAAGCACGCGCCACACGGCCCGCACCCAACCCATAGCCGTCCGCCTTAACCACCGCAGCCGTTTCCGTACCGGTCCCGGTCATCCGGTCCAGCGCGCGCCAGTTTTCAGTCACCGCGCCAAGATCAATGGTCAGTATACCCGTTCCCATTTCAGCGTTTTGACAGCCCCGCCCAGAAGGTCAAGGGTCAACAGACCATTGTTTGGCAACAAGGACCTTACGGGCTGGCCAATATAAACATTCCGCAACGTTATCTTTATGGCAGGTGCTGCTGCTGATACGCTGTTCAAAACACACAGATAGAAAAGAAAACGAATGCAACGTATCGCCCTTATGCTGTCACACAAATCAATCATTGCGATGATGCTCGCATTGGGTGCGGGGCTGATCTTTCTGGGCATGACCGCACCATGGTGGGTGTGGATGCTGGTGCCCCTTGGCGTTGGCATGCAGATGATCAACGAATATGCATTGCACCGCTTTATCTTTCATCTGCCCCCGCCACGCAGGCAATGGGCGTTTGATCTGCTGTATCAGGCCCACTATGGCCACCATGATTTTCCCACAAACAAAGGGTTGTTCTTTGTTCCGATCTGGATCGCGTTGCCTGTGCTGGCGCTGAATCTTAGCTTTGTCTACATCGCCCTTGCGACCGCCGGCCTGCCTTTGCCGCTTCAGATCGCGGTGGCCACTGTTGTTGTCGGTGGTGTGCTGACCTTTCTTGGCTATGAATGGTTTCATATGACAGCCCATCTGACCGTGCCCAAAACACAGATCGAGCGGCACGTGACCACCTTGCACAATCAACATCATTTTCGCGATTTCGGGCGCTGGTTTCACGTGTCACCCGGGGGCGAGATTATTGATCGCGCGTTCGGTACTGCGATCGATCGTGACGCTTTGAAGACGCAACAAAGGATTGAGTTCATCCGAACGCTTGGCCTGTCGCCTGACGATCCGCGCCTTGTGTCTGCGCGCCGAAAATTTGCCGCCAAATATGCGCTTCGTCAGGACGAAATTGACAGATCGGCAACAGTCTAACGCGGTTTGACCTGATACCGATAGAGTTTCTGGAAATATTCAGCCATGATTTAAAGCCTTGTTAAAAGATACCAAAAGGCTTTCCAGATGATTGTTGAGGATTATACATATTACGCATTGTTTTACGCGGTGCCCGTTGGAATTTTTCTGATCTTTCTGCTTTTTGCAAAAATATTGCGGGCACAGTTTGTACGCGTGCTTTGCCTGATCATCGGATCTATCGGCGCTGTGGGGTACTATATGTATTTCGACTTGAATATCGCAGCAGAAACACTGGCGGTTTACAGCACAAATGATTGCAGCGTGGGAACTAAATCCTTTCGTCTACCAATAGGTGAACAGCAACCAATGAAGATCAACAAAGGCCACATGGCCACAAATGATGACACCACCAAACGTTTCTGGGTGATCGTGGAAAATAACAGCCCGCGCACGCTGTACGTGGATGCCATATCCTATACCGCGCCTGAAACCGTGAGCCTGATCTCACCGCCCGGTGAAGAATATGTGGGCTATAGCATCCCACCCGGCGAAACCCATGGCCTACGCATGCCGCATCAGGACACGTATTTTCTAAGCCGTTCACCGGATGAAATTACGTTAAACGAAGCCCAACTTAGAACCGGCGCCTGGAAATACGAAGTTCTGTGCCAATAGATATGCTGTGATTTAGCGGGGCTGCGCATCTGCGCGGCGCCGCTTTTATCTCGTATCCTTTGCACACTCGGGCTGGCGCTATGATGTTACAAATACACAGGCCTTAGATTTGAACATCCGATTGGGTTGGCGCACCCCATTTTTCTGTCATCCGCTGGATAATCTGATCGCGCGCCTGTCGATAGCTGTCCAGCTTGGCCGCGCGGCTGTCACCCAGCCCCGTCGGATCCAGGATCGGCCAGTATTCCACATTCATGTGATAGTACCGCGTCAGCTCAAGCGCGCGACGTTGACTGGCAGGCGACAGAGCCACGATCAAATCGAATGATCCCAGATCGTCGCCCCATTCTTTCATCTCATCAAAAGACCGCGTACGATGGCGTGACAGCTCAACATCCATTTCCTGACAGACCGCGATGGAAAAGCCGTCAATCTCCATCTCTCCCTTCACACCAGCCGATTGGACATAGCTTTGTTGACCATAGAATTTCTTCATCAACCCTTCGGCCATAGGGGACCGTACAGCGTTATGATCACAACAAAACAGGATCGAATGGGGAAGTTCCGTGCTCACGCGTTATGATCCGAAGTGCAATACGCAGATCAATGTGAACAGCCGTCGTGCGGTGTCGATATCAACATCGGCCTTGCCATCCAGCCGTTCCTGCAAAATCCGCGCGCCTTCGTTGTGGATGCCACGACGGGCCATATCGATCGTTTCGATCTGACTGGGCGGCATAGTTTTCACAGCTTCAAAATAGCTTTCGCAGATTTGGAAATAGTCTTTGACAACCTGCTTAAAAGGACCAAGCGACAGATGAAATTCCGCCGCTTTTCCATGCGCTTCGGTCGTCACATCAAAGACCAGCCGCTTTTCCTTGATCGACAGTCCCACGTGATAGGGTCCATCTGCCACAATCCGATCATCCCGCTTGGGCAGCGTGAATGAATTATCCTCAAGCAGATCAAAAATCGCCACTTTGCGTTCCTGATCAATCTCGGGCGTGGGGGGCGGCAGATTGCTGTCGTCCAGTTCGATATGGGCTATGCGTGTCATCGCTTCAGCTTTCGTTTAAATGATCAAGGCGTGCGCGAACGGAAAGCCCGTGCGCCTCAAGACTTTCGGACTGTGCCAGCCGTTCCGCCGCAGGACCAATCGCGCGAAGTGCCGCAGGGGTCATTTTAGCAAGGGTTGTCCGCTTTACAAAATCCATCACGCTCAACCCGCTGGAAAACCGGGCAGAGCGCGCGGTGGGCAATACATGGTTTGGCCCGCCGATATAATCGCCAATGGCTTCAGGCGTCCATTTACCCAGAAAAATCGCGCCTGCATGGGTGATCTTTTCGGACAGGGCATCGGGATCATCGACGCACAGCTCAAGATGTTCCGGCGCCATGCGGTTTGACAGCGCGGCCGCCTGATCCAGGTCGCGCACAGTGATCACTGCGCCATAATCGCGCCAGCTTGGCCCGGCAATCGCGCGGCGTTCCAGCGTTTCAAGACGCTTGTCCACAGCTGTCGCCACGGCGCGTCCGAAATCTGCATCATCCGTGATCAAAACCGATTGCGCACTTTTGTCATGTTCGGCCTGACTTAGCAGATCAACCGCAATCCAATCGGGATCGTTATGGCGATCCGCGATCACCAAAATCTCGGACGGGCCAGCGATCATGTCGATGCCCACCTTACCGAAAACCCGCCGCTTGGCCGCCGCGACGAACGCATTACCGGGACCGGTGATCTTGTCCACCGCTTGAATCGTTTCAGTGCCATAAGCCATCGCAGCGACCGCCTGTGCCCCTCCAATCCGATAGATCGTATCAACACCAGACAGCCGGGCCGCAAATAAAACCAGGGGGTTTATCACACCATCCGGCGTGGGCACGCAGATTGCCAAACGCTTGACCCCGGCCACCTGTGCAGGAATGGCATTCATCAAAACCGATGACGGATAGCTGGCCAAACCGCCCGGCACATAAAGCCCGGCCGCCGACACAGGCGTCCAGCGCCAGCCCAGCGTGGCCCCGATATCATCGATCCAACTGCGATCATCGGGCATCTGCTTTTCATGATAGGCCCGGATGCGCGCCGCGGCCAGTTCCAGCGCCTCACGATCCTTGTCGCTAACTTTGGCACATTCTGCCGCGATCTCATCGGCGGAAAATGCAAGCCTGTCAGCCGTCAGATCCAAGCGATCAAACTTCGCTGTCAATTCAAGAACCGCCCGGTCCCCGCGCGCTCGCACATCCGCAATAATATCAGCCACGATTGCATCCACATCTGGGCTGTCTTCACGTTTGGCATTCAAAAGCGTTTCAAATCGCGCTTCGAACTCTGCATCATCAATATCAAAAAACTGCGGCATGTCTTTTCCTCTTGCCCATGCACATAGCGGGGGCAAGCGTGGGTCTCAAGCGTTACGATGCGCCATCATTATTCCTGCTGAAATGATAACCCATAAACTTTCACTAAAATAATATGTTGACCGGAAGTGATTGGATTTCTAAAAGCAACGCACAGAATGGAGACGATAAAATGTCATCAAGTAGTTGTTCATCATCACCCCGGAGGGTGAAGCGGTAAGGCACCGCAGGCGACTGCTAATCGTTCTGTTCCCATAATCAGGAATGTGGATCGAGACCACCGCCCTCCGCCAAGGATGGGTACCCCGAGCGGCCTCGGGCGTTGTTTTGAAAGCAATTGGACGCGCAAGCGTTGGGGATCGACACCTCGGCTTACCGCCATGGAAGGTAAACGCAAGCGGCCTTGCGTCCTGTTTCGAAAACAGTGAGTCCTGAAAAGGATGGGGTTCGACACCTCTGCCTTCCGCCAATAGCCCCCTAGTGCCGAACGTCAGATGATTTTGACCTTCACGTCAAAGCATTGACCCGCATTTTGAAAAATCGGAAAAGTTGGCCTTCACACAGATCGCGACGAAGGTCTGGAACGAGCCCATAGGAGAGCTCTCAAACTCTCGCTGCGCGCGCCCACGGCATGAAAATCTCTGCTGGTGCTTGGTGATGAGCGCAGTGCGGCCTGTCGAACCCGATGTGGTGGATAGCTCCTGCTCCAACCGGCGTCACAATGCGCCATAGTGCAGTTGTGTATCACTGCTAGGAAAGGAGCTACCAAATGCAAGTTACAACAGTTGGCATCGATCTGGCCAAGCATGTTTTTCAAGTCCACGGGATTACTGCGGATGGCACCGTCGTTTTCAATCAAGCGATCCGGCGCTCCCAGCTTGTCGCCTTCTTTGATGAACTAGAACCATGTTTGGTTGGGATGGAAGCATGCGGGTCCAGCCATCATTGGGCACGGGAACTCTCAAAGCTCGGC
>NZ_JABUFE010000039.1 GCF_013315265.1 Parasulfitobacter algicola | reverse complement strand
ATGGATCGCGCGATGCAGGGTCTGTTCTGAGACATTCAGCTGCCGGGCCAGATCGCGCAATGTGACCGCGCCGCTGTCAATGCGTTTGGCGTGGGCGCGAGCTTGCTCGGGCGTGATGATCCGGGTGCGTCCGACGGGTTGGCCGCGCCGCTTGGCCGCCCGCATGCCCGCCTTGGTGCGTTCCGAGATCAGGCTGCGTTCGTATTCCGCAAAGACCGCCAACTGCCCAAAGATCATCCGGCCCACGGCGGTGGTGGTATCGATGCCCTGGGTCAGCGCGTTGAAGTGGATGCCTCTGGCGCGCAGCCCATCCAGGATTTGCAGCAGATGAATGGTCGAACGGCCCAACCGGTCCAGTTTCCACACCACCAGCGTATCGCCCGTGCGCAGCTCGGCCATCAGCCTGGTCAGACCGGCCCGCACAGTTTTTGCGCCCGAGATGCCGTGATCGGTGAAGATCAGATCGCATCCAGCGGTGGTCAGCGCGTCCCGCTGCAAGTGTTCGGACTGCTCGGCATCCGACACACGGATGTATCCGATCTTGCGGGCTTGGGAAGGGTCTTGCGTCATCCCATCAGTCTGCCCTGATTTTTCTGCAAAACAATCACCGATCATCGCACTTTTCCTCTTTTCAAAAGGGATCCCTTTTGAGGTCGCGGTGGGCTTGAAGATGCGCGGCCCAACTCCGCCGAAAAACCTGTGGAAAACCAACGAACGCAGACAGAGGCAGAGTGGATATGCTAGGCCTATCAAAAGGGATCCCTTTTGAATGTCGCCCTGACAAAGTGACACCCATGACGTTCCATTTGATCCGATCTTCTGCCAAACGCGCCCTGATGGGCGCAGCCCTTGCCGCAAGCCTGCTGATCTCACCGCTCTTGGCCCGCACGATTGATAACCCTGATGCCGACACCATCGGTCTGCTGGCCGCGTTTTTGTCCGGCAACACGCCCAACTTCCGCGAAGAGGCGCTGAAAGCGCAAGCCTATCGCCGCGCCAATGAGTTCGACAAACCCGCCGTGCTGAACCGGATCGAGGCCAGGTTGCGCGCTCAATACCAGGGCTTTGCGGAACTGGACGGCCTGCGCCTGCGGGTCAATGCCAGCATCGGCCCCTATGACGCCGCCGCAGGCGTCTATCGCATCTCGACCTTCAAGCCGGGGGTGTACTTTCCGTTCCGCCCCTATGCGCTGTTGTTGGACAATGCCGCCGACTTTTATGAATGGTCACTGCCCATTGCCGAGGCGCGCAAGATCCGTGAGATCAGCCCACGTGGCGCGGTGACAATCGAGATGCTGGTGCTGCCCTTTGCTGTCGCCCCGGACGACCAACGCCAGGTGCGCAGCCAGATCGTATCGATGAAGATGTTTGAGCGCCGCAGCGGGCAATTGCTGCATGAGGTCACTCTGCCAGAAAGCGCGTATCGCCAGATGAGGGTCGGTACGGACGCCGCCCCAGTGATGATCCCGCAGGATCAGATCGCTCTGGCGGGTGTCAGCCTGGGCATGGACGGAGAGGTTGCCAAAGCGCTGCTGCGCGATGCAGGTTTTGCCATCTTCGATGATCTGCGTGACAGCTTCCGCATCTCGACTGCCGCAGACACCATCGACTTTGGTGTGCAGACCACGCTTTTGTTTGATGACACGCTGTTCCTGAACAATCCCGTGGATCGCTATGCGCTGCACTTCGGATCACAGCTGGATTGTCGCGACAGCAACCAGGTCCACAGCTGCGGCGTGGTCAAGCTGCACCCCGAGGACGGCACCGTCACCAGCATGGCCTTGCTGCAAAACGCCGTCGGCACCTCAAAGCAGGATGTTGTGACCGCGCTTTTTGACAGATACGGGCCCGCGGCAGATCGGTTCAACACCTATGTCTGGCAGACCCATGCGACCGATCAATATGTCTGGGGCGGGGTCTCGACCGGCAGCTATGATGCGGCCCATGACTTCTCGGAAATCTCAGGCCCCAGGCACTGGCAGATCGAGGCCTTCGTGATGGAACCCACCCCGGACCGCAAGACCGTCATCGTGCAGATCAACGCCGTCAACGACCCTAACGCCGTCACCGGCAGCGGTGGCATCAAGTTCTAACCCCGACAGAGCCAAGCAAAAGGAGTGCTCCCCATGACCAACACAAATGATCCTTACGAAACCAACGGCCAAAACACCCACGCCGGGTCCACCAACCAGGGCCACGATGAGGCACAAAAAGGCTGGCAGCCCTCCCC
>NZ_JABUFE010000038.1 GCF_013315265.1 Parasulfitobacter algicola | reverse complement strand
ATATCCTGGCCATTTCGGATCTGACCGACCCCAACTCGCTTATCGACGATATCGTGATCGTCTGATAAAAAAGGGCGCGGTCGAAACGCGCAAGTGCCGGATGTATAATAAGACAGCGTTTTCTTGAAAGCGCTGTCTTATTTGATATGTTTGGTCACAGGTGCCACTTCAGGTTAACCATATGATCAAGTTCAAAGGTTCTGACGGGCACATGGGTTTTTTTCGACGACAGTTGATCCGGTTGCGCGATGTTTTTCGGCTTTATGCGGAACCCAGGCTGCGTGCCTTTGGGCCGGGCCGACCCTTGATCGACAAGGACACTAAGCCGTTGGGCCATGTGGATTATGTCGAAATGCTGAACGGGGTCTATCACGTTGTTGGCTGGAGTTTTGCACAGACAATCTGGCTTAGTAACGGGACCGAGACGGTTCATGCTGTGCGTCGGATCGCACGCACCGACGTGGGCATGACCGAGAACGGCGATGGATTGGCGGTCGGTTTTGAAGTATGCGTGCCAAGGACAAGCGGGATTGTGTTTCTGGGCCTGGAAACCGGTGATGAGAGCGGCCCGCAGACCTGCTATCACTATGAGATGCCGCAGATCGCCCACCGTGCAATTGGTCTGTCAAAGGCCAGGGTTGCCCTGTCTTTCAGCGCTGTTTTGCTGAAAGCGTTTCCCAGCTTTGTGTCCTGGGCTTTTTCGCGCACCCCTGATGCGCGGGCGCGGCTGGTTCGCAATCTGCAATTGACCCTGCCGGAGCGAACCTATGTATGTGACCCGCGCGCGCTGGCCGCTGACCCGGCGCATATTCTGGCAAATGCCCACAGCAAGATGACGATTATACTGCCGGTTTACAACGCCTATGATCTGGTCACGCAAGCGCTTGACCGGGTTGAACGGCATACGGACGTGGATTGGCACCTGATCTTGATCGAAGATTGTTCGAGCGATGACCGGATCCGGCCTTATTTAAGGGACTGGGCCAACGATCCATCGCGCGCAGCCCGTATTGATCTTTTGGAAAACGACCGGAACCTGGGGTTTATATCCAGTGTGAACCGGGCGTTCGCGCAGGCTCTTGAGCGGGGGGATCATGTTATTCTTCTGAACTCTGACGCTCTTGTTCCACAGAGGTGGGCCACGCGGCTTTTGTCGCCGATCCTAGCTGACCCCGGTATTGCAACTGTAACGCCCATGTCGAATGACGCCGAGATCCTATCGGTGCCCATGATCTGTCGGCGCAGGGATCTGGCGCCCGGTCAGGCCGATGCTATTGATCTGGATGCGCAACGTCTGAATGTCAGGCTGACGGCGGCAACGCTGCCAACGGGGGTTGGCTTTTGCATGGCGATGAACATCCACTTTCTGCGCCAGATCGGCCTTTTTGATGACGCCTTTGGCAAAGGGTACGGCGAGGAGGTTGACTGGTGCCAGCGAGCTCGGGCCAGTCAGGGCCGCCATGTCGGGCTTGGGGCGCTTTTTGTCGAACATCGGGGTGGTACATCCTTTGGCAGTGACGCCAAGAAAAAGCTGGTGCAGCAGAACAACCAAAAGATTGCGCGCCGCTATCCCGGCTATGATGCCCAGGTGCAAAGCTTTATCCGCAGCGATCCTTTGAACACCGCCCGTCTGGTGTTGGGAATATCGCTGGCCAATCAAGTGCATATGTCCGATGATCATGGTCCGATCCCGATCTATCTGGCCCACAGCATGGGGGGTGGGGCCGAGTTCTATTTGCAGAGCCGGTTAAAGGACGATCTTGCCAAGGGTGGCTTTGCGGTGGTGCTGCGCGTCGGGCATGCGCAGGCCCGCTGGTATCTGGAACTGCATTCTGCCTCTGGCACCGTGGCTGCGGCTGTATCTGATTTTGACACTGTGCTGCGGCTTGTGGCGCCCCTTGGCAAACGGCGGATCATCTATTCCTGTGGTGTGGGGCACCATGACGGGGCCGATTTGCCTGACCGGCTTTTGCGTCTCAGGGGTGCGCCGGGTGATAGTATCGAAGTTCTGTTCCACGATTACTTTCCGATCAGCCCGTCTTATACGCTGCTTGGTCGAGACGGGCGGTACCATGGTGTTCCGCAGATCGATACCGATGATATCGCGCACAGTGCGGAAACCTCGGGTGGTCAACAGGTCAGCCTGGCTGCATGGCGCGCGGAATGGCAGCACTTGCTGGAAGCTGCTCTGAGCATCACCGTCTTCTCGCAAGACAGCAAAGCCATTGTTCTGGCGGTCTGGCCCCATCTTGCGCCAAAGATCACTGTGCGGCCCCATGCCCTGCACCACAAGGTCGACAAGATCACCCCCCGACCACAGCCATCCGACCGCCCGGTGATTGGCGTTCTTGGTAATATCGGCCATCACAAGGGGGGCAAGATCCTTCAGGATCTTGGACATATGATCGATAAAACGAACAGCCCCCACAGTATTGTTGTGATCGGGAAGGTTGCACCGGATTATACTATGCCGGCCACAATCCAGGTGCATGGTGCGTATGACATCCGGGATCTGCCCGATCTGGTGTGTCGCTATAAGATATCCCGATGGTTGATCCCGTCGATTTGGCCCGAGACGTTTTCCTATACCACACATGAGGCGCTTGCGACCGGAATGCCGGTTTATTGCTTTGATCTGGGCGCCCAGGCCGAAGCGGTCAGACAGGCGCCCAATGGCCATGTCCTAAGCGCTGCCTTCGATGATCTCGCCGCCTTGCTGTCAGATCTTCATGAACCGGAAAGGGATCTTTGCAATGCCGGATAATCGTCGCGTCATTCTTCATGTCGGGGCGGGGAAATGCGGCAGCAGCTCCTTGCAACGCAGCCTGAGCCTGAAGCCTGTCTTGCCGCATGCGTCAGGCCAGACCTTTGAATATGTCGTCATTCAAGAGGGCGGTATACTGCAGCGCGGTGCAGCGTTGACCCATCATGCCAACACATCGGTCTATGGATACGCCAGCAGCTTTGCCCCAAGCTCTGGCACGGCGCTCAAAAGTATCGAAACAGGTCTTGCGAATGTCGCGGACCTGCCTGCCGAGATCACCCCGATCCTGTCGTGCGAAGGCTGGATCAACAGACCAGAAGCATTCCACGACAGCCGAATGCTGGACCATCTGGGTCTGACGGCCGAGGTGGTGATTTATGTACGCCCGCAGCTGGACTGGTTGAACAGTGGATGGTGGCAATGGGGGGCGTGGTCAGAACATCCCCGATCCTATTGGATGGAGCGCAGTCTGGGCCGGGTGAAATGGGATCTTGCGGTCCAGGCCTGGCGCAGGGTTCCCGGCGTGTCCAAGGTGCATGTGCGCCTGGTCACGAGCGACATAACAGTTGATTTTGGGTCGATCTTCGGGATCACACTGGCCCCGGTCGGGCGTGTGAATTCCAGCAGTGACGGCATGTTGCTGCGAATGTTGCAGCGGATCCGGTCCCTGCGCCGCCACGAACATGATTCCATGTTCGAGTTCGCTTTTGCAAAATGGGCCCCAGGACCACGCGAAAAACCGGCCTGGGTTATCCCCCCTGAGGATTGTGTGCGGTATCTCGAAGCGGTCAAACACAGCAATCTGACCCTGCTGGACCACCTGGATCCCGCGTCCGCACAGGCAATGAAAGATGATCCCAGATGGTGGGACGCTGCACATTATGCCACCCACAAGGTCGAACCCGCAGAACTGGACCACCTGCCGCTGAAAACCTATGAACAAATCCTCGAACGCGCCTTTAAAGCCCTCATCAATCACATCAAAAATAAACCGCCTGAAG
>NZ_JABUFE010000037.1 GCF_013315265.1 Parasulfitobacter algicola | reverse complement strand
GTCTTGCCGTGGTCAACATGACCAATCGTACCGATGTTAACATGCGGTTTATTACGCTCAAACTTTTCCTTTGCCATGATGGCCTCCTTCATTTCACATACGCATTGGATGTACCATCCATCGCGACTATTCTTGGCCGACACAGTGGCGCGCGTTTTGACCGCACTGCCCCCAAATGACCCGTTCTAATGTGCTGCAGGCCGGAACCAGCAGCACGAGTGTTAAAAGCAAGAAAATCCGTATGGACATTCTCTTTAAATCAAGCACTTAGGCGTACTTGGCCTGAATTTCTTCACTGATGTTATTCGGCACTGGATCATAGTGGTCGAATTGCATCGTAAACTGCGCACGACCCGAAGACATGGACCGCAACGTGTTGATGTAACCGAACATATTCGCCAGCGGCACGAATGCGTCGATTGCAATCGCATTACCGCGTGGTTCCTGTCCGGTGACTTGTCCCCGACGAGATGTCAGATCACCGATGATACCGCCGGTGTAATCTTCGGGTGTGATCACTTCGACCTTCATGATCGGTTCAAGCAGTTTTGCACCGGCTTTCTTCATACCTTCGCGCATACACATACGGGCAGCAATTTCAAAAGCCAGAACGGACGAGTCCACATCGTGAAATTTACCGTCGATCAGCGCCACTTTGAAGTCGATCACAGGGAAGCCCGCCAAGGGGCCACTGTCCATGACAGAATTGATGCCTTTTTCAACGCCGGGGATATATTCCTTGGGAACAGCACCACCAACAATGCGGCTTTCAAAGCTGTAACCTTCACCAGGCTCGGTCGGCGAAATAATCATTTTCACTTCGGCGAACTGACCAGACCCACCAGATTGCTTCTTGTGCGTATAGGTGTGTTCAACTTCATGGCCGATTGTTTCACGGTAAGCCACTTGCGGCGCACCGATGTTTGCCTCAACCTTGAACTCGCGCTTCAGACGATCCACCAGAATATCAAGGTGAAGTTCGCCCATACCTTTCATGATGGTCTGACCGGATTCCAGATCAGTTTCCACGCGGAAGGATGGATCTTCGGCCGCTAGACGCGCTAGACCCTGGGACATCTTTTCCTGGTCGTTCTTCGTCTTGGGTTCAACAGCGATCTCGATCACAGGATCAGGAAACGTCATCGTTTCCAGAACAACAGGATCGTTGACCGCGCACAGCGTGTCACCGGTTGTTGTATCTTTCAGACCGGCCAGCGCAATGATGTCGCCAGCGAAGGCTTCTTCGATTTCCTCACGGTTGATCGAATGCATCATCATCATACGACCGACACGCTCTTTCTTTTCTTTGGTTGAATTCAGCATGGTGTCGCCCTTGCTGAGTGTACCAGAGTAGATGCGCGTGAAGGTCAGTGAACCAACAAACGGGTCATTCATGATTTTGAACGCAAGTCCGGAAAACGCCATGTTATCATCCGCGCGGCGGGGGATATTACGGGTTTCTGTTTCGTCGCCAGGCTTAAAGCCCATATAATCAACAACATCCATCGGGCTGGGCAGATAGTCAATCACAGCATTAAGAAGCGGCTGTACGCCTTTGTTCTTAAAGGCTGATCCACACAGAACGGGGATGAAAGATAAAGACAAAGTGCCCTTGCGGATCAATTCGCGCAGCTTTTCAACAGACGGCTCTTCGCCTTCCAGATAAGCTTCCATGGCGTCGTCATCCATGTCGACAGCTGTTTCAATCAGCTTGCCGCGCCATTCTTCAGCAGTTGCTTTTAGGCTGTCGCGGATCGGGCGTTTTTCCCAGCTTGCACCAAGATCTTCACCGGCCCAGACCCATTCTTCCATGGTGACCAGATCAACAATGCCTTCCAGCTCGGTCTCAGAACCGATCGGAATTTGAATAGGCGCAGGTGTCGCACCTGTGCGATCCTTAATCATGTGAACGCAGTTAAAGAAGTCGGCACCGATCTTGTCCATCTTGTTGACAAACACAATCCGCGGAACCTTATAACGGTCAGCCTGACGCCAGACAGTTTCTGTCTGTGGCTCAACACCCGCATTCGCGTCCAGAACAGCAACGGCGCCATCCAAAACAGCCAAAGACCGCTCCACCTCAATCGTAAAGTCGACGTGGCCGGGCGTGTCGATGATGTTCATCCGATGCTTTTCAGTATCCGGCGTTTGACCATCTTCTGTGCGTTCCCAGAATGTGGTTGTCGCGGCAGAAGTGATCGTGATGCCACGTTCCTGCTCTTGCTCCATCCAGTCCATAGTTGCAGCGCCATCGTGCACTTCGCCGATGTTGTGGGACTTACCGGTATAATACAAAATACGCTCAGAGCAGGTGGTTTTACCTGCATCAATGTGCGCCATGATGCCGAAGTTACGGTATCGGTCTAAGGGATATTCACGTGCCATGGGTCTAGGTCCTGGGCTAAAATGGAATTACCAGCGATAGTGGCTGAATGCTTTGTTGGCGTCGGCCATCTTGTGTGTGTCTTCACGCTTTTTCACAGCGGATCCACGCGATTGAACAGCATCCATCAGCTCGCCTGCAAGGCGCTCTTCCATGGTGTGTTCGTTGCGTGACCGTGATGCGTTGATCAACCAGCGGATAGCCAAAGCTTCGCGGCGCTCTGGGCGGACCTCAACAGGAACCTGATATGTCGCACCACCGACGCGGCGCGAACGCACTTCGACCGTTGGTTTGATGTTGTCCAGCGCTTCGTGGAACACTTCCACTGGCGCGCGCTTGATCTTGTCTTCAACGCGATCCAACGCATTATAGACAATTCTTTCCGCGACCGACTTCTTACCATCGATCATCAGATTGTTCATGAATTTTGTCAAAACGGTATCACCAAACTTTGCGTCTGGCAGAACTTCGCGTTTTTCAGCAGCGTGACGGCGTGACATAATATTTTCCTCTTACCTGTGCGTTCAGGCCCTGGATCATATCCAGGACACCCGAAATCCCTATTTCGGGCGCTTGGCGCCGTATTTCGAACGACGTTGTTTACGATCTTTAACACCCTGGGTATCCAGAACACCGCGCAGAATGTGATAGCGAACACCGGGAAGGTCTTTGACACGACCGCCACGGATCAGAACAACCGAGTGTTCCTGCAAGTTGTGGCTTTCGCCGGGAATATAGCTGATGACCTCAAAGCCATTGGTCAGGCGCACTTTGGCAACCTTCCGCATGGCCGAGTTCGGCTTTTTCGGTGTCGTCGTGTAAACGCGCGTACAAACGCCACGCTTTTGTGGACACTCTTGCAAGTGCATCGACTTGGACCGTTTTATTTTTGGCTGCCGCGGCTTGCGGATCAGCTGTTGGATCGTTGGCATTGGGCGTCTTTCCCCGCTAAAGATAACACATGTGCGGCATGCCCCATACACGCCATTAAAGGTTCCGTAACACCTTGCGCGTCCGCAAAGCGCAAAAACCGCAATCCTTTCCCAGTCAGGAAGGGTGCGGTGGGTATCCAGAGGATCGGGGCGTGGGGGCCCGGATCGTGACCACTTCAGTTATGATTTTAAGGACAAACGACACATGCCACCTGTCCAAGTGCGCGCTCTATACGCAGAGTCGCTTATACTGTCAACAGCGCCTGCGCCTTAAATCCGTTAATATCAAGAATAGCGAACGAACGGGGCGGTATACCCAATCGATGGAACTTTCCTCTAGTCGATTCCTCTTGAGGTGGCGGTTTGCAGTAGATGCAGCGCTTTTTGGGTGCTGCTGGATTGCAGTTTTTAGGTTTGCAACGTCTGCTTCCTGCGCGATACGATCGTCGACGCTTGCCGCAGCGAAGTTCCCCTTCCCGCAGATTCTGTTCTCTAATCCGTCAATGTCTGTTTTCCAAAATTCCTGTTTGTC
>NZ_JABUFE010000036.1 GCF_013315265.1 Parasulfitobacter algicola | reverse complement strand
AAACACCCAATTAGAGAAGCGGTCATTCGACCACTGCTCCAAATTCTGCGGTCGCAGCCCGCTTTGCAGCCATTCGCGACAAACGCAAAATCCTCACCAAAGCAATCTCCCGGCCTGCGAACATTCGCGCATCTTCGGGCTGTCACGTAGGCTTACCTCGATTGTTACACTTGCGTCATACGACCGTCATACGACTCAGGCACGCTTGACCCCAGGTGCAGATCAGGAGCCTGCGCCTACCCGAAAACTAACCCACGGAGAAGCCCATGACTGCGAAGTTCACGGGCCGCAGAGCATTGCTTGCGGCCGTCTCGATGGTTTTTGCCGCGCCTAATCTGGCACTTGCCGACTATGTTGCTGAGATCGACGTTGTGCGCAGCGGCGCCGTCCCGACCGCTGAAACAGTGACCGGCCGTGTATTCCACGACCTCAGCCGCGACGGCGTTTACCAAAACGACGAACCCGGGGTGGCGAGTGTGATCGTATCGAATGGTCAGGACGTCACCACCACAGATGAGGACGGCATTTATTCGCTACCGGTCTATGAAAACATGACCGTTATGGTGCATGAACCCGCCGCCTACGATGTGCCGGTCAACGAAGACGGCGTGCCGCAATTCTTCTACCACCACCTCCCGGAAGGCACACCTGAGGCATTGCGTTATGGTGGTTTGGCCCCCACAGGGCCGCTACCTGCCGCGATCAATTTTCCGATGGTCCGAACCGGCGTGGACGACGAATTTTCCTGTGTCATGATGGGCGATACGCAGCCCTATTCGAACACGGAAATCGGCTATGTCCGGGACGGGGTGCTCGACAGCATCCTGGATCAGGACCTGAGCGAGGCAGAATGCGTCATTATGCTGGGTGACGTGATGGGCGATGACCTGTCGTTGTTGCCGAGGTTCATGAATCTGTGGTCGGTGATTGACCTGCCTCAATACTACATCCACGGCAATCACGATTTCGATTTTGATGCGACGACGGACGAGCATTCCGCCGACAGCTGGCGTCAGATCTATGGTCCGGCCTATTACAGCTTCGACATTGGTGGTGTGACGTTTATCGCGCTCGACAACGTTGTTTACCCCTGCGGTCCGGAGGACGACGGACCAGGTGGCCGCGATGCATGTGCTGATCCGGATAGAGTGGTCTACAACGGCCGCGTGGTTGAGCGACAGATGCAGTGGCTAGAGGCGACCCTGGCTGAGATCCCTGAAGATCGTCTGATCGTGATGATGCACCACATCCCGTTCGTGTCCTTCATCGACAGCAATACCGGTCGCCACCAGACCGATAATCTGGCAGAGATCCACGCCCTTCTGGCAGGGCGACCGGCGGTCAGCTTTTCCGGGCATACCCACACAATGGAATATCTAGCGGCTGGAGAATGGTTCCAGGGCTGGGAAGAACAGGTCGGGGTAACGCGTTTACCGTTTGACCATGTGGTTGGCGGCGCGCCGTCGGGCAATTGGTATTGGGGTGATATGAACTTCGATGGCACACCGCTGGCCTTTGCGCGGGGCGGCACACCTCCCGGCTACATGATTGTTGATTTCGACGGGTCAGACTTCGAGGTGAATTTCTACGCTGCTAATCTAGCGCCAGAACGTCAGATCGCGCTGAGCTTCAACACGCCGCAATTCCGCTCTTGGTTTGAGGAATTGTTTGCATGGGCCGATGCACGGGAGGATCCGGCGGCGGAGACACCGCCACTGACCGCCAACGATCTGGCGGATCTGAGACTGTTCACGCCAGATGACCTTGAGGGCACCGTCTGGCTGACGGCAAACGTATGGATCGGGGACCGCAACACCGAGTTGTCTGCTTCCATCAATGGCGGGCCGGATTTGCCGATGACGCGCACACAGGCCGGCAACGGCGAAGATATCCAATCAGGCGCAGAATGGGCGGACCCCTTCGCCGCCGTTCGCCAAATGACGATTGGTCGGTTTGGTTGGCAATCGACCCAAGGCGAGGATCGGGCGCAGGGCTTTGAGGTCTGGCAAGGATCGAGCTACGGCCCCGCCAACCCGCAGCCCGCGGAAACGTGGATGATTGCTGACAGCTCCACCCATCTGTGGCGGCTGGAAATGCCTGTCGACCTGCCAGTCGGTGCCCATATCCTCGAGGTGACAGCGGTCATGGCGGATGGCCGGGAATTCACAGAGCGGATGACCTTTGAGGTACGTGAAGAACGACCCTTCCCCTATTGGGACAATACGTTGTGGGAGGAACAGACGAATTGACCAGTGTGCCACTTGGTGGCGTGCCGCGGCCCCATCTTTGGGGCTGCGGCTACTCTTGAGCACCGACCTAGCCCATCGCCTATGCGCTGCAGAATCCAGGGCGGTATTATGATTTCCGTGGTGAAAATGCCTTGGAATGGATTTGTAATAACAGTGGAATGGCAGGAAACTCGCCAACATGTCAAAGAATGAAGCAATGTACTAGTTCAGGTGCGATTGATAAAGATGGATGTGATGAATGTGATGATCTGCTGCCACCACCTCCGCCTTGCCCTGGTCCTATTTATCATAGAAGAGTTGGTTCAGACGAAGTAGGTCTTGCTATGGCTTCAGGCCGCGTGAGAGGATATTCGCAAAGTGTAATCGCGGGAGGAGGTCCCCCAAGAGTTAAAGCATATCTTAGACCTGGTTCAGGAGGTGGATATAGCTTCTGTACTCCAATTCCTCCATCAGGATTTAGAAACTACTGGTGCACACCCGGCGCATATTGGCAGGAAGGTACACCCGGTGTTATAGAAGGAAGAGATGCAAGGGGGTATTATGTTGAGATACCAGCAGTAATAATACCACACTAAGGATCTGAAATTATGGAAGAAAATAAAGAGACGATTACATGGCCATCTGGAGAGGGTCGGAGTGTCGGGATTATTTTTATTCCAGTTGCCAAAATCGGCGAGTATATTTCAAAGCAGGTCACTAAAGATGCAAATCTTGAATATATCATTATGAAGAACGATACTATCGGTTCATACAGTGTGGTTCAGGATTTAGGTGAAGATATCAAAGCATCACAAATATTTGTGGATACAGGTCAAAAAAAGTCAGATGCGTTTTATGCTGTAATTTCAGATCTTCTTGAGAAGATACCACAGGACGTTGGTTGCTTTTTAGAAGATGATTTTGATGTTCATAATAGAGTTATATATATGAACAAGTAGGAAAATTTTGGGGCTTAAAATAGGCAAACGTGATCTACGACAACCGCTCGGGCGGGGGCTATGGCTTCACCTATGATGCCGCCAACGCATGGCCTCGATGTCCATCAACGGCGTGGTGCAAGCCGAGTATCTTTATAACGCCGCCGGTCAGCAGGTGGTGCGACGGCTCACGCAAGAGCCCCGCACGATCCACTCCGTCCACGACCTGAACGGCCAGCGCATCGCGGAATATGAATACGATCCGGCAGCCGGTACAAGCACCCTGCTGCGCAAATACGTCTGGATAAACCTGCCCCCCGTCGCCGTGATCGAAAACGGACAGGTCTACTTCATCCGCACCGACCACATCGGCCGCCCCATCTTCGCAACCGACGGGAATGGTACGAAGGTCTGGGAGGCCACATACCTCCCCTTCGGCGGCGTCCACACCACATCCGGAGACACCATCGCCCTCCGATTCCCCGGCCAATGGTTCCAATCCGAGACCGGCCTCCACCAAAACTGGATGCGGGATTATGACCCCACTACGGGCCAGTATATCCAGTCAGATTCTCTAGGGCTGGTCGATGGGGCGAGTGTGTATGGGTATTCGCGACAGGAGTGGCATCAAGCCATTCTGAAGCCTTAATCATCGTTTGAGATCAACTTGCCGCAATGCGGCGGAAAAAGCAGCCGTTCATGCGCGGTGCAGCGAAAACTGACGCCCGATTACTGCATCGCAGGACTAAGCATTGGTAATCGGGCTGACCGGGTTGATAGGTCAGGTTCTTGATAGAGTTGCAGGATGTTTCTGCAATTTGAGG
>NZ_JABUFE010000035.1 GCF_013315265.1 Parasulfitobacter algicola | reverse complement strand
CGCCGGTTGAAGCAGGAGCCATCCACCCAATCCCGCATCCTTCCAGTTCACCCGCACTGCAGCCAACGGCGATGTTTTCTGAACCGGCCACTCGTGTCCGATGCAGCGAAGGTGACGAGAGAGCCCAAAGTGCATGATGCTTCATGGTACATGAACGGCAGCTTCCGGCGTCTCCCATGCCTCTACACGTGCCTATCCAGCTGTGCTGGAATTTGACGACGACCCCATCTGCGCTCCGACGCCATTAGTGCATCGTGCAGCATGAAGCTGTTAGGGATCTCACCCGGATTTCGACGCGTGCACCGCCAATGGCTGCTAAGATACGTCCTGCCCCCTACCGGAGTTGACCCCTTCTTAGGTCATAAATCCGAAGGCTCAGGCGCGACGCAAGAAGGTTGAGATGCTCTTCGCACATCTCAAACGAATTCTGGGTCTGGGAAGGCTTCGATTACGAGGTCCATGCGGCGTCCAGGACGAATTTACACTCGCCGCCATCGCCCAAAACCTCCGGAAACTAGCAAAACTCAAGCCAATGGTGGCAACCACCCGCTGATAACAAACCTCAGCATCGGTCGTTCAATAAAATCAGCGCAGTAGCTCAACGCGTAACGCCAAAAACAATGACTTTTTCAACAAAATCAGTCCTTAGCAACCGATGCTGCATTTGGCACAAATGTCTGATACTGGCGAAACGATCAAAATAACACAGCGCTTTTCGGTGAAGATCGCGCGTTCACGTCAAGTTGGTGGCCCGGTTCATTGCTGGCATCCTTTTCCTCACACACACATAGGTCACGTATGAGCGCATCAGTGACACGTGCGAGATATGGTGGCCCTCGATCTCTGAAAAATTTGCTTTGAGATCGTACCGGGGTTCAACATGAAACCGGGCAAGCCACTTGCGCAATCCGCGATCAAACCAACGGGGCATGCGTGACTGGTCTCCGAAATCCACGATGTGCAGCGCGCCACCGGGCGCAAGATGTGACACTGCTTCTTTGATAGCGGACTGCCATTGGGGTATCATTGATACGCAGTAAGACATGACGATGTGGTCATATTTCGCTTGGTCAAAGAGGTTTGCCGGGTCAAAAGCGCATGCATCTGCTTGGGCGAGCTTTGCACGATCACCCAGCTTTCTCCGCGCGGACAGCAGCATTTCTGACGAAATATCAAGTCCATAAAGGTGCCTGTTGGGATACCGCATGTCAATCTGGTCGAGGTTTCGCCCGGTCCCACAGGCAATCTCCAGGATATGTGCACCCTCTTTGGCCTTTATTTGTCGTAACGCATAGTCGCGTCCAAGCAGGTAGTACTTTCGGGTTGCGTCATAGAAAAAGCGCTGCCGGCGATAAACCTGATCCATTAGTGCGCTGTGCGTATCAGCCATGCGGCTTACACTTTCAAATGATACAGGTGGAACCCACCGTAGATGGCCGATCTGTCATTTTTGAACCCCTGCGCCGATGCGTTGGCTTGATAGCTCCAGCGGGACAGCACCTGGGGGTCCACATGGCCGGGAAGGATGTCATCCTTGCCACCTGTGCGAAAGATTACCCGCGCACCGGGAGCCGCCGTTCGGGTGATTTCGCGCCAGAGTGCATTTAACTGATCATCGTTCATCCAGTCCTGGGCATCCAACAATACATAGCAGTGTTTGGACGCTGTCGGCTGCTTAACCAGCACGTCGGTGAGCGATTTGTTCAACACTGTCACCCGTTCCGCGTTCGCGCGTACCGTGGCAAAGTTGTCAGCTTCAAGGTATGGCGGCACCGCTGGCGTCGATACTGGTTCATAGCCACGGTAGGCCGCCTGCCATGCGAAATAGTTTTCCCCGATTGGAAAGTCACAGAATAGCTTACGCGTCCTTTCTTTTAGGACAGCGATGATGTCGCCATCAGCATCAGCGGCGAGTTTGTCGTACTGAGCGGGTGGGATGCCAAGACCAAACAATGATGCGCGACGTTTCGCCAGAAATCTGATAAAACGACTATTGTAGAGCGGGACGATCTGTTGCTTGTAGAAGGCCCGCTGGTCTTCTAGCGATTTGGCCTCCAGAAGCGGCGCAAAATCGACACGAGCCAGTCTTGCGACAAGGTGAACCACACCGATGAATCGACCAAGCAACCCATGACGGTAGAGACCGCGTGCCAGAATGGCTTTACGCCGACCCATCAATGTGCAGGCATTCCAATAGTTACGCGTTTGAGTATCCAGGAAGCGCGCGATATATGTATCGAAGGCCTCTACGTTACCCGGCTGATCCCCACGGCCCAGCATTGCAAAAAGCGTCGCGTGATCAGAGACGTGCTGTACGACCGCGAGCTTAAGCTTGTTCAGCATCACATGCGCCGGGGAAAGATCGACTGCGGTAATCGATGCAGGGTTTGCCGTCAAATATGACAGCATGTTGCATCCGCCTGAAGCGATACAAACGATGTTATCCTCCGGCTGAATGTCCAGTGCCTGCATATCAACAACGGGATCCTCCCAGATCTGCGCATAGACCAACCCGTGAAATAGGCGTGCAAAGGCGCGCTCCAACAGTCCCTCTCGGGTCATCGTTGCATTCTGGTTTACGGCGTCGTGAAGTTGTTCGGATATGGAACTCATGGACCTCTCCCGTTTCAGGTGTCCTCTTTGACAAGTTGTTTGACCGGCTTGCGGGTCTGTCGGCGCTCAGCGTTGGCCTTTTCTTCCCAATCAATTAGTTCGAATTCGCCAGTTGGGTGTTCTGCGATCGCTGTGCAACTTTCCACCCAATCTCCCGTGTTGATGTAAGCGATATCTTTGATGCAGCGGATATTGGCGTGGTGAATATGGCCACATATGACGCCATCATAGCCGCCGCGCCGCGCCTCTTCTGCAAGGACATCTTCGTATTGGCCGATAAAGTTGACGGCTGTTTTCACCTGTCGCTTGGCCCATTTTGACAATGACCAGTATTGCCCGCCCCAAATCGATCGCATCCGGTTGATCTTGGGGTTTAGCCAAATCAAAAAGTCATAAGCGGCATCACCGAAATGAGCGAGCCATTTGGCATTCACAACCACCGTATCGAATTGGTCGCCATGTGTGACGAGATACCGTTTCCCATCAAGTCCCGTAAAATCGGCCGTTTGCTTTACTTCAATGCCTCCAAAATGGGTGCCAAGGTAGTTCCGCATCACCTCATCATGATTGCCAGGAACAAAGATAATCCGGGTGCCGCGTCGAGCCTTATCCAGCAAAGTTTGCACAACGTTGTTATGGTCCTGCGGCCAGTGCCAACCGCGACGAGCGAGGGCCCAACCATCAAAGATGTCACCGACCAAATAGATCGTACCAGCATCATATTTGCGCAGGAACGCGACAAGAAGGTCCGCACGACACCCGCGGGTACCAAGGTGAACGTCTGATAGGAACAGCGTTCTGAACAACATAAGCTGCCTTTCGCGATACTGCTTTTATCCGACGTAGTTGGTGAGTGTGACAGCAAGGTGACGACCACAACATCTGGTCTCACCGCAATTTGTCGATGAGCGTGAGAAGCGGCCATTCGATTGGGGCGTATGAATGACCCCTTCGTCCGCTAATAGGAGTCATCTGGTGTGGTCTTATCGCCTATGACCCCGACTGAAACCATCATATGACCGCTAAGAGCCCAAACTGCAGGATACTGCGGTCCAATCGAATGGCTGCATTCCTCGCACAGCGTAATATCTACTTTCGTCGCTCGTAGTGCTCATCCGCTAAAATTCCCATGATCCAATCATCGTGCCAAGCACCGCCGACCCAAGCTGCTTCGCGCTCAGTACCCTCATGAACAAACCCGCATGACGTATAACAACGGATTGCGTGCTGGTTATAGGACAGGACTCGCAAATCTACGCGATGCAGCCCCATGTCTCCGAAAGCATGGTCGAGCGTTAGACAAATCGCTTCGCGTCCAATGCCACGGTCAAGATGAGCTTCGCCGAAAAGCCCGATTGTAAGTCGTGCGCGTTTGTCTGCCTCGTTCAAGCTATGCAACCTAACTTGTCAAACCGGGTCACCGTCGCAAACGATGACCTTGGAAAACGGGTGGTCGCGCAACCATTGAAGCCAACGCTTCGATCGATCCATATCGGGGGCTGGCAAGTCTGATGTCTCGCCCCCGTACATGAGCACGATTTCAGCAACGGGCGGATACGAAAAATGTACCTGCGCGTCAGCATCAACTGGGTCGCGCAATTCAATAAAATGTCCTGGATCATTCGCCTTCAACGGTTTCACCTTAGATTTCCCTCTGTCGATTTTAGCAACGTTCCATCGAATTCAAAACCCGAACCGGACACTGGAGCATCCGCAGCGAAATGTCGCTTCTCTAATCGGGCGTTTAGGTCAAGTTCATTTCATCGTTTTATTCCCGCTCTTCGGGATCATTGTCTCTCATCCG
>NZ_JABUFE010000034.1 GCF_013315265.1 Parasulfitobacter algicola | reverse complement strand
TCGGAAAGCGATGATGTTTGAACGGGGATTTGCGTGGCATGGCGAACCTCAAAAGCAAAGATCTCGCTGACACGCCAAGATAATGCAACAGTCCCAGATTTATACCTATGATTGACAGACAGTTTGAATTGATCAATGGATAGACGCAACGTCAGCAATAAGTCCAAATAGTGATTTAGAATATGAAATTTACAGTCGTTTCAACAAACGAAAACATTGATGAAATAATGACCTTAGCCGAAACGGCACACCTTGACGGTCATTTCGCACACATCCCCTTAAGCAAAGACAAAGCAGTCAAAGCGTTCAAAGAAGCCATCGCGGCCCCGGATCGTCACGGCATTCTACTTGCCAGACACAATGACAAGGCAATCGCGCATCTTTACTGTGTCGCAGCGCAACATGCATTCGGCACAGGCGCGCTACTCGCCACCGTCCAGACGTTCTTTGTCATGCCGCAGTACCGAAACAGCCTAATAGGCGGTAGAGCCGCTGTCGGGCTAATGTACGGCTTGCGGTCATGGTCAAAGCATCGGAATGTCAGCGAAGTCCTGATCCACGTCACGTCTGACACAGACCTAAGACGCACACACAAATTCTTTGGCCACATGGGATACCGACCCATTGGCGGGAATTTTTCATTGAAACTGAAATGAGGGGGCGCATCATGCGATACCTAATACTTGTACTGATCTTATTGGCCCCGGCAATCGCTAGGGCTGACACGTCTTGCAACGGCAACTTTACCGTATCTGAAATTCACGCAGAGTTACGCAAAGTGATGGCAGGCGATACCACAAGTGTTGAAACCGAATGCGTGTTCACAATGACAAACAAACTGCCATCAAATTATCAATTCTTGAAAACATTTGCGCAGATTTATAACGAGCATACAGACCCTAGCTTTGTTGCAATAGTTGGCCGTAGTTATGAACGCAGTTTTTACACTCAAATGTGGAATTATATGAGTGATGGCGGCGACGGCGATAGGTTTGTGCCCTACAGCATTGTCTTAAATTTCAAATTGCTACCGCTTGATGGCGCTGCCCGCATTCCAGATGACACCATGAAAGCATCCACTTGCTTTGTCTTGCATGATGACGCGACCATTGATGCTGCAATCGTCAGACAAAATCCACAATATCAGGAATGCATAACAAACTGATCAAATAATTTGTACCGTGTAACGAGTGTTCATTGTTTCAATATAAATCTTGAGGGACACACAAAATGGCCGGATTAAATGTAACAGATTACGGAATAGACCCTGATATCGTCTCGACGGACGATCCTTGGGAGAAGGCACGCAGGGAAAATTTGTCAGGCTACGCAAATGTATACAACAGTGAAAGAGATTTGGTCAGTGGCGGGGAACGTCAGAATGAAGCCATGCGCAACAGACAAGCCGATTACCTTGAAAGCATTGGCAACTATGAAAAAGCAGAGGAAGCCCGAGAGGCGGCACGCGACCATGGTTTAGATGCCGAAATTTCAGAAGCTGGCCGTATTGTCGATGGCGGCGATAGTATCATTGAAACAGATAAAGCAAAAGAAGCCAGACAATATGCAGATGATCGCGATATTACAATTGAGCAAGCAATTGCAGAAGGCGCGGTCTATGAACTAGAAGACGGCACATGGTCAGCTTATGGCGCATATGATGGCGACCCCGGAGACAATGTTATTGGTGATGGCTGTCTGACGTCAGCGCTTATGGGACCAATTAGGGCCATTTGCTAAGAGAGTGTTTGTTGCTCATCGTAACCACTGAGGAGTGGACGATGAGAAAGACAACGAAGAGCCCCGGCGAGAAGATCGTCAAAGACATCAAGCGGGCCACCGCCCCTTATATCGGACGGAACAAGAAGCCTACGCCTACGCTGGCGAGGCAGTCCAACCACCAAATTGTACCGACTTTTTCAACAAAATAAGCCCCAAAACGCCCGATGCTGCACTTTGCACAAATGACCGCTTTGTAGGACACGTCGCCGTTAAAAGGGGATTTCGTCTTCGTCCTGACTTTCGGTAGACACACCCGAATTTTCCGTATGCTCAACGATGAACCGAGCGCGTTCGTACAACTCGTCAAAGGTGATGATTTCTGGTTGGCGAAGATTTCGGCGGAAGCCCTCGAAAGCTTGGTAGCGCGATGAGTTCACACCTTTTTCGGTCTTAAACTGACCGAGACTGCCGACTACTAGAAATGATCTAGGCTGAACCGCCATCAATTCTTCTCCCGTCGGGTTGCCCTGCTCGTCGGAAAAACGATGGTAAGTGCCTAGCTCTTTAGTGGCAGCACGCAACGTCTCTTGGCACTGCGCCACCGCGCCACTGAGTTCCGCAGAAGGTGCCCACGCGCCACGGCGGTACTCATTCTCTTTCAGAAGGCCGGTGTTGCTTTTCTTGATCTCAACGAGGCACAGCGCGCTAACAGCGGCACGGGTCTTCATGATGCCGTCTGGAACCTTTCCCGGTGCAGCCACACTGGAACCGCGGATCGTTTGCTGAAGTTTCCGTCCATCCAACCCTGTCGTGAAGATGTAGCTCAGGCCGTAGCCAAAAATCCACTGATTGCGTTCAAAGAACTCTTGCCAAGAACTTTCCGAGATATCCTTGGCGGCGTCGAGCATTTCGGAGAACATTTTCAGTTGCTTACGGCGATATGCGAGCGCCACCACGTCTTCGGTGGTTATCTGACTGCGTGCAAATTCGGCAACAAGTTCGGGGCGGTCTTCAAGTAGTTTGCGTGCCTCAGCGTCCGGCATGTGGACTAGCCGTAAATCGGCCTCGTTGACATTGAATTTGGCAGTCCCAGGAATTTCCAAACGTCGAATATTTTCGAGAAACTCCAACAATCTGGAGATTTGCTCACCGTACAACACGACTTGATCACCCATCGGGTTGCCAGATTTGGTACTCCACCTCTGAATGTGCAGATGAGTTATTCCCCTTCCATCTTCAATGAACCGAGCCTTTATCTGCTGAAAGCCAGTGGCAGTTTCATGAAGAACGAACTCATCACCATCTTTGACGAGATCTTTCAACGGCCCGGCCTCGAACCTTTTCCAGCCTTGTCGGTAAACGGTTTCTTTGCCCGGGTAGCTGAAACTCTTCGAAATATAGAGCCTGTCTGGAACCCGATTATTAGCATACTCAAATTCCTCAAAATCAACTTCTGACATGAACCATTCCGGAAATTCTGTTCGTCACGGACGATACAATCTCAGCGGGCAACGTAGCAAGAAAAAGTTACATGCACCGTGCTAGTTCTCTGCACTGGTGAGCGATCTGATGTCGTCTGTAAAGAAGCCGACCTCTAGCTTGCGTACGCCAACGGCAGCAAAGTCCCGCAGATCGTGAGTTCGACGACCCCGTCATTTCGCGACCGCGGCGAATGTCGGCAATGCGGGCTGCGACCGCAGCGTTCAGATGTAGTGGCCAATTTCCGCAACGGGCCGATGGCGGCTATGAACCCAATCTGCTGGATTGTTGAGACGCTGAGAACATTTACTAGTGGACGGTTTCAGAGTTTTGGTTGTACCACGCAACTATGACTCAATCACTTCCAATCCCCCGCATTGACAAAATGCGTTCCGCTGCACGGCATATAGTGCGCGAACTTGGCTTCATGCAAAAGGGATTGGCTGGAACAGAGCTATCTCCATCTGCGGTGCACACGATTATTGAGGTTGGTTATGGCACGGTTAAAAATGCCAGTGACCTGGGCGCCCATTTGCATTTGGAAAAGTCCAGCGTCAGCCGTCTTGTTCAAAAGCTGCAAAACAATGGCCTGATCGAGGCTGACACTGATCCGAGTGATAAGCGGTCCCGTATTCTGACTTTGACGCAAGAAGGAAAAAACCTGCTGCGCGAAGTCGAGAGTTTTGGGCGGCGACAGCTTCAATCTGCCCTCGACGTGCTGTCGTCAAATGAAGTCGCACAAATTGAGACTGGCCTTGTTCTATTCGCAAAATCTTTAGGCGGCGCGGTCAGCGCTGCGCCAAACGTGGAACTACACGAGGGCTATCGTTCTGGGGTCATCGCATCCGTGGCGCATCTACACGCGACCTTCTACTCACAACACTATGGGTTTGGAGCAGTTTTCGAGCGCAAAATCGCAACTGAAATGTCAGAGTTTATGGGGCGTATAAACAATTCGGTAAACACGACGTTCTCCGCTTATGAAGGCGAAGAACTTCTGGGGTCTGTCTCTCTCGATGGTGAGGATTTAGGGGACGGCGTTAGCCATTTACGGTGGTTCATCGTTAGCCCCAAAGCGCAGGGTATGGGTATCGGAAACGTGCTTCTCAGCAAAGCCACGGAGTTTGTAGACAAGCAGGGCTTTGATCGCACGCGCCTGTGGACCTTCAAAGGATTGGATGCCGCCCGCCACCTTTATGAGAAACACCGGTTCGCGCTGGCGCATCAGACCCCCGGTAAGCAGTGGGGAACGGAAGTGACCGAGCAGGAATTTGTGCGACGCCAGAGTGCCTAGTGCAGCATTTGCTTGCCTACCTTGCGGCGTCGTTTACGGGTAGCACATCATCTGATTTTACGGTCGCGGCGAATGTCGATTATGCGGGCTGCAACTGCAGCATCCAAGCACAGCGCTGAGAGTCCGGTATGGGCCGTCCTTATCGGAACAAACTTCCCTTGCCGAGCAGATGCTGCGACTGCTCCGATGGCGGCAGAGAGCCCTTTTTGATCGATGCTGCGATCTGCGCGAATGTCAGGAACCGGGCATGTTGAACTCAACACCTAATAGGGCCGCGTCAGCCCGAGCGACTGCTTCAGCTTGTCCCAAGTCACTGCTTCGAACCGTTCGGGCCATGGCA
>NZ_JABUFE010000033.1 GCF_013315265.1 Parasulfitobacter algicola | reverse complement strand
GTGTACTTGACCTATGCCGAGCCTCTCACGCATCAAACCCTATTTCGGTGGCATGAAATGCTCTTGTCTTTCGACAACAGGGCTAACTTCATCCCTCTATCAACGAGTTTGACATCAAAATCGATTGGCAGCTTTGGTCTGGCACCAGTCAACCGACTAAAACTGTCAGATGACGGCAGGGAGCCCAAAAAGACGAATGCTGCGGTGTGCGCGAAGGTCGGCTTTCGGGTTATGGCATTTCAAATTTACTTCTTGGCCCTCTGGCCGAACTCAATAAGGGGCGCGATGGCGAGAGCGATTTCAGCCACACGTTCGCCGATAGTATCATCGAGCCAGGCTGATTTCGGAATATCGCCCCGAACGAGCAGCCTCTTGAGGCGCAGATCATCCGCGATGTCGCTCTCATCGTGCTCTTCGTAGCCGCGGGGCATGCCTTTCAGGTTGTCGTCGCGCGACAGCTCACCGCCGCGCTTTTCGATCTCTGTTTTGGTGTCGGCCCAGTCACCCGGCGATGACACGATCCGGTCGCGGATGACGTTTAACTGCTTTGTCGGCAGTTTGTAGTATCCGCCGCCGACCCAACCGCCATCGCGCCCAAGCTCAACGTAGACGACTCCCTCCATTTCTTTCTTGGTCCCAGATGGCGTGAGAAGCCCCGCGACGCTTTCGCGATAGGGGCGCTTGTCTTTCGAGAAGCGCACGTCCCGGTTCATGCGGAACATGGTGTCGGAACTGCCCTTCACCGGGAGATCGGTGTCCGCAAGCCGAGCGGACACATCATGCAACATGGCGGCGAAGGGTTCTAGCAGCCACGCTTTCACCTCGTCTCGATGCGCGTCGAACCAGTCCTTGCTGTTGTCATTGGCCAGCCCGTCCAGAAGCTCGAAGGATTTGGCCGTTACCTTTGGGGACTCGACGTTGCTCATTTCAACGCCGCTTCCCAGGTGTCAGCCCTGAAGCCAAGAACAACCGCAGTGTCCGCGACCAGCAACGGACGTTTGATCAGGTAGGGGTTCTTCGCCATTGCGGCCGCTGCCGCGTCTGCGTCTTCCTTCAGTCGAGCCTGTTCTTCAGCCGGGAGTTTCTTGAAGACGATCGCGCGCGTATTAAGCACGTTTGTCAAACCAGCTTTGTCGATCCATGTTTTCAAACGGTCTTCGAGCCCGTCAACTTTCGGAAAGTCGATCCGCTCATAGGGTTCACCCTGAGCCTCCAGCCAATCCGTTCCCTTCTTTACCGTATCGCAACTGGGCATGCCATAAACAGTGACGCTCATCCCACGGCCTCCTCTGCATCTTGACCGTCACTCGAAAGCGCCGGTTTGACGAAGGTGTTCCAGTGATACCTTTGAAAGGCGATCGTCGACGCATCCGTGGGCATCGAAATCTCGGGCGCCGGGCGCGGAACGCGGCTTGGCCAGGCTGTCTCGACGTTACGCTTGTCTTCGTTCAGCACGATGATGTTGAGGGCGTCTGCTGCTCTCCAGATTGGGTTGCGTCCGCCGAAGTTCCGGCGCGGCACGATGATCTGGTTCGAGCGGCCTGCCTTGGTGGGCGTGCAGAAGATATGAAGGTACCACTCCTTCGGCACCTTCTGACCATTGAACTTCGTCGTGCCCTTCATCGGTACCTTCAGGCTCATTCCGTTCGGCGGCAGGAAGGCGAGCCAACCCATGTCGGACTTACCGTCGGATTTGGTGTCTTCAAGCCCCCAGTCCATCTCGTATGAGCCGTCGTCATGCTGGCGCAGATCAAGCTTCAACTCGGCCTCGGACACCTTGCCGATGTTTCGCCCTAAGCCAGCCCCGATGGTTTTTGCGTGCACGAACGGAATATGTGCTACGTCGAGCATGGTTTGGATCGCGCGAGACCAATGTGCCTGCCACTCGCGGACAATCATGTCGCCCGACCAACCCGCTTCGGTCATCGAGATAGGAAGGTCCTGCATCGGAGGAGGGGCCTCGTCCGCGTTCAGAACGCGAGTGAAGAGCCAGATCAACCCACCGACCTCCTGCGCGGCAAGGCGACCGGCACGAACCTTGTTTGGACGCTCCGAACCTGTCACAAGCGGGATAGCTTTACAGATACCATCTCCACCGAACCGCCATGCATGGAATGCGCACTGGATGTTGCCGTCTTCGGTGACTTTGCCGACGGACAGCTTCACTGAACGGTGTGGACATTGATCCACGAGCGCTTTCACTTCTGCGCCCGCGCGCCACAACACGACGGGTACATCATCGACATAGATGCCACGCGGCTTCTTAGTGAGATCGCGCGAGAAGGCCACAGGGACCCAGTGATCCGGTATTGACGGAAAGGTGACGCGGCCCCGCGTAACGGGCTCCGCATGCTGTGATGGTTTCAGTTCGGAATCGGGTGAAAGATCGTTCATGTTTGTCCTCATGCACTGGTGTGTTGGACAAACAGATGGATCAGAGCTATCTAATAACCAATCGTAAAATACAATGTAATCATAGCAAATGAGTGATAGATAGAGATGCTCAGGATCGACCTTCGGCAGATGCGGATATTCGAGGCTTTGGCCGAAGAGCTGCATTTTGGACGTACAGCGCATCGGTTGCACACCGCCCAACCCGTGATTTCGAAAGCGATCAAGGATATTGAGGACGAGGTTGGCACAACACTTGTAGAGCGGACGTCGCGGCGGGTTGAACTCACGCATGCCGGGAAGGCATTCCTGGCTTCTGCGAAGGCTGCGCTGCATCACGCCGATGTTGCGGTTCGTGCGGCGCGATCCTCAACCTACGAAGGGATCGAGAGCCTGAAGCTGGGCCTGACCATTGGCGCGGCACAACCGAAGTTGGGAGAGATCATTCGTCTGTTCAAAGAGCGTAACCCGGTTGCACAGATTGATGTGCTGGAACTCGACGAAGTGACGCTTGGACGCGCGGTTTCCGGTGGTGCAGTCGATGCGGCCATCGCTTGGGATCAAGCTATAGCAGCTGGCCTTCAGAGACAGCACATATTTGACGTCGAGATGAAGGTCGTTCTTCCCGAGGGTCACGTACTCAGCGACAAAGCAGAGATATCGGTCGATGATCTCAACGAAGCCGAGATGATCCTACCATCATCTGCGAAACAACCAGTCCTGCGGGAAAATTATCGCGCCTATTGCAAGGCCCATGGGTTCGAACCGCAACCTGTCGCTGAGATTGCGAACACCGCCGACCTGTTGGCGTTGGTGGCTGGCGGTGTCGGTATCGGCCATGCACCTCTGCCTGAGGGCATGACCTTTCCGGGCGTCGTCATCAGATCCCATGCACCCGATTTCAAACTTGGGTTCGACCTTGTGTGGTCTAGACCCAAGCCGTCAGTGCTGGAACTGCTTCGGCTGTTGGAGAAAAAGGTCCAAGTGAAGCCAGAACCACTTTGAACCGGACATTGCTAACGGGATTGCGAAAGGCAGCATTGTCCCGCTGACCGGCCAAATCGCCACAAAATCCAATGACCGGTTTGGGCCGTTTACAGTACTAGGAGAAACCAGTATTCTACTACCCTATGCAATGAATGAAGTACACGGCGACAAATATCCAGGTATGATTGAGTTTCATAGCCCTATGGGCGAGTTGCGATTGACTTATGATGAGTTCAGCACGCTGTTTGAAAAAAGAATGAAATCATTTCACTTTTTTACCGAAAACACACAGCCAAAGTTGGATAAGGTTTTGAAGGTCATATCAAAGTGGTGAAACCCGCACTCTGAATTATAGACACTAACGTATAACGATATCTTCTGGGAATAGGGAGCCGTCAATGTCGATGATTTACTACAATACTGTAACTCTTGCTTTTACTTTTGTCATATCATTGATGGTTGTCCAAACACGCGCTGAGGACCAATCTCCGAGTGTCGCTGAGATAACCAAAGGTTTTGAAAGACGAAAAGTGGAAACTATTTGCACGCATTCTAGCAGGCAAAATTGCGATGGCTCGTCAATGCAGCAGGAAATCCCGGTTATACCTCATCAACAACAACCTGAGACTGGCTTACAAACAAATATTGTACAGCCCCGGTTGTTATCTGGTCCACCATGGCCGCAATGCCATTCGATTTACGAGATCACTACAGATATGACGCCTGTTTATTTGAATGAACAAATCATAGCTTGTGCTCAAGCTAAAGAATTTCAGAACATGGGTGAAATGGTTATTGCTATGGAAATTTTTTATACTTTTGATATGAAGCGATTGCAGTTGAATGAACGTCGGGCTTTTGAATTTCAAATGGAGCCCTATCGACGTTCGTATGTCTCTCGGAGGGACTACATTCAATCCATGCCACATAGAGATAGACTAGGGCACGCAAGACGATCAGATCCCATTGTACAACAACAAATTTGTAATTTCTTTAACGAATTAGGTCCCCCAACAAATGATTTAAGCTGGACCAATCCAATTTTTGAGTATCTTGAAACATCACCGAACCCATCATCGGTCCCGAAAAATACCCTTTGGATTGAAACGCTTGATGAGTACTTCAGGTGTAATCAGCTTCGGAAATGAGGCTGTCAGGCATTGAAAGAATAAGGGCAGCATAGTGGTGTGTTGTGCTGCCCTAACTTCGGATTAGGCGATCTGGAAGTGATCATCTTGTGTTTGTGTCAATGCTGCCAGAATGTCCTCAGATCGATCTGCAAGGTCATTGTTATTGTCCAGATGAATCTGAGACGATGAGTTCAATGAGGCTAGATCAAGCTCGATTGACAATTCAACGTTAGACTTGTCATCGCTGAAGACGAAGATATCAGACACAGTATCAAAGAAGTCGTCTGCGAAAGCGCTGACAGCCGGTGGGGATGTAGTGAGTGATACGCTTGTTTTATCTTGACGAGGAATATCGAGGTCGGGGTATTGGATTGCGGCTCTTGCGCACCGTCGTTTCCGCAGCCAAAGAGATGAAGTTAAAGACAGTCCATGTTTCGACTTTTGACCGACACCCGGAAGCTTGTCGACTGTACGAAACCTTCGGATTTGAATCTGTCAAAACCGCGCCATCAACAGCTTTCAGCCAAGTCATGAAGCAAGTGGATTATGAACTGCTACTCGGCGGTGGCGACCTATAACGCTCTAAGCGTTCTTCAAGCGTGCCGCTGTGCAATTCGAACATATGGTTATCGTGGTCGTAGAAATATATCGAATGTCCTTCGCCTTCGACCCGTGATCTGCCTTCCTTCACGTCCAACCCAAGTTCCCGGATGCGCTGTAACCGATCTTCATACTCGTCTGGCGCCATCTTGAAAGCGACATGATTGTAGGTTCGTGATTCGAGTGGATCGCCTACCATCGTGGCAATCCATAGTCCCCCGACTTCGAAAAAGCGCTCTTTTGACAAAGAGAACGTTTTATCTCCGCTATCATAGATTTTTCTAGCGTCCAAAACCTTCGTCAGCATCTCTTCCATCTTGTCCAAGTCGCTGACGATGAAGGTCATGTGGCTCAAACCCTCGATCATGATCCAACCGTCCTCTGTAACGCTGCAGTGCGGCCTGTCGAACCCGATGTGGTGGATAGCTCCTGCTCCAACCGGCGTCACAATGCGCCATAGTGCAG
>NZ_JABUFE010000032.1 GCF_013315265.1 Parasulfitobacter algicola | reverse complement strand
ATATTGGCCAGCCGAGCCTCATTGCGCTCGCCTTTACCATCGAACGAAAGCGGAAAGACTACTATGATCAGCTTGAGCGGCACCAGAAGACGCTGGATGTCACACCTTGGTTGGTTTGGTTTGCAGAGGCGGTTCTGGAAGCGCAGCAGGTCACCCTGGACCGTGTGTGCTTCTTCATTGCCAAGGCACATTTTTACGACCGGCATCGCTACGCGTTGAATGAAAGACAGGCCAAGGTAATCGAGCGAATGTTCCGGGAGGGGCCGGACGGGTTCAAAGGTGGCCTGAGCGCCGAGAACTATATCTCGATCTCCGGGACATCGCGGGCAACCGCGACCAGGGATCTGCAGGAACTTGTCGAAATCGGAGCCCTCACGCGAACCGGGGAACGCCGTTATACCCGCTACTGGCTCAAACTTGAGGGGCCGGGTGACTAGTGCATCGGCGGAGGGGAGGGCTTATTTCGTTGAAAAACTCTTCTTGATCGACGCGTAAGTTGCTGATTCAATTCCTTCATGAGGAGGGATTTGCGATGATGGGACCAAGACAGGAAGCGCAAGCGGCGCTGTTCTATGAGTTCTCATTGGACGATCATGTCCCGCAAGATCATCTGCTGCGGTCGATTGACCGATTTGTCGATCTGAGTAGCATCCGCGCATATGGGGAGGGCGGCAACCATCCCATCTCTTTCGAGACCTTCGCTGCTTTGATTGCAAACGTCCGCTCCCCCCCTGCCCCCGCAAAGCCAGCCAGGACTGCGATATGTGAGGTCTCCGCCCTGTCAGGCTTTGCTACCGCTTGCGCTCTTGGTGACACTTCTGCTTTGCAAACCCGGTGACATTTCTACTTGGTTGCAACAAATTGTTCGCTTTTTGTTCCGGACAATCCAGCGCGAGGTCGACTCTCCACTCGACCCCCTCGATCGCAAACAAAAAGGGTTGGCATTCGCCAACCCTTTTCATAATTAGTCCACTAAAGGCGCTTCCTTAGCACTTAGGGTTCGGAGTGGTCGTGAGACCTCGTGAAAAACAGCTTTGCTGCTAAAGCTGACGTCGGATGCCATGCTGTTGAATGCAGCAAACACATAGCACATGCCCTTACGTGTTGTTTGATCTAGACCAATTGACGTCATTTGTCAACATTTAGGCCCGTTCTTCATCGTTCGGTGCATCCGGCTTCTCGATTAACCTGGTGACCAGAGTACCATGTTGTCGGGCGTTCGTGAACGCTGTTACGACTGAATAAATGAAGCCATGTGTGTGATGATTCCGTGGCTGAAGTACAGCCATGCCAGATGCGCCGCGAACCGCTTACAGAAATCCTCCGTTGCTCAAACCCCTAAATCTGTCCGGTAGGTGCTGAAGTCAGACACGGGTGAAGACTGATCGAAGGGACGCCGAGATGCATGCACGACTTTGGCGCGCCGAAGAACTGACCCCGATCTGGACGCCCGACAAGAAACAAGAGGCGATGCGCGATCTCATCCGAACCCGCAAACAAGCTGTGGATGCGGTGAAGGTCGCAAAACAGCATTTGCCCAGCTTTCTACTGCGTCATGGGTTGCGATACGAGAGCGGGAAATACTGGACACAGCGCCACCGACGGTGGTCCGCGGAGCTGCGGCGGTTCCGCTTCACACATCAGCAATTGATTTTCGAGGAGCTTATCTCAACTACTGAATCCGCATTGTTATGCGAGCTGACTGGGTCTTTTTAGGAGATTCTTATTGTAAATGTTACATGGCGAACTTACGCTGATTATAGCTTGGGTAGTTTGTTAAAGTCATGGCGTGTTTAGCCAATAACTAACTAATTAATCATTTCTTTTGGGATACAGTTGTTCAGATGAGTTCTCCCGCGGTAACGACTTGGCTTGGACGCATGACACATGCATCAAGTGAGTTTTCCTGCGACATAGCTATAATCAGTAAAGATGAAGATGATATAGCCTCCACCGTTTTAAGTATTGAAGCGTTACCCGATAACTTGAAGTGGTCAGAGGGCCCGCTCAGAATTGATGAGTGGTCAAAGGTCAATGGGACAGATCATGAATTGTTTGAACTTGGCTTTTTCTTGGACTCAAAGACCCCCTATGCATTGATTATTCGCGGTAAGTCCCAAGATGTTCCCTCAGCAGATAATAGACTTGATCTAAACACTTTAGGAAGAGTCGAGCCACTTGATGATCAATTCGGTATTTTTCCTGAAAAGACGATCCCAGATGATTTGCAAGATACGTTCTTTGCTGAAAACATGGGCAGTCTTTATGCGGTGGTTGATACGGCTTTAATTCCAGACCTGGCAACGCGTTTGCCAAATGAAGATGTAGAGTATCGGTGTCTTTTCAAAGGAAAAGCGGCGGATGATTTTAAAGATGTTGCGCCTTACCTGATTAGGTTTGGCGATCATGACCGTCTTTTGCGCGATTTTCTGACGCTTACAAAGCAGAATTATCATTGGCATTATTACCAAAAGGATGCCTGCCTTTTTCTGCGAAGTGACGCGAATTTCGATACTTTGTGGGCGCATCTGCGAAAATTCACCAAAATCCGCGATCATAACGATAAATGGTTCTATCTACGGTTTTGGGACCCGATGTTTCGAACGTATCTGATTGATTATCCGCAAGGCCCGTTTCCCCGTGATTTTTTCAATCCTATACAGTCGGTTATATGCCGCCTGGATGGGGATCAATGGGTGGCTGTGCGCAAGAAGGCCAAAAACGAGACCTTCCCATCGACGTCGTTTTTCCCGCAGTTTCGACGACATTGCCGATTACAAAAGCGCCAGACATTTATCGACAATGTAGGCAAACTTCTGGTGGGCCATCACAATGCCGAGGTACCCGAGACGTACCTTAAGTTACTTTACCGTCAGGCCCGCGATCGTGGATATTGGAGTGAACGTGGTTTGGCCAAACAAATGGAAACCCTGTTTTTGATAGAACAGGCCGGTTTATCCGAGGCGACTGTTCTGTCCCGGCTAAAAGGTCACGATGTCGAAAGTCTGGCTGATGCTACACGGGCCGGTGTGATCCTTGATGCGACATTAGAGCTAATAGAGGAACAACATGAGTTACGATGATTTTTCGCCTTCAGATGATGTGGAAGAAGACGTCTTTTATTGCACAGAAAAGCATATACCGATTTTACCGGTGCGGTTTTCACAACTTCCCTATGATCTAGACAAAGTCAAAAAACCAAAAAGTATTGATGATCTAGGCAGCTATATCATTCGCACAATACGCCAGGGGTATGTATATATTTTTGTCGAAGCCCCCGAAGAGACGGATGGTAGCAGTAGTGGCGACGGGATCTGGCATGTTTTTCGCTATGCGACTTCAGGAAATGATCTGAATTCCTGTCTCGAACCGGCCGACACAGATACTTATACTCGAAATCCTTATTCTTTTACCAAATATGAGTGGACGCAGCATTACGGCGAAGGCAAATGGAAATACGGAAAACTTTCACGACCCTATTGCTGGTTGCCGAAATCAGCCAGCAAAATCTGGATTGCTTATTCAGAACATAAATGGCCTCCAAGTTTTTTCCGCAAAGGTCATCAGGAAGCTTTCCGTAAACAGATCATGCAGCCTGTCAATCTTCGCGGGGAAAACAAATGGGCAGCCAAGGCTGACAGGATCCCGGAACTTGTCGAGGAATACAAATCTGATCCAGTCTGTAAAGATACGATGGGGCCAGTGAATGACTCTCTCCATTATCGCCTTCAGTTATCTCAAACTGGATTTGAACGTATTAAAAACCCAGCCAATCTAACCGGTGGAGATAATAAATGCGTTGCATTGGTGGCACTTTTTGATCCGGTTGGGGATCTGTTAGAAATGCATTACCGGTTGGCACAACTTGAGTGGCAGCAAAAAAATTTTAACGCAGAACATATTTATCCATTGAGCATGGGCAAGTTCTGCTTAGCCATCAAGGATACACTGCCAACTCGTGATGAGTGGTACAATATGAACAAACATGCGTTACGCGAAGGATGGTTGACAGAGTATAAAAAACTGGACGACCACTCAAAGGAGATGGCTAATGCCTCAAAATTCATTGTGACTGCCATTAAAAGGCATGTGTGTGATGAAGGTAACTGGATGTATGGCAAGCATGCAGATCTGGCCGCAGTAGAAGGTGAAAAGGGGGATGTTGCGGCCGCAGAATATCTTGCTCTTTTGGGAAATTGCGTAGCCGAGGCGCTTAATTTCAATGCATATGGGTCTGCTGCGCTTCGTCAAGGGTTAGGAGATAATGTAAAATCACCTGGGCCCAGTCTTTATAAAATGTTGAATACAGTACGGAAAATCTGGAGCGGTATGCGGCGAAAAATCTACGAAAAGCTTCGTAAAGGACAGTACGCTTTTCGAATGTTCTTTAAGGCGATTTCTTCGGACCTGGCGTGGACTTTAAGTATCGGCAAACAAAATATCGCATCGTGGGATGATGCAATTACAGCTGCTGCAAAAACAAATGATAAGATACGACAGCCTAAAATTGCTTTGGCGCAAATGGATCTTGATGATGCGGTAAAATTTTTAACCGGACATGCGGGTGATTATAAGCCAATCTCAGTGGATGCAACTATTCTGGCAGCTGATGATGCCGGAAAGGTTTACACCAAAGAAGATCTAAAACGGCTGAAAAAGGCTGGGCAAAAGATGCCGCAGAGTGCTGCAATGCGTGTAAAACAATCGATTTCCGCGGGGCCGAAAGCAAATATACCGATTATTCAAACGGAAACTCATATTCAGTTTGTTGGCGGCGTAACCGCAGATAAAAAAATCGCGTATGGTGAAAAGGCATATGGGTTTTTCGGATTATGCATGTCTGTCTGGGCTTTGTATAATACCATCCAGGCACAGCAAAAAGAAAACCCGCACTTCAAAAAGGGTGATGTTGCATCGTTTTTCCAAAGCAAAACATATAAGCTGTTTTCTGTGACTATATGGGTTATTGATGCAACCTATTCGATGATTGACGTGGTGCGGAGTACTCCACATTCAAAAAGAACAATTTCTGGTAAACTTTTGCAGACTTTATACGATGATGCTTTTGTCAACATAGGTAAAAAATTCAATAAAATAAATGCCTTGAAGATGAACAACCATATCTTCGCTACACGCGGCAGTGTTGGCAGATTTCTTGGTAAATTCTTAGGGCCGACATCCGTTATCGTAGGGTCAATCGGCTCAATCGGGACAATTGCACACGGTATAGAAAGGGAAGACAATGTCGATATTGTAAGTGGAATTGGAATGCTGATTGGCGGGTTAATGTTTCTGCCTGGCTTTGGTTGGGCTATTGCCTTGGTCGGTGCCATTATAATTGGCTTCAGTTACTGGATTTCATCAATGCGCTACAATGAGATTGAAGATGTTATCAGGACAAGTTTCTGGGGATCTTATAGTGAATATTGGGATCTTACTCAAAGGCCAAGTATGAACAAGCAGATTGATATTGCAAAGAAATTTGATGGTAATGTAACCGCAGATCAAAAAGTACGCCGATCACGAGGACGTTTGGAGACTATATCAAAAACGACTGGAAAAGTTTCTGATTACTTCGCCGAAGAAATGGAACAATTCGGAGAGCTAACCTGGGCACCCGTTATCGAACCTTTGGGCAAAGGGACGAACAGCGTAATGATTACGACGCCAGCTTTAGAGAACGGAGAAGTAGGTCTGGTTTCTGTTGAGGTTGAACATTTCTCAGTTTCGGTTGTGCCTATGCCACTTACTTATGGTGGAGTGCATACCGTTGACATAGGAAAAGACGTTAAAAATATTACGAAAGAGTTTATCAAGGACAGTGTATCCATGATCGTACGCTTCACACCGATAAATGATAATCGTAGCATTCGTATTACTGCAAAACTTGTAGGCAAAAAAACTGGCGTGCCTTTTGAGACCGTTAAAATTCTTCGGTTGTAAAACTTCAGACCTGATCTGACTTATATCTCTGCCCACCATGACTAGAACGGCCAGTGCACTTGGGGTCTGTTCCGGCTCAGTGCAGAAAAGCACTCTAAGGAATTTTATGTCGTAAAATCAACAGCTTGCAATCTGCTAAATTTCTAGCTTTGCCGAATTGTCCGAAAGAATTTATCTATATTTTTCAATAGCTTATTTTCTTAACGTACAATTTGGCACTGAGCCGTAATCGACCCCTGGAAGGTTTGGTTGGTTCAGCGTTCGCCGACGATGTCTCGAAATGGAGTGAGCTCACCGGACATAATGGCGCACGCGGTCGATGATCTGGTTGCACAAGGTGCGCCAGCGTTTGATGCCGCCACACCCATGTTGTCCCAACTGCTCAAAGCGGAGATGGCAGAACGGGAGGTGCGTTCGATTGCCTATCACACCAAGGTGGCGCGCCTCCCATCGTACAAAGACCTCGCTGGCTTTGACTTTACGTCGAGCGACATCAACGAGGCCACCGTCCGACAACTTCATCGTGGTGAGTTCATAGAGAATGCGGAAAACGTCGTCCTAATTGGTGGACCTGGCACCGGCAAAAGCCATATCGCTACGGCTAGCGATCAGCAAGAACCATCCCCTACGTAAGGGAACACCAGTATTCAGGATCGTAAAATGGGCATTCGGTAACGTCATCCAGCACGTGGTCAAGCTCTTTAACTTGACCTGAACATGTCTTACCGCGCCGGTATACTTCGATTACCCGTTTCGCACTTGTGACGTAGTATGCGATTGCGCTTCCAAGGATGCGATATAACGCCCAGACCCAAAAGACGTAGAGACTGATATACAGGATATACGTGATCAGATCAGATGGCCCGAAGACACCATCATCCCCACATCCCAAGACACTGTATCTGGAGCATGTTCCAATAGGGTCTGCCGTGAAGAGGCCCGATGAAAGCATCCATAATATCCCGATGGCCACAAGAAATAAAAGCGCGCACCCTATCGGCAGCAAAGACAGACGGAACAGACTGCGGACCATCCAGCCACGAGAGATTGCGCTTCCTGGGCACCTGACTCCACGGCGGCACAATATGACCTTGTCATCAGGAATAACCCGTACTTTTGTGTTCAATTGCTGGCTCCGGTCGTTTCTCAAAACACGACCACGATTATTATGTAGTCAAACCCTTTAGTCGACACCGAGGTCTGACCGAAGGTCATTATCCCGCACTGCGCTTCTTCAACTGTCCGCCAAAATGGTTGTTTTGGCAATGCATAGACGATGGAATACTACGTTGGACTGGATGTTTCGCTAAGGTCATGTGCGCTTTGCATTGTGGATAGCAAAGGCA
>NZ_JABUFE010000031.1 GCF_013315265.1 Parasulfitobacter algicola | reverse complement strand
GTCCATAATATAGTGCAGTAACCGCCCCACCCTGCGGCTCTCACTCATGTCCAATAAGGTTGCCTTATCGGACGCAATCGGGATAGACTTAGAAACATGAGCAAATTACCCAAAAACGAGCCGAAACCACCCCTTTCCGATCTGCCTGAGACCGAGATTTCCACGGCAGTGTCCCACAGCCTATCGATCGCAACTCAGCGCGACGAGAGGGATCGTCTTAAAGCCGCATCGACCGATGATATGCACGATATCGATCTTGACGAGCTTCTGGGTGATGAAGCAGGCGACGATAAGTTGGACAATCAAGCAATCGCCCTGCCCGATCATGTCGCCGGCTCAGGCTCCCTCGACAGGCTTGTCGACCAGGCGCGTAATTACGCCGAAGCCGCCACGGCCGAAAACACCAACAAGGCCTACAGGGCGGACTGGAAGCACTTTGCGAGCTGGTGCCGTCGCAAGGGTGTCGATGCACTGGTCCCCTCCCCTGCTGTGATCGGTCTTTACATCACCGACTGCGCCAAGCCGCAGGACGGATCCTCTGCCCTCTCTGTCAGCACGATTGAGCGCCGCCTGTCCGGCATCTCGTCGAACTATCGCCAGCGCGGACTCTATCTCGATCTTAAAGATCGCCACATCGCCTCGGTCTGGGCCGGGATCAAACGCCAACACAGCAAACCACCTGTGCAGAAGGAACCGGTGACCCCTGAAGAGCTGCTCAAGATGGTCGCCGCACTGACATTCAGCCTGCGTGACATGCGCGACCGGGCCATCCTTCTTATCGGATATGCGGGCGGGATGCGCCGGTCAGAAATCGTTGGGCTGGACGTCAACCGGGATGAGACCGAAGACGGCCGTGGCTGGGTCGAGATCGAGGACGAAGGTGCGATTGTCATCCTCAGCACCAAGACCGGGTGGAAGGACAAAGAGATCGCCCGCGGCTCGTCCGAGCAAAGCTGCCCCGTACATGCCCTCGAGCAATGGCTCCACTTCGCAAAGGTCGCCCATGGTCCGATCTTCCGGCGGGTGCTGCGGGACAATTCTGGAGTGGAAACGGATCGCTTATCCGACAAACACGTCGCTAGGCTTATCAAGCGCACGATGCTCGACGCCAATATTCGATCCGAACTGACCGACAAGGAACGCCTGGCTCTCTTCTCGGGTCATTCGCTCCGCTCCGGCCTCGCCTCTTACGCTGAAGTCGATGAGCGCTACGTACAAAAACATCTGGGTCACGCATCCGCAGAGCAGACCCGGGTCTACCAGCGCAGACGGGATCGGTTCCGAGTGAACCTGACCAAGGCCGCCGGGCTCTAGCCGTAGATCTGCGCCAGCGCCCTTCGTTGGACCTCATCACGCGCCTGCCCTCTCACTCAAGCGACCGTAGAAGCTGCGATCAAGATGCAATTCGCCATCCTGCGCCTTCTGCACCATGCCGCGCAGATACCCACCGGGTGAATTGACCTCACCGGCAGCATGTTTGTCGTAGATCAAGGCGATCGCCGCCGCTGCGACCTCGGCTCCAAGCGCTTTTTGGGCCACATTCCAGGCGTGTTCCGAGATGCCGACCATCGGTCTGATCTTGCCTGCGGCGCGGTGGACCCCGTTCCAATCGCGGATGTAACCTTCCAGCTCCCGCGCCATCTCGCCAAACTCCGGGCAGGTTGCCATCAGCGTCGGCACATCAATATCTGAACGGCGTTTGCGGGTCTGCATGCTCCACTCGCCTCCCAAGTCCACATCTTCCGGTCTCTCAACCGGCACATCGGTTGGGGTTCCTGGCTCTGCGCCCGCCGAGTGCTTTGTTTCAAAGCGATTACTGTTTACAGGATCAGGTTCGTTTGTAGTTAGTATGTGGGCCTCATTTTTGAGACTCCTGGGTATCAGATTCTTATAAATAAAGACAGCCTTATCGCTGTCTCCAGCATCCTTTGAGACCGATTCCACCGAACTTTCGGCCTCAGATCTGTCCGGCCAGTCGAACGCCGCCTCGAAGGCAGCCTCTACGCGCTCCTGTAAGGCCTTGAACCACTCGACGACGTCCATGAGCTTCTGTGAGTCAGCAGAGCGCTTAGGAAGCCGCTCCAGCATCACTCCGAACTCGTCTTGCAAGTCCTTCCAGGGCCCTCTCATGCGGCTCTCCATCGCTTTCTCGATCTTGGCACGGATGATACGACGCGTGATGGTGATCGTGTTACGCAGCGATTTGCAGAACTGACGCTCCTCTTGAAGCTGAGCATGCAGGGCCTCAAACTCCTCGGCACGCGCCGCCAGAGGCGCAAGGTCAAAGCCGTAGGCTTGCACGATGTAACCATCCTGGTCCCGCGCACCGTAGCGTTTGCCGTTGGGACTGTCCTTCATGGCGATGATCCCGACCTCACACAGCTGGCGGACGTGCCTTCTGAGTGTCGCCAGGGAAAATCCCGTCTGCTCCATGAGGAAGCTGTTGGATGCCCATACGATGGGTCTCCTGCCCTGTTCCCAGTCCTGTGGCTGTGTGACCGCCCCAAACGTGTCGAGAAGCAGCAAGTCCTGGGACTTGAGTCCGATCGCGGCCGCGACTTTCTTCGCCGCAACGATTGCCTGTGATTTGGGTACAGCTAGCCGTTCACCGGCTTGAGCATACTTTTCAGCTTGCACAAGGCCCGGTGTTGGCTTGCGCCAACCTGTATGTGTCATAATGGGTTTTTGACCTCCTCTGCTCGAAAGAAGGCAAAAGAATTGCGTTCACCGGATCGGTGTTTTGTTGACAACAATTTGCGGGAGGTGCTATCTAAAAGCTGCAACACAGATAGATCAGCTCTCCGTCCGCAAGGTGGGGGGCTTTTCTTTTGCCGTTAAATCACTACATATTTTTCCTGTTTCTAACCATGTATTTGGATCCTATGAGCCGTTGTTGCGGCCCCTGCCTCTTACTTGGATCCCTTGTTGTTCAAGTACTCAGCGATGATGTCGCTCAGCTCATTTAAGACGTCCTTGTCCAGGGCGAGACCAGAAGCCGATACAGACAGCTTCCCTCCCTGCCCAGACACAGAGAGCTTCTTATTCCCGATCTTCCTCTCAACCACGATTGCCTTCGACTTCGTCTTCTTTGTCGCAGGCTTGCTAGGCTTGTCCGTGACGTCTTTAAGGACACGTTCCAGGTCGCGATGGCTAAGCTCGTAGGCGTTTTTGCACGTGTGCAAAATCTGCTCCTGGGCCGCAAAAACAGCCCGGCCTCTCGAAACTGCGCTATCATGAATTCCAACGCGTTGGGCGAAATCTGATGCCTTAACCTTTTGGCCAGGATTGGCCTCTTGAAGGCGTTCAAACATTTCCCCGATGGCCACGAGTTGCTCAAAAGCGCTGAGGTTTTCTCGTTCCTCATTTTCACGAAACCGCATGAAGAGGGCTTCAAACTGCTCCTCTTCAGTACCCCTTTTGACTTGCTGGCCAAGCAATGCTCTTACGGGGCGGTTGAGGTCCTCGAGAATGGCATGTCGCCGACGCCCAACAATGAGGTGAAAATCAACACCTTCGACATTACCCGGTTCACGTTCATCTGGGCGCCAGTTGGGATCAGCGGGCCAAACGGTGATCGGTGTGTCTTGACCATTAGCTTCGATGCTGGTCTTCAACTTCGCAAAGGCTTCCTGATACCGCCAGTCGTCTCTTCGATCTGAGCCGATAACATCAACGATTTGGTCAGGCCATATCGTCAGTTCCTGTTGGCCACTCAAAATCATTTCAACCGATTGCGCGCGCTCTTGCTTTAGAAGCTTCTCAGCATCGGTTAACGCGCCCGCTTTCCAAGCACTGCCTGATCCGCCCAAACGTGGCTTTACACCCGAGCTGGATGCGCTTTGAACATCCGCAGGATTTTCTTCAGTACCAGAGGGTGCGACAGCTGCTTCCCTCTCGTCCTTTGGCTTTTTCTTGAGGATTGACCCGCTCAGAGTTCGCTTCATGCCTCGTCCTCCTCAAAACTATAGAAGTCTTCCATCCAGGCCTTCGCATAGCCTCGTTCCAGACCGGGCCAGAGCCTCTCCACGATAGCGTCGTTGACGGCATCCGCGTTTTCTATGAACTTATTGATGCCCTTCTTCTTACCTGGGGTATCGGGTTCGTATTCATAGACAGACTGGTAAACATCAGAAGCGTTCGAGATGGAATCAGAGCGTAGGTAGAAAACGGGTAAAACCTCATCCGGACAGTTTTCAAGCAGGTTGCCAACCTGCGTGAGGTCCTGCTCATTGGTCCGCTGAACAATTGTAGGAAGAAGCATGTGTGCCGCTCCGCCCATATCGATGCGATCGGTCGCAAAAATATGCCTGAGCATCGTCAACAACCCCGTGACAAAAGTCGAGAGTGTTGCGATATCAAAGCCCTTCATCGTCTGGGGTATGATCAGGGACGTAGACGCCATAACGTTGTTCAATTGAAAGAGCGTCAGTGCTGGCTGGTAGTCGATGATGATGCAATCCAGTGTTTCTGTGAGTGCCGCATCTAGTTTGTCCCGATCGACCTTTCCCCCTTGAGCGATCTCTTCTGGTCTCGTCTGTGGAACGTTACCTTCTTTCCAACGATCAATCGCATCTCGGAGAAATCTGTAGAAACGCTTACCGGGCGTATCACTCCTCAACATTCGCGCGATCTGGATTTCTCCCTCCGAAGTCTCGCCGTGCGCCGGAACAAGCCGCACGCCTGGCCAAGAAGTCTTCTTGAAAAACCCGTTCAGCGTCTCTGCATCATAATCCGTATAGGGGATGTTTTCGTCAGTTTGGAAAAGGCCCGCAAAGTCCACCATGGTCGGGGTGTCTTCGTTTGGTAGGGTAGGCATCTCCTCGCCGCCAACAAAATAAAGAGTGATGGTACTCTGTGGATCAGCATCCATCACGCCAACCCGCATACCGTAGTGCAAACTTAGATATTGAGCAAAATGGGCAGCGCTGAGTGATTTCGCAGTGCCACCTTTCTGGCTCGCGAAGGAGATAACCGGAAGCGGATCGTCGGCCTTTCTCCAAGCGAGAAAGTGTTCTGGTTTCTTCGCAGTCGCGGCCATAAGAGCCCGAATGTGCATGAGCTCTGTCAGAGTAAATACACGTTCGCGACCTACATGCTTTCCAGCAGGGAAGTCTTCATTGTCCTTGGCAAACTTTGTCAGGTGCTGGTGACTGATATCGAGAAACCGCGCGCACTGCCTCATCGACCAGGAACGCTTAATTCTCTCTCTGAGTGTGAGTTCCTTGTTAACCGAAACAAGGCTCCTATCCAGACCCCTCTCCAGCTCCTGCAGGAATTGCTCTATGCTGCCGCCCATCTTCACCGCTCTCCATCGATTCTCTTGTGGAATCGCTACGCCGACAAATTAGCACGGTTTTTATACTTTTGTATAGATACTGTACGCCTACCGGATTTTGACGCACGATATGGCCCTCTACCATGCGAAATCAGGTAATAATACTGCTTTTTGCACGCGTGCAAAAAATGGAAATACGAGCGTCCGAGCGCTTCTCCATAGACGACTATGTCAGCGGAAGGGTTTGGCCTCATCTCTCATTGCAAGGCCTGGTGAGTACTCCTCCATCGACCTCGGCCTTGTGTATGGCACAGCCGATCTACACCTACCCGTCAGTCTGGACTTCAGTAACCGGACCAGGCTTGCCAACGAGTAGTTCAGCTGTTCCGCCACACCAAACAACGTCCGCGCGATGACCAATATCAGAAACGTCCACCACCGAATATGGAACGCAAAGAATGCGATGAGGAAGATCAATCGCGCGTCAAAGAAAGCCAGAAGGGGCCTCGCCATGGCGTAGCGCCAATGGATTGTGGATCGGTAGATGTTGTAGAGCTCGTCGGGCATGAAGGACTACTTGGACCTGTCGCGGTTTGATGCCGCTCCTTTGATAGCATTTACTGCAACAAAGGAGACGAACTATGGGACTGAAACGGACGGACGAATTCCGCGCTGATGCGGTGCGGATCGCGCTGACGAGTGGGCTGAGCAGGAAGCAAGTGGCCTCAGATTTGGGTGTTGGGCTATCGACGCTGAACAAGTGGATCACTTCGCACCGGGACACAGAAGTTTTGTCAGATAAAGACCTTGATCTTGCCCGTGAGAACGAGCGGCTTCGACGGGAGAACCGCATTCTCAAGGAGGAGTATCCGTCTTGGTCAAGGCCGAGTTTCGGTCCACATTCGATTGCCGCGTAGCAAGGCATTTGCCATGACAAGCAGCTTGCGCATGATAGCGGTTAGAGCGACCTTTTTCTGTTTTCCAGCATCGATGAGTTGATTGTATTTTCTTGTCATATCTGGGTTCACGCGTGTGGCAACGAGTGCCGGCATGTACAGAGCCTTGCGCAGCTGGGCCCGACCACCTTGGATCCTCTCCTTGCCCTGCCATTTTCCTGAACTTTGCGAGACCGGCGCAAGTCCAGCCAGACTGGCCGCCTGCTTGTTATCCATATCTCCGATCTCCGGCATGTCGATCAAAAGCGTTACACTAAGCATTACGGTGAAGTTGAGGCGGAGGCTACAGCCGCAAAGCTACTTGCAAAGCCAGTTCTTGAGAAATTAATCAATGATCTAACTTAGGGCTTGCGACAGTACACGCGAACCGTTCGAACGCTTCTGTTCCGTTAAAAAGCTACCCGGAAGAGCGGCAGAAACCTGCCAAAACTGCAAAGTTTTTGCCGGGGGTTTTTGTCTAGCCTAAGCGGTTGATCTGGCATGGGGCAGGGCAGGGCGCCACAAACGACTCCTTATGATACGATCCTGCCCTCTACCGGAATCGACCCCATGGTTGTGGTCATCGAATTACCAAACCTCCGAGCCGGGATCGGTGCCGCGGCGATGATCGTCGGGCGCTTGGTGCAGCTGGTCTTTGGCGAGGTACCAGCCGTCGACGTCTGAATCCGGTATCCGATCGCGTTCCAACAATGCCGTTATCTCGGGTGTTGGTTGCATCACACCCTGCTCGATCAGTGCGTCGGCGACCTTCTGAATTCGCCACAGAAGCTGCCGATCCGATGGACCGCTTGCCGGGCCGAATTCCTGGAGGTCTTCCACGATCATACGCTGCATACGCGCCTGAAAATCTTCGGAAGGTGGGGGCGGTATCAGACCGCGGCGGAGCAGCACGTACAGTTCCTCTGCGTAGTCGGACGCCCTGACGCCGCGGATGTAGGACCAGGCAAAGGTTGATCCGAACGCCAGATGACTGGTCCGCGCGGTCAGCCACGGGTCGGCCCCTTGTTCAAGAAGAAAGGCCCGGGCGGGCAGGTTGCGAAAGGGCGCCTCGATCAAGGTCGCGTTTCCGTAATCACCGCCTGCTGTCGTGTCGAGCGCGCCGCCGTGGTCCAGATAGGCTTGCAGGAACGGAATGGCGGGGGTGCCATCGGCGAAGGTCTGGATGGCACGGGTGGTGTCGTTGAAGATTTCGCGGGAGGCGTTGTAGGCCATCAGGCTGCCCGACGCGTTCGGGTCGGCGCCCGCCTCCAGCAGGGCCCGTGTCCAGGCGTAGTTCTTGTGATTGACCGCTTCGGTCAGAAAGGTCGTGTGGGGCGGGCGCGAGACAGGGCGCAGTTTGAGGTCGATTTCGTCGCCGAGGGCGCGGAGCGCTTCGATCTGCGGTGCCTCGCCCGCGTAGAGATTGGCCAGTTCCGCACGCAGGGCCTCGCTGGCGTTCGGGGCCATGTTGGCGGCTTTCGTGCGGGCGTCGTCGTCATCGAGGCAGACGACGATACGTTCCAGGGTGTCGCGCATGGCTTGATCCTCGACCGGTGATGTTTGGGGGAAGGGTGCGTCGCTGCAACCGGCGCTCCGTTCGGGAAGGCAGGCGGCAAGGGCGAGCGATGTCAGCAAGACGACAAGTGCAGGAGCCAGCCGGCGCAGGTTAGTTGATCTTGACGACATCGGCATTGAGTTTGATCAGCTTGTCCGCGACTTCGAGGATAGTCTTTCCGTTGACCTCGATCGTGCCGTTGGACTTCATCGTGATGCGCGATTGACCGCAGACCAGTTTGATCTGATCGCCGGCCTCAAGCGTGATGGTGCGGCCCGCCTTTGCCACGTATAATTCTTGCCGACCGTCGTGTCCTTGTTCTGCGTGACCTCCTCGAAGTGATGCTCCTGAAGAGATAATGTTTGCAACGCCCACTGCGTAATTCTTAATATCGCGAAGTTGAAAACCATCGGAATCTCTACCGCCGCCGCCAATTCTTCGCTCTTCAAAGAATTCATCCCGGCCGGCGACTGTTTCGAAATCAAATTCTTTTTTCGATAAAAATGCGTCTAGCTCTTCTTTAGTGAATTCTACCACGATTAATCTCCTTGCAGCGTCATCAGATATTCGGCGATTTCGGGTGAAAATCGTATAATTATTTCCAGGGACTGTGCATTTATTGTCTTGGGCACATCTGTCTGAACCTTCTGTTTTATAAAGGTGACGACGTCGCTGGATGTGTTGTCAGAATAATCACCAATCTGATTTTCTTGCGAGAAACATGCATTCTCAATAGACCTACCGTCGTTCAAAGCGGCATTTACCTGAGTCGTCACGGAGCAAGTCGTGTCAACGACTCCTGCTTGTCGTAGAGCCGTGAACCACTGCTGCCCATTTTCCCAATCATGTGCAATTGGGCACAGTGCTATCGTTTCGGCCAAGCTACGATCGCCTTCTACAAGCGCTGCCTTGTCTGACAATCCCAGCCTAACAGGGCAGGATGTGATGTGACCGGCACAATCATAATCAGCACAATGATCTAAAAACAACGTCTGGCCCACTGCATTTTTCCAAACTGGTAGAAAGGTTAGGAATCTTTCCATGTCATTTGGCACATAGCCCGCGGCGGTTTCTGTTTGGCTGGCTACGACAAAATCAATCATACTAGAAATTTCAGCGGTCTGGCGCATTTTTGAAAGACGTTCACGTATTGATAGATCATTTTCAAAAAAAGAACGTTCTCCAGAGAATATAGCTGCTTGGAAAAGCGCAAAAACATCGTCCTGAGGTTCCGCATCCAAGAGCAATGTTGGATATTTGAAATCTACCAACGCCGCAGGGATGCGGTCAGGGTTTTCCTTCATAAAATGTTTCATACAGTCTTCATTAAGAATTGCCGCTAGTTCTAGCGGCGCGTTATCTTCCAAACCAATCGCTTGCCGGTTACAAACCGCGCCTGTCTCTTCTGATAATAAAAGGTACGCCACCAAGCTTGCCGCTACAACGCAAGTTAAAGCTATAGCACCCATTTTTTTCTTATCGGCCATTAGTTAAGATCGATCCTACCAGCATTTGCAATAATTGCCCTTCGCCCGTTTACTTTTATATCTAGGCCAGAGAGCTCAATTGTTCCGTCGGATTTCATGATAAAAGTCGGTGCTCCACACCGAAACTCTATTCTTTCAGCGACATGGGTTAAAAGAGATTCTTTCACCGTGACGTAGGAATTACGGGACTGTTGCATTAACCTGGCGTGTCAGCGAGATCTTTGCTTTTGAGGTTCGCCATGCCACGCAATCCCCGTTCAAACATCATCGCTTTCCGAAAGAGGTCATTCTGTGTGCGGTGCGGTGGTATCTGCGGTATCCACTG
>NZ_JABUFE010000030.1 GCF_013315265.1 Parasulfitobacter algicola | reverse complement strand
GCAGCGAAAGTCGGCTCTGACGGGCCGCGCCGCAGCGTACCGACCGGTAGGCGAACGGCAGGTCTGGGCCGTCCTTGCTGAAGCAACGCGATCCGTTGCCTGGACATTCTGCAACCGATCTAACGACCGCGAAGAGCCCTTATTGACGGATGCTGCACAGAGTTCGGATGACAGCAACTGCGCAAAGCGGTTATTCATCTCGGTGTACAGAAAAATCTAACACCGCTGTGCCAACATCGGGAAAACTCCGATCCGTCCGCGTTCGGACCCTTCGTGTAGTTTACAACTGATTCCGAAAACATGTTCGATAATGTCTTTCTGCATTACCGTTTCATGTGGACCGGCTGACGTGACACAGCCGTCCTTTAAAAACACAATATCGTCAGCGAAACTTGCAGCAAGATTGATGTCATGTAGAACAATGACCACGGTTTTATTTTGTGTTTTCACAAGCCTACGCAGCAGGTCCATGACCTCTAGTGAATGGGCGATATCCAGATGGTTTGTCGGCTCATCCAGCAATAAGATCGGCGCGTCCTGCGCCAGTGTCATGGCAACCCATGCACGTTGACGCTGACCACCTGACAGATTGCCAATAGGTGTATTCGTAAATCCGTCTAGGTCGGTTTGTGTGATTGCATCTGCAACCTTCGCGTGATCCTCGGAAGAGGCAGATGCAAAACCACGTCTGTGCGCAAACCTGCCCAGCATCACCAATTCTGAAACAGAAAGTTCGGACGGTGCCGATGGGCTTTGTGGAAGCGACGCAACCTGACGCGCGAGGCTGGTGCGGCCAATATTTGCAACAGGCGTGCCATTTATGGCGACGTGCCCTTGCGAAGGGCGAAGCAAATGCGTCGCAAGTTTCAAAAGCGTCGATTTCCCGCTGCCATTGGGACCACAAAGTGCTGTGATGCGGCCAGCATGAACGTTCAGAGATAAATCATGGACCAGAGGCGTGGTTCCGTAGCCAAAGCTGATGTCTGAAAACTGGATTGCGGGGTCATTGGTCATGGCGGGCCTGTCGGATCAAAAGATAGATGAAATAGGGCGCACCCACGAGGGCAGTGATCGACCCTGTCGGCAATTCGAGCGGAGAGGCCGCAGTGCGGGCAATAATATCTGCTGCCAACACCATAGATGCGCCGAGTAACGGAGTAACGATTAGCACCCATTTACTGCGCAATCCCACAAGCGCTTGTGCGGCATGTGGTGCAACTAGTCCCACAAAACCAACAGCCCCGATAAACGACACGGCTGTCGCTGTCAGGGCGACTGTCAGCGCAATCATGCAGCCACGCAGTGCAAGAACGGACAGCCCCGTCCCCACGGCGGTTTCATCATCCAAAACAGATTGATCAAGCTGGCGCGACATCAGCATGGCGATTGGCCAAAGGGCGAAAAACAATGTCCCGACAATCATGGCATCGGACCACTTTGCAGCATGTACGGACCCTGCGAGCCAGATCAGCGCTTTGGACGCCGAAAAGACAGGGGCGAGCAAGACGAAGGCCGTCACAATGGATTTGGCGATGGCTGCGACGGCGATACCGTACAGGATCAGGCGTATCGGCTGCCCAAAATCTCGCCATGCGAAAAACGCAACCAACAAAGCAGTCAGCACTGCGCCAAGCGATGCTGCGATCGGCTGATAAAGAATGGACACGGTGAGCGTATTGGCTGTGTCAGACAACAGCCATAAAAATACCAACACCCCAACCCCGGCACCATCCACGATGCCAAGTATACTGGGGGAAGCTAGCGGATTACGCAAAGCGCGTTGCAGTAGGAACCCAGCTGTCGCGAGGCACGCGCCCCCCAGTGCCGCAAGCATCACTCGTGGCAGCCGCAATGTCCAGACGATCAACATGTCGGTGTCCGATCCATATCCTGCCAATGCAGTGATGACACGACTAGGGCTGATCCATGAACTGCCCACGCCTGTTGCCAACACCAGCAAACTTAAAAATGTTGCAAATGGAACAAACCAGATGCGTATATTCCAACCGGTCATACTCATCATGCCAGCCGGACCCGGTTTCGACGCAGAAGCATCAGAAAGATCGGTGCGCCCATCAAGGCCAAAACTGCGCCAACAGGCATTTCTTGGGGGGCTACGACGAACCGCGCGACGATATCAGCGATCAGGCTAAGGGCGGCCCCGATCAACGCAACGCGCGGGATTAAAACACGGTGTGCGATGCGTCCCGACAAGCGTGCAATATGCGGTGCGATCAGGCCAATAAAAGCGACAGGTCCTGCTAGTGCGACACAAAGTGCTGCCAGCACAGATGCAAACGTCAAAAGCGCAAATTGCATTAATGGTACATCCACACCCAGTCCATGTGCTGTATCGCGGTCTGTGTTCATTGCATCCAATAGATTTGCGGTAAGGTAGCTACACATCGTCATCAGCCATAATATCGGCGCGAGCACGCCCAGCAGGCCAACATTCCGATCCGCGTATCCCCCGGCAAGCCAGAACAGCAGGGCCTGCATCGTCGCTTCGTCCAGAATGATGATAATCTGGGTCATGGATGCGGCCAGTGCCGCGATGGTCACGCCTGCCAGCATTAACGAGATTGGTGACAGATTCTTACCCGCGGCAGAGGCAACACCAAAGACCAAACCCATCGTTGCAAGAGCACCCAGAATGGACAACAGGGTCAGGCTCAAAAAACTTGTGATACCAAAAACACCAAGCCCCAAGACAACCGCAAAGGCCGCCCCAGCATTGACGCCCAGCAAACCGGGTTCGGCCAACTGGTTGCGGAGCACGCCTTGCATTAACAGACCAGACACCGCCAAAGCGGCGCCAACACTTATCGCTGTAATTGTCCGTGGCAGGCGCAGAGATGCAATAATGATACTGTCCGCCGATCCATTGGGATGGAACAACGCCGCGATCACAGTGCTGGTCGCATAAGGCCGATACCCCAAATGCAAGCTAAGCACGGCGAGTATCGCAATGAAAACGATCAAAACGGGGGAAGAAAGCAGTAACCGTATCATACATTTGACTTAGTTTACTATTTCAGTCAGGTAAATCATGTTTTGAGCAGTAGCCCGTTTGCCATCTGCATCTTCCAACTGAAAATCAAAGGATGATACTGATGAATAAGCTAATCGTTGCCGCCGCCGCGTCGATTTGGGCTGCCTGCGCGCAAGCAGAGATGATCGAACATTCCATGGGCGTAACAGACGTGCCTGACGCGCCAGTGCGCATCGTTGTGCTGACAAATGAAGGTACCGAAGCGTTGCTGGCGCTTGGCATAACCCCCGTAGGTGCTGCGACATCTTGGATCGGTGATCCCTGGTATGACCACATCGCGGATTCCATGTCTGAAACACAACCGTTGGGTAAAGAAACAGGTATTAACCTTGAACTTCTGGCCGTGTTGCAGCCCGATCTTATTTTAGCAAACAAACAACGTCATGAAGAAATCTATCAACAGCTTTCCGCAATCGCACCAACAGTTGTGTCAGAAAAACTGCGTGGCGACTGGCGTGTGAACTTTGAACTTTATGCTCGCACATTGGGTCTTACCGATGAAGGTGCTGAAATTTTAGCTGATTTTGATGGGCGCACGGCTAGCTTGGCTGAAGCGCTAGGCGACGATCTAAAACAAGAAATCTCAGTTATTCGCTTCCTTCCGGGTCATATCCGCATCTATCAGCGCGACAGTTTTTCGGGGTTCATCCTGAACAAAGTCGGATTTGCCCGCCCTGAAATCCAAGCAGTTGATGAATTCGCTATGCGTGTGGGAAAAGAAAGCATCCCGGATATGGACGGCGATCGTATCTTTCATTTCACGTGGGAAGCCGGTGATGGCGAAGGACTTGCAGCGCGTGACGAAGCCTTAGCAGATCCACTTTGGCAAACATTGAGCGCTGTCCAGTCCGGAAATGTGACCGAAGTATCTGATCCGATCTGGAATACGGCCGGTGGGATCATCGCTGCAAATTTGATGCTCGATGACATCGCCCGTCTTTTTGATGTCTCCGAGTAAAAATACCAGAGAGGGATTTCTATCGGATTATGGCGACGTAATCCGATAGTCTGAAGCACCTTTGCCACGATCAAGTGTGGTGTTTGAATTGCCGTGTCGCAAAGCGCGGAAACCAGCCGTTCGGTTAGAAGTGATCACAGTCGGCTAAGTCCCGCGAATTGTGAGTTCGGCTGGTGCCAACGTTTGCTACTGCAGCGAATGGCCGGTTCAGTGAAGCTGCAATGCGGCGCAGTCTGATGCGATGAATGCCTGGTAAGGGCCGTTCTCGATGCAACACCACACCGTGTGAATGCGGATGCCATACTTCGCCTGAACGCCTGCTCCGAGCCCTTTGTGACCGACGCTGCGCGGTTGAAAATTGTCCGCTTACAAATCAGAGTCGACAAGACCGCTAAAGGAACGCGAAAGCTATTCGCTCGCTTCCGGAACCACCCGGCGTGCAATGTCACTCAGGATCGCTTCCAGGTCTGGTTGCATTTTGCCGTCTGACAACTTTCCATCAATACTCAGGAACGACAGCCCGTGCACAAAGCTCCAAAGCATGAAAGCTTTCTGGCGGTCCTCTTCGGCGATCTCTGAACGCCCGTGACATTTGGCGACTTCCATTTGCACGACGGCGAACTTTTGATCGCCCAATGTGTGGAGTTTGTCATCTTCAGCCGTTTCGCCTGACCAAGTAAACATCAACCGGAAGACGCCGGGTTCAGTTGTCGCAAAGCGGATGTATACCCGCCCCAAAGCAACGATGCGCGCGTGTGACCCTTCCGGATGCGGTGCGATCTCTACCATCATCTGTTCGGATTGGCGGATCATACCGGCGGCGGCAACTTCACGCAACATTTCGGTCTTGTCTTTGAAATGCTTATAGGGCGCCGCGGTGGACACGCCCGCACGTCGACAGGCCTCGGACACCGAAAAATTATCGGGGCCCTTTTCCTCGACCAATTGGCGCGTCGCGTCGATCAACTGCGTTCTTAAGTCACCGTGATGATAGGATGCGCGCTTCCGCGGGTTCTTGCCTGTTTTCATGATCCAATCTTTTTCATGCCCCGTACTACTTGTCAAAGTAAGAGATTCTAACATATGTTAGAGATGCTAACATTGCGAGAGGGTTAGTCATGCAAACGAAGAAAAAACCAAACGTTCTGAGACGAGCAGGTATTCTTGGCGGCACAGCTGCTGTGATCGGTATCGCTGTCGGCGTAGTCACTTTTGGCACTGATGCTCTTGCAGAACGGGTTGAAAACACCCCGGCACCCGAACCTGCCCTGCTGACCTCTGTTGCTGTTTCGACCATCCAGTTCGAAGATCACTACACCACCACCCGACGTTTTCTTGGTCAGGTCGAATCTGCCGCAGATGCCACCCTTTCATTCGAACTGGGTGGTCGTTTGGCCGCGCTGGCAGTTGATGAAGGCGAAAGCGTTGCAAAAGGCGATGTGATTGCGCGGCTTGATACAGCGCTGCTTGAGGCGGAACGCAACCGGTTGACCGCGTCCAAGGACGCGACCGCGGCGCAACTGACCTTTGCACAAACCCGCCTGGTGCGCGCCGAACAACTGCAAAGCGAAGGGTTTTCAAGCCGGGAAACGCTGGATCAGGCACGCGCGACCCGCGACGAACTGGTCAGCCGGATCGCTGAGATCGACGCAGGTCTGTCGACGGTTGCAATCAACATCGAAAAATCGGTTCTGCATGCACCTTTCGATGGGCGCATTGGCGCATTGGATGTCGAAACCGCCGAAACTGTGAATCCCGGACAGGTGGTCCTGACCTTGATCGAAACCACCACACCGCATGTGCGTGTCGGTGTCCCGTTAAGTGTTGTCGAAGATGATCTACGACAGGTCACCATTGAAATCGCCGGCCATGAATACGCGGCAGAATTGCAGCAATTGCGCCCTGACATCGACCCCATCACGCGCACGCGCACTGCGCTTTTCAAGCTTGAGACCGAACAGACACTGGCATTTGGCCAGACTGCCAATCTTCTGGTTCAGACCGACGTGAACGCGCGCGGTGCATGGGTCAGCCTTGATGCCTTGCAGCAGGGGTCCGGTAGTATCTGGACAGTTCTGGTTGTTGAAGACGACATCGTCCGCACCGCAGCTGTCGAGGTCCTTTTTCAACAAAGCGACCGGGCCTTTGTCCAGGGAACCTTTGCTGAGGGCGCAAGGCTGATCGGTGTCGGGGCCCACCGCGTTGTACCCGGCCAGCAGGTGCAGGTCATGGAAGGCGGGGTCTAGGTCGATGAATACCCTTACCTTTCGCCAACCCCGCTTTGTGGCATTGATCCTGCTTGTTCTCATCTCGGCTGGGATCTCGTCGTTTCTGTCACTGGGGCGCCAGGAAGATCCGACAATCACGAACCTTTTTGCCACGGTCACAACACAGTTTCCCGGTGCAGACCCCGCACGTGTCGAAACACTTGTGACAGCTGAGATCGAGGAAGAGCTGCAATCAATCGCCGAGGTTGACGTCATCACCTCGGTGTCGCGATCAGGTGTATCGGTGGTTTCAGTCGAACTGGTGCAGACACTGGATGATGCCACAATCGAACAGGTCTGGTCCGAGGCGCGCGATGCTGTCGAGGCAGCACGGCGTGCGTTTCCTGCCGGCGTGCAGGCGCCTGATTTCAATGCAGAGGGCATTTCGGCCTATTCGGCTGTTGTTGCCGTGACTGCGGATCATGATCAGGTACCGCACACGATCGTCCAATCCCATGCCGACGCCCTTGCCGACCGTTTGCGAGCGATCCCGGCCACACGCGCTGTCGATTTGTTTGGTGAGCCTGAAACAGAAGTTCTTGTGACCGTTGACCCGCAAGCTGCAGCGGCCCTTGGGCTGACGGCCGCTGATGTGTCCCGGATGATCATAGGTGCAGATGGCAAGGTGCAGGCCGGGCGCATCCAAAGTGATAACGTCAATCTGACGATCAACATCTCTGGCGCGATTGAAACGCTTGATCGGTTGGGCAGTGTCGTCCTGCGCCAGAATGCAGAAGGGGCGACTGTTTCCCTTGCCGATATCGCAACGATTACACGCGGCGTGCGTGAACCGGTCAGCGAAATGGCGATTGCCAACGGCAAACCTGCGGTTCTTGTGGGTGTCCTTGCGCAGGATGGTGTCCAGATTGATCGCTGGATGGGTTTTGTCCGTGATGAATTGCAGGCGGGCGCCCCCGACGTGCCTATCGGCCTGTCCGAAAGTCTGATGTTTGATCAAAGCACCTACACAACCGACCGGCTGGCTGAGGTCGGCACCAACATGGCGATTGGTGTCACGTTAGTTGTGCTGGTGCTTTTCGTCACGCTTGGTTTGCGCGCAGCTGCGATTGTGGCTGTTGTGCTGCCTGTTGTGTCGCTTACGACCTTGGCCAGTATGAACTTCATTGGACTGCCCATCCACCAGATGTCCGTCACCGGCCTGATCGTGGCGCTTGGCCTGCTTGTCGATGCTGCCATCGTGATGGTAGATGAAGTGCGCCAACGGCTTGGGCGCGGCATGGACCGTGCCGCCGCCGTCGGTGACGCAACCAGCCGCTTGGCCGCCCCGTTGCTGGCATCGACCGTTACAACCGCGCTGTCGTTTACCCCAATGATCCTGCTGCCCGGTCCGGCAGGCGACTTTGTGGGATCAATCGCGATTGCAGTGGTCTTGATGCTGGTGTGGTCGCTTTTTATCGCATTGACGGTTACACCGGCCCTGGCGGGGTGGTTCCTGAAGGGTGGCAAGCCATCGGGATTGCAAATGCCCGTGCTCGGCCGCGCATTTGAAGCGCTTATCAGGATATCCGTGCGCAATCCCGTCCGCTCGATTGCACTGGCGTTGATCCTGCCGGTGCTGGGGTTTGCGTCGTTCCCGACACTCACAGCCCAGTTTTTCCCCGGCGTCGAACGGGACCAGTTCTACATTGAAATGGATATGCCGCCGGGCACGGCGATTGCGGAAACCGCCAAAGTGGCCCGGGAAATCGACGCTCGGTTGGCGGACAGCACGGGTGTCGATCTGGTCTATTGGTCCTTGGGCCAGTCCGGTCCTGCCTTCTACTACAATATCACCGGCGGACGATCAGCCGAACCTGCCTACGCGCAGGCAATGGTCAAGACTGTGACGGCAGAGGATGCAGCCCGCATCGTGCCCATGCTGCAGGCCGAACTTGACCGGGACTATCCGCAGGCACGCATCATTGTCCGTGATCTGGTGCAGGGTCCGCCGGTTGCGGCCCCCATCGAATTCCGATTGGTCGGCCCGAACATCGACACACTGCGAGATCTTGGGAACGAGGCACGGGCCATCATGGCCGATCTGGACCTTGTGACCCAGGTGCGCGCAGGTGTTGTAAGCGGCGCGCCGCAACTGCGTTACGAGATTGATGAGCCCGCCGTGCGACTACTTGGCATGAACCTGACGGATGTTGCCGCCCAGCTAGAGGCGGGGCTGGTCGGCGTTACGGGTGGCAGCCTTGTCGAAGGCACTGATCAACTGCCCGTCCGCGTTCGTTTTGGCGACGACTTGCGCAGCGACCTTGAGGGTGTGAATGATCTGCCGATCCTGCTGCCAAACGCGGCCGCGGTGTCTGGCACTGGTGTCTTTCCCGCAGTCCCGTTCTCTGAGTTGGCGACAGCAGTCCTCGAACCCGCAGAAAGTGTGATTACCCGCCGCAATGGCGAGCGGATCAACACGGTTCAGGCGTTCATCGTGCCCGGTGTCTTGCCAGAGGAGGCATTGCAGGATGTTCTTTCCGCACTGGACGCACGAGGGTTTGACGTTCCGCTTGGCTATCGGGTCGAACTGGGCGGCGATAGTGATGCGCGCTCTGACACTGTCGGAAATTTGCTGGCCTCTGTCGGCCTGATTGTCACACTGACAATTGCGACGATTGTCCTGACGTTCAATTCGTTCCGCCTGACCGCAATTACTTTGGTGGTTTGTGTCTTGTCGGCGGGGCTTTCGATGCTTTCGCTTGCGGTTTTGCAGTTCCCGTTTGGGATCAACGCGATCATCGGGGTGATCGGATCAATTGGTGTGTCGATCAATGCCGCGATCATTATTCTGACGGGACTGAAGGCAGACGGGGATGCCGTAGCAGGTGACACTGATGCGATTGCGCGGGTTGTCACAGGGTCCAGCCGCCACATCACCTCAACCACAATCACGACTTTCGGGGGGTTCCTGCCGCTGATCCTGGCAGGTGGTGGTTTCTGGCCGCCTTTCGCAGTGGCTATTGCAGGTGGCGTTTTGTTGTCGGCTGTCATCTCGTTCTTTTTCACGCCAGCCGCATTCACGCTGATCTACCGCGACGGGCGTAGTGATGAGAACATGTCAAAGGTCGACCCAAGAATTGTCTCGCTTGCGGCTGAGTAAGCCCTTCCTCCGAGGCAAAGCGCGCTAAATACGAAATGCGGCGCGCCCCTCCAGCGTAGGATTTCACTCAGATTGGCCCTGTCAAGGTTTCGTAACGACCCCAGCGATCGTTTATCGAAACCTTGAAAGCGGCGTCCTATTTGAAAGGCCTGAACGGTCAACTTGTCCCGCATAACGAACATAGCTCGGTTGCCCAACTGTGCATGCGCAGCGGATGGCGGCTATGCGGATGCGCCTGCAGCACATTGACCGGCCAGTGTACGTCCGCTTTGGGCCGTCCTTATCGGAACAAACTTCCCTTGCCGAGCAGATGCTGCGACTGCTCCGATGGCGGCAGAGAGCCCATGTTGCAAATTTTCTGTTGCGCAGCGAAGGTCTGCTTAACGTAGCTCTTGAGGTAAATTGATGGAAGCAAAGACTGGTTTGGGCGCAATTCGAAGCATGGACTACGTGATCCTGCTCTGTGACGATATTGAACGCATGAAGAAGTTCTACCGCGAGGTTCTGAGCTTTGAGGTTGAAGATGAAGCGGCCGGAACTTGGGTTGGCTTTCGGGTCGGTACACTCTACCTAGGTCTCCGACCTCGTGGACGTTCCTATGATGGTGCGCGCATTCCTGAAAAGTCAGCTGGAGCACAAATTAGCTTCCGTGTCCCACCTGCCGATGTTGACGCAGCTCATGAAGAGCTTTTGGCGAAGGGTGTGAAAATCATCGAAGGACCAACGAACCAGGATTGGACTCATCGGACCCTGTTCTTTCACGATCCAGAGTTCAACATCATCGAAATCTACGCCGACATACATCCGCACGACACTCTAGACAACCCAAGCGGTGTGCATCTGTTGGTTCATGGCCAGTAGTCGAGAGGCACTGCAAAGCTGCCATTTGTCCGAACGATCGGAACGACAGCTTCCGTCCCGCGATGCAGTCATCGGACAACCCTTTGACCTCGCAGCCGCAGCGAATGTCGGCAATGCGGGTTGCAATTGCAGCAGCGAGATGACGTGGTAAGCGGCAGCTTCTCTAATTGGGTGTTTGGGTCAAGCTCGTTTTCCTTCTTTCCTTTGGGTCTTTGTCACTCATCCGGGTCACGC